>CAWFZC010000007.1:0-648341 GCA_963820245.1 uncultured Acidobacteriaceae bacterium | reverse complement strand
TCCGATGTCAACTTTGACTTCTATCTTCTATCGTCAGTCGCCCTTCCAACGGTTCATCCGAAAGCTCTTGCCCTTTATGGCGGCAGCCCTCCCCGAACGGTTGTTCAATCACATTTTCGGCCTCGCGTTTGCGGTCTACCGCCTCCTGATTCGTCTGTTCTATCTGCGCTTCTTCTTGTTTGGAGCCGTAACGGGGAACACGGCTCTGATGCGAAGAACACTCCTCATCTTCCGAGTCATGCCGCACTCGCTGGTAGGATGGCGCGGACTGGAAGCCACCTATGATGTGGTGCTCAAGGTAATCTCGGAGGAAATCAATGGATCTATCGTCGAGTGCGGCGTTGCACGCGGTGGTTCGGCTGCGTTGATGGCCTTGCTCACTGAGCGAACCGGCGATCGGCCTCTTTGGCTTTTCGATTCATACGAAGGCCTGCCGGAACCCACCGCTGCTGACTTTTCTGAGGGGGCAAGTGGCCGTCACGTGCGTCCACTGCCCAAAGGTTCCTGCCTGGGCACGTACGAAGCGGTGCGGGAGTTGCTGTTCTCGAAACTGAAGCTTCGCCCCGGTCGAATTACTATGGTCAAAGGCTGGTTTCAGGACACATTGGCAAGTCGTTCGCGTGAAGCGGGCGCCATCGCTGTCCTGCGCATTGACGCGGACTGGTACGATTCCGTTCGTTGCTGTCTTGAGAATCTTTACGACCTTGTCGTCCCATCGGGATTTGTGATCATCGATGACTATGGGTCCTGCTTCGGCGCACAAAAAGCCGTCGACGAATTCCTCAACGAGAGAAAGATTGCCGTATCGCTCATCCCGGACGGGCGCGGCGGCGCTCATTTTCAGAAGCCATTACTTCCTTAGATATTGCTTCCTGATTCAGAGTTACTTCTTCAAATGCTCACTCAGTCAGAAGAAAGAATCAAACGTACATTCGACCTGCTAGCGGCAGGCCTCGGAGTGATCATCCTGCTTCCCGTGTTGGCCGCAACCGCGTTGGTGGTGTGCGTCGACTCGCGGGGGGCAATCTTCTACCGTGGCGTAAGAACCGGGCGGGGCGGTCAGCCCTTCAGGATATTCAAGTTCCGAACCATGGTTTCGGACGCCGACCGAATCGGTGGCGGTTCAACAGCACAAAATGATCCTCGCGTTACCAGGGCAGGACGTTTTCTCAGGAAATACAAGCTCGACGAACTGCCGCAATTGCTCAACGTGCTGCACGGAGAGATGAGTATTGTCGGTCCACGGCCGGAGTTGCCCAAGTACACGGAACTCTACAACGGCGACGAACAACTGATCCTCTCGGTGCGGCCTGGAATTACTGATTACGCTTCGATCGAGTTCTTTCAACTCAGTGAGGTCCTGGGTCAGCAGGACCCGGATCGCGTCTATGAGGAGAAAGTGCGGCCCGTTAAGAATGCCTTGCGGGTCAGGTACGCTCGAGAACAGTCGCTGGCTGGGGACTGCAGAATTCTGTTGCGGACCCTTCTCAGGCTCTTGTGGCTCCAGCCCGCATTGCGCAACGGAAACTGATGAAGATGCAAGCAAGCAGCCGACCAGGAGTTGCCCCCTCGAAGTTAGCCTTGGGATGCGAGTTACTCGGCGGAAACGACTGGGGAGAGGTTGATCGGGACGCTGCAGTCGGAGCTGTAATTTCCGCTTGTCAACTGGGCATAAGCGTGTTCGATACGGCGGATGTTTATGGACTCGGGCGATCTGAGGAATTGCTCGCGGATTCGCTTGGCGACGCACGAACCGCGGTGACGATTTGCACCAAGTTTGGCATCAACTGGCATCGGGGAACGCCAGGAACTCGAGCAGCCACATTTCGCGATTGCCGCCCACAAAGAGTACAGGAAGCGCTTGAGGGAAGCCTTCGACGGCTGAAGCTGGACTGCATGCCGATCTATCTGATGCATTGGCCCGACCCCGCGGTTCCTATTGCGGACACCATAGCGGCGCTTAGGCGGTGCCAGGAGCAGGGCAAAGTTGCGAGGGTGGGCGTCTCGAACTGTTCGGCGACGCAGATCCGTGAGGCTCACGAGGTATTGCCCCTCTCGGTAGTGCAATTGCCGCTCTCGCTCGTAAGCGCTGATGCCTCGGCCGAAGTGATTGAATGTTGCCGAAAACTCGACATCGAAGTCATGACCTACGGCCCACTGGCGCAGGGTTTGTTGTCCGGAAAATTCGCCGAGAACTGTCGGTTTGAATCAAACGATCGAAGACATCGCCTTCCACACTTCAGCTCACATTATCTCGCTGGGTGCCAGGCCGGACTCATGTACCTTCAGCGGATAGCTGAACGGTATGGTAAGACTCAATGCCAGGTCGCATTGCGCTGGGTATTGGATTATCCAGGCGTCGCAACGGTTGTGGTTGGCGCCCGGACGGCGAAGCAAGTGGAAGAAAATCTGGGAGCCATTGGCTGGAACCTTGATCCGGATGAATGGAATTCCCTGGCAGGACTCTGGAAGGCTCCTGCCAAAGATTAGAACTTGATGAAGCTTCGAGCCGTATCAGGCATTTCCTGCGGGCAAGAGCCGTGTCTAAACGGAGTGTATAGATTCTTTTGCCGCATCCTTCGCTATTGATGAAGGATCAAGTTGAGTTGGGAGTAACAGTCAAATACAAGAAGGAGACCGGATGTTGGAAATCGACGCTAAGGAACTTGCTCACCGAATCCGCATTCATGCTCTGCGCATGACCAGCAGCGGTGGCGGTTCCCACATCGGTTCGATCTTCTCGTGCGCGGATATTCTCGCTGTCCTCTATAGCGGGGTCCTGAACGTGGACCCGGAGGAGCCGGGGTCCGCCACCCGGGATCGCTTCGTTCTGAGTAAAGGGCACGCCGGGGGCGGCCTCTATGCGGCACTCGCAGAAAAGGGATTCTTTCCGACCGAGAAGTTGCTGACACACTATCAGGATGGATCTGAGTTAAGCGGCCACGTGTCACACGATGTGCCCGGCGTGGATGTGTCCACTGGCGCCTTGGGACACGGTCTGTCCATTGCCGCCGGAATGGCCTACGCCGGAATGCTAAAAGAAGCGGGCCATCGAGTCTTCACCTTGCTCAGCGATGGTGAGTGCGATGAAGGATCAACATGGGAAGCCGCTCTATTTGCCGGCCACCATGGTCTGTCGAACTTGGTCGCAATTGTGGACTACAACCGGATTCAGGGAGTCGCTCCTATCGCGCAGGTGGCAGAACTCGAGCCATTCGCCGATAAGTGGACATCATTCGGTTGGGCTGTTCGCGAGATGGATGGACATGACCACGAAGCACTGCGCAGCACTCTGGAAGGAGTCCCTCTTGACGCCCATCGGCCTTCCTGCATTATTGCCCGCACGACCAAAGGTAAAGGGGTGAGCTTTATGGAAGACACGGTGCTTTGGCACTACCGGATTCCACGTGGTGCCGAGTTCGAGGCCGCACTCGCGGAACTTGAGGCCCTGGTATGAGAGACGCTTTTATCGGTGTGCTCAACGATCTGGCGCCGCGGCACCCGGAACTCCTATTGCTCACCGGCGACCTGGGCTTTGGAGTACTGAACAAGTTCATCGGTCGCTTTCCCCGTCAGTACCTGAATGTGGGCGTCGCCGAACAAAATATGGCAGGCCTTGCAGCAGGGCTTGCGCTTGAGGGTCATTCCGTTTTCACTTATTCGATCGGCAATTTTCCAACCCTCCGGTGCCTCGAGCAAATTCGCAATGATATCTGCTATCACGGCGCAAACGTCAAGATTGTGTGCGTCGGCGGAGGCATGAGCTATGGTCCGGTTGGCATGTCTCACCATGCGACAGAAGATCTGGCCATCCTCAGGTCTCTGCCTGGGATGGAGGTATTTTCCCCAGGCGACCTGTGGGAGGCCGCAGAGGTCGCCCGCTATCTTGTGTCCCATCGCGGACCCGCCTATCTCCGACTCGATAAGTCCGCCGCGGCAGCCACGGTGCGTCCTGGGGAGATATTTCGGCCAGGATTTATCCGAAGAGTCCGCGTCGGGTCGGACGTGACTCTCGTTGCGACCGGGGGCATTCTTGGCGAGGCTCTTCTCGCCGCAGATGCTCTTTCAGAGCAAGGTATTTCCTGTCGCGTCCTCAGTGTTCATACGATCAAGCCTCTCGATTCAGATACGCTCGCGGCTGCCGCAGCCGGGACTCGGGGAATTGTCTGCATCGAGGAGCACGCCGTGGACGGCGGCTTGGGCGGCGCTGTTGCTGAAGTGCTTATGGAGCGGAGTGCGTTTCCCGGTTTCTTTGTCCGAATGGGTCTCCGGAATACCTTCTCCAGTGTAGTTGGGAGTCAACGCTATCTACGCACCGTCTACTCGCTGGATGCTGCGTCCATCGCACGCACCGTGTCTATGAGGCTGGGCGCTGCCGTCGAAACCGCTTCACCTTAAGCAATCGCGTTCAACCTCGCCGCCACATTTCTTGAGCTGCCGTCGTGCTCTAACTGAACCCTCGCAGCAAGACCGTTAGTGGAACGACAGCAAGTGTCCTCTGCCCAGCGGGAGTGCAAGCAGGACTTTCTTGGGATAGCTGCCAGGTCTGCCCGGTCAATCCGGGGTCATTGGCTACAAAGCACTCCATAAGCAGGATATGAACCTGACCGGATTTGGGACAAGATGTTTGGTCACTAAATGCGTCATTGCATTCGCAGTGGCTGGGGTGCTCCAGATAGCCGCCGTGCGCCTGACGGCGCAGCCCCACACAGTTCAACAGTCGGGGCACAATTCTGGTCCCTCGGACTCGGATTGTGAGTCCACGGCAAAGGACTCGCCTTACATCCCGGTTGATAGTTGGGTTTACCCGGCGGTATGGCGGCTCTATGCCATGGGCTATATGAATGACGTCTACCTGGGTATGCGTCCCTGGACGCGCGCCAGCCTGAGTCACATGATGAGAGACACCAGTGCCCAGATAGAAGACGCGGACATGTATGGAGATCCGACCGCAGGTGAGGCGCAGGATCTTTACGCAGAGCTCATGAGAGATGTCTCTCCCGATACCCAGAATCACTGCCCGACAAGTAGAGGCCAGGTGCGAATCGAGTCGTCTTATTCCGTTGTGCGCGCCATCAGCGGCATACCACTCGACGATAGCTTTCATCTCGGCTCAACGATCGTCAACGACTACGGCCGGGCCTTCGAGAATGGCTTCAATAACTATTCCGGCCTCAGCGGATACGCCTCTGCGGGCCGTTTCCTGCTTTATGTGCGCGGGGAGTTCCAGGCAGCGCCTTCGGCGGCGGGCTACCCTACTGCGCTGGCCGAGACGCTCTCTTTTAATGACGCGGTTCCTTTCATCAACCCGGCAACTGGTAATCCGTATAATCAGGCGACCATCCCGTTGGGCCCTATTGTTGAGATTCACACTGGGCGGCTCATTGAGGCGTACGCCTCGATGCGCCTGCTCAATCATGAGATTTCCATCGGGAAACTGGATGAATGGCTCGGCCCCGCCGTGGGCAGTTCCATGGCATACTCCAACGATGCCGAAAATATTTACGCCTTCCATATTGATCGCACAGAGCCGCTGACCATCCCCCTTCTTTCCCGGATCACCGGCCCCTTCCGCTATCAGTTTTTGGTTGGATCTCTTAAAGGGCACGTCGCCCCCAACGATCCGTGGGTGCATGTCGAGAAGTTCAGTTTCAGGCCGACAAGCGATCTTGAGTTCGGTTTCGAACGAACTGTGATCTGGGGAGGCAAAGGACATGAGCCGGTGACTCTTCGTACTTTTCTGAAGAGCTTCTTCAGCACACAGCCAACCTATTCCGCGGAAAAACACAGCGCTCAGGATCCCGGGGCCCGTTTCAGCGCCTTCGACTTCACCTACCGGTTACCTTTCCCGCGCAACTGGCTAACGCTCTACACCGACTCCGAATCGCACGACTCACCCAGTCCAATGGCCAAACCTCTACATAGCAGTTTCAGACCTGGACTTTATCTCTCCCATTTTCCTGGCATCCCTAAGCTGGATTTGCGCGTCGAAGGCGCTGACACCGATTCTTCATTTTCAGGCAGCACTGGTGGGCATTATCAATACTGGGAAACAGTCCAAGTACAGGGATACACCAACAAGGGCCAACTTTTCGGCGACTGGATTGGCCGCGAAGGCAAGGGCAGCCAGGCATGGACCACCTATCATCTGAGCGGCAATGAATGGATACAGATTGGGGTACGCAATCAGAAAGTCTCGAAGGACTTCATTCCCGGTGGCACAACTCTGAATGACCTCACTTTACAGGTGGTCAAGCGCATCGGGAAAGATCTGGAAATCAAAGGAGACTTTACCTTTGAAAGATACAAGGCGCCTGTCTATCTGCCGGGCACGCAGATTGTAACTGCGACCACTGTGCAAGTCACTTGGTTCCCAACGCGAAGGGTTAGTTTTTAGGCCGTAGCCGGAACAAAATTGTTTCACCTGAACAGATCGTTGGCGAATTTGCAGGTAAAGAAAGTTTCAGATGCTTTGCCTCTGCGCAGCGGGATGGATCGCGCAACGGCATTGCGACGAACTTGAAAGGCTGTTCGCGGAAAAAACCCCGGCCATGCAGGCTGTTACGAAACGGGGCTGAGGAAGATTCAAACGGAACGGTGCTTCGGATTCGGAGCACCGTTTTTGTATTTTGAAGTGTTGTTTGGGATGGAGGCATGTAGATCTGGGCTGGTCTATGTCAGTGCCGAGATCATTTCGGCGGCGCCGAGCACGTTTATGGAGGTTTTCAGGTTATAGGCCATGGTGGCGAGGCTCAGTTCTGTCTGCGCGCCGGCCAGTCCGCGGAGCAACAGGCGTGGGTGTCCGAAGATCACGTATTTGAGGATCGCGAAGGGACGCTCGACCGTGCATCTTCGCAGTCGCATGGCTTGCGGGGTGGCTCGTTGGTTCATCCTCTGCAGGGCGGCATCGTACATGTGCCGTTGCACGAGGCGGCGCGCCGTGCTCGTACACTTCGATTTCACAGCGCATCTGGAACAGGTGTCGGCCTCAGCAGCATAGAGCACGCTGTTTTTGCTCTTAAGGACTTGTTTGCGATGTAAGGTCTGGTTGGCGGGGCAGCGGAACGTGTCGGTGTTCTGGTCGTAGACGAACAGCGAGCGATCGAACAGGTTTCCGTCTCCCTGGTTGTTGATGGCGCGGTTGGCGGGCACATGGGGCACGATACTCCGCTGTTCACACTGCGCGGCTTGCTCGCCGTTGGAGTAGCCCGCATCGGCCACCACATTGAGAGTGTTCGGTACATCTAGCGCTTGCTGGGCGGCTTCGGCCATGGGCAACAGACTGCGGTTGTCGGTCGCCTCTGTGGTCACCTGTTGCGCCACGATAATGCCGTACTCCGCATCGACAGCTGTCTGCAGGTTGTAGGCAGGCGCGTTTCCCGTCGCCATGCGCATGAAGCGAGCTTCCGGCTCCGGGTCGTTGTTCAGCTTTTCCATCGCTGCGGCTACCGCACTCGGATCGATGACCACTTCGTCCTGCTCGTCGGCCCTTTCCAACTGCTCCAGATAACGCTTCACAGCTTCCCGCTCGCGCACCGCGGCGGCGCTGCTGACGGCACGGAACTTCGATCCGTCGATGGCTACCCACTCGCCGCGCACCAGCCCGACCTGTCGAGCCAGACCCACCATTTGCGCGCCCGCCCGGCTCACCGCTTCACCATGCATCCGACGGAACTCGGCAATCGACTTGTAATCCGGGGTCAGTCGCTCCAGCAGCCACATCATTTCGATGTTGCGGCGACACTCAGCTTCCAAACGACGCGACGAGCGCACCTGATGCAGGTAGCCGTACAGGTAAAGCTTCAGCAGGTCGCGCGGATCGTAGCCCGGCCGTCCCGTATTGGCCGGCTCGGCACGAACAAAACCCAGTGCGCTCATGTCCAGCTTGCCTACAAACGCCTCAATCACCCGGCAAACATGATCCCCTGGAATCAAATCGTCCAGCGTTGCCGGAAACAACGTCTGCTGCCCCCGCGACTCACGTCGTATGTAGCCCAATGAAAATGCCCTCGTTCTCGCGAGGGCATCTTCTCAAATCATTCAAACCACTTCAAGTGTTTTGTAACAGCCTGCGTGGCCGGGGTTTTTTGTGGCGAGAGAACCAAGTTACATTGCGGGTACGAAGTTGGGCGCCATGCTGCGTCCGTTCACCTGCAGCAGTTCTGCTGTGCGGGCAGTCATCTCTGTGTATATTGAGGTTGCGCGGGTCACGTTGACGCAGATGCTCTCGTTAACCTGGCCGAATGCATATTTTGCGAGGGCGGCGATGACGCAAACCCGAATCTGCATTGCGTCGCTGCGCAGGGTCGCGAGGAGTTCGAGGTCGACTGAGCTGCTGTTTCTGGCTGTGTAGTCGGCCATCTCCAACATCACGCGGGCATTTTCGTAGATGGTCCACAGACCCTGAGCGCCGCGAATGAGATGCCATTTTTCTTCGGGAGTCACGTTCATGCTTCCGTTCCAGATGGATTCATCGCCCATGCTTTGCGTCCGCGGATCAGGACGCATCCGGGCCACAATTGCGTCCCAGGACTGCGCATTCCGGCGGCGCATGGCGGTTCTCCAACTTGAAAAGCAAACTGCCGCAATCATGATTGCCGCAATTTGGAGCAGAGGCAGGAACATTGGTACTCCTCAAACCGGAAAGTCGCGCCCATTGGAAGTCTCTGGGCGACTGAACTCCGTTGCTGCTGTTCGTACCGCGGTTGGGGAAATCCGAAACTGTTGACCTTCGTAAGTTAAGGCGGACGGACGCGCCGGTCAATGACACTTTCGGGGCAGAGGCCCATCAGCGGCAACCCTCTTTTGTCCGGTCAAGCAAAGTCAATCGATTCTTGGCGTTATATGATTGAAGATAGAGTGGAAGCTTTGCATCGCCGATGCGAATCTCTCCGGTTGGCCCGGGTAAGGTCCGCTCTGGTTGGAGTTATCGCTGCGGGGGTCGAAATGCCGCGCGCGGATTGAGAGAAGAGTTCCGGCCTTCTCGATTAAATTCAGTCACTTCCCAGGTGCAACGAAACTCTGGACAAAGGCGGGCAGTCGCTCGCTACCGGCCGACGCAGATCCTCTATCAATGCCTTCGGCGCTCTTGAAAGGGAACATTCAATGAACGATTCTGACTCCAATGAGATGTCGCAGCAGTTTGCGAGCGACAACTACTCTGGAATTTGTCCCGAGGCCTGGCAATCGATGGAAGCCGCCAACCAGGGCCACGTCACTTCGTATGGAGACGATCCATGGACTGCGAAGGCCTCAGATGCGTTTCGTGAGCTTTTTGAAACCGAGTGCGAAGTCTATTTTGTCTTTAACGGCACGGCTGCTAACTCCCTGGCGCTTGCCTCGCTTTGCCAGTCCTACCACGGAGTGATTTGTTGCGACCAGTCCCATGTTGAGACGGATGAGTGTGGCGCGCCTGAGTTCTTCTCGAACGGTTCAAAGCTGCTGGTCGCCCAAAGCAGCGATGGAAAACTTTCGCCCCAGGTCATCCACGAGCTGGCGACAAAGCGGAACGACATCCACTACCCCAAACCCCGCGCTGTCACGCTGACGCAGGCCACTGAAACAGGACGCGTATATTCGCTGGCGGAGCTTGGCGCAATCTCTGAGGAATGCAAAAAGCACGGCCTGTCTCTCCATATGGACGGCGCGCGCTTTGCTAACGCCTGCGCAAGCCTGCAATGCACGCCTGCGGAGGTGACTTGGAAGAGTGGCGTGGATGTTTTGTGTTTTGGCGGAACCAAGAACGGCATGGCGGTGGGCGAGGCGGTGCTTTTCTTCGATCGAAAGCTGGCTGCGGATTTCGATTACCGTTGCAAGCAGGCCGGCCAGCTCGCGTCGAAGATGCGCTTTCTTTCGGCACCATGGGTAGGGATGCTGGAAAGCGGGGCATGGATTCGCAATGCCATTCACGCAAACAGGTGCGCACAGCACTTCGCCGGAAGGATTGCAGGCATACCGGACGTCCGCGTGGCCTCACCGGTCGAGTCCAACGCTGTCTTCCTTGACGCGCCGGAAGTGCTGCTCAATCGAATTCGCGAGCGTGGGTGGAAGTTCTACACATTCATCGGCGGAGCGGCACGGATCATGTTTTCGTGGGACACTGACCTCGCGCGCGTGGATGCATTCTGCAGCGACTTGAGAGAATGCAGTGAGGAAGTCAGAGTGAGTTCGTAACAGCAGCAGATGCAGCTGGGCTTCTCCGCGAGAAAGGCTCGACCGCGATCCAAGACCAGGTAACGCGCTAAGTTGCGTGCATCGTTGAATTGGCCAGCCACCGGCGTGAACTTGCGGTACGCTTTGTGCGATTCGTTGGGAGAGTTGGCCGCAGTAACCACCGAGTTACAGGACTCCATCCGATTTGCCAAACAATTTCGAAGCGAATATCGTATCCTCTGGCGAGTCATTTATAAAGGCGTGCAGATAGGTTGTGCGCAGTTCTTATCGATCGTCATCGTCAACGGAGGTTCCTATGGGAGTTTCGGATATTCTTGCATCGGTCGATCGCGAGATCGCTATATTGAAGCAGGTGCGCGCGCTGCTCACAGGTTCTCCCACCGCGACGCCGAAGAAAGCGGGCAGGCCAAAGCGTGCTGAGGCGCCGACGGGCCCCACCACAACCCCTGAGGTAAAGCCGGTGCGCAAAAAGAAGAGGAAGCTTTCTCCAGAGGGACGGAAGCGCATCGCCGAGGCGGTGAGGCGTCGCTGGGAAACGCAGAGAAAAGCAGCAGCCTCAACAAGAAAGTAGCACGATGCAATTCAAAATCAAGGGCCGGCAAAGACGACCGTCTTTGCCGGCCCTTTCATGTTTATCGGTGATCGCCGGAACTCATCCCTCATCCGCCGCTCTCGGCCCAGGACCCGCGAGCGAATCTTATTACTGCTGCGGAGTAACCCACTGGCCTGTACTCGCCGACTTGAAGATCGCGTCAATCACCGCCATGTTTCCGATGGAGTCTTCAAGCGTGACGGGCACCTCGGTACCTTCGTGCACTGCTTTGGCAAACGCGTCCCCCTGCATGGTGTACTGATCGGCCGCCGGGAACGTCTCGGTTGAAATTCCGCTGCCGCTCAGGTCACCGGTTGCGTCAATGAAGAGGCGCGTAGGCCGGTCGGGCGGAGCGTTGAAGGGGATCTCCAGTTCGATGCGGCCGCGCGTGCCGAGAAAATGGATCCGCTGGTAGGGGATCAGCTGCGTGCTGCAGGTGAAAATGGTATGCCCGCCGGGAAACTCGAGCAGTGCGGATGCCAGCCGATCGGTGTGCATCTCGGGATCGCGATCGAGGCACGCGACCACGCGTTTGGGCTCCTGCTGGAAGGCGTAGCGTGAGGCGTGGATGAGATAGCACCCAATGTCGTATACGCCACCGCCGCCGCAATCCATCTGGTTGCGAATGTTGGCAGGGTTCAGGTTGAAGTAGCTGAAAACGCCGGTTATCGCGCGAAGTTCACCCACGCGGCCCTCATCCAGAAGGGCGCGCAGGCGAAGCCACTGATGAAAACTGCGAATCATGAAGGCCTCGCAGATCTTTACGCCCGTCCGCTGGCGCACATCGATCAGTGTTTTGGCCTCAGCCACGGTGAGACTGATCGGTTTTTCACACAACACATGCTTGCCGGCTTCGGCAGCCTTGATGGTCCACGGAACATGAAACTGATTGGGGAGTGGATTGTAGATGGCGTCGATATTGGGATCGGCGAGAAGTTCCTCGTAAGAACCGTATGCCGTAGGAATGTTAAGCGCGGTGGCAGCCTGGCGGGCTTTAGCCAGATCGCGCGAGGCAATGGCGACAACCTCGGTGTTCTTGCCAAGCTGCATGGCAGGAAGTACTTTTTTGAGACCGATGTTTGCGGTGCTGAGTACTCCCCAGCGAAGCTTGGTGGACATAGCAAAATGATACAGCTAAAAACCGGATCGAGCGGCAGGCTGCGCATACCAGCCAAGTGCGAGATCCACGGCCTCGGCAGGCGTTGAAGCCACCAGCAGCAGTTTCAAATTTGCCGGCTTCAGGAATCCAGCAGCCACGGTGGTATCAAGAAACGCCAGCAATCCGTTCCAATAGCCGGCGGTGTTGATGAGGATGCAGGGCTTGGCGTGCAGGCGCAGTTGCGCCCAGGTCAGCGCTTCCATCATTTCGTCGAGAGTGCCGTAGCCGCCGGGAAGCACCAGAAATGCATCTGCCAGTTCAGCCATGCGCGCCTTGCGCTCGTGCATGGTGGGCACCATCTCAAGCGAGGTCAGGCCGGAGTGGGCAATCTCACTGCCGGCAAGCACCTCAGGCAGTACACCCGTGACTTCGGCGCCGCCGCTCATCGCTGCATCGGCAACCGCGCCCATCAGGCCCACGCTGGCGCCGCCATAGACAAGGCCTAGTCCCGCATATGCAATCGCCTTGCCCAAAGCGACGGCGTCCGCGCGATAAGCCGGTCTGATTCCATTGGCTGATCCGCAATAGACGGCCACACGCCGGCATAAACATTCCTGAGTTGCCATTGCAAGCTAGGATAACTCTCCGGCAAGCGGTACGACGGTAATCTGCGCCCGGCGCATCCACAGCCTGGAACGATACACTGAGTAAGGAACCTTCCCGCCTGGACCCTCGACGTGCAGCCGCTCATTTCCAATTTGAATCCCGAACAGCGCGCCGCAGTGGAGGCCACTGAGGGCCCCCTGCTGATCCTTGCCGGAGCGGGCTCAGGCAAGACGCGTGTGATTACCAGCCGCATTGCCTGGCTCATCCATGAAAAAGGCGTCGCGCCCGACTCGATTCTTGCCGTCACATTTACCAACAAAGCCGCCAGCGAAATGGGCGAGCGCGTTGACAAACTGCTGGGACACTCCACCCTGGCAAAGCCGCTGATTGCAACGTTCCACTCGCTGTGCGTGCGGCTGTTGCGGCGTGACATTGAAGCTCTCAAGGTGGGCAACGAGGGACTGACGCGCAGCTTCGCGATCTTCGACGAGAACGACCAGCAGGGAATCGTGAAGCAGATCATGAAGCGCATGGGGCTTGACACCAAGCAGTTGACCCCGCGCACGGTGCTCGGCCGCATTTCCTGGGCCAAGAACCACATGGTCGACCCGCAGGAATACTACCTTGCTTCAAAGGATCCGAACAGCGAGAAGGTCGCGCACATCTTCAAGGCCTACCAGGCAGAACTGCGCCGCAACAACGCGCTCGACTTTGACGATCTGCTGCTGGAGGCCGTACGGCTCCTGAAAGTCTCCGGCGAGGCACGCGAGCGCTACCAGCGCCGCTATCGCTACCTGCTTGTGGACGAGTATCAGGACACGAATCGCCCGCAGTACGAACTGATGAAGCTGCTGGCCGGCGAACAGAAAAACGTGTGCGCCGTTGGCGACGAGGACCAGAGCATCTATTCATGGCGCGGTGCCGACATTCGCAACATTCTGGAGTTTGAAAAAGACTTTCCGAATGCGCGCATCGTGCGCCTTGAGCAGAACTACCGGTCGACGCAAGTGATTCTTGAAGCAGCCGGCGCTGTTGTGGCCAACAATCTTCGCCGCAAGGGCAAGACGCTGTGGACCGACCGGCAGGGCGGAAGCCTGATTGGCTACTACGAAGCTCCGGACGGCGAAAACGAGGCGCTGTTTATTGCCGACCGCATCCAGACTTTTCTGCGGACTGCGGATTCAGCGGTTGCAGAGGGCCGTGGAGAGGCGCACTGCGCAGTGCTCTACCGTACAAACTCGCAATCGCGGCTCGTCGAAGAAGCTTTGCGCCGCTACAACATCAGCTACACCATGGTCGGCGGCTTCAGTTTTTACGAGCGCGCTGAAATCAAGGACCTGCTTGGCTACCTGCGGCTCATCCGCAATCCGCACGACTCCATGGCGCTGCAGCGCGTCGATCAACACTCCGGCGCGCGGGATCGGCAAAACATCGCTTGAGACACTTGAAAGGCTCGCACTCGAAACCGGCCAGTCCACATGGGACGCGATGGGCGGTGCGATTCAAAACCGGCTGATTCCGTCGCGCGCACTGATGGCGATTGAGCAGTTCAGGCAACTGATCCTGGACGCGCAGGCGATGATGGATCCGGACTTTGCCGGCCAGCTTGCCGGAGGCGCAGAGCAAGAGGAAGACGCAGACACCGGTTTTGAATTTGGAGTTTCAACCGCCGAGTTGGCAGGGGCGGACTCCGCAAGTGCCGACTCCGCGACTGCATTTGATTTTGGCGGGAGCGCGGACCAGATTCCGCTGCTCGACTCTTCGAACTTCTCGCCCTTTGCCGACGCGCCGAAACGGCCCTTTCTCAAGATGCCGAAGCAAACGTCCCATCCGGGTGATGAGGAGACTCCACCAGAGAGCGCCGAAGTAAAGCCCGCGTTCCGAGCGCCCGGAGATGCGGCAACACTGCCGGAGCTGATTCGTTTTCTCATCGATCGAACTGGATACATAAAGGCGCTGGAGACAGAAGGGTCGCCGGAGTCCTTCAGCCGAATTGAAAATCTGAAGGAACTTGCCAATGCCGCGCACGATGCTGAAGTACGCGGAGAGACGCTTGCCGAGTTTCTTGACCACGCTGCTCTCGCGTCAGACTCTGACCAGTTCGACCCGAATGCGCGCGTGACCTTGATGACGCTGCATGCGGCAAAGGGACTGGAGTTTCCGCTGGTCTTCCTGGCGGGGCTTGAGGAGGGGCTTTTTCCGCACTCGCGCACCTTGCAGAATCCTGAGGAACTCGAAGAGGAGCGGCGGCTCTGCTATGTCGGCATGACGCGCGCCATGGATACGTTGATTATGACGCGTGCGCACTATCGCAGGCGCTACGGAAATGATGCGCCCGAAATGAGCATTCCTTCGCGATTCCTTGAAGAAGTACCAGGCCAGTTGATTGAGAACCTCGGCGGCCGCAGCCCGGCTTGGAGTACGCCGGCCTACGGCGCAGGACGATGGGCAGGCGGATCGCGCGGCCATGCGGGCTCAGATTTTGAGGGGCAACACTTCAACTACGAGGATGAGAGTCAGGAGGCCTACAATCCTGCCGCTGGCGGCCGCAAAAGCTCAGGGTCGAAGCCTTTCGTTGCCTCATGGATGACGGCTAAGGCGCCAGCGGCAGAGGCGGGCTCGGGTGAAGGGAAGAAGCCAGATTCGCTCGACAACATCGCGCGCTTTTTTGGCGGAAAAGCCGTCGGACTGACGCGGCCGGCGATGGAGATTCCCCAAGTGCACGGAGCGCACGGACTGAAGAAAGGTCAGCGGGTCCGTCACTCGAAATATGGAGAAGGCACGGTCTTGATGCGGGAGGGCGAGGGCGAAGACGCGAAACTGACCGTGATGTTTAACCGCCATGGCATGAAGAAGCTGATGGAAAAGTTCGCCAACCTTGAAAAACTCTAAGGCTCCAGGCTCCAAGGTTTCTGGCCCCAAGACTCCCGTCCTGACGCCTTCGATGCGGCACCGGTGAGAGCAAGAGCCTGGGTTGCGGCTGAGAGCCCGGGCAAATGAATGAGCAAATCCTGAATCAGGGCAGAGATGGCGGCGTCACGCTCGTCGGGCGAGGCCCACACAGCGCGGCAGGGCCGGGCCGGGGCAGTGTTGGTGAGGGTAGTCATGGTCTTGCGCTCCTAGATTGCTTCCGGGATTGGCTCGGGCGTCGCTTCCTCTCAACTATCGGCAGAAGATCGGATACGTTGACCCGATTTCCGGGTCAGACGAGCTCAATTCACAGAATGCTCCCCGGGACCGTAATTATGTGCAAATTGAGGAGCGGCAAATTGCCCGCGCTGAAAAAAGCGCAGGCACCAGCCCCGCGCCAAGCTAACCGTTATAGTGCGCGATCACGCGAACCACTTTTCCGGCAGCTGAGAGCCCCATGAACTCCCCGGTGCGCGTCCCCTTTTGGTTGGCATAATAGAGCACGATGCTGTTGATGCCCCACAGCACGTCCTCAAGTTTGAAGTGGAGATCCGGGATAGGCTTCCAAGCCCCGCTGAAAGTAAGCTCTGAGCGCTGCCTTTCCAGCCACCTTGCCATCCGGCACACCCAGTAGCGTGGCGGCCACGGGGGATGTGAGCTCAACAGCTTCGTCATAGTGGGACATGATTGCGTCAAGATCGTGCGTGTTCCATGCAGCAACCCAGTGATGCGCCAGCTCCAGGGCTTCGTTCTTGGTCACGATCATTCCTCTCGTTCGAAGGAACTTCCCGATCCCGGGAAAGCCGATTCACGCTCGGATTGCCGCAGGCGATAAACTCCGCGGCTATTCCCTATTCCCTGTTCCCTGCTTTTCTCAAACCTTCCGCCCCAAATCGTTCCGCCACACGTGCCCCCACTTCTCCAGCAAGTGGTCGGCGCACTCGGGGCCCCAGGTCCCGGCAAAATAGTTCGGGAAGACCTCAGGCTTTTTCGCGGCCCAGGCCTGCAGGATCGGCGTGTACAGCGCCCAGTTGATCTCCACGCCATCGCGATGCGAGAACAGCGTCTGGTCGCCCAGCATGGCGTCCAGCAGCAGGCGCTCGTAGCCGTTGGCGCTCGATTTTCCAAACGCAGCCGCGTAGTCGAAGTCCATGATGACCGGGCAGACATCCATGTTGGGCGTCGTCGGCACCTTGGCTCCGAAGCGCAGCGAGATTCCCTCATCCGGCTGGATGCGGATGGTGAGCAGGTTGGGCTGAATCTCCTGGCACGGCCCGCTCGCACGCCATGCGGTTGAAGATGAGCAGCGGCGGCTGCTTGAACTGGATGCTGATTTCGGTGGCGCGCTTCTTGAGCCGCTTGCCGGCGCGCAGATAAATGGGAACGCCCGCCCAGCGCCAGTTTTCAATCGCAAGCCGCAGCGCCGCAAACGTCTCTGTGCCCGATTCGGGATTGACGCGCTCTTCGTCGCGATAACCCGTCACATGCTGGCCTTCGACGATGCCCGGCCCGTATTGTCCGCGCACCGCGTTCAGAATCGGAATCGAAGGAATCGCGCGCCACACCTTCACCTTTTCCCGCCGCACCGCCTCGGCGTCAAAGCTCGAAGGCGGTTCCATGGTGACAAAACTCAGCAACTCCATCACGTGGTTCTGCACCACGTCGCGCAGCGCGCCGGCCTTTTCATAGAACGGTCCGCGGCCCTCAACGCCAAGCGTCTCCGCCGCCGTTATCTGGATGTTGTCAATGTAATTGCGGTTCCACACCGGCTCGAAGATGCCGTTGGCGAAACGAAAAACCAAAATGTTCTGTACGGTTTCCTTGCCCAGGTAGTGGTCGATGCGGAACACCTGGCTCTCGTGGAACACCGCATTTACCTGCTGATTCAACAGGCGCGCCGAGTCCAGATCGTGGCCAAAAGGTTTTTCAATGACAACCGCCGTCACGCCCTTCTCCGGCTGCGCCATGCCGTTAGCGCCCAGGTTCTCAATAATTCCGGCAAAGAACTCCGGGGCAGTGGCCAGATAGAACAAGCGGCTGCCGCCGATATTCATTTCCTTGTCGATGCGGTCCAGCTCCGCTTTCAGTCCCGTGTAATCGTCGGGATCGTCAAAGTTCAGCGGAAAATAACTGATGTGCTGCGCAAAATCGTCCAGCAGGGGATCGCTTGTGTCCACGCCGCCAAACTCAACGATCCCGGCGCGCATGTCTTTGGCGAATTCATCGCCCAGCGGACGCCGTGCCACGCCCACAATCGCAAACTGTTTGGGCAGCAGGTTTGCCTGGCGCAGGTGAAACAGCGCTGGAAGCAGCTTGCGTTTGGTCAGGTCCCCCGATGCGCCAAAAATCACCAGGATCCCCGGGGCGGGTATCCGCTCCTGTCCCTTGGGTACCTGTGAAAGATCTTCCGGCCGCACGCTCATTTGCACTGTCGCCATTCCCGCTTACCCTCCTGAAGTTCGTGAAGTAATCTCGCTGGCTCGCTGACGAGTTATTCCTTTTTCACCGCGTGCCCGCCAAACTCATTGCGCATAATTGCCAGCATGCGGTCAGTAAAGTTATTTTCCTCGCGCGAACGAATGCGGCGCATAAGAGACTCGGTAATTACTGGCGCGGAAACATTCAGGTCGATTGCCTCGATCACCGTCCAGCGCCCTTCGCCGGAATCCTCGACAAACGCTTCGAGGCCCTCAAGCGTGGGATTCTTGGCCAGCGCATCGGCGGTCAGGTCAAGCAGCCAGCTCCGCACCACGCTGCCGTAGCGCCATATCTGCGAGATCTGCGGAAGGTCGAGAGCGAAATCTTTTTTCTGCTCCATGATCGTGAAGCCTTCGGCATACGCTTGCATCATGCCGTACTCAATGCCATTGTGAATCATCTTCACAAAGTGTCCGGCGCCCCCGGGGCCTACGTGTCCCCATCCCTTATCAGCGGCCGGCGCCAATGTCTCGAAGATAGGCCGCAGATACTCGACCGGCTCCTTGTCGCCGCCGATCATCATGCTGTAACCCTCTTTCAGTCCCCACACCCCGCCCGAAGTTCCCACGTCTACAAACTGGAATCCCTTCGCCGTAACTTCCGAGTGATGGCGCATGGAATCCTTGTAGTTCGAGTTGCCACCGTCGATGAGAATGTCGCCGGGATTGAGTAGCGGCTCGAGCTTCGCAATCGTCTCGTCCACTGGCGCGCCCTGAGGCACCATGATCCAGATGGCCCTCCGCCCCTTCAGGTTTTTCGCCAACTCTTCAAGAGTTGAAACGCCCACGTTGCCCGTAGCTGTCAGCTTGGCCACAGCATCTGCATTAAAGTCGAAGCCCACCACTTGGTGCCCGCCCAGGCGCAGGCGCTCCGCCATGTTGCCGCCCATCTTGCCCAGGCCAATCAATCCCAGTTGCATAGTCCCTCCAGGGGAAAACCGTTATAGAACGCCCATCCTCGTCAACTCATGCCGTAAATCGGCCGCTCCGTCAAACCTGATTGCCTTCAGTCCCACATGCATGGCTGCAACCACATTTTCGGTCCGGTCGTCGATAAACAGCACCCGCTTGGCCGGCCTGCCCAGAATCGCGAGCGCCGTCTCGTAGATCGCAGCATCCGGCTTGCGCAGGCCCAGGTAACACGAACTCAACGCCACCTTGAAGTAGTTGCGCAGTCCAAATGTCTTGAACCGGTATTCATTTGTTTCACGTGCTTCGTTATTCAGCGCGCCAAGCAGGTATTTGTTTGATGCGGCAAGCTCCTCAAGGGTTCCCATGGCGCCATCGGGAAGGAGCTTTGACTGCTCAAGCATGAATCCGAAAAATTCGTAAGGAGTAAAACCCCTCGGCTCATCGAAGACGGTCGCGTCCAGATAGGTCTTGATTGAAATTTCGCCCCGCTCCCATGCCGGATAAACCGCATGGTGCCGCCGTTCGAACCCTGCCAGATCAAGATTGAATTGTTTTGCCGCAAGCGCGCGTTCTCCGGTATCCCAGCCGTTGGTCAGCAGGACTCCACCCACATCAAAGAGAATCACGTCGAAGGGGAACATCGGCGCCTTTCAGTGTGCGTTGCCCGGATGAATTTCTGATGAAGTGAGATACGGAAGTTCGACTCGCGGACCTCCCGCAAATCACTGCCTTGGCCAATCTGGAGCCGTCGATCCCTTGCTGTCAGGCGGGGCTGTTCGAACCGTCCCCGCACTGATACTTCGCTTCGATGGCCAGCACCTTCTTGAAGCGCCGCGTGAACCGTTCTTCCTTGATGATGAACTGCGCTCGGACAAATGCGTCAACACACTCGAAGGCAAGAGCCGCACCAATGATGCGCGCGCCCAGCACAATCACGTTCATGTCGTCGTGTTCCACGCCCTGGTGCGACGAATAGGTATCGTGGCACATGCCGGCGCGAATCCCTGGAATTTTGTTGGCCGCTACGCAAACACCCACGCCCGAACCGCAAATGAGAATTCCGCGTGGCGCATCGCCCCGCTTGACGGCCAGACCCACCTTCTCGGCAAAGTCCGGATAGTCGTCGAAAGGATCGACCTCATAGGCGCCCAGGTCGACAATCTCGTGCCCAGCCTTGGTGAGGTGGGCACGCACCTCCTCCTTCAGAGGAAAGCCTGCGTGGTCCGAACCAATAACGAGCTTCAAAGTGCGTTCCTTTCGAAACAGTTGTCAGCTCTCAGTATTCCGTTATCTGCTGACGGCAGAGAATTAACGTGACCGAACAGTTCTGATAACGGATTTCTCACAAACTGACAACTGACCAATGATCACTTACAGCTGCCTTCACTTCACCAGCTTCTTCGCATGCGCAACAATATTTTCCGGGCTGAATCCCAGTTCCTTCATCGCAATCGGTCCCGGCGCTGAGGCGCCGAAACGGTCAAGGCCGATGACGTCGCCGTCCAGCCCAACATACTTCCACCAGCCTTGCGTGGCTCCGGCCTCAATCGCAAGCCGGGGCACGCCCGTCAGCAGAACGCTCGCCTTGTAAGCGGCCGACTGCTCTTCGAAAATTCTCCAGCTAGGTAGACTCACCACGCGCGTCTTGATTCCATCGCCCGCCAGCAGCTTGGCCGCATCCAGCGCCGGCCATATCTCTGAGCCGGTCGCAACCAGCACCACCTGCGGATTCTCTGCGTCCTGCAGCACGTAGCCGCCCTTGCTCACGCCCGCATACGCATCATGCGCCACCGGATCGATCACGGGAAGATCCTGTCGGCTCAGCGCAAAGAAGCACGGCCCCTTGCGTTCCAGCGCCAGCCGCCATGCAGCAGCCGTCTCATTCGCGTCCGCCGGACGAAAATCCGTCATATGCGGAACCGCGCGCAGCGCCATCAGGTGTTCAATGGGCTCATGCGTCGGCCCGTCCTCGCCCACTCCGATCGAGTCGTGCGTAAACACGAACAGCGAATGCACTTCCATCAAGCATGCAATGCGCAGCGCAGGCTTCGCATAGTCACTGAACACAAAGAAGGTCGATCCAAAGGGAATCAGGCCGCCGTGCGCCGCCATTCCATTCACCGCCGCGCACATGCCCAGCTCGCGTACGCCGAAGAACACGTTGCGCCCCGCCGGATCCACATGGAAGCTCACGCCCGGCTTGAAGATTGTCTTCGTTGAAGCCGTCAGGTCCGCAGCTCCGCCAAACAGTTCCGGCACATTTTCGGCAATCGCGTTCATCACGCTGAAGCCCGCATTGCGCGTGGCCACTCCCTTGCCCACGGGGAAGCTTGGAATCGACTTCTCCCATCCGGCCTTCAACTCGCCCTTCTGCGTGCGTTCAAACTGCGCCGCCAGCTCGGGAAACGTCACAGCGTAATTGGCGAACAACGTCTTCCACTCGGCTTCAAACTTTACGCCGCGCTCGCCGGCCTTGCGCCAGTTGGCCAGTGCGTCTTCGGGCAGATAGAAACTCTGGTCCTCGGGGAATCCGAAAAACTTTTTGGTTGCCGCCACATCGGCCGCACCCAGCGGTTCGCCGTGCGACTTGTTGCTGCCTGCCTTGGGCGAACCGTAACCAATCACCGTGCGCACCGCGATCAGCGAGGGCTTGTCCGCCTCCGCCTTGGCCGCTTCTATGGCCGCTTCAATTCCGGCAGTGTCGTTTCCGTCCATCACCCGCTGCACATGCCAGTTGTAGGCCTCGAACCGCTTGTACACATCCTCGGTAAAGCTCAGCTCCGTTGGCCCATCCAGCGAGATCAGGTTGTCGTCGTAAAGCACAATCAGCTTGCCCAGGCCAAGCGTTCCGGCCAGCGAGGCCGCCTCGTGCGAAAGCCCTTCCATCATGTCGCCGTCGCCGCACAGCACAAAAGTATGGTGGTCCACCACGTCGAAGCCCGGCTTGTTGTAGGTAGCCGCCAGGTGCACCTCGGCCATCGCCATGCCCACTGCCATGCCCAGTCCCTGGCCCAGTGGTCCGGTAGTAGCTTCCACGCCGTCCAATACCCCAAACTCCGGGTGACCCGGCGTCCGCGAGCCCCATTGCCTGAAGCTTTTCAGGTCGTCCATCGTCACTTTGTAGCCGGTCAGAAACAGCGTGGAATAGAGCAGCGCCGATGCATGTCCGTTCGACAGTACAAAGCGGTCGCGATTCGCCCATTTTGAGTGCGCCGGATTGTGCTTCATCAGCTTGTGAAACAGGAGATACGCAATGGGCGCGCAGCCCAGGGGCGCGCCGGGGTGGCCGCTGTTGGCCTTCTGCACCGTATCCACGGCCAGCAGTCGCAACGTGTCAATTGAAAGCGTATCGAGAGAGGTATCGGTAAGGCTTGGAGTCATAGGAGTTGAGTTTGAAACTTGTCCTTTCAATGGGGAGGGGCCATGTGAGCCCCCTGGACTGCTTGTTCGGCTGATTCAGTTGGCATCAACCTTGACAACCACATTGTATCCAAGCCAGGCGTCCTGCTCCGGCCAATAGAGCGTCCATTCCAATGCGCTCCATCCGGCGCCCGGCGTAATATCTGCACTGAAGCCGGCGCTCCCGTGGTTGCGGCTCAGCAGTTTTTCCACCGTTTTCCAGCCGTCCGGCGTCCACACCACCTCAAAGTTCCGTTCGTCCAGAATGCGCAGCGTGTTTCCGGCTTCCATCTGGTGGATCGGCCTTCGCCTGCTGTATATCTCCAAATCGCGGCGCAGATGTTGCCTTCCTTCCGGTAACGAGTAGCGCTCGTACACCGGGTCCACGCGGTCAAACACCTTGCCGTCGAGTGCCGACCGCAGCAGCTTCAGGTACTCCGCATGAGCCCATACCAGCGGACACGCCGACCCGTCCGGCTCGCCCAGTTTCATGCTCCATTCGGCATTATCTGCTTCGTCCCACACCTGCTCCGGCATCATCTGGCCGCACGTGGCAAAGGCCTCATACGTCCTTATCAGCGCCTCAAATCCGTTGCCGGCCGCCAGTTCGTAATGGGCCCGCTCCCCGATCAGCAGTGGCCACGGACGACCTTGCCCCCAGCCCTGGAACGGCCCTCCATCCGGCCTTTGCCCGTATCCGTCTTCGTTGTAGCGCAGCCAGCACGGCCCCTGTGGCAAATCCCGCTTCAGTACGGCGTCCACCACTTTCAGCGAATCCACAATCAGCGGATCGTCGGCGCGCCGAATCCCATACCGCACCAACTCCAGGAATCCCGCATCGATAATCTCCCGCGCCTCAAACTCCGTGCGCGCGCCCGGCGGTCGGTTTGCCAGGTGAATCGTCTCGCGTCCGCAACCCTCATGCGCATAGGCCTCGCCGCACTCAGGCGGACGGATGCGCATATAGTGCCGTTTGATCTCAGGATGCAGAACGCCGTTATTGGTCACCGTCCAATCTTCCATATGCTTCTCGATCCAGTCGGCAAACTCCTCGAGAAAGACTGCCATCTCCGCCGAGTCATGCGCGCGCACAATCTCAGCCGCGCAAATGAGGCCGGCGATTGCGGCTGCCAGCGTTGAGGGCGAGTAGCCGGGATTCTCCTCCCATCTCTCCTGGTTGGTGATGGGGCAGTGACGAACCAAAAAGCCGGCTGCCCGCTCCACAAACGGAAAAATGTCCATTGCGCCGAGCGCGTTGGCCTTCCAGAGCCGCCATGCCAGGATCAGCGGATAGGCCACCTCGTCCAGTTGCACACCCTTCCAGTAGGGAGTTCCATCGATCCAGAAATTCTGGGCAAAGCCGCCGTCCGGATGCTGCGTACAGGCAAGGTAAACCAATGCGCGGCGCGCGGTTTCGGCGCGTCCGCAAGCCATCAACGCAGTCGCGGTTTGCACCATATCACGGGTCCACACCAGGTGGTAACCGCCGAGGTCGTCGTCGCCCTTCACTTGTCCCCAGGGAATCGAAGCGGAAGCCACAAAGGCGCCGGAATAGGTCTTGTCCTCGTGCGCTAGCAGAACGTTATGGCTGGTGCGCATCAGCTTGCCGCCGTCGCCAGACTTGGCCGCCAGCCAATTCGGATTGGCAGCCCGGCTCCATTGCTCAATGAATCGGCGGCGATTCTCTTCGAAGGGCATCGCGAGAGAGCCCATCGTCTTTTGCAAGGCCGTGTGATGGCCTTCGCCAATGCCAAAGGCAAGGATGAACTCGAATCCGCTGTCTCCCGGCTTGCATGTGTGGTCCAACTCCCCCAATAACGCAATGTTCCCGTCGGTCGCGGAACCGAACTCCCAATCCATGCGGAAGTTGTCCATCAGGTCGCGCCAGCCGTCACTCGCGCCCACAAAGCCACAGCTTACGCGCGAAAAGCCGCAACTGGCAGCCATGGCCAGCGACCAGTCATTCTTCCATGCCAGCAGTGCCTTGTGTCCGGCAAGGTCGAGCGCGCGCGCGGAGTTGCCCGCCCCGCCGTTGTCCAAATGCGGCGCCAGCAGCGCATACACCTTCAGCCGAGGCAACAGATCCGGGTGCCCCTCGAGCCGGACGCGCGTTAGCACCACGCTATGATGCGGGTCGCAAATGATTTCCTTGGTGATCTGGTATCGGCCCTGGGGATCGCGATTGATGTAACGCACACCCAGCGCCTCCGCGTCGATGTAAGCAAAGGTCGACTCCAGGTCCCGCTTCTCCTCGTGGAAGAACGTCTCGCCGTCCGTCACCAGGAACTCCATATCCCGCACCTGGGCGCGGTCAATGGTCGGGTGGTAGACCTCGTTCAAAACTCCGTGCGAGCACGTGAACCAGATTCGGCTCGATGCCGAGTATGCCGTGCCCACCGCATCCTTCACGCTTGAAGTCCACCGCGGCTCCAGGCCGGGCGCGCCAAACGCTTCCCCCTGCTGGTCAAGCCACAGGTACTCCGCCATTTCGCTCATCGTGACACGCAACTTTTCCTGTTCGTTGGATTTCTGCCGGACCGGTCTTGCCCGTCATCGCCTGCCGGCTGTTTTCAACGTCGTCTCTGATCCGGGAGCAAAACGGGGATCTGCGCGGCTCAACTTGAACTCCGCTCGAGGCCGGTGCCCAGTCACCGCTCACTCTATCGATGTCCCGGACGACTCAAAGGTTTCCCTGCCGACGCCGATTCACTTCAAAAGCGCACGTCTAATGCGCTAAGCCGTACTTTCGGCGCCCTTGTCCGCTTCCTCTTGTTCCTTTTTTCCTAATCCCTAACCCCTGTTCCCTCGTTCCCTGCTTTATGCACCCCGCAAGATGCACCCCTCAAGCCATCTTCTGCATCAACTTATACTGAAGGTTCGGCCGGCGCATGTGAAAATCTCACGGCATTTTCCGGTCGCAGACCAATGGAACCACGCAACCGGACGATTTCCACCGTCCACCTTTCACTGACCACTGACCCCTGTCTTTCAACGTACAATTCGAACGGAGGAATTTCCCCGATGGCTTATGAACTGGCACCACTGCCTTACGACTACGCTGCACTCGAACCCTTCATCGACGCAGAAACCATGAAGCTTCATCACGACAAGCATCACCAGGCCTATATCAACAACGTGAATGCCGCTCTGGCCAACCACCCCGCGCTGGCCGCAAAGTCCGTTGACGACCTCATCGCCGATCTGGCCGCCGTCCCTGAAGACATCCGCGGCGTCGTCCGCAACAACGGCGGCGGGCACTCGAACCACACGATGTTCTGGACCATCATGGGCCCCGGAGTGGGCGGCGCGCCTTCCGGTGCCATCGCCGCGCAGATCACCGCCGACTTCGGCGACTTCGAAGCCTTCAAAAAGACCTTCAACGAGACTACTGCCAAGCAATTCGGCTCCGGCTGGGGCTGGCTCGTGTTCAAGGGCGGAAAGCTTGCGGTCATGACCACGCCCAACCAGGACTCGCCTCTGTCGCAGGGCCTCTACCCCATCCTCGGCAACGACGTCTGGGAGCATGCCTATTACCTCAAGTACCAGAACCGCCGGCCCGACTACCTCGCCGCATGGTGGAACGTCGTCAACTGGGCAGAAGTGAACAAGCGCTTCGCCAAGGCAAAAGGCTAAAAACAAACCGGTCAGAACAGCGCCGGCAGTTTTGCCCCCTGTTTAAACGGATCAACCGGCGCCTCACCCCCGCTTCAGGGGTGAGGCACACGTATTTGTAGCGCCGGCCTCCAGATCGGCTGTCCTGGCGGCTTCCAAGCCGCCAGTGCCAAATGCGGATCGCTCTTTTGGTCAAGGGACTGAAAGCGGATGCGGGCGTGGACGCCTGCACTACATCCGGTTTGGAGACCGGCGCTACGATGCTGTCTCCCGGCCGGTCTTCCGCACCGCCGCGCCGAACGCTTTCCAAACACGCCAGTTCCCGGCGTATTCCTCCAGCATCCTTTCCGGATGAAACTGCAGCCCGACCAGGAACTCCGCTTTGGGGTCGTAATACGCCTCGATCAACCCGTCATCCGCGTACGCCATCGGCTGAAAGCGCGAGGCAAGTTTGCGAATGCCCTGGTGATGATAGCTGTTCACGTTGAGCTCGCTTTGTCCGTACCAGTGCCTCAAGGGGGTGCCGTCAACCAGCCTAACGGGGTGGCGATAGGTGTCGTAGTGGTGGGGTGTGTGGTCGATATGTTTCCGCTCCGAGCCTTTTTCTCTTTGCACATCGCCAAACAGCGTGCCGCCTGAGACCACATTGATCAGTTGCGCTCCGCGGCAGATGCCAAGCACGGGAAGGCCATGGCGAAGGGCGTGGCGGATGAGCCGGATCTCCATTTCATCCTTGTATGGATTTGTCTTTTCGAGATAGGTGAAGTTGGCCTTTTCCGCTTTGTAGCGCGTCGGTTCCACGTCATCCCCTTCCACCAGCAGAAGACCGCTCATGCCTTCCATGTACTGCGGCAGACACTGGAGCGCGCCCTGCGCGATGGGAACCATGACGGGAAGAATGCGCATTTTCATCAGAAGCTCAAAATGGATTTCGCCGAGATAGTCGATGACGCGATTCTTGCGCATCATGCGCCGCGTGACGACGAGAACGGTGGGACGATTCATTCAACTCCTCTATGCAAAGCTGCTCCTCAATGCAAAGCTGCGTCGGGTTCCTTAATACAGCAGTGCGCCGGGTGCCCCATCCATTCCGCGTTCTTTGCGGAATGGGTGGGAAAGAAGCAACTCTGCCATCGTGCTTTTTCTAATCCCTAACCCCTGGTCACAGTCTCAATGCACCAGCGCGCGCAGCGCTTCCACCAGCCGCGCATCCTTCTCGTGCCCCTGCGACGCCACACGGATGTGGTACCGATCCATGCCCGTCTTGTTGGAGCAGTCGCGCACATACATCATGTGCTCGGTCAGCAGCTTCGCCTGCACCTCAGCCGCCGTGAGCCCGCTCGTGATCTTGCACAGCACAAAATTGGCGCCCGTGGGATACGCCTCGAGATGCGGCGTTTCCTTCAGCGCGTTATAAAGCCAGCGCACGTCGCCGATCAACCGTTTTCGCGCCTCCTGGTAATCGGCGTCGGTCGAAGGCAGCAACGACAGAAAATATTGAGCCACACTGTTCAGGTTCCACGTAGGAATGAAGCGGCGCAGGCGATTTAAAAGGTACAGATTGCCGGAATAGCAGTACCCGATGCGCAATCCAGGCACCCCGCAATGTTTGCTCACGCTGCGCACAATCAGCAGATTGGAATAGCGGTCGGCCACCGGCAGAAGACTCGGCACCTCCTCGCCCGCGAAGTCGATGAATGACTCGTCGATGATCACAAGCTCAAGGTCCTTCGTCTGCTCGAGAAAATCCACCATCTCCTCGCGGCTGAAGAGCTGGCCCGTGGGATTGCCGGGATTGATGACCAGCAGCGCGCTCAGATTTTTTCGCCGCACCCACGTCAGATACTCATTGAGCCGCAATTGATATTGCTCATCCGGATCGAGCCGAAACAATTCCGCATCGCGATAGTCGCGAAGCTTTTCAATGTATTCGCCAAAGGTGGGCACCGGCACCGCCATCCGGTTGATGAGCAGCATGTTGATCAGCACAATCAACTCCGTTGCCCCGTTGCCGATGATCAGGTGATCCGGATTCACGTTCAGCACCGTCGCAAGATCCTTCTGGCTGGTCTTCGCGCTGTTTGACGGGTACGACTTGATCAGGTTGGGAAGATTGCGCTGCATGTCTGTCATCATCGCGGCAGTCGGGTAATAGGGACTGGCAATGAAACAGAAATCGATAATGTCCTTGGCCTTCTCGTACCCCACCAGGTCGACGAGGGAAGGGGAGTGAGACGTTTCGTAAAACAGATGCCTTCGTGCCTCGGTTGCCGAGTCCTTCAATCCCGTGCTTTCCATACCCTCTTACCCCTCCCTCGCACCGACAAATGACTCTGGAAGCTTAGCATTCCCGAAGTCTCAGCGCATCCAGGCCCGCCGCCCCGCAACCGTTTCTTTCAATTCGTGTCTAACTAGTCAGTGATGGGAAAAACTCGGATGCGCCCAACTGCACTTTTGTTCTTGTTCGCCGGTTCTCTCGCTTTTGCCTCAGCCACGGCCGCGGCCCAGGCGGCCAGCTTTGACGTGTCAAAGCTCGGTCACCCCGTGGGCACGGCCAGCTTCAAATTCACAGCCACAACTGAAGGGTACGACTCCACCTCGCTGGTGCGTGTCTCCATGACCGGACTCGACTACGCGCTCTCGAAGACGGAGAGCCTTTCGGCCGCCAACCAGCTCCATCATGTCCAGCTCAGCGCCATCGTCAACGGCCAGGCCGTCAACGTAACCGCCGCGCCCGACGAAGCACAATTGCTGCTCAACATCTCCGCTGGTGGCCGCAGCGCCACCACACGCCTTGACGCGCATGCAGCAGCCGTCTTCCTTCCCGACTTCGATCCCGGCGCGCTTGAAACACTCCTCGCTCTCGGCGTCAGCAACAACAACCGCGACCTCTGGGCCATTCTCCCCAAGCAATCCGGCACCGCGCCGGCTTCCATCAATCCCATCCAGCTGGCCACATACGCTGACGAGCAGGGAACTCTCGACGGCAAGCCCATCACCGTTCACCATCTCGTCGCCACCATCGCCGGAACCAACACCGACATCTTCTCCGGCCCCGAAAATCAGCTTCTCCAGGCTGAACTGCCGCAGCAGGGTTTTGCCCTGGTGCGCAAAGGCTTCGTTCTAACCCCGCCCGCCAAACCCCCATCAATGCCGGCATCATAGATGCCTTTTCCTAATCCCTGATCCCTTTCGTTTAGCATTGCCCTATGTTCTTCGCCGCCTCCCGCAAGCTCATCCTCCCGGTGCTCTTCTCGGTCGCCCTCGCCGCCCACGCGCAGGAAGCGCAGCCCAACCACGAGCGCATCGATCAGGCGATGCACAGCATCAATCGCGGCCACTCAGTCGGCCAGGTCGCTATCTCGCCGGACGGCAAACAATTGGCCTGGGTTGACGGCGCGCGCGGTGGCGAAGAAATTCGCATCGCGCCTCTTCACGACTTAGCCAAAAGCGAACGCATCACTGCGGCTGCAACGCCTGACCAGCAATGTTCCGAACACGCTCTCACCTGGTCGCCCGACTCCGCCGCGCTGGCCTTCTTCTCCGACTGCGCCAACCCCGGCGATCAGACCGATCTCTATCTCTCGCGCCTCGACGGCGCAGCCGCCCGCCGCATCACCCAGCTCAGTGGCTATGTGGGCGCCCCAGCTTTTTCCCCTGACGGAAAGTCCGTTGCATTTCTCTACGTAGCCGGAGCCACCCGCGCTGCAGGAGCCCTCGCCGCCATGAAGCCCCCGTCAGGAGTGATTGGCGAGGACGGCATCGAAATCCAACGCATCGCCGTGGCCAAACTTAACCCTGAAGCCGCCCCCACTGCGCCCGCCTTCCTCACGCCGGCCAATCTCCACGTCTACGAGTTCGACTGGGCTCCCGATTCCCAATCCGTCGCCTACGTCGCCGCCGATCCTCCTGGAGAAAACAACTGGTGGGTGGCGAAACTCTACACGCAGCAACGTGCGGGCGCGCCCACAGCGATTCTCGATCCACAGACAGTTTCCGGTGCGCTCCATGGCATGCAGATCGCAGTCCCTCGCTGGTCCCCGGACGGCAAGAGCATCGCCTTCATCGGTGGGCTCATGAGCGACCAGGGAGCCACCGGCGGCGATGTGTGGTTGATCTCAGCCGCAGGCGGCCAGCCACGCAATCTAACGCCGTCCTGGCCCGAAACTTCCGCGTGGATTGACTGGGGTGGAGACGACAGCCTCTTTGTGAGCGGATTGGTGGGTGGAGACAGCAGCCTTACCGCGATCAGCGCACGTGAAGACACGGTCAACCTGATGCCCAAATTCAGATTCACCGTCCCCGGCACAATCGGCGACGGCCGGCTTGAACTCAGCCTCTCCTTCGCTGCAGATCATTCGTTAGTCGTCTTCGCGGGTAGCGGCTTCGACCGGCCTGCTGAAATCTACGCCACCGATCCACGAAATATCTCCACTCCAAAAGTAGGATTCGCCGAATTGACTCAACTCTCGCACTTCAACGATGGCTTGCAGCCGAGTTGGGGCAAGACGATTTCTCTCGACTGGAAGAACGAGGGTTTCCAGGTTCAGGGCTGGCTCATGTTCCCCAAAGACTACGACCCAACGAAGAAGTATCCGCTGCTGGTTGAGGTGCACGGCGGCCCCGCCTCCGCGGTCACTGGACGCTGGGCGGGCGGAGCGGGCGGCTTTGGCGCGGCGGAGTTCTCGGCCCTCGGCTATTTCGTCTTCATGCCCAATCCCCGCGGAAGCTACGGGCAGGGAGAGGCCTTTACTCAGGCCAACCGCAAGGACTTCGGCTACGGCGATCTGCGCGACATCCTCGCCGGCGTCGATACCATGCTGGCAAAGTACCCCGTCGACCCCAACCGTGTCGGTCTCACCGGCTGGAGCTACGGCGGGTTCATGACCATGTTTGCCGTCACCCAGACTCACCGCTTCCGGGCCGCGGTCGCCGGAGCCGGCATCTCTGATTGGCTGAGCTATTACGGCGAAAACTCCATCGATCAGTGGATGATTCCCTACTTTGGCGCCTCGGTGTACGACGACCCCGCCGTCTACGCCAAAAGCTCGGCGATTACGTACATCAAGCAGGCAAAAACCCCCACTTTGGCCGTGGTGGGCGACCGGGACGGCGAGTGTCCCGCGCCCCAGTCGTTCGAGTTCTGGCACGCCCTGCGCGATCTGCATGTGCCGGCAGAGCTTGTGGTTTACCCCAATGAGGGCCACGGATTCGTCGATCCCGCACACCGGCGTGACGTCATGGAGCGGGCCTTGGACTGGTTCGAGCGCTACATGCCACCATCGCCATAGCGTTTGCTCCCGATCCGGCCCCCGGCAAGTCTATTAGAAGAGACAAAAAAGGAAATGAACAGACGAGATCACCCCAGGCCCCCGGCAAGACCGTGTCAAGCCAGAGGGGGGCTCGTCCTGATACACTTTTTCCTTGGAGTCTTTGAGTGTTTCTTTCACCGGTCGGCTGCATGCTGGCGCATGTCGCGAGCTGGTGTTTTGGGCGGATTTCACCCGTCGCAGGTCAATGTGTTGCTTGACGCCGGGTTGCGATAACTCATTTCTTCACACGTATTCCGACAGACCGTTCCGCGGTTCCACAAGGCGGGGCGGGGAGGATTCATGCGGCGGTTTTTGACGCTTGTTTTTATATTGTGCCTGGCCATTCCGGCTGGGATATCCATCTCTGGCTGTACCCGCAACCCGGCGGGCAACTATTGCTATGGTCTCGCTTATGGTCTGAAGAACACTGACGTGGCTTCCATTACGCTTCAGCCACAGACCACCGGCATTTCGCTGGCGTTCGGCCAGACCCAGCAGATCCAGTCGCCGTCAGCCCTTACCTGCACCGGCGCGGGAGCTTCCGTCAACGCCAACCAGTACACCTACGGCACTACCAATAACAAGCTCGTCGACATCTCGCCCAGCGGCGACATCTGCGCCGGCACTTGGAACCGCAATACCGGCGGCGGCATCCCCGACTATACCTACTGCAATTTTCCCAATCCCATTCCCGCCACCAACTTGCTGCCCTACAACGTTGCTTACATCACGGCATCGGCTGATTCTGTAACTTCCAATCCGGTTGAGGTCTTTATCCACGCCCAGGTAAGCTCCGTTTCGCTGGTAGGCCCGCAGCAGTGCCTTTCCCAGACGCAGGTCGCCAATCTTGATGCGCAGGCCTGCTACAGTTCCAACGGTCAGCAGGTCCTGCTTTGCAAGCCGGCCACCGTTACTAACCCGGCACAGTTTGCCTGCCCGCTGCCCCCCGGCGTCTCCTCAGTGCCCAGTTGCTCTTCCGCCATCGGCTTTTTGAATTACGCCGCCGGGAATGGCAGCGTGGCCACCATCAACACCAATACCAATCAGATCACCGCCAATGAGCCGGGAACCACTCCCATCAACGTCACCGTTGCCGGCACAAGTTCATCCGCCGGCTACTTCTCCACCTGCCCGCCGAAGTCGATCAATCTCACCCTCTCCAGTGGCGCCACCACCGGCACCATCACCCAGGGCGTGCAGCAGAACCTCATTACCACCATCCTTGACACCAACAACCAGTCCATCAGCGGTCTCTCGCTCGACTATCAGTCCACCAATCCCATCGACCTTCAAGTTTCGACCACGGGCAGCGTTTCCGCGCGCTATCCCGGCGTATCCTCGGTTTACGCGATCTGCCAGCCAGCGTCTTGCAATTCGTCCCCTATCAATGAGCTTGGCTTTAACGGGACCGGACTATCCCTCTCCTCCAATCCGGTCAACATCACCGTTCCCGGCACCATCAGTGATTACGTCTGGTTCGCCGCGCCCGGCACATCGCAGTATTTTGTTCCCATTGAGCTGCTCAATGGCACCATCGGCTCCACAGTGCGCCTGCCTTACGTGCCCAACTCCATGGTCATGGATAGTGGAGGAAGCAACCTCTACTTCGGCTCCGAACGTGAGTTGATGGTCTACAACACCATCTCGAACACCATTTCCAAACAGGACCCCAACGCCCCCGGCGTGGTGCTCGCCGTCGCGCCCAATAACTCGCAGTTGATCATCAATGACCAGGTGCGCCAACTCTTCTATCTCTACAATGCAACCTCAGGCGGCTCCCAGAGTTTTGGCGGCATGGGCAACGCTGCCGTCTGGACGCCCGATTCCAAGACCCTCTACATCACTGACAACGCTGCGCTGAACAACGGTACGACGATTACCGGGCACACTGACACGCTCTATGTCTACAACCAGAACACCGGCTGGACTACCTATCCGCTGCCTCCCAGCCCTCTGCCCGCTGGCGCCATTCCGCCGGGAAATCTGGCGGCCAACGTGGCCGTCTCGGGCACCATGCAGACCCCCGCACTTGCTATTCCCAGTGTCGGTGCGTACCTCCGCGGAACGCCCACGGTCGCCCACACCTGGTGCCCCAGCGGTACGGTAGGCAACGCCGCCAGCATGACCATGTATCCTCTGGGCGACTCGCAGGCCGTGCAGTCTGACGTGCTGGCGGCCACCACTGACGGAAAACATATCCTCAGCGCGGCTCTTCTCGGCGGCGGAATCACGCTCAACGACATCGGCGTAACCGTCCCCAACACAGCCTGCTCGCTCACTACCACCGGCTCCGGCACCTCCCAGGTGCAGACACTTTCCGCCCTGCAAATCGGGCACCCGGCGTCGTTCACGCAATCTTCTCTCACCGTGAATGCGACCGCCATCAATCAGCTGGTGGCCTCGCCGGTTTCGAATCTTGCCTTCATCACCTACAGCGGCAACAGCACCGGTGCCCGGCTGCCCTACTATCTGCCCAACCCGGCGGGCGGGGCCGGCACGGTCGGCTACGTCACGCTCACCGGCAGCTCGGCCGTCACCGCGCCCCTTGCTGGAGCATTCACGCCCGACGACTCCCTCTTCTTTATCTCCACCGCGGGCGACAACAAGATTCATTACATCACCATTCCAAACAGTCCCTCCGTTGCCAATCCACCCACGGATTCCCAGCAGATCAGCCCCAACCTACCTGCATGTACGCCGGTATCGGCAGGCGGCGGGGACGCGGGCTGCACCTACACCGGCTCTGGAACCGTCGTTCCAGCGACCGCGATCGTCGTAGTTCCACGCTCCACCACGTAAACGGCACATCGTCGCAATCGCAGAAATCGAAGGCCGTCCTAGCGCCGGCCTTCCGATTTTGAATTTCCCTAATCCTAATCCCTGTTCCCGGCCGGGTCCCCCGGCGAGCGGTCTTTGCTCGTTGGGGTGGCTAGTCCCTGCTTTCAGCACGTTAGAATCGAACATATGATCAAGGGCATCTCCTTTCTCCGTCCCGCCGGCAGTGCCGCCGCCTATGACCGACTGGCGAGCTTCTTTGCGGCGCTGGGTTTTGAATCCGGCAAAGGATGGAAAGAAGACGCCAGCCAGGGCGCATCTTTTCTCGCGCCGCTCGGCAATCTTGAATTCGTTGACGGCCAGTTTCCCTCAACCGCCGATGTGCTCGTAGAAGTCACCGCTCTCGACGCCGTCCATCAGGCTGCTGCCGCCTGGCTACGCGCGCAGGCCGGTGAAGCCGCCGCCGCCCGCCTCTCGCCCATTACGGCCACTCACTGGAAATCCCAGATCTTCACCGTCGAGCCGGAACCCGGATTCCCGTTCAGCTTCTGGGCGTGGACCGACCCCTTCAAAGGCCGCCCCGTTGCACTTGAAGGCGACCTCTCCGCCGTCGGCATGAAGTTCGCCATCGTGGTCGCCCGCTGGAACGCCGTCATCACCGATCGTCTCCTTGAGGGCGCCCTCGACGCGCTCCTGCGCAGTGGCGCGGCCCGCACCGATATTCAGGTAATCCGGGTTCCCGGTGCATGGGAAGTCCCCTCTGCCGCCCGCACTTTGGCTAACCTTAGCCAGGTCGATGCCATCATCCCTCTCGGCTGTCTGATTCGTGGAGAAACCGCTCATTACGAAGCCATTTACAACGAAGTGGCCCGCGGCATCGGCCAATCGCAGCAGGAAACGGGCATCCCGCACAGCTTTGGCGTGCTCACCTGCGAAACGCTGGAGCAGGCTCTGAACCGCGCCGGCATCAAGGCGGGAAACAAGGGATTCGAAGCCGCCGCCGCTGCCATTGAAATGGTCAGCCTCCGCCGCAAGCTCCTCAAAAGCGAAGTGAAGTCTGGCCGGGGTCCCCACGGACAGGTCTTAGTCCGTGGGGTGAAGTCTGGCGGTCCCGCTTGACCACAGGAACCCACCACTCTTCAGGGCGTCGCAAATCCCGCGAGCTCGCCATGCAGATGCTCTTTCAGGCCGACGTCGGCAAGCAGACGCCTGACCAGGTTCGCGCCACTTTCTGGAAGGCCGGCGACGAAGTCGAGCCTGATGTCCGCGGCTTTGCTGATGATCTCTATCGCGTCGCCGTCGCCCATCAGGAGCTGATCGACTCGCTCCTCATCGCCAACTCAAAGCATTGGCGCTTGGAGCGCATGCCCGCTGTCGACCGCAACCTTTTGCGCATGGCCGTCGGAGAAATGATCGGCTTCAAAGGCACGCCATTTCCCATCGTCATCAACGAAGCGCTCGAAATCGCGCGCCGCTACTGCGCCACAGAGTCCATCAACTTCCTCAACGGGTTGCTGGACACAATTGCTCACAGCCTGCTGCCGAAGTAAACCATAGAGCCGCTCTTCAGACCCGCACAAACCTCATTTGGCGGCTACCATCGTGGTGGTAAACTACGATGCGACATCAAGTCGATCCCCGATCAGATCGTGCATTCTCGCCCGAAATCGAGGGAATATGTTGCAGTTCCGCATAGAGATGTGCGTGTCGCTCTCGTTCGCCGCACCAAGTTTTCGAACGATGACACAGGGAAACTGAGCAGGCCAAAGCGATGATGACTCGCAAAATCACGATAATGGCACTCATAGTGGGTGTCATTCTTGGTGCCGCGGCCACAGAAGGCTTTAACGTCTATCGCCAGTCCCAAGATAGCTATCGCCAGTCCCATGACAGCCGGATTTTCCAAGAACGACTGCGCTGCAAGGTTGCCGCTGACGCCTATGTCAAGGAGAAAACTACTATCAAGGAGGACAGTCCGGTGGGGGTCTCCTTGGAACTGGATAAGGTAGATTACAGCCCTGCCCGAAATAGCTGTGTCGCTGAGGTGGAAATGACCAACTACTTTAGGGGTGGGGCGCTGGTATTTGAAAGTGTGGAAGATCTTGTTTCTGGAGAAACCCTGTTCTCCACCAAATGCGCTGAAGACTGTGACTACCTGAGGCTTTTTTTTCTCAAGAACGTATTTGATTACGTCATGAACAATGCCTCTGAGCCCACAGAGTTAGAAAAGGAGTGGGCTCTCATGGAGTCGAAGCATCCACCCAAATCGGCCCTTCAGATTGATCCAGCGACAGGCGAGCGAGTGCCGAAATCCCCACCCGAACTGGCATCCCCTTCCGGTCGATAAAATCGCTCCAGATTCGCCTAGCTGGGACCGCCCTCCTAGGTCAAATTAAGGGTAATCAGGGACGTTTAGTTCATATTTTATGAGATATTCCGCCAGGGCTTGAACGACTTCAAGGTCTGCCGACAATCGATGTAGATGAGTGAGATCGTCCGGATCAATCAATGGGTCCGAGGATGCATGTGCAACAGCGCAGCGACATGATACGAACAGATAATTCGCTACATCCGACTCAGCATTTGACAGAGCCAGTATTCGGTCTCGCAGGTGGTTCACCATTAGCTTGGGTAGTGTCTCCCGGATCCAGACAATTTGTTCAGGCCCATTCTTGTAAAGGATATTGATAATTTTAAAAAAACCAAGAACCTTGTATGGAATGCTGTTGACGGACATTGCCTCACGGTAGAGGGCCATGGCAAGTTTTTGCTTTGGATCGAGAAGAGGATTCCATCGAGTTAGAAAATCACGATTAACGCTTCGCGCGAGACCCATCTTGGGAACCGCACAAGGCACTGTATTCCCAGACCAACCATAGTTGTTTTGAAGGGATTGTTTGTCGGCCCAAGATACTGTGCTCAGAAAGCGGTTCGCCGTGGTCATTTCGTCCAGGCCGTCGTTACTATGCGTTTCGAGATGTATGGAAGCGGAATTTATGCTCGTCTGGGGCATGAGAATAAACCTCGTGGTGCCAAATCTGACCTCAATTTGAGAGTCTGGCCAACCACATTCGCCCGAAACACCAAGATTCATCCACCGGGTCATAGGTCTCCTCCGGGGTGCACAGATTTGACCAACTAAAAATAACTGGGCGTCCCAGGTCCCGATCTTGAGACCTGGGACGCTGCGGCCTTCTCAATGCATATTCGCTAGGCGAGCGCTTACTGCGGTTTTCCCGGATGAGCCGTCTGCGCTGCCTGCTGATCTTCCCGCGTCTGCGTCCCCACTTCGATCGCCTCACCCATCGGCAGCGGCAACTGCTGCTGCTGTGGCTTTTGGGACTCATACGCCCGCACGATCCTCTGCACCAGCGCATGGCGAACCACGTCTCCATCTTCGAAGTGGCAGAAGTGAATTCCCTCCACGCCATCCAGGATGTTGATCGCATCCAGCAGTCCCGACTTGCGCGGATTGGGCAGATCGATCTGCGTGATGTCGCCCGTGATCACCGCCTTGGAGTTGTTGCCCATGCGCGTCAGGAACATCTTCATCTGTTCGATAGTGGTGTTCTGCGCCTCGTCCATGATGATGAACGCGTCGTTCAGCGTGCGGCCGCGCATAAACGCGAGCGGCGCCACTTCGATCACGTTCTTCTCCAGCATCTTGTCCACCTTCTCGGCGTCGAGCAGGTCGTAGAGCGCGTCGTAGAGCGGTCGCAGGTAAGGATCGACCTTTTCCTGCAGCGAGCCAGGCAAAAAGCCCAGCCGTTCCCCGGCTTCCACCGCCGGGCGCACCAGCACAATGCGGCTGACCTTCTTGGCGTTAATGGCAGCCACGGCCATGGCCACAGCCAGGTAGGTTTTGCCGGTGCCCGCGGGCCCCACGCCAAACACCATGTCGTATTGTTCGATGGCTTCAACGTACTTGCGCTGGTTTATCGAGCGCGGCTGCACCGTGCGCTTCACGCCCGCCGAGCGCTGTTTGCCGCTGTCGGCCAGCGCTCGCAGTGTGGTCGCCGCATCGGCCACCACAAGCCGCAACATCCCATTCAGTTCTCCGTTGTGCGGATTGACGCCCTGGCGGCGCAGTGCCTCAAAGTCCTGAAAGATCCGCTGGACTCTCGTCACTCCCTCGTCGGGTCCCTCTACGTGCACTGCGTCGGAGCGCAGATCAATCCGGACTCCGAGTTTGTCTTCCATCAGCCTGAGGTTTTCATCGCGAGTCCCGAACAAGGGCTCCAGGTTGGGCGTGATCTCCAGAGCGATCTTCAAAATAGTCGATAGCCTCCAATGCGGCGTTGAACGCATGAAAATAGCCGGGTGGATCCTGGATTGGACCCACCCGGCAAAGTTGTGTAACGTTCGTTGGCAGTAAACGCGCTAGGCGCAGCAGGGTTAACGGCGGGAGATGCGGCAACAGCAGTAAAGTGCGAACCAGGAATGCGGCGCAGGGGTGAGCTTGATCTTCTGGCTATCTCTGCAAACCGCGGGATGGCGTAGGCGACCAAATCCTTTATCTGGCCTGAGAGTAGCGCGACCGGACCAAAGCGTCAATCGGCAGCCGATCGATTTTAACTTTAGGCTGTGCCTTGGTAGGTACCTCCAGACCCATAAGAGCCCATCCGCGCCTGGGGCACGTTCAACCCAGCGCCGCTCAGTAACGGCCGGGGTGCCTGGGGTCAAAGCGGCTCGCAAGAGTCGCGTAGAGCGCAGTCACCCTTCCCTAAGCTCTTTCTTAAGAAAATCTTGCCCGGCCTCGGAAATTTGCCTGATCGCATGCGGCATGCGCCTGGGCCTCTCCCCCACTGTCGGCGTTCGTCCTCCGAATTTTCTAGCACCCACGTACCGCCGTGCCGTGGTTACCGGGCAACTGCCGGTGATTACCTCGGTGATGCAGCTCACATCGAACTTCCGCCAATTCATGAGGCTCGTGCGGCATCCGCGATCGTCGAGGCCGTTGCTCCTGCCAGGAGTCTCTTGGCATGCCATACTTCTCCAATGTTGCTGCGACCAGCGGAACCCGCGGATGCCATGGCCGTCGCTCGCGTCCATGTGCGCTCATGGCAAGTGGCGTATCGCACCCTCATGTCGCAGGACTACCTCGATCAACTCCGTCCTGAAGATCGTGCGGCAGCCTACAACTTCAACCACGACGACCCGGCCAAACCCCACACCCTTGTCGCAGTCGAAAGCGAATCAGGCGGCGATTCGGTCCTTGGCTTCGCCACCACCATGCCCGCCCGCGATCAAGACCTGCAGGGCTACGGCGAGCTGGCCGCCCTCTACGTCGATCCTGAGCACTGGGGCCGTGGAATCGGGCTGGCTCTTGTTCAGGCCGCGCGCGCTCATCTCGTCCAGGCAGGATTTCGCACGGCCCTGTTGTGGGTTCTCGCTGGCAACACCCGCGCCGACCGCTTCTATCAGAAGGACAAGTGGCTCCCTGACGGAACCCGCAACGCGGAATCCGTCTGGGGCATATCCCTGGACGGATTCCGCTATCGGCGCGACCTTCAGGTCGATTGACCCGGCTCTCCCTGGGCCGGCGAATACCCCGGGAAACCTTCCATCGTCTCAGAATCATCCCGGGGGCACTTAACCCCAGCCCACATTGACCCGCCGCCCCGATTCCCGTAAACTAAAAGACTGCGAGGGATGCGGCTCGACTTGCATTCTTAACCGCATCATTTTCCCTTGAACAGGGCAGGCAAAATCGCCCCTGTCGATAAGGGCTCAGGATTAAGGAAGAGCAATGGCAAACCATGTATCCGCGCTGAAGCGCGCCCGCCAAACAGTCACCCGTACCGATGTAAACCGCGCCAACCGCAGCCGCGTCCGCACCAGCCTGCGCGCCATGCGCGAAGCCATCACCGCCGGCGACGCCAAGGTAGCCCAGTCCCAGTACCGCGAGACCGTCTCCACCCTCGACAAGAGCGTCCAGAAGGGCGTTCTCCACAAGAACACCGTCTCCCGCTACAAGAGCCGCCTGAACAAGCGCGTCAAGGCATTGGTCACCGCCAAGGCGTAGTTGCGCCGGGCCTCGTATGGCCCAAAGTTTTCATGGAGGAAGACAGAAGGCCGGGAGAGATCCCGGCTGTTTCTGTTTTTTGCGCCCGAATTTCCCTCACTCAGCCTGATCGACTCTTCACCGTCATGGCACAGGATCGCTTGTCCCCATCGGAACGCTTTTCTGGCACCGAGCAATGCGGCGCATGCCCATCCACCCGCCTTTGGCGATGCCGTATTTGCGCACCGCCTCAACTGAATACACCGAACAGGTGGGGTTGTACCGGCAGCGAATAAAGTGCCCGCTGAAGGGCTGAATGTAGCTGTGGTATCCAGCCACGCTTGCGGCAAACACGCGCACGCTCAACTGGTTTTGCGGCGCACGCAGTGCGTCCGCCCCAAACAGCCCCCCAGCCACCAGCACTGCCGCAAGCCAGGGTTCCGGTCGAAGGGTGTAACGACTTATACGAGCGAGCAGCGCTGGGAGCAAATTTTCTCCGAGTTCAAGGAGTGAGGAGCGACGCATACCGGGTGTCTGCTAGCGACGATTGACGCGGAAATCGGGAAAATTGGCCCCAGCCCTTCGGGTTGCGGTCAAAATCGGGCCATACTTCATTCTCGCCCTCGATCTTGGAGCCGTCAAAGTCCTTAGACTCGGCTTCGTCTGGCCCGATTTTCCCCCGCAACGCTGCCCACTCGTATATGTCGTTACGTCCTACGAGCCAATTCCGCAATGAGGGCATCTCACGCTCGCCTGCAGGCGTTGGTTGCCGCAGTTGGGGCAGGGAACCAAGTTGCCTTGCGGCCTCGCCAGCAGGTAAATCACCAGGCCGATAAGGTTCAGGAAAAACACCAGCAGCATCCACAGAATCGCGCTATCCATCCCGCGTGCTTTTGCATCGCGGGCCACCCACACCAGCAGGGCAATGCTCAGCGCCGCAAACAGGATCGGAATGAAGAAAAATGTCCCGCAACAACCGCAGGAGGCCAATCCTCCTGTCGGATCCAGCGCCACATGTTCCCCAAAACCCGAAACAGGCGCAGATAGAGCGAGGTCTGCCATCAGCCAATTCCTCAATCGCATAGATTCTCGCTTTCTTGAAGGGAGTTGTTTGGGCACCAATCGTAGAAGAAGCGATTTGCGAAGTCAATTTCCCTGCATGCTCGCTCTACCCCAGGCTTTCAAAAATCCCCGCAGCGCCCATGCCCCCGCCTACGCACATCGTCACCATGCCGTAGCGAGCCCTGCGCCGCTCCATCTCCGCCAGCAGCGTAGCCGTAAGCTTGGCCCCCGTGCAGCCCAGCGGATGCCCTAGCGCAATGGCGCCGCCATTCACATTCACGCGCGCAGGATCGAGCCCCAGTTCGCGCATCACCGCCAGCGCCTGCGCGGCGAATGCCTCGTTCAGCTCGATCAGGTCGATCTCGTCTAGCTTCAACCCAGCTCGCGCCAAGGCCTTGGGAATCGCGGTCACCGGTCCCATCCCCATCTCCTCAGGCAGGCAGCCCGTCATCGCATACGCCACCATGCGCGCCAGCGGCTTCAGCCCCAGCTCCTTCGCGCGTTCCGCGTCCATCAACACCACGGCGGCGGCGCCATCCGATGTCTGCGATGAATTTCCAGCCGTCACCGTCCCTTGCGCATGGAAGGCCGGCTTTAGCTTGGCAAGCGCCTCCGCTGATGTATCCGCGCGCGGCCCTTCGTCTGCGGAAAACAACATCTCCGTCGTCACCGGTTTTCCCGCCTTCGCGCCCGGCATCGCTCGTCGTCACCGGCACTGGGATCAGTTCGCCGTTGAATCGTCCTGCCGCCTGCGCTGCCAGCGCTTTGCAGTGGCTCGCCAGCGCAAACGCGTCCTGGTCTTCGCGGCTCACCTTGTAGTGGCGCGCCACCCGCTCGGCCGTCAGCCCCATGGTCAGCAGCGACGCGGGATAGTTTTCCGCCATCCATGGATTGGGGCTCGGCTTCAACCCGCCAAACGGCAGCAGGCTCATCGTCTCCACGCCGCCCGCAACCATCACGCTGCTGGCGCCTGACCGGATGCGCTGATCGGCAATCGCAATCGCCTCCAGCCCCGATGAGCAAAGTCGATTGATCGTCACGCCGGGTATCTCCACCGGCCAGCCCGCACGCAGAATCGCCCAACGCGCCACGTCCCACCCCTGCTCGCCCTCCGGCTGCGCGCAGCCCAGGATCACATCGTCGATCTCAGATTTGTCCAGCGCAGAAACCCTGTCCAAAGCCCCTTTCAATGCAAGCGCGGCCAGGTCGTCAGGGCGCGTCGTGGAAAGAGCGCCTTTGGGCGCGCGGCCAACGGGGGTGCGAACGGCGCTCACCAACACGACACTCGGCATTTCAGTTGCTCCTTCCCTCGATCACATCCATCAGTCCCGCATCTCCAGATGCTTCGTCCGCCGCGGCCGCGCCACCTGGGTCGGATGCGTTACCGCCAACCGGCTGACTCGCCATCTCCGCGTAGCGGAGGCTAACTCGCCGCATTTGTCTAGCCCCCACTTGAATTGCTCCATGCACCACCCAATCGGAACTCAGTTCCTCAGCGGCTTCCCCGTTTTCAGCGTGAATGCAATTCGCTCCTGTGTCTTCCGCTCCCCGCACAGCGAGAGAAATGCCTCGCGTTCCAGATCGAGCACATACTGCTCCGTCACCGACGCGCCTGCCGTTACGCGGCCACCGGCAAGAATATACGCAAGCCACCGCGCCACCTTCTGGTCGTGCTCTGAAGCGTACCCCGCCTCGCCCATCAGAAAGACCCCAGTCTCGAGCGCGGCCAGCGCCGACGCTCCCGGTGCGGGCACAGTGCGCGGTTGCGGAGCGCTGTATCCCGCTTCAGCCAGTGTTGTTGCCTGCGCCTTCGCATCCAACAGCAGCCGTTCGCGATTCAGCGTGATGCGGTCGCTCGCCGCAAACAGCCCCATCGTGCGTGCCTCCGCGGCCGACGTGGACACCTTGGCCATCGCCATCAGCTCGAACACGCGCCGCAGCGCCGCACCCATCTCGGCCGACTGCGCAAACCGCGAGGTCGGATCGCGAGGGTCAGGCGGAGCCAGCGCCGTTGCCGCATCCACGGCCCGCAGCAGCATTTCCTTCGTCCCGCCTCCGGCTGGAATCAGTCCCACACCCGCTTCCACCAGGCCAATGTAGGTCTCCGCGTGTGGCTGGCGCCGCGCTCCATGCAGGCAGATCTCCGCTCCTCCGCCCAGCGCCATCCCGAACGGCGCAACCACCACCGGACGTGGGCAGAACTTGATGGACGCCGTCATCTGTTGGAAGCTATTGATGACCCCGGCCACCTCGTCCCATTCGCTGTCTTGCGCCAGCATCAGCAGCTGCATCAAATTCGCGCCGACCGAAAAATTATCTCTGTCTCCCGTAATCACAAAACCCTGAAAGTCGCGCACCGCGGCCGAGTCAGGCTTCAAGACTGAGCTGATCATGGAAAGCACATCGCCGCCGATTGCATTCTTCAGCGAGTGCAACTCGATGCAGCCGATGCCGTCGCCCAGGTCCACCAGCGACGCGCCGGCATTGCTGCGCACCACACCGCGCACACGTTTGAATTCCGCAACCCGTGCATGACCCTCAACCGCCGTAACAGGCTCCATGGCCCCGCTTGCCGGCTGAAAGCACGCGTGACCATCGCTCGCGTACCAGGAACTTTTTCCAGCGGCCAGCAAAGTCTCAATGCGCGCGCTGACGGGAATCCCCAGCGCCTTCATGTGGCCAGCCGTTTGCGCCACTCCCGCCGCGTCCCACATTTCAAACGGCCCCATCTCCCAGTTGAAGCCAGCCCGCATGGCAGAGTCGATCGAAGGAATATCGTTCGCCACTTCGCCCACGCGGTCGGCCGCAAAGCTCCACAACGATCCAAGAAACGGCCACAAGAATCCCGCAGCCTTGTCTTTTTTCGGATCGTTCGCCAGCAGCAACTTCAGCCGCTCCGCCAGTGTTGCCGCATTCTTCGCCATCTCAAGCGATGGCAGCGCCGGTTTTGCCGCAGGCCGATACTCAAACGTCGCCAAGTCAAGCACCAGCCGCTCGTCTTTGCCGCCGGCTCCCCGCGTCTTCTTGTAGAAGCCTTGTCCCGTCTTGTCGCCGAGCCACTTCCGCTTTATTAGCTCGTCCAGCACCCCGGCAAACTTGCCCTCGCTCACGCCTCCCGGGAAATTCGCGGCCACATGCGCCAGGATGTCGATTCCGACCATGTCCGCCAGGCGGAACGTCCCAGTACGCGGCCACCCCACAGCGGGCCCGGTCAGCGCATCCACTTCTTCCACCGTGAGCCCTTGCTCCAGCATCAGGTTTGCCGCGTTGAACATCACGGCAACGCCGATGCGGTTGGCAATAAAGTTAGGCGTGTCGTTAGCAAACACCACCTGCTTGCCCAGCAGGCGATCGGCGAATGCCACGAACGCCGCCACCAGCGCCGGATCCGACTCCTGTGTCGGAATCACCTCGAGAAGCTTCATGTAGCGGGGCGGATTGAAGAAGTGCGTTCCGAAGAATCGTTGTTTCGCCGGGCCAACTGCGGCCCCAACCTTCGCAATCGGCAGCCCAGATGTGTTCGTCGTCAGCAGCGCATGTACAGCCAGGTGCGGCAGTACGCGCGCAAGCAGGGCCGTTTTGATTTCAAGATTCTCGGCAACCGCCTCAATCACCCAGTCGCATTGCGCAATCCCAGCCAAGTCGCGATCGAAGGTTCCCGTCGTGATTAGCCGCGCATTCGACGCCTCATAAAACGCGGCAGGCTTGGCCCTGCCAAGGGCCTCAAGCGCGGCCCGCGCCGGTTCCACCGCACCTTCCTGCCCCGCAATGTCGAGCATCAGCACCGGAATCCCCGCATTCGCCAGGTGAGCGGCGATGCGCGAGCCCATGGTGCCCGCGCCCAGCACCGCGGCGCGCCGGACCAGCAACGGCTCAGCCTTGGCGCCCTGCGCGTGGGTGTGCCCGGGGGAAAGTGTCTGAGGAGGAGCGTTCATGCGAGTTCTCCCTGCGCGGGTCGGAGTGGGGTCCATCCACCGGGCGTAAACGCTGTGAGCATACGGCTGCCCGGGGGGCGGGGTCAACTCAGCAGACTGCGCTCCGCCCTCAGCGGTCAGACAGTTGCACCGGATTGCCATCCGGGTCTTTCCCGTCGCACAGGCAAAACATCTCCCCCTGCCGAACCGTGCCGAATTTCGCTCCACGGGCCACAAGCCTCTCACGCTCTGCGGCAACGTCCTTCGCATGAAAAGCAATCTTCGGCCCCTTCTGCCCCGGCGACGATGGGCCGGAATGTAACGCAATATTTACGCCGCCGGCTCCATACTCCCGCCAGCCCTTCTCGCTCGACACCTGCCTGAGCCCCAGCACTTCTCCGTAGAACCTGCTCATTTCGTCCATCTGACTCGTGAACAGAATCACGCGCGCCATCTTCATTAGATGCACCTCAAATTCGTTTTTGGTCCCGCCGGCACCATGGAGCCCGCCAGCAAAACCTGAAAACCCGCCCAATTGGGCGAAAAACTCAATTCCTCGTACAATCTAGACAGGGAGAACGAACCCATGCTGCGAGTGTATATGGATGCCAACGCCACCACGCCTCTGTTGCCGGAAGTGATAGAAGCGATGCGTCCGTATTGGATGGAGAACTTCGGCAACGCATCCTCGATTCACATGCACGGCCAAGCCGCGCATCGGGCTGTCGATCACGCCCGCGAGACCCTCGCACAGTTGTTTAACTGCCGGGAAGCCGAGGTCGTTTTCAACTCCGGCGGCACCGAAGGCGACAACACCGCCATCTTCGGCCTGCTGCGTCCAGGCGACCACCTCATCACCACATCCATTGAGCACTCCGCCGTGCTGCGGGCCGCGGACCGCGTGGCAGAACGCGGCGTCGAGGTCACTTTCATCGCCCCGCAGCCCAGCGGACTCATCGACCCGGAAGATATCAGGCGCGCGATCAAGCTGAACACCCGACTCATCAGCGTCATGCTCGCCAACAACGAGACAGGCGTCCTGCAGCCCGTCGAAGACATCGGCAAAATCGCTGCCGACGCCGGAGCCTTCTTTCACATTGACGCGGTGCAGGGCGCGGGCAAAGTCCCCTTCGACGTCCAGCGTTACGGATGCCACCTGCTTTCCATCAGCGCGCACAAGATGCACGGGCCCAAGGGTGTCGGCGCCATGTACGTGCGCCGCGGAACCCCGGTTGAGTCCCTCCTCGTCGGCGGCAGCCACGAGCGCCGCCGCCGCGCCGGCACTGAGAATGTGCCCGGCATCGTTGGCCTGGGAAAGGCCGCTGAACTCGCAATGGAGTCGCTCGCCGATGGAACCATCGACCGCCTCGCCCTTCTGCGCGACCGCCTTGAAGCGGGAATCCTGGAGATTCAAGGCACCCGCTTAAACGGGACCCGAACTCCACGCACCGCCAACACCACTAACATTGCCTTCGACAATGTGGAAGGCGAAGCCCTCGTTATCGCGCTCGACCTCAAGGGTGTCGCCGTCAGCGGCGGCTCGGCCTGCCACTCCGGATCCACTGAGCCGAGCCACGTACTCATGGCGATGGGCCTCGACAAAAACGCCGCTCGCGCCAGTCTTCGCTTCAGCCTGATGAAGACCGCAACCGAAGCCGACGTGGATTTTGCCCTGCAGGTCGTTCCGAAGGCAGTCGAACGATTGCGCGCATTGTCGCCCGTTGCGGCGGGAACATTGGGTTGATTAGCAGGGCAGGACGTTGAACACAAACAGGCAATAGAAATCAAGAAAGCGCCAACAAGAAGAACTGATAACTGACCACTGACAACTCAAAAGGATCCGCCTTCATGACCACCAACACGACCATCGCAATAGCCATGTCCGGAGGAGTCGACTCCTCAACGGCCGCGGCGATGCTCGCCCACTCCGGCGAGACGGTGGTGGGCCTAACGCTACAGCTCTGGGACCAGACGCGCCTGGCCGGCAAGCACGGCATTCCCGACGCCCCCAAGGCGGGCCGCTGCTGTTCCTTGGATGATGTCTATGACGCGCGCCACGTGGCTGAGCAGTTAGGCATTCCCTACTATGTCGTCAACCAGGAAGACCGCTTCGAAAAGAACGTCGTCCGTCCATTTGTCGCTGAGTACCTTGCCGGTCGCACGCCCATTCCCTGCTCGCTCTGCAATAACCATCTCAAGTTCGACCAGCTTCTGCAGACCGCGCGCTCCATCGGCGCAGACCGCATCGCCACCGGCCACTACGCCGTCAACGAGTTTGATCCTCAGCGCGGCCGCTGGATTCTCAAGCGCCCCGCAGACCTGGCCAAGGATCAGACCTACTTCCTCTTCGGCCTCACCCAGCAGCAGTTGGCCCACACGCTCTTCCCGCTCGGATCGCTCACCAAGCCCCAGGTGCGCGAAGTCGCGCGCCAGCGCGGCCTCACGCTCGCCGAGAAGCCTGACTCGCAGGAGATTTGCTTCGTCCCCGGCGGCGACTACAAGAAGTTCATCGCCGCTTACCTCGAGGAGCAGGGCGAGCAGGTCCCGGTCAGCGCGGGCGAACTCGTCGCCTCCACAGGAGAAGTGCTCGGCCATCACCAGGGCATCTCCAGCTTTACAGTGGGCCAGCGCAAGGGGCTCGGCGTAAGCTCTCCCTCGCCGCTCTACGTCCTCCAGATCGATCCCGCAAGCCACAAGGTCACCGTCGGCGCAGATCAGGAGTTGGCCACGCGCACGCTGCGTGCGGGCCAGCTCAACTGGATCAGCATTCCCTCGCTCACCGAGCCTCGGCGCGTCCGCGTCAAGATCCGCCATCGTCATGAACCGGCATGGGCCATGCTTGAGCCCGGCGGCCAAGGCGAGGCGCTCGCCACATTCGACGAGCCGCAGCGCGCCGTCACGCCCGGACAAGCAGCCGTTTTCTACGACGGAGATGAAGTGGTGGGCGGCGGTTGGATTATTTAGAGCATTCCTGCATTGACCGTAGATAGCTTTGAAAGGGAACGGCTTTAGCCGTGCCGCACAACGCCAATAAAGTCAGCGGGCTTTAGCCCCTGCGGGCTGCTTTTTCAAACCACTTTCAATTGTCGGTTGGTTCAACGAACTTCAGAAACACCGCTCTAGAGCTTGTGTTCTCTGTCCCCGCGCGGAAGGCTTCCCTGGGGCGGCGGCTGTTCGGTAATCGGCGTGCGCAGCGATTCAACGATTGCCTTGGCTGAAGCCAGCAACCCCGAAATCTGCTTCATCGGCTTTGACACCGACTCAGTCATGAATCCGGCGGTCTTGTCCACCCCATCCATCAGGCTTGTCAACATCGAGTCAGCGCGTGCCGACTGGCGGCGCGCACGATCGATAATTTCGTTCGCTGCAGCTTGCACATCCACGGTTTGCCGGCGCAGGTTGTGGGCAATCGCCGCGGCATCCACCACAGCGGCTTCGATCTTTGGCCCGGTGTGAGCCAGCAACTCGCGTGCGTTCTCGATCACGGGCACAACCGACGTGCGCAGTTCTTCAATGTCTTGCCGCATCGCCGCGGCTGACTTTTTCAATGCCGAAAAAATCGCCAGCAGTACAACTGTCTGCAGCAACATCGTCAAAGCCACTGCGGCAACTATGATCAACTGCACGGTCTGACTGTCGAGATTATGCATGGACGTTGTCTCGCACTGCGTATCCGAAGGCTTGAGCCCTCACTAGTAAATCATGTTCCCCGCGGATGCTGGAGACATTGTTGGCATTGCCGGCGCTTCTGTTCCCAAAAAGACTGGTCACGCACCAGCGCGCCAGAAACGGGAATCCCAAAAACGGAAATCATGGTCCGGGGCCGCTCCCGCATCCGGGTCAGCCCCTGAACCCGAATGCCGGAACTTCCGGCCTCGGTCATCGGACCTTAGTACTCGCGCGCTTCAGGAGAGTTGGTCGTGTTGTGGTACGCCTGGCGTCCTGCATCCACCGCGGTGCTCACACGGCCCGTCTGTTCGGCTACCAGGTTCTTGCCCCGCTCGACAAATTCTTCCCACTGGGCGCGGCCACGGTCCACGGCCTCGCGGCCCTTCTCCACGTAGTCGCTCACCTGCTCCTTGCTCCGGTCCACAAGGGCGCTTACCTGCTCCTTGCTCTTGTCCACAAGGGCGCTTACTTCTTCAGCGGCTTGGCGCGTGCGGGCCTTCAAATACTCCGTGCCCTCGCGGGCGCCGGTCGCTATGTCGTCGCGGGTCTCGCGGCCGCTCTTGGGCGCATAAAGAATGCCCACCAGCGCGCCCACGCCCAATCCCGCCAGGAACCACGCCAATCCATATGATTTGCTCTCTTCTGCCATGATGAAAACGCTCCTTTCGCTCAGCTTGAAAAACGACTGAGCGTATCTAATCTTCTTCGCCGCCGCAATCCCGGTTTTCGATTCGAAAACCAGACTCAAACACCCGTCCCGCTCCCTTCATCGAAAGGAAAAATGCAGGCGAGCTTCCCACCACATTGGACGCAGTCTACACCCACGGGGCTGCAATGTCTCGTTATCAAATCGGGTAACTTACCCATGATGAATACAGTAAGGCAATTCAATTGCACAGGTTGGAGCTCTTTTGCACAGGTCGCACCTCCTTCGCCATGCCTTCATTGCTCTTCTAGCTGCGGCCCCGCCCAAGTAACCGATTCAGTCAACCCCCGCAACTGCAACCGCGCGCCAGCACCTCGGCAAAGTGCATCGCCTTGCGATCAGACAACTGCGCAATCTGCTCCCTGCAGCTGAAGCCGTCGGCAACAATCAGCGTCATTGAATCCGCGGCCCTCACGGCCGGCAACAAGCTGTCGTTCGCAATCGCCATCGAAACGTCAAATTTGTTCGCTTCAAAGCCAAATGGTCCTGCCATCCCGCAGCATCCCGCCTGGATCGGCTCAACCGTAGCTCCCGCGCTCTTGAGCAGTGCCACCTCGCTGCGCGACCCTCCAAACACTGCCTTGTGGTGGCAGTGTCCATGCACCAGGATGCGCGCGCCCGCAAGCCGGCCCTTCGCCCACTCCGGCGCCTTCGCGGTCAGCCAGTCTGACAGCAGCCACACCTGGCCGCTCAACTTCTTCGCTCGCGCGTCGTTCGGGAACAACTCCAGCAGTTCGTCCTTGAACACGCTGGCGCAACTCGGCTCCAGAAAAATAAACGGCAATCCCGTTTCAATCTGCGGGGCCATGCGGTCCAGCACTTTCGCCAGATACGTACGCGCCGCCGTCAGAAATCCAAAGTCGTACAGCGGACGTCCGCAGCAGATATGTCCCTTGGGAACTTCCACCGTAAAACCCGCCTCCGTCAGCACCGTCTCAGCAGCGGCCAGTGTCTGCGGATGGTAATAGTTGTTCCATGTGTCCGGCCACAACAGCACCTTCACGGCTGCACTCTGCACCGTTTTTCGAGGCACGTTCGTGATCTCTCCGTCGCTCGTCCTCGCTCGTTGATAGCTCGCCTTTGCCAGCCGCGGAAGCGCACGCTCCTGCGCCACGCCCACCATGTGCTTCACCAGCGGGCTTGTCATCGGGCCGGTCAGCAGCGCGTTGGTCAAGGCCGGTGTCAGCGATCCAAGCCGCGCCAGCTTGTCGGCGAAACCAAAGATGTAGTGGTGCAGCGGATGCATGCGCCCTTTGTAGTGCTGCGCCAGAAATTCCGACTTCCACGCCGCCACATCCACCTGCACCGGGCACTCCGATTTACAGGCCTTGCAGCTCAAGCAAAGGTCCAGCGCCTCATGCACCGCCTTGCTCTGGAATCCCTGCTTGCGCAGCGCGCCCGACATCATCTCCCACAGCAGGTGCGCGCGTCCGCGCGTCGAGTGCTGCTCGTCGCCGGTCGCCCTATAGCTCGGACACATCACGCCACCCGTCGTGTTGCGGCATGCGCCCACGCCTACGCAGCGCTCGGTCGCGCGCTCAAACGATCCCTCGTCCTTTGCAAACGCGAAGTGTGTCTCCAGCGCGCGGACAGGCATCTCAGTCGCGTCGCGGCTGATCACATGTTTCGGCGCCTCAAGTTCGGTCCGCAGATTTTCCAGCGGATCGTACACGCGCACCGCATCCACCAGCTTGCCCGGATTCATCCGGTTGTCCGGATCGAACAGAATCTTGAACTCGCGGAAGGCCTCCATCAGCTCCGTTCCATACATCTTGGGAAGCAAAGCCGCGCGCGATTGTCCATCGCCGTGCTCGCCTGAGAGCGATCCGCCATAACTGATCACGACATCCGCGGCCCGGGTAATAAACTCGCGAAACTTTTCGCGCCCTTCCACCGTGCGGAAGTCGAAGTTGATGCGCGTATGCACGCAGCCCTGCCCGTAGTGTCCGTAGAGCGGGCTCTTGAAGCCGTACTCGGCCATCAACGCCGTAATGGCGCGCAGATAATCGCCCAACTTCTCCGGCGGGACCGCCGCATCTTCCCAGCCTTCGTGCCGGTCCGGCTCGCCGGGAACAAACACCATCGCCCCCAGCGCCGAGTCGCGCACACGCCAAATGCTCACGGCTTCCTCGCTCGTGCAGATACGTGCCACCGGAGGCACCGGCCACCCCTGGCAGGCCTGCGCCAGCTTTTCCGCCTGTGCCCGCGCTTCTTCCGCCGACCAGGCGCCCAGCTCCACCAGCAGAAAACTCACTCCGGAAGGCAGCTCTGAAAGGTCGCGCAGGTTCAGTCCCTTGCGCCGCATAAAGTCCACCAGCAGGTGGTCGAAACCTTCCAGGCCAATCGGATGATGTTCGAGCGCCAGCGGCACCGCGTCGGCAGCCAGAAACGGATCGGCAAACCCCAGCACTGTCAGCACCCGGAATGGGGGGCTCGCCGTCAGGTTCAGCGTGGCCGACACAATGTTCACGCACGTGCCTTCCGATCCCACCAGCGCACGCGCCACGTTGAAGTTGTTCTCCGGCAGCAATTCGTCCAGGTTGTAGCCCGACACCCGCCGCGGAATCCGTGGAAATTTTGCGCGCACCAGCTCCGCATACTTGTCGCGGATGCTCTTCAGCCCCGCGTAGATTTCGCCCTCACGGTCGCCCGCGGCAATCTTCGCCTCCAGCTCTTCCTCCGTCGTCGCGCCCACCTTCAGCCTGGTGCCGTCGTAGAGAATCACGTCGAGCGATTCCACGTTGTCCACTACCTTGCCGCCCAGCAGGCCGTGAACTCCGCAGCTGTTGTTGCCGATCATGCCGCCCAGCGTGCAGCGCGAGTGCGTTGCCGGATCGGGCGCATACGTCAGGTGATACGTCTCGGCCGCGTCGCGCAACCGGTCCAGCACGATGCCCGGCTCGACCACCGCAATCTTCGCCACCGGATCAATGTAGGTGAGCGCGTTCATGGATCGCGAATAGTCAAACACCACCGCAACATTCGCGCACTGCCCCGCCAGGCTCGTGCCCGCTCCGCGCGGAAGAACCGCCGCCCCCTCCGCCCAGCACGCCGCCAGCGCAGCCTCCACATCCGCGGCATCCAGGGGAAATACCACGCCCACCGGAAGCTGCCGGTAATTCGACGAGTCGGTCGCATACAGAGCCCGCGAGCCAAGGTCGAAACGCACCTCGCCGCGCACGTTCTTCTTCAGGATCGATTCAAGCTCACGGTGTGCCGCAAAGCCTTCATGGTCCAGCGGTGGCTGATTCGAGAGAATGGAAAAGGATGAATTGCTCACGGGGAAATGGTAGCGCGTTTGCGTCGAAGATAAGCTGTGCCCGCCGGCACTTCCTTCAGATTCTTATTCCGAATCGGTCTTGGCCGCGTGCTTCCTCGCGTCCACAACAATCGTTTCAGCCAGCCGGTCTTGCGCGCACATCCGGTTGTGCGCCCAGAAAAACTGTACAAACCCCAGGCCGCCTTCCAGCACCGCCGCGCCATAACCCAGCGCCCGCTCAAACGACTGCCACAGCCCATCCGCTCGCTCGTCAAGGACACGATCCGCGTGCGCGCCACCCACTTACCCGGCGTTCGCCCGTTGCCAAAGTAGTTGCCAAATCCCCAGTAGAGCAGCATCACAACCACGTTGCCCGCTTCGTGAAAGTCCCATGTCATGTGGATATCTCGCTGGTGCAACACATAGAATTTCCACGACCATTCCACCGGAAACCACAGCACCACGGCAATCAGAAGATCCACGAAGTATCCCAGCAGCCTCTGCCAGAAGCTGGCCAGCAGCGTTCCCGCCAGCAGATGCTCCCGCGCTGTCTCCATCGCGTGAAAATGATTTCTGTCTCGAGCCAAAGCCTTGCTCATGCCACAAACATCCTGCACCGTTGTAATCGATACTTCGCGCTACGCCAGCGCAGCGCTCATTTCTTCGGTCCGCGTCACCGAGATCACGCTGATGTCGTCCTCCTGCCCAAACTCCTTTGCCGCAAGAGCCACCTCTGCCGCGCTGCAACTCGTGCTCAGTAGGTCGTGTACGCGCCCGAACCCGAACAGCTTTCCTTCCGTGTCCCTGGCCTCCACAATCCCATCCGACATCAGCATCAGCCGATCGTGACCGCTCAGCCTGAACTTCAACTCGCTGAACTTTGCGTCCGCAATCATACCCAGCGGCAGCGACCCCTCCACGTTCACCGGCTCGCCGTTCAGGTAGGGCGCAATGTGCCCGGCATTCGCCAGCGTAACGCTTCCGTCTGAGCTGATGCGCATCGCCAGGCATGTCGCCTGCGCATCGCCCCGGCCCATCAATCGCCGGTTCAATGCCTCCAGCAGCTTCAGCGGCTCTTCGGTCGACTCCGCCGAACTCCGGATCGCTCCCACCAGCAGCGCCACCAGCATGCCCGCCTTCAGCCCTTTGCCCACCACGTCGCCGGCCACAATCAGCAGGCTCGCGTCCGTCTTATGCGCAATAATCTGGAAAAAGTCGCCACCCACCTCCTGCGCCGGCTGATAGATGCTCTCAATCTGGTAGCCCGGCATCTTCTCCATCTGGTCAGGCAAAATCACCTGCTGCACCTCGCGCGCCGCCGCCATCTCGGCCTCAAGCTGCGCCTGCTGCCGCGTGATCCGCGTTGCACGAAGGATCAGGATGATCGCCAGCGAAAGAATATAGAGCAGGTTCGTTATTTCCTGCGGGTCCAGCAGAATCGGTCCCGCATGCTGATTGAAGAACGCGAATGCCATCCGTTCGTCCCATGCCATCAGCGCGGGAACCTGGGACAGAACTCCCAATGTAACTTCGACATAGATCACAAGGCTTATCAGAATCGCCGGAATCAGCAGGATGCCTGCTTCACCATTGCCCCGGCGCCAATGAATCACCAAAATGATGGGGAGCACCGTGCACATAAGAATGAACACCGGGATAGAGCGCCAATGGATGCCAGCAGGGATGCTTTCCCGAGTGTCTGTCCTACAGACGAGATGACGATCCCGATAACGGATACCGCAAAAAATGCGCGAAGCCACCAGCTGAAGCGTTCCCGCAGAATCGCCAGGTACATCAGGAATTGAAAAAAAAGATCCCGATCTGACAGAGGCTGGCGAATGAGCGTCAAGTTCGCCGGCAAGTTATGGAAGTATCCGTAAACGTCAAGTGGAAATGTCGCCGCCCCACAAACGAACTGAAGGAAAATCCAGAGATACTCCTTCTGTTGGCGCTGCGCGGCGAAAAGGGCCAGCGCCACGATGCCCAGCCCAAGCCCCGAGAACTTCGCAACCCAGAAAATAGCATTCTGGCCGATCACGCTCAGCCAGACATGATCGTCCAGCGCGGACTCCTGTCCAAGAGTCAGATTGGTGGAGTAGAATCCCGGGCCCGGTTGATCCCCAGTCGGTTTTCGAGATGTGCACGCGCAGCGCGATCAGCAGCGTCCCAGTGTCGATCTGCTCGTCCGGGATGCGCTTAACCAGCCTGCCGTTTTGCGTGTAAGGAACAAACGGCGCCACCTCTCCCGAATGGATGAGCCGCTCTCCATTCACGAAAATGTCAAAGGCGCTCGATGTATTCCACTCCGCCAGTGCCAGGCCGGTCTCCGAGGGAACCACCTTCACATGCAGCCGGTACCACACGACGTCCGGATGGCTCGTGGGGAACACGTTCTTGATCGAAGTGGAAGTATTGAAGGGTGTCCATTTCGAATCGTCGAATCCCGGCTCCGACCACGCCGGATCGTCCCCCGCCTGGATCAACCATTTGGCGGCCATGTCCACAGGCCCGTGTAGATTGGTGGCGTCAAACGTCTGCGTGCGCGCCATGCCCGCGCCGGCAACCAGGACAAACAGAGAAAGCAGAAAACGCGGTGAGAGGCGGCAAATCATTGACCGCATGGAACCTCCCGGGAATGTCCTTCACCCTACCATCACCACTCCCCAAATTCCCACAAGAAAATCGCTCCACCGATTGACAATCCAATGCGGATCGTTCTTTCGTGATCCCCGGCTCACAAATGCATTGCCTTCCCCCGCGCCTCGCGTACAATTGCGCCATGCTGATGACCGCCACAATCGACAGGTTGCCCGACGCAACGGCCGTCGTTACTCTCTCTGGCCCGTTGACACTTGGCACGTCCCTCAAACTCGCCGACGCGCAGGTGCAGACCGCCATCGCCGATGGCGTCAGCAAAATGGTCATCGATCTCACCAGCGTGGACTTCGTCGACAGCGCCGGCCTCGGCATGTTGGTGTGTACCTACGGCGCGCTCAATGAGAAGAGCGGCTCCCTGCGCCTGTGCGGCGTTACGCCCCGCGTGCTAAAGCTGCTTCAACTCACCAAGACTGACGGCTTTCTTGCGCTTGACGCCAGCCGCGAAGACTCGCTCGCCGCACTCCAGGCCTAAGCGGACCTCAGCGCGCTGGCCACTCTTCCACCACAATGCCCAGGTCGTTCAACTGCTGGATCGCAGCTTCCAGGTTCCTGCGCACCTTGGGCCGGTCCTTCGCCGTCTCGTAAGGCGATTCGGCAACGGCAATCACCCGCCCGTACTTCCACGCCGATGGTGGCACTGCGGCAACGGCCTTGGCCAGGTCGGCGGGCCGCAGCTGTAACTCTTCGCGTCGCGCTGCCGCCGGCCGCAGCATTGTTCCTTCGCCCACCGTGCTGGGATTGGCGTCCGCCAGTGTAATGCGCAGGGTCACCGTGTCCGCGCCAACTGACAGAAACGGGTTGGCCCACGCCGACGGCTCATGCACGTCCACATACATGCTCTTGGTGGGCAAGGGAATCAGCGCCAGCTGGGCCAGTTCGCCGTCTCGTTCGCTGGCCGTGGCCTGGGCCTTCTGCTCGGCTTTCACTGCCGTCTGTTCCACTCCCACGACGGCCTGTTCTTCCTTGTGGCAGGCGGTCAGGCTGAGCGCCAAAGCCACTCCAACTCCTATCCATCCGCCACTGCGCATGCGTCTAATCACGAGCTTAAGGATACCAAACCGCAGGCTTGGCGAGCCTTGCCGCGCAACGGTTTGCGCCCTAAAGTACTGCCGCCATCACTGCCGCCGCGGCCCGTTTCGTAGTAGAGTACGTGCGCCTGAGAATGGAGGCCTTGAATGATCACCAAAGTCGTGGCCATCGTAGGCAGCTACCGCAAGGGAGGCACCATCGACAACGCCGTCGAGGCGATCCTCATGGGTGCAAGGGAAAAGGGCGCCGTCACCCAGACCATCCACCTCATGGACGAGCCCATCGAGTTCTGCACCAACTGCCGGAAATGCACGCAACAACCGGGCGAGCAGCGCGGCCACTGCGAGCAGCACGACGGCCTCGAGTCCGCCCTTATGTCCATTGAATCCGCCAGCGCCGTTGTCCTTGCCTCGCCCGTCAACTATTACAACGTCACTGCCCTCTACCGCAGATTTCTCGAGCGGACCATCGGCTATGTGTACTGGCCCTGGGGTCAGAACTCGCCCAAGTTCCGCAACCAGAAGCCTCGGATGAAGGCCGTCCTCGTGGCCTCGTCCGCAATGCCCGGCTTCCTCATTCCGCTTGTCACCGGCGCCGCCAAGGCTCTCCGCCTCAGCGCAAAAATGCTGGGCGCAAAGCCCGTCGCCAAACTCTGGATAGGCTTTGCCGCCGGCGAGCCCCACCACGCCCTCTCCAGCCGCACCCGCGAGCGCGCCCGCCGCATCGGCTCCCAGCTGGTCTGAACCTACTGGCCTGTCCGGCTCGGCCTCCGCGCAAACTCGCGTATCATCAAGACAGATTCGAGGGCGGCCCCATTTCCGCCCCGAGCACGATGATTCTCCTCGACCCAGATCTGGACCCAGACCCCGCATCGCCCTCAAAAGCGGTGAAGCCCATTTCTGCGAACGCAAAATCTAGGCCTTTGCAGCCGAAATCAGGCCCTGTCCCGGCAAAATCCAGTCCCTTCCGCACCCCATCCGCCCGAACTCTCTCCCGTTTCCTCGCCCAGGCCCAGGCCGCCGTCAAACTCCGCGGACACGTCACCGTCCTCCTCACCACAGACGCCTCCATCCGCAGCCTCAACCGCCGTTTTCGCGGCAAAAACAAGGCGACGGACGTTCTCTCCTTCCCCGCCGGCCCCGCCTCGCCATCGGTCGCGCGCATCGCCGGCGATCTCGCTATCAGCGTTCCCACCGCGCGCCGCCAGGCCACGGCCGAGGGCCACACCCTCTCCACTGAAATCAAAGTCCTCATCCTTCACGGCCTGCTTCATCTCGCCGGCTACGATCACGAGGCGGACTCCGGTCAGATGGCTCGCCGCGAACGTCTTCTCCGCGCCCGCCTTCGCCTGCCCTCGGGCCTCATCGAGCGCGCCGCCGCGCCCAGGGCCCACCGCCCATGACGCCCCTCGTCCTCACCGCGCTGGTCCTGCTGGCCGTCGTGGAAACTCTTGCCGCCTACATCAGCCGCGTCTACTCTGAGTTCGGCAAAATCCTCTCCCGCGAAGTGCAGGAGAATCTTGACGCGTGGGAAACCCATGTGGAACCGCTGCTCGGCCTCAGCCGCGATCACGCCGCTCTCTGCGCGGCCATCCTGCAGCAACTCGCCCTCGGCATCATCGCCCTCGAGTTCGGCGCCATTCTATTTGACCGCGCTCCCCACCTCGGTCCGCCCACCTACGGCGAAATCGCGCAGGCTGTTCTCGCCGTCGTGCTCATCGTCATCTTCTGCAATCAGTTTCTGCCTTCGCTTCTGTTCAACCGCACGCGTGGACAGTGGGCCGTGCGCCTCATCTGGCCCATTCGCGCGCTCCTCTGGATGGTCACGCCCATCAGCGTCTTCATCCGCTTCTTCTTCTCCGTCGCCGCCCTCGCTGAGGAGCCCGCCAGCCCCGAAGAAGAGACCGCCGTCGACGTCGAGGCCCTGATTGAAGCCGGCGAGGAAGAGGGCATCCTCGAAGAAAGCGATCGCGAACTCGTGCGCTCCGCCGTCGAATTCGGTGACAAGCTGGTCCGCGATGTCATGACGCCGCGCCCAGCCGTCTTCGCCGTGCCCGCCTCCACCACGCTCGAGCATTTCCTCGACCTTCTCCGCGAACACGTCTTTTCCCGCGTGCCTGTTTACTCCAGCACACTCGACAACGTCACAGGCATCGCCTTTGCCCACGACCTGCTACAGATCGCCGACGAGGAAGCGCGCACTCGCACCGTCGGCAGCATTCAGCGCGCGGCCGTCTTTGTTCCTGAAACCAAGCGCGGCTACGAGCTGCTCCGCGAAATGCAGCGCGAAAAGCAGCACATGCGCATCGTCATTGATGAATACGGCGGCGTCGCCGGACTCGTCACCATTGAAGATCTCCTCGAGCAGATCGTCGGCAACATCCGCGACGAGCACGAGGAAGACCTGCAAAAAGAAGAGCCGCAGCGCGAGCCCAACGGCGTCTGGCTTGTGCCCGGCAGCTTTGAAGTCGATGGCCTTTCAGACCTCTTCGGCGAGCCCATCGATCTGGGCGACACGCTACGAAGCCGCAACCCTCGGCGGCCTCGTCAGCGAAATTGAAGGCCGCATTCCCATGGCCGGCGAGGTCGTTGTCCTTGAGCCCAGCGGCCTGCGCATCGAAATCGTTGTCTCCACAGACCGCCGCGTCGAGCGTCTGCGCATCCATCCCCCCGCCCCCAAACCCGCGGAAGAATCCGCCTGACCCGAGCGTTCGGGAGATAATCGGGTGCCCCATCCATCGCGCTTTTTGCGATGGGTGGGACAGAAAAACAGCCGAGTGCCCCATATCCTGAGTGCGAACTGAGTTCGATAACAGGCACGCCCTGAAAAACATCCCTGAATTTTTGTGCTGGTTCTGAGAGACACAGTCAGCGGCGCTTTTGTTGACGGGGAACCTCCGGGTTAGCGACGAAACGACCGGAATCGCTGGGCGCTACTGAAGCTTCAACGAAATTGGCTATGCAAGGCCGTCTAATCCAAACGAAAGAACTTCGAAAGCTGAATGGTCAACGCATCCGGATCGTCTGACAGAATGGAGACAGCCTCGTCTGAATCGCCTGCCCAAGAAAGGTGGATAAGTTCCTTGTTGCTATTCATCGAGCCTAACCGAGGAACCTGGGCTGCATTTGATCTGTAGATCGATGTGCTGGGATAATCCCTCGGCCCAGTAGGCATCTTGACCAACAGGATGCTCAAGGTCGACTCGTTTCTTGCATCTGCGAATATCACCTTGCTGGAATCAGTAGACCAAAGAAAGTTCGACACGCTTCGGTGATTCTCGTTTTCAAATGGCTTCTGGTCTGCCTCGGAACAGAACACCTGATGAACACTCTTTGGATAAAGCGGAACCCCTCGATTCTCCTCGTCAAAGTCCTTATGCTCAGGGTCGTTGTCCCTGTATGCGCATGTGTTCTCTCTGGGAGTTCGCAATACATCGTAAAGACGATAGTCATAGACAGGATCGGTTTGGTCGCCATTCAAATAAACGAGAAAACGTCGATTCGGAGAGATCGAGAATGAGAATGCTACGACTTTATCAATTGAATTGCCGGTCTTAAGATCCACGATGGTGGCCACACTAAATTCACCGCTCCAACTTCCGTACACATAGGCGACGACAATTGCTTCATCGTTGGGGGCCAATAAAATGGAGGCAACTTGGTCAAAGGAATCGTCCAGCTTTACGGTCCTCTCTTGACCGGCCCTTGAACGGATCCTGACCGAGAATGGGTCATTTTTCCTTGATGGGCGAAGCAGATCGATATTCCAGTCTTTGTCATGCCAGTAGACGTCTGGATGTTGGCATGGAGACGCACGGAGATCCATGATCCAGGTCGGCGCTGAGCCTACGTCCGCTGCACCAATGCGGGAAACATCGGCGCTTGTCCGCATCGCCATTTCCTCCCTATCCGCTGAGGTGCATTGAGCAGCGGCTGCGAGGGTCGCTGAGAAAATTACAAAACTCAATCTAAGCAGGCTGACAAAACCTTTTATCGAGAAGACTCTTGACATTCGGCAGGTAGCCACTCCCATCTCCTTGCGACGTCGTGGCCGAAGAATTGACGTTACCTCAATCTTCGCCATGTTCCTTATCGGTGGAAAGTGTCGCTCCTGAGTCACCTCCCACACATGAGCCAGATCACCCCTCCGGTTTGACGGTCAATCAGGTGTTAGCCCGTTCGAGGCGAGTATCCCGAGCGCCTGATAGAATCAGCCCACTGTGAAAGTCAAGGCGATCATAGGAGTAATAGGCGGGGTCCTGCTCCTTTGTGCGGGGATCCTCGCGTGGGTCCAGTACGATGACCACCATGACGGTAATTGGTTCCCAGGTCTCTTCGACCGGGAGATTGACACTCTCGTGTCGGTGCTACTCCTATTTGGCATCGGGCTGATCATCTTTGCAATTCGTTGGTACTTTTACGAAAGAGACAGCGGGGACTGAACGGTTCATTTCTCGCGTAGGGTGCACGCACTCGCCTTTTGATCCGGTAGGCGCATCAGCGGAAATCTCGAGCGGCCCGATGCGCTTATTGAGCCCGATCATAGCCAGCATTTCCGAGTTCTGGGCGATTGGTCGCCCAGTAGTTACTGGCTGATCAAGATTCCGGACGGATGATCCTGCCCAGCCCTCTGGCCCTGCCGTGGCAGAATTCGTTTCATTCAGCCCTTGGCGAATGAGTCAATCCCGCTGTGCCTTCCAAGCCCGCCACTCGTCCCGCGTAATCTCGAAAATCTCCGACGGCAGCCGCCCCGATACGTAATCTTTCTCTCCGCGACCAATCAGCCGCATGCCCTGCTTCTCTGAAATCCTGCGCGAAGTCGTGTTGCCGACCGCCTTTGACACGCGCAGCACTTCAAAGCTCAGCGTCTCGAACCAGAAGTCATTGATCCACACGCAGGCTTCGCTCATCAGCCCCTTTCCTTGCCACTCCGGGCTCAGCCAGAAGCCGCGATTGTCCACCTCGCGCTTGATCAACGAAATCGATCCAATGATCCTGTCAGCATCAGTAGCGGGCCGAATCGTCCAGTGCCAAGCCTCGCCGCGCTCCATCTGCGGCAGCGCCATCTCGCGCACGTAAAACTCCGCACCGTCCGGCGGATAGGGCCACGGCACCACGTTCATCAGAAAGCGCACAATCTCCCACCGCGGAAACACCTCCTGAATCTGCGCCGCATCGGCCAGCTGCAGTGGCCGCAGCACCAGCCGTTCTGTCCTTCCTTCAACCATCATCCCGAGATCATACCAACGCCCGACCTTCCAATCCGCGATAATAGAAGTGCAGCCACCGGGTTGGTCCTCTGAATGAGGCGTTCCGGCTTTAGGTGAAGGGTACGGACTTTAGCCCGTACATTTCAGCCACAACAGACGACTGGGGCTTTAGCCCCTGCGGGAACAGTCCTTCAGTCTCAATCCGCGCCGCTGCACAGGAGAAACCCAGACCTTTGAAATCAGGATTCGTCGCCATTCTCGGCCGGCCCAACGTCGGCAAAAGCACCCTCCTCAACGCCCTCACCGGCGAAAAGGTAGCCATCGTCACCGCCAAGCCGCAAACCACGCGCAATCGCATCCTGGGCGTGGTCGAAGTCCCCGCGCACAAGAACACGAATCCCGCCGCGCAAATCGTCTTTGTCGATACCCCCGGCGTCCACAAGCCCGGCACCCAACTCGACCGCCGCATGTTGCAGGAAGTCTACGAAGCCATCGAATCCCGCGATGTCGTCCTCGTCCTCATGGACGCCACCCGCCGCGTGCAACTTGAAGCAGTTGCGAAGTCCACCGATGAGTCTGGTTCGCTGCCGGGCCAGGAAGTGACCGATGCCGAAACTCAAGCAGAAGAGGCGCGGGTGCCCCCGGTCTCGCCTTTGAGACCGGGGATGAGAACCCCATCTCAGACCCCAAAGCATAAAGGCGCCCACAACTTGGGCCAGCGAAGACGAATTTCTTTTCGGCCTCATCCGCAAGCTCGAGTGCCCAGTCTTCCTCGTCCTCACCAAAATCGACCTGGTGCAGAAGGACCATCTCCTTCCGCTCATCGACTCGCTCACCCGCCAGTTCAACTTCGCTGAGATCATCCCCGTCAGCGCCCGCAAGCGCGACGGCCTCGACATTCTCATCCGCAAAATCGTCGCGGCCCTTCCCACCGGCGAGCGCTACTACCCCAAAGACCAGTACACCGACCAGCCCCAGCGCTTCATGGTCGCCGAACTCATTCGCGAAAGCATCCTCATCGAAACCGGCGAAGAAGTCCCCTACGCCTCGGCCGTCGTCATCGAGCAGTTCGAAGAGCCGGAACCCGCCGCGCCGCCGCGCAAGAAAGGCCAGGCCCCCGCCCGACTGCCGCTCACCCGCATCGCCGCCGCCATCTACTGCGAGCGCGACGGGCAAAAAGCAATCCTCATCGGCAAGGGCGGCTCCAAGCTGAAAGAGATCGGCACCCGCGCCCGCCGCCAGATCGAGTCCCTTCTCGGCACCCGCCTCTATCTCGAGTTGCGCGTCATCGTCGAGCCCGGCTGGCGCGAATCCAAAACCTTCATCGAGTCTCTCGACTGGCGCAACCAGCTTGAACGCCTCGCCGGCGGCCGCAAACTCCAGGACCCAGAAGACGAGAATTAGCCCCGTCTCTGAAGTTCAAAACTGAATCTCACCGGGAAAAAAGTGACTCTCATCCAGAGCGAAGCGAAAGATCTGCAGTTGCTTTTGCCTCATCTCACGAGAAACTACCCCGGTAGTCCAGGGGGAGGACCTCGTACCTCAACAGCCTACCCCTCCAAATAACTCCGTCGTGTAATTCACCACGCCACCTTGCGGTGATAGCCTTTCCCCTGAAACCAATTCAGGAGAAAAGCGTGCGAATTTCTATACGTTTTCTTGCCGTCATGGTTGTTGCCATCGGTTGCAGCCTTGGTCTAGAGAGCCCCCGTATAGCAGCGCAAGCACCCGACGCCGCAAAGCCCGCTGCACCCCAGAAAGCCGCACCAGCGGCCTCCCCGAAAGCCACGCCGGTCGCGACCGCCAAGACACCGTCTTCGTCCCTCGCAAAAGGCGCATCACCTGCCGAGGCCAAAGCTACCGGCAGCATCGACGGCAACTACAATCCCGTCGCCGACCCCAAAGCCGTCGTCGTCCTCGGCAACGCGCGCTTCACAGTCCTCACATCGCAGCTCATCCGCATGGAGTGGGCAGCCGACGGAAAATTTGAAGATCACGCCTCCTTCGTCTTTCTCAATCGCCATCTTCCAGTTCCTGACTTCTCGCAAACGGTCTCCGACGGCGGCAGGTCCCTCACCATCAAAACCGGCGCACTCACCCTTGTCTACACGCCCACGGGAAACGGCCGCTTCACAGCCGACGACCTTTCCATCGCACTCATCGTTGACCTCAAACAAGTCACATGGCATCCCGGCCTCGCCGACCCCCTCAATCTCCAGGGCACCACACGCACCCTCGACGGAGCCCGCGGCAATCAGACCCGCGAGCCCATCGAGCAGGGCCTCGTCTCCCGCTCCGGCTGGGCCGTTGTTGACGACTCCACGCGCCCCCTCTTTGACTCTTCTGACTTCCGCTTCCTGCAGGGCGAAAAAAGCCCCTGGCCCTGGGTCATCGAGCGCCCCGCCGGCGATCGACAGGATCTCTATTTCTTCGGCTACCGCCATGACTACCGCAAGGCCCTTGGAGACTACGTTTCCGTCGCCGGCCGCATCCCGCTCCCGCCCCGTTTCGCCTTTGGCGCATGGTGGTCCCGCTACTGGGACTACACCGATCAGGAACTCGATGAGCTCGTCCAGGGATTCCGCGAAAACGATGTCCCCCTCGATGTTCTCGTTATCGACATGGGCTGGCACATCAGCAAGGAGCAGCTCCAGGCTGAAGGCGAAAAAGATCAGTCCAACCACGACCTCGGCTGGACCGGCTACACCTGGAACAAGGTGCTTTTTCCCGATCCCGACGACTTCCTTAAAAACCTGCATGCCGAGGGCCTCAAGGCCACCCTCAATCTCCATCCCGCCTCCGGCATTGAGCCGTGGGAAAAAGCCTATCCCGACATGGCGAAAGCCATGGGCATCGATCCCGCCACTCGGAAATACGTCCCTTTCGACCCCACCAATCAGAAATGGGCCACCAACTACTTCGACCTCGTCCTGCACCCGCTCGAGAAACAGGGCATCGATTTTTGGTGGCTCGACTGGCAGCAGGAGCAGCACACCTCCATGCCCGGCGTCATGCCCACCTGGTGGCTCAACTACGTCCACTTCACCGATCAGCAGCGCGAGGGCAAGCGTCCCTTGCTCTTCCATCGCTGGGGCGGTCTTGGCAATCACCGCTACCAGATCGGTTTCTCCGGAGACACCGTCTCCGTTTGGGATTCGCTCGCCTTCCAGCCCTGGTTCACCGCCACGGCAGCCAATGTGGGCTACGCCTACTGGAGCCACGACATAGGCGGTCACATGCCCGGCGCTGTCGATCCCGAACTCTACACGCGTTGGGTTCAGTTCGGCGCATTCTCGCCCATCCTCCGCACCCACACCACCAAGAACCCTGAGGCCGAGCGCCGCATCTGGGCCTATCCCGAGCCCTACTCCGCCATTCTCCGTTCCACCTTCCAGCTCCGCTACGCCCTTGAGCCCTACACCTACACTGAGGCGCGCCGCACCTACGACACCGGCGTAGCCTTCCTCCGCCCGCTCTACTACGACTGGCCCGATGCCTCCGCCGCCTACGACAACAAGGGCGAATATCTCTTCGGCGACCAGATGCTCGCCGCGCCCGTTACCGTACCCGCCGACAAAACCACCGCGCTCGCCAAGGAAACCGTCTGGCTTCCCAAAGGCGACTGGATCGAGTGGCCCACCGGCAAGCATTTCACCGGACCCACCACGCAGGATCGCCTCTTCTCCATTGACCAGGTCCCCGTCTATCTCCGCGCCGGCGCCATCGTTCCCATGCAGCCGCCCATGCTCTACACCGGCCAAAAGCCGGTCGATCCCCTCATCGTTAACGTCTGGCCGCTCGCGCCCGGCACGTTCACCTCTTACGAGGTTTATGAGGACTCAGGCGTCTCCGTCGACTACCAGAAAGGCGTCTTCGCCCGCACCCCCATCAAGGCCACGCAAACTGACGACGTCCTCAAGGTGGAAATTGGCGCGGCCGTCGGCAGCTATCCCGGCATGCATCCAACCCGCGCCTACGAGCTTCGCCTGCCCGCCGACTGGCCGCCCGCCTCCGTCACCATCAACGGCACAGCAGTCCGGCAGTCGCACGCCAAAGGGCGATGGCGGATGGTCCTTTGAGGGCAACACGCTCACCACCGTCATTCCCATCCCCACCCGCAGCGTCACCGCCAGAACCACCATTGAAGTTACGCGCGCCAGCGGTCTCACCGCCCGCCGCAGCGAGATCGATGGATTCGCCGGCACCATGACCCGCCTGCGCGGCGCCTACGACGCCATGCAGCAGACATGGCCCGTCTCCGCTCCGCCCGACGCCCTGGTTGACGCGATGCAAACCGGCGACCGCCTCAGTTACCAGCCTGAGTTGGTCCAGGAAGAAATCCTGCACTATCACATCGCCTTGCTCGAAGCGCAGACCGCCGTCTCCGCCATCAATAAGACCTTTGCCGACTCCCTCGCCAGCAACATCAAGCGCATCTCCGCTGCCAACTTCACTCCACAGGAGATTCAGATCCAGCAGCAGCGCCGCATTGACGCCTTCCAGCGCGCCCAACGCCTGGTCAGCCTCGCCGGCCAATAGCCGAATACCGGGAAACCGGGGAAAACAGCCCCCTCAGTTCAAATCCCCGATCGGGTGCGGGTGTCCCGGTTTCGGGTGCCCCGCGGACAGGTCTTCGCTCGTGGAGTGGGGAAGCGAGTCGAAGGGCCCGCCCGGAGAATAAGCCTGTGCGGTGTAGCGCCGTGTATGACAGCGTCGGCGTTGTCAATACGCTTTTTTCGCGTGTTCTTTCGCAGAACCATCGCAGGGATCTCCTTGTGGTGAGGATTTGACCGTGTCAAGGGCGCCGTTTTTTGGCGTTCATCTTGACCCTTGACACTCAGCAATCCTGACCTTCACGATTGGATTTGGGAACGAAGATCAGAGTTCTTTTCTGAGATTCGTTCCATAATTGAAAACCGTCTTTGCTTTGCATCCACGACCAAGCCCGTCACGTTGAATCAATCATTTTTCGATGGCAACCAACTGGTTCCATCAAGCCATGTATTCGGTTCGGTACCACACCATGATTACTTGTTTAAACTCTCTCAAAGATCAAGAGAGGCGGGGCGTCCAATCAACCTCTCGGCCCTGAGGCCACGGCGCTACACGGACTGCCCCGCATGCGAACCGCGCTCCATCACCTTGCTGTAGTCCTCGCCGGAGCGCAACATCCAATACAACCGAACCGCCAGCTTGTGCGCGATGGCCACCTTGGCCACCCCATGATGCTTGGTCATCGACAGCCGCACATACTGCCGGTGCCAGCTCGCATCGTGCCGCTGCGCATGGACCGCAGCCTCCACCAGCAGCCAGCGCACCAGCGTACTGCCCTGCTTGCTGACCTTGCCCAGCCGCCGGTGCTTGCCGCTGGACTCCTCCACCGGAATCAGGCCCAGATAGCTGCCCACCTGCTTGCCCCGCGGAAACCGTCTCCAGTCCCCGATGGTCAGCACATAGGCCAGTGAAACGATCGGCCCCACTCCCGGATGCGTCATCAGCAGACGTGCCTCCTGGTTGTCTTCCGCGGCTTCGCGCACCGCCTCGTCCAACGGCTTGATCCGCCTGTCCAACTCGTCCAGCAATCCCAGCAGATCCGCTCGCCGATGCGCATACCAGCCCGGCAACGGCAGCGCCTCGATCTCACGGCGGCGCTTGGGCGACCACACCCTGCGAACTCAATAGCCCCTCGTTCTTGGCCATCGAGTCCAACTGGTTCTTGATCCGGGTGCGCATCCGCACCATGCGGCAACGATGGAACAGCAACTGCCGCACATGGTCGTTCTCCACCGAAGGCTGCCAGACGACCGGAAACCGATCCTCCACCAGCATGTTCAAAATGTGCCTGGCATCCCGCTTGTCGGTCTTCTGCTTGCGAGGACAGGTGGCCCGGATCATCGTTGCGTCACCCAGCAGAAACTCATGACCCAGTTCCTGCATTAGATGCCTGAACCAGCGAAAGTTTCCGTGGCTTCAGCACCAATCCGAACCTGCGCCCCCACAAGCCTCGGCCTTCCTGCGCGGAGCGTTTCCGATCTTGGCTAACGGTGATACTCCCGTGATCACGGTTTATGGCGGTCATTGGCCAACTTAGGAAGCAACAATAGCGCCGCCCCGCCAGACCGCGACCGGCGAACTAGCGAAAGTTTCGGTTTGTCAGTCAACTACTCAAGAATCGAAAACGGCAGCCTTAGCGCCCGACGAACATGCTTTGATATGAATGGCCCAGAGGCCAAAGGTCATCTTGCCGTACACTAGATATAGGTTTCCAATGCAACGGTTTAGCACCGGTCCCGTCAGTCACGGGATTGTTGTGGCTGAGCTGCGGATGCGGCATTGAGCAATACTTCTCAAGCCAATGTGGATCTCGTACTCTTATTCAGGAGGGAGAGTTTGTTCATCTTCGCAAACGAGGCCAGAGTCTTCGAATCTGATGTCGATGAACAGGCGATCCCCCCAGGTCTGAGAATTGCTTTGATTTGCCTTTGGGCGGCCACGCTTATTGCGATCCCAATCTGGATGTCACTTGCAGATCACGGATGGGACCTGAATGTCTATCGCGCAGCAGCTTCTTCGCTTCGCAATGCTCATGATCCCTATGCCGATAGTATTGCGATCCAAGCAGAATATTATAGGCACCATGAGTTCCGCCAAGATGTTGATCCTCCTTACTGCTATGTTTATTCTCCGATAACTCTTCCCCTATTGAAGTTGATTTCAATCGTCCCGGAATGGATAAGCGCAATTGTCTATTGGGCGCTTTACATCGGCAGTGTTCTAGTTGGGATACGAGTGGCAATGACATTCGTAAGGTTAAGCGAGCGCAAGATCTTTCTATTTGTCGCCCCTATCTCGGCATTCTTCCCTGGGCTGCTGAATGACGGAACAATATTGGGTGGAAATATTGCCTACATTCTCTATGGATTTATCCTCTTGTCAGCTCTCCACGGCTGGCGCAGAAAACAATGGTTTTGGTTCTATTTCGCGGTGCTGGCGGCCTCCTGTTTCAAACTTCCTTTTCTTTCGTTTCTTCTTCTGCCACCGCTCAGTGAACGCCGCCAATGGCTGTCAGCGATTTTCGCGGGCATAATCGGGGCTATTCTGTTCTTTTCACAGTCAGTCGTTGAGCCGGTGCTGTTCAAACATTTTCTGCAAGCGGTCGAACAGCAGTTCAGCTATAACCGTGATTTCGGCGCGAGTCCATCTGGGATTCTCGCAAGAATCCTCATTGACCGTCACTATTCCTATTCTCCCGCCAGTTTGATCTTCTATCTTTGTTACGCGGTCCTATTGATATCCGCGCTTTTTTATGGTGCCCGTTTGTATTTCAACGGCTTAATTAACCTTGAACAGTGGGCACCGATGTTGTTAGTGGGAGTGGTTTTGCTCAATCCTCGCCTCCAGACCTACGACTCAGGCGCGATCACTCTACCTCTGGCTCTAATTGGCTGGCGCTCTTTACGCGCCAGGCTGAGCCCATTTCGCACCGCGATCGCATTTGGCGGCGTATTCGTGGCCGTGAATCTGATTTCGTCTATAAGTTGGAGTGCCAGGAATCTAGGGGAATGCGTTCTCGTCATCGCCATCGGTTTGGCTGGCTTTGGTCACATTCGTCGTCAGTCTGTCGTGAGGGTTCGGCAAGCCTGCGTAGTCAAGGGCTTTGAACTAATTCTTAGCGGTCTTGGCGGGATGACGGTTGGGCAAGAGCATTCGATTGACGTTTTCAACCGAAAAGGACTGGGGATCGAAGTCATCGCTTATCCATTCGCTGATTTCTTCGTGCCGCTCATGTTCGGGGTCAGCGAGCGCGTCGATAAGTTCGTAATATCCGGGGATGCCTCCGCAGTCGTCTGGCGGGCACGCAAGCTTCCCGTCTATGCAAACTGGATATTCAAGATCGAGGTTAAGTTGGGTGGGAAGAAGCTTCTCCAAATCGATGGCGTGTTCCAGTTTTTACCGAAGTCGTATGTGTATATAAGCTTGGCGCCCGGTTTCCGCGGCACCTTAGAGCCTGTTATGAACTTTATTCCCATGGAATGAAAAAGTTATGAACTGCGCGTCACAGTCGGGCAGCATCGGTCTGCATGCAGAAGGAGTATCGGACCGGGTATCCGAGCGATGTGAACGATGAGGAGTGGGCGTTTGTGGCGCCGTACTTGGCGCTGTGCCGCGAGGATGCAGCGCAGCGAGAGCATTCTCTGAGAGCGGTGTTCAACGGGCTGCGCTATATCGTGAAGACGGGTAACCAGTGGCGCATGATGCCGCATCGACTTGCCGCCCTGGCCGGTGGTTTATCAGCAGATGCGGCGCTGGATGGATGCTGGATGTTTTCAGATCATGGTCGAGGATCTGCGCATGCTGCTGCGTGAGTTTGCCGGACGTAAGAGCCAGCCTACGGCGATGATTCTCGATAGCCGCACCCTGCAATCCACGCCGGAATCAGGCGCACGAGCCGGCTACGACGGAGCCAAACGGCGTAAGGGGTCGAAGGTGCATGCGGCGGTGGACACGCTGGGCCATCTGCTTGCCCTGCATGTGACCGCAGCCGATGAGCAGGATCGCGCCCAAGTGGAGAAGCTAGCCGAGGCGGTGCAGGAGATTACCGGCAACAACGTCGAACTGGCCTATGTGGATCAAGGCTACACAGGGGAAAGCGCAGCGCAAGCGGCGGACAAGCACGGCGTGCAGTTGGAAGTTGTCAAACATACGGAGGCCAAACGTGGTTTCGTGCTGTTGCCCCGCCGCTGGGTGGTGGAACGCAGCTTTGCTTGGGCGGCCCGCTTCCGCAGGCTGGCAAGAGACTACGAACGACTCTCCCAGACCCTCGCCGGGACTTCACTACCTGGCCTTCGCCATCCTCATGCTTGCCAATTTGGCCAGATTGCTCACGCAAAGTTCATAACAGGCTCTAGGCCACGTTCTCAGCCTGCTGCGCGAAAGCCGGCGCTTCATCGGCGCTCGGGCCCCAGCTTGAAGGTACCGCTACGTTCAGCAGTCGCAGGTAAACCGCGAACTGCCCGCGATGCTGGTACCAGTGGCTCAACATCAAGTCGCGGAGGGCGGCTTCACGCGGCACTGCCATCACTTCGTGGCCGTCGGCCTCGAGGTGCCAGATCTCCTTCATGGCGGCGTCCGTGTAGTTGGGCAGCACTGCGCGCACGGTCGCCACGCTATCGTCGAACGACTTGAGGATTTCGCTCTTGCTCGCCGGCTGCGGCGCGTTGAACCCGGAGGGAGCCTGCGCCGGGTTGCTCTTGACGAACTGCGCAATTGCGCCCGGCACGGTGGCCAGATGGAGCGCAAGCTGGCCGGCCGTCATAGACCGCGCATGCGGCTTCCAGGTGCACTTGTCTTCAGGAAGACGCTCGATGTACTTGCGCGTAATCGGTGCCTGCAGGTCAAACTCTGCTACATACATTTCTGCAATCGACATAAGAGAGCCTCCTTGGTTCCGGGGATGGGATAACGGGATGGTCGTCCGCCTATTTCGCTTCGGCGCGCTGGCGCGCATGTTCGAGGATGAAGTCCCATCCGCTCGGCATGCCGCCTTTCATGCTGTCGGGAATTTTTCCGAATCCCGCGTGGTAGAACTTGATGAGAGTTTCGCCGTTTTCCTCGCTCAGCCGATACTGCACGTTGTTGGCAACCGGGTAAGACATCATGAGTGGGCCCGAAAATTCAAGCAACGTCGGCCGCTTGATCGACTGCACCGTGCCCCAGCAATGGCCGTTGTTGTCGCCCAGGTCGCGGAACCAGCGCCCGCCCGGCCACGCTTCCAGCTTGAAGGGCATGGGATCGCCGTCCGACTTCTCAAAGCCGGGACCGAGTTGCTCAAGCAGTGCCGCGAAGGTCACGTCGATGGGAGCCTTGACGCGCATCTCCCGCTCGATCTTGAACGAGAGGCTTTCAGTTTCTGGAAGAGTCATGGTGGTCATACATTCTCCTTGAGGAAGTTTGGTTTGGAAATTGGAAACCGTATGCGTGCCCGCTAATCCTTTGTCTGCCTGCTGGCCTGATCGCGCGCCAGTGCTTCGGCCCGCTCCTTCACCCGCAGCAGTTGATGCTGCCAGAGCTTTTCGAACTCGCTGGCCCAGGCGTGCAGCGGCCGGATCGCCTCGGCATTGGTCTGGTAGTACCTGTGCCGGCCGTCGCAGCGCATCCGCACCAGGCCAACCTTGCGCAGTACCCCGAGATGCTTCGACACCGAGGGCTGATCGAAGTTGAGCGCGGTCACGATCTCTCCCACAGCGCGCTCCTCAGTTGCAAGATAGCTCAAAATCTGCCGCCGGCGTGGCTCGGCCACAGCGTTGAACGGATCGGAGGTGGTTGCAGCTCGTGCCATGGTTTGAATAATGCATTCCCATATGGGAATATGTCAATAGATTTTTCGAAGAAATTTCCCGGGGCCACATGAGCCAGAGGAAAAATGCCTTAACCGCATCCAGTTCGCCGCGACGCGCGTAGCCTTCGTCCCCCACAAATCCTGAAACGGCGCGAGTCCCTTAGTCCCTCAGTCTCTTAGGCCCTAAGTCCCTCAATCCTCAAGCCCCAGGCTCACGCCCGGCGCCGGGCTGCGTCCAACCTCCCAACCCCGTGAGCCAGCCCTAGCAGCCCGGGGCGCATCACACCTGTCTTGCACCGCTGCAAGCCTCTTGCCCTGGTTTTATTTCAGGTCTTTTGAGGTGATTGCATGTTGCGTAAGATATTCTTTTTTCTCCTGATTGCGTCCGTCCTCTTCTTGTCTTTCCTTGCTTCGCCCAGCGCCCTATCCGCCCAAACCGACGAAGCCCACTACACCGACCACATGCCCATGCCGCCTTGGGAACTTTATGGCGGCTACTCCCTGGTCTTCCGCCCCTACGACCACTCCAATGTCTATCCCGTCGCGGGCGCCATGAATGGATGGGACGCCTCTCTGCGCGTGCCCCTGCCGCTCGTCGGCAACTGGCTCGGCGTCAAAGGAGACGTATCCGGCGCCTATCGCAATGACAGCCCCGTCTTCGACCCGCACGCCTACTTCTTCCTCGCCGGACCCCAGGTTTCCCTGCACATGGGCAAGTCCACCCTCTTCGCCCACGTCATGGTGGGCAGCGCCCACCTTAACCAGAACGTCATCCCGTCGCTCAAATCCGGTTCAACCTTCGCCATGGCCGCCGGAGGAGGTCTTGACCTAGGCATCTCGCGCCGCCTTGTATGGCGCGTCACGGGCGACTTCTACAACACCAACTTCCAATCCAGCGATGCCACCGTCCAGGGCGTCATCAACTCCAACGGCCGCATCTCCACCGGCCCTGTTTTGCGATTCTGACCGCAAAAAAATCCCCAGCCGCCGCAAGGCCGCTGGGGACACAATTTCGCATGAGTCTCTCCCGGATTACGACCCGCCGCGCTCGGGTTCCTTCTCGTCGCGCCCAGGCCGGTCCAGCCGATCCTCGCGATCTCTCTGCTTTTCCTGCTCGCGGCGCCACTCCTGTTCTTCGCGTTCCTCGCGCCCGTCGCTCATTAACCCCTCCAGCGTTCCTCTCGTCACGCCACCGTAATCGCCGCCACCTCGTAATCCTCAACCCGCGGAATAGTAAACCGCACCGTCGCTCCATCCATCGTGAACGGAACAGCGGTCTCCGCCCTCAACAACTGCACGCTCTTCACGCGCACCCCTGCAGGCAGCTTCAGCGCCACACGCTGCGCGCCAATCGGGTAAGTCTCCTGGATCCATCCGTGTTGTGCGTCGGGATTCGTGTAGTTCAACACGTGCACCGCATAGCCTGGATTCGTCTCCCAGCAGAACACCTCGGCGAATCCATCGCCATCCACATCCACCACCCGTTCGCCTTGCGTCAGCCACTCCAGCGTGTTGTGCAGCAGCCGCAGCAAGTCGCCGTGGCCTGTCTGCCAGTAGGTCCGCTCAATGTCCCCGGCAAACCACGCAGTGCGGCTCGCGCCTTTCTCGCCAAGCACCACCGCAGGTTCGGCCGTGTGCGGAACCGGGGGATAGGCAAGCTCCGGTGGATAGCGCGGAAATCCCGGCACCACCGTCAGAAGCGGATTGTCCACCGGCTTCAACGGTACGCGATTCCCCGCACCCGGCAGCCAGTTCGTATCGCTGAATCCCTTCAGCAGCGGATGCTTACTCGCTCCCGCCCGATCTTCAATGCGCGCGTAGTACGCATTCCCATTGGTCCCGATCGCGTCGCCGGCCTTGCTCACTCCAAACACATCTGCAAGTCCGAAATCCGCGCGCGCCTTCAGGTTTTCGTCGTACAGCCCACTCTCAAAGCTCCCCATCATCGATCCGCCCGCCTGCACATACGCGTGCAGCTGCTCGCACTGCCGGTCGCTCAGCATCGCAATGTTCGGCAGCAACAGAACGCGATATTTACTGAGCTTCTCCGCCTCCATGCGGTCCTCATGCACGTAGTCAAACGCGTACCGTCCGCGCAGGAGCGCATCGTAGATTCCCTGCGTCGTCTCGTGCATGTAGTGGTGTCCGCGCCCCAGGCCCGGCCCGCTGTACAGAAGCTGTGTGCTCTGGCCCATCACCACGCCGATGTTCGCAATCGACCGCCGCACTTTCAAGTGCGCATCGTGCTTCTCCGTCCACTTGAAGTAGTCCTCGCCGGTCTTCTGCCAGCGCCGGTCCTCTCCCAGCCCGGCCTCCGCACCCACAAAGTGGTAGTAGGGAATCATGCCGCTGGCCAGCGTTTCATTCAGCCACATCGTCGCCTCGGCCGCGTTCTTTGTCGCGTTGCGCCACGGCACAAGCCCAGTCGAGTAGCCAGCCGTCACATTCGCCGCAAACTTGCCGCCCATAATCGCCGTGCACACGCGCCCTTGCAGGCTGCATCCCCAAATCGCCGCATCGTCATTCGTGCGCCCTTGGTTATCCGCCTGGAACCACTGCGCAATCTTCCCCAGCCGGTCCAGATTCGGTCCCCCATGTACATTCCCGCCCTGGTTCGCAAAAAAGAAGCTGTCCGCCTTCTTCTCCTTCGCCAGCGCATCGTACTTCTCCCAAAGCTCAAACACGCGATCGTTAAAAACTTTCCAGTACGCGGGCGTGCCCGTTGGTGGCAGCTTGCTGCAGATTGCGCAATGGCAATCCGGCAAGTTCCCAATCGGCGGCCAGCCATTCATATAGAAACAGTCCACGTCGTACCGCGCATTGATCTCCCGGATAATCGCCGTCATGTAGTCATCCATGTAACTTGAGAACATGCACGTCTTGAACAGCCGCGGCTCCTCCGTGCTGTATTGCACTGACCCGTCCTTGTTCCGCATCGCCCACTCTGGATGCGTTCCGAGCGCCTCTTCCCAGTTCAGGTCCGGGCTCATCCGCGCGACGACGCGCATGCCGCGCTTCTTGGCCGCCGCCGCACACTCGCCAAAGAAGTCGCGATCCTTCAGGAATTTGCCGTGCTTGTGGAATGGCACCTTCGACGGATAGAACGCCAGGATTCCCGTCACGCTCACAAACACAACGTCAACCCCGCACGAGTGCCAGTAGTCCGCCCACTCCTCCACATTCATGGCGACAGGGTCGTGCTCGGTCATGTTGGTCTGGCCCACACGCCTCACTCGCTGCGGCCACGGCAGCTTTGACTCGTCCACCGGCCTCATCCGCTCCGGCAGCGCCACCAATTTTGCGGCAGGTCTCGCCGTCCTCGCGGTCTCTTCCGCGGCAAGTGTTGGTTTCGCGTCAAGCGCGCCCAGCGCCGCCGTCATCGGCAGCGCAGCAGCAGAGGTCTTCAGAAAGGTACGGCGATTCAGCATTGGTTCTCCCCGGGTTTTCAGTGCGATCAAAGTCTAATCGCCCCAGCCCGAATCGAGCCAATCGCAACCACCTCATTTCGTATCCGGCTTCGCTGCATTGCCAGCATCCGGCTTGGCAGCGTCAGGCCCTACGGGCGGCTTTGACACGTGCAGCTTGGTCATTTCCTTCGCGCCCACCAGCGGATCGACGGCCGTCACCTTGATGCCAGTCGCCATGGTTCCGGAGGTCCATTTGAAGTAGTAGGTGGTGCCCGCCTCCGCATCAAACCTCGCGCGCTCGTTCTCTTTTCTCGTTGCGGCGTTGACTGCAGAGCCGGCCGCGGTGAAGACGTCGACGGTGTACATCTTCGGCAATCCGCTGATCACCACGGTTCCAGGCGGCACTTCAGTGAATGCGTATTCGCCATTCAGCAGCTTGGCCAGGTGAACGTCGTTCACATAAAGCTCATCGTGCGCGGCCGAGCCGGTAAACCGCCCCACGCGGTAGATGCACACGATCGCCTTGCCAGCCGAGGGCGCCGGCAGTACCGCTGGAGCCTTGGAATCCTGTGAGGCGGCGCGTCCCGTCATCAGAAGCGCCATTGCCAACAATCCAAAAATTGCGATAGTAAAAATCCGGGTCATTTGCTTTAACATCGCGCACCTTCCCTCTGAGTTCTCAACCTCATCTCAGAAGCAGGGCCCGGTGCGGTTCGGTGACCACCGGAACAGACGAATACGCACCACGGCCGCAACCTGAAAGCCCATCCCAAAAATTCGGGAGTCGCCGGGCCCAGCCAGTGAACGTGAGGATTCTGCAAGCATCATATACCTGTCTTCGCCGGGTGCCCCCGGTCTCGTCCGCCGCGGCGGATGAGACCGGGGAGAGAATCTCTCCGTCGTCGTCGCCGGCCCTACAATATCCCCACCCCCTCTTTCGTCTTCACCACCAGATGAACGAAGCGGCGAGACTCGATCAGATGGTGTTCGAACAGGACCAGCGGATATCCGAAGTGGTCAGCAGGGAACAGGCGCGGCTGCGCAACTTCATCCGCCGCCGCGTCCCCGACCCCCGCGACGCGGAAGAGATCCTCCAGGAGGTCTTCTACGAGTTGGTTGAGGCCAACCGCCTCCTCATGCCCATCGAGCACGTCACTGGATGGATGTTTCGCGTCGCGCGCAATCGCATCACTGACCTCTTCCGCAAAAAGAAGCCGGAAAGCTTCAGCGGTATGGCCGTGGAGGACGAGGACGGTGATCTCCTGCGCCTTGAGGACCTGCTGCCTTCCCCCGACGACGGGCCAGACGGTCTCTACCTGCGCACCATGCTGCTCGATGAGCTCGAGCTCGCTATCGACGAGCTGCCCCCTGACCAGCGCGAGGTCTTTGTCGCGCACGAGATCGATGGGACCAGCTTCAAGCAAATGGCCGCCGAAACCGGTGTCAACGTCAACACGCTCCTCGCACGCAAACGCTATGCGGTCCGCCGCCTGCGCCAGCGCCTGCAGGGCATTCACGAAGAGTTCAGCAATTCATGAGGGAGTCACTATGAGTATGAGAAAGAAATGGTATTGGATCGCGCCCATCGGCATCACCGCTGTCGTGTTGTTCACGTTTATCGGCGGCGAAGTCGTCAAGTACCTGTGGAACTGGCTTCTGCCTCCGCTCTTCGGCTGGCCGATGCTCACCTTCTGGAAGGCGCTCGGCATCCTGGTGCTTTCCCGCATTCTCTTCGGCAGGCTCGGCGGCCACGGTGGTCCCGGAGCCCGCTGGCGTCGTCGCTGGGAAGAGAAGTACGAGCATCTCACCCCGGAAGAGCGCGAGCGTTTTCGTCAGGGCATGCGCGGCCGCTGCGGTTGGCCTCCCCGCGAGCAGGCCGAACCCGCTCCCAGCCAGACCCCCGGCCAATAATCCCGCGAAGCATGCCTGCTCTGGGCCCGGCTTTCGGGGCCCAGAGCGTCCCAGTCGGCACCATCTCCGCCGGCCGTACTCACTCAATATCCCCTGAGATCCCCGCTATTGCGGAGTTTGCGCGGCAATCAATTGCTGGAAGGCCGGCAGCGGACGAAGGCTTGCGAAACTGCTGTCCGTCGCAATCTTCTTGGCGCTCGTAAATCCCTCATTCAATGCCAGCCGCAGGTTCTGGATCGCGCAATCCTGCATCCCCGCGCTCACGCAGCTGCGCGCCATGTAGTAGTGCATCGCGCCCCGGTCCTGCACGGAGGCCGGGTTCTCCACGCTCACACCAGAGTGCGAATCGAACACCGTCGGGTCAATCACCATCGCCTGCTGAAAACACATCGCCCCCCGGCTGAACTTGTGCTGCGAAAGATAGTTCGAGCCAAGATTACGCAGGATCAGCGCGGCCTTCGGATCGATCCTCAGTGCCTTCCGGTAGTAGTGCTCCGCCGTGCTGTATTCCTTCTCCGAGTCGTACAGCGTGGCCATGTTGTTCAGCACCTGCGGGTTCTTCGGATCCTTCTTCAATGAGTTCGTGTAGCAGCGCGCCGCGTCCTTCTGGTTGAACATCATCTGGTAAGCGATCCCCATCTTGTTCCACACTGCCGACGATGGATCCTTGATCTTCTGGTAGGCGGCAATCGCAGCCTGGTAGCGCTGCCGCGCTGAGAGCGAGTCCCCAATCTGTTCATCGGTAGGAGGGGGGCCCTGGATCGTCGTCACCGGCTGGCCGGGTAACGCAGGCGCCTGTCCCGTCACTGGTCCTGTCTGTGCGGGACTCGTGCTTTCTGGCACACTCTGGCTCTGGTCGGCCCGCACGCACGGCGCCGCTATCATTCCCACCAGCACCAGCCCCGGAATCCACAAGCGTTGCTCAAACCACAGCATGTGCCCTCCCTGTCCAGAAACTCAAGGGACCGTCTGCCCGGCGCCACAAAACCGGGTCACCATCATTACATCACCATAATGAAGACTCCGGGTAGTCTCCTGCATCGAATGATTTTGGCCGGACGCAAATTTGCCCGAGCGCGAACCGGAAGCGAATCTGCCGGGCCGAAAAACAGCGCGGGACTGGGTTACACTCGGCGTTACACTGTTTTGATCTGGGGGGATTGACATCATGGCAACAACGGCCGTATCTGACCTGCAGTCCACTGTGGCCGCGCGCTTTACCTCTGTCCGCCGACGCTCCCTCGAGCTCTGTACCGGCCTCACGCCCGAGGACATGATGGTCCAGTCCTCGCCTGACGCCTCGCCCGCCAAGTGGCACATTGCCCACACTGCCTGGTTCTTTGAGTCCTTCGTCCTCGTCCCCTTTCTACCCGGCTATCGCCTCTTCAACCCTGACTTCCCCTGGCTCTTCAACAGTTACTACGAAGGCTTCTCCGCCTTCCCTGAAAAGAAGCTCCGCTCCTCCTTCTCCCGTCCGTCGATTGAAGAAATCCTGGGCTACCGCCACCACGTCGACCGCGGCGTCGAACGCCTCCTTCAGTCGACCGCAGATTCTGAAGCTCTCCGCCGCATCGAACTTGGCGTCAATCATGAAGAGCAGCACCAGGAACTACTCCTCACCGACATCAAGCACGCCTTCTTCACCAATCCCCTCCGTCCCTTTTACAAGCAGCAATCGCCGTTCTCAGTCAACGCAGCCGCCGCCACGCCCCTCACCTTCCAGTCGCATCCAGGCGGCCTCATCGAAGTGGGCCACTCCGGCGAGCAATTCTGCTTTGACAACGAGCTTCCGCGTCATCGCGTCTGGCTTGAGCCATTTCAGATTGCCCAACGTCTCATTACCTGTAACGAATTCGCAGCCTTCATGGCCGATGGCGGTTACGCCAAACCGGAACTCTGGCTCTCCGCCGGATGGAATGCCGTCAAGGCGAACAACTGGCGCGCTCCGCTCTATTGGACCAGCGACAAAAGCGCCCTGGGCGCGAGCGAGAATGGGAACTGGAGCGTCTTTACACTTGGCGGCGAGTTGCCTCTCGAACAACTCGGCTCGTCGCCTGTCAGCCACGTCAGCTACTACGAGGCCGACGCCTATGCGCGATGGGCCGGCCATCGCCTGCCCACGGAGTTTGAATGGGAGTCCGCAGCCGAAAGCCAACTGGTCGAAGGCAATCTGCTCGAGAGCGGTTTGTTCACACCCATCCAAAGCGAGTACCCCACGAAGTGGGGCGATTGCTGGGTCTGGACTTCGAGCGCCTATCTCGGCTATCCGGGATTCCGCCCCCTTGAGGGCGCGCTCGGCGAATACAACGGCAAGTTCATGAGCGGGCAAATGGTTTTGCGCGGCGGTTCATGCGTTACGCCGGCCGCGCACATCCGCGTCACGTACCGGAATTTCTTCTCTCCTGAAACTCGCTGGCAATTTTCAGGCATTCGCCTCGCTTCATAAATGTTTCGCGAAATCGGCCGGCTTTTTTACAACGTTTTGGGGTCCGAAGCATCAAACTCCTCGCATGACCACTTTTTCCTTCCCCAGCATCGAATCCCTGATTGAGTCGCGGACCGTCCTGACGCACCCGGTAAATGAACCGCCGGTGAGCGAGGAAATGGCCACGGCCGTCCGTGACGGACTCGCGACTCGTCCGCGTCACCTGCCTCCGTGGCTTTTCTATGACGAGGTCGGCTCACGCCTCTTTGACGAAATCACCTGCCGGCCCGAGTACTACCTCACGCGCACTGAGCGAACCATTCTCACCGCCCACGCTGACACGATGATTGCGCACGCATCGTCCGGTCGCTGTCTACGCATCATCGAATTGGGCGCAGGCTCAGCAGACAAGACGCGCTTGCTCCTCAAGGCTGCTGTTGCCCGCCAGCACTCCGTCGTCTACGAACCGGTCGACGTCTCGCCCACGGCCCTCGAAGCCGCCCGGCTGCGCATCGAAAGCGAAATCGACGGCGTCATCGTCACCCCGCGCGTCATGGACTATACGCACGGCGACCGCCGCGCTCTCCATCTCGATCCCGCCCCTCAAGGCGAGTGCCGCCTCGTGCTCTACATTGGCTCCAGCATCGGCAACTTCGAGCCGGCAGCTGCCCGGCGTCTGCTGCGCCGCGTCCGGGCCAGCCTCAATCCGGGCGACTCCCTCCTGCTGGGCGTAGACCTCGTCAAGGACGAAGCCACGCTCCTCGCTGCGTACGACGACTGCGCCGGCGTCACCGCCGAATTCAATCTCAACATCCTCGCCCGCCTCAACCGCGAGCTCGATGCCGACTTTTACCTTGAGAGCTTTGAGCACCGCGCCGTATGGAATCCAGAAGAGTCGCGCATGGAAATGCATCTGGTGAGCCGCATCGCACAATCCGTCTGGCTTCGCGCGCTCAACCTCCAGATAGACTTCGCCCAGGGCGAAACCATCCACACCGAGAACAGCTACAAGTACGCGCCCGGGCAGACCGAGGCCATGCTCGACGAAGCCGGCTTCGCCCCCGCCAGAACCTTCACCGACGACCAGCGCTGGTTCAACGTCTCGCTAGGTATTGCTCACTGATCCGGACGGCGAACCGTCTTCGTCATCCATCCAACGCGCGCCACATGCATCGCAACGCCATGCCGCTTCGCGCGGTGGCACTGGAATCGCCAAGGCCCAGAGGGCCACAAGCGACCGTCCGCGCTCTGTCCCGGTGCCTAAAGTGATTTCAGCCGAACCACACTTTGGGCAGGTTGGTTGCACGTAGGCCTCGTCTTGGCTATACGCGATGGTCTCCGGAATCCTCTGCTCCAGAAATTCACGGGCGGCTGCTTCGTCGCTTTCATCCACCTGTAATCGCATTCCGCCCACCATGTTCGAGTAGAACCAATCCAATCGAACGAGGTTCTCGTCTGCAATCCATGCTTGGATCCCAGCCGACTCCAGCAGTGAACGTCCGACCAATGCCTCGGCGAGATCCCGGTAACGCTGCACTGTCACCAGGCGGCGGAGCTCAAATGTTTCCGGCTCTTCTACCAATGGAGGCTCAAGCCCGCGTTGCGCGAATTCTGCTCGCAAAGCACCCTGCGCAGTTTCCAGCAGGTCGTCGTATGAGCGAGCCAACTCCATAAGCTCCGTCTCGCTCATACGAGAATATTGCGCCGCCAGATCTTCGGCATTCGGTGTCATGCTCTGAAACCTTAACAGGAGTCAGGAGTGCGGGGTCGGACCAGCCGAACCCCGCTCACTGAACAGTGACCACTACTTAGCCGCGCCAACCCTCACCAGCAGTATGTCGTGGCTCAACAGCTCCACCGGCATGTTCTGGGTCAGCGTAATGTCCTTGCCAGTCCACAGGTCCTTGCCCTTCAGCGGCCCTTGCAGTCCCGCCTTGGCCAGGTCCAGGTGGAAAGGATGGGTCGCCGCCCTGTCAGCCCCTGCATTCAGCACGGCTACGGCAGTGGCTCCGCCTGACAAATGCCGCGTCCACACTTCCACTTCGCCATCCACGTAGGCGCGGATGCCCTGTTTGCCCAGCTTGTCCTGGTCAATTGCGATCACGTCCTTGTTGGTCAGGATGGCCTTGATCTCCGGCTTCATGTTCGGCAAGTCGTTGCCGGCCAGCAAAGGAGCGGCCATCATGGCCCACATCGAGAAGTGGGCTCGGTTTTCAGGCAGCGTCAGCAGGCGCACTTGGCCATTCCTTCCGGTCTGGCCGTTGCCCACTTCCAGCATATCGGGATCGTTCCAGTGTCCGGGGCCGGCGTATTTAGCCAGGCTCGCATTCTGGTTGATGATGTCGTAGATGCTCATCCAGTTGGCTTCCACGTCGCCAGTCGTCCGCCACAGGTTGCCGCCCAGCGCCGGAGCCCACTCCCACGGAGCGTCCCAGCCGTACTGGCAAAGCGAAAAAACGATGGGCCTGCCGCTCTCCTTGAGCGCCTTGCCCATCTTGTCGTAGGCCGCAACCATCAGCCGATACTGCTCCGCCTTGTCGTTCGGAGCCTTGGCCGCCATCACGTCGGTGCGGAAGCTGCACAGGTCGTACTTCAAATAGTCGATGCCCCAGCTTGCATACATTTTCGCATCCTGCACTTCGTGGTCCATCGACGCGGGATAGCGCGCGCAGGTCTTCGTGCCCGGCCCTGAATAAATTCCAAGCTTCAGCCCCTTCGAGTGCACATAGTCGGCCAGCGCCTTCATGTCAGGAAATTTCGAGTTCGTATGCAGCAAGCCGTCCGCGTCGCGCTCGCCTTCCCACGTGTCGTCAATGTTCACGTAGACGTAGCCGGCGTCTTTCATCCCTGTCGCCACCAATTGGTCGGCGGCATTGCGGATGTCCTGGTCGGTCACTCTGCCATTAAAGAAGTTCCAGCTGTTCCACCCCATCGGAGGCGTCGCTGCCAGAATCGGTTTCGCGGCAGGCTTCGCCGCGTGAGCCGGCGCCGCGCTTGCCTTCGGCTTGGTCGCTGCTGCCGGCGTCTGCGCCGTCGCAGTAAACGTTGTCAATCCAAGAACAGCAGTCAAAATCGTGCAGCAAAAACGCATAGGAATTTCCTCCGGATAACTTTCCAGTGGAATCCTACCCTGTCCCTCCTAACTTCGGCAATCAATCTCGACTCTATTCCCTGATCCCTGTTCCCTATCCCCTGTCTTTTCCTACACCCACTCGCCCCTGCGCATTAGCGGTTCCGCCGTTCCGGTCGCCGTTACCCCGTCAATGTCCAGCTCGCTCGATCCGATCATCCAATCCACATGGATCAGGCTCTGGTTCAAACCTTTCGCCGCCTGCTCCTCTTCGCTCAGCTTATCGCCGTCCTTCATGCAGGAGATGTAGGCCTGTCCCATGGCAATGTGCGATGCCGCATTCTCATCGAACAGCGTATTCGAGAAGATCAATCCGCTGCTCGCAATCGGCGATGAATGAGGAACCAGGGCGACTTCGCCCAGGTGCCGTGCGCCGGGGTCTGTATCGATCAGCTTCCCCAGCACCTCTTGGCCCCGCGTCGCCTTCGCCTCCACAATGCGGCCTTTTTCAAACCGCACCTGGATCCCTTCAATCATCGTGCCCAGGTGCGACAGAGGCTTGGTCGCGGTTACCACGCCCTCGGCCCGATCCTTGTGCGGCATGCTGAACACTTCTTCCGTAGGAATATTCGGAACGCAGTAGTAGCCGTTCTTCGCCTTGCCTCCGCCGCCCAGCCACAGGTGATCGTCCGCAAGTCCAAGCTCAAGCTCGGTTCCCGGCCCGCGATACCGCAGCGCCGAGTAGCGCTTCTCATTCAGCCGCGCCGCGTGCTTGTGCAGGTTCGCGTCGTGCTCTTTCCACGCCTTTACCGGGTCGGCACCGTTGACGCGCGAAGCCTTGAAGATCGCTTCCCAAAGCTTGGCCAGCGCAACATCCGGCGCCTCACCTGGAAACACGGACGCAGCCCACGCCGGCGTCGCCGCTGCCACAATCGTCCAGTTGATCGCGTGCCTGGTAATCAGCTCCAGCGCCGGCCGGTACGCTTTTGATACCGCACCATTTGCCCGTCCCACCTTGTCCGGATCCTGCTTCGACAGCAGCTCAGGATTGCCGCCCGCTATCGCCAGCCTTGCCGCACCGCTCGCATACGCCGCGGCCATTCCGTCGTACAGCCACTTTGCCGCGTGGTCAAAGCTCTCCGTCAGCGCATGTTCGTAGCGTGCCAGCGTCATCGCGTCATCGGTCAGCAGTGTTGTCACCATCGACGCGCCCGCCTTGTACGCCTGCTCGGTAATTCGCCGCGCCAGCGGAAGCGTCTCGAGCCCCGCCGTCATCACTAGTTCCTGGCCCGGCTTCAGGCCCAGTCCAACGTTCACCGCCACCTGCGCAAACAGGTCAAGCTTTTCTTCAAATGTCCGCGTATCCGTCAAAGTCGCTGCAGTCGTCATAGGTTCTATTTTGCCTCAAACGCCCGCAGGGCACAGCGGCAACTCGAGCCTCAGCCGTCGAGCAGCGCGACACCCGCCCGCAACCGGTGTCAAAGCAACGCAACACTCCTATCTAATCCGGTCCACGCTGAACGCCGATCGGGAACGGGCTTTCTCCCTCTTCCAGAATCCAGCCATAGGTGGACCTTCCCGCTGCGCTACGCCACGCCGTCGGCGAGCGGCTCCCTACCCAGTTCAGCGGTTCGCTGCCCGGCTTGCCGGCGCACAGCGTAAAAGCCTCCCGCAGTGCATCGCGCTGTTCCTGCCCTAGCGCGCGCGGATCGGGCGACACCAGCAGAACGGTTCCGCTACCGGCCACCGCATGCAGCCACTGCCGGCTCATCGCCCACGGCACATCTGGCGTCAGGGGAACGCAGTCGGCATCCAGCCTGAAAAATGTTTTGTGCTGCGGCAGGCGAAACGCCAGCGTGTTCACCCCAGTGCGCCGCGTCCGCTCCCATTCTCTGCCGCTTACGTCATCGCCCGTACGTGATGCGTCAAAGATACCCACGGACAGGTGCCCGACCGTATTGCACCCCAGGATCATGCGGTCTTCTCCGCAGCTGGTTCTCAGCCGCCTGTACAGCATGGTCACAATTTCGGCATTGGTCAGCGAGCGGTCGTTGAAGTGCCAGTTGCCCCGCGTCGGCGAAGCTCCCATCTGGCTTCCCCACTGCCCCAGAAGTTCAAACGTTGTAAAGTCGTGCTTGATCAGCTCGTATCCCCAGCCGCACGCCTCCGTCGCCACTGCCGCAATCGCTTCCAGCGCTTCCGCAATCGTTGGATCGTAAGCCAACGGAGGATGCTTGCTGCCGTCTTCCTTCCAGCGCTCGTTAGGCAGCAAAAGATGCGCAGGTACGGTTGACGCCGCGCGCAGCGGCCTGATCCACAATCCCGGCTTCAACCCCCGGCTGCTTATCTCCCGTGCAAGTTTCGCCATGTCAGGGAAGCGCGATCGATCCTGGTAGCCGTCATCGATCACCGTGAACGGAACGGGTCCTCCCGTCGGCGCCAGCTCCTTCATCAGGTCCGCGTCCCGCAGAATGCCTTCCGCCGTGTTCCTCCCGTACGCGTAGTACCAGTCGTTGCTCCCATAGATCACATCAAGAGATATGCTTCCTCGCTTTTCGGGAACCGTCGCCCCCTCGGCCATCAGGCGGCACAACCGCTCGGTGGCCGCAAATGCGCTCTCCCCAGCTTCGCCCGCGTACATCACAATCGTGGCCATTTCAAGCGTGCGAGCGCCCAGCTTTACGCCGTTGGCTCCGTTGCGCACATCCAGCCAAAGTGAGATCCCCTCAGCATCCACCTGCCAGAACGCAAACGACCGTGCGCCCGTCTTCACGCCCATGCCCGCTGCCTGTCCTACTCCGTTGAGCATCACGTACCACGGCATGGCCCGTTCTGCCTGCAGGGGCCTCCACTCCAAATCCCCATAGCTCCGCTCCCACGCATCGCCCAGCGCAAGAACGCCCGTCGGCAATTTGCATTTCCAGCGCATGTGAATCCGCTGCATGGGCGCTTCCGGCGACTCCAGCGATACAGTGGCCTGCCGCGCCCCGCCCGCAAAGCTCACGCGCACGCCACTCGCTGTCCATTCCTCGCCGGACCGCGTCAGCGCAGTCCGGCTGGTCTCAACGTCCCCGGCAAACGCCACCATCATTTCTGGCTGTTGCAGCACCGGCAGCGCCAGCTTCGTCAGCGCGCCGCCCGGCGTGGCGTCCTTCTGTGCCTCACTCCACAACCCAGGCGGCAGCAGCATGGCCGCGGCTGCAGGTCCCGCAACACCTTTCAATAGATTTCTGCGTGACATTCCGGTGCGCATTCAGGATCTCCGTTCCTTCCCGCGCACTTCAAACGTGCCCTTCCATTCCAGGGCCCCGCCATTGCTCCGGGAAGGTTCATCATAGTTGAACGGAGTTGCACCCTACCGCGCCGTCTCTTCCGTCTTCATCAAAACGAAAACGATGTTTGCAGGAAGATGGAGCGCGTCGCAGGCAACGGGCTGCCGAATGGCCCAAAGGCAAGAGTCTGCGTTTTGTTGAACAGCGGCGACAGCAGCACGCCGTTAGGCGTACCCAGGTTCACCATGTTGAACACGTCATTCGCCCCCACCACGAACGTCAGATTGTAGCGGCGCGGCGCTGCCGCATCCAGCCTCAAAGAAGGCCCTCCCCCGCCAATCCCTCGTCCACCCACGCCTCCGCCGCCGGGATTGAACATCTGCCCTTCGCCCGCGGTCTTGATCTTCGGGCCGATGCCGAACACCTTGCTCAGGCGCGCGTGGTATACCGCGTTCACCGGGCCCAGCCCAGCATCGAAGGGCAAAATCTGTTCGTTCTTCCCCGTCGGATCGGTATCCAGGCATCCATATTGCGTCGTCACCACGCCCGCCGCCCCGCATGTACCAATGGCCGGCCGCGCATTGAATTGGTTATTCCCGGTCAGGTCTTCGCCGATCGTCAGGTTGTAGGGCGTACCCGATTGCGCGCTCAACAGCGACGCAAACACGAATCCGTGCGGCAGTGTCAGGCTCTCCAGAAAAGTGACCCGGTGGGTGAGTCCAAAGGCGGCGCGACCATAGTCGAACCCTGGATCTCCAGCCACCGACGGAAACGAATTCACTCCCTGCGCGTCGCTCATTGCATGGCTGAATGTATAGTTTCCGCTCACTGTCAGCTTCTTCAGCTGCGTGCTGGCCGAAACAATAATTTGGCTCTGCCGGTAAAATCCGCCGGACTGGTATTGGTAGTTGTAAAGCGCCGGCGTCGCCCCGGTCACCGTGTAGTCGCCCGTGTCAAACGTAGGCGCCGTCACGTTGTTCGACAGGTACTGGTGCACGCCCTGTGTGTAGAGATACGTCACGTTCGATGTGATCCGCTTGGCCAGTTGCCGGTCCACGCCGATCCCTGCCTGCATGTCCAGCGCCGCATGAAAGTGCGGATCGATCGTGTGGTAGCTTGGCACCGGCGATCCGCTCGCCGTCAGCACCGAGGGCGGTTCCGGCGTGTTGGGATCGTAGAAGCTCGGGTTCGTCACCACGTAGCTTTTCTGGTTGATCAGGTTGTCGTGCAGCGTCGTCATCACGTACGGTACGGTCCCGCCCCCGTTGAACGTATTGGGCCCGGCAAAGCGGTTGTAGAACCAGCCGTATCCGGCCCGCACCACCGTCTTCGGCGGAGTTTTGCCCGGCTTCTCCGGGCTCCACGCCAGCGCAATCCGCGGACCGAAATCCATATGGTCGCTGATTACGTTCTGTCCTTCGTAGCGCAACCCAAGCCCAAGCTGGACCCGGGGTGTGATGCGCCAGTCATCCTGGAAGAATGCTGAACCGTCGAACACCGTCACGCGCGCCACCGGATTCGTAATCAGGGTTGCCGAATACTGCGCCGGCGTCCCCGCCAGGTATGCGCTCACATTGTTGAAGTAGTAGAACCCGTTCGCCCCGGCGGTTGACAGGTTCGTATCGTGTGCCGCACGCAGGCGCACTCCAAACCGCATTCCGTGGCTGCCCGCCGTCGCCGTCCAATAGTCCTGCAGCACAAACATGTCGGAGTGGTTCTGCGCCTTGCCTGCTCCACTGCCGCCTGTCGTAAAGGCGCCCTGAACGGTGACTGTAGGAGCAAGCGAATCCGGCGTCGTGTTGCTCCGCGTGCGGTCCCAAAAAAACCTGAGTTCGCTCAGCAGCTTGGGGCTCACCACAAACGTGTCACCCACGATCAGTTCATTAAAATAGCTCGCACCGCTGGTCGCGAGCGATGGCAGGTTCAGTGTTCCGGCCCCGCTGCCTGTCTGCGTCTGGCGATAAAACGAGTCGCGCACCGTGATGCTGTGGCTCTTGCCCAGCTGAAAATCCACGCGCGGCCCAATCGACAGGTACGAATTCGTCAACGGGAAGGCCTCTGAAAGGCTCTGCGTTGTGTCTTGCGGGTTGAGCGCATTCACCACTGACTGGCTGCGAGTCACGTTGGTCGTCGCGTGGAGAAACCACGTCGACGTCTTGGTCAGCGGCCCACTGATGTCGCCGAAGATTCCAAAGAGATAGGCTGGCGGCTTCCCCGCAAGAAATGGATCGGCTGTGTCCAGTGCCGTGTCGTTTCCGTAGCTGTTCACGGTGCCTTTCAGCTTTTGCCCGCCCGGCTTGGTGATGATCTCCACCCGGCCGTACCCCATGCGGTCAAACTCTGACGAGAACGGATTTTGATTGACCCGTATTTCGAGAATCGACGACTTCGGGGGAATCTGTCCGCCTTCAAAACCGTCAATGTAGATCTGGCCGCCGTTCGGCCCCGCAGCCGGCCCGGCCAATGCCTGCAACTCATCTTGCAACTCCGTCGGATCGTCTGATAGCGCGTCCAGGTTGCTGCCCTTGATCACGATCGCGGCCGCATTCTGATCTGAGCTGATGCTCACGCTCTGCGTCTGGCCTTCGACCGTCACATTCTGCTCTGCCACTGCAATCGTCAAAGGCAGGTTCAGTTGCTTGATCTGTCCAGCCGTCACCGCCACGTCGGCGAGGTTCAAAGTGGCAAAGCCCTCGGCGGTTGCCGTAATCGTGTAGGAGCCGGCAGCAACCCCGCGAAACGCGTAGCGGCCATCGCCGCCGGATGCTGTCTGCTTGGATTGCGCGCCTTGGGTGAGAGCTACGGCCGCGCCCGGAATCACCGCGCCACTGGGGTCCTGAACCAGGCCTTCGATTGTGGCCGATTGGGCCGCGGCGCTCGAGGGAAGCACCAGGGCAGCTAGAAGCAACGCAAGAGCAGGGAAGCGGAACTTGAGGAGCATATTCTCCAGTCCGATGTGAAATTGAAAAGCATGTCGATGGTCGAACAGGCGGTCGCCTTGAGCAATGTTACACAGCGTAACATATGGAGATCAAGGTGCTACGCGTTTCTTTCAGCGTGGCCTTGCTCAGGAGTCGATCGGTCTCCTGTTTTTGACCCGCCGCCCGCTCGAACGAAAGCAGGCAAAATGTTTTCGAACACAAAATGGGGAACGATGGGACCCGATAAACAAACGAGCGCTCCGGAAAAGTTCGGCGATCTGGAACTCGACGGTCTACCGGCGCCCGCAGGTACGAAACGCGAAGCAGGTCGTCCGCGCTCACTACCCTATGTAGCAAACTATCTAAAGAATCGAGCGCTTGTCAACTGTCTTGTCACTTTTCTTCTCGCTTTTCTTGCCGTTTGATTGCCGAATAGAAACGAGCACGGATCTACAGATCGCAATTTTTTATGAATTTATTTATGCATTCAAATTCCGAAGCGCCAGACGAGGCGTCAGTCCGTTATCAAGTCCTGATTCGAGCCTAGACGAGTACGAGCTAATTATCTGCAAGGCGCAGCGTCGAGTAACGACCGCGGAAACAAAACCGCGCTTGTTGGTGTCAAAATCAAGATGCGCCCGTCGCCTTCCCCGATTGCCCCGCAATTTTTCTATTCTGAAGTTGGAAAGGCACCAGCGCGACCGTGAAACTGAATCGAATCCTCTCTCTTTTGTCTCTGGCCCTTGTGGCTGCTGCGGGGCAATCGATTCTGCTCAACGCTCAGCAGCCGACGGCGATGCTGCTCCACCCGACGGGCAGCGCGCTGCCGTCGTTTGAGGTGGCCACCATCAAGCCCAACAAGGATGCCGGCCCGGGGCTCCGGTTTCAGCTTTCGCCCACCGGCTTCAAGGCGACGCACGCCTCGCTCGGCAACCTCATCATGTTCGCTTATGCCATGAAGTCCGACACGCAGTTTATCGGCGCGCCCGCATGGTCTGGTTCAGAATTCTTCGACGTTCAGGCTAAAGCATCCGAGGCCGATATTCAGAGTGCGAAGCCGCTGCCCATGGATGCGCAGATGAATAACCTGCGCTTGAAAGTTCAGTCGCTGATTACCGAACGGTTTCAGCTCAAGGCGCATTTTGAGACGCGCGAGCTCCCCGTCTATGCGCTGGTGGTGGCCAAGGGAGGCATCAAGATGAAGGAAGTCCAGCCCGATTCGCCGCCTGCTCCCGGAGCGCCGCCGAATCCCGGTACGCACGGGCCGCAACTGCGCCCAACGGGACCGAATCAGATCACGGCGTCGGCCTGGCCCATCGGCGAGATGACCAATTGGCTGTCGCACCTTGACGAGATCAGCGGGCGCATCGTGGTGGATGAAACCGGACTCACCGGTCACTATGACTGGGTGTTGAACGGGATTGCGTTATCGCCCGCGGCCGCAGCCAATCCGGATGAACCGACCGTCTCAATTTTCCAGGCGCTCCCTGATCAGCTCGGCCTGAGGCTTGAGCCGCGCAAGGCGTCAATGGAAGTGATGGTGATCGATCACGTGGAAGAGCCTTCGCCAAACTGAAACTCGACGTGCTTCAGCCGAGCAGGTTGTCGATCTTCGCGGTCAACGCGGCCACCTGCTGCTTCATCTCTTCCATTGCCTGCTCCATGCGCTCCATTCGATCTTGCAAATGGCCTGTATTTGCGCCGGATTCATGCGCGGCAGCGGGCTCGGCGAAAGCAATGGACTCGACTGGGCCGGAAAGCAGATGCGCGTAGCGGGCTTCTTTCATCCCCGGCTGACGCGGCAACACCGCTGCCAGCGCGGGTTCGCGCTCCATCAATTTCTGAAGGCCCGCAAGCACTTCGCTGATCTCGTCAAAGCGGTGCAGACGATCGGTGCGGCCGCGTAATTCGCCCGGTGTTTGCGGGCCGCGCAAGAGGAGCACGCAGATCAACGCAGTCTCCGCGCGGCTGAAGTTGAAGGCCTCGCCGAGCCAGTGCTCGTATTTGGTGACGCGGCCATCTGCATTGCGGGCGCGGCCCGCGAGGCCCTTGTCTTCAAGGCCGTGGAGCGCCTGGCGCAGCTCGTCTTCGTCCAGGTTCATCACGGGCTCGCGGTTTGAGCGCTGATTGCAGGCGTTCAACAGAGCATTGAGGGAGAGCGGGTAGTAGTCGGGGGTTGTGACTTCCTTCTCAACCAGCGCGCCCAGCACGCGCGCCTGGACTGCCGTCAACACAAGATTTTCCATCGCGGACATGCGTTCATTTAACCACCTGGACGGGAACGCGATTTTAATTGAGGGGGTTTTGGGCGGTGACGCGGCTCACGAATTGGGTGGCAAATGCAACCATTTGTGTTACTTCGACAACGTTAAACGTTCCATCCAAGTGCTGGGAAACGTTGTGAAATGATCAATCGGGATGATACGAATCAGCCTGAAATGGAACACCGGAGTTTCGCAAAGCCTGCGAAATGTTCGCAGTGATTCAACCCAAAGAGGACGCAATGTTCAATCAGAGCGATACGAAACCAAGTGAAATCTTCAAAACAGTTGTCAGGATTTTCGAGATACTTGACCTGGAAATTTACTGAAATAAGATTTTAAAAACCCAGAAATTTTGCATTTAATTCAACATGTGCGAAGTAAATTTCACGACAATCTGCTCAATGCGTGTTTTGGTGTTGTTTTCGCGCGCCTTTGGGGCGGAAAAAGCGGGGATTTGGAATTCTGGGGGCAAGGAATTCCGGTACTTAGGGACTGAAGGATCGAGGGAGCGACAGAGCAAAAAGGCTCGAGGGGGCGCTGGTTCTTTCCCACCCATCCGCGAGAAGCGTGGATGGCCGGGGCACCCGGCTCTTGGCGGTCAGGCGAGGATTCGGTCGCCCCTCCGGGGCTGGGGTCTTGTATTTGATTGGTTTCCCAGGGTTGCGTCCGCCGCCTGTGGCGACGGACTACGCCCTGGGCTATTGTCGGACGGCCCCTCCGGGGCCTGGGGTACTCGGCGGGTTTGAAGGAGCCAAGGGTCCCAAGGGGTCGAGGGGGAGTTAGTTCTTTCCCACTCATCCGCGGAAAGAAAGGCCTGCGGATGAAAGGGGCACGGGGCTTCTTGCTGGAGCTTGCCGGGAGGCCTGGTGGTTAGTGGGCGGTGCGGTTGAATTCTTGTTCGCTGTTGCGGGTGAGTAGGTAGTAGACCAGCGGCGTAACTACCAGGCTGAGGACCATGGAGATGCAGAGGCCGCCGATGACGGCGATGGCGAGGGGCTGGAGCATTTGCGAGCCTGCGCCAAGGGCAAAGGCCAGGGGCAACATGCCGCAGACGGCAGCGATGGCGGTCATGGCGATGGGACGGAGGCGGCGCTGCGCGGCCTGAAGCATGGCGTCGTGCGCGGAGAGGCCGGCTGCCCGGTAACGCTCATCCGCGTCGAGCAGCAGGATGCCGTTCTTGGCTACGATGCCGATGACCATGATCAAACCCATGAACGACGCCACGTTGAAGGTGGTGTGCGTGACAAGGAGGGCGAGGATCACGCCGGAGATTGAAAGTACCGATGAGGTGAGAATCGCAATCGGCGCGGGGAAGTTGCGGAACTCCGTGAGCAGTACGCCGAAGACCAGAGCGAGAGCAAGCAGCAGAACGCGCAGGAGATCGTGGAACGATTTCTGCTGTTCCTCGTAGGTTCCGCCGTACTCGACACGGACGGATGCGGGAAGGTGAAGTTCGGCGACGGTCTGCTGCACCTTGGCGATTGCGCTGCCAAGATCGGAGCCTTCAAGGTCCCCGGTGACGACGATCAGCTGCTGCAGATTTTCGCGGCGGATTTCATTTTGCGGCGGCAGTTGCTGCACATCGGCCAGCGATCCCAATGAAGCGGTGTGGCCGGTGGCGCTGTTGAAGACCGTGTTGTTGATGGCATCGAGCGAGGAGCGGGTTTCATCGCCAAGACGAACGCGCACGGTATAAGGACGGCCGTTCGCGATGAGTGGATCCGTGGTGGGGATGCCGTCGAGAATTGCGGTAGCGTCCAGCGAAATCTCTTCAGGCGTGAATCCGGAACGGGCCGCGACAACCGGGTCCACCTGGAAGTTGGTGGCGGGACCGCTGATGGTGTTGTCGACGCCGTTTTCGACATCAACGACGCCAGGGATCTTGCTGATGGCATCGGCCACCTTTGGGCCGACTTCGGTGAGCAGGGCAGGGTCGCTATTGAACAGCTTGATCTGGATCGGCTCCGGCGCGTTGGACAGGTCGTTGATATTGTCCTGGAGCACCTGCGTCAATTCGATATCCAACTCCGGCTCGGTGGTTTTGAGCTGCTGCCGCACATCTTCCATCACGCCCCAGACAGACCGGCTGCGGTGTGCCTTCAGCTTCACGGTAAAGTCCCCGGTGTTTGCCTCGGTGACGGCGGCGAAGCCCATCTGCAGGCCAGTACGGCGCGATGTGATTTCAACTTCGGGAGTGGCGCGCAAGATGCGTTCAACGTGCTCAAGGACGCGATTGGTTTCGTTCAGCGAGCTGCCGGCAGGCATGATGTAGTCGAGAACGAAGCCCCCCTCATCCATCTGCGGCAACAGGTCAGAGCCAAGCGCCCGGTAGCCGGCCCACGTGCCGAGGATAAGCACAAGACAGGCAACGCCGACCCAGACCGGTTTGGCCAACGCCCAGTCCAGCGCGCGCTTGTGAACCGCAAGCACGCGGGTCATGATGCGTCCCGCCTGATGCTCCTGGCGCTCTTCGTCGCTCTCCGGGTTCATGCAATAGCACCATGCTCAGGCCCGGTGTCCAGGTAAGGGCAAGCAGGAGTGAGGTAAGCAGGGCCGCGGTCATGGTGATGGCGAGCGCGCGGAAGAAAGAGCCTGTGACTCCGCTGACCGAGACGAGCGGCAAGAACACAACGACGGGCGTGATGGTGGAGCCGATCAGCGGCGTCGTGATTTCCTTGAGTGCCTTGCGGACCGCATCGATGCGCCGTTCGCCGGCATCGCGGTGCATCACGATGTTCTCAACCACGACGATGGCGTCGTCGATGACCAGGCCAATGGCGGCGGCCAGGCCGCCCAGCGTCATCAGGTTGAAACTCTCGCCGATGGTCCAGAGGACCAGGATGGTGACGGCGATGGTGACGGGAATGACGAGGCCGGCGATCAACGAAGAGGTCCAGTCGCGCAGGAAGAGGAACAGGATGATGCAGGCCAGGACGAGGCCGATGAAGATGGCGTCGCGCACGCTTGCGATGGAGTCGCGCACCAGTTGCGACTGATCGTAGAAGAGCTCAAGCTTGACGTTGGGCGGTAGACTCTTGCGCAACTCGGCAACCTGCAGGGCCACCGCGTCGGCCACGGCTACGGTGTTGCTTGAGGGCTGGCGGGCGATATTCAGCAGCACCGCGTCCCTGCCATTCTCGGTAACGGTGGTGTAGACGGGCAGGGTTGCCGGGCCTACGGTCGCCACGTCGGCAACACGCACGGGGGCGCCGGCCGGCGTTGTCTTGACCACCAGTTGGCGCAGTCCGTCCGCGTCATGCACCTGCGCGCCCACGAGGCCAAGAATCAACTGGTGATTGGCTTCGTAGAGGCCGGGAGAGTCGACAATATTCGAAGCCTGGATGCCGTTGACGAGATCTTGAATGGTGACGCCCGCGGTCTGCATCAGGGCCAGGTTCGGTACCACGTGAAACTCCGGCACCTTGCCGCCCTGCACGACCACGGTGCTGACGCCCGGCGACGCGATTGAGCGGCGGCTTGAGATCGTAGGTCGCAATCTCCCATAGTTGGGTCTGCGGAACCGTGTCGGAGGTGAGGCTGTAGCCGAGGATAGGAAATGTGGCGAAGGTGAGCCGGTTGGTGGTGATTCTCGCCGTGGCCGGCAGCGTCTGTTCCACTTTGCTGATGGCCGCATCCACCAGTTGCAGTTCCAGGTACATGTCCTCGTTCCAGTCGAAGAAGAGGCTCACCTCAGCCTGTCCGCGGCTGGTGGTGGAGCGCACGGTCAGCAGGCCGGGGACTGAGTTCACCGCATCTTCAATCGGCTTGGTGATCGTTACCTCCATCTGCTCGACAGGCATGACGCCGTTGTCGACGCCGATAACGACGCGGGGAAAATTGGTTTCAGGAAAAACAGAGATGGGCACCTGCAAGGCAAAGTACACGCCCGCAATGGTGAGAACCGCGGCGAAGAAGAAGATGGTGCGCGTGGAACGCGCCAGCCAGAAAGGCTTCATGGCGCCGGACTCTTCGTTCGCCATCAGTCCGTTCCTCCGGCCTTGCTGTCGTCCGCTGCCGGACCTACTTTTACCTTGGTCCCATCATCCAGTCCGTATGCGCCGCCGGTGATGACCATGTCGCCGGGCGCGATGCCCGAGGTCACCTGCACATCGCCGGCGTCTGCAATGCCGAGCGTGACCGGCTTGCGGTGCGCCGCGCCATCGTCGCCGACAACCATCACCGACTTGGTTCCGTCTTGCGCGGTAACTACAGCGGCGGCCGGAACCTTCCATGCCTTCTCGACAGTGCGTCCGGTGACGGAGACCTTGACCGGCGTGCCCACCTTGAGAGCCCCGGATTTGTTGGCGATCTTGAGCCAGACCTCGACTGTTGTGCTGCCGGGATCAAGCGCGGGGCTGATGAGAGAGACCTTCGCGGAGACGGGATCGGCGAGACCGGGAACGCTCACGCTGGCGTCGTCACCCACTTTCATCTGCTGGGCGAGACTCTGCGCGATGTGCGTTTTGGCAAGCAGCGAGGAGGTATCCATCACGGTGACCAGCGGCGCGCCGGTTGCGGCGGTTTCGCCTGCGAATAAAGGCCTGTCGGTGACTACGCCATCGATTGGGCTGCGAACCTCAGAGTAGTTGACCTGGGCTTCAGCGCCTTTGTACTTTCCTTCGGCCGAGGTCAACTGCCCCTGCGCCTCTTTCAGCGTCGCTTCACGACTGACGTTTTTTACCGATTCGAGATGCTTGGCGGCAGCGTCGTAGACAGCCTGCGCCTGCACCAGCGCTGCACTGGCAGTATCCAGATCGCGGCCGGGGATGGCGCCCTCGGCAAAGAGTTGCTTGCGGCTCTTGACGATGCTCAGGTTCAAATCAAGATTCGCTTTGGCCGCCGCGAGATCGGATTCGGCCTTGAGCGTATCTTCGGGCACCTGCGCCTTGGTGGTTGCAGCGTAAGCTGCCTGGGCGGCCATGTAGGATCCCTTGTTGTCCATTGCCGCGGCGGTGAGATCGTTGTTTTCAAGCGTGGCGAGGAGCTGGCCGGCTTTGACGCGCGATCCGCGCTGCACGAAAAATTTGCGTACTGGCGCGCTGATCTTCGGCTCAATGGCGGCCTGCGCGAGGGGGGCGAGTACGGCATCGGCGGTGATGTGCTCGGCGATGGGTCCCTGCTCGGGATGAGCTGCCTGCACCGTGACCAGTGGCTCCGGCACGGCCTCTTTTTTGCAGCCTGCGAAGAGGACAAATGGGAGCAGAGCGGCGGCGAACAGAATGGGTCGCGTGCGCCGTGTTGATTGCGTCGAGGAAATGTTTTGATCGATGCGAGTCAAGTTTTTCATCCTCGTAATTACATGGTTCCCGTGAGTGTTTGCAGATCGGCGCGCGCCGCTTCGTAACGGACTCTGCCATCTTCGCGGGCGTTCTCTGCGCTCACATAAGCTATTTGTGCATCCACAACTTCAAGCACCGTTGCGTCGCCGCCGGTGTAGCGCAGCTTGGTGAGGCGCAGGCTTTCTGCGGCGGTGGCCACGCTCTCATCGAGCGAGGCAAGCTGATCGTGCGCTGCCTGTGCTTCAGAATAGGTTTCGTCTAGCCGGGCAATCATCTGGCGCTGCGCGGCGGTGAGCGCAACTTTAGCGGCATCGCGGCGGATCTCGCTCTGCTTGATTTTGTGCTCGGTGGAGAGCCAGTCCCACACCGGCAGATCGACTGTCACGCTCGCGGAGTAGCCGAGATTGCGCACTTTGTCAGGCCCGTTGACGGCGAGCTGCGGAGCGTCGACGCCGTAAGTGACATTGAGGCCGAGATCGGGAAGGTAGTGCTGCGCGTGCCGACAGGACGTCTGCGTTGCTCACGTTGAGTTGAGCGAACGCGCTTTTGAGCTCGGGATTATTTTTGGCGGCGGCTTGTTCGACGTCTTCGCGCGAGGCGAGGGGTGGTGCGTTGTCGTCGGCCTGCAGAGTGCAAGGCGTGCGCGGATCGGGAAAGAGCAGGACGCCCAATTCGAGATGGGCTTTTTCCGCGGCGACTTTGGCGTCGGCAAAATCGCGCTGGCGCTGTTGCTCTTCAAGCTGGGCCTTGACGACGTCAGCGTGAGCGGCTTCGCGGGCTTGTTCGCGCTTGCTGGTGAGGGAGGTGAAGTCGGCGGTTTCCTGATGCGCGCGCTCGGCTACTGCCAGCTTGTGATCGGCGGCGAGCGAGCCGTAGAAGAGAGCGGTGACGGCTGCGACCAAGCCGCGGCGGGAGATTTCAAGCTCGGCCGCAGCCATGGCGGAAGCGGCGTCGGCGCGGCGGATGCCGGCATATCCGGCGAGGCCGAGAGTCTCGTTGATGGAGGCCTGGCTTGCATATTCGCGGACGGCGTTGTTGGCGATGAACTTGGGCGAAGCCTGGGAGCCGGCCCCTTGTCCGGCCTGGTTTTGCAATCCGTTGGCCTGGGTATACAGGGCCTGGTTGTGATAGACGACGCTGGGGAGCATGCTGCCGACGCGCAATCGATTTGTCGAGACCAGCAACCCGGCGGTTGGCCTGGGCAGCGGCGAAGTTGGGTTCGTTGGCTTCAGCGCGGCGAATGGCTTCGTCGAGGGTGATGACTTCCGGCTTGTCTGAAGGCGATGAGCCCGGGCCTGCGGCGACCGCTGCATCCTGGGAGCGCGCTTGATGAGCGACGGCTAAAAGCAGCAAAATGACGGTCGCGCCGGCGGTCAATCCGGCAAACAGCCGATTTCTTTCGTACCTTAAGTCGCTCAGCATGCCCACACACAGAAGCATACAATTTCGAGCCGAAGTTTCATGAATCGTTGTTCATTGGGCATTTGGAGAATATCCGGGTGGAGACTTATCCATCTTCTTTAGAATTCCCCATACGCGGCTGGCCCGGCTCTGCGATACTAACCAGTTATGCCTATCGCCGACCTGCAAGCCGCCGCCCAGAAGATTGCCGGATTCCTCGCCACCCTGAACAAGCTGGGTGGACTGCGCCTCAAGTACCGCATCACCGCCGGGGATGGCGCCCGCGACCCAGATGGCATTGAAGCCCGCCAGATCTATGTCGAATTGGGTGGGCCGGATGTGGCGCTGGTAACCCAGCATAACGGCGAACTGCTGATGGCGCTGGAGACGATTGCGGCGCAGATGCTGCGGCTCGATCAGCGGGAAAATGATCTCGTCAGCTTCGATGCCGCCAACTTCAAGGCACTGCGCGCGCAGGAGTTCAAGCTGCAAGCGGAGATCGCCGCGGACAAGGTGATCAAGAGCGGCGTTCCCTATGCTTTCCCGCCCATGAATAGCCGTGAGCGGCGGCAACTGCACCTGGCTTTCAAGTCCATTGAGGGCGTTGAGACCGCCAGCAGCGGCGAAGGACAGGATCGCTTTCTGGCGGTGTTCCCACAAGGCAAGACTCATTTGCCGGTGGCGGCTCCGGTCAAGCCGAGGGGCTTTGGGCGCAGGTAAATCCGGCTGCAGAATCCCGCGAATATGCCACAATCAATCCCTATGAGAACTGCGGCTCTTTTTGGAGTGCTTGCGCTTGCGGCGCTGGTGTCTCAGGCGCAAAAGCGGCTGGTGCTGATCGATCAGGACGCTTCCGGTCCGGGCGGCTCCGACCAGATGGCGATGATGGCGCTGCTTGAATCTCCCCAGGTGAAGGTGCTGGGCATCACCATTGTGACCGGCGACGCCTGGCGCGACGAAGAGGTGCTGCACACGCTGCGCATGCTGGAGCTTACCGGGCACGCGGATGTGCCGGTGGCGCGCGGCGCGGTATTTCCGCTGGTTCGCACACAGAAGGAAACCTATCTGAGCGAGGCGCTCGACGGACGCCAGACGTATCTTGGCGCATGGCGGGAGGCGCCGGCGGTGACCACTGCCGACGCGACGCAGGGAACGGCGGAGAGGCCCAAGCCGCACGGGCCTTACGAGATTCCGCCGATGCCGGAAGGGCAGCCGTCCATCAAGGCAATCGACGAGGACGCGGCGCATTTTCTTGTGCGCCAGGTGCGCGCGCATCCGCACGAGGTAACGATTTACGCGGCGGGACCGCTGACCAATATTGCGCTGGCGATTTCGATCGATCCTGAATTTGCTTCGCTCACCAAAGGCATTGCGCTGATGGGGGGAAGCCTGAATCCGCAGACCGAAGATCCGGAGTTTGCAACCAATCCACGGCACGAGTTCAATCTATGGTTTGATCCCGAGGCAGCGCACATCGTGTTGCACGCTGACTGGCCGCGGATCGATGTGACGACTGCCGATGTGTCTCTGAAGGCGCCGTTCTCGAAGGAGATGCTGGACACGATTTCGAAGTCGAACGCGAAGGCGGCGCGCTACATTACGGCGTGGAGCCAGGATCGCTACTACATGTGGGATGAATTCGCGGCCTTGTCGTGGGTCGATCCAACTCTCGTGACCAAAGAGAACAAGGTCTATTTGGATGTGGACCTGAGCCGCGGGCCCAACTACGGCGACACGCTGACGTGGAATGAAAGTTTGAAGCCGCAAACGGGCGTGAGGCTGGTGCATGCGCAGTTGGATCTGGATCTGCCGCGGTTTCAGAAGATGTTTGTGGAGCTGATGACGGGCGCCGCAGCTACTAGCTTCTAGCTGCTAGCTTTTAGCTCCTGTCTTCGAGCTTTCAGCATTTGGCTCTCGTGCGAGCCTCGTTCATTCCCTGATCCCTCCGCCGGGGCGGACGAGGGATCAGGGGCACCCGCCAATTGGTGCTCCTGGAGTCTGGACTGGCACCCGCATGTAGACTCCCGGAGGTCGTTGAGCGTCTATCTGGCAGGTGCCGCTTTTTCTGCGCCGGGAGTTTTTATGAAGATCGGAATTTTGTCGGCCGTCGTTCTTTCACTTGCGTTCAGCGCTTCAACCTTTGCACAAGACAGCAATTCGCCCGCACCGGCGCAGCAGAATAACGGCGGAGGCGGCGGCAATGGCCAGCGCGGTTACGGCAGGGGCGGATTTGGCGGCGGCATGGGCATGGGCGGTGGCCGTGGGTTTATGGGCACGGTGACGGAAGTGGCTGCGGACCACTACATGGTGAAATCGGAAACCGGCGAGACCTACACCGTGCACTTCAGCGTGAACACGCGGATGATGAAGCAGGTTGGCGGCATGGGCGGCGGCGGAGAAGGTGGGCGTCGTGGTGGCGGGCAGGGTCAGGGCGGCGGGCAAGGGCAAAGTGGCGGCATGGGACAGGGTATGGGCAGGGGAGGCAATCCGCCTCAGCCGATCAAGGCCACTGACATTAAAGTTGGCGACGCGATTGGCGCGATGGGCGAGGTAGACGCGGCGGCAAAATCTGTTGGCGCGGTGGTGATTGTGCAGATGGACCCGGAACGCGCCAAACAGATGATGGAGATGCAGGCCAACTATGGCAAAACCTGGCTGCAGGGCAAGGTGACGTCGATCGATGGTGTGAAGGTGACGGTGATGGGCATGATGGACAATGCGCCGCACTCATTTACTGCCGATGAGAACACCACTTTCCGCAAGCGCCGCGATCCGATTACGCTGGCCGACATCCAGGTGGGCGATATGGTTCGCGCGGAGGGGGCCGTGAAGGATGGAGCGTTTACGGCGACCATGGTCAACGTGATGGGGATGCCGCAGGGCGGAGGGCCACAAGTTCCCCGGAACGGGGCGCCACAGCCACAGTAATGATCCGGAGTTTGATCCAGGCGCGCGAGGACAAGCGATTGTTTTCTGGACGATGTTCCGGGGAATCGGGTGTGAGTTCCGTGTGCCCTTTGGCGATTTTTACGGGCATTCGGACAGTATGTTACAGAATGTTCTTTGTGGACCTGGCCGCCGGGCAGTCTGAAAACGCGCTGTTGGGCCCAAGCAGTTGCGAACATTGCGCTGAATTCCGGCGAGGACTGCTGGCGCTTTGATGACACCGACAATCGCTGCAGTTCGATGGATGATGGGTCCTTTTTCGTGACCGGCGAGTGGATTTGTCGATAATCCGATCGGAATGAAGCTGGCTGGGACAACCCATTTTCTTCGATAAACTACTGGTTCTATAGAAAATAGCCCACTTCCGTTCTTTCGCGCGCCTGCGCGGCGGGAAGGAAGCGGCCGCACCGGGCCAGTTGCCGGAAACGGAATGTTTCGTCGCCGGCGCGAACCCTTTCAAACCCCAATCAACGATCTCTTAACTGTGTTGCCCACTGTGTGCACCACTGCGAATTCACTTGATCGAGATCTGCGAAGGTCTGAGCATGAGTACGCCTCTCAACAGGCCAAACCTGGTGCTCGAATTCGGACCGCGTCACTGCGGACGAAGATCGGCTGCGGCAAAGGCATGCAGCGGTGGATCAGCTGAAGGGGGCAATGCTTGAGTTGAGCTGTTCGATTGAGTCAATGATCCCCGCATAAAGTGGGGCGATTTCTAGTTGGACGGCGAATGGAGCGAGTGATGTTTGTCACCGCCGATTGTCGCAGGGGCGCGTTAGTCTTAGCCGTTTGTCGAATCTATGTGTTGTGTGGTTTTTGTTGCTAAAGGACCTATGAACGAAATCAGATCTACCAACAAATTCTTTGGAGGCAGTATGAACGTTAGAAAATCTGCGAGAGTCCTTCTCGCATCGACCGGCATGCGCTTTTTTGCGATGCTGGTCTTGATTCTTTCGGCGGCCGGAGCATCCGCGCAGCTCAGCACCGCCAGTCTTTCCGGCACCATCTCGGATCCAACCGGTGCCGTAATTCCAAACGCGAAGATCACGCTGACGCAGACCGACACAAATTTTGTCCGGGTCTCGACTTCCATTGCGGATGGAACATTTCACGAAGAGTTTCTACCCGTGGGCCCCTACAAGGTATCCGTAGTCGCGCCGGGTTTCAAAACGCTCCAGCGCGCTGGCGTCGTTCTCTCCGTGATGCAGAGCGCCACTTTGGATCTGGTGCTGGAAATTGGCGGTCAGAGTGAGACGGTCAGCGTTACTGCCGATGTTCCTCTCGTCAATCTCAGCAATTCCACGGTCGGAACATCGATCTCCAATGCGCAGATCGACAATCTGCCCTTGATCAACCGCGACACCTACGCCTTGCTTGGTCTAACGCCGGGCGTGCAATCAAACCAGAATTCAAACAGCCTGGGATTCATCGAGTATCACGTCTATATCAATGGTTCTACAGACGACTTCACCGGCCAGGTTTCGTACTATCTCGACGGCGGTTTGAACATGACCGGCCTGCGCAATAGCGGCAACCAGGTGCCCAACCCGGATGCCGTCAGCCAATATGACGTGCAAACCAACAACTTCAGCGCACAGCTTGGGCGCTATGCCGCCGCTGTTGTCAGTATGGTTACAAAATCGGGAACCAACCAATTTCACGGTTCGGCCTTCGAGTACTATCGCTCAAGGAATTTCAACGCAACCGGGCACAACGTCAGCACGGGCAAAACGCCTTACGTCCAACATCGCTTTGGAGCGACATTTGGCGGCCCGATCATGCACAACAAGGATTTCTTTTTCGGCAGCTATGGCGGCTACCGGTTCGCCACGTCGACGCAATACACGTCTGCAGTGCCCGATGTTGCGCAGATGCAGGGAAACTTCTCAGAGAACACGCCGAACCAGGCGGGCGACCCAGCGATCACCAGCACAAATGCTTGCTCCAAGGCTCCTACTGCCCTCGACAACACGGCCATCCAGTTCTGGGTCTGCAACCGGGCAACGGGTTTTCCGTATGCGAACAACACTCTCCCCGGCACCGCGCTTGATCCAACCGTGCAGAACGTGCTCAAGTATCTTGCCAACGGCAACCTGACGGGCGCGCTCGCCAACACCGGCCATCTGCTCCAGAATCCGGGAGCATTTGGCGACACCAAGTACACGCATCATGAGTTCGATCCTGCGCCGCAAACCAACAACGAGTACCTGATCAAGACCGACCATCAGCTGACGCAGAATCACCGGCTCACCCTGAGTTACTTCAGGTACAACTCGACGGTGCACAGCCTTCCTGGCGGCCTAACTTCGTCGTGGACCTACTCCAACTACGCAGCGACCCAGCAAAATGCCAACGTGAGCGACACGTGGACGATTAGCCCGCGCACCGTGAATCAGGCGTGGCTTAGCTATACGCGGCAATTTGGCGGACGTATTCCGGTTCCGGCTTCTGATACGTGGGCTAGTTTTGGTTCCGACTTCGGCATTTCCGGACTTCCATCGCGCGGTCAAATAAGTGACTCCAATTGGTTCGGACTGACCCAGGCGATCACAGGCCCCAAGGCCGGCGCCAACCAGTACGGCGTCCGCGATGTGCTGAACACAACCCGCGGCAAACATACTCTCTACTTTGGCGGTGAAACCGGCCTGGAGAAAGACTTCCAGCAGACTTCGCTGAACAACTACGGCGTGTTTGCGTTCACCACGGCTGCTGGAGCGCGCACAAATTATTCCCTGTCCGATTTCATTTCGGGCTATCCCAACTCATTTGAGCAGGACACGGGCGAATACGCCGACGCCAATTACTTCAACTACGCAGCGTTTGCCCAGGATGACTGGCACATTCTCCACAACCTGACTCTTAACCTGGGTGTCCGCTACGACTGGCAGCAAGCGCCCACCGACCCTCAGAACCGGGAGACCAACTTTATTCCGGGCAAACAGTCCACCGCATTCAAGACGGTCAACATCACCGGCAAGAGCGGCAACCAACTGGCTCCCATTGGACTGCAATTCCCGGGCGACGCGGGAGTACCAAAGGGTGGAGCATTCACGCCGACAAATCACATCTCGCCCCGCGTAGGTTTCTCATGGGATCCATTCGGCGATGGCAAGACGGTGATCCACGGCGCCGGCGGTATCTTCTTCGGTGGCATCTCAGGAAATCTGTGGGAATTGCCCTCGAACTTCGCGCCCTATGCTGTACGGCCGACGTTCAGCAAGGTCACCTCGGTGACCCACCCGTACGCCAACGATCCGACGGAATTTCCGGGTGGAACCAACCCCTTCCCGACTCTCACGTTCACGCCGGGAACCGGAACGGCAAGCTTCCTTGCGCTCAACCAGATCTCATCGATTGACCCGCACTTCAAGTGGCCTTTCACTTACCAGATCAACTTCGGCATCCAACAACAGATCACCAACACGTTCGCATTCAGCGCCAACTACGTGGGCTCGCTGAATCGCAGGCAGCCGATCTACGAGGATCTCAACCCGGCGCAGTTCAACATCACCGCTGCCGGTACTTCGGGCCCAAGCTGCACTGACCTCACCCAGGCCTGCGGCTATGCGAATAGCAGCAGCACGGTGAACAATCGGCGCAAGCTTAATTCGTTGTATGGCCTCTCGGCCGCATCGCCGGTCTACTCCAACGTGTACAACATCCAGTCCAATCAGGGTTCCAACTACAACGGATTGCAAGTCACCGTTGAGCAGCGCTTCACGCATCAGATCAGCGCCAAGGGCAGCTACACGTGGAGCCACACGCTGGCCAGCAGCAACCTGGACGGAACCTCACTCAACAACGTCATGTTGGATTACAACTACCAGTACCTTGAGAAGAAGCAACGCTCCGACCAGGACAGGCATCATATGGTGTCCGCTTCGGTGGTGTGGAAGCCCAACTACTTCAACTCCGCCATTCTGCCTGTAAGGCTCGCGTTGAACGGCTGGACAATCTCTTCAAGCATGGCCTTTAACAGCGGCCAGCCCTTCACCGTGACCACCGGCGTAGACAATTACTTCAACGGCCAGGGGAACAATCGTCCCAGCATCGTCCCCGGTGTCATTCCGCGCACGCTCCCCTCCCACTCCCGCCTTGAACAGGAGACCAAGTGGTTTGATACGTCGGCCTATTGCGTAACCGGCGGATTGATCGCGGGGACATCAACTGCCTGCCCTGGCCTGGGCCCTCTGAATCTGCTCGGCAATGAGCGCCCTGCCCAGCTTTCTGATCCCGGTTACCGGGATATCGACGCGTCGCTGGTTCGCAGTATTCCTATCCATGACCAGTATCGCTTCGAGTTCCGCGGCGAAGCCGTCAACGTCTTCAACTTGACCAACCTCGGCGCTCCCACGGCTGCGATGAACAGCACCAACTTTGGCAAAATCACAGGCAGCGGCGGCAGCAACCGGATCATCCAGGTCAGCGGCCGTTTCGCGTTCTAGCTGTGACAACCTGAACCGCTTGATGCAGCAAACGAACGGGGCGCCTGAAGGCGCCCCGTTCGTTTACGATCCCGCCCGATTCTATTCCAGGTTCTTGATCGTGGTTCCTTCAGGCACATTCACAACAAACTGATCCTCCGTCACGTGCACGTTTTTCGTGACCTTCTCCACCAAAAGGACAATCTGCGAGTCCTCAAGCGGGCGCTTGATGATCACCCTCGACGGGTAAAGCCCCGAACCGAAATCCTGGTAGTCCCGATAGGTCACATGGGTTTCGAGGTTCCCATCGCTGTCGTAGAGATCCTGTTCGTAAGGAAGCATATCGTCGCGGTGGAATGTAATGACCCGCACAGGTTGGTCCCTGTGGCTGCCGGGAATGTGCTTGGTAACGCTCAGAATGTATTCCGGCACGAAATAGAGGTGCTTCTTCGCCGTGTCTTCCACGGTTTCCGAGTCTGTGGTCACGGAATAAAAGTCGTCGGGATCCAACCCGCGCACGGCGAGCGCGTCAAGGAAAAATCCCGGCCTCATATTTTCATATTGGATATTCGATTTCTTCTTCAGAGTCGCCGGGCCCTTGTAGGCAATACTCTTCGACGGAATATAGAGCGTAAACTTCTTCCCGTCGCTGGCCATGTCGAACAGGGTAATTCCGATCACGGGCGCTCTGCCCAGCACTCTCAGTTGCTCCGGCTTGCGCATCACAATGATTCCGTCCACGCGGGTGTAGTCCTTCGCCAAGCCCTCTTTCGTCTTCAGAACGCTGGTCAGGATTTCCGCCTTCGCGGTCATCGAGTCCATCGAGTTCCAGCGGTCGTTCAACAGCTTCACGAGCTCATCCGGCGTCACCGTCTGCGTGATCGCCGGCGCTTTGGGCACGGGCAGGTGGCGCGTTGTCGAGATCACAAAGCAGCCCGAAAGCAGCAGTGGAAGCACCAGGGCAGGAACGCAGGCCAGGCTGCGGATCGTCTTCATCGCGCGCCTGCCTTCTTCACTGCTTTGCGGTAGCCGGCGACGTTCCGGTTTTGCTCATCGAGGGTTTTTGAAAAGAGGGAAGCGCCCTCCGCGTCCGCGCCGGCGGCTACGAAATAGAGATAATCGGTGCTGGCCGGACTCATGGCCGCACGCAGCGAGCGAACGCCGGGATTGGCCACGGGGCCCGGCGGCAAGCCAGCATGCAAATAGGTGTTGTAGGGCGTGTTGTAGGTGAGATCGCTCTTGTGGAGCTCGCCCCTCCAGCGGCCATTGAGTTCCAGTCCGTAGATGACGGCGGGATCAGTCATCAGGGGCATTTTCTTGTCGAGCCTGTTTTCGAAGACGCTCGCCACCAGGGGGCGCTCAGTGTCGATCGCCGTCTCGCGTTCCACCAGCGAGGCCACAGTCACCACGTTGTGGACATTTTCCTTCAATCCGATCTGATCCGCGACCGCACGAAAGCGCCGAACCATGGCTGCTGCAATATGCGCCGGCGTGGCCTTGCGTGCGAATCGGTAGGTATCAGGAAACAGGTAGCCCTCCAAAGTCTTTGCCGCGGGATCTATATCTGCCACCAGTCCCGTCTGCTCTGTTGCGGCGAGGAGAAAAGCCTCGCGCGTGCCGAACCCAGCCTGCTCAACCCTTGCTGCAACGTCAAACATGTTCGAACCCTCGGGAATCGTCAGGCTGATGGTGTAAACGTCCCCGCGGGCAATCCGCTCGTAAACTTCTGTCACCGGCGCCGGGTGGTCGAACCGGTACTCGCCGGCTTTGAGCCTTTTCCGCTCCACCAAACGCAGCAGGTCGAAAGCAAACTGGCTGCGCACAACCCCCGCATCCTCCAGTTTCTTGCCAATCAACTCGGTGGACGACCCTGGGTCTAACTCAACGAAGGTCTCTGTCTGAGGGCCATATGGCATGAGAATCAGCCAGCCCACCCCGGCGGCTGCGAAAAGCGCGAGAAGAAAGATAACCATCAAAAGGCATCCGGCGCCGGACCGCCTCTTCTTCCTGCTCTTCGATGTGCGCCTCACCATCCCGATGCTGTTGACCCTTCATTAATTAGAGACACTGAACCCCAAAGGGGACTCTGTATCTTTCGATTGTATCGGGCCTAAATCCACGCCGGGCGTTGTTTTGCCTGCGATGAGCCTTAAGCTGTAACCAGGCGTATCGAAGTGGGAGCGAGGGGCGGCATCCTGGAGCCTGAGACACATCCGCGTTTTCTTGGACTTGACGTCGGCAATCGACGCATCGGGGTGGCCGTATCCGATGAGTTGGGCCTCACGGCTCAGCCGGTGCTGACCCTGGAACGGAAACGCAGCCGCAGGGACGATCTGCGGTCTCTTGCGCGCCTGGCCCGCAGATTTTCTGTCGTCGGCATTGTGGTGGGCAATCCCGTGCACATGTCGGGCGAGGTGAGCAAGCAAGCCGAGAAAAATCAGTTATTTGCAGCTGAGTTAGGGGAACTGGCCGGCTTGCCCATTCATTTATGGGATGAGCGGCTGACCAGCCATGAGGCTCACCGGATCTTGTACGAAGCCGGCCACAAGCGACAGGAGCACCGCCGGGTTATCGACCAGGTGGCAGCCACATTGATCCTGCAATCGTTCCTCGATGAGAGCAACCTTCAGAGATGAAGCGATGCAGGGGCGGACGCCTGGGAAGGAAGACATCAAGCGCTTTATTTAGAGTGAGTTATGTAAATTCACAGCATTTTAAGACGCGACGTTAGCGCTTTTCCCCTTGTCTCGAGACTCCGACTGTGCGATTTTAGTAACTCCCGCACTCTTTTAGGGGTTTGATTTCAAGCGTGTCGAATGCACTGCGACAGCGAATAAAGAACCCGTTCCCACCGGGCCACCCAAACTGTTCAGCAAAAACTTCGGAGGTAATGCACATGCAGTATCCATCTGCTATGCGGACGCGTATTTTCATACGCGCCCTCGCGACCACCCTTGCCGTTTGTTCGATCATCCCGTCTGCCGTTTCCAGCGCCCAGACCGCAGTAGACGGCGCCATCACGGGCACTGTCGAGGACGCGAGCGGCGCGGCAGTTCCGGGCGCAACAGTTCTGGTTCACAGCACAGCCACCAACGCAGATGCGAGCGTTGTCAGTGATGCCAGCGGATCCTTTCACGTATCGCGCCTGGTGCCGGGCGACTATACCGTCAAGGTACATGCCTCGGCCTTTGCCGATTACACGGCAAACCATGTGATTGTCGAAGTGGGCAAGAGCACAGAAGTTGCGCCCAAGCTGAACGCAGGCAGCACATCGACCACCGTTGAAGTCAGCGCGGAAGCGCCCGTCATCAATGCGGAAGGTTCTGATTTCACTACCGAGTTCACGCCGACTGCCTTGAAGTCTCTGCCTATCAACGGACGCCACTGGACATCATTTGCCCTGCTTTCGCCGGGCGTCACTCTGGGTAACAGCGCCTTCGGTCAGGTGACCTTCCGCGGCGCCAGCAACCTCCAGAACAACTTCATGGTGGACGGCTCAGACGACAACGACTCATTTGACTCGGTCGAGCGCGGCTACACGCGCGTCGGCTATTCCACCACCCAGGACTCGATTCTTGAGTTCCAGGTCCTGACGTCGAATGTGTCCGCGCAATACGGGCGCGCGGTTGGCGGCGGCGTGAATGCGATCACCCGTTCGGGCTCAAACCAGTTCCACGGTGATCTGTTTGAGTACTGGCGTGACAATGAATTTGGCGCCACCAACTCCTTTAACATCCTGCAGACAATTCCAACGACCGTCTATATCAAACCATTGGACAAACGCCACCAGTTTGGCGGCAGCTTCAGCGGTCCCGTGATCAAAGACAGGCTTTTCTTCTTCTACGCAATCGATCAGCAACTGCGCGACTTTCCGATTGTTGCTGTTCCCACGCCGCAATTCCTTGCTGACACGAATCCGGCTTTGAACAACTGCACCGTGGCGGGCGGATCGACCACGACGGACGCGGTGACTTGTGCTGAGGCGCGCGGAGTGACCGCCACCCAGATCGCATCGGCGATGAGCTACATCAGCGGCCAGAGCGGCGTCGCTCCCCGCAAGGGCAACCAGTTGATCAACTTTGGCAAGGTGGACTACAAGATCAACGACAAGAACAACGCATCGCTCATTTACAACCGTATGCGCTGGAACTCGCCAAACGGCACGCAGACCAACCCGGTCATCCGGCGTGGACTCACGTCAATCGGCAGCGACTATCTCAAGATCGATGCCATTATCGGCAAGATTGATACCTTCATTACGCCGGCCATCTCCAACGAGTTGCGGACCGAATACGCGCGGAATTTCGGCTACGAAGTGGGAAACAAGCCATTCTCAAACGAGCCCACAACAACCGCAGGCGGATTGCCCCCGGGTGTCAGCATCACTTCCAACTCCCAATTCAACATGGGGTCGCCCTACTACACTCCGCGCAGCCTCTATCCCAACGAAGAACAGATCGATGCCGTGGACAATGTGAGCATCACGCATGGCAAGCAGACGTTTAACGCCGGCGGCGAGCTTCGCTGGGCTCAGGACAAGATCAACGACGTCGACTACCAGCATGGTTTGTTTACTTACACACGCCTTGCCGACTGGTTCACTGACTATGCGCGCACCATCGGTGGCACAGCCGGCTGCGACGCCGCTCGCGATACCGGCGTCGGCACGCTGCCGTGCTATTCCAACCTGCAGCAGGCTTTCGGCCATCCGTATTTCGCGTACCACACCAACGATGTGGCCATGTATGTGCAGGATGACTGGAAGGTCATGAAGGCACTGACAATCAACCTTGGCCTGCGCTACGATTTTGAAACTACGCCGAACGCGCAGATTCCCAACGCTGCGGTTCCGCAAACCGCGCATTTCCCAAGCTTCAGGAAAGGCATCGCGCCCAGGGTCGGCTTTGCCTACGATGTTTTCGGTACCGGCAAAACAATCGTGCACGGTGGCGGCGGTTTCTACTTCGGCCGTATTCAGAACGGGACCCTTTACAAGGCGCTTGCATCCACGGGTTCCAGCCAGGCCCAGTTCCAGCTGAACTCATCCCCGTCGGCCACAAGCCCAATTTATCCATTCATTGTTTCCACCGGCACTCCTCCGGCGGTTTCCAATATCACTGCATTCGCAGCGGGCTTTCAAAACCCGTACGCTGTCGAGGCCGATTTCAGCATTCAGCAGCAACTGCCGTGGCAGACGGTGATTGGAGTCGCGTACCTGGGCTCCTTTGGCAGGCACCTGCCCACCTTTGTCGATTCAAATATCGCGGCATCCACAACCACCAAGACCTACACGTTCGTTGGCGGCCCGTTGGCCGGCGATGCGTGGACGGTCCCGGTCTACACGGCGCGCATTAATCCCGCTTACAACGCGCTCTCGCTGATCAGCAGTTCGGTCAACAGCAGCTACAACGCTCTTTCATTTACCGTCGATCACCGTCTTAACCAGGGTGTTGCCGCGCAGTTCAGCTACACCTACTCCGCGGCGCTGGACAACAACATGAACCAGTCCTCTTCGGCTGACACCAACGATCAGACCGATCCATTCACCAAGGCGCCGGACTACGGACGCAGTGTGAACGACATGCCGCAGCGCTTTGTGGGTAGTTTGGTGATCTCGCCAAAATTCAATATCGACAGCCACGTTGCATCGAGTGTGGCCAACGGCTGGGAGCTGGCGCCGGTATGGACGGTGCAGTCTGGTGTGCCTTATAGCTACGGACTCTCGGGCGGCACCTCAATTCCGGGCGGCTCGGCTACGTTCAACGGTTCAGGTGGTTTGGGCGCCACGGGTGGCGGTGGCGGCGCTACCGGCCAATATGTCAACTTCCGCGCCTATCCGCAGTACAAATCGTCAGATTCATTCGCCGGCGGCATCTATCCCAGCCGCAACGACATTCGTCAGGCGACGATCTACGATTTGGATACCCGTCTTTCCCGGACTTTCAGCTTCGGCGAGAAATACAGGCTGATGCTCGCCGCCGAGTCCTTCAACATTCTTAACCACCGCAACTTCACCGCGTATAACGTGACCGCCTACAGCATCAGCGGAACCACGGCTACTTATCAGGCCAGCTTTGGAACTCCATCCGCCGCGGGTAATACGATCCTTCGCGAACGCCAGGTTCAGTTCGTTGGGAGATTTGAGTTCTAACGCTGGTTGTTGAATTTCAGTTCGCTTGTTGAATGCGGACGGGGGGTATTTCACTCGGAGACGAGCGAAAATCGGCCGCCCGCAGCTTTTTGGGACTGCTTTTTGGCGGGAGATTAAAAGGTAATCACCGGCTTTAGACCGTCGCGTCTTCTGTTTCAGCTTCGTGCAGGCCATCTGTTTGCGGGATAGGGGAAGGCGGATCCAAATGCCCGTTGCCGTGCGGAAGATAGATGCCGTCCTGCGCCAGCAATGCATCATAAACCGGCACCGGACGCCAGTGACGTGCAAGGCCGTACGCAGTCATGTTGGCGATCATGAGAGGCAATACCAGCCCGTAGCCTCCAGTCATCTCGAAGACGATGAGGACGGAGGTCATGGGCGCGCGGACAATACCGGCGAAGACCGCTCCCATGCCCACAACGGCAAAAGCGCCGATGGCATCAGTGGAGTGATGGAAAATGATGACGTCGAGATAGCCGACTGAGCCGCCCAACATGGCTCCCATAAACAACGAAGGCGCGAAGATGCCCCCGGAGCCTCCGCTCGCATAGGAGAAGACAGTTGCCCCGAGTTTGAGCAGGCAGAATGTAGCCATGACCGCGACGGGCATGGTGCCGGTGAGCGCAACTTCCAGAGTCCTGTAGGGATCGCCGGCAATTCCGTTCAAGTGAAAGAAGGCAAATCCCACCACCGCCAGGGCTCCCGTAGCCAGTCCGCCGATTGCCGGATGCACCCACTTTGGGACGGCGGTGAACTCTCTGAACTTAAGCCGGAGGCGCAACAGCCCGTCAGTAAATGCGATGGAGACAATGGCGGCCAGAACGCCCAGCAGCGCGTACCAGATCAACGAAGAGGCGTTTCCGAGCTGGTAAGTCCGGGAGACGTGGAAGACGGGATTCGAGCCCAGAATGGAGTGCTCGACCACGGCGGCCAGAGCCGCGGCGACGATGACTCCCGAAAGCATGGTCTGGTCGAGATCGCCGATGAGTTCTTCGAGAGTGAACGTAATGGCTGCGATGGGCGCATTGAATGCCGCGGCGATGCCGGCCGCCATACCGACTGAAGCCATACGCCGATGGAATTGCGGACTGAGGCGAGCGCCTCGAGCCAGCATGCTGCTGACGCCGGCACAAATCTGAACGGTTGGTCCCTCCAGCCCCAGCGAAGCGCCCGAACCGATCTGAAAGGCGCAAAGAACAAACTTGCCCAGGGTCTCCCTGACCGAAACCACGCCCGAGCGCAGCGTGAAGGCGACCTTCACCTGGGGAATGCCGCTTCCGGCGGCGGCTGGGGCCCAGTAGACGAGTCCAAGACCGACGATGAGGCCGCCGACGCCCGGGGTGAGGATTGTCCAGAAGATCCAGCTATGGCCGGGGGCTGCATTGGCATGATTGATGAGCAGCTTCTCCAACCCTGCAATGCTGAGGTGAAAAGCCACGGCAGCCAGGCCGCACAGACCGCCGGCGATGATTGTGATGGCAAGCAGGCGTTGCTGTTCATTCGGTAAACGCCGGATAAGCCACGCCAAAAAACGCGGCCAGGTACCTGCGATTCCTTGCCAAAGATTCAATGTGCCGCGGACCTCGCTTCAATAGCTCTTGATATCGATTATAAGAGTGATGCCGCTGGGGTGCTGTGCGTGACGGATTTCGCCCCTCGAAACGACGCAGCACTGGTGCGCCCCGATTTAATGCAGGCGGGGTGATTGCGCCCCACGCCTGAGTGAAAACTGTTTCGGAAATGCCGTGGAATGTTTATAGTGCGAACAACGGCTACCCCGCCGTTGAGGTCAGCAAGATGAAACCAGACTTCTTGAAAATTGCGGCGTGCGCGGCGTTGCTGTGCGCGATATTCGTGACAAAAGCGCCGGCACAGCATGCGGCTGCGACGGCGACGAGCCAGGTAAGCGAGACGAACCAGGTGATCCAACTGGGCGACAGCGTGGTGCCGCTCTATGGACCGTGGAAGTTTACGGTGGGCGATTCTCCGCTGGACGCATCGGGCCAGCCTTTGTGGGCGGCGCCGGGGTTTGACGACTCCAAATGGGAGCCGCAGGACCTGACGCCCAAGGATGGGTCGATCGATCCGGTCTCGGGGCTCTCAGGCTATGTGGCTGGTTGGACGAGCCGTGGACATCCGGGCTATTGGGGCTATGCGTGGTACCGGATCCGCGTGAAGGTGGAGAGCAAGCCCGGGGAAAAACTGGCGCTGGCGGGGCCGGCGAATGTGGATGACGCCTACCAGGTCTTCGACAACGGGAATTTGATTGGAGCTTTTGGAACTTTCAAGTCTTACCGGCCGACGGTCTACTTTACGCAGCCCAAGAAGTTTCAGCTTGAAGACACGGGGAATGGTAGCGAGCAGACCAGGGTGCTGGCGTTCCGGTTCTGGATGGAGCCGAATACCCTGATCGGCACGACGGATGTGGGCGGCATCCACTCGGCGCCGCAGTTGGGCGAGGCGGGAGCGGTGGCCGCGCGCAACCAGGTGCAGTGGGATGAGCTGGTCCGGTCGTATTCGCTGTCGCTGATCCTGGGAGTGCTGTTTGGGATGCTGGGGCTGGTGGCGCTGAGTCTGCGGCTGTTTGACGAGACGGATTCGGTGTACCTGTGGATTGCAGCCCTTCTGCTGACGCTGGCGGTAAGGGGGTTCTTGACGGCGATCGGATCGTGGACGGAGTGGATCCCCGCGCTCACGATTACCGTGATCGATGAAGTGGTGCTGATTCCTATTGTTTTTACCGGATGGATCATGGTGTGGCGGGTATGGTTCCGGCTGAAAAAGGCTGCCTGGGTGCCGCGAGTTCTGCTTGTGCTTGTAGTTCTTCTGATCATCTCGGCCGGTATTGGACACAATGTGTTCTTCACGGTGGTATCGCAGCCAGTGGCGCATGTGTTCGGGATGTTGAATTTTGCGGCGCGCCTGCTGACGGTTTCGCTGGTGCTGGGCACGGTAATCCAGGGGATTGTGGAGCAGGGCCTTGACGGCTGGCTGGCGCTGCCGCCGGTTTTATTCGCGTCCGTTTCGCCGTTTCGCGGAGAACTGGCGACGATGCACGTGAATTTGAATTTTCTGATCTTCGGGATCGGGATCACAACTTCGCAGATCGCCGATCTGCTGCTGGTAGGGTCGCTGTCGATTCTGCTGTTGCGGAGACTGCTGATGAGCGTGAAGTCGCAACGGCAGATGGCGCTGGATGTGAAGCAGGCGCAGGAGGTGCAGCAGGTGATTCTGCCGATGCGGCGGCAGCAGGTGTCAGGGTTTGCCATCGACACGGAGTACCGCCCGGCGCGCGAGGTGGGCGGAGACTTTTTCCAGATTATTCCCGACGCGGCAGACGGCAGCCTGCTGATTGTGGCCGGGGATGTGACCGGCAAGGGGCTGCGTGCGGGCATGCTGGTGGCGCTTCTGGTGGGGGCGATCCGCACGGCAGTGGCCTTCGATCGCGAGCCGGTTCGCGTGCTGCGGGAGCTGAACGAGCGGCTGCTGGGACGCGGCGACGCGCAGGCTACCTGCCTTGCGCTGCGCATTGACACCGACGGCAGCGCCACGCTGGCCAACGCGGGACATATGCCGCCGTATTTGAACGGCAGGCAACTACCCATGGAGGGCGCCTTGCCGCTGGGCATGGTGGAGGAGGCGGAGTTCAGCGTGATGCGCTTCAAGCTGAGCGCCAGCGACCGGCTTGTGTTGCTGTCAGACGGAATTGCCGAAGCGACGGACCTGGATGGGAAACTGTTCGGGTTTGAGCGCGTGCTCGAACTGATGCGCACCTCGAGCAGCGCCGCGGAAGTGGCGGACGCGGCACAGAGGTTCGGGCAGGAGGACGACATCAGCGTCATTTCGCTCACCCGCAATGAGTTGCTGAGCCCGGCAATGGCGTAAGAGCAGGGAATAGGGAATAGGGAACAGGTGTCAGGGGGACCGGGCTGGGGCCCGGGGCTGGCCCCGGATAAGGGCTGGGGGTGGTGAGCTTGGCCCGCGTATAATCGGAAGTTAGACACTTTCATTTTTCGCGGCTAGAGCAGCCCCGCTCCCCGCAACGGACTCTGGATGCCCGAACACATTAAGAAAAAACTTCTCGAAGAGATCCAGATACTGGAGCACGAGCTCGCCCACGAGCTGCCCGCGGAGATCAAGAAGGCCGTGGCCATGGGCGATTTGTCAGAGAATGCCGAGTATCACATGGCGAAGCAGCGCCAGGATTTTGTGAATGCGCGGCTGGGGCAACTGAAGCGGCGGATGGCCGAGCTCTCGCTGGTGAATCTGACCAATATCCCGAGAGACAAGGCCGGGTTCGGCTCGACGGTTGTGGTGTACGACTCGACCAAGGACGAAGAGATCGTGTACCGGCTGGTAACCAGCGAAGAATCGGATGTCGCCAAGGGATTGATTTCAACGACCTCGCCAATCGGGCGGGGAATTGTAGGCAAAAAAGTTGGGGATGTGGCCACGATCGTCACCCCAAACGGCAAGCGCGAGCTTGAAATTTTGAAACTGACCACCGTTCACGATGAAGCCGGCGACGGCGAGCAGAGCGAATCCGCCGCGGCCGGTGGGCAGTAGCAGCGAGAAAGTAGAAGCAGGGAAGACTAGAAATGACCACCTGGACCAGTGCCTTCGGCAGCGCCTGCGGATGGCTCCTTGACCGCATCGTGCACGGGCTGGCACTCACCCGCATCTCTCCGAATGCACTTACATTTATCGGGCTGGTGATCAACATCGCCGCCGCATTCCTGTTTGGCCACGCCAACGCCTCAAACAACGACCGCATGTTCTTGTATGCGGGCATGGTGATTTTTGGCGCGGGCATCTTCGACATGGTGGACGGGCGCGTGGCGCGGCGCAATAACCAGGTCACAGTCTTCGGCTCATTCTTTGACTCGGTGATCGACCGCTACTCCGACGTGGTTTTGTTCTTCGGTCTGCTGGTGTACTACGGGCGCATCAATCGTTTCCGGTACGTGGTGCTGGTGGCGTTTGTGATGGTGACGTCGCTGATGGTGAGCTACACGCGCGCACGCGCCGAGGCGCTGATCGGCAGTTGCAAGGTGGGCTTCATGGAGCGGCCGGAACGCATCGTGCTGATCCTGATTGGCGCGCTGTTCAACCATTGGGGAGCGATGGCGCCGGTGTTGTGGGTGCTGGCTGTGATGTCGATGATCACGGTGATCCACCGCGTGACGTATACCTATTCGAAGACGAAGCATCTGGCGCCCATCAGCTGAGTAGCGACAGTGGTCAGTGGTCAGTGGTCAGAAAGATGCTGGGGAGTTGGTCCTTTCCCCGGTCCCTCCGCCGCAGCGGACGAGGGACCACGGGCACCCGCGAGTAGTCGCTGAGCTCGAAGATTCAGCGCGGGCCCTTTTTCCAGTCTGCATATGCAATGCGGGGGATGGTGATGAAGGCGTCGCGCGTCCTGACGTAATATCCCAGCCCGTTCATGCGGCCGATGGAGTGCAACTCGTCGGCCTTGATGTAGGGACCTTCGGGGTCGACGTAGCGATCTTCAACATACATGGCGACGACGCGGCCCAGGATGATGCGGGAGCGGCCGATTTCCATGGTGGTGTGCTCCACGCACTCGAGCGCGGCGTGCGCTTCTGCAATGCGCGGCACTTTGACCTTGAGAGACGGCGCAGTGGTAAAGCCTGCCGCGTCCAATTCGTTCACATCCTCAGGAAAGTCGGTGGCGCAGATGTTCATTTGCTGCGCGATGTCTTCTGTGACCACGTTGACCACGAACTCGCCGGTGCGGCGGATGTTGCGCGCCGTGTCTTTGGGGACGAAGCCGTCACCCGACCGGTTGGTGACGCCGATGCCGAGAATGGGCGGGTCAGTGCAGAGGTAGTTATAGGCGCTGAAGGGCGCGGCATTCAGGTGGCCGCTTTCATTCATGCTGGTGATGAGCGCAATAGGGCGCGGCGCCACCAGGCCCACAAGCAGTTTGTAGGCGTGGCTCCGCGGCGATGTTTCCAGATCGAAGTTCATAGATTGATGGTACAGAAGGGCAGGGAACAGAGAACGGGGAATAGGGAACAGGGATTAGAAAGACTTCTGGGTTGAGTGCGCTCCTTTCCCAGGTGCCCAAAAGCGAGGCACCTGGGGCACCCGGCTCCGCTCAGGAGGACAGTCGCGCTGGATCAAAGCGGACAGTGACGGTTTGTCAGCAATTGACAACGAGTAGGGAGCAGCCCTGGCGGGCGGGTTTCCAGCGCACCAGGAACTCGGTGACCTTCGAGGATTCCATCCTGCGCATGGCCTCGAATTCGCCGTCTTTCTGGCTGTAGAGCAGGGTCCCTCTGTCGCTGAGAATGGCTACAGCGGGAACACCCTTGTCGAGCGGAATCTGGTAGCGTTTCGCCAGGTCGAGGTTGGCGTCGTAACGGCCTACGTTGACGTGAACGACGACAAAATTCGCCTCCACGATGGGCCGGTTAGCCGGGTCGTGCAGATAGATGTCGAGCACCTGGCAATCGCCGCACCAGTTTCCGCCGAAGTCGAGCAGGATGCGCTTGTGCGTGGCTGCGGCGGTCTTGAGGGCGGCGGCCAGGTCGGTCCGCGCATTTGCTGGATCGGGATAGATGTCGGGCGTGGCGGAATTGGCCGCGCCGACGGCGAGCGCCAGCAAGGCTGCAAGCGCGACGATTTTGAATTTCCTGGCCAAGATAACCCCCGTCTTCAGTCTGCCACAAAGCGCAAACACCGCACCATCGCGGACGCTATACAATTTGATGTCTCAGCCGGGCCGTGGGTGCATGTACTCTTGAGATTGAATGAAAAACGCCTCTGATTTGCGCAAAAAGCTGGAATCGGCCTCCTATCCTGATTTGGGGTCGATGATGGAGGGCTATGCCCGGGCGGCGGCAGAGCTGGGCCGCGACCAGTTTGCGCAGAAGCTGGATTTCAGTTCGGAGTCGATCGACGGCCTGGACGAGATTCTTGTGCGGGTGGGCGAGAGCCCGGAACTCGACGTGGATTTTGAAGTGCGCCTGTGGGGCAGCTACCTGGGAGAGGTGTTGCGGCGGCGCTATGCCGGCGTGTGGGAGATGACGCAGTATCCGGGCGGCATGGCGGCGGTTCCAGCCATCGACATACGGGGTTCCAGAGTGTTTCCCCTGATGAAGGTGTTTCGGCGGCTGACGGAAGGCGAAGAGGAAGATCTCCACACCTTCTATGCGATGGTTACGGAGCGCCTGGGGAAGCCGGCCCAGGTGAACTGATTGTGATATGCGAATAGAAGAGGCGAGAAACCGCTGGGGTGTTGGGGATGAGGACCTGGGGCTGGATTTGTACGCTGATTGAACCGGGAAAATCTGTGAAGGGCTAAACTTGACGCCGGACCAGCTCCTGCGGCTGCGCTGGAAATTAGAAAATGGATTGCCGGCCATTGCACATGGGGCAGGTTTCAGCATCCTGGGCGATTTGTTCGCCACATTCCCTGCAGTATTTGAGCATTGGCTTCGACGGGTCGACCCAGACCTGCGATGGCGCCTTTGGCTGGGTGATTACCTTGATCGCGGTGCCCGCCGACCGCAGGACAAGGTAGAGAAGAACCGCCATAATGCCCAGGACAAGAAGATGCATGGGTTGAAGCAGATCGCCCACGAGAGAACTCCTTTCAGAGAGTGGTTCGGGCAAAGTATAGCTCCCGCGGCTGCTTTGTCCTGTTAACGATAGATTCAACCCTTAGGCCGATTGCATCAATATGACTTTAGATGTAGTTGGGCCAGTCGGGGAGTAAATGGGAATAGGGGCGCGAATTGGAACGGGCGTGAAAATTCCTGAGGAGAAAATTTGGAGGGGATGGGGTGGGTGGTAGGTCGGCCTGCCGTTAGGTCGGGTAGCGCGTCGTCACTGGCTCCGGGCACTTCGCTGCGGTGCTCCCACACTTGATTTCATTGGCTGCCATTTTGCTCTCGATGATCCTGGAAATCCGGAAAGCCCTTTGAAAAAGCCCCCTCCTGCGCCGGGATGCGATTATGTGCGACAATAATCGGTGAGCATGTGCGCCGCTTGGTTTGGGGTGCACGGAGGATAAAGTAATGGGCGATCTACTTCAGCCATGGCATCTGATTATTCTGGGTGTGGTTGCGTTTCTGCTGTTTGGCGCCAAGCGGCTGCCTGATTTGGGCAAAGGGCTGGGCGAGGGATTGAGGGGCTTCAAGGAAGGCATCAAGGGGATCAGCGATCCGCCGCCGGCGCAGAACGTGCAGCAGGCCTCGGCTCCGCCGCCGCCCCCGCCCACCGCTCCTGTCGAACCCAAATAGCGCACGAAATGCGGCGTTTTTTGATTCCGCCGCCGGGCTTGATCTTCGGGACGGAAGTCCCAAACTTCAGACGGTTTGAATCCGGCGCGGCAGCGTAGACATTTTAAGGGCGATTCCTGAGACCTGTGCTTCGGCGCAGGTCTTTGTGCGTGCGGGGAGATATTGTGCCGCCGAGGGCCGGGAGGCCCTCGATACAGCCGGTCAGGAGCCCGGCGCTACAGGCTCAGTAACATGACCGCGCCCAGGGCAAGCGCCATGCCGGTGACCTGGCGGCCCGTAGGCCGCTCGCGCAGGAACAGGGCGGCCAGCAGGATGGTGCCGGCAGGATAAAGCGAACAGACAACGGCAGCCACATCCAGCCGGCCCAGTTGCGTGGCGCGCAGGTAGAAGAGATTCCCGGCTGTATCCAGGATTCCCGACAGGATTCCCAAGCCCCAAAAGCCCGTCCATTGTCCTTTGGGAGGCGCAACCAGGATGACGAGGACCAAGGCCAGGCCGCCTGCCGCGCGTCCGGCGGTCATGGTGGACACCACACCGCCGGGGCTGGCGAATTTGAAGAGAATCAGTTGGGTTCCAAAGAGGGTTCCGGCGAGCGCGCCCAGCATGAGGGCAGCGCGGGGAGTGGATGGGCCGTCTCTGTCCGGTGAATGGGTAATGAGCCAGATGGCGACCAGTCCCGCTGCGAGACCGGCGGCGCTGAGCGGTCCCGGCAATCCATCCACGAAAAATGAGAAGACCACGGGAACCAGCGCAGTGAGCACGCCGGTGAGCGCGGCGGTAAGCCCCATGGCGCCCATGGCCAGCGCGCGATAGAAGATGGCCAGGGCGATGGAACCTTCAAAGCCGCCGATCGAAGCGAAGAGGAGAGAATGCGAATCGGGCAGGTGCAGATGGATGGACAGGCAATAGCCCAGCAGCAGGAAGAAAGAGAAGATGTGTCCCGAGGCGACAACCAGAAGCGCGGGCGATTTGCGGGCGCCCATGCCACCTACAAAGTCGGCTCCGCCCCACGAAGCGGCAGAACACAAGCCGATCCCTGCAGAAGCGCCCGCGGCGTTCATGCCAGCCGATTCACGCGAGGATGATGCACGTTATTTGTAGTCCTGCGCGGACGGGTAGTACCCCTTCTTGGCGATCACGTCCAGGCCCGGCAGGTCCACATGGACGTCGATGCTGCGATACTTGCCGTCGTAGATTGACTCGTGGCTCAGATAGCCGAGCGTGTACTGGTTGCGGGCCTCATCGGCGATTTTGGCGTAGCTTTTCTCAATGCCGTTGACGCCGCGCTCCGAATCGAAATCGCCGCCAGTGGCGTAGGTGTACTTGAACAGGATGTTGTCGTACATGGTGAAGGGCAGATGGAGGCGGCTGACGTAGCCCTCGCCCCACACTGCGGATGCGCCGACGCCCGTGGCATAGACCGCGATCTTGTTCGTCTGCAGATACTTGATGACTTCCTTCAACGTCGCCTTGCTGCCGTATTCCTTGCCGTCAGAGATGACGTAGATAATGCGGAGGCGTTCTTTGGGCCGCGTCGAGAGTTCCTTGGCCGCGGCCAGAATGGCGTCGTTGAGTGTATGGATCTCTTTCGGGATGGTGATGAACGTTCCGCTGCCTGCCGAGCGCCCCGGCTGCAGATTTGGATCGACGCAGTTGCCGTTCTCGCGGATGTTGCAACCGGCAAGCGGACCCGTGTTGATGGGCACCTGCTCATCGGCGCCGGTAGCTTTAGCCAATGCCAGCACTGCGGGCACCCGGTTGCCTTCGGCTCCTGTAAATCCGGTCCGTTCATTGGCTCCATTGGTATAGGTAAAGATCGCCACCTCGTCGTAGGGAGTGAGCGCACCCTGGATGGCGCCGAGCGAGTCATTGACCTTGGCCATGACGTCTGAGGTGAGGCTCTGGTCAATCACAAAGGCGACGGAGAGCGGCGTGGGGTCCACGCTGAAGGTCCGCAGCACCTCGCGCGTGTTGTTCTCAAACACCTTGAAGTCGCGGTAGGTGAGGCCAGCCACCTGTTTGCCTTTGGCGTCCTTGACGATCACCGGGACTTCAACGAAGTTTACGTTCTGAACGAAGGTGGTAACGGCAGCAGCACCCTGCGCGGGAACCGTCGTCTGGAAGTCGTCCTTGGCGGGTGGGCCCGGGGGCTGGACGGCGGGCGTCTGTTGAGGAGCAACCTCCTTGGGTGCAGGAGAAGGGGAGGTAGACGAATCAACGCTGTCAGTCGACTCACCCGCAACACCGGGCGTACCCTGGGCGCCTTTGCCGGGGGTAATGGGGCCATCGCCGGTCAGCGGAGGAGCTGTCTGGGGAGCGGGGGCGTCCGGAACCGTAGTCTGCTGGGTTTGGGGCCGAGCTACGGGGCTCAGGAGAAGACACACACCGAAAAGCGCCGTCAGCGCAATTGCTTTAGAACCAGGAATCACAGGGTTTACTTCCTCCCAGACCGCATTTTTCTGCCGTTCGGCGGCTTGCGGGGTAAAGCCGCACCGGCCTGGCCAGCCAGCAGGGCTGTACCTGTCAGAGTATCAGACGCGCCGGGGCGGCGCAGGTTGCCTCAGTCGTGTGGGAAAGAGTTGGCGTATGCTTTCTAAGCAGTGCCTTTTCCGTCTATCAGATCAGAATGAGCGCCCACTGAAAAACAGAATGAGAACCCACCTCAGAATTGCTGTTTTGCTTCTCGGCCTGCCGTGCCTGGCCCCGTCGGGATGGGCTCAACTGGCGCCCTCGCCGGATGAGGCTCCGGTGAGCACCGCCCCGCCCCCCTCGGCGGATGAGACGGCTGTGGCCACCTTGAAGGTGAACGTGAACCTGGTGGACCTGTTCTTTACCGTCAAGGACAAGAACAACGAACTGGTTCCGCATTTGACGAAGAGTGACTGCACAGTGTCAGAGGACAAAACGCCGCAGACGCTGAAGAGCTTTGTGGCGGAGACGAGCCAGCCGTTGACGCTGGGGATTCTGCTGGACACGTCCGGCAGCCAGCAGAATGTTTTGCCGCTGGAGCAGGATGCAGGCAGCCAGTTTCTGCAGCGCGTGCTTCGCCAAAAGGACGAGGCCTTCCTGGTCTCGTTCGACGTGAACGTGGACCTGCTGCAGGACTTTACCGATAGTCCGCGGGAGTTGTCGCGGGCGATGAGCAAGGCGGAGATCAACACGGCGGGCGGCAATGGCGGAGCGGGCATTCCGGGAGCCGGCGGCGGAACGGTGCCCACCGTGGGCGATCCGAAGGGAACGCTCTTGTACGATGCGATCGATCTTGCCGCCAATGAGAAGTTGAGCCGCGAGACGGGCCGCAAGGCAATCATCATTTTGACAGACGGCGAAGACCAGGGCAGCCGCACCAGGATTCAGGACGCGATTGCCGCCGCGCAAAAGAACAACGTGATCGTTTACATGATCCTGATTGCAGACCGCGGGTTCTATGGCGGGTTCAACATGGGCTACAGCGGCTACTCCGCGGCTAAACGGATTTCGGACGAGACGGGCGGGCGCCTGATTGACGTGGGCAACAACAGCAAGAAACTCGAAGCAGCCTTCCAGCAGATTGAGGATGAGCTGCGCACGCAGTATGTCGCCAGTTACACGCCCACCAACCTCAAGCTCGACGGAACCTTCAGGCGCATCGGGATTCAATGCCAGGGAGACGGGCTGAAGGTGCAGGTGCGCAAAGGCTATTACGCCATGGCGCCGCAGAGCGACTACTAGAGCTAAAGAAGCGGTCGCCAGTCCCGCTGGCGACGCCGTGGCACGGAAATCTTTACACGATGAAGGAAGAAAATCCCCAGTGGGGATGGTCTCGCTGGCGTTCGCGTGAGGTCGGCGCCGTTCAGAACGCACGCCTAAATCCCAAAAATCTAATCACTTAGGGCGGATTACTTCGGTGCTGTGCGAGTGGACCAGCGTTTGCAACCGTATTGGCATCTTACTGGGGCATCAGGCACCGGTAATCCGGGTCGCCTGTGCCGCACGCAAATCAATTCGGAGGACAAGCAAATGAAAATCGCCAGAACGCTCGCGATGGCAGTCGCAGGTTTTTCGAGCATTCCCTTTTTAATGGCGCAGCAAGTGGATGCCCGGGCCCATCAGAACGCGTCGGCAACAGCGGCAGGAGCCCAGGTGAACGATTCAACCAATGCCAACGCGCATGCGGCAGCCCGCCCGGGAAATGCTGAAGTGAATGGAAACGCCAACGCGCATGCAGCAGGCTCAGCCGATATGCGGCCGGTTACGGGCCAGCTTGAAGGCAAGCTCGACTCCAAATCTGCGAGGCCGGGAGACCCGGTGGTTTTAAAGACCAGCCAAAAAATCAAGACCGCCGACGGGATGGAGATTCCCAAAGGCTCGCGGCTGGTGGGGCACGTAACCGAGGTGCAGGCGCATGAGAAAGGGCAGGCCGAGTCCAGGATGGGGATCGCATTTGATCGCGTGGAGATGAAGGGCGGTCAGAGCATGGCCGTTCACTCGATGATTGAATCGGTGGAGCCCAACCCGAGCGCAGTTGCGGCCGCCTCCATGGAGAACGAAGATGCGTTCAGCTCACCGGTGGCTGGCGGCGGCATGAGCGCGGGAGCGACAGGCGGCGCACGCGGGGGCGGCGGCGGCCTTTTAGGTGGAGCCTCTGGAGCTGCAGGGGGCGTTGGCCGTGGCTGGGGTCTGACCTTGGCGAGACCGCAGGCGGCGCCATGCGTACGACAGGCAATCTGGGTGCAGACGCCACCGGTGACTTGGCGCGCGGCGCGGGAGGCGTTGGTGGTGTTGCTGGTGGCGCGGTGGCCGGCGGAGGCTCGCTTGCGGCGCGCTCCACAGGACTTCCCGGAGTGATGTTGCACGGTGAAGCGACCGGCTCAGCATCGGGAATGCTCTCGGCAACAAACAAGAACATCCACCTGGATTCAGGAACGCAGATGGTGGTGGGCATCGCGGCGGCCCGATAAGGCGGAGAACTGATCGCGCGCTCAGACTCGATATCGCGCAATGAAGACTGAGCGGCTTGATGAACATCGCGAATCATTGCAGGGGCGGAGTGCGACTCCGCCCCTGTCTCGTTTTTGTACACTCCATTACCTGAGTCCCGTTACTCGGTAATCTGGCGCCTTTCATTGGTCTTCGTTAATATCGGCGCCAGTGGGAAATACTTGAGGCCCTTCCCGAAAAAACTTTCAGCCTCTCATCACAAAACACCAGGGAGCCGGCGATGACCATCAATTGCGCAACGAACGAAGGCTATGAGATCAGTCCGCGGTTCCGGCAGACCGTGGCAGCACGCATCGCCCGGTTGGAGAAAGACGCTGAGACCGACGAGGCGTTTGCCGCTCGACTTGTAGATGGCGACCATATTCGCAGACAGATGCGGCTGGTGGCTTCGCAACGCGCGGAAGCGCTGCGGATGAGGCTGTTTCTTGATCGCGCCGGGGTCAGGCTGCCCAGGCCGCTGATTGAGCTGTAGCGTTTCGCCTCTGAAGTTCATTTCAAAGCAAAGCTGTCATCCTGAGCGCACGGGGCCCCAAACGCTTTTCAGTTTGGGGGTGGTGAGTCGAAGGATCTGCGGCTGCACTTCGGAAGTTATGCGACCAACCTCGAATTTACCACTCTAAGCCGCTGGCCCTTTTCGAGCACCCACCGCTTCAACTCCAGAAACGTTCCCCACGCAGTCGCCGGTTTGTGTTCGGTGAATCCCTGCCAGTAACATGAAGCGTGCTTGAGTGCAGGGTCGGCCGATGATCGCGATCAATTGGGGGACATCGAACTTTCGCGCCTGGAAAGTGGATGCAGGCGGAAAAGTTGAAGACGAGAGGTCGTCCGGTCGCGGCGCCATGTTGGTTTCGCCGGGAAAATTCTACGATGCCCTGATCGCCGAGGTAGGCGATTGGGTGAGCGCCGGAGAATCCCGGGTGCTGATGTCGGGAATGGTAGGCGCGCGCACTGGCTGGAAAGAGGCGCCCTACGTTACCGTGCCCGCGAGTCTCGAACAGATTGTCACAGCCGTGATCAAAATCCCGGTCGATTCAGGCAATTCAATTGACGCGCGCATTGTGCCGGGGCTGATTGGCTCCGACGAGAACGGGGTTCCCGAAGTGATGCGCGGTGAAGAGACGGAGATCTTTGGCAGCAGCGTTGAGGCCGCGGTGTCGAACCATGTTTGCCTGCCCGGCACCCACACGAAGTGGGTTCGAGTGGAGGGTGAGACGGTAGCCGGATTTTCGACTTCAATGACCGGGGATCTCTACAAGGCAATTCGTGAAGGAACGATCCTTCGCGCCAGTACGCAGCAAGATGCCAGCGATGCGGATGCATTTCTGCTTGGCGTTGCGCGATCAAGACAGGCCGGAGAACTGGCGCACCATCTGTTTGGCGTAAGGACGCTTGTACTCACCGGCGCGTTGAAGGAAGAGTCAGCGTCGTCGTATCTTTCTGGAATCCTGATCGGGCACGAAGTGAAGGCGAACACGCAAAAGGGCGAGCCAGTCCACCTGGTCGGCGAGCTGGCTCTTTGCAAACTATATGCGATGGCTCTTGGCGCATGCGGCGTGGATTCAACAATGGAACCAGAGGGCGCGGCCTTGCGTGGACTGCTGCGCATTGCGGAGAATCTTGCATGGTAATGCGCGAATGGTTGAACCGATGCCCGTTGATCGCGATTCTCAGAGGGATTGAAACCGCTGAGGTTGCAGAGGTGTTTTCAGAACTCTTCGCGGCGGGGATCGTCATCGCGGAGATTCCACTCAACTCGCCGGATCCGTTCAAGAGTATCGAGCGTGCGACAGCCGAGTTCTCTGACAGAATGTTGATCGGGGCTGGTACAGTGACGCGGCTTGAAGATGTGGAGCGAGTGCAGGCTGCGGGGGCCCGGCTCGTTGTGTCTCCGCATGCGGATTCTGCAATCGTGCAAGAGACGAAGAAGCTCGGCATGCTCTCAGTGCCGGGCGTAGGAAGTGCGACTGAAGCGTTTGCGATGGTGGCGGTGGGAGCGGATGCGCTCAAGCTGTTTCCGGCCGACGTGTTGGGCACGCGCATGTTGACGGGGCTGCGAGCCGTGTTGCCCAAGGGAACCATGATGCTGCCCGTCGGCGGCGTCGATCACACGGCGATCCCGTCCTGGCGCGCGTCCGGCGCAGACGGTTACGGCATCGGCTCGGCGTTGTACAAGCCGGGAATATCAATAAGCCAGCTCGGCGCAAATGCGCGGCTACTTGCCGAATGCCTGCATGAAACATGAGATAAAGGCGTGAGCGATGCCGCCTGTGTACCGAATGAACGGCGCTCGTTGCCTTGACCGGCGATGTGTGCCGCACTACCATGGGCGCCTGAAAACAATGGATCAAGAGAAAGCTCTGAACCAATAAAAACATGGGGACCCGATGAACTTACACAAGCTTCTTCAAATAAAAGTTGCCTTCATCATTTCTATTCTCTCTTTCTTTTCCGTTCTTGCTGCACCCGCGCAAACGCCCACCGCGCATCATGGCACGGTGTTCAACATCCTTGACTACGGGGCGCACAACGATGGCTCGGTGAATGCAGCCGACGCATTCCGCCGCGCGATCGCCGCGGCAAAAGCGGCAGGTGGAGGAACGGTCTTTGTTCCCGCCGGCCATTACGTTTCCGGGCCCATTGAGATGGTGAGCAATCTCACGCTCAACTTTGATGCCGGAGCGATCGTCAATTTCCCGGCGGCGATGCTTCCCTTTACGCCCGGACGGCAGCAGGGAATCGAGACGCTCACGCCGGTTCCGTTGATCGGCGGGCACGACCTTGAGAATGTGGCTGTGACCGGACGCGGAGTCCTGACAAGCAATAACGGCGACTGGATGAAGTTGCATGGCAGGAGCCAGGCAAAGGGCGACGATCCGGGCAGTGCCAACGGCCCGCATTGGGAGAACATGCTCAACGGGCTGAACGCCGGCAAGCCGATTTCAAAGGAAGAGGATGAAAAGGTCGCGGCGGAATTGCGTCCGTCGTTCATTCGATTCATGAACAGCAAGAACATCCTGGTGGATGGCCTGCGCTTCATTGGCTCCCCAATGTGGACCGTGCACTTGCTTTACAGCGAGAACGCCGTGGTGGAAAACCTGGTGATTGAGACTTATCCCGGAGTGCATACCGACGGAATCGTGATCGACTCAAGCAGATTCGTGAAACTGGCAAACGACTATATCGATACCGGCGACGACGGCATCGTGATCAAGTCCGGCAAGGATGCGGACGGGCTTCGTGTGAACCGGCCCACCGAGGATGTCGCCATCACTAACTGCACGGTTCATCATGCGCACGGAGCGGTTTCGATCGGGAGCGAGACATCGGGAAGCATTCGCAATATTGTGGCGAGCAACATCACGGTGAAAGATACGACGAACGGCGCGCGCATCAAGAGCAGCCGGGGGCGCGGTGGCGTGGTTGAAGACATCCGCTTCGATAACTGGACCATGGAAAATGTGGGCGAGGCCATCGTTGTCACCAATTACTACCTGATGGAAGGCGAGGTCCATCTGCCCCAGGGTCCGGTGACCAACAAAACGCCGATCTTCAGAAATATTGCCATCAGCCACATGACGATCAATGGGGCGAAGAAATTGATCGATATCGATGGGCTGCCGGAAATGCCGATCCAGACGCTGCGCATCAGCGACGTGATCGGCACCGGCAAAGTGGGAATGACGGCAGACAATACCGATGGGCTCGAGTTGCACAACGTTCAGCTCAATCCGTCGACCGGTCCTGCGTTCACGGTGGATCACTCTGTGAACCTGGAGTTGGACGGAGTGGAAGAGCGCACTCCGCTGGCCAACGTGCCCGTCATTCGCCTCGACAACTCGCCAGGAGCCATTGTTCGCAACAGCAGGGCGTTTACGGGGACCGGTGTTTTTCTTTCCGCGGGCAAAGGGCAGCTGCAGCAGACGATTCTTGAGGGAAATGCGTTGAAGAATGCGGCGACGCCGACTGAAGAGTCGACCGGTGCAGATTCGAAGTAAGAGCTGAGCCGCGGCGATAAAGCAGTAGAAGCAAGTGGGGGGTCGATGACGGAAGCTCTGCCGATTCGCGTGAGGATGACGCCGCGCGAGTTCACCATCGTCATCCTGCTCTTCGCTTCGGTCGTCATCAATTACATTGACCGCAGCAGCCTGCCGATGGCTGTGCCGTTGATTGAGCGCCAATTCACGTTGTCGCCGCTCCAGATCGGTTCGCTGCTCTCTGCATTTTTCTGGACCTACGCATTGGTGCAGGTGTTCGGAATAGCTGGGTGGTTCTCCGATCGCTTCCAGCCGGGCTGGGTTCTTTTCTTCGGCTACCTGCTCTGGACTGTCGTTACCGCTCTTACTGGAGCAACCTCGAGCTTCGTCTTGCTGTTTTCGCTGCGGCTCTTGCTGGGCCTCGGCGAGTCGGTCGCTTATCCCTGCTACTCGCGCATCTTTGCCGGCATGCCGCAGCAGAATCGCGGACGGGCCAATGCGCTGATTGATGCGGGAACCAAGCTCGGGCCCGCGGCAGGTGCGTTCCTGGCTGGGTTGGTCCTGGTGCACTTCGGCTGGAGAATGCTCTTCTTTCTCTTCGGCGCGGGAGGATTGCTGTGGCTTGTGCCGTGGTCAAAGGCGATGCCACGCGTGGAGCAAGAGCCGAGAGAGTCAGCCAAGTCAGCCCGTTCGATCGTGGAGATATTGAAGCTGAAATGCGCGTGGGGTACCTTCATCGGGCACTTCTGCGGCAACTATTTCTTCTACTTTTTGCTTGCATGGCTTCCGCACTACCTGGTGCAGGAAGAACATCTCTCCATCGGCCTGATGTCGAGACTCACCTCTGCTCTCTTCCTTGTCATCGGATGTTCCACGCTGCTGGCCGGATGGATTTCAGACCGGTTGATTGCAGGTGGCGTCTCGCCCAGCATCGTGCGCCGCGTCGTCGCCGCCGGCGGCCTGGCGGTGGCATCAACACTGCTTGCAACGCCGCTGGTATACGGGAATCAAGTTGCGTCGCTTGGCCTGCTGGTTTTCTCGTGCATCGGCTACGGCGCGTTCTCGTCAAACCACTGGGCCATTACGCAGACGCTGGCAGGGCCGGCCATGGCGGGCAGGTGGTCGAGCCTTCAGAATGGTGTGGCGAATTTCTCGGGCATCGCCGCGCCGTGGGTGGCGGGCCTCGTTCTGCAAACGCAGGGCAACTCGCGCATGGCCTTTGCAGTCGCCGGCTCAGTGGCGCTGGTTGGTGCGTTCGCCTGGTGGTTCCTGGTGCGGAAGGTTGAGCCGGTGGATTGGGGCGCGCAAGGTGGATCGCTCGTCAGACCGTGACGAACACTGCTCCGTCTTCCACCGTAAGTTCGATGCCTGCGGACTTTGCTGCCTCCTGCAAGGCGGCAGCAAGCATGACAACGGGATCGTCGCTCACATCGAGCCGGCGCATGAGGCCCTCGCCCTTCTTCGGACCGGCGGACAAGGCGATCTTCAAGCCGCGGCGCTTGCATTTGATCGGTGTACCATCTTCGAGCTTCACGTTCATCGGCTTGATCCAGGCGTCGACATAGTGGACGCCGATGCCTGACTTGTCGCCCGTGTGGAGGGGAAGCTTCTCCACCGCCGCCTGATTCACATCGCAAAGTTTGGCTTTCACGTTACGCTCCGTTGGCTTGAATGCCTTTTGATTTCAGAAATGCGTCCATCACCGGCCTGAAGGCGCGGATGTGGTCCGGCGTGCTGCCGCAGCAGGCGCCCACAATATTGACGCCCGTTTCAAGCAATGCAGGCAGGCCCTTCACCATCTGCTCGGGCGATTCGTCGTAGATGACCTTCATGTTTTCAAGCCGCGGCTTGCCCGCGTTCGGTTGCACCATCACGGGCAGATTGGTTGCGCTCTTGTAGCGCTCGACAGCCATGCGTGCGCGTTCCATCTCCATGCCGGTGCCGCAGTTCAAGGCGACGATGTTCGCGCCGTTCTCCTCCATGAATTCAGCAGCCCGTTCGGGATCAATGCCCATCATGGTGCGGAAGGTGGAGCCGTCGAGCGTAACGTCGTAGGCCATGGAACCGATGATGCATTTGGCTCCCGCCGTTTTGGCTGCGTTGATGGCGATGCCGAGTTCCTCGAGCCCGGTTTGCGTTTCGATGATGATGGCGTCTGCGCCACCGTCAACGAGGGCGCCGGCTTGCTCTTCAAATGCGGCTTGCACCTGCGCCTCAGTGAATTCGCCGAAAGGCACCATGAGGCCGCCGAAGGGGCCGATGTCGCCCAGCACATAGCCGTCTTTGTCGCCGAAGGCCTGGCGGGCGATTGCCACTCCTGCCTTGTTGATGTCGACCACATTGTCCAACTGGCCATGACGCGTGAGCATGATGCGCGACCCGCCGAAGGTATTGGTGATGATGCATTCAGATCCCGCTTCAGCGTAGTTGCGCTGGATGGCGAGCACCCGTTCTGGATGAGTGAGGTTCCAGGCCTCGCCGCAATTGCCCTGTGCCAGGCCGGCGATCATCAACTGCGTACCCATCGCTCCATCGCCAAGAAGTGGCCGCTCGAGGATAGCTTCGTGCAATAGCTTTTTCATCATCGTTCCTTGTCCTGCTGCAGTTCCTGTTGTGCAAGTGCGTAGTGGATTGTCTCAAAAACAAGTTTCCATTTGTGATCGCGGCTGGTGGATGTGCAAAAGCATCCGGCGGAATTCGATTCGGGCCGCCACTCGAGAACGTCTTCAAGGTTCTTGCCGTTGAGCGGCTTCTCGTGATCGATGGTTGCCATCAGGCGCGATGGATTCTCGAGATACTGGCACATGCGCGTGTGGCCGGTGTCGCCGGATGCTGGAGCGCAGCGCTGTTCAAGGATAGGATAGCCCTTCGCGCGCGGTCCCAGCTTCAGCGTGTAAAGAAACTCGAGAGGCCAGCCCATGTTGGTGCACGTCGTTCCCTCGTAGCGGAAGACGATATCAAGGGAGCCGTCCTGCGCTTCGCATAGGGAGAGGCGTTCGTCCGCCCATCGCTTGAGCGCTTTTTTGTTCACACTGTACTCGGCGTTTTGTTGCAGTGTCGCTAGCGGCACCTGGAACTGTTCGCCGAATGCCTGCGGGTTTCGCCGGTAGGGCGCGCGCCTGTACTGGCATGGGCCAAAGGAGCAGCTCTCGCAGGGAACAAGACCGGTGAGCCGGCGCAGCCGTTCGGTGTTGCGCGTCAATCCAAAGACGGCGAGCAGCGCTTTGCGCGGACGCAGCATTCCAGAATCGAGCGCTTCCAGTTGGAACGGAAACGGATCCTTGCGTCCGGCCTTCATCAACTCGAGGAGGCGAGGCTGTTCCGCGATGTCCCACTCCGGATAGCCGGGACTGTAGTGGGGCAACACGGCCATGTTGTGCTGCTCGGCCCAGTCGCACAGCCTCGCTCCTGCCATGGTCGTCAGATGCTCAACGACCGCGGAGCCGTAGATCTCAAGGAAGAAATACTCATCGGGCTTTTCCTGCTCCCAACGGCGGCGGGACTCATCCTCCGCTTCCTGTCCAGCTCCGACGGCGACCAGAACCACACTGTGCGCTTCAGCCTGCTCGAGCGTGCTCCGCAAGCGTGCGCTTTCAAAGTTCACTCCGTCAATGACAATCGAGTCTCCGTTGATCGCGACGCTCTCTGCCGGGCGCGCATAAAACCAGGGCTTGCCGTTGGCCGCATACCATGCACGAGCCCAGTCGGCCAACTCGAGCGCACGGCCTTCGAGAACCCAGCCGCGAGGATAACCGAGCAGCCTGATGTATTCCTCAGGCAGTACGTTTACCTCGGCAACGGCGCCGGTGAGCTCGATAGATTCATCTAGTTGGCGCACGGCATTGGCTCCACGGGCTTGAACTGGCAGCCCTCCACAAAGAAATCGAAGAAGGCTGGGTGCGTTTCAAGGCGGCAGTGTTCCACCTTCTTGACCAGCTCTTCCAACTCCTGGCGCTTTGTCTTCGACAGCAGAGCGATGGTTGCGCCCTCAATGGCAATGTTGCCGGCTTGCACAATTTTGGAGGGCGGCAAGCTCGGGATCAGCCCGATGCGCCGGGACGATTCCACATTGAGGTTGCGTCCGAAGCCGCCGGCCAGATAGAAAACATCGAGCTCGTCAAAATCAATCCCGTAGCTTGAGAACACAACATGCAGGCCGGCGACGTTGGCTCCCTTGGCCTGGGCCAGTTCGTTCACATCGCTTTCCAGGATAAAGACCTCGTGCGCCGGATCTTGATAGAGATTGATGCGATGAACGTCATCGTCAAAGCGTCCTCTCTCGTTCATTGCGCCGGTGCGCCGCAATTCACTCATCACATCGACGAGGCCGGAACCGCAAATGCCTTGCGGCGCAACATCGCCGATGACGCCGATTTGGAATTGTCCTTCACTGTCGATCGCGAACGATTCAATGGCCCCATCGAGCGCGGGCATGCCGCACGCGATCGCTCCCCCCTCGAAGGCCGGACCCGCGGGGCACGAAGCCGCGAGGATGCGATGTTTATTGCCGAGAATCAACTCCGTGTTGGTCCCGATATCCATTACGGCAATCAGGCGCTCTTCGTGCGCCAGGTCGACAGCAAGCATTGCTGCGGCAGCATCAGCTCCGACGTGACCGCTGATGATGGGCGCGCCGTACACGCGGGCCTTGGGATGAATCGGCAAAAGGCTGCGCAGGCCGGACTCAACGAGGCTGGTGGATGTGCGCTTGCCCTCGGCCATTTCAATTTCGGTGATCGACCGGTACGGTGTCTGCCCGATGGAGTACACGCTTTGCCGGAAGAACAGATCGCGCATGGTGGAGTTTCCCACCACCACCATTTCGTAGATGGTCTTTGGATCAACCGGGAATGCATCGATGGCGTGCGAGAGGTAACCGGCGAGCGTGCGCATCAGCAATCGGCCGGGATGATCGGTGTCGTAGGCGATGCGCGACATGACCTCAGAGCCGCCAAAGCGCTGCGGATTCTCAAAGGATGTGTCGGCAATCAACTCGCCGCTTTCAAGATCGATAAGACGCAGGACAACGGTCGTGGTGCCAAGATCCATGGCGATGCCGTGGATGGGGCCGGTGGAACGATCCACCTCGACGCCGTCGATGAGAATCCGGTCGCCATCGCGTGTAACTGCGGGATCGAGTTGCAGAGCTTTATTGTTTCCGGGCAGTCCCAATGCCTGGCGCTCGATGCGCATGTGGCCGCGCCGCATGGTGTGGCAGCGCACAGCGCCGTCTGCGGCTGCAACCGTGGTTTGGCAGGAGAGGCGGAAGTTTCCCTTGAGGTGGCGTTCAGGCTCGGTCATCGGCGAGAGGGCGTCCATGCCCTCGACCACCTCGACCATGCATTCCTTGCATTTGCCTTGCTTGCGGCAGGAAGTTGGCACGTCGATGCCGAGCAACTCGGCGTGATCGAAGAGCGAAAGTCCGGCTTGCGCTTCGATCGATTGCCCGTTGATGGTGAGGTTGACGGCCATTGGTTACGGCTTCCTACACACCCTTTGCTTCAAGTTCGGCCTTGAGCGCGTCTGCAACTTCCTGCGCGGAGCCGTCTCGCTCCTCTTCCTCGCTCCACTTCCATTGGGCCAGGTAATCGTCGGCACTCTGCAGTCCGCGCTTGGCGGCGAGGATATCCACTTGCGCCATGAATCGGCCATCAAGCATCGCGGTCACGTCGTCCGAGTCGTCCTCGACCTTGATCTGGGTGGGGATTTCCTGCCAGTAGAGAATTTTGTAGGTTGCCATGGTTGTTTGATCCTGAGGTTTATTCCTGTGCCGCAAGTTTCATGAACAGATCCACGGCCGATGAAGCGTTTGCGCCGTAGCCATCGGCGCCAATTTCGTCGGCGAACATCTGGCTGATGGGCGCACCGCCGACCGCCATCTTGATGTGATTGAGGCCTGCAGCATCGAATCCATCGATGACCGTCTTCATATACATCATGGTTGTTGTCAACAGGGCGCTCATGCCAATGATGGTGGGCTTGCATTTTTCAGCGGCCGCCATGAACTTGTCTACGCTCTGGTCCACGCCGATGTCGTGCAATTCAAATCCAGCGCCTTCGGCCATCATGCCGACAAGGTTCTTGCCGATGTCGTGCAGGTCGCCGCGCACGGTGCCCATCAGCAGGACGCCTTTGGGCTTCACGCCGCTGTCCTTTGACGTGAGCAGAGGCTTGAGCACCGACATGCCCGCCTTCATGGCCCGGGCCGCGATCAGGACCTCGGGAACATAGAGCACGTTGTGCTTGAAGTCTTCGCCGACCACGCTCATGCCGGCAATGAGTCCCTCGTTCAGCACTTCCTGCACGGTCCGGCCTTCAGCAAGCGCTTCTTTTGTAAGGCGCTCGACCTGGTCGGCGTTTCCCTCGTAGAGAAGCTGGTTCATCAAAGCGTAGTCGGGCATGAAACCTCTTTCCTAACGGGAGCTGGCCACCGCGCCGGCGGCCCGCTTTGCATTGAATTCTTCAAGTGCCTCAAGCATGGCCAGCACGTTTTCGCGCGGCATGCCGGGGCTGACGCCGCCGCCTACGGAGAGAATGATCCCTTCGCCGCCCGAGGCCTCAAGCACCTCGAGCGTTTCGTCCTTTACTTCGTCCGGCGTGCCACGAACGGCAATCTCCAGCGGATTCACGTTCCCCATCAGGCACATCCGGTCGCCGACGCGCTTCTTCACTTCAGCAATGTGCCGCTGTTTGCCCCAGTTGAGCACATTGAATCCGGTGTCGGGCAGGTGGTCGAGGCATGCGTCCACTTCGGCATCATTGTGGTAGAGCTTGACCCAGTCTTTCGGGAATGCGTCGCAGATCCGCTTCAGATAAGGATGCGCAAACTCGAGGTAGTGTTCTTCGTTCACGAAGCCCACAATGTCGTCGAGGATGAAGATTCCTTCAACCGTGTCGCCCATAACCTTGTGCTGCGCCTTGAGCCAGTCAATGATGACGCGCGTGCATAGGTCGATCAGTTTGTGCGCCCCCTTGGGGTCCTCCACAAGGTCAATCATGAATTCGGTGGTGCCGCGGACGAAGCCCGCGGTACAAAGAGGTCCGCGCGATGTCACCATCGGCAGAATATAGCCGGCATCGAGGATGCGTTGCTTCGCCATCGCGATGCGGTGCAGCGTAAGGCCGGCAAAGCCATCGGCTTCCACTTCGTACTCTGGAAAATTGTCGATGTCTTCAAGCCGATAGAGGGTGTGGTATTCGCTGGGTGTATTGTCCTGCCAGAACTTGATTTTCGCGCCCAGGATTGAAGGCTCCGCCGCCATTCCATATTCCATCCACCAGGAGGGAACGAAGATGACGTCGGGGAATTCCTGCATGATCTTGAGGTTGGATTCAAACCAGAGTTGGGGATCGAGAAAATAGTCCAGATGCTTGATGCCGAGATAGCCGGGAATCCACGGGCTATCGATGATCATCGCCATCGGCACCTTATCGAGCTTTTCGCGGCGCACCGCTTTTTTGAAGATTTCCCATTGTTCTGGTCGCAAACCAAACCTCCTCATGCTTTCGGGAGTTACGCAAGCCTGACAAACTCAATCTGACGGGTGCGTCCAGGGGTGCGAATCCGAGTCTTCCGGCGGCTCCGGGATGGATGAATCCAACCCCGAATCGCCGATATTGTTTGAACATACAACACGGCACGGTGTCCAGGCGATGATTTTCTTCGACCCCCCAACAAGATAGGGGCGGGCCGGCCTTTTGTCCCACCCATTCGGCGTCTGCAGCGCGGCGGGCGCGCCGCAGCACAAGCCGCAAAGATTGTTCGATCTAGAGTGTATTCCGATACTTGGGAGCTGAACGGCCATTGGAAAATCTACTCGTCAATCCAGTGCATTGTCCAGATTCGCCTCTATCCCCGAACCTGAATCCACCGCAGGCATTTGGGGGCGGGAGATCCAATTTAGTCCGGTAGTCAAAGTATTTACTGGATTTCGCTCAGAGGCGGGTTGCTTGGCGCATAAATTCCCTCAGGGGCAACGGTATGACCAAGGGCCAGCAGCGATATTCTGCGTGCGGATGGACGGGTTAATGCGGACGCTACCCCGAGCCCTTACTGAAGCAACAATGGAGAGAACCAGCATGGACAGAAGGACATTCTTGCAAAGCGCATCAGCCGCCGCCCTGGCCACGGCTGTTCCGGCTCAGAAAGCGGCGGCTGCTCCCGTTACGTCAAAGATGATCGGCCTGCAGGTGGGGGCCGTTTCGTTTGTCGATGAAGGCGTTGAAAAAGCACTCGATGAATTTCAAAACGACGCCGCAATCAATACGCTGTTCGTCGCTACATTTACCTACGGCCGCGGCATTGCCGGGCGCCAGGTGCCGGGACAGCCATTGCCCGATCACGGCAAGCAGGCATACGACACCGATACGTTCTACGGCGGCAGTTACACCAAGGTGGATCAGAAGTACTTCAGCGATACCGTCTTCAAGAAATTCCGTGCGCCGGATTTCGGCGACTACGACGTATTGGAGGCAGTGATCCCCGCAGCGCGCAAGCGCGGCATGAAAACCATTTGCTGGTTTGAAGACGTGTTTCGCAAGGACCTCGAGAACATTCAGCAACTCGAAGAGAAAGAGCTGTCGGGAGAGAACGCGACCACTCTTTGCTTCAACAATCCGAACTATCGCAACTGGCTTTTGGGCATGTCAGAAAACTGGTCGCGGTTGTACGACATCGACGGAATCATGTGGGGCTCGGAGCGGCAAGGCGCCTTCTCAAACATGCTGGGAGCGAGCCACGGGCGCGCCGAAGGCGGCCATGTAACTTGCTTCTGCCAGTTCTGCGTGGCCAAGGCAAAGGAACGCGGCATCGATCCGGAGCGCGCTCGCCAGGGGTTCCTTGAGTTGCAGAAATTTGTTGTCGCGGGGCATCAAAGCCGCCGGCCGGTTGACGGTTATTACGTAACGCTGTGGCGGCTGATGCTGCGCTATCCCGAGTTGCTTGCGTGGGAGATGCTCTGGACCGACAGTCTGCGCGAAACCTACGCGGCCATCTACGGGAAGGTGAAGTCGATCAAGCCCTCGATCCAGGTTGGCTGGCACATCTGGCATAACAACTCTTTCAATCCCATCTACCGGGCCGAGCAGGACCTGCAGGCGATCGCTCCGCACTCTGACTTCCTGAAGATGGTGATATACCACAACTGCGGCGGCGAGCGCATGGCCACTTACATCGATAACATGCACTCCTCCATGTTTGGCGATGTGCCCAAGCAGGAGTTGCTCGACTTCCACTACCGCGTGCTGAACTACGAGGAACGCGGCCTGGATGAAATTCCGTACACTGGCCTCTCATCGGACTACGTTTACCGCGAAACGAAGCGCGCGCGCGACGGTCTTGAAGGAACCAAGACGCAATTGTGGCCGGGTATTGATGTGGACATTCCGACGGAAGAAAACCACAGCAAGTGCACGCCGTATGGAACCGAGAATGCTGTTGTCGCCGCGTTCAAGGGCGGGGCAGACGGCGTTCTCATCTCCCGCAAATACTCAGAGATGAAGCTGGCCAACCTGAAAGCCGTTGGGTCCGCGGTGCAAAAGCTGAAGCTGGCGTAAGCAAGGGGCGCTGACCTTGAGGCGCATCGCGGGACATGCACCGGAGCCGAGGTTTCGCTAGTGGGCAGCCGCGCCGGCTGATGACTCTTCCGCACTTGGCCGCCTCATGATGAAGGGCAGCGGGATGAGGAACAAAACCAGAATGCTGAGTACATAAAAGGAATTTGCAAAGCTGAGCACACTCGATTGCAGATCGATGCGCCCGGAAAGTTGCGCCAGGGCGTGATGCGCGGCCTGGACCGGCCCGACGCCGGTGGCTGCAGCGCTTCCCACCAAACCCTGGTATTGCTTCTCGAAAAACGGGTTGCCATGGTTGGTATGCGCGGTGAGAGCGGTGCGATGGATCTGATCCTGGCGGGCAAGAAAGGTCGTGAGCAGAGAGATTCCCGTGCCGCCGCCGATGTTACGCACAAAGTTGCTGATGCCGGAAACCTGGTTGAACTTGTTGCGCGGCACACCGACATAATTCAGCGTGCTGATGGGAATGAAGATGAACGGGATTCCGATGATCTGGATGATGCGGTATTCAACAATAGCCCCGAAGGAGATGCCGTAGTGAATGGTTGTTACGTGATAGAGTCCGAACGCGGTGAGCGCGAAACCGAAGGCGATGATCATGCGCGGATCGAACTTGCTCGAGAGGATTCCGGCGACAGGCATGAGGAAGAGCAGAACGATGGCCGCGGGCGACATGGCCATGCCCGACTGCTGCGCCGTGTATCCGAGATCGTTCTGGAGGAACTGCGGCAGCAGAACGGTTGAACCGTTGAGAACGATGCCCAGGATGAAACTGAACGTGATGGCGGTGGCGAAGTTTCGCTTGGCAAGCAGGCGCAGGTCCATGATGGGGTTTTCGTGCGTGACCTCGCGGAAGATGAGGCAGACGAGCGCGGCCATGGAAATGACGAAGCTGATAAGGATCGCATTCGATGCGAACCAGTCGTTCTCCTGGCCCTTGTCGAGAACATATTGCAGAAATCCAACGCCGATGACGATGAGGCCGATGCCCATATAGTCGACGCGGAAATTCGACTTGATCATGTTCCGGAGATACGCGGGATCGCGAACAATGCGCGACGTGAGCGAGAGCGAGAGAATGCCGATGGGCACGTTGATAAAGAAGATCCAGTGCCAACTGAAATTGTCCGTAATGTATCCACCCAGCGTGGGACCGATGGCCGGAGCTACCAGGATGGCTACGCCGTACATGGCAAATCCCATGCCACGCTGCTTTGCCGTGAATGTGTCCGCGAGAATGGCCTGCTCGGTCGGTTGCAATCCGCCGCCGCCTGCACCCTGAAGAATGCGGAAGAAGATGAGCATGGGCAGGCTGGTGGCCAGTCCGCATAGAAACGAGCTGCACGTAAAGATGGCAACGCAAATCATGTAGAAGCGCTTGCGGCCAATCAGGTTCGACAACCACCCGCTCATGGGAAGAACTACCGCGCTCGACACCAGGTAGCTGGTGATCACCCAGGTGCTCTCTTCCGCAGTGGCGCCGAGTGTGCCGGCGATGTGGGGCAGCGAGACGTTGGTGATGGTGGAGTCGAGCACCTCCATGAACGTGGCCAGTGTGACGGTCATGGCGACGATCCATGGATTGATCATGGGCCGCGCTGGTGGTTGCGCGGGCGATTGCGTGATTTCAGTTGCCTCGGCCATCGTTAGTCCAACCACACTTTGGGCTCGACCGACATACCGGGGCGAAGCTTGTCCAGATCCTGCTGGCCGGCCTTGAAGCGAATGCGCACAGGAAGCCGCTGAATCACCTTGACGTAATTGCCGGTTGCATTCTCAGGAGGCAAAACACTGGTGCGCGAGCCAGTGACAGCAGGCATGCTTTCCACTGTGCCGTCAAAGTCTCTTGACAGCGCGTCGACGTGAATTTGAACGCGCTCGCCTGGATGCATCTTGGCCAGCTGTGTCTCCTTGAAGTTGGCAGTCACCCACAGGTCGTCGATCTGCACGATCATGAAAAGTTGCTGGCCTTTGGAAATGCGCTCTCCCACTTCCGCGCTGCGCTCGGTAATCACGCCGGCGACGGGAGCAGCGATACGGGTGTACGCGAGGTTGAGCCGGCTCTGTTCAAGCGCAGCCTGCGTCGCCTCAGCGTTGGCCTGTTGGCCCTTGATGTCGGCCTCCTGCGCTGCCAGTTGCAGTGGAGCCTTGCTTTGCACTTGCGAAAGCTTGCTGCGCGCCTCTGCCAGTTGCGCCGCGCGAAGCTCGACCGTTTTCTGCGAAGACGCAACGGCTGCAACGCTTGCAGCTACGATTTGCGTTTGCGCTTCGGCTGTCGCTTTTGCCTGGTCGTAGAGAGTGCGCGCGACCTCCTGCTTGTCGTTCAGGTCCTTGTAGCGGATATAGTCCGCCTGATCGCGCTCATCGGTCGCTTGCGACTCCTTGAGTCTTGCAACAGCGCCATCAAGATCGTGCTGCGCCGCCGCGAGCGAAGCCTCCGCACCCTCAACTTCAGCCTGCTGCGACGAGAGATCGCTGCTGTTGTTGATGCGCGTGATAGGCAGGTTCGGATGCGACGCGTTGAGCTGAGCCGTGGCTTGGTCAAATTGCGCAGTGGCCTGCTCGAACGCAATTTTGTCGTCTGCGGGATCGAGCTCGACCAAAGGCGCTCCGGCCTGAACGATCTGGTTATCGTCCGCATGCACAGCAGTGATGGTTCCGTCGATGCGGGAAGCAATCGGATTGAGATGTCCGTCGACCTGGGCGTCATCGGTGGTCTCATACTGCCGGGCGTAGAGATAAATTCCGACCGCCACCAGAAGGATCACAAGAACGACCGCGCCAATGATCACCGGATTGAAACGGCGGCGAGGCGTGCCTTCGATGCCTGCCTGATCCGATTGGCTTGCCGGCTCCGCTTGAGGTTGCATTTGTGTTTCAGTCTGAGTTTCGGCACTCATCTACTTGCTCCCTTTGAAGATGTTGGGAAGATCTTTTTCGGCTTCGCCCATGGCGTGGGCCAGGGTGATTTTTGCCAGATTCTGTGAGAACAGGCTGCTCACGTAATCATGGTCCGCCGCGGCCAATGCCTCTTGCGAGTTGACCACTTCAACTGAGTCGGCAACGCCCACCGCGAATCGGTCCTGCGACTGTTGCAACAGTGGCAAGAGCCAGCGTTCGGTTGCTCTCGGCAGTCGTTACCTGGTCGTTGGCCACGTTCAGATCGATGTAGGCATTGCGCACGTCCAACTCGACCGCGCCTCGCGCATTGGAGAGTTCAGCCTTGCGCTCCGTGACCACGGCATCAGCCTGGACGGTGTCAGCATGAAGGCGGCCACCGCTGAAGATGGGAACATTGATGGAAGCCGACGCCTGAAAGATTCCGTTTCCCTGGTTGGGGTTGATGCCCTCGATCTCCGTAGAAGCCCTCGACTTTGGCTGAAGGCAACCGCTCGGCGCTAGCCGCTTTACGTGTTTCAATGGCCGCGTTCAGCTGTGCTTCCGCTGCCTTCAGATCCTGGCGCTGCGCCCATGCTCGATGAATCAGGTCCTCGAGCGATGCTGCGTCGTTAGGTTGTGTCTCCAATTTTTCGGTGATGGAAATGTCGAGGCCGAGCGGCAATCCAATTAACCGGGCCAGAGCATTCTTTCTGCTTTTCGAAATCGCCCACCTGCGAGCGCAGACGCTGCTGTTCGGTTTGCAACTCCACCAGGCCGCGATTGGCATCGATGGGAGCTTTGTTGCCGGCGTCTGCCTGCGCCCGAGCCTGTTTGAAACTTGCCTCTGCGTACTGCACTTCGGTTCGCTGCGCATCGATCAGCGCCGAGGTGGCCATCAGTTGGAGATAAGCGCCAGTAACGGCGAGCACAACTTCTTCACGCGCCTGGCGCGCATCCAGGCTGGCGGCGCCGGCTGATTCCCGCGCAGACCGATAATTATGGATCGCGGTGAGGTCAAGGATGCTCTGCTGCGCCGAACCGCGAAGATCGTAGTAATGGAACGGGCCCACGGTATTCGGAAAATTGAAGCCGAGCGAACTGCCAAACAGGCTCGAATTAAAGCCTTCCGCCTGAAGGTCAGCTTTGGCCGCGTTCTCAGAGAGGCTGGCGCTGATGTTGGGCAAAAGGGAACTGACAGCGGAGATGCGCTGCGCCTGGGCCTGCTGGGAAGCGGCGTCCGCGCCAATCTTGCCAAGGTTGAACTGAAGCGCGCGGCGAATCGCCTCAGGGAATGTGAGTACAACAGCGCCGCTTGGAGCAGCCGAATCAAGCTCGCTTCCGTTGTAGCTGCCCTGGATGCGCACCTGCGTATTAATGGTATTCACGCTCGACGACAGGGAGGGCGTCGCAGATTGCTCGACCGAGGCGCCGGATTGCGTATTTCCCGAGAGGGTCAGCTGCAGGGCCCGGGTGCCCTGGGCACGGCCGCCGGCGGCTGCGGTTGCCAACAGAAGGGCCATAATGGCTCCTGCGCCTGCCTTGGAACGAATTTGATTTGAAAAATACATACGCGTGTGTATTATTATGTTCAGAGCAACAGCAATTGTCAACAGAGATTGATATGGCCCAGCAAAGAAAGAAAAACAAACCGCAGCTTCGAACCGCCGAGACGCAGGCAAAGATCCTGGACGCGGCACAGGAGATCTTCTCGGAGCAGGGCTTTGAAAAGACGCAGCTTGAAGAGGTTGCGGCACGAGCCGGTTACACTCGTGGCGCCATCTATGCGCATTACTCCAGCAAGGAAGATGTATTTCTGGCGCTGATGGAACAGCGCGTACTGACGAAATACACCGCAATGCGCCGGTCGCTGGAGGGTGAGCCGGTCGTCAGGAAGAGGCTCGGGATTTTCAAGCAATGGCTCGGTGCGCAGGTAAGCGACCAGTCCTGGGGCACGCTCATGCTGGAGTTCAAGCTCTACGCTCTACGGCGGCCGGAGTCACGGGACAAATTGATGAAGCTGTATGAGCGGATGGCAAATTCCTCGGTTCACGACTTCATCAAGTTGTTGTTTGGCGACCGCCTCAGCAAGGCAGCACGCGTGGGAGTTGAGCGCCGCCTCGCGATCATGGGAGCGGTATTGAGCGCTGTCGCTCTCGAGAGCCACTTCAAGCCCCATCTCTTTCCCAAACCTCAGATTCAGGGAGTCCTCGAAGAAGTATTTGAGGCACTGGTCCACGCCTGACGGGCTGCCTGACGCTGCAGCAAAGTGTGCGGTGCAATCTCTTGCCACGGCCGGCTATCTTTGATTGATTCTTGACGACAGCTTGCGCCCGGAGCGTCTCGAAGTCGCCTGTTTCCAGCCGCCCAAACGGCTGTCGTGAATCGCACTCGTCTAGTCCGGCCTGGACCCACCGAAACCCGCGAACAACCGGTGCCCTCATTTGAGCCGTTTTCAGACGGGAGGATAAGGGGTTGCGCCCTTGGCGCAGGCCATGAAAGTCCATGGTGAAAGGCCTTGCAGCCTCTGCTTGACGAGATGGTATGACCAATGTACCATTCTCTGCCGTAGCTGGAGTGCCCCTCCAACTCGTCCTGAAAATCCCTGGGCTTCGCAAACTCTTAAGACCCCTGATGTTGGCAGCTCCCAAGCCTCGAGCAAGATCGCGCGGGCCGGTTGCCGTTGCACTGAACATCTTTCACCGGAGGCTGAATCGGCAATGCTCATCAAAAGGCTCATCGCATCTGCAGCGTCAAAGTTCACAACTTTTCTGTTCTTCGCCTTGGTCGCATCCTGCGTTGCGCGTGCCCAGGTCTCCACCGGAACCATTGTCGGAACGGTCGAGGACAAGAGCGGCGGAGTCGTTCCCAACGCCACGGTGACCATTACCCACATTGCGACCGGACAGGTGCGCGTGACTCATACCAACGAGCAGGGCTCGTTCAATGCGCAGTTCATGCCGCTGGGCGCCTATAAGATCGTTGTGTCCGCGGCCAATTTTCAATCGAAGGAATTGACGGGCATCACTCTTCAGGTTGACCAGACGGCGAATCTTACCGTGCCACTGGAAGTTGGTTCGGTGAGTTCCACCGTTGAAGTCACAAGCTCGGAACCCTTGGTGGCAACTACCACGTCCTCGCTTGGCCAGGTCATCGACAATCACGAAGTGCTGAGCATGCCGCTGAACGGCCGCAATCCTTTCGCCCTCGGCCTGCTCGTCGGCAATACGGCGCCGGTCGCCGGCGTGGCCAGCAACCTGCCCTTCGTCGGTGGTGGTGGAGTTTTCACGAGCAACGACGTCCTGCTAAACGGCATTGACGACAACATTTTTGCGACTGCCGGCAATATTGGCCGGCAAGGCATCGCCATCTTTCCATCCGTAGACGCAGTGCAGGAATTCAAGGTAATGACCAACAATTTCTCTGCGGAATACGGTCACGCCGCGGGCTACATCGTCGCTGCCACCATCAAGGCCGGCACCAACCAGTTCCACGGCACGGCGTTTGAATTCGTGCGCAACGACGACTTCGACGCCAACAACTATTTCTCGAATCGCGCAGGATTACCCAGGACCCCGTTTCACCAGAACCAGTTTGGCGGTGTCGTCGGCGGACCGATCCTGCACGATCGCGTCTTCTTCTTTGGCGATTACCAGGGACAAAGGCAATCCATCAAGTCTGGCAGCTCCATTTCGAGCGTACCGACCTCCGCCATGGCGGGCGGTGATTTTAGTGGACAGTCCGCCCTCATCTTCGATCCGGCCACACGCCACATTGGACCAAGCGGAACCGTCGTTGCCACCTCGTTCCTGGCGGAAACAGGATTCAACAAAATCCCCGCAAGCTACATTAATAAAACCTCAGCCGCCATCCTGGCCATGATTCCGACGCCAAACTTTGGCGCAGCCGGCGCAATATCGGGGAACTATTTCTACGCGCCCGTATCGTATACGGATTTTGATCAGGCCGATGGCCGCGTCGACGCCACCTTGACCCAGCAGGATCATCTCATCGGCACCTACTCCTTCAGCAATAGCCACAACCCGGCCATCGGCGTATTCCCAGGCTTTATTGGAGGCGGAACCGCTGGAATCAACGACAATGACCAGGCCAGTGTGGCCGAAGTTCACATCTTCACCCCTTCCCTGGTGAATGAAATCAGGGTGGGCTACCTCTACAACAACAGCACTCAAACGGGAGTCGGTACCCAGGGCGCTTCCACAGCAACCAAAATTGGTCTCGCCATGTTCCCGGTCTCGCCCCAGGGATTTCCGAGTATCTCGATGAATTACACTGGCGCGACCAACGGCACTGCTGAATTTTCAACTTTCGGCGGTGGCAGTCCTGAATTCAACACACTCCAAACGCAGCAACTATCAGACAACGTGAGTTGGTCTCATGGCCGTCACACTGTCAAGTGGGGCATCGACGCGCGCAAGTCGCTCTTTGAAGTCTTGCTCGATGGGCTCGGCCAGACCATCTTCGGCAGCACCTTCTCCTCGAGTTCGGATACGCCCAACTCGGGTCTTCCCCTGGCCGACTTCGAGATGGGATACCCAACCGTCGAATCTCCCGGATCGTCTACGCTCGTCAAGGGCCGCCAGCGCGAGGCTTATTTTGGCGGCTACCTCCAGGACGATTGGAAATTCTCAAACAAGCTTACCGTCAATGCGGGCATTCGCTACGAGCTCTACACGCAGCCAATCGATCAAAATAATACCGGTTCGCTTTTCGACATAACCACTGGCAACTTCGCCCTGCCTGGCCACACACCGTATAGCCGGGCCATGGTGCTGGGAGATCACAGCGACTGGGGGCCACGCCTTGGCGGCGCCTACCAGGTGTCTCCCAAATTTGTAGTTCGCGCCGGATACGGAATCTTCTATGCGATGCGCGCGCAGGGCCAGCAGGCGACTCTGTTCTCTGAAAATGTTCCGAACATTCCCACGCTCATCCTTCCAACCATCACCGCGACGGGGACGGTCACGCCGCCTTACACCATCAGCACGCCAATCCAGACGGTGCCCTCCATCAGTACGCTGGCAGGATTCACTACAGCCAGTCCATACAACGTCCAAATCAAGACGCAAGATTTGCAAAACGGATTCATGCCGAGGCTCGAGCAATACAACCTCGACCTGCAATATCAGCTCGACCGTAGCCTGCTGCTCGAAGTTTCCTACAGCGGCGCCAAAGGAGCTCACTTTACCTCAGGCAACATTGACGAGAATCAGATTCCCTTCACGACCGCGCTGGCCGGGAATGGCAAAGTCACACAGGCGCAAAAGCCTTTCCCCTTCATGGGATCCAATATTCTCACCCTCAGATCCATTGGCACATCCAATTACAACGCACTCAACGTAAAGGTACAGAATCAAATGTCCCATGGCCTGGAGTTCCTTGCCAACTACTCCTGGCAGAAGAACCTCATTGGCGGCGGCGATGGCCCGGCGTCGATTAATCAAACGGGAACCAGCATTGTGCTGAACACCTACAACCTGAGAGGGTGGTACGGCACGGCGGATATGAACATCGCGCAGACCATCACCGGTAGCGCCGCATACCAGCTTCCTGTCGGGTCTGGGCAGCGCTTTCTCAATGTCAAAGGTCCGGCCAACACCATCCTTGGCGGATGGGTCGTCAATGGCATCCTCTCCATCCGGTCGGGTTTCCCATCGGACATTGACACCACTGCGATTCCTCAAACCGCCGCCACATTCAACGTGCCCGATTGTGTTCCGGGAGCCAACAGGGTGCTTTCCAATCACAGTGTCAGTGGCTACTTCAATCCCGCTGCCTTCACCGTTCCTCAGAGCATATCGCCCGCTCCAGGCGTCAACATCGTGGAATATGGCAACTGCGGCAAGAATCCGATCACCGGACCCTGGGCCAGGGATCTCGATTCGTCGCTCTTCAAGAATTTCTACTTCTCTGATTCGCAGCGTGTCTACCTCCAATTCCGTGTTGAGGCGTTCAACACCACCAACACCCCCACGTTCTATCTCCCCGCGGCAAGCGACCCGACGCTTAGCTGCAAAGGAACAGCCGGCCAAGCCTGCAATGCGGCCAATGCAGCCTTTGGTGAGCTCGTCAACGGATCAGCCACCGGCAGGCAAATACAATTCGCGGGAAAACTCTATTTCTAACCCGTACGGTATCTCTGCGCCCGTTCTCGAAAGATGCCGGGCGCAGAACCTCCCTGTTTCAAAACCCGCTCGGCCGAGGGCCACATCATGGGTAGCTCACGAAGGACATTTATCAAGCAGACCGCGGCACTCTCTGCCGCATGTCTTGTTGGATTTGAGGGCCAGCAGCCCGCGCTTGCAGCCCTCGCTCCGCACGCCGCCGGCGACGGGGCCGGACAGACTGAAGGCTGGTATCACCGGCCGATGCGCTGGGCTCAGCTAAGTTTTGTTGAGGACGATCCGGGCAACTACGATCAGCAATTCTGGCTGGATTATTTCAAGAAGGTCCATGCCGACGCCACGATTTTGAACGCCGGCGGATGCGTGGCTTTTTATCCCACCCAGATTCCCCTGCATTATCGCAGTAAGTGGCTTGGGGATCGGGACACGTTCGGCGACCTCGCCAAGGGGTGCCGTGCTCTCGGCATGAACGTGGTCGCCCGCACAGATCCGCATGCCTGTCATCAGGATGTGTTCGAAGCTCACCCTGACTGGCTCACTGTCGATGCAAATGGCAAAAAGCGGCGGCACGAATCCGATCCGAATTTTTGGCTCACCTGCGCATACGGGCCGTACAACTTTGAATTCATGACTTCTGTCCACAAGGAGATCATGACCAAGTACATGCCCGACGGAATCTTTACCAACCGCTGGGCCGGCAACGGCATGTGTTACTGCGAACACTGCCAAAGCAACTTTCACGCCTTCTCTGGTCTTGATCTTCCGCGAACCCTCGACCCGCAGGACAAAGCACGAAAGCAATATATTGTGTGGCATCAGCAGCGGCTCTTTGAGCTCTGGCACGTATGGAACGACGCGATCCAGAAAATCAATCCCAATGCCAGCTTCCTCGCCAATGGCGGCGGCGGAACCATGAGCGACCTCGACATGAAGACATTGGGAGGGCTGATGCCCACGGCCTGTGCGGACCGGCAGGGAAGAGCAGGGCTGACGCCGCCATGGGCCTCCGGCAAAAGCGCCAAGGAGTTTCGCTCCACCATGGGGCGCAAGGCTATCGCGGGGATTACGAGCGTCGGCCTCGAAGACAAGTACCGCTGGAAGGATTCTGTACAGAGCGCCGCGGAACTGCGCCTGTGGATGGCCGATGGAATCGCCCAGGATTTTCGTCCGACCTTCACAAAGTTCAACGCGAAGCCGATGGACATGCGCTGGTTCCCCGTCTTCGAGGAAGTGTTCAATTGGCACCACGCGAACGAAGATTATTTCCGGAACGACAAATCATTGGCGCGCGTCGGCCTGGTTTACTCGCAGCAATCCGCGTGGTTCTATGGCGGAACGGAAGCTTCTGCCAAGGTGGATGAGCCGGGCCTCGGCTTTTACCATGCACTGGTTGAAGCCAGGGTTCCCTTCGAAATGGTTCATGATCGCCTGCTCGATCAGGAACATGTCGATCAATATCGCACGCTCATCTTCCCCAACATTGCGGCGCTCTCAACCGAGCAGTGCAAGCAGATCAGCGAGTTTGTTGAGCGCGGCGGCAGCATCATCGCGACCTACGAGACGTCACTCTATGACGAGTGGGGTGTGCAGCGGCCGGACTTCGGACTGGCGTCGCTCTTCGGTGCGTCGTACGCGGGCAGCAAGGAAGGCCCGATGCAGAACTCCTATCTCGAGCTCAACAAAGATCCGGCCACCGGACAACATCATCCGCTGGTCGCTGGATTCGATGATGCGGGCCGGATCATCGATACCATTCGCCGGGTTCACGTGACTCCCATCAATGCGAACCAGTATTCTCCGTTGACCATAATTCCAACCTATCCTGACCTGCCAATGGAGGAGTGCTTCCCGCCGAAAGAGACCACTCACGATCCGGGCGTTTTTGTGCATCAGGTAGGCAAGGGACGCGTGGCTTATTTTCCGGGCGACATCGATCGCACCTTCTGGGATGTGATGGATTTCGATCATGCCCTGCTGCTGCGCAACACCGTGGCCTGGGCTACCGATGAACATGCCCCATTGTCGGTGGAAGGCAAAGGCGTCCTCGATGTGTCCATCTGGGAACAGAAGAATTCCATGACGGTGCATCTGGTCAACCTGACCAATCCCATGATGATGAAAGGACCGCTGCGTGAGTCAATCCCTCTATCCAGCCAACTGGTTCGCGTTCGGGTCCCCGAGGGCCGCCGCGTCAAGAGTGCGCGCCTCCTTGTCGCCGGCGGTGAGGTTCACTACCGCGAAGAGAAGGGCGACCTCGTGATCGAAGTGCCGACGATCGACATCCATGAGGTTGTCGCGCTGGACTACGCCGTGTAAATTTGTCGGGATGGCGAGCGGGCCCAATTCGACGGGCCCCATGCCTTCAACGCGCCGCCTCAAGGGGAATCGAATGTCTGAAAATCAGGGAATTACGCGCAGAGAGTTCATCCAGACCTCGGCGCTCGTGACTGCGTCCGCGGCCATTGCCCAGGCAACGCACGCGTCTTCTCAAGCGGCCGCCCATGGCGCGACAGGCGACGATTTAAAAGGACCGGACCTCGTGTTCCCCTACGGCGCTGTCTACTTTAGAAAATCGAATCCACCCGAGCAAGACTGGGCGCGCGATCACGAGACCGCCGCGCGCGTCGGCATGAATATCTTCCGGCACTGGTTCATGTGGTCGGCCATTGAGGTTGCTCCCGGCAAATATGACTGGGCCGACTACGACCGCATGATGGATCTGGCGGCGAAGAACAACATCAAAGTCGTTATCGCGGAACAAGTCAGCGCCGCCCCCGAGTGGGCTTTCCGCAAGTATGCAAGCTCGCGCTACCAGGCCAGCGACGGCACGCTCTTGAACAGCATCATCTCCGAGAGTTCAGCGACCGGCGGCTTTCCAGGCTTATGTCTTGACAACGCGGATATACGCGCCGCCGCGGAGACATTTCTAACAGCGCTTGTGGAGCGCTACCGCAATCACCCCGCGCTCTACGGCTATGACCTGTGGAACGAGAACACTTCGTTTGGCGGAACTCCAAACCACATGTACTGCTACTGCGAGGGCACCAAACGGAAATTACGGGAGTGGCTCCGCAGCCGCTACGGAACGCTCGAGGCCGCCGGGAAAGCGTGGCATCGCTACAGCTACGCAACCTGGGACGACGTGGAGCCTCCACGTTCTTTCTCAGGCTATGCCGACAGTCTCGACTGGCTGCAATTCCGCATTGACAACGCATACGGTCTATTCGACTGGCGGATACAACTCGTGCGCAAACTCGATCCGCATCATCGTGTCTGCGCGCATGGTGTGGCCGGCACGCTCAATGACATGCCCTACGGCTCGCATAACGAGTGGCGCTCCGCTGCGAAGGTGGACGTGTGGGGGCTCACGTGGATTGCCGCGCGCCAGGGTGATGAGCCGTGGAAGCAATTCCATGCGATGGACCTGGTGCGTGCGGGTGCGCGGGGAAAGCCGTTCTGGCATGCCGAAGCTGAAGGCGGGCCGCTCTGGATGCAGCCCCAAGTCATCGGGCGGGCCAAAGAGGACGGAAGAATTCCTGACGCCGAAGACATCCGTATCTGGAATCTCGTCACGATTGCGGGTGGCGCAAGAGGATTGCTGTACTGCCGTTGGCGGCCGCTGCTTGACGGGCCACTCTTCGGCGCATTCGGCCCATTCGCCATGGACGGATCGGAGACGCCGCGCTCTGACATGGCCGGCCGCGTTGCGCATTGGACGGCCAAGCATCCGGAGATGTGGAAGTCGAAACCGGTCAGGGGCGACATCGGCCTCGTGTTCGTTCCCGAGGCGGAGATCTTCAATTACATGCAGCAGGGCGATACAGCCTTCTACGCGCAATCCATTCGCGGCGCGTACCAGGCATTCTTCGACTCGAACATACAGGCTGATTTCGTCGCGATCGATAATATCGATGAGTACAAAATCATCTATCTTCCCTATCCGGTGATGTTGTCGAGCGAGACCGTTGCCAAGCTGCGCAAGTTTGTTGAGCAGGGCGGCACCCTGGTGAGCGAGGGGTTGCCGGGATACTTCGGCGATCACGGCCACGTGGGAACGGTGCAGCCCAACGGCGGGCTCGACGAAGTGTTTGGCGCGCGCGAGAGCCACGTTGAATTCATGCCGGACATTTCAGACAAGTTGACGTTCCAACTCAATGGCGCGGAACTTTTCGGCCGCTACTTCCGCCAGGAGTACAAACCGACTTCCGGCACCGAAGCAGGAAAATATTCCGATGGCACCATCGCCGCGGTTGAAAACAAATTTGGAAAGGGCCGCACGCTTCTCATGGGCTCGTTCCCCGGCGCCGGCTACTACCTTCACCATGGGCCCGCGACGCGCGAATCGTTCGCTGCGCTTCTTGAATTCGCGAACATATCTCCTGCCGTACAAATCAGTGATACCAAGGTGCAGGCGCGGCTGCACCAGGGAGCCGGCGGCGCTTATCTCTGGGTCCTGAATCCAACCCGCGAAGACCGCTCAGTTTCGGTCAACATTTCGTCCAATGCTGGGACGTATACATCGGGAGAGGACATCTGGGGCAGTCAGAAAGTGGCCTTCGATGGGCAGAAAATTTTGGTGAATGTCTCCGCCCGCGATGGCGCTGTGATCGCTCTGCGCTAGGCCGGCGCTGAACTTCTGGATCATGTGAAAGGGCAAGGGTCTTCGCGGCCATCTGTATGGTAGGCTTCCTCTCATGCGACCTCGCGTGATTAATTTATTGCTTCTGCTTGTCTCTCTCTTTGCCGTCCCGAGCCTTCATGCGCGCGTCATTCGCGTGGAAGTCACTTCGCGCAAGGACGTACTTGCCGGGCAGCAATTCGGAACTGCGGGAGTTTATGAACGCATTACCGGCCGCATTTACTTCTCCCTGCCTGTTGCCAATCCTCACAATCAGCGCATCGTCGATCTCGGCAATGCGGTCAACTTGAAAGATGGCGAGGTCGAGTTCTCAGCGGACTTCACTGTCGTCCGCCCGAAGGATGTGAGCAAAGGCAACGGCTCGATGATTCTGGAGGTGCCCAACCGGGGAAACAGCCGCATCATTGGGCTCGTCGATGGCGGCAATTGGGATCTCTCTACAGATGCCGGAGACGGCTGGCTGCTGCGCAACGGCTTCACCATTGCGGCCATCGGGTGGCAATGGGATGCGGCAGGTGCAAACGCTTTGCGCTTCTTCGCGCCTATCGCGAAAGAGAATGGGAAAACCATCAGCGGGTTGCTGCGCGGAGACTTCATGCTGTCGAAGCCCGCGTCGTGATGTCCCGCTTGGCCACTACATGACCGGCAACATCGGGGGCACCGAATACCCGGTTGCCGCGCCCGATGATCCGCGCAACATGCTCACCGTTCGCGATTCACGCGATGCAAAGCGCATGGTCATTCCCCGCGCGCAGTGGCAGTTTGCGCACACCGTTGAAGGCAAACTTGCGCCGAGCGACCGGTACATTCATCTCGAAGGCGGCTTTCAGCCGGGACGGATCTACGAGTATGTTTACGTGGTTGCCGACCCGGTAATCGCCGGTGGCGGATTTGCCGCCGTTCGCGATTTCGCCTCGTATGCCAAGCACGCCGCGGATGCCGTGGCTCCGGCACAGCGCGTGTATGGCGAAGGCATATCGCAAAATGGGCGCTTCCTCCGCGATTTTCTGTATGAAGGCTTCAACGCGGACGAAGAAGGCCGCATCGCACTGGATGGCGTGCTGGCCCACGTTGCCGGCGCAGGCCGTGGCAGCTTCAACTATCGCTTCGCGCAACCATCCCGTGACGCACAACCCACCTCGTCCGTCTTCTTCCCGACAGATATTTTTCCGTTTACCGACATGCCAGAGCGTGATCCGGTGACTGGAGTGACGGGCGGGTTGCTCGATCGCGCCGCCAAAGAAAATGTTGTTCCCAAAATCTTTCTCTCCAACACTTCCTACGAATACTGGGGCCGTGCCGCGGCTTTGATTCACACAAGCGCAGATGGAAAGCGCGATGTTCCAATCTCTGACAACGTTCGCATTTATCACTTCACGGGCCTGCAGCATTTCTCAGGACCGTTTCCTCCCGAGAGGGGCAGCGGCGATGAACTTGGGCAGCAGCCGGAGTCTCCGCTGCCGATCAAATACTTCTGGAGAGCCATGATCGCAAATATGGATGCATGGGTGCGCAGCAACGTCGCGCCGCCTCGCAGTAGTTACCCGAAGATCGCTGATGGCACGCTTGTGCCATTGGCCGCCTATGCGCTGCCTGCGATTCCCGGAGTGAATCGGCCCCATGAAGAAAACCGGGCCTATCGCATTGACTTCGGTCCGAATTGGCAAAAAGGAATTCTCAGCATTCAGCCACCGCGTCGTCGGCCAACCCTTTCCTGCGCTTGTACCGCAAGTAGACGCGGACGGAAATGAGCGCGACGGCGTGCGCCTGCCTGAGATGACCGTGCCGCTTGCCACTATCACCGGGTGGAACATGCGCGATCCCTCCATCGGAGCGGCCGACCAGCGCGTCCCCTTTGAGGCATCCTACATTCCATTTCCCAAAACGGCTGAAGGTCGCCGAAGAACCGGCGACCCGCGCAAGTCCATTGCCGAGCGCTACGCCGGCCGGGAGGACTATCTTTCCCGCTACAGCAAGGCAGTGGATGATCTCGTTGCTCAGCGCTGGATTCTCATGGAAGACAGTGCCGCACTCCTCGAACGCGGCGCACGGGAATGGTCTTTGGCGACACACTAGTCGGTCGTCGACCTTGTACTGCCGCGCCAATCAATGAGCATGCGGCTCGGAAAACATTGAGATACAGGTGAATTACACGTATGGTACACCGACCATCGTGCGTTCGAATTCAATCTACCTTACACTCAAATGAATTCACTCCAGGCTTATTGATTGCGTTGTGTCTGCTCATGGGCCAGGAGATACTTTTACTCAATTTTAAAGGGAAACTCATGACAGTTACTGCCGAGCAGCAGCGCCAGCAGGGCGAGGGCAGCCTTAACAAGCAGTACTTCGGCGGACGCCTCAAAGCGTTTATCGGGCTTGCCGTTATCGCCCTTGCTGCCGCCATTCTCCTGTTCGCTTCTCATCAGCTTTATTCCGGCACGGTGATCGGGCTCCCGCTCTGGCAACTGATCGCGATCATCGAAATTCTGTGCCTCGCCGGACTGATGAGCGGCCTCTCAGGCTTCGGCTTTTCGGCCATCGGTTCTTCCTGCCTTCTCTTTCTTCAGCCCAAGCTGGGCGTGCCGCTGCTGATGGCGCTCTCCACCGCAAACCAGTTCATGTCTGTTAGCCAGCTCCGCGAAGACATGCCGAAGAACTGGCGCGAAGCCTGGCCACGAGGTCCCGCTCCTTACATCGTGGGCGGACTGGCAGGCGTGCCCATCGGTCTTTGGCTCTTGAATCATTTGCCGGCGGCGCGTCTGATGCTGGCTTTCGGCGGCCTCCTCACCATCTATTCCCTGTACTCGTTGTTCAAGCGGCCGAGCAACCTGGTCAGAGGCGCGGGCGGCTCTGCCAGCGGCATCGTGGTCGGCTTCATCGGTGGAACCATTGGCGGATTTACGGCATTTCCAGGTGCGGCTGTCGTTGTGTGGACAGGCTTTCGCAATCTTCCCAAGCGCATGACCCGCTCGATTGTGCAGCCCTACATTCTCGTGCTGCAAGTGGTTTCGCTGGCGCTGAACGCTTATGTCAATCCCGCGATTTTTGGCCACCGATTCTGGCTCCTGCTTGCGGTGACTGTGCCTTTCGTTCTTCCCGGCACCCTCGGTGGCGTCTCTCTCTACCGCCGCATCTCCGATGTAAATTTCAGGCGGGTTTCTTTTATTCTGCTGGGCCTCTCCGGAGCAGGCCTCCTGCTCAAAGTCTTGCTCAAGTGAGACCCCGCGCTCTCCAAGCATCCTTCCATGCAGGTTGACGCTTCCTATATATGGTTGTGAGCGCTCATGGAATTTTTCCGCTTCCACCCAGGTCTCATCAGCGATGATTGCAAAATTGCTACACCAGCGCTCATTCTGTTACAAATTACCGGGCTGTACAACTCCGTTCCCGCCTATTGCGAGATGGAAAGAGCCTGATGTCGCAGCATCGCGGAAGCTGTGAATCAACTTAACCTCGCCGGCCAACACGATCCGCTGATCGAACAAGCCTGCCAAGCGTTGACGCGAGTGCATACGGCGTTGCGAGAGAGGGGCAAATCCGCAGCAGCGCCGGCGTACCTCCGGGTTGCACGCCGTCAACCGGATGACACAGGAGATTCTTATGAAGGCCGTTCGATCGTTCATCGCATTTTCTTTCTTGGTTGTCTTGGCGCAGCATTTGTCCCCGCCCAGCATGGGCCGCCTGCAACACCGCTCATCGTGCACGATCCTTACTTCAGCATCTGGTCCACCACTGATCGCCTCACGGATTCTGAAACCACGCACTGGACGGGCTCCGCCCAACCCATCAACGGCATTGCGCGCATCGATGGAAAGCCATTCCGCTTTATGGGCCGTGTACCCGGCCGCCGTCCCGATCCAATGCCGGCAATGGAGCAGACAGCGAGTTCCATCACGCCCACCCACACACGCTATGTGTTTCGCCAGGGCGGCATCACGCTGGAACTCACTTTCTTCACGCCGGCGATGATGAACGATATTGATGTGCTCTCGCGTCCCGTCACGTATCTCTCGTGGACGGCGCGCTCGAACGACGGCGCTGCCCATCAGGTTTCACTCATGCTCGACGTCGATCCCGTGATCGCTGTCAATGACCGCAGCCAGCAAGTGGTCATGAGCCGCAATCAGACCGCAAAGTTGAATGTACTCTCCGCCGGATCGCGCGACCAGAATTTGCTCAACCGCTCCGGTGACAACCTCCGCATTGACTGGGGCTACTTCCACCTCGCGGTACCTAAAGATGAAGATGCGTCCATGGTGATTGCGCCTCACTCGGCAGCGGATTTTGCGGCGAGCGGAAAGCTCGCTGCAAGCGATTCCATCTCCATGCCGCAGGCTCCTGCCAGGCAGTGTCCGCATCTTGCCGTGGTGCTTGACCTGGGCTCCGTCAGCGCCGAACCGGTGAAGCGCCATCTTCTTGTCGCTTACACCGAGGACTACGCGATTCAGTATTTGCGGCGCGACCTGCGCCCCTACTGGCAGCGCAACGATATGGCTGTGGAGGAGCTGCTCGACAAGGCCGAAGAACAATATGCCGCGCTCGATGCGAGCGGCACCGCCTACGACAAGCAACTCACCGACGATTTGATCAAGGTGGGTGGAGAGCACTACGCGGCCATCGCCATTCTTGCCTATCGGCAGACGCTTGCCGCGCACAAAATTGCTGCCGATCTCGACGGCACTCCGATGATGTTTCCCAAGGAGAACTCCTCCAACGGTTGCATCTCCACCGTGGATGTCATCTATCCATCGGCGCCGTTCTTCCTCTTCCTTCAACCCAGGCTGCTTGAAGCGCAACTCGTTCCTGTCCTCGAGTATTCGTCGCTTGCTCGCTGGCGTTTCCCGTTCTCGCCTCACGATCTCGGACAGTATCCATTGGCGAATGGTCAGGTGTACGGCGGCGGGGAAAAAACTGAAGAGAACCAGATGCCGGTGGAGGAGAGCGGCAACATGCTCATCCTCATCGACGCATTGTCGCGCGCTGAAGGCAGCGCCCAGCTTGCGGAGCGCTACTGGCCGGAGCTCACAAAGTGGGCCGAGTATCTCAAAGACAAAGGCCTCGATCCTGAAAATCAGTTGAGTACCGACGACTTTGCCGGCCACCTTGCGCACAATGCCAATCTCTCCATCAAGGCGATTGAAGGGCTCGCGGCCTATGCTGACCTGGCACATCAGCTCAAGCATGAAGACGTTGCCGCTGACTACAGCTCGACTGCAAAATCCATGGCCGCGAAATGGGTCACCATGGCCGCCGAAGGCGACCACTATAAACTTGCCTTCAACAGCCCCAATACCTGGAGCCAGAAATACAACCTGGTGTGGGACCAGATTCTCGGCTTCAATCTCTTTCCCGCAAGCGTGCGCGAGACTGAGCTTGCCTATTACATGAAAAAGATCAATCGCTACGGACTCCCGCTCGATGTGCGCGCCGATTACACCAAGCTCGACTGGTCTGTCTGGACGGCGACGCTCGCCTCGGATCAAAAACAGTTCGATGCGCTCATCGATCCCGCATATCAGTGGACCCATGAAACACCGGACCGCGTGCCGCTCTCCGATTGGTACGACACCAAGACTGGAAAGCAGGTCGGGTTCCAGGCGCGCAGCGTGGTGGGCGGCGTCTTCATCAAGGCCCTGGCGGACCCGCAGCTCGCGGCAAAGTGGAACAAGCTGAACAGCACGCCGAATGAAAACTCGCACTGAGTTGGCTCCGATTGCATCAGTCGCCGGAGCTTTGGCCCTCCACCCTTTGATTGACCTTACCCTCGCCCAAATGGGCCAAGACAACGATTACTGAAACTCCTATTCTTGTTTTGTCTCCTACAGCTGGTTTAGTTTCATTTCGAGCGGCTGCCTTTCACCAGGGCAGCCGCTCTTTTCATTGGACGTGGCCTTCTGGCGCGGCGCGGATCGCTCGGCGCAGGCGGGCCGCGCGCAACTCGAAGACAGTAAAGGGCATATTTCTTGTGCGGGAATTCACGCAACCCGGGCCGATCAGGGGCCCGCGCCGATCTGTGCTCGATCTACTCCCCGAGCCGGGAAATCTGAATTCACGTTGCTTCTGCGCGAACAAGCATTGGCCGCATTGATTCGCTTGCATTTCGACCCCTGCAACCATGAGAATTCCAGTTGCCTGAAAAACCCGGCAAGGGAGACTGGATAACCATGAAAGGGAAGTTCACTTCTGCACTCATGTTCGCACTGGCGCTTGCGTTGGTAGGCGTCACCGTTACGATGGCGCAGCAAACCGGATCGGGTAAACCTTTACCCGTCAGGCCAAAAGGTCCGTGCGACATTTACGCCGCCGCCGGCGACCCCTGCGCGGCCGCCCACAGCACCACGCGCGCTATGTACGCTGCCTACAATGGCCCGCTCTACCAGGTCATGCGGCAGTCAGACGGCAGCAAGCTGAATATCGGTGTCGTGCAGCCCGGTGCTCTCGGACGCTGGCGGATACGCCAATGCCGCCGCTCAGGACGCCTTCTGCGCCAACACCTACTGCTGGATCACGACCATCTACGATCAATCTCCCAAGCACAACGACCTGACCCAGGCGCCCCGCGGCGGATTCAGCGGCCCCGCCATGGGCGGATTTAACAACATCCCGATTGCCGACATGGCGCCGATCACGATCATGGGCCACAAGGCCTACGGCGTATTTATCGAGCCGGGCATGGGTCTCCGCCACAACGACGCCAAAGGCACCGCCGTGGATGATCAGGCGGAAGGACAGTACTGGGTTATCAACGGCCTGCACTTCAACTCCGGCTGCTGTTTCGATTACGGCAACGCCGAGATCGATAGCCGCGACGACGACAACGGCACCATGGAAACCGCCTACTTCGGCAACGCCACTCCCTGGTTCCACGGCATTCCTCCGGGCCCGTGGATTATGACCGACCAGGAGAACAATCTTGTCGGCTGCGTGAACACGGATGGCTCCAAGCCCTGCGACCAACTGCCCACCATCACATGGCGATTTGTCACTGCCATGGCCAAGGGCGAACCGCACCACTGGACGTCGATGGGCGGTGACGCGCAGAATGGCGCGCTCTCAGTCATGTTTGATGGACCGCGCGTGAACGCAACCTACGACCCGATGCGCAAACAAGGCGCCATCCTGCTGGGCAACGGCGGCGACAACAGCAACCAGTCGCAGGGCACATTCTATGAAGGCGCCATGACGGCGGCAAACACTTTCCCCACCGATGCCACTGACCAGCTGATTCAGGCCAACGTCGTGGCCGCTCACTACGGCGTGGCGCACCTCAGCCTCGCGCCTGCGTCGGCAGCGGCCGCTCCGCCGGGACTTCAGACATTCTCGCCGGGCTCCTCGCAGGACGTCACCGTCACGTTCACAAACTCAACGGAGTCGCCTGCAACGGGCGTCAAGTTGAGCCTTTCCGCGCCCAGCCCGCAGTGGTCCGCCGTCGTATCGGGAAGCACCAGCAAATCGAAGACCTTCGCCGATCCGGTCGCGCCGGGAGCGAGCGTGAGCGCCGATTTCAAGGTGACCTCGGGACCGGCGGCCTTCAACGGTGACCTGGTCGCCAACCTCTCGTGGAACGGCCCCAACGGCAAAGCGCATGCGGAGTCCGCGGCGGAAAAAGTAAGGAACGTCAGCCTCATCAAAATCAACGAATATCGCGTCAGCTCCGGCTCTTCAAATCCGACCAACTCGTTCATCGAGCTCTACAACGCGGGCGCAAAAGACGTCGACATCTCCAACTGGACCCTCACCGAGCATCCCACCCAGCAGGCCATTGCCTCGGCGGTCAAGATACCGGCCGGGACCAAGCTCGCGGCGCAAGGCTTTTACCTGCTCGGCCTCTCCAACTCCGGGCTGGCTGTTCCCGCGCACAAGGGCGACACCACCCTCAGCGTGAGGAGCACGACAGGCATGTCGGTTGGCGATACGGTCACGATCGATACCGGCTCCGCCGCGGAGACCCGCAAAATCGCAAAGCTGGGAACGGCAGCCGGCAGCCCTACAACACTCTGGCAACCTGTCCCCGAGGGTCCGGTCATCACCATTCCCGTCGGCTCCACGAATGTGCCTGTCTCCAGCACCTCTGGTTTCGTGGTCGGCGAGAAGATTGCTCTCGGCTACGGCGCAACTTACCCCACAGTTGCCAAAGCCGTGGAACGCTACGAAGTCGCCACCGTCACCGCGGTCGGCAAGCCGGGCACACAAGCCTTCCTGGGAGCGGATGCGCCCGCAGGCTCCACCAACCTTCAGGTCACCTCCGTCGCCAATCTCTCAGTGGGCGACAAGATCCGTCTCGACATCGACAGCCTTGGCCATGGCATTGAGACGGTGACGATCAAGCATGTGGGAACGCAGGCCAACCGCACCAATCTCACAGCGAATGCCGGCGTTGGCGCCACCAAGATCAGGGTCCGCAGCGTGAACGGTTTCGCCGTGGGCGACAAGCTGGTGATCGGCACTCCGGCCAACCACGAGCAGGCCACCATCACGGCCGTCGGTACCGGAGGCCCCATGGGAACCGGCATTGATTTCACGCCGGCTCTCCAGCAGGAGCACATCGGCACTGAGCTGGTCGTCGCTCCGGGAACGGGAATCGACCTGGCCGCGCCGCTCAAGTTCAACCATGCATCCAACCTCCCCTTCGGCGATCGCGGAACCGGAATTAGCTTCAAGCCGGCCACGGCCTTCGCGCATTCCAGCAACGAGCCCGTCCAGCCACTGGGCACCGGCATCACCCTCGACAGTGCGCTGACCGCCAGCCACGACCTCAACGCGGTGGTCAGCGACTCAGCCGTTTCGACCGCTGGCTACCAGGGAACCTCGGCGCCTAATCAGTGGTTCGGCGGACCCGTGCTCACCTCTCTCAGCGCCAGCAGCTTCACGCCAACGCCCCCTACGCTGACCGCAGGCAGCATGGTGCTGCGCGACGCTGCCGGTCTGGCGGTCGACAGCCTCAACTACGGCGGCCTCGTCGATCCATGGGCAGGCCAGGGCTACCAGGCCGTCTCGGGAGCAGCGCAGAGCGGCTGCTTTGCACCAGCGCCGGGCGCAGCCAGAATGTTCGGACCCCAGACAGTCATTCCTGACGTCAACAATCGCAGTGCCGGCCGCTACCCCGACGGTGCTGACACCAGCAGCAATTGCAACGATTTCCAAGTGCAGCCCGCCACCAACCTGATGGCAGCTTCAGCACCCGGCGCAACCAACATCAAAGTCGGCAGCGTTGCCGACTTTGCCGCTGGAGAAACCATCAAGGTCGATTCCGGCGCAGGCCAGGAAACGGCCGTCATCGCGACGGTCGGCACGTCCGGCGCCAGTATGACTTCCGGCGCCACCGCTGCCGGCGCCACGGTCATTCCTGTCGGCGGCCTCATGGGCTTTTCAGCCGGCCAGACCATCGACATCGACGATGGCGCGAATCACGAGACGGCAGTCGTCGCCTCCACCAACTTCAGGGGCGGCGCTGCAATCACGGTCAATGGGCCGCTCACTCTTGCCCACGCGGCCGGCGTCGAGGTCTCAGGCACCGGCATTACCCTCGCGGCTCCATTGGCGCAGGCGCATGCGTCCGGGGCTTCGGTCACCTCCACGCTGCCCACCCCCGGTGCACCCAACCAGTACGCAAGCAGAAGGCCTTAATGTTCCTGCGGCCAGTGAACACGGTCAAGTTGAGCGTTTTGCTGGCCGCGGCCTGCAGTCTTGCAGTCCCCGCGCCTCGCGTGCACGCACAAGGCGGCGGTCCAGATGCTCAGTTCGCACAGCGGCTCTCCGCTCGATACGGAGGCGGTTGGGCCGCAGCGCTTTATTGCCGCGCATGGCCGCCGTGCGGTCATCGATGGATACGCCTCCCAGGGGCTCGACGTCTGGGCTTATCCATTTCAGATTCTCAGCGACTACCGGGTAGACTTTCGGCCGGCCGGCGCCACCACGGCAATCAGCGGAAGGGACATTCTCAGCCGCATCATCTGCAGCCCCGACTCCGTGACGCGCGTTTATCTTGGCCCGGATTTCATCGTCCGAGAAAAGATCTTCGTGCCGCTCAACGAGCCCGGCGGCATCATTACCTATTCGGTCGAAGGCGCGAGACAAGTCGACATTGAGGTCTACGCCATGCCGGTGCTCAACCTCATGTGGCCCGGCTCAGTGGGAGGGCAGGGACTCTCCTGGAATCCCTCCCTCTCAGCCTACGTGCTCTCAGAGCAGGATCACGGCTTATACCGCGGTGGTGGGTTCGCCCGATATTGTGGCCCACGATGACGCGGACAATCGCGCGTCCCATGACGCAGCAGAGTCGGGGATCGGCTTCACCTTGCGCGCCGGCGCCTCTGGGAGCGCCCGGGTGTTGCTGGCGCTCAACCCGCCCCACGCCACGGATGCCGGACTGTTGTTTCAAAAGCTCGCTCGCGACGGAGATGCGCTTCAATCGGAGTTCGCTGCCCACGATCAAGAGGTCGAAAACAGCCTCCTGCAAGTGGAAACGCCGGACAAGCGCGTCAACCAGGCCATTGCGTGGGCCGAGTTTGCGCTCGATCAGGCGTGGGCCTGCAACCCCGATCTTGGCTGCGGCTACGTTGCGGGTTACGGCCCCAACCGCGGGGCTCGACGTCCGCAATACGACTGGTTCTTCGCAGGCGATGGCCTGACAACTGCCGATGCCGCCATTGCGGATGGTGATCGCGAACACGCTCGTGATGAGTTGAAGTTCATTCTTCGCTATCAGGACAGGAAGACGGGAATGATCTGGCATGAGCTTTCGCAGAGCGCAGGCCTCATCGACTGGGCAAACAAATATCCGTACATGTTTGTGCACGTAGACATCACATTTCAGTTTCTCGGCACGGTAGCCCGCTACGTCACCTCAACCGGAGATATCGCCTTCGCCAAAGAAAACTGGCCTGCGATTGAAGCCGCATACCGGTACTGTTTATCTGTCATCGACCCTGCAACAAACTTGCCGCGAATTCCATCGGACAAGGAAGGCGGCAATGAGCAAGACCGGATGGCCGATGACCTCGGCCTCTCCTCCAGTTGGGTTAGCGCCGCATCATCCTTTGCTCAGCTTGCCCAACTCACAGGCCACACCGAATCTGTCGATCAGGCATCGCAGGCCGCCGAGCGCGCACGAGCGGCAACCCCGTTGCACTATTGGAGCGAGGCGAACTCATTCTGGATCAGCGGCCACAATGTTAAAGGCGAGCCGATGACGGAGCGCCGCAGCGGCCCGCCTGAAGCAATGACTCAGCAGTTATTCAGCGGGCAGCAAATTGACAGTCTTCTCGATCAGATTGCCTCTGCCAACTTTCAAACGGATTGGGGTACACGCGGAATTGGCGAAGGATCCGATGCGTTCAACCCCGAATCGTATGCGCAGGGAAGTGTCTGGCCCGTCCACACGGCTCAGCTGGCCGATGCGTTCTTTGCAAACCATCGTCCGGTAACGGCGCTGGCCTTGTGGAGTTCGCTTCTTCCGTCGTCCCGGCTGGGCTCGCTCGGGCATATGCCTGAAGTGCTGTCCGGCAGCTTCTATCGGCCGCAGATCGAGTCCGTACCTGAGCAAACCTGGTCGTCTGCGGGATTTCTCGAGGCAAGCGTTCATGGGCTGCTTGGTTTGTCGGTCGACTCGGCCAGCCATCGCATTCGGTTTGCTCCCCGTCTACCGGCTACGTGGAACGATCTTTCGGTTTCTCATATCAAGCTCTCTGGTGCCTCGCTCTCCTTTGCGCTGCATCGTGACCCGGACGGTTTCTCGCTCACCATCAACAATCCCGTCGAGCCCTTCAAGCTTGAATTCGCTCCTGATCTTCCACTGGGCGCGGTCCTTCTAAGCACTGAGCTCAACCACCATGCAGTGGAAGCCGCCCTCGAAACCCATCCGCAGCAAACAAACGCACGCGTTGAGGCGACGATCCCCCAGGGGGAAAGCGAACTGCGCCTCGGTTTCGAGGGGGGTGTATCTGTGATTCCCGATCAACCTGAACCGCGTCTCGGTGACCGGAGCGTGGGCGTGCGCATTGTTGATGTTCAACTGAAGGCGAATGCGATGACCGTTGTTGCGGACGTACCCGGAGACCGCGCTTCCCATCTGTCGCTCAAGACCTCGTGGAAAGTCGCAAGCGCAGAAGGCGTCACGGTAAAAGCCGGCGACGATGGCTTGTTGGACCTTACCTTTGCCCCGGCCAGCAAGGTCACGCAGTCTTACCGCCGTATTCAGGCCACAATTGAATTCAATCCGTAGGAGAGAGAAGAGGCTGGTTTCTGGATCGCTTTGAGGCTATAAGTTATTGATAAATATGGTAGGCACGACTGGATTCGAACCAGCGACCTCTTCCGTGTCAAGGAAGCGCTCTAACCAACTGAGCTACGCGCCTGCGGTGCAACATTCAGTAGTTTAGCAGCAACGGTCCCAACCGTGAAACTCCTCTGCTGCCCCGCCCGTGCGCCATGCTGTACCATCGTTGACGAGCGATTGAATCTCCCTGGTTTGCAATGTACCCAAACGCTCTTTGGGATTACCCGCAGCCCTGCCTTCAACGCAAGTCTGCCGCGTCCCAATGCGCCTGAACGGTCCACACGGCCGGCCTGGGTTTCTTTCACTCTGTACTGTTGCCCTTGTTCAACCTGCCATGGCCGACGAATCGAGCATCCGACTGAATCCGCTTCGCACCGTGCCTAACCTGCTCACGTTGATACGCATCTGCCTCGCTCCATTTCTGGTCGCGGCACTCCTCGAAAAAAACTTCCAGCTCAGCTTTGCGCTTTTTGTCGCCGCGGGACTGACCGACGCCCTCGATGGAACCCTCGCGCGTGTTCTCCACCAGCGTACGGTTCTCGGCCAGTATCTCGACCCGGTTGCGGACAAGCTGCTGCTGAGCACCATGTTTCTGGTGCTGCTCCATGAGGGGCTCATGCCCACCACGGTCACCGTGCTGGTCTTCGGCAGGGATGTCGCCATCCTGCTGGTCGCGGCTTTGCTCTACGCGGCCGTGGGCCGCCGCGAATTCAAGCCAAGCGTCTTTGGAAAAGCCAACACCATTGCCCAGGTGTGCGCGGTCGCCGCGGTCATCTTGCACCAGCTTACCAATGCAGTCTGGGTGTGGGATCTGCGCGAGTTGGCCCTCGCAGCCACGATCGCTCTCACCGTCATCTCAGGGCTGCACTACGCATGGATCGCCTCGCACCGCAGCAACGCTACGGGAGCGAACGGCTCGGCATCAAAGTAGAATCCAGCAACCTGCGCTAGCCATCGTCGGAAACGTCCTCGGTATCGGCGGTTTCTTCGATTTCCATGTCGCGGAATTCTTCGGAATCAAAAACCTCGCCACACTCCAGGCACTCGACAAATTCAGCGTCCTCGTGTCGGGAGACAATGCGCACTTTGGGATGTTTGCAGGCGGTTGCCATCGTCCTTGGGTTCAGTTGGAGTAGGTGCTCTTTCCCGCAGATTGTAGCGATCTTTTTCGCAAATTAAAACGGATTTTTGTTGAATCTTCGGCGATTACCATTTTTTTTCCATCTTCGGGGCCTCTTCCCGCCCGGTGCCCTTGAAATGCCGACATATTCGGTCCTATACTGAATACGGACCGAAGAAGTCGGATATTCAATGCTTAAGCTGACAAAGAAGGCCGATTACGGGTTGATGGCGCTCAAGTACCTTGCCGAGCACCCTGAGACCACCGCGCTCAGCGCCAAAGATGTCGCTGACGCGTACGGCATTCCGGCCCAGTTGCTCGCCAAGATCCTGCAAACTTTGACCAAGCACGGCTTCTTCGCTCCCACGCCGGCATGAATGGCGGATATGCGCTGGCCCGGGATGCCCGCGAAATTTCGGCCTACGAGGTCATTCTTGCCATCGATGGGCCGTTTTTCATCACTTCCTGCACCAAAGGCTCCAAATCGTGCGATTTAACCCCCAGTTGCACCATCAAGGAGCCGCTGGCGCGCGTAAACGAAACCATCGCCGGGGTGCTCAAGAGCATCAGTATTCAAGACCTGGCTGAGAATGACCAGTCCGCAGCCAAGGCCCGTGAAGCTAAAACCCTGGTTGCATTGACGTTGTAACCAGTTCCCCCTCCGCCAAGAGCGGACAAAAGCATCAGATTGAGGATGGAGATCAGAAGATGAGCACAGTCACCAGCAATATCGAAGTTCCCGCGGGCGTCAAGCTGCCCATATATATGGATAATCACGCCACCAGCCCCCTCGATCCGCGAGTTCTGGAAGCGATGATGCCCTACTTCACCGACAAGTTCGGCAACGCAGCCAGCCGCAACCACTCCTTTGGTTGGGAGGCCGAGCAGGCCGTCGAACTGGCCCGCGAACAGATTGCCAAGCTCATCGGCGCCACCGCCGAAGGAGATCATCTTCACGTCGGGCGCGACAGAAAGCAACAACCTCGCCATCAAGGGCATCGCGGAAATGTACCGCGAGCGCGGCAACCACATCATCACCCAGGTCACTGAGCACAAGGCTGTGCTCGACACCTGCAAGCGCCTTGAGAAGTACGGCTACCGCGTCACCTATCTGCCCGTGAAGGCCGATGGCCTCATCGACATCGAAGACCTGAAGCGCGCCATGGATGACAAGACCATCCTCGTCTCCATCATGGCCGCCAACAACGAAATCGGTGTCCTGCAGCCCATCCGCGAAATCGGCAAGCTCTGCCATGAGAAGGGCGTCATCTTCCACACCGATGCAGTGCAGGCGGTGGGCAAGGTTCCCGTCAACGTGATCGCCGACAACATCGATGTGCTGTCGCTCTCCGGCCACAAGATCTACGGCCCCAAGGGTGTGGGCGCTCTCTATGTTCGCCGTCGCAATCCGCGCGTGCAGATTGCCGCGCAGATCGACGGCGGCGGCCACGAGCGCGGCATGCGCTCAGGCACGTTGAATGTACCCGGCATCGTCGGTCTCGGCAAGGCCTGCGAAATCGCCCGCGAAGAGATGGACACCGAAGCCGCCTATCTCGCGCGGCCTCCGCGATCGCCTCAAGGCCAAGCTCGAGTCCGCACTCGACTACGTTCAGGTCAACGGTTCATGGGAGCATCGCCTTCCCGGCAACCTCAACATGAGCTTTGTCTACGTCGAAGGCGAATCGCTGCTCATGGGCATCAACGACGTCGCGGTTTCCAGCGGTTCGGCCTGCACCTCGGCTACGCTCGAACCGTCCTACGTCCTCAAGGCCCTGGGCCTCGGCGACGATGTTGCGCACAGTTCCATTCGTTTCGGTCTCGGCCGTTTCAACACCCAGGCTGAAGTCGATTACGTGGCCGACAAGGTCATCGACATCGTCAAGCATCTGCGCCAGCTTTCACCACTCTACGAAATGGTGCAGGAAGGCATTGACCTCACCAAAATCCAATGGGCGGCGCACTAGGCGCGAAAGCGAATTTCAAGGCATCGGCAAGCAAGCCTGCCGAATCTAACAAGAGTAAGCGCGGCTTCCCCGCGGGAGGAGTTAGGAAAATGGCATACAGCGACAAGGTAATCGACCACTACAACAACCCGCGCAACGTGGGCCAACTCGACAAGAGCTCCACCGAAGTGGGCACGGGCCTGGTGGGCGCTCCCGAGTGCGGCGACGTCATGCGCCTGCAAATTCGTGTCAACCCCGAGACGCAGGTCATTGAAGAAGCCAAGTTCAAGACCTTTGGCTGCGGCTCGGCCATTGCCAGCTCGTCGCTGGCCACGGAATGGATCAAGGGCCGCACCGTCGAGGATGCGCTCGCGATCAAGAACACCGACATCGTGAAGGAACTGTCCCTCCCGCCGGTCAAGATTCATTGCTCGGTGCTCGCCGAAGACGCGATTCGCGCGGCCATTGGCGACTGGAAGAAAAAGAATGGCGTTGCAGAAACGGCAGATACCGCCGCCGCAGCGCACTAAGAGGCTTCCCCTTTCCTGCACCGGGGGCCGCGGCGCGAGTCACGGCCCTCTTGAGTCAGGGGAACTGAAAGTAGAAGGCAAGCATGGCCAACATAGTCTCAATAGAATCGAAGCCGGCCGAAGGTGCATTCGCGGCGCCTCCGCCGCAAGACGCCAAGCCTGTAGCCGCGGCTGGCGCGGCCACAGGCCAGGGCCTGCAGGTAACGGAACGTGCGATCAAGCGCATCCGCATTGCCATGGCCAAGGAAGGCGTTTCGCCTGAAGAGGGCGGACTGCGCCTCGGCGTCATGGGGGGCGGCTGCTCTGGACTCTCCTACTCCATCAAGTTCGATACACAGCCCCGCGAACGCGATCGCATTTACGAGTTCGACGGCGTCCGTGTCTTTGTCGATCCCAAGTCGTTTCTCTATCTGCACGGCATGACGCTGGACTACGAGGAGACGCTGATGCGGCAGGGATTCAATTTCATCAATCCGAACTCCTCGCGCTCCTGCGGCTGCGGTTCGTCCTTCTCGTCGTAAGACCGCAAGCTGGAGCTCCATCATGTTGAAAGTCATCGATTCTGCCGTTCCGGTCGCGTGCTGGTCCTGCTCTGTGGCGCACAACGACGTTACTCTGTTCTGCCCGCACTGCAGCAAGATTCAACCCCCTCCCGGCGGCGATTATTTCTCAGTCTTCGGTCTCGAAGAGCGGCTTGACCTTGATCTCGCCGCCCTCGAGCATGAGTTCCATCGCCTCAGCCGCAGGGTGCATCCAGATCGCTTTGCACGCTCCGGCGAAAACGAGCGCCAATGGAGCCTCGCTGACACGGCGCTGCTCAACGACGCCTATCGCACCCTGAAAGATCCCCTGCGCCGCACCGAGTACTTGCTCAAGCTCAATGGCGCCGAGATCGGCGAAGAGTTCGCCGCGGCGAATGGCAAAGACAGAAAAGATCCATCGCGGGTTCCCGCAGATCTGCTCGAGGAGGTCTTCGAGCTCAACATGCAGCTCGAGGAAATGCGCATGGCCCGCAAGATGGGCGAGGAAGATCCCGCACTGCAATCCAGCCTCGAACAGGCAAAGCGCAAGTTCGACGGCCTCGAGCAAGAAGTCGACCAGGATCTCCGCAAGCAGTGGCAGTTGTGGGACAACGGCGACGCCTCTACCCGCAAGACCGCTGAAAAAACAATGGTCGCTCTGCTCGACAGGCGCCGCTATCTGAGCAACCTCGTCCGCGACGTGAACGAAGTTTTAGGAGCAGGCTAGCCATGAGCAATTCGCAAATAAGCGAGTCAAACCCGCCAACTTGCGAACTTGCCATTCCGCGAAGCGGAGCTAACTCGCCGCCTTTGTCAAAACGTTCCATTCCTTGGCGGAATAGAAAGTTCGTTCGAAGACTTAACCTGGCTAGTACAAAAGGAGCCTGAATAAATAGCATGGCGGAATCGAACCAATCTGGCCGCGTTGTTGGAATTGATCTGGGAACCACAAATTCCCTCGTCGCATATATGCAGGGCGATGCGCCGGTGGTGATCCCCGGTGTAGACGGCTCCAATCTTGTGCCCTCGGTCGTGGCCCTCGACCCTATTCCTGCGGATGGCGGCCGGCCCACCGTCACCGTCGGCAACAGTGCGCGCAAGACTCTAATTGAGTCTCCGGAGCGCGTCATCTACTCCGTCAAGCGCCTCATGGGCCGCGGCCTTGAAGAAATTCAGGACGAGCTCAGGCTCTTTCCCTTCCGCCTCGCCGACGATGTCGAAGCAGGCGAGGTACCGCGCATTCAGCTTGGCGAACTCCGCTTCACCCCGCCGGAAATTTCCGCCTATGTTCTTCGCCAGCTCAAGCGTAATGCGGAGCGTTTCTTCGGCGCGCCAGTCACGCAGGCCGTCATCACAGTCCCCGCCTACTTCAACGACGCGCAGCGCCAGGCCACCAAGGATGCGGGCCGCATGGCCGGCCTTGAAGTCCTGCGCCTCGTCAACGAGCCCACGGCTGCGGCGCTAGCCTACGGCCTCGACCGAGCCAACGTGGGCACCATCGCCGTCTACGATTTCGGCGGAGGCACGTTCGACATCTCCATCCTCAAGCTTCGCGATGGCATTTTTGAAGTACAGTCCACCAACGGCGACACCCACCTTGGCGGCGATGACATTGACAACCTGCTGCTCACCATCGCCCTCGACGAAATTTACGCCGAGCACGGCGTCGATCTCCGCCTGCATCCAGGCGCGGTGCAGGCCCTGCGCAAGGCCGCCATCGAAGCCAAGATCCGTCTGTCCTCAGAGCAATCCGCAAGCTTCGACATTGAGCTGCCCAACGGCGACCGCTATCAGCGCGAAATTCCCCGCGGCGTCTTCGAACTCCTCATCGAACCCGTACTTGCCCGCACCGCTGCTCCCTGCAAGCAGGCCCTCACGGACGCCGGCATCACCGCCGACCAGGTGGATGAAGTGGTTCTCGTCGGCGGCTCTACGCGCATCCCCGCGGTGCGCGCCCTCGTCGACGATCTTTTCCGCCTTGGTGCGCGTGGCAAAAAGCCACACACGGAGCTCAATCCCGACGAAGTCGTGGCCCTCGGCGCAGCCGTGCAGGCCGACATTCTTGCCGGCGCCTCCAAGTCCACTGAAGAAATGTTGTTGCTCGACGTCACGCCGCTTTCGCTTGGCATTGAGGCTCTCGGCGGCACAGTGGCGCGCATCATCCAGCGCAATTCGACGATTCCCGCATCAGCCACCGAGCACTTCACCACCGGTGTCGACGGCCAGACCAACGTCGCCATCCATGTCGTGCAGGGCGAGCGCGAACTTGCAGCCGACTGCCGTTCCCTGGCCCGCTTCGATCTCAAGGGCATCCCTCCGATGACGGCGGGCCTGCCCCGCATTGAGGTGCGCTTCCTCATCGATGCCGATGGAATTCTGCAAGTCTCCGCGCGCGAGCAGCGCAGCGGCCTCGCTGCTGAAATTGAAGTAAAGCCCACCTACGGATTGACCGACGAGCAGGTCGAGACCATGATCCTCGACTCCTTCGATCACGCCGAAGAAGACTTCGCCAAGCGCCTCCTCATCGAAGCGCGCATCGAGGCCGAGTCCATCCTCGCCAAAGTTGAGGGCGCTCGATCGAGCCCCGCATGGCAGCATCTCACTGGCGAAGAGCTGTCCGCCATTCAGTCCGCCATCACGCACCTCGCCTCAGTGAACGCAGGCAATGACATGTCCGCTATTCGCGAAGCCACGCTCTCGCTCGACAAGGCAACCGGCCGCCTCGCCGAACTGATGATGGATGCGGCCGTATCCACCGCGCTTCGCGGAAAAACCATGACCGCCGCCGGCGAGCAACTCGAAGAAGCCGTCACCGCTCCCCACGCCATGGCCCCGGCCGAATTCAAATGATCCGGGTGATGAAGAGTACGGACTGAAGGGTACGGACTTTAGTCCGTATGTTAAGTCCGATGATGAAGGGTACGGACTTTAGTCCGTACATTAAGTCAGACAAAAACATCTGTGGGCTTTAGCCCCTGAGGCAACACCGCAGGAAAGGACTTCAAACCATGAGCGAAGAAGCTGCAAAGACCATTCCCCCCGAGAAACTCGTCCGCGTCACCTTTATGCCCGAAGGCAAGACGGTTGAATTCGAGTTCGGCACCATGCCCTACGACCATCACGGCAAGCCGATGTCGTTCCTCGACGTGGCCGAAAACTTCGGCATCTTTCTCGATCACGCCTGTGGCGGCGTCTGCGCCTGCACCACCTGCCACCTGTGGATCAAGGACCAGGACGGCATCAGCCCCGCCGATGACGATGAGATCGACCGCATGGACATGGCCGCCGATCAGCAGTTGGACTCGCGCCTCGGCTGCCAGGCCGTCATCACCAAACCCGGCAACTACGTCGTCGAGATTCCCAAGTGGAACCGGAACTACACTTCCGAAGGCAAGCCGCTCGCCTTGGCCGAAGGAAAGTAAATTCAAAATCGTGATGTGGTATTTCAGAAATTCTTAACTGGAATATCGGCGGGTGCCCCAAGGTGCCTTGCCTTTGGGCACCTGGGAAAACAAGCACCAAACCCCGACAAACCAAGAGAACCAAGGACCAAACCATGCCGCGAGAAATCATGTGGACTGACGCCGAAGAGATCGGCATTCAACTGCAGGAAAAGTTTCCTGACATCGAACCCTTCTCCGTCCGCTTTACCGACCTGCATAAATATGTCACCGAGCTCGAAGGCTTCGCCGACGATCCAACCAAATCGAACGAGCCCAAACTCGAAGCCATCCAGATGGCCTGGCACGAAGAATACGAAGACGCCAACGGCTGAACGAGCTTCTAGCTCTTAGCTTCTAGCTTTTAGCTTGTTCATCTCCAGGGTGGGCTTGATCCTGCAAGCATTGAACTGCGCAGTCTGCGTTCTTCGGGATTAGCGGTGTTATTTCGCTCAGAGCCAGCAGCGGGCAGCCGGAAAATAGAAGCTAGGAGCTAAAAGCTGAAAGCTGCTTCACTTCACGTGATGCGAAACCCCCAGCACGTTCCCATCCGGGTCCTTGAACCACGCCACCTGGTCGCCACCCGGAAACGTCTGGATCCCCCGCTCATCCTGCTGCATGAACGAGTAGCGCTCAAACGTCACGCCCTTCCCCACCATCTCATCCACGCTCGCGGCAATGTCGTCAACTTCCCAGCCCAGCACGGTCCCCGGCGCAGGCGTAAACTCCTTGGCTTTTCCAATCCGCAGCATGACGCCGTCCATATCGAACACCAGCGCAAACCCGTCGTCGCGAAGGTACTTGAAGCCCATCGTATCGCGATAGAACGGAATCGCCGCCTCCGGATTCTTCGTCTGAAGAAATGCAATCACATGCTTCATCGCTTCCTCCCCGCTACTCCCAGTCGCGCTCTCGCTCGTTCCAGCCAAACGCCCCTTCAAAGTGCTGGAACTCCTTTTTCTGTCCCGGCAAAAGATACACGCTGACGACGTCAAAGCGAACTTGTGGCGCCTCCTGTTGTGGAAGCTGCCGCACGTATTGCCGTGCCAGCCGCCGCAGCATGGTGCGCTTGTGGTTGTCCACCGCCACCTCCGCGGCCGTAGCGTCGTGCGCGGTCCGAGTCTTCACTTCCACAATGCACAGCAGCTTTCCCTGCCACGCAATCAAATCAATGTCGCCGGGCTGGTGCCCAGGCGACCAGCGTCGCGCCACCACCGTGTAGCCCTTGCGGCGCAGGTGGAAATACGCGGCATTCTCGCCTTCGATTCCAGTCGCCAGGTGCTCGGGCAATGCAGGCGCCCCGCCTCTCCGGCGCGCCACCCAGCCCAGGCCGGCCATTCCCCGCTCCAACCCTGAGACCCACATTTGTTGCAGCCATTCCATCGCCAACCATTCTCGCCGCGCGCGAGCCCTTCATGCAAATCGGCTCTCAAGCTGCGTCAGCCGAAGGCTCGACATCGCCAACCTCCAGCAAGGCGCGTGCTCCCCAATTCCCATTCTGACCCGCGGTCTCAGTTCCGGAAAGCCATCGCATTTCCACACCATGAAAAACCGCTTCATGCGCTCCCGGGGGCCGAAACTAGGCAGTAGTGCAAAAGGAGCGTTACGCAATGTCCCACGGTGTTTTGGGAGGTCTGTTTTCCCGGCGCAGCGAAGAGGCGTCACCCATGCCAACGATTCTTGAGCAGACGGCCGAAACAGATCATCAGCCAGGAGTCGATCGCAGCTTCCGGTACGCGCTCGATGCTCTGCCCTGCAATGCCATGTTTTGCGACCGCGAATTGATTCTCCGCTACCTCAATCGCGCATCGCTCAAGACGCTCCGGTCACTGCAGCAACATCTCCCCGTTCCCGTGGATCAAATCGTCGGCAAGTCGATTCACATCTTCCACAAGTCACCTGAGACCATCGACAAAATTCTGGGCAACAAGCATCATCACGGTCACCATCAACTCCCCCACAGGGCCGAAATCTCGCTTGGCCCCGTCAAGCTCGATCTAAAAGTCGAGCCAATGATCACTGAGGCCGGAGAATTCATCGGCGCGGTTGTCATGTGGGGCGTCAGCACCCAGCAGGCGATTGATGCCCTCAGGCACGCGCAGGAAGCGCAGCGCTCCGACATCGAGCATCTTGACGGCAACCTGCAGATGGTGGCCACGGCAACGCACGAAATCGAATCCAGCATTGCAGAGATTGCCCGCAACGCGATGAGCGTCGCCCAGGCGGCAGAGAAGTCCCGCGGCGCCGGTGCCCAAAGCAAGTCGTCAATCCTCAGCCTCAAGGCTTCAAGCAGCGGCGTCGCCAAGGTGGCCGACCTCATCGCCTCCATCGCCACGCAAACCAGCGTGCTGGCGTTGAACGCCAACATCGAGGCCGCCCGCGCAGGTTCGCATGGCAAAGGCTTCAGCGTGGTGGCCAGCGAAGTGCGCAAACTCGCCGGCCAAACTGCCGCCGCCACAGCCGAAATTCAAGCCAAGGTCGCTGCCATCGGGGCGGACATCGGCACGGCCATCACCGCCATTGACGCCATCACCATCCACACTGAGGAGTTGTCCGGCCTTTCGCATCAGATGGCCGCAGCCGCCGAAGAGCAGCATCTGGCCACGCAGGAGATGGCGCAGAACCTCGAAAGGGCTGCGCATCGCACGTCGGAAATTGCCAGCATGCGCCTGGAGGAAAAAGCCATCTAAGCTCACATCTGCAGTCGTCGCGCTGTCTGCATCAAGCCCGCAATAATTTTGCCGGCCCCGGGAAAGGAACCCTGTCGGCCGGCCTTTTTTTGCTTGACGGCCTCCAGCTCTCTTCCTCGAAACCGCCGCACCGTTTCCCTTCGCCTCACGCCCCTGAAGATTCATCGCGGTCAGCGCCTGTTTCTGCCGGCAGTCTGCCAATTCGCGCCCGCGCAGAATACGATAGTAGATACGTCATGAGCTCGACCCCAGCCCGTTCCGGCAACAAGGCCGCCACCGCCACCACCGTCGTGCTCGCTTTCCTGTGCGTCTACTTCTTCTGGGGATCCACCTACACGGCCATCCGCATTGGCGCCGCGCACATGCCTGCACTTCTGCTCGCTGGAACGCGCTTCCCCATCGCCGGCATCATTCTTCTCGCATGGTGCCGCTGGCGCGGCCTGCGCCTTATCTGGCCCGCGCGCGCCATGTTCATCATGGGCCTCGTGGGCTTCCTGCTGCTCGGCGTCAGCAACGTTCTTCTCATCTACGCCGAGGTCACTGTGCCCAGCGGGCTGTCGTCGCTCGTCTACGCCATCATGCCGTTGTACGTCGCCATCATCGAGCTGTTTCTTCCCCACGGAGAGCCGCTCCCTCTCCGCGGATGGCTCGGTCTGCTGCTTGGCTTTGCCGGTCTCGGCGTCTTGCTGTGGCCCTCGCTGCACGATGGTCTCGGCGGCAGCCGCATGATGTTGTGGGCCATTGTCGCCTTGCTTGTGGGACCGCTCGCCTGGGCGGTCGGCAGCATCATCTCCCGTCATGCGCGGCTGCCGGTCAATATCTTCGTCGCCGCGGCCTGGCAGATGCTCATTGCCGGCGTCATCTCTCTCATCCTCGGCACGGCCCTCGGCGAATGGCCTAACTTCCACCTCAACGCCGAATCGGTCGGCTCGCTGGCCTGGCTCATCACCGGCGGATCGCTCATCGGCTATACCGCTTTTATTTATCTGCTGGAACATGTACCCGTGGCCAAGGTCACGTCCTACACCTACGTCAATCCCGTGATCGCTGTCCTGCTCGGCATCCTGCTGCTGCACGAGCGCCCCGCTCCTGCAGAATTCGTCGGCATGGCAGGAATCATCGTGGCTGTCTTCCTCATGACAACGGCGCAGGTCAAGGCGAAACCCGGTCAGCCAGTTGAGGAATTGGAACAAATGCCAGCGGAGTAAGTCGACTTTCGCGCGCTAGGGCTTCTTCGCGAAGGCACTCGCTGGAACAAGCGCCGGACTCGTTTCTCCATCCAGCGAAACCGCACCTTGCTCAAATGTTTTCAGGTCCGCCTCGTTCGCCACAAAGCCCATCCAGCATACGGCGCCGTTCTTCAGCATGGAGCACACAAGTTCCAGCGTCTTCCTGCCATCAGGGTGCTCCAGCAGGCTGGCCGATGCCCGTTCGATCCACAAGGTGTGTCCGCCGAGCGAATAGGTGCCAAAAGCCGGATCGCTGATCTTCCAGCCCTTCTTCAGGCTCTCCGCCATGTTTGAAGCAAACGCGGGAAGGTCGGCGTCTGTGTAATGTTGCCCGAAGCAGTCGAAGGGCAGCGCGACAATCACCACGCTCGACGCGCCGCTGCTGTGGCGAGCCTTGAATGGGGCTTCCATGCAGCCCACCGCGCGCATCTCGCTGTCGCTCTGCGCATTCCTGGCGGCCTCTTGCTGCGCCTGCCCTACGGTCGGTCGCGTGTCCTCCACGGTCCAGTCCGCTGGAACGCTGTAGCTGAAGCCCAGCTCCTTTGAGGCCAGTTGCTGCGCCGCGCCGAGCGTCGTCGTCCCCTGCGGCACCATCGGTGCGGTCCCGGCGGCAAGAATTGCGGCAATCACAAGGGCTCTCATCAGGGCAGAAGTCTACCACACGTCCATTGGACGCATCTGTTTCCCCAGGGGCTCATCGCGCTACTTGAGAAAGAGCACTGACAGGGCCGATGCCACGCCCGACAGCGAAAACACCATGCCCAGGTGCCAGTAAACGCGGCTGTGGGTCAGCAGCGTCACGGAGGTGATCACCAGCCCAATCTCCAGCAGTGCCTCGCCCAGGTCGAACCGGTTCGCGCGAAGCTCGGCCTGCTCCACCTTCGCCTCGAGAGCCTCGGCCTTCTCCATGTCTTCCTTGGTTTCATCGGCCCACTTGGCCTGGTGCTCCGCGTAGCTCTTCGCAAGCTTTGCCGCGGCGCCCTTGTCCTCTGCGGGCATCACGCTCAACAGGTCGGCCGCCAGTTGCGTATCGTTCGAGCGAATCTTGTGCGCCTGGTATTCGTTCCACTGGTCGGTCGCCTTGTTCTGGTCCAGTACCGCTTCCGTGTGGGTGCGATGCCCAAGCACCGTCGTAATCGCTACAAGCACCGCCAGAACGGCCATCGTAAACGCAACCGGGCGCATCGCGGATTCATGCGCTCCGTGTTCCGCGTGCTCCTGCAATTCGTGGGTTTCGTTGGCTTCCATGTGTGTCTCCGGCCCGGGCGCGCTACTTCCGCTTCCAGCGCACGCCATCCTTTGAGTCTTCCAGCACCACGCCCTTTTCCGCCAGCTCATTGCGGATCTGGTCGGCGCGTGCAAAGTTGCGCTGCTTCTTGGCCTGCGTGCGTTCTGCAACCAGCGCGTCAATCGCTTCGTCGCTCAGTCCCTGGCGCGCCAGCAACTCGGGCGCAACCTCGCCCATTCGGCCCGCCTGCTCCGCCCATGCCAGCGCGCGCTTTGTCGCCTCTGCGTCCGTGTCCACCAGCACGTCGAACACCGCATCAAAATCTTTCAGCACCAGTTGGATCGCGTCGCGATCGCCAGCCCGTAGCTCTCCCTTGTCGATTGCCGTATTCGCGGCGCGCACCAGCTCAAAGATCGGCGCCCGCGCGTCCGCCGTGTTCAGGTCGTTGTTGAGCGCCTCCATGTAATCCGCACGCGCCTTTTTGGCCGCGGCCTGCAGCTCGTCATTCGCGCCTTCGTCAAACTGGCCCGTCGCCAGCCGATCGGCAAACGTCCTCAGCCGCTCAACCGCCGCAGTCGCATCCACCAGCCCGTCAAACGTAAAGTTCAATTGGTGGCGATAGGGAACCGAGATCAGCGCCATGCGGATCGACGACGCTTTATATCCCTTCAGCAGCAGGTCGCGCAGCGTGTAAAAGTTCCCCTCGCTCTTCGACATCTTCCGCCCGTCCACGAGCAGAAAGCGAACGTGCATCCAGTGCCGCGCAAACGTCTGGTGCGTCACCGTCTCGCTCTGCGCAATCTCGTTTTCGTGGTGCGGAAACATCAGGTCTTCGCCGCCCGTGTGCAGATCGAAACTCGGCCCCAGGTATTCCATCGCCATCGCCGAGCACTCAATGTGCCATCCCGGCCTGCCTTTGCCGATCGCCGTATCCCACGACATCTCGCCGGGCTTGGGCGCCTTCCACAACGCAAAGTCGCGTGCCGAGTCCTTTTCGTACTCGTCCACGTCCACCCGCGCGCCGTCTTCCATCCCGCTTAGATCTTTCTTGCTCAGCTTGCCGTACTCCGGAAACGCAGAAAGCCTGAAGTACCACGACCCATCTTCCGTCTGGTAAGCGGCGCCTGCTTCAGCCAGCTTCTGGATCAACTCCACCATCTTGTCGATGTGCTCGGTGGCGCGCGCCATCTGCTCCGGATGCTGCACCCTCAGTGTGTCCAGATCTTCAAGAAACGCCTTCTCGTAGGGAGCTGTGTATTCCTGAATGGAAACGCCCGCAGCCGCGGCGTTGCGAATGATCTTGTCGTCCACGTCCGTAATGTTCATCACGTGCTGCACCGGCACGCCGGTCAGCAGCAGGAACCGCCGCAGCACGTCGATCTCAAGAAACGTGCGGAAGTTGCCGATGTGGCCGTAGTCATAAACGGTGGGCCCGCATGCGTACATGCGCAGCGCTTTGCCGTCGGCGGGGACCAGCTCGTCGAGCTTGCCTGTAAGGGTGTTGAAGAGGCGGAGGGTCATTGAATCTTTCGTTGTGCCCTGAAAAGGCAGTAGGAATCGGTGGTTTGAGGCCTTTTTGATTGTAACAATTCAGCCGGGTGCCCCTGGTCCCTCGTCCCCTGGGGCGGAGGGACCCAGGATCGAAGACTCCGCAGGGCACCCTATCTATCCGCACACCCTCAATTATTTTTTCCTCAGCCCGCGCCCAGCCTTACATATGTCTTCTCATCACCATCCGCCTCGCGCCAAATTCTTATGAACAAAATGCACAGCTCCACATCGATACAATCTGACGCATAATCGTTCTTTGCCATTTGCAGCGGGAGACGCACACATGCAGCTCGAGTATTTTGTGGTCGACGTCTTTTCTGAAACGGCGTTCAAGGGAAATCCTCTCGCCGTCATCATGAATGGGTCGGGCCTCACCACCGAACAAATGCAGTCCATCGCGCGCGAGTTCAACCTTTCTGAGACGACCTTCATCGAACGTCGTCCAGCCAGTGTCGAACAGGCCGAGGGCATTCGTGTCCGCATCTTTACCACGCAGGAGGAGCTGAACTTCGCCGGCCATCCAACCCTCGGCACGGCCTCGGTCCTCAAGGTGCATGCGCCCGGCGCCATGCGCGACAACACCATCACGCTTGCCCTCAACGTGGGCGCGGTCCCCGTCAAATTCAATGAGGAAGGGCTCTACGGCGAGATGACGCAGCGCGATCCCGAGTTTGGCGCAGAGCTCGAATCGTCAGTAGTGGCGCAGCTTCTCGGCCTCGCGCCTTCTGACATGCATCCCGCTCTCGCGCCCCAGGTCGTCTCCACGGGAACCGCTTTCGCCATCGTCGCGTTGCGCTCAGTGGAGGCTCTCAGCCGTCTCCGCGTCGATCAGGAACAAGCCACGCCGTGGCTGCGCGAGCGTGGTGCGCGCTGGTTCTACGTGCTCGCGCCCGCAGATGAACCCATTGCACCGGGCGAGCCAGCGTGGCGCGCGCGCATGCAGTTCTACGGCGCTGAAGATCCTGCAACCGGCTCCGCCGCGGGATGCGCTATCAGTTATCTCGTCGCGCACAACGCTGTGCCTTCGACGAAAAAAATTCACATGCGCCAGGGCGTTGAGATGGGCCGTCCCAGCAATCTTTTTCTCTCCGCAAAGAAAGATGTGTCGAGGGTCACAGATGTGCGTGTAGCTGGCAGCACTGTTTTCGTTGCAAACGGACATCTTTTCCTGCCGTGATACACATCCATTCCACAGGGCGTTCAACATGCCAAGTTGAAATGATTGTTAACGCTAGCTAATTTTCCACTTGTTACAGTTTGATTTTCAGCGCACTCTTCGCCTCACGTTCTCTCTTTTTTTAAGGCTCGATCACCCGTAGGCTTGCAACTCATAGCAGCACTTCAACCACTGTTTCAAACTGGTTTGTTGCTAGCGCGACAGACACTTGGTTTTTGACTGTGGCTCATACCGGCTCGGCGCGGATCGCCTGCCGGTTGATTCCTTGCGCGAACGACGGGCCCGCCAGGGCTGCGTCCAATAGCGAAGGACAACCGGGGGGTCAACACTCAGGCTTCCGGGAATCAGCAGGCGGATGGATCGCAGTTACGGGGCTCAACAATTCAACCGGCAGACCCGCCGACAGAGCGGGCAAGCGCGGTCTATTGCCTGGGCAGAAGAAACTTAGAATCCCGATGAAGGAGCGGAACCCCCAAATTATGCGGCCCAAGAAAGTAATACTCTGCGTAGACGACAACGAACAGGAACTTTCGGTATTGAGTTTCATGTTGACGACCAATGGATATAAAGTGATTCCCGCCACCAGTGGACAGGAGGCCATCTCCCTCTTTTCCCACGCGCAGGTAGACCTTGTCCTGGCCGACTTTGCCATGCCCCAGATGAACGGTCACCAGCTGGTGAACCGCCTCAAGCAGATCGCGTCGCATGTGCCCATGATCCTGCTCGGCGACCCACAGGCCATGGCCGGCCAGATTCACGCAGCCGACGCCCTGCTGGCAAAAAAGCAGTGCACGCCGCAGGATCTGCTGGAGCGCATCAAAACGATGAGCGCCCGCAAGCGCGGCCCCAGAAAGGGCACCCTCCGACAGACGCCCCCTTCCGAGCTGGCCGCAACCGCCTAGCCGTCAGAACGGGGCAGCCCCTCGAGAGAACAAGTGCACCAGTCCGCAACGGCGGGCTGGAATGTCGCCGGTCCCTCTCCGCAGCTCTCCTTTTCCGGCCCAATCAGGCGATTCCGCAATCTTCTCTTGACGAGCGCGGTCACCTGTCGTCATACTCGCCAATTGTGCCGAGTCTGGCTCTCTTATATCGCTCCCAGCGGCACTAGGCATTTATGGATCTGATCGTTGTTCGCCTTCTTTTTGTAGCCCTTCTTGCCGGTGTTTGTTACTTTCTTCATCCTTTTGGAATTCCGTCGGGTTGGGTTGGTGCAGTTGCCGGGGCTTTGGCTGCAGGAGCGGTCATCGTCTTTGAACTGCGCGTGCGCGCCCTCAGCCTTCGCAGGCTCATCGGCGCGGTAACCGGCAGCGTCCTCGGCATCTTCGGCGCGGCCCTGTTCTGCCTCGTTCTCCGTTCGGCGCCTCTCGACGACACCAACTCGGCCGTCCTGCAGATCTTCGTCCTGCTGCTCATGACCTACGTTGGCCTGCTGGTCGGCGCCAGCAAGGGCGACCTGCTCAACCCCGCCGCCCTCGGCACCATCTTCGCCAGCGACAAGCCCTCCCGCCGCAGCGCCAAGGTACTCGATACCAGCGTCATCATCGACGGCCGCATTGCCGACATCGCTGAAGCCGGCTTCATTGACGGCATGATCGTCGTCCCCGAGTTCGTCCTGCGCGAACTGCAGACCGTCGCCGACTCCACTGACGGCTCAAAGCGTCAGCGCGGCCGCCGCGGCCTTGACATGCTCCAGCGCATGCAGTCCAACGCCGCCATCCAGGTCCAGATCGTCCCGGACGACTTTCCTTCCATTCGCGAAGTGGATCTCAAGCTGCTCGAGCTGGCCAAGAAGTGGGAGGCCAAGGTCGTCACCAACGACTTCAACCTCAACAAGGTCGCCCACCTCCACCACGTCGAGGTGCTCAACATCAACGACCTCGCCAACGCCCTCAAGCCTGTCGTCCTGCCTGGCGAGCGCATGACCGTGCTCATCCTCAAGGAAGGCAAGGAGTACAACCAGGGTGTCGGCTATCTCGATGACGGCACCATGGTCGTCGTCGATCACGCCCGCAAGCTCATCGGCAAGAGCATCGACATCTCCGTCACCAGCGTCCTGCAAACCGCCAGCGGGAAAATGATCTTCGGCAAGCTCTACGAGAACGGCAAGGATAGCGAAGTAGCCTGACGCCGCCAGCAGACTGCATTTTCGGGGAAAGCCCCGTGCCCCATTCATTGCGCGTCTTTTGCGCAATGAATGGGAGAGAATCAACTTCTTCTCGCGCTTTTCCGACCCCTGACCCCTGAGTCAGTTCGACAGCCGCTCCATCAGCCCGCGCTTCACCGCAGGCCACTCCGCGGCCACAATCGAGTAACGCGCAGAATCCCGCGGCGTAAAATCCGATGCCATGCGGTGTGCGCGCAGAATTCCCTCGAACTTCGCGCCGATGCGCTCCATTGCCGCGCGGGATTGCTCGTTGCGCTTATCCGTGTGCAGGCACACGCGCAGCAACTGCCACTCCTCAAACGCATAGTTCAGCATCAGTAGCTTGGCTTCCGTGTTGGCCGCAGTTCGAATAGCCGATTTCGTCAGCCACGTGTAGCCAATCTCGCAAACGTCCGGCGTCGTCAGCCCGTGCCGCGCATGTCCCACCGGCCACGGCCAGCGCTCGATATCGAAAAATCTCGTCGACCCGATGACAACGCCATCCGCGACGCGCACCGTTGCAAACGCCAGCGCAGTCCCCGATTCGTGCAAGGCAAGCGCCGTGTCCACGTAACGCGCCATCGCGTCTCGTCCCTGCGGAACCAGGCTCCACTTGTACAGCGAGGGGTCGGCCGCGCTCGCGGCAGTCAGCCCCTCGACGTGCGCAAGCGAAAGGGGCTCCAGCCGCACATGACTGCCTTCCAGGATTGGACTTTCAATCATTTGTCACTCAGCAGGCTCGCTCAAGCCGATGCAAGCGAAAATTCTGTCAGGTTGCTCACCTGGATCAACGGCTCAATGTCGGTATAGTTCGGAATGTCCGCCTGCAGCCTGGCGCCCACTTCCATAAAGGCATTCATAAAAGCATCGGCCGATTCGGAAGTGAAGTTGGCAATCGCCGCAAATGGAGGTGCGTCGCCTTCAGCAGTACCGCGCATGCCAATCTCCGCCGTTGCGGATTTGATTCCCGCTGCGAGCAACCGCACCGCCAGCGGCATATGCACACTTAGAAAGTAGTCTGCATTGAACCTGGCTCCAGCCGTGTTCCTGTAGAAGACGCTCACCTTGACCATTCGTCCCTCTTTCGAAAAGTCGCCTGCAAGAAAATTATCCATCGCATTGCATTTCTGCGCATGCGAATTCTGCATGCGCGCGTCAGTACTTCTGCATCTTCGGATCGATCTCGTCGGCCCATGCCAACACGCCGCCTGCCAGGTTCGACACCTTTATGTATCCGGCCTGCGCCAGCAACTCCGCAATCTTCTGGCTGCGTGCGCCGCTCCGGCACTGCACCACGATCTCGCGGTTCCTGTCGATCTCGCCCAGCCGTTGCGGCACCTCGCCCTGCGGAATCAGCGTCCCGCCAATGTTCGCAATCTTGTATTCGTAGGGCTCGCGCACATCCAGGATGAAGACATCTTCGCCCGCATCCATCCGCCGCTTCAACTCCTTCACCGCCATCTGCGGAATCCCGTTCTTCATCGTCTTCTCCTCTTTCGTCTCCGGCATAATCCCGCAGAACTGCTGGTAATCGATCAGCTTTGTCACTGTCGGATGTGGACCGCACACCGGGCAATCCGGATTCTTGCGCAGCTTCAACTCGCGGAAGCGCATGTTCAAGGCATCCACCAGCAGCAGCCGTCCCACAAGCGATTCACCCTTGCCCAGAATCAGCTTGATCGCCTCCGTTGCCTGGATCACGCCCAGCAGTCCCGGCAGAACGCCCAGCACGCCGCCCTCGGCACAACTCGGAACCAGCCCCGGCGGTGGCGGTTCAGGATAGAGGCACCGGTAGCACGGGCCCTCTTTGGTGGCGAACACACTCGCCTGGCCCTCGAACCGGAAGATCGATCCGTAAACATTCGGCTTACCCAGCAGCACGCATGCATCGTTCACCAGGTAGCGCGTGGGAAAGTTGTCGGTCCCGTCCGCCACCACGTCGTAGTCCTTCAGGATATCGAGGGCATTCGCGCTCGAAAGCATGGTCTCGTGCTTCACTACGTTCAACGCTGGATTCAGCGCCTTCAGTTTCTCCTCGGCCGAGTCCAGCTTCTTCCTGCCAATGTCGTTGGTGGAGTGGATAATCTGCCGCTGCAGGTTGCTCGCATCCACCACGTCAAAGTCCACCAGCCCCAGCGTGCCCACGCCGGCCGCCGCCAGGTAGAGCGCCAGCGGAGAGCCCAGCCCGCCCGTGCCCACGCACAGCACGCGCGCCGCCTTCAGCTTCTGCTGTCCCTCCATCCCCACCTCGGGCAGGATCAGGTGCCGCGAGTAGCGCGACAAATCGTCAGTCGTCAGTTCAGGAAGCGTTGCAGGGGAAGCTGTCGTCGTCATCGGGGAAATCTCCTGGCCTCTATCGGTATGGCCTGCGTTTTCAATCACTGTCTTTAGATGATACGAGCCCGCACTTCGATTGCCGCAATTGTGCCCACAGCTCATCCGTCGGCGAGTAAGGGTAGCGCCGGTCTCCAGACCGGCTGTAGTGGCGGCGTCCACGCCGCCGCTCTGAAATAACTGAGGGCCCGAACTGGGGTCCTGTAACAGCGCACGACGCGAATTCGGAAGTTTTGAATAGGCGCGGCTTCAATCGTGCCGCAACAGCCCTCTTCCTCAACCTGTCCACTCCGAATCCAACCACAAAAGAAAAGCGGCTTCGAGATCCCTCGAAGCCGCTTCCCACACAATCCACGAAAAACTAAGGCTTCTTTGCTTCCGCCGCGGGCTTTGCCGCCGCCGCGGGCTTGGCTGCTGCCGCCTTGGGCTTCCAGAAGTCCGGATCGCTCTTGACCCATTCCGCCCGCGGATAGCTCTGCTTCGGGTTGATTGAGAACAGCTCTGACTGCGACTCGTCCACCGTGTCCGCCATCATCTCGCGAAGCTTCTTCATGCCGTCCTCGCCCATGGCATCGCGGAACTTCTTGTCTTCCATGTAGCCCTTGTCGATGTCCGCCATGGAATCGTCCGCGCTCAGCGCCAGGTAGGTGCCGTCCGGAGCGCCATACGCCACTTCGTACATGCTCCAGTGCGCGCTCGTGCCCGCCTTGTCGTGCGCGTCCTTCACCATCTTAGCGATCCTGTGCCAGTCGCCCTGGTGGCCGGCCTTCACGTGGAACTCGCTCACTTCAATGTAGCGCGCGTGGGCCAGGTCCTTGCGCGACTTGTAGCTCAGGTCCTCGTCAAACGTGAACACGCCGGAATCCACCTGGCTCAGATTCTCGCTGTCGGCAACGCTGGCGCGGTCCAGTTCAGCCGCCAGCGCAGGATTCTTCTCCACCAGCTTGTTGTCTTTTTCCCATTCAGCGAACCCGCCCTCGTAGATGGTGAGGTACAGACCGCGTTCCTTGCCCGACAGCGAATTCAATCCGATGTAGTTGGCAGGGAAGTTGGCCTTGTTCATCGCCGTAACAAAGGCGCTCTCCGTCTTGTCGTGGGACATACCGCCCTTGTAGGGCTTCAGAAATTCGCGCGTGATCTGCAGGACCACCGGCGGTTTTTGTGAGTCATCTTGCGCCGCGGCCATCACACTACCGGCAACCGCGAGGGATAGTCCCAGCAAAACGGGGCTGAGCATCTTCATATTTCATTTACCTCCTGGATTTGCCTGGAGTTCGTTTGTGGCGGGGGAGTGAGACGACCCAGGGATTTACACGTACTCCAAGGTGTGCCGATTATCAGCCATGGCAGCATCGAAGTAAAGATGTTTTCCGTCGCTCCCAACCGCGCCGTACCGCGAAAGTGAAGAAGAAGACCGCGAACCCGCCAAGCAAACGCCAAAATTCAAAAGCTGGAAGCTGGAAGCTGGAAGCTGGAAGCTGAGTCAATCGCCCGCAGCAAATTGCAGCCTGCCCTGCCGGTGTGCGAAAGTTGAAGTGAGGGCGAAAGTACGCGGTCCGCGCCGTGCGTACGATCCTCGCAGACTGGAAAGACCTCATGACGAAAAAGTCCCGCCATCCCAACTTCGATCAGACCCTCGACATCCTTCGCGATCATTCGTTCGAGGTTGCGCCCTACGACGCGATCCCCGGTGGGTTCCTCGTCAGCCGCGATGGTGTGGGCGCTGTGCTCGTCGCCCACGAAGACAACGCCGCCCTCGCCATTACGCCCGGCATTCTCATCCGGGGAGAAGTGGCCCGCCTTCTCGACCGCGGCTACCAGAAATTCATCAAGACGTCTCAGTTCGAGCTGCCTGCCTCCGCCGAGCAGTTGCACGCCATCCACAACTTCAGTGAGGAGCTCAGTCTGCTCACCGGCGCCATCAGCCTCTACAACGAAGCTCTCGGCACCACCAGCGACGACTATCAGTACGACCGCCTCAAGGGCCGCGAAGCCACTCCTCAACCTGCCGCCCTTCCGTGGACCGAGGCAGACGGCCACTAAACCAGCAGCCGAAAAATCCTTCCTCCAGAGACAAGCGGAGTTTTCTTGTTCCCTCGGTCCCTTGTTCCCTTGGTCCCTGCCTTATCGCCGCCGCGCCCGCTCCCTCTGCAGCTCGCGATACACATCGCTCTTCGATTGCCCCAGCTCGCGCGCCAGCCGCTTCAGCGCTTCCTTCTCGTCCACGCCCGACTCGGCCTCGATCTCCGCAATCCGCTCGGCAATCTTCTTGGTCCCGCCGGCAGTGCTGCCAGCCTCCGGCGGCGAAATCAGTACGGTAAACTCGCCGCGCACCCGATCCCGCGCAGCCAGATCCTTGCGTACATCGGCAACCGTCCCGCGCAAAAACTCTTCGTGCATCTTGGTCAGCTCGCGCGCCAGCACCACGCGCAGCCCCGCTCCCCACACCGCTTCAAGATCCGCGAGCGTGTCCACGATCCGGTGCGGCGCCTCGTAAAAAATCAGCGTGCAGCCTGCCTTTGCGCCCGCAGCCAATTCTTCCAGCCGCGTCCGCCGTGCGCCTGCCTTCTCCGGCAAAAAACCCACAAATTGAAATTCGCCAGTCGGCAAGCCTGAAGCCACCAGCGCGCTCAGCGCCGCATTCGCTCCCGGAATCGGAATCACGGCAATCCCAGCCTCAATCGCCGCATTCGCCAGCCAGCCGCCCGGATCGCTGATCCCCGGCATGCCCGCATCACTCACCAGCGCAATGCGCCCGCCCGCCTTCAGCGCCTCCACCAACTCTGCCCCGCGCTCGCGCTCGTTGTGCTGGTGGCAGCTCACCGTCTTCGTCTCAATTTGAAAGTGATTCAGCAGCTTCTGCGTTTGCCGCGTATCTTCGCAGGCAATGCGGTCCACAGCGCGCAGAACCTCCAGCGCCCGCAGCGTGATGTCGCCTAAATTGCCAATGGGGGTTGCTACAAGATAAAGTCCCGGCGCAAGTCGTCCTTCAAACTCGTCCGTCATCGTAAGCTAACTTCCAGCTTCCTCGCGCTCAATCCGCCGCTGTTCCGACAAGAGAGACATCGAGCTCATCAAGTTTTGCACGCTCACAATGCCCACCACGCGCCCGCTCTCCGTCACTGGAATCAGCGCCAGCCCGTGCCCCGCCGTCAGCCGCCGGATCGTCGTTCCCAGCGTGTCTTCCGGCTTCGCCACCTGGAAAGCCCGCGACATCACTGACTGGATGTACCCGTTGCCGTCGTTGCGCAGTGCGTCCAGAATCCGTTGCCGCGAAACAATGCCCACCAACTGCGGCCCGCGCACTACAGGGAAATCCTCCTGCAGCGAGTGAACGCAGCGCGCCAGCGCATCGGCCAGCGTGTCAGAAGCGCTCAGCGTCGCAAAATCCGTCAGCATCACTTCGCTCATCCGCACCGTGTCCACAACCGATTGGAAGAAGACACCCTGGTCCTCAATCTGCGCGCCGATCATGATGAAGAATCCAGCCAAAATCATCCATGGACTGTGCAACAGCATGCTGCCCAGCATCAGCGCCAGCGCAATCACCTGTCCCAGGCCCGCCGCCGCGCGCCCCGCCGGCGCAAATCCATGTTTGCGTGCAAACCCACCCCGGATCAGCCGTCCAAAATCCAGCGGATAGGCCGGCAGCAGGTGCAGCGCGCCCAGAAAAATCTGCATCCAAACCATGCTTCTAATCAGGTGGCCCGCATCCACCAGCGGCAGTTCAAACAACGACACCTGCGCACTCGCGCCCAGAATCGCAGCCATCAGCGCCAGCCCCGTCAATACGTTGGCCAGCGGTCCGGCCAGCGCAATCGCAAATTGTCCGCCGCCCTGGTTGGCAATTTCCTGGCTCTCGGGATTCGCGTAGGCAAACATCCCGCCAATCGGCAGCAGCAGCACCGCCCTCAGCCTCAGCCCCAGCCACGCAGCCACCAGCAGCCGCGCCGTCTCGCGCACCACCACCGCAAATGTCAGCATCAGGAAGAGCGCAAATCCGCGCTGCCAGCCGTCACTGGCGCCGATGCCCATGACCGCCAGAGCGAGCAGCGGAAAAAAGATGTGGATTCGCATCTCCACACCCATCCAGCGCCCCAGGGGGATTGACCAGCCTCGCATATTCAAATTGTAGTCGTTCCCGCACCAACAAGCGAAAACCCGCCAGCTAACCCCAGCCTGCACTGTGGGTGCCCCAGGTGCCTCGCCTTTGGGCACCTGGGAGACCAATGCACTCAACCAGACAAGTTCTTCTAATCCCTAACCCCTGCCTGCTTCCCGTATCCTGATCAACGATGCGCATCATCGCCGGAACATTTCGCTCGCGCGCTCTCCAGGCGCCTCCCGGCCTTGCCACCCGCCCCACCAGCGACCGCCTGCGCGAAACTCTCTTCAACGTGCTCGCTCCCCGCATCGGTGGCGCGGCCTTTCTCGATCTTTACGCTGGGTCCGGCGCCGTCGGTATCGAAGCCATCAGCCGTGGAGCCGCGCACGTGACTTTTATTGAGCGCGCCCCTGCGGCCCTGAAGATTCTCCGCGCGAATCTCGCGCATCTCGAAATTAACACCGCGTTCAAAATTCACGAGAGCAACGTCGCGCAATTCCTCCGCAAACCACCAGTCGCAATCTTCGACATCGTCTTTCTCGACCCGCCCTGGGACGCTGCCGAGGACTACACCACCACGCTCAACCTTCTCGGCGCTGGTTCGTTGCGGGTTCTCGCGCCCGATGCCATCGTCATCGCCGAGCACCGCCGCAAACAAACTCTCAACCACATCTACGGCAACCTCCAACGCTACCGCCTACTCGAACAAGGCGACGCCGCGCTCAGCTTCTACTCCGCAGCGCACCCATGACAGTAGTGCTGGCCTCCAGGCCGGCTGTAATGAGGGCCTCCCGGCCCTCGCCCATCTCAATTCGCGCCCCTGCCGCAATAGAATCGCCTTGGCCCTCAAGCCCAAAGAATCGAACCACCGAAAGCCCACAACCAAATGCGAAACACCGTTTTCATCCTCGCTCTCCTCACTGCCGTCACTCTCAGCGCACAAACTGAGCAGCCCTGGGAGATCGGCCCCTTCACTCGTCCTGCCGAAGGCAATCCCGTCATTGCGCCGCTTCCCGCCTCCACCTTCACTGACCCCATCCTCAAGGCTCCCGCCCACTGGGAGGCGCTCCACACCTTCAATCCCGCCGCCATCGTGCGCGACGGCAAAGTCTACGTCCTTTACCGCGCTGAAGACGACTCCGGCGCAATGGAAATCGGCGGCCACACCTCGCGCCTCGGCCTCGCTGTCTCGGACGACGGCATCCACTTCACCCGCCGCCCCGAGCCCGTCTTCTTTCCCACGGACGACAACCAGAAACTCCGCGAGTGGCCCGGCGGCGTTGAAGATCCGCGCCTCGTCGAAGCACCCGACGGCGCCTACGTCCTCACCTACACGCAGTGGAATCGCCAGACCTTTTCGGTCGGCATCGCCACCTCGCCCGATCTCCTCCACTGGACCAAGCAGGGAACCGCCTTCCAGTTTGCCGGCCCGAAGTACGCCGCCCTCAAATACAAATCCGCAGGGATCGTCACGCAATTCGACCCAGCCAAGGGCCGCCTCATCGCCGCCCAGATCGACGGCCACTATTGGATGTACTGGGGCGAGGGCGCTATCCATCTCGCCCGCTCCGCCGATCTCATCCACTGGACTCCGCTTGAAGACGAAAACGGCGCGCCCTTCGAGCTCCTCGGCCCGCGCCCCAAACACTTTGACAGCACCTTCCCTGAGACCGGCCCGCCGCCTGTCCTCACCAGCCAGGGAATCGTCGTCATCTATAACGGAAAGAACGCCGTCAAAGGCGGCGATCCCAAGCTTGGCGCCAACGCCTACGCCGCCGGCGAAGCCCTCTTCCAGCCGGAAAATCCGGTCCGCATCGCCGCCCGCACCGAGCGCCCCATCCTCAAGCCCGAGCAGCCCTGGGAAAAGACCGGCCAGTACGTCGCCGGAACCACATTTGCCGAGGGCCTGGTCGCCTTCCACGGCCAATGGTTTCTCTACTACGGCTGCGCCGATTCGCTGGTGGCTGTAGCCATCGCTCCCATGAAGTAGCTAGGCGGGAGCCGATCCCCGTTCCACGACTCTGTCATCCAGAGCGCCTGGATTGACTGTCATCCAGAGGAGTCCGCCGCGGCGGACGACGAAAGCCTGCCCGCCGTGGAGGGGATCTGCATTTGCTTTTCAAATCCAAAGTCGGAGTTGATTCCGGGTTGGCGACAAACGAGGAACAACCCTTGTTTGAGACCTCGTGGTTCATGTCTGGCTCGAGACACTCAACGAGCGTAGGCTGGGTTAAATGAGCGCATTGGGCTGAAGTCGTCAGTCGAGAACACTTGGCAACGCTGCTCGTATCTGGAGTTGACAATGCACTCCGGTTCTCAGCTAACTTGTTCGGAGCTATGTCCTCAAAATGAGTCATCTCAATGGGCCATTATGCGGCCCATTCATCGAATCGGCGCATGATCTCCATGAGCCAACATCCCAACAGGATGACAGAGCCGCACAGTAGGAAGGGAACGCCGTAGAGTATGAGATGCTTGCGCGAACGGGCCAACTCAAACACTCGTACTTTCACGATCGCGTACACGTTCGCTGCGAGATAGGCAACAACCAAACAGCTCACTTCAAGGTTGTGCATGTTCATACTCCTCCTTTGGATGTGGCGATGTTGTTTTGCATCCAGAGGCGCGCCGATCAGCGCTCCTTGAGGACACCGCGCTTAAGGATCCTGGGCTAGACAAATCGATACCGGAGACCTTGATGACGGCCTGCCACGCGGCTTCTTGGCTGGCGCGATCTGGGCGTTTGGGTGGCGCTGCGCCTCAGTTGGGCCTGTGAACTTCTTCCCTTGAGCCGAGGTGAAGAATTGCCCTGAGACGCCAGTTCCGAGCGCCTAAGTTATGAAATGGTGAATTGCCTCGTTGGCGTTATCTTGAAATGATGTGTTTTTCAAATCAGTAAAAAAGGTGCTCTGGTCCACCATGTCCCCTGATAACTTACCCTCTTTACTGGCATAAAAAACGCCGCTTTTATACCGCTCATCCGAAATGGCATCTACAAAGCGTTTTGCACCTACTTCGAGCGTATGCACCATTCCGCCCATCAATGGAAACACAATAGGCATCATCACGTACTTCAACATGAACCGCATTGGCGGTGGGAGACTATCTGGCGCCTGAGTTCCTTTTGTATTTCCTGGGCTCACAACAACAAACTTGAGCTTGGGGTACTTTCTTGCCATTGATAACGTCCACATGGTTTCTGCATACTTGACATATGCGTATGCTTGCAATGCGACGAACTTCTTACCAAAATATGATCCATCAAGAACAGCAGCAAACTCATCTACAGAAGAAGTCCTCATTGAAACTCGTTTTACTCCGAGCATCTTTACTCCCGGAACAGCTTCCGCACTGACTGATAGAACCGTTTTCCTTAACTTGTCCCGTTTAATCAATTCCTCCACTAGAATCACATTGCCTAAAATATTCGTAGCAGCTAATTGATTCATACCGGAAGACGTCAATTTCGCAGCTGTTTTCCCAATTACTCCACCGGCATTCAAAACGATTGCATCAATAGGTTCTTTTATTTCTTCTACCGCTTTTCTTACAGAATTTGCATCCGTAACATCCCCAATAACAATTGCAAAAATCTTTTTCCCGGTTTTCTCCTCAAGGTCTTTTTTTGCTGCCTCTGCTCTCGCGCGATTGCGGCAAAAAAGAATTACCTTTTTTGTTTCTTTTTTCAATGCTAACTGTCGGGCAGTCTCTTTCCCGAGCCCAGCATTTGCTCCGGTTATCAAGATACTTTCGTTCATGTTTTTCTCCTTCTTAGGTTGTTAATTACTTGCGGATTGGAGCAACCCGACAGGCAGTTGATGATGGCCGCTCAGCGGGGCCTGAGCCCCTCGACGCCCACCGCAGTGAGCACGAGCTTCTTACCTGGGACCATCTCGGCATTGTGCTGTAGTAAATCGACCGGCCGACCTCGCTTGACCAGCTCGGCGAGCGCGATCGAATGTTCCATGGGCGTCTCCGTGGTGAAGGGTGAAGGTCGTGCTGTTTTTCCTTCGAACCTATCCATGTTGTCTCCTGTGTTTATCTGTCTTGAAGTATTACGAACGCCAGAGTACGATAAGCACAGAGACAATGCAAGGAATTTCGTACGCTATGGTAACTAATGATTTGAAGCGGCCCCGAGGACGTCCAAAAGGCTTTATCCCTGACGAAGCATTGGACCGTGCCGTTGAGATGTTTTGGGAGCATGGGTATGAAGGAGTCGACGTGGATCGGATCGCGCACGCCGTTCACGTCACCAAACCCGCGCTATACCGGGCCTTCGGAGACAAGTCCACCCTGCTGCTCAAGGCGGTCGAGCGCTATGCGCTGACGTACGGAACTCCCAGAATGGCAGCATTTCAAGCGGAGCCGGACATCCACAAAGCTGTGACCGCCTTTTGCGAGGCTACCGTCGACTCCTGTACTGGCGAGGCTCGCAACGGCTGCATGATGGCCGCTGCTGCGCTGGGACAGTCGGAGCGGGTAACGGAGATCCGTTCCCGGCTCAAGAAGGGCCTGACCGGATCCGCTGATATTTTCGCGAAACGTTTCGAGCGGGAGATGAAGGCGGGGCGCCTGGCTCGCACACCCTCTGCCGAGGTGCGAGGCCGTTTGCTCGTTGACTTGCTGCAGGGTTTGCAGCTTCGAGCCAAGGTTGGTATCACTCGCGAGCAATTGCTGGAAGACGCCCGAAGCTATGTGCCCCTGATTCTTGGCAAGTAGATCTAACGCACTTCTCGGAGGGAATGCGTCTGGACGAGTGCCAGATCGCGGAGTCACTCGTCGAGCGAGAATTAGGGTTCCTGTCCTATCACCGCCTGACCGGAAGTTCTAGTCTGAATAGCGTCCCGAGCCCAAGTCCGACGCCGGGTGGCCACGGTCTCGATGACTTGTCCCACCCCCGATCAGTGTGCCACTGGTCCCTCGTCCGCCGCGGCGAAGGGGCCGGTAATGACACTACGATGATGTTGTTTTCACAGATCGTGGCAGTATCACCGCCAATTCCTCTCCAACTGGATTTTTCCGAATCTGGTGGTTTCTTTCAGACCAGGATCACGCGACGCCCCGTTCATCCTGGAACATCCCGCAAGTTTGCTCTAAGCTCTCTGTATGGCTGAGCCGGCGCGGTATAGAGCAATTACAAAAGAAATAGCGGTAAGCGTGATACCGACTTACCTTGAGGCGCAATCATCGCCTGACACCTCGCAGTATTTCTGGGCTTATCGAGTGATCATCGAGAATCTGGGACAGGAAACGGTACAGCTACTCAGTCGGCACTGGATGATCACGAATGCACGAGGCGAATTCACTGAGATCAAGGGTACGGGCGTTGTTGGGCAGCAACCAACCCTCAAACCCGGCGAGAGCTATGAATACACAAGTGGCGCTCCTCTCAACACGACATCGGGGATGATGGGCGGGGCTTACCAGATGGAGAGTGAAAGCGGTGAGCGCTTTGATATTGAGATACCGACATTCTCGCTGGATAGTCCAAATCAGGGCGTACTGCTCAACTGAGAATTCGGAACTCCTGCCACGCGCGAAACCGAAGGGGAAATGCGTTTCAGACACCGGCCATCTGCGACAAGCCTCAGAGAGCACCCCCGCCCCCTGAACCCTACCGCAAACGTCCACTTGGACATCGACAACCACCGGCTAAGAAGACGCAAAATACCACCAAAATACCCTTAAATACGCCTAAATACTCCATTTTGCTCAAAATGTCTCGTGGCGGTCCTCGACGATTCGCTCAAAACCGTCGTGCGGGCCCTGGAGACTTCGCTACCCATTCCCTGCACGCGCCCAACCGTCGCGTGTGAGCTGCTGATTTGCATGCAAATCAGCAGCTCACACCGGTCGGAAAACTTTGTGCACGCAAAATGCGCATCCAGAAATTCCCCTGTTCGTCTGACCCCTGACCCCTGACCCCTGACCCCTGACCCCTGCCATCTGCCCCCTGCCGGCTGGCAACCGCTACAATGGGCCGCATGAAATCCGCACCTTTTTTCGCCGCTCTGCTGCTGGCCATCGCCGCGCCGGTGACCCTCAAATCCCAGCCCGCGCCAGCCGTACCTGCGACCCCGTCAGCACGCCAGATGGTGATTCTCGATACCGATATTGGCGACGATATTGACGATGCCTTTGCCCTGGCGCTCATCCTGCGCAGCCCTGAATTCCAACTGCTTGGCGTCGAAACAGCCTTCGGCGACACCGCCCTGCGAGCCCGGCTTGTGGACCGGTATCTTGCCGCGGTGGGCCGCCGCGACATTCCCGTTTTGGCCGGCTATGAGACAAAGAATGTGCACTTTACGCAAGCCGCCTACGCGCGCCAGCAGCCCGGGCGCAAGCACGGCGATGCGGTCAGTTTTCTGCTCAGCCAGATTCGCCTCCATCCCGGCCGCATTACCCTCATCGCTATTGGTCCGCTCTTCAATATTCAGAAGGCCATCGAGCGCGATCCAGCCACGTTCAAGAAGCTGAAGCGCGTGGTCATCATGGGCGGCAGCGTCGATCGGGGCTACGACGACAACAAGACCGGAGACACGCACCGGCCGCCATCGCCCGAGTGGAATATTGTGTGCGATCCGGCCGGCGCACGGGCGCTGTTCAACTCCGGCGTCCCGGTTTTCGTCATGCCGCTCGATTCCACCCAGATCCATCTCGAGCGTTCCGAGCTCGGCGCGATCCTCGCACACGGCTCCCCACTCACCGACCAGCTGACGCTTCTCTATCACCAATGGACCGGCGCCAACGAATTCCGCTCGCCTACACTCTTCGATCCGGTAGCAGTTACGTTCGCCATGCGCCCCGATCTGTGCCCAACAACCCCCATGCGGTTAGAAGTAGACGAAGCCGGCAACACCCACCGGACCGAGGGAAAGCCGAATGTCTCGGTCTGCCTGAAATCGGACGAGAAGGGGTTTCTTGATCTGCTCGTGAGCAGGATTACGGCTGTGCCGGCGCCCTGAGGCCGGGGAAATCGAATGCTTTCTTTATCTCGTGTGAGCGCGGTCACTTGCAACAGCATTGACAGCAGGAGAAAGTAGGTGAAAAATGGCGAGTCGAGGAAATTCGAACCATTCAGCGAGTCCAACGGAGGGAAAGTGAAAAACGTAGCGAAAATGAATGTTTTGCTGGCTTTGGCAATTATGGCAGTGGGAATGGTAGCGGCGGGCTGCAAGTCGGCACCAGATTTGACACAAGCTCAGGCATTGGCCATGATCCAGGCCAAGTACGATGCAACCGCGCCGGTTGGCGCGAGCGTCTCCGTCAATAACGACGGAATGGTTGCGGGTGCGGCGGCGAAGTACTGGAGCCGGACGACGATTTACCCCAACAAATACTGGGCTGACTTTACCCTCACACCGGAAGGCAAGAAGGTTCTGAAGCTGGAAAGCGGCGGCGACGTAATCAAGTGGCGCCCGCAGAGCCCGACGGACAACGGTTTCTCAATTGCGGTCACTACAGTGCAGGCCAATCACCTGAAGGCTCTTGATATCAAAGACATCCAGGATGGCGTTGGCGGCATCAAGACGGTCACGTTTACCGAAGGAGTTGACCTGACTGGCGTGCCTGATGCGCTGGTGGCGATTGCGCACAATCCCGGCAACCAGCTGAGCACGACTCGTACCGCGAATTTTGTGGTCGCCAACGGCGCCTGGACGTTGCAATCGATCCAGTAACGCTGAAACGTAGTCACGAACTCAAGCCGGGCGGGCCAGATTCGATGGCCGCGCCCGGTTTTTCTTTGCCTTCAGCCGCCTCTGGCACGTAGTTTCGAATGGACAACGTGGCCCTTCGCCAGTACGACACGACAGGAAGAAAAGATCGTGACAAAAAGCAAAGTCAGGGACGTGGACGATTACATCGCAAGATGTCCGAGCGCGGCACAAGGCGGCTTGGCGAAGATGAGACGCGCCATACGAGCTGCAGCGCCCGGCGCGACGGAACGCACAGATTATTTCGAGATGCCCGGTTATTCCTACGAAGGGTTTGATTATGACGGGATGTTTGTGTGGTTCAGCTTCAAGGATCCCTTCATACGCCTGCACGTGCGCCCGCCGGTGCTGGAGGAACATCGGGAGGAAGTTGGTGACTACCCAACGACGAAAGCGATCATCAGTTTCCGCCTGAGTAAGCCGATCCCGGTGAACCTGGTGAAGAAGCTCGTGAAGGCAAGCGTTAAGGTGATGAAGGATAAGGCCGCATCGCACTGACGGCGCAGGCAGGGCCCCCGCTCCCATTCGACTCTGTTTGGCCCAAAAGCGGGGCAAACTCCTCTCAGGACGGCAGCCGGTTTGGTTGCTCCGGACGGCATTCCGTTTTTCAGCGAAAAACATTCCGGGGTAGGACCGTGGATTCGATCAATTTGCCCAAAATCAGTTTGACCCCACCCCCATTTCTTGATATTGTAAGAAGGTTCCGCAAGAACGCACCCATCCGTGTGTCTTAACGATGGTTGCGTGAGGTCAGTCCGGTACGGCATCAAGGTACGGGTTGAACTCCTGGGCCAGGTGAAGTTAACCGGCCAGACAAGTCCCGAAAGTCGCCTTCTTCTTGCGGAGGGCAGGGGCAAATCGCATCGGAGTCCGCGCGTTCTCCACCTTGGAGGGCTATGCGGACCGGAACCGGCGAAACGGAGTTGGCTCCGCCACAGCGGACGCCCGGCCACCGTCCCGGTTCTCGTCTGAGATTGGAACGAAGGCAGACGCGAAGCAGTAACAGTGGGGCTTCTGTGCGCGTGCGCGCCGGCAGGATTGGCGCAAGGCGGCATGGATGGCCCGATGGTGTTGCGCGCGGCTGTTTTGTTGGGTGTTGAAGGGTTTTTAACGGGGTAAGGAGTTTCAGTTTGCCTACATTCAATCAGTTGGTTCGCAAGGGGCGCACGGCCCCGCGGTACAAGACGGCGTCCCCGGCACTGCAGGCCTCGCCTCAGCGGCGCGGAGTTTGCACCCGCGTGTACACACAAACCCCCAAGAAGCCGAACTCGGCACTGCGCAAGGTTGCCCGCGTGCGGCTGACCAACGGGATTGAGGTCACGACCTATATTCCCGGCATCGGCCACAACCTGCAGGAGCACTCGATCGTGCTGATCCGCGGCGGCCGTGTGAAGGATCTGCCGGGCGTTCGCTATCACGTGGTTCGCGGCACGCTGGATTCGGTGGGCGTGGCCAACCGCATGCAGAGCCGTTCGAAGTACGGGGCCAAGCGCGCCAAGGGTGGCGCGGCGCCGAAGGGCAAGAAGTAGCAGGGCGGGGATTAGGGATTAGCAAGAGCTGAACCCTGAGAACTGATCACGGAATTCAAGGTTCCGGGACGGATTTGAGAACCCGGACTTGGGCAACAGAAGCAGCGCGAAGAGCGCGAAGGATTTTGAGGAATTATGCCGAGAAAAGGGCACATTGCGAAGCGGGAAGTAGCGCCGGATCCGGTTTACGGGTCGACGCTGGTCACCAAGTTTGTGAACTCGATGATGTGGGGCGGCAAGAAGTCGACGGCCCAGGGCATCTTCTACGAGGCGATGAAGAACCTCGAAGAGAAGGGCGGCGGCGACGACGCTCTCAAGCTCTTCAAGAAGGCGGTGGAGAACTGCAAGCCGCTGCTCGAAGTGAAGACCCGCCGTGTGGGCGGCGCCAACTACCAGGTGCCGATCGAAGTCGGCCCGGACCGGCGTACCTCGCTGGCCATTCGCTGGCTGATTACCTATGGCCGCAACCGCGGCGAAAAGGGCATGACCGACAAGCTGAGCAACGAGCTGCTGGATGCGGCCAACGGGCGCGGCGCGGCCATGAAGAAGAAGGAAGACGTACACCGCATGGCCGAGGCCAACAAGGCCTTTGCTCACTACCGCTGGTAGTACGTAAAGCAGGGAACAGGGATCAAGGATTAGAAAACCTGGTTCCTTCTTGAACCGAAAGAACTAACCGCGGACCGAAGCGCCCGCAAGGAAAAATATCGTGGCTCGCACCGTACCTCTGAATCGTTGCCGGAACATCGGAATCATGGCGCACATCGACGCCGGAAAGACGACAGCGACAGAGCGCATCCTGTTTTATACCGGCATCACGCACCGTATCGGTGAAGTGCATGAAGGCACGGCGACCATGGATTACATGGAGCAGGAGCAGGAGCGCGGCATCACGATTACTTCGGCTGCGACGACCTGCGTGTGGAAAGACGTCCGCATCAATATCATCGACACTCCCGGCCACGTGGACTTCACGGCCGAGGTGGAGCGCTCGCTGCGCGTGCTGGATTGCGCGGTGGCGTTGTTTGATTCAGTCAGTGGCGTGCAGCCGCAGACCGAGACGGTATGGCGGCAGGGCGACAAGTACAAGGTTCCTCGTATCTGCTTCGTGAACAAGATGGACAAGAACGGCGCCGACTTCGAGCACGTTCTCGAGACGATCCGCAAGCGGCTGGGCGCGCGGCCCGTTGCGTTGCAGATTCCCATTGGCGCGGAAGCGAACTTCAAGGGCGTCGTCGACCTGATCGAGATGAAGGCGATTCTGTGGCACGACGAGACCATGGGCGCTGAATTCTCGGTCGAGCCGATTCCGGCCGATCTGCAGAAGAAGGCCGAGGCCTTCCGGTTGCAGCTGATTGAGGTGATCGCCGAAACCGACGATGTGCTGCTCGAGAAGTTTCTGGAAGGCGAAACGCCAACTATCGCGGAACTCAAGTCAGGCATTCGCCAGGCCACGATCGATCTGAAGGTCTTCCCGGTGCTGTGCGGAAGCGCTTTCAAGAATAAAGGCGTGCAAACGCTGCTGGATGCGGTTGTCGATTATCTGCCCAGCCCTCTCGACAAGGCCCCGGTGGAAGGCATCGATCCCGAGCATCACGACAAGATCGTCTCGCGCAAGCCGGATGACAGTGAGCCGCTTGCCGCGCTGGCCTTCAAGATCATCAACGATCCATTCGGCAAGCTCTGCTTTATCCGCGTCTACTCGGGCACGCTGAAGACCGGCGATACGATCATCAATCCGCGCACCGGCAAGACCGATCGCATTGGCCGCCTGGTGAAGATGCATGCCAACAAGCGCGAGGACATCAGCGAGATTCTGGCTGGCGACATCTGCGCGGTTGTGGGCTTGAAGGAATTGAAGACGGGCGATACGCTCTGCCCGCCGCATCATCAGATTGCGCTCGGCGCCATCACTTTCCCGGAGACCGTGATCTCGGTGGCCATCGAACCGAAGACCAAGGCCGACCAGGAAAAGATGGGCGTTGCGCTGTCGCGGCTGGCCGACGAAGATCCCACCTTCAAGGTGCGGACCGACGAGGAATCCGGCCAGACGATTATCAGCGGCATGGGCGAGCTGCATCTGGAAATTCTTGTCGACCGCATGAAGCGCGAGCACAAGGTGGAAGCCAACGTGGGCGAGCCCAAGGTTGCCTTCCGCGAGACGATTCGCAAGACGGCCGAAGCTGAAGGCAAGTACATTCGCCAGACCGGCGGCTCGGGCAACTACGGGCATTGCAAACTGCGCATCGAGCCGAATACGCCGGGCGCGGGCTACGAGTTCATCAACGCCATCAAGAGCGGCTCGGTGCCGAAGGAATACATCAAGCCCATCGATCAGGGCGTGCAGGGAGCAATCGAGCTGGGTATCCTGGCCGGCTATCCCCTGGTGGACATCAAGGTAACCCTGTTCGACGGCAGCTATCACGAAGTGGACTCGAACGAAATGGCCTTCAAGTTCGCCGGCTCGATCGCGTTCAAGGAAGCGGCGCGCAAGGCTTCTCCGGTGCTGTTGGAACCGGTGATGGCGGTTGAAGTCACGGTTCCCGAAGAACACATGGGAACGATCATCGGCGACATCAACTCGCGGCGTGGCCGGATCGAAGGCATGGAACATGCCGCCGGTTCGCAGGTCATCAAGGCGATTGTGCCGCTGAAGGAAATGTTTGGCTACGTGAACGACATTCGTTCGTCCACGCAGGGCAGGGCTTCGTATTCCATGCAGTTTGCGCGCTACGAAGAAGCTCCGCGCATGATCGCCGATGAGATTATCGGCCGGGCGCAGGGCAAGTAGGCAGGACAAGGTTTTGGGGCTGGAGCCGGATGGCCGGCGCCCCGAGTAGAAAACGTGCAGTACTAGCTACGAAAGGGATGCAGGGACTTTTATGGCGAAGGAAAAATTTGATCGTACAAAGCCGCACGTGAACGTTGGGACGATTGGACACATCGATCACGGCAAGACGACTTTGACTGCAGCAATCACCAAGGTATTGCAGAAGCACAATCCGAAGAACCAGTTCCGTTCGTTCGACTCGATTGATAACGCGCCGGAAGAGCGGGAGCGCGGCATCACGATTGCGACCGCGCACGTTGAGTACGAGACGGCAAACCGGCACTATGCGCACGTGGACTGCCCCGGTCACGCGGATTACATCAAGAACATGATTACGGGCGCGGCGCAGATGGATGGCGCGATCCTGGTTGTGGCAGCGACCGACGGTCCGATGCCACAGACCAAGGAGCACGTTCTTCTGGCTCGCCAGGTGGGCGTTCCCTGCGTTCTGGTGTTCCTGAACAAGTGCGACGCGGTCGAAGACGAAGAACTGACGGACCTGGTGGAGATGGAAGTTCGCGAGCTTCTGTCGAAGTACCAGTTCCCGGGCGACGACGTTCCGGTGATCCGCGGCTCGGCCCTGGGCGCATTGAACGGCGAAGCGCAGTGGGAAGCCAAGATCGACGAGCTGATGGAAGCGGTTGACACGTTTGTGCCGCGGCCTGACCGCGCGGTCGACAAGCCCTTCCTGATGCCGATCGAAGACATCTTCTCGATCTCGGGACGCGGCACGGTTGTTACCGGCCGTATCGAGCGCGGCAAGGTGAAGGTTGGCGAGGAATCGGAGATTGTGGGATTCCGCGAGACGCGCAAGACGGTTGTGACGGGCGTGGAAATGTTCAAGAAGCAGCTGGACGAAGGCATGGCGGGCGACAACGCCGGACTTCTTCTGCGCGGCATTGCCAAGGAAGACGTGGAGCGCGGCATGGTTCTGGCCAAGCCGGGATCGATCACGCCTCACACCGTGTTCAAGGGCGAGGTTTACGTCCTGTCGAAGGAAGAAGGCGGCCGTCATACGCCGTTCTTCAAGGGCTATCGTCCGCAGTTCTACTTCCGCACGACGGACGTAACCGGCGTGGCAGAGCTGCCGGAGGGCGTTGAGATGGTGATGCCGGGCGACAACGTGTCGCTGCAGGTGGAGCTGATTACGCCGGTGGCTTTGGAAAAGGGTCTGCGGTTTGCGATCCGCGAAGGCGGCCGCACGGTGGGCGCCGGAACGGTTGCGGAGATCGTGAAGTAGTTAAGGAACGAACAGGGATCAGGGAACAGGGCCGAGGTAACAATGCGGCCTGAGCAAATCGGCACTGATTGCTGATCCCTTCAATTCAGGTGCGCAGGCGGCAGGCCAGAGGCCAGCTGCTTGCGGGGAAGACGGGAATTTCATGGTAGGACAGAGAATTCGAATCCGGTTGAAGGCATACGACTATCGCGTGCTGGACACCTCAACGGGCGAGATTGTGGAAACGGCGAAGCGGACCGGAGCAACGGTAGCGGGTCCGATTCCTCTGCCCACGATCAAAAACAAGTATTGCGTGCTGCGTTCGCCGCACGTGGACAAGAAGTCGCGCGAGGCGTTCGAGATCCGTACGCACAAGCGGCTGATCGATATTCTCGAACCGACGCAGCAGACCGTGGACGCGCTGATGAAGCTCGACCTGCCGGCCGGTGTCGACGTCGAGATCAAGGCTTTCGAGAAATAAGCACCTGCGGTGCGGCAGAGGCGCCCGGCGGCGCAGGTGCTGGTCGCGGCAAACGGAAATAAATGGGTTCAAGGGTCGGAAGACCCCCGGCAGTGCGGTGAATTCAACATCGCATGATGAGGCGAGGAAGACATGGCAGTTACAGGAATTTTAGGTAAAAAGATTGGCATGACGCAGGTCTTCGATGAAAAGGGCGATGTGCATCCGATTACGGTGTTGCAGGCAGGCCCCTGCGTGATCACGCAGTTGAAGACGCTGGCGAAAGACGGCTATGAAGCCGCACAGATCGGACTGGTTGAGTTCGTCAAGACGAAGAACGTGACCAAGCCGCAGGCGGGACACTTCGCGAAGACCGAAGCGCCGCCGGTGAAGGTGATCAAGGAAGTGGCGCTTGAGTTGGATGCCGAGGGTACGGTTGCCGCGAAGGCTGGCGATCGGGTTCTGGTGGACATCTTCTCCGAAGCGCGGTTCGTTGACGTGATCGGTACCTCGAAGGGCCGTGGTTTTGCGGGCGTCGTCCGCAGGCATGGTTTTGGCGGCGGACCGAAGTCGCACGGACACATGTTCCAGGTGCAGGGTTCGATCGGCGCCTCGAGCTTTCCGTCGCGCGTGTTTCCCGGACAGCGGATGCCTGGACACATGGGCGCGGCTCAGATCACGGTGCGCAATCTTCGCATTCGCGGCATCGACCTCGAGGAGAACTTGTTGATGGTCGAAGGTGCGGTACCCGGATCGCGCGAAGGGTACGTATTGATTTCCAAGGCCAAGACGCCACCTCGCGAGCGCCGTGGTTTTGCCGGATCCGGTACGGTCGATCCGTTGAAGGCTTCAAAGAAGGCCGGCAAGCGCAAGTAGGACTGGCCGTCCAGGCAAAAGCGCCTTGCGGCGCACTAGGTTGGTGCCTGAATTGGCGGGTGCAAAAGAGATTAAGGGCTGGCGGTAACAATCGCTGGCGGAAGAAGAAGACGATGGCAAAAGTGGATGTAGTCAATCTGAATGGCGAAAAGGTCGGCTCGGTCGATCTGGCCGACGCGGTATTTGCGCCCGACCAGGTGAACGAAGCTCTGCTGTGGGAGGCGGTGAAGCATTATCGCGCTTCTCTGCGCCAGGGCACGCACAAGACCAAGAGCCGCACGGAAGTTGCCGGTTCCGGCAAGAAGCTTTGGAAGCAGAAGGGCACGGGCCGGGCTCGTATCGGTTCAGTGCGTTCGCCTTTGTGGCGTCACGGATACACCGTGCACGGACCTCAGCCGCGCAGTTACGACTACGCGTTTCCCCGCAAGAAGCTGCTGGGCGCGCTGCGCTCCGCTCTGGCTGCGAAGCTCGCCGACGGCAAGCTGACGGTGGTGGATACGCTCGAGATCAAGGAAGCCAAGACCAAGCTGTACCGCGCGGCGCTCGACAAGCTGAACGTGACCCGCACGGCGCTGATTGTGGAGAACGGCAAGACGCTGACCCAGGGCCTGGTGCTCGGGGCGCGCAATCTCGAAGGCGTCGAGCTGGTTCTGAATAACGAAGTGCATCCCTACGACCTGCTCCGCTACGACCGCGCGATCTTTTCGAAGGCCGCCATCGAGCAGTTGACGGAAGCTCTTGCAAAGTCCGTTTCAAGACGCAGTGCCGAGGGGCGCAAGCACGCCGCTCCGACGGAGGCCGCATAATGCCGACTGTATACACCGTAATCCGCCGCCCGCTGATCACTGAAAAGGGTCTGGGCGTGAAAGAGACCGAGGGCACGCTGGTGTTTGAAGTTGCGCCCGACGCCTCGAAGACTGAAGTCAAGCAGGCTGTTGAAGCGTTGTTCAAGGTAAAGGTAGCAGCGGTTCGTACGGCCAATGTGGTAGGCAAGGAACGCCGCCGCGGCAAGTTCGCGGGCTTCCGGCCGGACTGGAAGAAGGCTTACGTGAAGTTGAAGGCCGGCGAAAAGCTGCCGGAATACGTGAGCAATCTGTAAGGCAGCTTTTAGCTTCTAGCTCCTAGCTTTAATACCGCTGGAGCGAAGCGAGCAGCCGGAAGTAAGTGAAGAAAGTTTGTTTGAGAAGGATGGGCTAGGAGCTAGCAGCTAAAGGCTAGTAGCTCATCAAGGACAAAGACGATGGCAATCAAGACATACAGACCGATAACGCCGACGCTGCGCTTCCAGACTTCGCTGGTCAATGACGACCTGACGACGGATACGCCGCACAAGCCACTCCTGACGGTCCGCAAGCGCACGGGCGGCCGCCGCAATACGGGCGACTTGACGATCCGTCACCACGGCGGAGGGCATAAGCAGAAACTGCGCCTGATCGACTTCAAGCGCGACAAGTTCGGAGTGCCGGGCAAGGTGGCCACGATTGAATACGATCCAGGCCGCTCGGCGCGTATTGCGCTGGTGCACTATGCGGACGGCGAGAAGCGCTACATCCTGGTGCCGATCGGGCTGAAGGTAGGCGCGACGGTGAGTTCTGGCCCCGAGGCCGACATTCTGGTGGGCAACGCGCTTCCGCTCAAGAACATTCCCGCGGGCACCACGGTGCACGCCATTGAGCTGAAGCCCGGCAAGGGCGCGCAGATGGCGCGCTCAGCCGGAACCCAGGCGCAACTGGTGGCCAAGGAGGGCGACTACGCCCTGCTGAAGTTGCCTTCGGGCGAGACCCGCAAGGTGCTGGCTGACTGCATGGCGACCATCGGGCAGGTGGGCAATACGGACCACGAGAACGTGGCCATCGGCAAGGCGGGACGCAATCGCTGGCTGGGTATTCGTCCGACCAACCGCGGCGTGACCATGAATCCGGTGGACCACCCGCACGGCGGCGGCGAAGGCAAGACTTCGGGCGGCCGTCATCCGGTGACCCCGTGGGGACAGCCGACCAGGGGCTACAAGACACGCAACAACAAGCGGACTGATACGTTCATCGTCAGCCGCCGGGCGAAGTAGAGGAGCTAGGGATTTATGGCACGTTCGACAAAGAAGGGCCCGTTTGTGGATGCGCACCTGACCGTGAAGATCGAGGTGCTGAACCAGGCCAACGACAAGAAGGTAGTCAAGACCTGGTCGCGCCGCTCGACGATCTTCCCGGAGTTTGTGGGCCACACGATCGCCGTCCACAACGGCAAGAAGTTTGTTCCCGTTTACGTGACCGAGAACATGGTGGGACACAAGCTGGGTGAGTTTGCGCCGACCCGGACGTTCAAGGGACACACGGGCGGATCGGGCAAGGCAGCTGAAGCAGGCGCCAAGCCGCGGTAAGAGAGCCAATAGTTTTTGAAGTGATTGAGGACAGACCAATGGCAGTCGAAACAAAGGAATATCGGGCCGAGGCAAGGTTTCAGCGCGTGTCGCCGCAAAAGGCGCGGCTGGTGCTGGAACTGATCAAGGGCCGCGGAGTCCAGGAGGCGCTGGAGACAGCCGCCTTTACCAAGAAGCGCATCGCTCCGGTGATTCACAAGCTGCTGATCTCGGCGGTGGACAACGCGAAGTACGTTTCCGGCGAAAAGGGCAACGATGTCGACGTGGACAATCTCTACGTCAAGACGGCGGTGGCCAACGACGGACCGCGCATGAAGCGCATCCGCCCTGCCCCCATGGGCCGCGCCTTCCGGTACCAGCGCAGGCTGACGCACATTATTCTGTCGGTTGCCGAGCGTCCCGGACCCGCAAGCCTGGTGACCAAGGTCGACGAGCCCGGGACCGCGCAAACGGACGGGCCGAAGGCAGGGAAGAAGAAGGCTGCGGCACCCAAGGCAGCAAAGGTAAAGAAAGCCGGCGAGCCGAAGGCGGCGAAGACGGCAACCAAGAAAAAGGCCGCTAAGTAGGCCGAAAGGTTTGAGAGGAAAAGTATGGGACAGAAAGTCCATCCTTACGGATTTCGGCTCGGAGTCAACAAGCCGTGGCGTTCGCGCTGGTTCTCAGAGCGCGAGTATGACAAGCTCCTGGTCGAGGACGTCAAGCTGAAGGCGGAGTTGCGCGACAAGCTGAAGGCTGCGGGCGTGAGCTCGGTTGAGATCGAGCGTCCGGGCAACAAGCTGCGCTTTCTTATCCGCACCGCGCGTCCAGGCATCGTGATCGGCCGCAAGGGCGCCGAGATCGAGAAGCTCAAGACGGAGCTTGGCAAGCGCACCAACCGCGAAGTGTTCATCGACATCATTGAAGTGAACAAGCCGGAGTTGGATGCGCAGCTGGTGTCGGAGAACATCGCGCTGCAGCTGGAAAAGCGCGTGAGCTTCCGCCGTGCGATGAGAAAGAGCGTGGATTCGGCGCTGCGGTTCGGCTGCAAGGGGATCAAGGTTCGCGTTTCAGGCCGGTTGAACGGCAACGAAATCGCACGCTCGGAGTGGTATCTGCAGGGCCGTTTGCCGCTGCACACGCTGAGGGCCGATATCGACTACGGGTTCACCGAAGCCCACACCACCTACGGCGTGATCGGCGTGAAGACGTGGATCTATCGCGGCGATATCTACGAGCAGAAGCGCCGTCAGGCGCCGCCGGTTGGGACGTCGGTGTTTTAGAAGCAGGGATCAGGGATCAGGGGTCAGGGATCAGAAAGCCCCCAGTTGTTGAGTCTTCAGAAGAATTGTTGTCGGGGTTTGTGGTAAGTGCACGGGCCGTGGGCGGTAGCCAGGATCAAGAACTGATCCCTGACCTCTGATCCCTGACCCCTGATTTTCGAGGTTTTCGTTATGTTGATGCCAAAGAAGGTGAAGTTTCGCAAGCAGCAGAAGGGCAAGCGCCGGGGCAAGGCGTGGCGCGGCTCTTCGCTGTCGTTCGGCGAGTACGGGTTGAAGGTGCTGGAGTGCGGTTACATCACCGACCGGCAGATTGAAGCCAGCCGTATCGCGATGACGCGGTTCATCAAGCGCGGCGGCAAGATCTGGCTGCGCCTGTTCCCTGACAAGCCGATTACCAAGAAGCCGGCCGAAGTTCGAATGGGTTCGGGCAAGGGCGCGCTGGACCACTGGGTAGCCGTGGTGCGGCCGGGCAAGATCCTGTTCGAGATGGAAGGCGTAACGCCGGCCATGGCCGAAGAGGCGATGCGGCTGGCATCGAACAAGCTGCCGCTTGAGGACGAAGTTCGTGATGCGGCCGGGCGCCGTGAAGTCGGTGGCCGAGGCGAAGTAGGACGGTTTTCCAGCCCTTGCTGTAAAAGGCAGGTCGAGGCTGGGGCGCTAAGGCAGCAGGTGGACTGGATTTTGAAGTATGCGGCGCCTGGGCGCCGGAGAGAGAAACAGAGATGGAACTCGTAAAGATTCGCAGTTTGAGCGACGAAGAGCTGGCGCACCAGGAGAAGACGACGGCCGAGCAGCTGTTCCGGCTTCGCTTTCAGGTCTCGCTGGGGCAGAACGACGGAGTGAAGAAGCTCCGCCAGCTGCGCAAGGAGATTGCACAGATCAAGACGGTGGCCCGGGAGCGCGAACTTGGCGCGGGCGTGGCCGCCGAGCCGGCAGCAGCAGTGGAAGCCAAGGCCGGCAAGAAGAAGGGAGCCCGCTAAATGACGGCGATTGTTGAAGCAGTGCAGGCGCCGGTAAGCGGCGCGCGACGCAACGAGAAGGTTGGCCAGGTGGTTTCGACCAAGATGCAGAAGACCATTGTGGTCGAGGTCGAAATGCGCAAGCCGCACACCAAGTACAAGAAGATCATGCGCACGACGAAGAAGTTTTATGCGCATGACGAGCAGAGTTCGGCGCGCATGGGCGATGTGGTGCGGATCCGCGAGACCCGGCCGCTGAGCAAGCTGAAGCGCTGGTCGCTTGAAGAGATTGTCCGGCGCTCGTCGCTCGGCCAGATTGAAGACGCTGCCGACGCAGCGCAGTCAAGTAGCGCGAGCGAAGAGGAGAAGAACCCATGGCAGTGCAAATGAGAACCATGCTCGCGGTGGCCGACAACTCCGGCGCGCGCAAGCTGCAAGTGATTCTGCCGCTGGGCGGCGGATTGGGCAAGAAGGCCGGTCTCGGTGACATTGTGACGGCGGCGGTGAAGGAAGCTTCGCCCGACGGAACGGTGAAGAAGGGCAAGGTCGTGAAGGCGGTCATTGTCCGCACGCGCAAGGAGCATCGCCGGCGCGACGGAACCTACATCCGCTTCGACGAGAATGCGGCTGTGGTGATTGACGATGCGCACGAGCCGGTGGGAACGCGCGTCTTCGGGCCGGTGGCCCGCGAACTGCGCGAGAAGAAGTTTTTGAAGATTGTTTCGCTGGCCCCGGAAGTGGTTTAAGGGCAGCGATCAGGTTTCAGCTATCAGCTTTCAGCTGGTTGTGCCGGGATCGAGCAGTGCGTTGACGAACGAGATTGTGCTGAGAGCTGAAAGCTGAAGGCTGAAAGCTTGGAGAAGAAAATGCCGAGTTTGAATATTCATCGCAACGATACGGTCAAGGTGCTGACGGGCACCGACCGCGGCAAGACGGGCCGGGTACTGCGCGTGTTTCCCGACAAGGGCACGGTTCTTGTGGAGCACGTGCGGGTAGTCAAGAAGACGGTTTCGGGCAAGACCGGCCAGCGCACCAAGGGCGGCATCGCCGAGCAGGAGTCGCCGATCAACGTGTCGAACGTGATGCTGGTTTGCCCCAACTGCGGGCCGGCGCGCGTAGGCCACAAGGTTGAGGGCGAGTCGCGAGTGCGGGTTTGCAAGAAGTGTGGGCAGACGCTGCCCACCAAGAAGTAGTCGGAACCACGACGCCGAATTGGGAGACGCGAAGCGCGTTGCCTGGACGGCAAGTCCCCTTCCGCAACGGTAAACGGCCGACGGTAACGGACGGCCACTCCGAGCAACGGAAGAAAGAGAGCAGAAGAATGGCAGCACGATTGAAAGAGAAGTATCACAAGGAGATCAAGCAGGCTCTGAAGAAGGAGCTTGGTCTTGAGAACCCGATGGCGGTGCCGGCCTTGAAGAAGGTTGTCATCAACATGGGCCTGGGCGAAGCGACGCAGAACACCAAGCTGCTTGATCCGCTGGTGGCCGATCTGACGATGATCGCCGGCCAGAAGCCGGTGACGACCAAGGCGAAGAAGTCGATTGCGGCCTTCAAGGTGAGGGCGGGCATGTCGATTGGCGCGATGGTGACGCTGCGCTCCGACAAGGCGTACGAGTTTCTTGACCGGCTGATCTCGACGGCTCTGCCGCGCGTTCGCGATTTTCGTGGCGTGTCGACAAAGAGTTTTGACGGGCGCGGCAATTACACGCTCGGATTGCGTGACCAGCTGATCTTCCCTGAGATCGACTACTCGAAGGTGGAGAAGCTGAAGGGCATGAACATCACGATCGTGACCACGGCAAGGGACGACAACGGAGCGCGTGCTTTGTTGAAGCACTTCGGAATGCCCTTCCGGCAAGGCGCGTAGGGCGGGATAAGAGGAATATGGCAACTACTGCAAAGAGAGTGAAAGACGCGCGGAAGCCGAAGTTCAGCTGCCGCAAGCACAACCGGTGCCAGCTCTGCGGAAGGCCGCGAGGCTTCCTGCGCAAGTTCGGCGTTTGCCGCTTGTGTTTCCGGTCGCTGGCGCTCAAAGGGGAGATCCCCGGCGTCGTCAAGTCGAGCTGGTAGAGAAACAGGGATCAGGGATCAGGTTTCAGGGTTCAGAAAAACCCTAGCGACTGATTCCCAATCTTTTGGTTCCGGACAACTGTACTAAGCATTCCCGCAGGTTCCCGCCAGACAGGCGGGCGAACGGGGGATGAAGGAGAAGGAATGAGTCTGAGTGACCCTGTAGCAGATTTTCTGGCGCGGATCCGGAACGCAATCCGGGCGCGTCATCAGAAGCTGGATGTTCCTGCTTCGAAGCTGAAGACCGAGATTGCCCGCATTCTGAAAGAAGAGGGCTATATCTCGAACTACAAGACCCAAGAAGAAGAAGGCAAGCTGATTCTCCGTGTGTACTTGAAGTACGGCGGCACCGAAGCAGCCATCCGCGACCTGGCGCGCATTTCGCGTCCCGGCTGCCGCGTCTACATCGGCCGCGATGAGATCAAGCGCGTCCAGGGTGGTCTTGGCATCTCTATCATGACCACGCCCAAGGGCGTGATGACGGGCCGCCAGGCTCGCCGTGAAGGTGTAGGCGGCGAGTTGCTCTGCGAAGTGTGGTAATGACAGTGGTCAGTTAGTTAAGACTGTGCACTGCTAACTGTTCACGGTTTTACGGGCTGCAGTGGAACGATGAGCGACCGCTCATTCGGGACTCGCAAGCCGGAAAAGGATTGAAACGATGTCGCGCATTGGAAAGAAGCCGATCCCGCTGCCCGCGGGCGTGAAGTACACAGTCGAGGGCAACACGGTTCTGGTCGAAGGCCCCAAGGGCAAGGTATCGGCGATGATCGCCCAGGGAATTTCGCTCGAGACCAAGGATGGAATTCTGAACGTCAATCGCGACAGCGACAAGAACGCCCCGCTGCATGGGCTGACGCGGGCGCTGGTGTTCAACGCGGTGCAGGGTGTGACCAAGGGCTGGACTCGCGAACTCGACATTGTAGGCATCGGCTATCGCGCGGAGTTGAAGGGCAAGGGCATGGTGGTGTTCACCCTGGGCTATTCGCATCCCATCGAGTTCCCGCTGCCCACGGGCATCGAAGTGGCCATCGATCCCAAGCAGACGCACCTGACGGTGAGCGGCATCGACCGTCAGAAGGTGGGCCAGGTGGCCGCCGATATGCGTTCGCTGCGCAAGCCCGATCCATACAAGAACAAGGGCGTGCGCTACTCCGACGAGAAGCTGAAGAAGAAGGCCGGCAAGACGGGCGCGAAGTAAAACAGGGGTCAGAGATCAGGGATCAGGGGTCAGAAAAACCAAGACCCGGATTGAACTGAGCTTCGAAACCTGAATTAACCGAACGGGGCCGCTGGGCGGCTCCGCTGATAGGAATGAGAGACCAATGATTACCGAGACCAAGAGAAACGCAATTCGCCAGCGCATTCACGCGCGCATTCGTGCCAAGCTGTCCGGCACCACCGAGCGCCCGCGGTTGAATGTATACCGCTCGCTGAACCACATTTACGCGCAGGTGATCGACGACCAGACGGGGCAGACGCTGGTTTCCTCCTCGTCACTGCAGTTGAAGCTGAAGACCGGCGGCAACGTTGCCTCGGCCAAGGAGATTGGCAAGGCAGTGGCTGAGAAGGCTGTCGAAAAGGGCATCAAGAAGGTGGTCTTCGATCGCGGCGGCTACCTGTATCACGGCCGCATCAAGGCGCTGGCCGACGCAGCCCGCGAGGCGGGCCTGGAGTTCTAAAGGCAGCTGCAAGCTTCTAGCTTCTAGCTTCTAGCTTGTTTCGCTTAATCGACCGGTTTTCAATCAGTGGATGAGCTGGCGGCTAGAAGCTGGAAGCCAGCAGGAAAAACGAGAGAGCAATGACGATTTTGAAGAAGAAACTCGATGCCAACCAGTACAACCTGAAGGATCAGGTGGTGGCCATCAATCGCGTAACCAAAGTGGTGAAGGGCGGCAAGAACATGTCGTTTGCCGCGTTGGTGGTGGTGGGCGACGCCGCCTCGGGCGTTGTGGGCCACGGTTCGGGCAAGGCCAAGGAAGTTCCCCAGGCGATTCGCAAGGGAATTGAAGCGGCCAAGAAGAACCTGATCCGGGTGAACCTCACCGAGACCTCGATTCCACATCTCGTTCTCGGCCGCTACGGCGCCGGACAGGTGCTGCTGAAGCCGGCCCCTGAAGGCACGGGTGTGATCGCAGGCGGCGCCGTGCGCGCGGTGATGACCTCGGCCGGAGTGCAGAATGTGCTCACCAAGAGCATCGGCTCTCCCAACCCGCATAACGTAGTCAAGGCCACATTCGACGCACTGTTGCAGTTGCGCGACAAAGCTGATGTGGCGACCATGCGCGGCAAGACCGTGGAGGAGATGTAAACCATGGCAGAGACCAAGACAAAAACCGCCGCTGCAACCGAGCCCAAGGCCACACCAAAGAAAGCTGCCAAGCCGGCAAGCAAGGCTGCGACCAAGGTCAAGATGATCCGGATTGAGTATTACCGCTCAAAGAACTCCACGCCTTACAAGCACAAGGCCGTCGTGAAGGGACTGGGCTTTACACGCCTGAACCAGATCGTCGAGCGCGTCGATACAGAATCCACGCGCGGCATGGTGAAGGCTGTTCCTCACCTGGTGAGGATCGTAGAAAACTAGGGATCAGGTTTCAGGGATCAGGGATCAGAAGAAGCGTTTTGCGTCGGGAATCGAGAGCTGAACCCTGACCCCTGATCTCTGACCCCTGTTTTAGAGCGCGAGTCGGCGGGGCTCAACCCTTCCGGCGCTATAGCGAGGAAAAAATGGCAAAGAATCTATCGAATTTGCGCGCGCCCAAGAATGCGAACACCGGGCGCAAGCGCGTGGGCCGGGGCATGGGATCCGGCATGGGCAAAACCTCGGCTCGCGGCCACAAGGGCCAGGGATCGCGTTCGGGCTTCAGCCTGATGCGCGGCTTTGAAGGCGGCCAGATGCCTCTTCACCGCCGTTTGCCGAAGCGCGGCTTCACAAACATCTTCCGCACCGAGTACACGGTCGTGAACCTGGACCGCATCGCCGAGACGATTGCCGATCTCAAGGTGAAAGAGATCGGACTGGACGACTACAAGAAGCTGGGCCTGTCGTCGAGCAAGAGGGCGCTGATCAAGATTCTGGGCTCCGGCGATCTGAAGTCGGCGATCACCATCCACGCCCACAAGTTTTCAAAGTCGGCTGTCGAGAAGATCGAAAAGGCCGGGGGCAAGGCCGTGGTTCTGGGTGGAGTAGCGGCGCCAGCGACCGCCTGAGCGATATGGGTTCCCCGGTCTGGCTTTCGCGACCGGGACTCCTGTTTTGAGTCCTCAAGGCGCAGCTCGAAACAACCTTTTGAGCCGTGACCCCGCGCAGACGGAACAGGCAACTTGCCAAGATCAACATTTGATGACAGTTTTGGGCCCAGATTTTTCTGAACTGGTGTGATGGCCCGCATATTCAGCGTTTGCCGCGTTCCCGTAATCTCTTCAGGAATCCGGAAATGCACTAAGATTGATGGTGAAAGTCAACGAATCCTTTGGCGGATGATCGCCTGAAGCGGACTAGCAACGATGCTTGAGAAATTTCTCAATATTTTCCGGATTCCCGACCTGCGCAAACGCGTGCTCTTCACCCTGGGCATTTTGGCCGTCTACCGTCTGGGCGCGTGGATTCCCACGCCCGGCGTGAACGCCCACCAGCTTGAGTTGATGTTCAACGGGCAGAACGGGTCGGCACTCGGCCTGATGGATCTGTTCAGCGGCGGCACGCTGCGCCGCATGACCATCTTTGCGCTGGGCATCATGCCGTACATCACCGCGTCAATCATCTTTCAGCTTTTGACCGTGGTGTATGAGCCGTTGGCGCGCATCCAGAAGGAAGGCGAACTGGGGCGGCGCAAGATCACGCAGTGGACGCGCTATCTCACCGTAATTCTTGGCGCACTTCAGTCGATAGGGATTGCGGCCATTCTTACGCGGCAGGGACTCGTACTGAATCCCGGCCCGGGCTTCATCTTCATGACAGTGATCACTCTGACCACGGGCACGGCGTTCATCATGTGGCTTGGCGAACAGATTACCGATCGCGGTATTGGAAACGGCATGAGCCTGTTGATCTTCACGGGCATTGTGGCCGGTCTGCCGCGTGGCATCATGGAATTGGTTCAGAAGGTCCAGACCGATGCCTGGGGTTCGCTGACGTTCCTGGTCATGCTGGTGCTGGTTGCAGGCATGGTTGCCGTAGTGGCGTTTATTGTCTTTGTGGAGCGGTCAGAGCGCCGTATTCCCATCCAGAGCGCGCGGCGCATCATTGGCCGGCGCATGATGGGCGGCCAGTCGAGCCACCTGCCGCTTAAGGTGAACTCCGGCGGCGTAATGCCGGTCATCTTTGCCAGCTCCATTCTTTCGGCCCCCATGCTGTTCGGCCAAGTGGAGTGGGTGCAGAACAGCCGCTTCCTTCAGCCGATCATGCAGGCGCTTGCGCCCGGATATCCGTGGTACGAGCTGCTGGATATGCTGGGCATCATCTTCTTCGCCTATTTCTACGTGTCGATCATCATGAAGCCGGACGATATCGCCGACAACTTCCGCAAGTCGGGATCATTCATTCCCGGAATCCGTCCGGGCAAGCGGACGTCAGACTTCATTAACGACATTCTTACGCGCATCACGCTGGTGGGCGCGCTTTATCTCATCGTCATTTCGCTGGTGCCCACCTTCCTGATTTCCGGCATCCGTTTTGACAAGTTGTGGCTCGTCGGCCGAGCTTTTGAGAGCCTGCCGACCTGGGCGATTCACGGTATGGGGGTCAACTTCTACTTTGGCGGCACCTCGTTGTTGATTGTTGTGGGTGTAGCCATGGATACAGTTAACCAGATCGAATCGCAGCTGATCATGCGGCATTATGACGGCTTTTCCCCGCGCTCCGGTCGCATACGCGGAAGGAAAACCTGGTAATGTCTTCATTGAATATCGCAGTCGAACAGGGCCGGGAAATAGATCGGAAGATCATCCCCGGCCCGATTCTTTTATTGGGAGCGCCTGGCTCCGGGAAGGGAACCCAGGCAAAGGAAGTGGTCAAGATCTGGGGAATCCCACAGATTTCGACCGGCGACCTGTTGCGCGCCAATGTTGCCCAGGGGACCCAACTGGGCAAAGTGGCAAAAGAGATCATGGGCCGGGGGGAACTGGTTCCGGATTCTCTGGTGGACGAGATGGTGGCAGTCCGCCTGCAACAACCTGATACGGCAATGGGTTACATCCTGGACGGATTTCCGCGGACGCTTGGCCAGGCGGGGTGGCTGGATGGGCGGCTGGCGGCCCAGCCGGACTCGCTTCCGGTGGTTGCCGTCGCCATCCAAGTGAACTATAATCAACTCTTGCGCCGAATTACGGGGCGCCGGAACTGTCCTGTCTGCCAGACCATCTATAACGTCTACGTGAATCCGCCGAAAGTGGATGGATTCTGTGACATAGAAGGTGCGGCGCTGACCCAGCGAGCCGATGATACGGAGGAGGTCTTCAAGGAGCGCATGCGCGCCTATGGAGCTCTCACCGCTCCGGTTGTTGAGCACTACCGGGCCATGGGACGTTTTGCCGAAGTAGATGGAGACCGGCCGATCAGCCAGATTGCGGCCGGAATTGTTGCCGCCGTGGAACGGTTGCGCGCATAGCGCAGCTGGACGGCGAGTTTGTGCGTTTGAAGCAGTGGTCAGTTTTCAGGGACCAGTGATCAGTTAAAGGCCCGATCGGGTGTTTGCTTATCACTTCCACTCTCGACTGCTGCAGCAGATTGAAAGCGAGTTGGACAGTGGCTGTTGTACTTAAGTCGTCCCAGGAGATCGAGAAGATGCGGCGCGCGGGCCAGGTGGTTCGCGAGGTTCTCGAACTGGTGCGCCAGAAGGTAAAGCCGGGCGCGACCACTCTCGATCTTGAAAATGCTGCGGAAGCACGATTGAAAGAGTTGGGCGTGAAGGCGGCGTTCAAGGGGTATCACGGATTTCCGTGCGTGCTCTGCACTTCAGTCAACAGCGAGGTTGTGCACGGTATCCCCTCGCCGAAGCGGGTTTTGAAAGAAGGCGACATCGTCTCGGTCGATTTCGGCGTAGTTGTCGACGGCTTCTACGGGGACGCGGCGATCACGGTGCCGGTGGGCGCGATTGATGCCAATGCGGCCCGGCTGCTGAAGGTGACGGAAGAGTCGCTCAAGGCAGGCATCGCGGCGGTTCGGCCAGGAGCTACGCTGGGCGACGTTGGCGCCGCAGTACAGGGTGTAGTGGAAGGCGAAGGATTTTCAGTGGTACGGGATTTTGTGGGCCACGGCATTGGGGTCCACATGCACGAAGATCCGCAGGTGCCGAACTTTGGCGAAGTGGGCCGGGGCATGAAGCTGAAAGTGGGCATGGTGATCGCGATCGAGCCGATGGTGAATGCGGGCAGGCCCGATGTGATGGTGCTGGACGACGGCTGGACGGCAGTGGCCAAAGACGGAAGCATGAGCGCTCATTTTGAGCACACGGTAGCGGTGACGGCCACCGGAGCGAGAATTCTGACCGAGTAGGAATTGCCGGTCAGGCAGCAGGGCGGCGCGCGAGCGCTGTCAGAAGCGGGATGCGGTTTGTCGAAAGAAGATGCGATTGAGGTAATGGCAGTGGTCACCGAGACGCTGCCCAATGCCATGTTCAAGGTCAAACTCGAGAACAATCACGAGGTATTGACCCACGTCTCGGGAAGGATGCGCAAGAATTTTATCCGCATTCTGCCGGGCGACAGGGTGGCCGTTGAGTTGAGCCCCTACGATCTGAATCGTGGCAGAATCGTGTACCGCTACAAGTAAGACGAGCTATTAGCTGTCAGCTTTCAGCTATGTCGACTCGAAAAGGGATTTGAACCTCGCGCGATCGGGCAGGGGTTTGGAGCAAGAAGAATTTCCGATCAATCGACTCGCGTGAGAAATTTTTTGGGCGCGGAGAAGGGCAGTAAGCAATGAAGGTTCGTGCATCAGTTAAGAAGATTTGCGTGAAGTGCAAGGTGATTACCCGCAAGGGTGTGGTGCGGGTGATCTGCGAGAACGCAAAGCACAAGCAGCGCCAGGGCTAAGCGAGCCTGGCAATCGCTCGATCCTCCGGCAGTATGAGGCTAGTTAGCCTGAGTCAAGGCTTGCGATGAACCCCGGGAGGCAGACAGCATAACCCGTGCGAACCGGTTGAGGCCGGGGGCACACAACCTGAAGCAGCAAAGGAATCAAAATGGCACGTATTGCTGGCGTCGATCTGCCGCGCAACAAGCAGGCACGGATCGCGCTCACTTACATCTTCGGGATCGGCGACCCGCGCGCGAAGAAGATTCTGGAGAAGGCGAATGTTGATGCCTTCAAGAAGATCCAGGATCTTGGCGAAGACGAGGTCAACCGCATCCGTCAGGTGATCGAGGACGAAGGAGACGTTGAAGGCGATCTCCGCAAGGACGTCCAGATGCACATCAAGCGCCTGATCGACATTCAAAGCTATCGCGGCACGCGTCACCGGCGTTCGTTGCCGGTTCGCGGCCAGCGTACCCACACCAATGCCCGCACCCGCAAGGGCCCGCGCAAGGGCACAGTTGCCGGCAAGAAGAAAGCGACGGGTAAAACCTAAATGGCGAAACCAGAGCAGAAAGCCGGCGCCGGCAAGGCGGGCAAGAACAAGAAGTTCAAGAAGCGCGAACGCAAGAATGTGCCGTTTGGCATTGCGCACATTCAGGCTTCGTTCAACAACACGATCGTTACCATCACCGACCCGGTGGGCAACACGCTGAGCTGGAAGAGCTCGGGCTCCCTTGGCTTCAGGGGATCGCGCAAGGGCACGCCGTTCGCGGCGCAGCAGGCGGCCTCGAACGCAGCCAGCATGGCTCGCGATCACGGCCTTCGTGCGGTGGATGTTCGCGTTGCTGGTCCGGGATCGGGCCGCGAGTCTGCAATTCGCGCGCTGGCTGCGGCCGGCATCGAAGTGCGGTCGATTCGCGACGTGACGCCGGTACCGCACAACGGTTGCCGTCCGCCGAAGCGGAGACGCGTCTAAGACGCGTCAGGGAATAGGGAATAGGGATTAGGGATTAGAAAAACGGCTGTAATCAGCTGCGCTAGTCCCTGGTTCCTCAGTCCCTTGAAATCAACATGGGCCGGGACGAAGTCCGCCGAGGCGGACGTAAACCGGCCGTCATCCGAAGTTAGGAGAAATAGAAGAAATGGCACGTTACACCGGACCAGTCTGCCGCCTTTGCCGTCGCGAAGGCACCAAGTTATTCCTCAAGGGCACCAAGTGCCTGTCTGATCGTTGCCCGATCGAAAAGCGCAACTTTCCCCCGGGCCAGCACGGCAAGGACCGCAAGGCCAAGATCGTGGGCTACGGCCTGCAGCTGCACGAAAAGCAGAAGGCCAAGCGCATGTACTTCACGCTCGAGGGCCAGTTCCGCGAGTATTACGAAAAGGCCAACCGCGCGCAGGGCGTCACCGGCGAATTGCTCATTCAGCAGCTTGAGCGCCGCCTCGACAACGTGGCATTCCGGCTCGGCTTTGCGATTTCGCGCCGCCAGGCTCGCCAGGTTGTTCGTCACGGCCACGTCACCGTCAACGGACGCAAGGTAAACATTCCTTCGTTCCAGGTGAACGCGGGTGACGAGATCGCCGTACGCGAGACCGCGAAGAAGCTGGTGATCGTAGAACAGGGCGCGCAGTATGCCGCTCAGAATCCCGTACCGACGTGGCTCGAAGCGAACTTTGAAAATCTCTCCGGCCGCGTTCTACACCTGCCCAAGCGCGCCGAAGTCAACCTGCCGATTAATGAGCAGCTGATCGTCGAACTGTACTCGAAGTAACAGCTATTAGCTCTCAGCCGTCAGCTTTCAGCTTTTCTCTATGTGGAACGCACATTGTTGCCTACCGCTAGACAAAGCTGAAAGCTGATAGCTAAAAGCTGAAAGCTGAATTCCAACCGAAGGAGAACTTGCGCGGCCGCCGCAAAATGCATCGCGACGTACATGCCGCGCGGGAAACGAGAGATGTCTATGTTGTGGAGAGGATTTCAAAAACCAAAGCGGCTTGCAGTGGATGCCGAGACGCTTAGCGAGACATTTGGCAAGTTCAGCGCGCAGCCGTTTGAACGCGGCTTCGGCACAACGATCGGCAATGCCCTGCGGCGCACGCTGCTCAGCTCCATTGAGGGCGCGGCGGTTACGGCAATCCGCATTGAAGGCGTTCTGCACGAGTTCCAGTCCATCGGCGGCGTGGTTGAAGACGCAACCGACATCATCCTGAATCTGAAGCAGGTTCCTTTCAAGCTGGCGGGCGAAGGCCCGAAGGCGCTTTATCTGCGCGCCGACCAGCCCGGCGTTGTCACCTCCGGCATGATCGAGGCAGACGGCGACGTTGAGATTCTGGACAAGAACATTTATCTGGCCACGCTCTCAGAGGGCGGCAAGCTCGACATGGAAATGCGCCTCAAGCGCGGCCGTGGATACATCTCCGCCGACAAGAACTTCGACGCGGACCTCGGCCTTGGCTTCATTCCCGTTGACTCCGTGCACTCGCCCGTGCGCCGCGTGAACTACCTGGTTGAAGCAGCCCGCCTGGGACAGATCACGGACTACGACAAGCTGACGCTCGAAGTGTGGACCAACGGCGCCGTGCTTCCGGCCGATGCCGTGGGCCTGGCAGCCAAGCTGCTGAAGGACCACATGAACATCTTCATCAACTTCGAGGAGGAAATTGAAGCGGAAGCGCGCGGCGAAGAAGGCCGCATCCTGCTCCGCAACGACAACCTCAATCGGTCGGTGGAAGAGCTGGAACTTTCGGTGCGCAGCTATAACTGCCTGAAGAACGCCAACATTCAGTCGATCGGCGAGCTGGTGCAGAAGACCGAAGCCGAGATGCTGAAGACCAAGAACTTCGGCCGCAAGAGCCTGAACGAGATCAAGGAAATTCTTGCCCAGATGGGACTTTCGCTGGGTATGAAGATCGACGAAAACGGCAATGCTGTTCCCGGACCCACGAGCATTCCTCCCGCCACCGCCCTGGCTGCCAGCTATGGCCGCTACGACGACGAGGACGAGCCTCTGGATTCCGTTGATCTGCAGTTGCCGACCGAGACAGAGAACTTTTAAAGACAGGGATCAAGGAACAGGGATTATTTTGTAAATCGCTGGGATTTGATTCTTCCTGACTTTGTACGATTGGGTACCCAGGTTTCGCATTTGAGACCTGGGCACCCGCCAAAGCTAAATTTCGAAAGAGAGTTGCATCATGCGCCATCGCAATGCAGGATTCAAGCTCGGACGCAACACCAGCCATCGCCGCGCGTTGCTGCGCAACCTGGTCACGTCCATCATCGTTGAAGACCGCGTGGAGACCACCATCGCCAAGGCGAAGGCAGTGCGTCCGCACGTGGAAAAGATGATTACCCTCGGCAAGAAGGGTGATCTACACTCGCGCCGCCAGGCGCTCAGCTTTCTCATGACCGACAAGGCTGTCACCCGGTTGTTTGAGACCGTGGCTCCTCGCTACGGCGACCGCAATGGCGGCTATCTGCGCATCGTTCGTACCGGCTTCCAGCAAGGCGACGGCGCAGAGAAGGCCTTCATCGAACTCCTCGGCGCCGAGAAGCAGCTTGAGGTCAAGCGCCAGAAGCGCGAAGAGATCAAGGCCAAGAAGCGGAAAGAACTGGAAGATCAGTTGGAAGCACAGAAGAAGGAAACCGAGAAGGAAGGCGGAGAAGAAGCCGCCTAGGCAGACTCTCCCCGCCAGTCTCTTCCCTTCGTTCAGAAGGTCACACGGGCGTCCGCCGCGGCGGACGCCCGTGTTTTCTGTTTCCGCAATGGATCAGGCTAGGGCGTCTGTTTCTGCTGGGGCTCGTGCAATCGATATTGGGTGTAGATATTCTGCATTGCATCGCCAAGATCGGTCAGGGGATCTGTTCCCAGTCTGAGTTCCTTGTCAACGGCCACCGCGCGCAGCAGTTCAGCGCCTCTGCGAATGTAGAAGCAGACCTCACCTGGTTCGGGAAGTTTAGTCGTGAAAGCCTCGCCGAAGACGCCGAGCGACCGGTCGGCGATCTGGATGGCCTGTATTGCTGCGTCGCGAATCGAACCGGCGCTCTTGCCTCCGCCCACGAATTCGCTGCCGTCGCTCATATACACGCTGGCTGCTCCATCAAATGCTGCGAGTACGGTTGCGACGCCGCCCGGCGGGTTCCAGTCCATCAGAACAATCTGTACGGTGGGGTGCAAGCCCTCGGGATACTTCTTTGCAAGGGCATACTCACGGCGTTTTGAGTAGTGTGCGGGGTCGGGATGGGGAAGCTGGCTCACGCAAACCAGTTTAAATCAAGGTTCCTGGAAGTCCAGCAGGATACGGGCGGCCATCAACCCTTGCTTTCCAGTCGTTTGGGTCGAAGCAGCCGCATCGAAAGGTAAGCGACCGACAGCATGATGATTGCGCCGGAGCAATCGAGCAGAACATCCCATGCTGAAGATGTGCGATTGGGTAGAAAGGACTGGTGGTATTCGTCGGCGCTGGCAGTCATGGCGGTACCAAGCAAGGCCAGGGCTGAGGCTTTGAAAAATGCCGGGTTGGGCGAGGTCATCCACCAGGCACGCAGCCACGCGAGCCCCAACAAACCGTAGCCGATAAAGTGGCCTGACTTGCGAACGAGGTGATGGATGAATTGCCAGTTCGCGTCGCCCACAGATCCGAAAATTGCCTGGTAGATGGCGCGCAATGGTCCTGATGTGTGATCGGAGCCGAAAGCCTCGGTCGACTCCATTGCGATGATGCAGAGCCCAATAAGAACTGGCAGCCACGCACTCACCCAGTAGCTGAGATTGCGGCGGCTACTCGACATGATAGTTGGGTGCTTCCCGCGTGATGATCACGTCGTGGACGTGACTCTCGCGCAGGCCGGCGCCCGAAATGCGCACAAAGCGCGAATTCTCCTGAAGCTCGAGAATGGTGCCGCAACCCAGGTAGCCCATGCCCGAACGCAAGCCACCGACAAGTTGGTAGACCATAGACTCAAGCGGTCCGCGATAGGGGACGCGTCCCTCGATTCCTTCAGGAACGAACTTTGCCAGGCGGTTCTGGCTGGCACGCTCGCGCTGCACAACGCCTTCGCTGCCGAGTTCCGCGCTGGCCATATCCGCAGTGCCCTGGAAGTAGCGCTCGCCCGAACCCTGGCTCATGGCGGTGAGCGAGCCCATGCCGCGATAGCTCTTGAAGCTGCGTCCCTGGTAGAGGATGGTTTCGCCGGGGCTCTCGTCGACGCCGGCAAAGAGCGAGCCGATCATCACGGAGCTGGCGCCGGCGGCAATGGCTTTGGTGATTTCGCCGGAGTACTTGATGCCTCCGTCGGCGATGACCGGGATGCCGCGTTCGCGGCAAGCACGGAAGGCCTCGGCAATGGCCGTGATCTGCGGCATGCCTGCGCCGGTGACCATGCGCGTGGTGCAGATGGAGCCGGGGCCGATACCCACCTTGACCGCATCCGCGCCAGCGTCCATCAGCGCGAGGGCGCCCTCGTAGGTGGCGATGTTGCCGGCGAGTACGCCGATCTGCGGAAACTGTTTTTTGACGTCGCGAACTGCCTCGAGCACCCGCGAGGAGTGGCCGTGCGCAGAATCGATGGCCAGCACGTCAGCCCGTGCGCGCACGAGCTCAGCCGCGCGCTCAAGGTAGTCACCCGTTGCGCCAATGGCGCCGCCCACGCGCAGCCGGCCCTGTTCGTCCTTGCTGGCCATGGGATATTTCAACTTCTTCTGGATGTCCTTGACGGTGATGAGACCCTTGAGCTCGTACTGATCATTCACGACGAGGAGCTTTTCAACTCGGTGCTCGTGGAGGATGAGTTCGGCTTCTTCAAGCGTGGTGCCGACGGGGACGGTGATGAGGTTCTTCTTGGTCATCACGTCGCCGATGGGAATGTCGGTCCGTGTTTCAAAGCGAAGGTCGCGATTAGTGAGGATGCCGACGAGGCGCTTGCCCTGAGTGACGGGCACGCCGGAAATTTTGTAGCGGCGCATCACGTCTAAAGCGTCGGCAATCATCTGATCGGGCCCGATGGTGACCGGGTCAACAATCATACCGCTCTCAGAGCGCTTGACCTTGTCGATTTCGCCAGCCTGGTCGGCGATGGTGAGGTTACGGTGCACAATGCCGATACCGCCCTGCTGCGCCATGGCAATGGCCATGCGCGACTCGGTTACGGTGTCCATGGCCGAGGAGAGAAGCGGTGTGTTGAGCGTAATTTCGCGCGTCAATTGTGTCTGTGTGCTGACTTGCGCGGGGACCACTTCGCTGAAAGCGGGAACCAGGAGGACGTCGTCGAAAGTAAGGGCTTCAGTCAGGTTTTGTGCCAGCATATGCTCTGATGCGCCTGGCGATCAGGAGAATCAAGTCTCCTGCGCGGCAGGCGCCTCTCACTATTGTAGCGGAGGGGGCTAAAGGGGGAGATTTGCGCTCTTACACGCCCACGGGGAACGGTTTGGGGCTGTTCTCGTCGGAGTTGGCTGGGGCGCCCGAGCGCCAGCGCTCAAAGCGGCCTTGCAGCAGACTCATGAGGCCGGTGTACCAGTAGCCGATCACGAACAGAATGAGGAACGGAGCGGTGAAGTAGTTCTGGTTTGAGAAGGTGTAGAGAATGGCCGCGAAGAAATAGCAGCCGAGGAAGAGCTCGATCCAGGGAGCAAGCACCAGGCGCTTGCGATATTTGGCTGCCTGCGACTTTTCGCCCTTCTTGGCAACACGATACTTGGGCGTGCGCACGAATGCGCTCTTGATGCCGAAGAGAGCCTCCATGACCGCCTTGGTATTGGTGACGGTGAGGCCGATACCCAGGGCCATGAGGAAGGGCAGGTAGTAGAACGTCCGCTTCCATGTCTTGGGGAAGAGCTCGCGCTGGCTCATGAGGTAGAACACGGCGATGGAAAACGTGGATGCCGTAAACAGGGGCACGTCGATGAGCAACATCTGGAACCAGCCCTGATAGAAGCGGCAAATCATGGCGGGGATGAGCGCCGCGGACATGATGACCATCAACGGATAGCTCAGATTGGCTGTCAGGTGGTATACGGCCTCAACCTTGATGCGGCGCGGGACATTGGACCGGAACATCATGGGCAGGACCTTGATGCTGGTCTGGATGAGTCCCTTGGCCCAGCGTGCCTGCTGGGTTTTGAAGGCCGTCATCTCGATTGGCAACTCAGACGGGCACTCAACATCCGGGAGATACTTGAACTTCCATCCCGCGAGCTGCGAGCGGTAGCTGAGGTCGGTGTCTTCAGTGAGCGTGTCGTGCTGCCAGCCGCCGCCGTCTGTGATGGCCTGGATGCGCCACATGCCAGCCGTGCCGTTGAAGTTGAAGAAGTCGCCGGAGCGGACGCGGGCGCCATGCTCGAGGACGAAGTGGCCGTCGAGCAGGATGGCCTCGATCTGCGTGAGCATGCTGTAGTTGCGGTTCAAGTGCGACCAGCGGGTCTGCACCATGCCGATGCCGGGTTCGGCGAAGTGGTGGATGACTTTCATCAACCAATCCTGGGGCGGCACAAAGTCGGCGTCGAAGATGGCGACAAACTCGCCTTTCGCTACCTTAAGGCCGGCGTCGAGGGCCCCAGCCTTGTATCCGTGGCGGTTGGTGCGGTGAATGTACTCAATGGGATGGCCCATGGCCGCATAGCGTGCAACAATGCCTGAGGCGACCTCGCAGGTTTCATCGGTGGAGTCGTCCAGGACCTGGATTTCAAGCTTTTCCGGCGGGTAATCCATGGCGCAAACGGCTTCGATGAGCCGGTCGATGACAAACTGCTCATTGAAGATAGGCAGCTGGACGGTGACCGTGGGAAGCTCGTCGAAGTGCATGGGAGGATTGGGGTTATAGTTCTTACGATATTTGAAATAGAGGTAGCACATGGTATAGCGATGCACGCCATACAGCGCCAGGATGATCATGACGGCGAAGTAGGGCAGCAAAACCGCGGCGTCAAAGAGATTCCAGTGATAAAGGCCCTTGAAGGTCTGATCGCCGTATTGCGCTTTCAGGTAGTGGCGCAGGCCGTTCTGACCGGCGAAGATCCACTGCACGGCAAGGCTCGAGACGAGCCCAAGAAGTGAACTGACGGCGGGTGTCAGACGGGTCATGAGCGTGGCGAGCAGGATGGTCCCTCCAAGGATCTGATAAGGCTAATTGTACGCGATTCAGGGTTTTGAGCTCTGTTCCTTCAGCTACTTCTCCGGGCCCGCTCTCGAGTTCTTGGCGGCCCCGGCAGGGCTCCCGTTGCGGCTCTAACCGTTCCACGCAACATGGACGGGCGAGACTCTCTGACTCAATATCTGTGCCCGATGGAGAGCCAGCTACAGCGCCACCGGACGATAGTTTTCATCGCGGCCTGTTGATCGCATCCAACCTGTTGACGTACTGTGCTGACAGGGTAAGAAGGTTCCATTATGAGTACGCAGACCGCATCTCCGATTGTTGCCGCCGCTGGCGGCAGTTTTCTGCTGGAGACTCGAACCCCGGCTGAGATCTTTACCCCCGAAGACATTGATGAGGAGCAGCGACAAATTGCGGCCACGGCTGCAAGGTTCGCGCGCGAAGAGATTGAACCCATCGTCGCCGCCATCGAGGCCAAGGAGCCAGGCGCGATGGCGGGGCTGTTGCGCAAGGCTGCGGAACTGGGCTTCACCTCAGTGGAGATTCCGGAAGAGTATGGCGGCATGGGTCTGGACAAGGTGAGTTCAACGCTGATTACCGACCACATTTCAATTCTTGCGAGCTTCTCGACGGCGTTTGGCGCGCACGTCGGCATCGCAACATTGCCGCTGGTTTGGTACGGCACCGAAGAGCAGAAGCAGCGGTATCTGCCCAAACTGGCAACCTGCGAGTGGATCGGATCATACGCGTTGTCTGAGTCGACTTCAGGCTCTGATGCGATGAACGTGCGTACCCGCGCCGTCTTGTCTGCCGATGGCACGTATTACACGTTGAACGGCGAAAAGATGTGGATCACGAATTGCGGCACTGCCGGGCTTTATACGGTGTTCGCGAAGATTGTGGATGGGGCGGGAGCGGAGAAATTTTCCGCTTTCCTGATTGAACGGGATACTCCCGGTCTGAGTGTGGGCGCGGAAGAGCACAAGCTGGGGATTCATGGCTCGTCCACCTGCCCGCTGGTTCTGGCCGACTGCAAGGTGCCCGCTGCGAATTTGCTGGGCGAGGCTGGGAAGGGGCATCACATCGCGTTCAACGTGCTCAACGTGGGCCGTTTCAAGCTGGGGGTCGCGTGCATCGGCGGAGCCCGCTATGCGCTGGCGCGCATGATTCGCTATGCCAAAGAGCGCCGCGCGTTTGGAAAGACGATTTCGGAGTTCGGCTTGATTCAGCGCAAGATTTCCTCCTCTGCCACGCGCCTGTACGCCTCGGAAAGCATGGCCTACCGGTTGGCAGGCATGATCGAAGCGGGTATGCAGCACGCGAATGGGGGGCAGCCGCTTACGCAGCGCGAAGTACAACGGCGCATCGAAGAGTACGCGGTGGAGTGTTCGATTCTGAAGGTGTATGGGTCGGAGATGCTTTCGCTGGTTGCCGACGAGCTGGTGGCGACGATGGGCGGGTATGGATACGTGGAGGAGTATCCGGCGGAGCGGACCTACAGAGACGCGCGCATCAACCGCATTTTTGAGGGAACGAACGAGATCAACCGGCTGATCATTACCGGGTGGCTGATGAAGCGGGCCGTGGCCGGGCAGCTGCCGCTGATGGCGGCCATCAAGAAGCTGATGGGCGAAGTGATGGAACCGCCGAGCTTTGACTCCAGCGCAGACGAAGACCAGCCGCTGGGTCGCGAGACCGGAGTGCTTGCCGCTTTGAAAAAGATGGCGTTGTTTGCGGCGGGCGTGGCGAGCCAACGGTTTATGACAGCCCTGCAGGATGAACAGGAAGTAATGGCCGACCTCAGCGACATGATCATGCAGGTGTTTGCGCTTGAGTCGGGGCTGCTTCGGGCGCTCAAGCTACGCGAGGCCGGCAAGCCGCAGGCGGAGACGGCTGCGGCGATGACCGGGCTGCTTGCGGATGAGTCAATGGCGCTGGCCGAGCAGTCAACGAGGCGTGTGCTTGCTGCCTGCGGCGAGGGCGACATGCTGCGAACCCAACTGGCGATTCTGCGGCGCCTGGCGCGGTTCACCCCTGGCGACGCAGTCGGGCAGAGCAGGACTGTGGCACGCGCGGCACTGGCGCTGGAGCGATATCCGTTCTGAGTGGGCGGATCGCTGGCCGGAATCGGTCTGCGCTTCTACCGCCTCCGCTCAACAGGGCCGCGTTAAGAATGAGCGCACGATCACGGCAGCGCGCGAAGTTTGAAATCCTTGAAGGTGATTTGATAGCCTTCGGCTTCGAGACCGATGTAACCCTTCTGAAGACCAACTTTCGTGGTGTTCACCACCTCTCCATTGACCGCAAGCGTGCAGGTGTCGCCTGCGCAGTGGATGACGAAGGCATTCCACTTTCCGGCGGGTTTTACGCGGTTCTCCGTCATCTGCTTGCTCAGGTTGAAAGCGGTTGGCTTCCCGTCTACAGGTGTGAGGCCAAAGATGTAGCCGCCCCCAAGGGACGTTTGCGCCTGGTGCCAGATGGAGCCGTCTTCGTTATTGCGAAAGAAGACACCGCTGTTGTACTTGGTTGTGCCGGCGACGGGCGTAAAACGCCATTTGACAGAGAAGTCGAAGTTGCCGAGCTCCTTGTTGAAGCGCAGCCAATCGTGCCCGCCGTTTCCATCGCAGACGATGGTGCGGCTGGCCGCGTCGATGTGCCATTGCTGAATGTCGCTTACTGGCTTTGAAGGCGGGATGGCGATCCGGGTCCACTGCGACTGGGCGTCAGCAGGAAACATGTTGATGGTCTGCGCCGATGCCGAAAGTGCAAGGACGGCGAGCGTGAGGCAGAGTAACGTGCCGCGCATGGTTGTTGCGAATCCAGGCTGATGTCCCGATGCAGTATTGCGAATGTGATTCAAGTCTCCCCCTCGATGTTGCTCGCGGGTTCAATCCTGATCCCGGAGCAAGCCGCACGAATTATACCGCTCTGGACATGCGCCTCGCGGTGAGAGCGGGACTGCGCTAAGTGAACGGGCGCGTGGCGATGCGAGCTCGAGAACTATTCGGCTGCTTTTGTCGCCAGAGCTTCAACGACAGCCAGATTCTGCATGAGTTCCGCCGGGATGTTGTGGCGCGCCTGCAGGTAGTCGAGACTGTTCCACGAGATCAATGTCCGGCCGGTGGCATCTTCGGCAACCAGAATCTTGAGGGGGAGATCGATGGCGGCCGAGGGAGCGGCCTGCATCACAGGCGTGCCCGCCTTGGGATTGCCAAAGATGATCAGCCGGGTCGGTGGCATCTCCATACCTACGCCTGCTGCTTCTCCACTGTGATCGACGATTGCGAAGATCTCTACACCTTTGGATTCAAGGATTGCCTTGAGCTTTTCAATAATCTCGTCCACGGAGTGATTTCCGCGAATGGTAGTGATTCCGCTTGCAAGAGGCATGGCGACCCTCCTTATTTGAGCTGGGCTTGGGGTGGATTCGAGCCGGATCGGGGTTCGTGCTTATGAAGATGCCAAGTTGGGAGTCGTAATTGAGGAACGGTCATCGCCGCCCAAACGTGCAAGGAGAGTTTCTTTCAGTTCACGCAGACTCTGAACTGACAGGCTGTCTTCTGCGCCCGCTTGCTGATGCAGTTCGAGGGCGAGGTTGGTGACGAGCAGCGCGGACCGGTTCATACCGGCGCGGGCGCGCCGCTGAGCTTCGCTCTCGGCGGTAGCCGCGGCCTGTGCGGGGTCAACAGCGAAGAAAGAGGATGCTCTCTGATCGAATGTTGTGACTGATTCGATTACCGGCGGCAACTGCTCGGAGTAGGCACGACGGATCCGCGCCAATTCGGCCAGCAGTTGCGGGGCATCGGGATTTTGCGGGTCGGCGGCCAGCGCTGCAGCAGCGTAAGCCTCGGCGGCGACAACTCCATGAGGAAGGATGGAGCCCACGGTCCGAGCGGTAATCCAGTCGGCACGTTGCAGGAGCGCCTTGGCTGAGGTGGCGTCGTTCCCCGAAACGACCTCCGCGGTTTCATGCGCGGGGCGGTTGTTGGCTTGCTGGAGTTGGGCTTCAAGATTTGCCGCGTGCTGCTGAAGCGATGCCAGGTTGGTGCTGTGCTCCAGTTCCATTTCGCTGATGCGCTGCTGGAACTGCTCGATGGTTGTGCGATGGGCCAGTGATTGTTCGTTGGCCTGGGCTGCGATGTCGTCATTCCGGCGCGTGGCCTGTTCGAGTTGACCCTCGACATCGCGTGCATGTTGCTGCAGTGCGCTCATATTGGCGCGGCTCTCCGCTTCCATGGCCTGAATGCGTTCTTCTAGCTGCCCGACGGTCGCGCGATGATCCTGGGCCGCTTCGTGTGCTTGTGCGGTGACCTTTTCATGGCGGAAGGCGGCTTGTTGCAATTGGCCTTCGAGGTCCCTGGTGCGCTGCTCGAGGGTGGCTGCGTTTTGATCTCTCTCCAATTCCAACTCATGGATGCGCTGAAGCAAGGCGCCTTCGTGTTCATTGCCCTGTGTTTCAAGCTCATGGATGCGCTGTTGGAACTGCTCGACTGCTGAGCGGTGCGCCTGCGCCTGCTCGCTGGCTTCGGTGGCGACCTGCTCATGTCGAAGGTAGGATTGGCGCAGTTGGCTCTCAAGGTCCTTTGTTCGAAGCTGGAGTGCGTTGAGAATCGAATTGCTTTCGGCTTCCATTTCGCGCAGTCGCTGCTCGAGCTGAGTATTTGTTGCGCTCAGAGTCTGAGCCTGCTGGCCGGCTTGCTCCAGGACCTGGTCATGGCGAATTGTCAGCTGCTGTACCTGTTCTTCGAGATCCCTTGTGCGCTGCTGCTGGGCGCCGAGGCTTTCGGCGCTCCCGACTTCGGATTCGCGCATGCGCTGTTCATATTGGTCGATGGCTTCGCGGTGCGCCTGGGCTTGCTCGGCAGCCTTTTCCGAGATTTGGTCATTGCAAAGGGTAGCCTGCTGCAACTGCCCCTCGAGATTCTTTGCGTGTTCCTGGTGAGCGGCGAGAGTTGCCTTGCTCTCCGCTTCCATTTCGTGCAGGCGCTGTTCGAGCTGGTCCACGGTTGCGAGATAAGCCTTTGCATGCTCGCCTGCCTGGGTAGTGAGCTCGTCGTTGCGAAGGGAGGCCTGGCGCAACTGGTCAACGAGTTCCCTGGCGCGCAGTTGAGCAGCCTCGAGATTGGCATTGGCTTCTGTTTCCATATCGTGCATGCGTTTCTCCAGCTCTTCCACTGCGGTTCGATGGGCTTGCAACTGTTGCTCTGACTCGATGACAAGCTGTCGGTTGCGAGAGGATGCCTGTTGCATCTGATCATCGAAATCCTTAACGCGCTGCTGAAGGGAGGCGAGATCAGTATCCTTGCTGCCTGCCTCGTTCTCCATTTCCAGAATGCGTTGCTCAAGCTGCTCGATCTTTTTCTCGCGGCCCTTTTCTACGATCTCTTTGCGGAACTCTTGATCGAAGATCTCCGCGCCGTCCCCGTAGGGGGGCTCATAACCGAGGCGGTCGCCGAGCCGCGCGATGATATCCCGCGTGCCCTTCAGCCTTGAGTACAGGTAGAGGACAAAAATGACAAGCAGCAGAACGGCGACGATGGCGATGGAGGCAACGCCAACAGGATTGAGGCCAAGGTGGCTCTCAAAAAACTGAAAAATAGCGTTGATTGCGTTGGACATAAAGAGAGAGCCTCACGCGATAACATCAACAGCTTAGCTGGGGAACCAGTGCGCAGGCTCGCTAAAATCCCGCGCCGTGTCCTTCACTGAACAAGATCAGGCAACTTGGCGCCGGAAAGTTCCCGGGAATCGAGAACCAACCGGCACAAGGAAACAGGCGTGCAGAATTAAGCCTTGGCCGATGTGAGAGCGCCAAGGTCGGCTGCGAGCTTTTCCGTGGAGAAGGCTTCGATCAGGTCGCCTTCCTTGAGATCGCTGAAGCCGGCAAGGCCGATGCCGCACTCCATGCCGTTGGTGACTTCGCGGGCATCGTCCTTGAAACGCTTGAGCGAGGCGATTTTTCCCTTGAAGACCTGTTCTTCTCCGCGCATCACCTTGACCTCAGCGTCACGGCGGATGACTCCGTCCTGAACGCGGCATCCGGCGATGGTGCCCACCTTGGGAATGCGGAAGATGTTGAGGACTTCAGCACGACCGAGGTAGTTCTCTTTGAACGTGGGATCAAGCAGGCCGAGCATAGCCAGGCGGATTTCATCCTGCAACTCGTAGATGATGGAGTGCAGGCGGATCTCGATACCTTCCTGCTGTGCAAGTTCTGCGGCCTTGCGTTCGGGGCGCACATTGAAGCCGATGATGATTGTGTTTGAGGCGGTGGCCAGCAGCACATCGCTTTCAGTGATGGAACCGACGCCCGAGTGGATGACCTTGATGCGCACCTTTTCGGTGGACATCTTGGTGAGCGAGTCCGCCAGCACTTCAACCGAGCCAGTGACGTCGCCCTTGATGATGAGGGGCAGGTCCTTGACGCCGGCGGTGCGAATCTGCTCGGCAAGACCTTCGAGAGACACGCGGGAGCTCTTGGCGAGCTGCGCTTCCCGCTCCTTCATCTTGCGGTACTGGGCAATGCCCTTGGCCTTGTCGCGATCGGCTACGACGAGGAAGGTGTCACCGGAGTCTGGCATGGCTTCAAGGCCGAGAACTTCAACCGGTGTGGATGGGCCAGCTTCTTCGAGTGCGCGTCCGCGGTCGTCGAACATGGCGCGGACCTTGCCGAAGGTGTTGCCGACAATGTAGCTGTCGTTGAGGCGCAGGGTTCCATCCTGAACGAGGACCGTGGCAACAGCGCCGCGGCCGCGATCGAGCTTGGCTTCAATGACGGAGCCGACGGCTTTGCGTCCCGGTGTTGCCTTGGGAGCGCGAATGTCGGAGACGAGGCAGATCATCTCAAGCAGAAGATCGAGATGGATGCGCTTCTTGGCTGACACTTCAACAAAGACAGTGCTTTCCTGGCCGGCACCCGCCCATTCCTCGGGAATGAGGCCGCGGTCGGCGAGCTGTTTCTTGACGCGCTCTGGGTTGGCTTCAGGCTTGTCGATCTTGTTAACAGCAACAATGATCGGCACACCTGCTGCCTTCGCGTGGTCGATAGCCTCAAGGGTCTGGGGCATGACGCCGTCGTCCGCAGCAACAACGATGACAACGATGTCAGTGACCTTGGCTCCGCGCGCTCTCATGCGTGTGAAGGCTTCGTGGCCGGGAGTGTCGAGGAAGACGATTTCGCGGCCGGAAGCGGGTGAACCTTCTTTGGAGAATTTAACCTTGTAGGCGCCGATGTGCTGGGTGATGCCTCCAGCTTCTCCAGCGGCTACGTCGGTTTCGCGGATGGCATCGAGCAGCGAAGTCTTGCCGTGATCGACGTGGCCCATGACGGTGACAACCGGAGACCGCGGAACTTCGAGTTCGCCCGTGTTCTCTGCTTCGAGAACTTCCTCGATGGCCTGGTTCTCAATTTCTTCTTCGTAGCTGATGACGGTGGCGCCGGCGCCAAACTTGGCGGAGACGTCCTTGACCATTTCGGCGTCGAGGGACTGGTTGACGGTGACGAAGATGCCGCTCATCAACAGGGATGCGATGAGATCCTTGGCGCGAATTTCAAGCTTCTCCGCCAGGTCCTTGACGCTGATCCCTTCAGTGACCGTAATCTCACGGGTGATGGGCACCGGCTCGCCACTGAGCTGCATACCACTGTAGCGTGGCGGCGGTACAAAGCCCTTCATCGGGCCTTCTTTGGTCTTGGGGTACTGCGGTCTGCCTCCGCGGCCGCGCGAGGGTGCGCGCTGCGGACGGGGAGCTTCGCCTGTGGGCGGAGCACCGCCTGCGCCGCCTGGACGAGCACCGAAGCCGGGACGCGCTCCGGGCGCGCCAAATCCGGGACGGGCGCCAAAGCCTGGGCGTGCTCCAGGAGCGCCGGGGGCTCCGGTGCCGCCCATGGGGGTGCGGGTAGGATGCTTGGGACGAGGTCCGCCGGGGAACTGGCCCGGGGTCGAAGGGCCGCCTGGCGTGCGCGGGGGATAGCTGCCGGGAGCGCCAGCAGGACGGCGATCGAAGATGGGTCTTCCGCGCTGCAGTCCAGCACCGGGAGCCAGGTTGCCAGTTCCCGGCTCTACCGGCGGCAGGATCGGCGCCTTGTAGACGGGCCGAGGCCCGGTCTGCGGCATGACCATGCGGCGAACCGGAGGCGCGGGAGGCGCAGCGGGTTTTGCCGGGGGTGCTTCAACCGTAGTTGCTGCGGACTCAGCAGTAATGGTGGCCACTGGTGCGTCCGCGAGCTGCATTTGCGCAGGAGATTCCTGGGCAGCAACCTGGGATGCGTCAGCAGCGGCAACAGGCGCGATTTCGGCTGGAACTTCAGTGACCGCGGGCGCTGTGGGCTGCGCGGCTACCGGGGCAACCGAAGGCTTAACGACGGCCGGCTTTTCAGCGGCGCGCGGCGCTTCTTCCTTTGGAGCAGCGGCAGGTGGCTTGACGACCACGGTGCCTGGAGGCGGCGCAACGACGACGACGGGGCGTACAACTGCACCTGCAGGGGCCTTGGCAACCACCGGCCCAGCCGGCGGTTTTGAGGCAATGGCAGGTGTCGCCGGCTGAGGGATGATGTTCGGGGCCGAGCGCGGCTGCGGAACGATTTTGCGCGGAGCAGGCGGCGGAGCGGCGGCGACTACCGGCTTTGTGGCGACAACCGGCGCTGGCGCTGCGGGTGTTGGCGCTACGGGCTTCGCCGGCATGTGCGGGTGCCGCGCCACTTCCTCTTCTTCTTTTTTCTTTGCCAGAATGGCCTTCAGCACGTCGCCGGGCTTGGAGATGTGTGAGAGGTCGATTTTTGGTGCGATGGGCTGCTGGGCGCGTGACGACGCGGCGCTGCCATGGCCGGCCGCGCGCGATCCGCGCTCAAACTGTGCGCGAACCTTGTCGGCTTCGTCACTCTCAAGGCTGCTGGAGTGGGTCTTGCCTGCGCCCAGGCCGAGTTCCGCCAATACGTCAAGAATCTGTCTGCTCTTGACTTCCATCTCGCGCGCGAGATCGTTGATACGAACCTTACTCATCCGCCTCTTTTCGAAAAACCCTTTCCGAACACCCTTAGTCGCTCATAGCAACCTCGTGGTTTCGGATGTTTAACAAACTTCTGTGGTAACTGCCTCTGCCTGGAAGAGTGCGACGCATTTAAGCGCCGTCCTCTTCGCTGGCTTCAGGAACGCTTTCAATTGCTTCTTCCATGGCGCTGACCGGCTCCTCATCCGCTTCAACAGCGGCGGTGCTTTCAGCTTCATCCATAACAACGGCGGCGTTTTCTGCCTCCGCCTCTGATTCTTCGACGACGGAGGGAGCGGTTTCCACTTCCGCTTCACCGTCTGAAGTTGCTTCAATGCTCGCGGGCACGTGGCCTTCTTCGCCCTCTTCAAAGTGGCCGAAGTAGTGGCGAACTGCGACCGAAATCTTCTCGAGTGTTTTCTCGCCGATGCCGGGAATCTCCTCGAGCTGTTCAGGGGTCATGTCGGCAAGGGCTTCAACGGTGGTGATACCGGCAGTGACCAGCTTTTGGATAATGCCGTCGCCGAGCTCGGTCACCTGTTCGATGGGCGTCGAAGGCCCGCCGCTGAAGGTTCCCATCTGCTGCTCGACTTCCTGACGCTTCTCTTCTTCGCTCTTGATATCGATCTTCCAACCAAGGAGCTTGGCGGCAAGGCGGACGTTCTGGCCCTTCTTGCCGATAGCGAGCGAGAGTTGCGTGTCGTCGACGATGACTTCGAGTTGCTTCTCGGTCAGATCGGTGATGGAGACGCGGCTGACCTTGGCCGGCTGCAAAGCCTTTTCAGCAAACGTCGTGATCTCGTCAGAGAATTCGATGATGTCGATTTTTTCGCCGCGCAGTTCGCGAATGATGGACTGCACGCGCATGCCCTTCATGCCGACGCAGGCGCCCACCGGATCAACGTCCTTGTCGCGGCTTTGGACGGCGATCTTGGTGCGCTCGCCGGCTTCACGCGCAATGGCGCGGATGACCACGGTGTTGTCGTAGATCTCAGGAACTTCAGACTGGAACAGGTTCGAAACCAGCTCGGGCGCGGCACGGGAGACAATGACCTGCGGTCCCTTGGCGGCACGGTCCACCTTGAGCAGCACCACACGAACGCGTTCTCCGATGGAGAACTGCTCAAGACGCGACTGCTCGCGCTTGGGGCAGCGGGCTTCAGCCTTGCCGAGGTCGTAGATCACGTCCTGACCTTCGATGCGCTTCACCGTGGCGTTCAGGACTTCCTTTTCGCGGTGCGCGTATTCCTGGAAGACGGTGTCGCGCTCGGCTTCACGGACCTTCTGGAAGATGACCTGCTTGGCCAACTGTGCGGCGATGCGGCCCAGCGGGCTGGTATCGCGATACATGCGAATCTCAGAGCCGACTTCGACGCCGGGAGCCAGTTCATTGGCCTCCGCCAGCGTGATCTGGTTGAGCGGATCCTCCACCTGTTCCTGGTCTTGAACCACGGTCTTATAGATGTAGGCCGTAATTTCGCCGGTCTCTTTATTGAGCTCCCCGCGCATGTTTTCCTGGGTCTTGTAATACTTGCGCGTGGCCAGGGCGATGGCCTCCTCGACTGCGCCGACAACGATGCCGGGGTCGATGCCCTTCTCCTGGCTGAGGAGTTCGATGCTTTGATATAGAACGCTGGCCATACTCTGCTTACTCTCTCGATTGCTGCCTGGAACCCGGAATCGAAGCTCCAAGGCTGATTCAGTTGGTGAGTGCGGAAGGGGCTAATGCTTCCCATCTGCAGTTGATGTTGTTCCGAAGGCTCGCTTGCTTCGGAGCGTCTGTTAGATTTCGGGCACCAGTTGCGCCTTCTCAATATTTCTGAGGGCGATTTCGACGGTGCTAACGTTGGCCTTCCGGCTCTTGCTGTTCTGCTTGACCGCATTCAGGTCGAGCGTTATAGAGTCGGATGCGCCCGCATCGGCTCCGGCAGTCAGGCGTCCCTGCCAGTGGCGGTTATTGCGAATGGCTTCAAACGTCTGCACCTTCACAAGGCAACCACGAAATCGTTCAAAATCTTCCGCCCGGCTCAGCTTGCGGTCCAGACCCGGCGAACTTGCTTCGAGCGTGTACTCCGCTCCGGGAACAAGGTCTTCTACATCCAACAGAACACCAAAGTCACGGCTGAAAGCGGCGCAATCTTCGTGCGTAATACCTGACAACTGCTCCACGCTCAGCGAACCTTCGACCAGCCGTTCGGGCAGGCCTTCGACGCCTGCTGCGATTTCCGCCTTCAGTTTTGCACGTCCCTCGGCATTCTTCTCGAGATAGACGCGGAGCGTGCGCTCCTTCGCTGGGCCAAGGAACTCAATGTCCACGAGATCAAGCCCGTGCGAGGCAGCCACCCTTGCCGCTGCCGACCGAATTGCGTCCAAACTTACTGCCATCGTTCCTGACACCGCCGCAAAAAGCGGACGTAAAACGGGGTGTACGCCCCGCAGAATTTACCGCAAATAAAAAGTGGGCTATGAGCCCACTCCTCTCTCCGCCAGCCGGTGCGTTCACGGGATGCATGGCGGACAAATTCGTCTGCATGTCTAGATTATGCCAAATTGCCGGGAAATTCAATGGGGAGGGGAGTGGAAAAGGGTTGAAAATGAGCATTTCGAGGGGGCGCGTTCCGCTTTGCAGTGGAGCAGGGTAGGGACGACAATAACGAAATGAAATCTTTGCGAATGATGGCATTAGTCCTGGTGGCCTTTGCAGCGGTTCCTGCCCTGCGCGCCCTCGAAAAGCAGCCTGCGAGCGTGTACCACGGGCGCCGCGTGGCGCTGGCCGCCAAACTGCATGGCGGCGTCGCGGTACTGTTTGCCGCCGAGGAGCCGCTGCTCGATCTGACGCCGTATCGGCAGGATGAAGATTTTTATTACCTGACCGGGTGGACTGAGCCGGGCGCGGCGTTGATGGTGGTGGCGGATACGCCCCAGGCTGCGGCGCCGCGAACCTACAAAGAGATTCTCTTTCTGCCGTCCCGCGACCTACGCATGGAAAAGTACACCGGGATCAAACTGGACGCCGCGTCGGCGGGCGTGACGCAGGCGACGGGTGTGGATGCCGTGGAGCCGATGACGGAGTTGCCGGCGGTGTTGAATGCGTTGATCGACAAGGACCGGCGGCTGATGGTGAATGTGTGGATGCAGCCGGCGGCTGAGCAGGGCAAGGCGCTGCTGAAGTTTACGGCAGCGACGCTGGGCATGGACTCGTTGCCCATGGCGCGCGATGTGACTACGCCGACTGCGGAGTTGCGCGTGCAGAAGGACGCAGGAGAGATTGATCTTCTGACGAAGGCTTCGACGGCGTCGATTGCGGGGCAGCGCGTGATGATGAAGGCCGTGAAACCGGGCGAGACCGAGCGCACGGTGGCAGGGAAGATGACAGCAGCGTGGATGGAACACGGCTGCGAGCGTGCGAGCTATGCGGCGATTGTGGGATCGGGCCCGAACTCGACGACGCTGCACTACGCGGAGAACGAGCGCACGATGGAAGACGGCGATATCGTGGTGGTGGATGCTGCGTGCGAGTACTCCATGTACGCGGCCGACATTACGCGCACGGTTCCGGCAAACGGGCACTTCACGGCGCGGCAGCGGGAGATCTACGACATTGTGCTGGGCGCGCAACAGGCTGCGATTGATGCGTTCGTTGCGGGCAAGTCGACCATCAACGATCGCGACCGGCGGGACCCGAACTCGCTGGACACGGCGGCCTACAACTACATCAACACGCATGGCAAGGATTTGCATGGACAGCCGCTTGGGCAGTACTGGCTGCACGGGCTGGGACACATGGTGGGGATCGACGTGCATGATCCAGCGGTGTATCCGGCGGTGCTGAAGCCGGGGATGGTGTTTACGATTGAGCCGGGCGTTTACATTCCTGAAGAGAAGCTGGGCGTACGGATTGAATGCGACTTTCTGGTGGGCGCGGATGGCAAGCTCGTTGATTTGGATGGAGCGCTTGCCCATACGGCAGATGAAGTGGAAGCGGCGATGAAAGGCAAGTAGAGATGAACGACGACGAGCGCGACGAAGAAGAGCCGGGACAACTGGAGATGCTGGCACGCGCCTTCAGCGAGCAGCTGCTCGCTTGTCTCGATGAGTGCGCGCGCGGACGCAAGGGACTTTTCTCAGAATATGTAGGCGCGGACGACGAGATTGCGAGTTGGCCTGAGGCGGCGCGATTGCGGGAGCTGGCGCTGGCGCTGCAAGGCGTGTTTGCGCAGCAGGAAGAGCGCAACGCACTGGTCGATGAGTTCCTGGATTTGTGCACGATGCATGGCGAGAGCCATCCGGGAGAACGGAAACTCGCGCGCAGTTTCCTTGAGCGGATCGAGCGCGGGGACGTGGGATCGCCTACAGAAAAGGAATGGAAGCCATGGTGACCCTGCGTGCATTCACGGCCCTGGTAGCGGGGTTCGTGACCATGGCTGCGCTGGTGGCGGGACTAACGGCGCTGCTGATGCGGCTGACGCCGAGCTGGGTGGCCGATGAGGGGAAGCCGCGGCCGGGATACATCTTTGTGAACCTGGCGTACTCGTTTCTTGCGGCGGCGGCGGGGGGCTATGTGACGGCGTGGGTGGCGGCGGCCAACCCGATGTATCACGTGATGGCGCTGGGGATTATTGTGCTGGCGCTGGCTGCGCTAAGCGCGCTGCAGGCGCGGGGGAAACAGCCGATCTGGTACCAACTGACGCTGGTGGCTCTGACACCGATGGGAGTGCTGGCGGGTGGATTGGTAAGGCTGCGGGTGTTGGGAATTTTGTGAACGGGGTCTTGGGACTGGCCCGGATGGTTGCGAAATGGCGTTAAATGGAACTATTTGTTGTACTTCGACAACGTTGAACGTTCGTATTTATACAATCCAAACAGCACGAAATGTTCGCTTAAATGGTTACGAAACAGTGCGAAATACTGAATGAAATGGCTACGATTTTCGAGATACTAGACCCAGTAATTCACTGAAATAAGCTTTTCAAAACCCAGTAATTTCCCATTTAATTGAAGCGCTTCGACGAGAATTTCCCGACAAAATGATCAATGCGTGTTTTTCGCGTTAAAACGCATGCTTATTGGGCCTCAGGTGCGGCTCTTTGGCGTCATTTTGGCGTGTTTTTGTCTGACTGAGTGCACCGAAATTGGTGCTTTCAGCTGTCAGCTTCTCCGCGGCCCTGCGGGACGCGAGGCTCTCGGGGGGGCGTCGTCCCAGGGCTCCGCCCTGGGCTATTGTCGGGCGGCCCCTCCGGGGCCTTGAGTACCAGGCGGTTGAGTGTTGTCCTATCCCACCCTGGATCACCCCGATAGATCACCCCAGCGGCCAAAGATCGTCCGCTGGGGACCCCGACTGCCACAAAAATCCGCCGCGACGGATGACGAGGATGGGGCACCGACATCTCTTCTGGGAACGATGGACTGAAAGGCGCGAAGGGGAGTTGGTTCTTTCCCACCCATTCCGCAAAAGACGCGGAATGGATTGATGTGATAAGGACGAAGGCTTCAGCGATCCATTAGGCTTTGGTTTACGAGGACCAGGGCTTTGGATCAGGAGAAGCCTTCTATGAAGATTGTAGGATGTGATTTCCATCCGGCGTGGCAGCAGGTTGCGGTTTTCGATCCGGAGAGTGGAGAGATAACGGAACTGAAGCTTCTGAACGGCGATGGTGAAGCGGAAGGTTTCTATCGCGAGTTGGAGTCGCCGGCTCTGATCGGGATAGAAGCGTGCGGCAATAGCCAGTGGTTTATCGAGTTGGCGGAGGGGCTTGGCCACGTTGTGTGGGTGGGCGATGCGGCTCAGATCCGGGCCAGCTATGTGCGGCGGCAGAAGACCGACCGTCGCGATGCAGGGCACATTCTGAAGCTGTTGATGGAGAGCCGGTTTCCGCGGTTATGGACGCCAACGGCCGAGCAGCGGGATTTGCGGCAGTTGCTGATTCACCGTCACAAGCTGGTGGAGATCCGCACACGGATCAAGAACGGATTGCAGCATCTGGCCTTGAACCGTGGGGTGCAGAAGAAGAGCGCTGTGTGGAGCGTTCGGGGGAGGGCTTATATGGAAAAACTCTCCCTGGCTGGTTGGACTGCTCGGCGGCGTGACGATTTGCTGCGGCTGCATGCGGAACTTGACCGGCACGTGGACGAACTGGACCGGGCGGTGAAGCAGGCAGCCGATGAGCACCCACAGGCGCGGCTGCTGATGACGCAGCCGGGGGTGGGTCCGATTACGTCGCTTGCGTTTGTGCTGACGAGGGGCACGAGGCCTTTGGCTTCCATATGTATAAGAGTTCATGGGGTTGCGTTTTGGCTCTTTCTGGCCCTCGCGGCGTAATCTTGAGGCATCATGAGTCCAAACCCGCAACAGCCCCAGATGAACCTTGTCCAGACAGACGACTATCGTGAGTCCTACGCCAACAGCTGCCAGGTGCGGGTGAGCGTTTGGGATTTCCAGCTTGTCTTTGGACTGGCGTCGAGCGAAACCCCGGAGCAGGTGACCATCCGCAACAGCCAGGCCATCTTCCTGAGCCCACAGCAAGCCAAAGCACTGTGGAATGTGCTGGGCCAGAATCTGGCGCAGTACGAACAGGCCTTTGGCACACTGAACCTGGAACCGAAGAGCCACAACTTTCCCGAGGGACCGGTGAATTGAAGGCAGTGATCAGTGGTCAGTGATCAGAGTGCAGGGAACAGGGCACAGACGTGAGGGCGATTGATTGCGCTTGAAGAGACTCATTGAGCCACCACGGCTGGACGCGCCGCTGCCACTGTGGATGATTTTTCCGGTTATCTTTGTGGCGCTGTATGCGAGCCACTTTACGCTGCTGCGCGTGCCTTACTACTGGGACGAGGCGGGGTATTACATTCCGGCTGCGTGGGATTTTTTCCGCACGGGCTCGCTGATTCCGATCACTACGCTGACTAATGCCCATCCTCCGCTGCCGAGCATCTACCTGGCGCTGTGGTGGAAGGCATCGGGTTTCTTTCCAGAAGTCACGCGCGAGGCGGTGTTGATGGTGGCCGCGCTGGGGCTGCTGGCGGTGTGGCGGTTGGCTATGAAGCTGGTGGGCGTGCCGCAGGTTGCCTTCTGGACCGTGGTGCTGACGGGACTTTATCCAATCTGGTTTGCGCAAAGCTCGCTGGCTCATGCGGACATTTTTGCGGCGGCCTGCTCGCTGTGGGGGCTGGTGTGCGTGCTGCCTGAGCGGGACCGGAAGCCCTGGGCGGCTGCGTTGTGGTTTTCCGCCGCGGCGCTGTCAAAGGAAACGGCCATTTGCATTCCGCTGACGCTGGCAGCAATGAATGTGGTGGAGGCGTTTCGATCGCTGCCCACGGCGCGCAAGCGGCTGCTGATTGAGGCCGCGTGGCTGACGAGTTGCCTTGTGCCGCTGGCGGCCTGGTACGGGTTTCACTATTTCAAAACTGGATTCCTGTTCGGCAATCCCGAGTTTCTGCGCTACAACGCGCAGGCTACGATGGACCCGCTACGAATCTTGGCGGCATTCGGCCATCGCATTCTCCATCTGACGGCGCACATGAACATGTTTGTGCCCGTGATCATGTTGATTGCGGCGATGCTCCTGGATCCCCGGCCGGATGCGGAAGGACACGCGCGGGCAACGATCGGGCGCACGGAACAGGGGCGCATCCTGGCATTGCTGCTGGTGAATGCGGTGGTTTTCAGCGTGCTGGGCGGAGCGCTGCTGACGCGCTACCTGCTGCCCATGTATCCGCTGGTGCTGCTGGTGGCGGTGACTGCATTTTATAGGCGTGTGCCGTACTGGCAGGGGCTGGCGGTGTTTTCAGCGGCGGCGTTTGTGCTGGCTTTATTTGTGAATCCACCGTATGGGTTTGCGCCGGAAGACAACCTGGCGTATGCGCACGTGGTGCGGTTGCAGCTGGCGGGGATTTACCAGCTTGAACACCGCTATCCCGGGGCAACGATACTCTCAGCGTGGCCCATGACGGATGAACTGAAACGGCCCGAGCTGGGCTATGTAAAGGAACCGTGGGACGTGGAAGCGATTGACGACTTCAGCCCGGCGCAGATTGCCCGCGCGCAAGCGGAGCCGGAGAAGTACTCCGCGGCACTGGTGTTCTCAACGAAGTACGAGCCGCAGTCGCCGTTGTTGAGCCTTGGTCCGTGGAGCCAGGCGCTGGACGAGCGGTTCTTTGGACTGCACCATGACCTGCCTCCGGAACTGATTGCACAGCAACTGGGCGGCACGATGGTGTGGAAGCGGGCCGACGACGGCATGTGGATTGCGCTGATCCGGTTCGATCGGCAGATCGAGGCCAGGCTGGATGGGAAGTACCAGCTTCTAGCTTCTAGCTACTAGCTACTAGCTGCTAGCTTCTGATTTCTGGCTGCTGGCTTCGGGTGTTCATGTTCTGTTGGCTGATTTGCATGGCTTTCCGGTGTTGGCGATCAGAGGTCCTCAATGGAAAGATGGGCGCGGGCGGCGATGAGCTGCGCGATTTTTTTTGTGTGGAAGAAGGTGTTGGACGAAAATCTGGCGGAGCTGCCGTCTTTTGCGAGGACGGTGTACTCATGGGCGCCCGCGATGTGTTTGTGCTGGATGGCGCGGACCTGGTCCCAGGCGATGCGCACGGGGTTCGGATTGGTTTTTGTGCCGAAGAGGAATTCGACACCATGCGGGTCGAGCTGCACATGATAGAAGCCCAATCTGCTGCTGTAAGCCCACAGATAGGGGCAAAAGGAAGCTACAGAGTAGGCGGCGAGGGCCCAACAAAAGGCCTGCAAAGCGCGAGCGAAGTTGATGCCCGCCAAGGGAGAGAGCGGGACGATGACGTAGAGAGCCATCAATCCGGCCATGATGACCGCGGCCACGGCGATGACCCTGCAGAAGGCGACGAAGACGGGTCCGTTGCGAAAGAGGATGGTGCTATTGGGGTCGGATTCCGTAGACAACTCCTTGGATGGAACGCATTCGCGAGTGGGACAGTAAAAACCGGCCAGGATTGCGGGAAGTATACATGGAGTTGCGAAGGCTGGTGCGGCCGGGATCAAATCCCGCTTGGCCTTAGGTGAGCGGGGCCGGGCGCAGCGATCAATCAAAGGCGCACCGCCTATAATCAGGCTGTTGTGCATACTGTTTTCTTCAATCCGAGTAAATGGCTGGCGGCGTTTTGCGGCCAGCATGGGACTGGCTCTGGCGCTGGCCGGCTCGCCGATGGTTTTGGCGATGGGCCAGGCGGGGAGCGAAGGAGCGGGACCTTCCTCGGCAGCCGACCATGGACGCATTCTGCTGGTGCTTCCGTTTGAGAACCGTACCGGCCAACCCAGCCTCGACTGGATTCGCGAGGCCGCCGCTGAGCTGGTGAGCAGCCGCTTTCTTTCGGCCGGATTTGAGCCGATGAGCCGGGCCGACCGGATGTATGCGCTGGACCACCTGGGGCTGCCGGAGGGCTTCAATCCCTCACGGGCCAGTTCGCTGAAACTGGCGCAGACGCTGGACGCCGATTCGATTGTGGTGGGCAGCTACATTCTGGATGGGAACCAGATTGTGGCTGAGGCGCGGCTGGTGAACGTACAAGCATTGCGCATGAGCGATGCAGTGACGGCTCACGGCGATATGAAGAACATGATCGACGTCTTTGACTCGCTGGCGTGGAAGCTGACCCGGGAGCTTGATCCGGGATTCAGCGGCTCAGAGGAGACGTTTATCGACGCTGGAAAAGGCGTCAAGCTGGATGCATTTGAGCAGTACGTCCGCGGCATTGCGGAGCCCGACCAGGCGGAGCGGCTGGCCGATCTTGAGAAGGCAGTGAAGCTGAGCCCGGAGTTCAGTCCCGCGTGGATGGCCCTGGGCCGCGAAGCGTACAACGGCCAGCAATATGAGCAGGCGGCCGAGGCGTTCGCCAAGGTGGACAAGAATGGTCCGGATGGACTTGAGGCCGGCTACTACCGCGGCCTGTCGCTGCTGTTCTCAGGCGATTACAAGAAGGCAGAGCAGGCATTTGCGGCGGTTGCGCGGATTTTGCCGCTGGCCGAGGTTGTGAACAACGAAGGCGTGGCTCAAAGCCGGCAGGGGCGCGACGGCACCGACCTTTTCATCAAGGCGGAGGAAGTGGATCCGAGCGCACCGGATTACCATTTCAATCTCGCGGTGAGCCTTGAGAGGCATGGGCAGGCCCCGGCGGCGCTGAACGAACTGGATCAATGCCTGAAGCTGAGGCCGGGTGACGAAGAGGCACAGGCGCTGGAAGCCGCGTGGAAGAAGCCGGCCGCGCCCAAGGTGCCTCCGGCAGCGGGACCGGATGCGGCGAAAAGCGGCCCGGCGAGCGCTGCCAAAACCGGCACCGACGGGGATGCATCGGCGGATCCGTCTGGAGCGGATTGTGCGCAGCTTTGATGCTGCCGCGTTCCGGCAGGCTGCGCAGATGATGGACCAGGTAGCCGGCTCGCGGCTTGCGGAGCTTACGCCGCTGGAGCGGGCAAAGGCGCTTTCAGCGCAGGCAAGGGGATTTCTGGATCGGGGCCTGCTGCTTGAGGCCGAACGGCTTTACCAGGCGGCGGTGGTTGCCGACGACAAATGCGCGGAGGCCCACGCCGGCCTGGCCAAGGTGAGAGAGCGCACCGGGGCCGCCGATGACGCTCGCAAGGAAGCCCACGCGGCACTGGAACTTGAGCCTCGCGTGGATGCGTACCTTGTGCTGGGACGGCTGGATCTTGAAGCGAGCCACTTGAACGAGGCGCTGAATGAGGGGGCGGAAGCACTGAAGCTTGATCCGTCAAGCCAGGCGGCACAGGATCTGGTTCGCCAGGTCAAGGCGAAGGCTGGCCCGGGAAAGTAGGGGACGGTCCATTACCCATGTGTGATGGGCTTCCTACGAATTGTCAGAATTTCAGTCCTATAGTTAGATCGAACGTTCGATCGAAGCTCCAGAGGAGCAAGCCATGGTCCAGCGCAAGTGCGGTTCGGCTCTGAGGATTGCAGCCTGTCTTTTGGGGATCGCCGTTAGCGGAGTTGCGGGCTCGCCGGTGAGGGCGCAGCAGGCGCAATCCCCCAGTCCCCTTGTGGACAAGTTTGTTCTGAAAGACACGGTGCAGCCGGTGACCGAAGGCGAGCTGACGCAGGCCCTTAAGCGCGCCAACCAGGATGGGGCGCAGGCGTTGCTGATAGAGATGGACACGCCGGGCGGACTGGTGGAGTCGATGCGCGCGATGGTTGCCGCGATGATGGCTTCGAAGGTTCCCGTGATTGTGTTTGTGGGCCCGTCTGGCGCGCGCGCAGGCTCAGCGGGATTTTTCCTGCTGGAGGCATCAGACGTGGCGGCCATGGCGCCGGGAACCGAAGCTGGCGCGGCGCATGTTGTCTTCATGGGTGGAAAGCCCGACGACACGGAAGCGCAAAAAGTGGAGAACGATGCGGAGGCGTTTCTGCGCTCGTACGTGACGCGGCGCAACCGCAATGCGGAAGCGGCGACGGCGGCACTGCAGACTTCGCACTCGTATACGGCCGAGGAAGCTCTGAACCAGCACTTGATTGATCTGATCGCAAATAACGACGCGCAGCTTGCTTGTCGGCGCTCGACGGGCGAGAGATTACGCGGCTGGATGGATCGAAGCTGACGCTGCACCTGGCCAATGCGCACATTGAAGTGATTCGCCCGTCGCTGCGCGATGAACTGCTGGGCTGGCTGGTGGACCCCAACATTGCGATGTTGCTTCTGGTGGGTGGGGCGCTGTTGATCTATCTGGAATTCAACTCGCCGGGAACAATTGTGCCGGGCGCACTGGGAACGCTGATGGTGCTGCTGGCCATCTTCGCGTTGAATCTGCTGCCCATCCGGTTTACCGCGGTTCTGCTGCTGGTGGCGGCACTGGTGCTGTTGTTGCTTGAGGCAAAATTTGGCGCGCATGGTGTATTGGCGGTTGCCGGCATTGTGTGCCTGACGTTTGGCATGCTCACGCTGGTTGCCGCGCCGGTACCGGAGATGCGCATTACGCCGTGGGTCGCGTTTGCGGTGAGTGCGGGGTTCGGCGGGATTACGGTTTTCCTGGTTCGGCTGGCGGTGCGGGCACGCAGCAGGAAAGCCCTGCTTGGCGCCGACGCCATGGTGGGTTGCCGCGCGGTTGCCATGGAGCCGCTGACTCCGGAAGGACACGTGCTGGTGGAGGGAGAGATCTGGCGGGCGGTTGCGCCGGAACCTGTGGCCAAGGGCGCAAACGTGCGCGTGGTGAGCCACGAAGAGAATTTGTTGCGGGTGACTTCGGATGCGACAGTGACGCCTCCGAACGCGGCCGCATAAATCGCAGGGGAGTACAATCCGTGCTGAGGTAACTCTAATGTCCATCTCCGATTTGCCCATTCCGATGCTGGTTTTGATTGCCATTGTCGTTCTTTATTTGCTGAATTCCATCAAGATTCTTCGCGAGTATGAGCGCGGGGTCATCTTCCGCCTCGGCCGCGTTCTGGGTACTCCGAAGGGGCCGGGCATTATTCTTGTTTTCCGGCCGCTGGACCAGATGGTGCGCATCTCGCTTCGCCAGGAAGTGCTGGAAGTTCCACCGCAGGACGTGATCACCCGCGACAACGTGACCATCAAGGTGAACGCCGTGGTGACACTCTACGTGGTGAATCCGAATGACGCGGCGATCAAGGTGGCCAACTACGTTTACCAGACCTCGCAGTTTGCGCAGACGACTCTGCGCTCGGTGCTGGGCGAGGTGGAACTGGACACGCTTTTGAGCCATCGCGACCAGCTCAATCTGCGGATTCAATCGATCATCGACCAGCGGACCGAGCCGTTTGGGGTGAAGGTAACGAGTGTGGAAGTGAAGCAGGTGGATCTGCCGGAGAGTATGACGCGCGCCATGGCCAAGCAGGCTGAGGCGGAGCGCGAACGCCGTTCGAAGATCATCCATGCCGAAGGCGAATTCAACGCTGCGCAAAAACTGGTGGACGCCGCGGCGCTGCTGGCCACCGAGCCGATTACCATCCAGTTGCGCTACCTGCAGACGCTGACCGAAATCGGTGTTGAGAAAAACACGACCATCGTCTTCCCGCTGCCGATCGAGATGATGTCGCTGTTCAGCAAGATGGGTGACTCAGCCAAGGCCGCACTTGAGAAGAAGTAGCGTCAAGGAAGGTGCATGAGGGGAACGTTTGACGACGAGGATGAGAAGCTGGAGCGGCAAAGGCCCCCGCGCGATACAGAACTGACGTTGGGGACGGGCACGCTGCTGCTGCTCTTTCTTGGGTTGGCACTGGTGTGCGGCGCATGCTTCGGGCTGGGCTACGAGGTTGGCCGAGGCGTGGCACAGCCGGTAACCAGCCAACTGACTGCAGCCGGCGGGCAGCCCGGCGCGCAAACAAGTGGATCAAAGGCAAAGCCCTCAGCTACGGCGCCGCAGGGGATGCCTGCGCCTACACCGATGACAGCCGCTCCGGTTAATGGAGCGCAGTCTGCCGGGAGCGGACCGGTCACGGTAACGCAGACCGTAACAGCGGCAGGTCAAACGCAAGCGGGGACAGCCGCGAACCAGCCGCAGGTTCGTCCAGCGCTTCCCGGGTCGAACACTCCATTGCCCTCGGCGACTCAGGCATGCATGCCGTGCTTCCGCCGCCGGTGCAGCTGATGGTGCAGATTGCCGCTGTTTCACACCAGGAGGACGCCGACGTGCTCGCTTCAGCCCTGCGCAAGCGCGGTTATGCGGTGGCTGAGAAGCGCGATCCGGCGGACGGGCTGATTCATGTGCGGATGGGGCCGTTCAGCAGTCGCGACGATGCGAATCGTTGGCGGCAGAAGTTGTTGGACGACGGCTACAACGCGATGATCCAGTAGATTTGGATACACCCTAGGTGCGCATCCACTCCGGCAGGCCGGAGGCGATGGAGGCGCGCACGGCATGCATGAGATCTTCGCGGGTTTCGTAGTTGCGCGGGTAAATGGGTGGATGAAAGACGAAGTGCGCCGTGCCCGGGTTGATGGCGAAACTGCCTTTTGCCATGAGCGTCTCTGTTCCGAAGACCGAAACCGGAATGCAGGTGGCTCCCGATTCCTTCGCCAAGTAAAATGCGCCTTTTTTGAAAGGCGTCATGCGACCGTCCTTCGAGCGGGCTCCTTCGACGAAGGTTGTGATGTGAATGCCCTTGGCCAGCAGGCGCTTGGCTGCGCCCACGCTGGCCTCCGCGGTGGCCGCATTGCCTTTGCGATCGACGGGAATGAATTCGCCGAGTTTGAGGGCTAGACCGAACAAAGGAAGGCTGAAGACTTCGCGCTTGGTGAAGGCGGCCGTGCGTCCGGGGATGCGCGGAATCAGGCCCGGGGGGTCGAGGTTGGAGACATGGTTGGCCATGAAGATGCAGGCTTCGCCGTCGGGGACGTTCTCGAGTCCCTGCACACGAACGCGGATGCCGGCTGCGCGAAAGGCCACGCGGACGATGAAGCAGACCACGTTGTAGAGCGGTCTGGGGTTCCCGGTGATGGCGGCCAGCGGGAGGAAGATGATCGCCGACGGAATGCTGAGAGCGATGACAACGGCGATGACGAAGAACGAAACGATCATGGGCGCTCCACCAGAGAGCAGGAGATCAATTCAAAAAAACGCAAGGCTTACTTCTAGTTTCGCATCCATTCGGGCAGGCCGGAGGCGATGGAGGCGCGCACGGCCTGCATGAGCTCATCGCGCGAGGAAAATGAAGCGGGGTCAACGGGGTCATGAAAGACCACGTGCGCGATGCCGGGCTTGATGCGCAGACTGCCTTTGCCCATGATGGATTCAGTGCCGTAGATAGAGACGGGGATGCATGGAGCGCCTGCGCTCATGGCGAGGAAGAAAGGGCCTTTCTTGAAGGGAAGCATGCGGCCGTCGGGGGAGCGGGTTCCCTCAACGAAGGTGGTGATGTGCACACCTTTGGCGAGCACGCGCTCAGCGGCGGCAACGCTCTGCTTGGCATCGGACACATTGCCGCTGCGGTCGACGGCAATGAATTCGCCCATGCGGAAGCCGGTGCCAAGAATGGGCAGCTCCATGAGCGAGCGCTTCATGAAGGCCGAGGTGCGGCCGGGAATGAGGGAGATGAGCGCGGGCGGATCGAGATTGGAGACGTGGTTCGACATGAAGATGACTGCGCGATCGCGAGGGATGCGGGCTACACCTTCTGTGTGGAAGCGCACGCCGGCCATCCAGCAACTGCTGGAGAGCATGAAGCGCGTGCCTTTGTAGAGCGGCAGCACGTTGCCCGTGATCCAGCACCAGGGAATGAAGAGCAGGGCCGTGGGGATGCCGGTGACGACCATGGTGGCGACGAAGATGAGAGATGAGAGCATAAGCTTGCTTTGCCGCGATCAGGGATGGAGCTGCCTGAGCCGCGCAGGAAGTTTCTCATAGATGCCGTCGAAGCCGCCATTGGAGAGGATGGCGACCACATCGCCTGCGCGAAGCTGGGGCGCGATTCCGTTGACGATGGACCGGGCGTCGGGCAGCAACTCGGCTTTGAGGCCGTCGTTGTTGAGGGCATGGACGACGTCCTCAGGGTGAAGGCGCTCGGCGCCGGGAATGCGCTCCTGCTGGTAAACGCCGGCCAGGACCACCTTGTCCGCTAGGCGAAGGCTGGCGATGAGTTCAGCCTCAAGAACTTTGCGGCGCAGTGTGTTGGAGCGCGGCTCAAGAACGGCCCACAGGCGCGACTGCGGATAAACAGCACGCAGGGCACGCAGGGTTTCGCGGATGGCGGTGGGATGGTGCGCGAAGTCCTCGATGATGGTAATGCCGGCAACCTGGGCGCGCACTTCAAGACGGCGCTTGACGCTCTTGAAGCTCGCAAGCGCGGATTGGATTGTGTCCTTGCCGATGCCGTGGGAGAAAGCCAGCGCAGCGGCGGCGGTGGCGTTGAGCGCGTTATGCTCGCCGGCCATTTGCATTTCGAGCTCGGCCCAGAGCGCGCCGCCGTGCCAGACTTCCCAGCGCATGCGCACACCCGCTGCGCCGTTCTCCTGGCGGAGATTGCTGATGCGCCAATCGGTTTCGGCGGTGAAGCCGTAACGCTCTACGCGGCAGAGTGCGTGCTCGATGCACTCAGTAACGTTGGGGCTGCCGTCGTAGGCGACGACGAGGCCACGGCGCGGGACGAGGTTCACGAGGCGCTTGAAGGCGGTCTTGACCATGTCAAGGTCGGAGTAAATATCGGCGTGATCGAATTCAACGTGGGTGAGGATGATGGCGTCAGGAAAGTAATGGAGGAATTTTGGTCCCTTGTCAAAGAAGGCGGTGTCATACTCGTCGCCTTCCACGATGAAGGTGCGGGTGGGCCGCAGCTGAAAGCTGGAGCCGAAGTTTTCAGCAACGCCTCCAATGAGGAAGGACGGCTCGAGCGAGGGATCATGATGGGCAGCCACCTGGAAGATCCAGGCCAGCATGCTGGTGGTGGTAGTTTTGCCGTGCGTGCCCGCGACGACGAGTGACTCGCGGCCCTTGAGAAACTCTTCGTGCAACAGCGCAGCCATCGATGTGAAGGGAATGCGCTCATCGAGGATGCGCTCGACCTCAGGATTGCCGCGGGAGAGCGCGTTGCCGATGACGACGAGATCGGGCGCGGGCGAGAGATTTTCTTCGGTGTACGGCTCCATGACGGGAATGCCGAGTCCGTGGAGCAGTTCGCTCATGGGCGGGTAGGCGGCCTTATCGGAGCCCGTGATGCGATGGCCCTCCAACTGAAGCAGGCCTGCGAGCGACGCCATGGCCGTGCCGCAGATGCCGATGAGATGGATATGCTTCGGCGCTTCGCTCATGATTTGACCGCCGATTCAAGGAGATCGAGTGTGGGTTCCTGATCAGCGGAAACCTGGGCTCTTACACCAAAAGTCAGCGTTACATTTTGCCGTGATACATGGCCGCTGCGGAGCCCGAAGAAAATGGGTCCGTCGAAGCCGGAAAGTGCGCTCAAGATTGTTTCCTCCAAAAGTTCGGGTGAGGCGCCGGGGGAAGCGCAGTTGAGCATTTCGCCGAAGATAATGCCGCTGACACCTTCGAGTTTGCCGGCGATGCGCAGTTGCCACAACATACGGTCCACCTGGTACGGCTTGGTCCCGGTGTCTTCAAGGAAAAGGAGCTTGCCTTCGGTGTGTGGCTCAAATTTGGTGCCGAGCAGCGAAACGAGAATGCTGAGACAGCCACCGTAGAGAATGCCGTCGGCGCGTCCAGGCTTCAATGCACGCAGGCCTTCCTGGGTACCTACGGAATAGGGCTTGCCTGCGAGGGCCGCTTGAAAGCTGGGCAGATGTACGCCTTCTTCACGGTAGAAATCCGCCGCGACCATGGGGCCATGAAACGCAGGCAGGCCGGTCTCATCGAGCAGGCGCAGTTGAATGCCGGTCAGGTCACTGTAGGCGAACAGAGTCTTGGGATGACTTGCGATCAAACCGAGGTCGAGGCCATCGAGCAAGTAGTTAGAACCGTAGCCGCCGCGCAGGCACATGATGGCGCTGGTAGCTTCGTCGTCGAACGCAGCATGCAGATCGGTGAGACGCTGCTCGCGCGTTCCGGCGAAGTAAAGGGGGCCGCGCGCGAGCGCTGATTCGCTCACATACGGCGCGAAGGCGAGTTTCCGCAAGGCATCGAGCCCGCGTGAGATGCGGTCAGGCTGCGCGAAGGAAGCCGGAGCGACGACACTGATACGGGAGCCTGTGCCAACAACGCGCGGCTTGAGGAGCGGCAGGGGTTCGGCCAGCATGGCTACCAGGCCTCGCCGCGGGCGATGAGGGCTGCGGGTCCTGTGAGGCGGAGCTCAGCGCCGGGCCCGTCCCATGCGACCGTCTGCGGCCCGCCGGGAGCGACGACGGTGAGCGGAGAAAGACATTGGCGCAGGGCGAGCACGGCCGTTGCCGAGGCACTCGAGCCTGTGCCGGAAGAGGATGTGGGCCCGACGCCGCGCTCGAAGATGCGAATCTCGATTTCGCGCTCGCCTGCGACGCGCACAAATTCCACATTGGTCTGGTCTGGGAAATCCTTGTGCACGCAGATCTCGGCGCCGATCTGTTGCCACGATTTGTGATGGACAGTGAATTCTGGGTTATGCACAACGACGACGAAGTGGGGGTTGCCGGTGGAGATTTCGAGGCCAACGATCTCAGTTCCATCGGTCAGCTTGAGTGTATGAGGCACAAAGCTGGGCACGCCCATGCCGGTTGTGACCTGAACGGTGTGGCCATGGCGCTCTTCAATATGACAAATACGAAGCCCAGCGTCGGTGGTGATTTCAAGTTCGTCGCCGGGCTGGGCGTCGATTGCTTCGGCCATCCAGGCAGCCACGCAGCGGGTGCCGTTGCCGCTGATCTCGGCGATGGAGCCGTCAGCGTTGTGGAGGCGGATGCGGCCGGATTTCTTGACTGACGATGGTGAGAGAGTCCATGCGAAGAACTCGATACCATCAGCGCCGATGCCGGTGTTGCGATCGCACAGGCGGCGCGTAAGGTCGGCCCAATCGTGCCCCTCGGCTGCCTCTTCCGTCACGATGAGGAAGTCGTTTCCGCAGGCGTGGGCTTTGGTAAAGGGAATCAATCTTCCTCCAGAGAATCAGTGCTGCGCTTGCTCAAGGAACGGGCGGAATCGGGTTTGCCGGTTCCGGTTGGTGGCCGCGCGCGTGGCGCAGATGCCCACTTTACATTGTGGCCTTGCCCGATGCTACCACCGCCGCAGGGCTGTTGCTGAGGTTGGACGACGGAGGAGTACCGGAGACGTACATTGTTCCCGAGGGTTGCCCCTGTGCGGTGAAATGAGCGACGGCCGTCAGGCCTTCAGGGTGGAGTTTAACGGCGAGGTCCACCGGATCACCGTCAAAGGCGAGCACGAGGTAGGCATGAGCGGCGGGCGCCTTTAATGCTTCGTCCCAGAGAGTCAGGTCCGCTTCGTTGATGGTCTGGCGCAGAGGAATTCCGGTGAGCGCAACGATCTCTGGATCGACTGAGGTTTCCATGAGGCAAGTGGCGCCGGGACGTTCGGCCAGCAGGGAGCGGAGGACAGGCGGGATGGCGAGTTGATAGGGCCGGTGCGCCTCAATATTCTTGAGGCCTTCGACGTACGTCAGAGGGCGCTCACGCACGACGAACCAGGTGTTGAGGGCGGCCAGAGCGAAAAGGACTGGCGCGGCGTACTTTGCACCTTGCGGTTTGAAGTCGCGGACGAGAGCGATGAAGGATGCGGCGACAAAGCCCAGCCCCAGCGCGAGCGCAGGCAGCAGTTCCATGCCGTAGCGGGTGTTGTACCAGGAGTGCGGCCACCAGACGGGGAGAAAAATGGGCACCGAGCCGTAGGCCACCGAGTAGGCGTAGAAGGGAACTGGGAGCCAGAGCAAGAGGACCCAGGTAAAGGCACGCCTGCGCGCAAAGAACCACGCGCCAAGGGTTCCGGCCGTAGCGAAGAAGAGAATGGTGTTGCCCCACGCCGCTGCGGTTGCATCCATCTCTGCGGCTTTCAGGAAGAAGAGCAGCGAGACCCAGGGGCTGTGCCAGCCTGGATGCGGGGGCCCGGCGCCATGCGACATGGTGCGCAGCTCGATGGCCTTCGCGGAGTAAGGGCCGCGCGAGAATTCAAGCCAGTCGCCAAAGGCAACGGCGTTGTAAACGAACCAGGCAATGGGAGCGGCGACGACACAGGCAGTAAGGATCCAGAAGACGCGTGACTTCAATTGACCACGCCTGAGGAGCACGAAGCCGATCGCGCTCCAGGCGAGCAGAGCCATGATCCAGCCGTCGTAGCGCGTAAAAATGGCGGCGATGAGCGCGAGTGCAACACACGCGAGCAAACGACCAGATCGCGTGGGTTCGTTGTCGAGAGACAAGCGCCACTCGACGAGCCATTCGACGATCCAGATCATCTCGCAGACGAAGAGGGGCTCGGTCATCGCGGTGGTCTGCAGGTAAAGCAGATTGGGATTGAGGGCGAAGAAGGCGAGGGCGAGCGCGCAGGTGGCGGGTGAGAGCCAACGGCGCGCGAGGCGATAAAGGCCGAGGCAGGACGCGACGTAGGCTAGCGCCGAAGGCACTGTGCCGGCAATCCCGTTGGCCCACCAACTGTAGACCTGCACAAAAGGGAGCATGAGAATGTGCGGCAAGGGCAGCCAGACGGAGCCCAGCTGCGAGAGGCGCGGCTGGTGGCAGTCAAAAACGCGGCGCGCGATGTGCAGATGGGCAACGGCGTCGCCCCAGTTGAGAAGCGCGCCGTTGCGCCAGCTCCAGGCAATGGCGGAATGAGAGAGAGCGACAGAGCAGACCAGGACAGCGAAGGTTTCAACCGGGGCGACGGGAGTGCGCACACCGGTCGCGCGCGCTTTGGATTCGTCAGTCAAGGTGAGTCAACTCGCGGAACTGAAGGAAGCGGTCGTCGATCTCCTTCCGGGAGAGCTCGGCAATGCGCTCGGTGCCAAAGCGCTCCACGGCGAAGGAGCCCATGACGCTTCCGTAGAACATGGCGCGGCGATAGGCGTCGGTGGTGAGCTGAGGCTGCGAGGCAAGGTATCCAAAGAATCCACCGGCAAAGCTGTCGCCCGCGCCGGTAGGGTCGACGACTTCTTCAAGAGGTAGTGCGGGAACCTTGAAGGTGCTGTGGGCTGTGCCGTTGGTCGGGTCTGCTTTGCGGAAGAGCGTGGCGCCGTATTCCCCGTGCTTGATGACCAGTGAACCTGGGCCCATGGCCATTACGGCGCGCGCGGCCAGCACCAGGTTGTCGTTGCCTGCGAGCATGCGCGCTTCAGTGTCGTTGATCAGCAGTACGTCAAGACCCTTGAGCACTTCAAGCAATGCGGCGCGATGGTCCTTGATCCAGTAATTCATGGTGTCGCCGGCGACGAGTTTTACATCGGGCATGGCCTCGCGCACGCGGCGTTGCAGCACGGGATCGATATTGGCAAGGAAGAGAAAGTCCGAGTCGCGGTATGCGTCAGGAATCTTGGGCTCGAAGGAGGCAAAGACGTTGAGGTCGGTTTGACGGGTCTGGGCCTCGTTGAGATTGTTGAGATAGGAGCCTTCCCAGAAGAAGCTTTTTCCGGGAGCGCGCTCAATGCCGCGGGTGTCGATGTTGCGCTTGTGAAAGACGGCTTCCTGTCTTGGGCCGAAGTCTTCGCCGACGACGGCGATGACGCGCACATCGGTGAAGAAGCTGGCCGCGAGCGCGAAATGAGTGGCCGCGCCGCCCAGGCAACGCTCCCGGCGGCCTGCCGGGGTTTCAATGGTGTCGTACGCAACGCTGCCTACTACGGTGATTGCCATTCGGTGTCCTCTCTGCTTGATTGTCACAAACGGGGCAAGATTTTTTGAAAGCCAACTAGCTGTTATCGCGAACGAAGCTTTCGAATCCGGCCTCAAAGCGCATCAGGGCAAGTTCAACGTCCGTTTTCAGGCGCTTCATCTCGGTGGATTCTGCGAGACCCCTCAAGGACGGGTCCGGCTTATAAAGTGCGGAGTGTTCGACTTCCCAGAAGAGGCCGATCAACATCGGAACCACTTGGTATTCGGCCCAGATTCTGCCGCTCGTTTCCAAGCAATGTCCACGATATTTTTGAGCCAGGACGGCTCCCTTTTCGTCCAGCACTGGGTCCGGCGTCCAGTCTTCAAAACACTTGTGGAGATGGCTTTCTACACCAATTAGCCGGTCACGCGGAAAGACAAGGACGCGAACACCCGCAAGATCCGGGAGATTCAAAATCGAATAATCCTCCGGTCGGTCCGGGTCGAATATTCTGCCCTCCTGTCTTCGCTGGAGGGCTTTGATCGCGCTTTCACACTCTTTAACGCGCGACTTCACAACCAACTGCTCGTAGGGATTCAAGGATCGCAGGATGGACAAAGTATTGAAACGGATCTCGGTGTCGAGATGCCAAGCGACTTTGCGAATTTCTGGAAGAAGATCGAAGTACTCTTCACGAAGGCGGTCTTCGATCGTGCGTGAAGCCATTATCCGAGAGCTCTTTCCAACTCGCGCTTGATGCTGTCCGATGGGTCAAGATTAAAGTAGAATCTCCAACCTTTGTCGCCCGTATTCTCTCGGATTCGCCGAGCTAACTCTTCTTCGGAGTGATCGTCGACAAACTCCAGACTAAAGGCCTTTTTGGCTATACGGTTGACGTAGAGATCCCGGTCGAAAATATATCTGTAGTTTGCATTCTGAAGGATGTCCTTTTTCATTTTCGCCCCCCTCGGGTCACCAGGAGTCTCCGCCCTGAGATTATAGCTTATATCGTAATTCGAGTTGCTAAGCCGAAGCGTTTTACCAGCCGAGATATTTGCCGAAGAGCAGCTTGAGTTTTTCTTTTGCTGCCGCGGGGATAGCGTCCGGCTGGGTGAGCACTGCGAATTGGGCTGCGGAGGCGCAGGCGCAACTGCGCTCTTTTGGCATGGCGGCAACTGCGGCTTTGACTACCTTTGCCGCGTTGTCGGCATTCTTGTGGAGCACGGCGACAATCTCTTCGATGGTGACTGCATCGTGGCCTTCGCGCCAGCAATCGTAGTCGGTGACCATGGCCACGGTGGCGTAACAGATTTCCGCTTCGCGGGCCAGCTTGGCCTCCTGCAGATTCGTCATGCCGATCACATCGGCGCCCCAGCTGCGATAGAGGTTGGACTCGGCCTTGGTGGAGAATTGCGGGCCTTCCATGCAAACATAGGTTCCGCCGAGCTTGCCGGTAACGCCGACCGTTGCACAGGCGTCGCAAGCGGCTTTTGCGACGGTGGCGCACACCGGATCGCCAAAGCTTATGTGACCGACGATACCTTCGCCGAAGAACGTGGAGTTGCGAAGAAAGGTGCGGTCGATGAACTGGTCGGGCATCACGAAGTCAGTTGGCTTGTGCTCTTCCTTGAGCGAGCCGACGGCGGAGACCGACAAAATGCGCTCAACGCCGAGCTTTTTGAATGCGTAAATGTTGGCACGGAAGTTCAGCTCAGAAGGAAGAATGCGGTGGCCGCGCCCGTGACGCGCAAGGAAGGCAACCTTGCGGTCTTCAAGGTCGCCGAGCACGAAGGCTTCGGATGGTTCGCCGAAGGGCGTCTCCACGCGCACTTCGCGCACGTTTGTGAATCCGGGCATGGAGTAAAGTCCGCTGCCGCCAATAATGCCAATTTCCGCATCGGCCAAGGTTTGTTCCTCTTTCGGTGTAGCTTCTAGCCGCTAGCTTCTAGCCTCTGGCTTGTTCTTGCTGGTGCCATCTTCGTCGCGCTTGTCGTAGTGGTTCACGAAGAGCGGCTCGACTGTATGTCACGGAATCACTGTTCAAAATGCTAGCAGCTAGAAGCTGTTTTCTCACCGCGTATTGATCAGGCGGATGGTTTCCATGAAGACGTCGCCGTCGATGGTCAGGCTGCGGGCACTGACTTTGTCCATGGTGTCCTGGGCGGTGTGGTGATAACTGTTGTCGGGCCCGTAATCCAGGTCGATGACGTCGATAGAAGGCACGCCGCGCTCAACAAAGGGCAGGTGATCGTCTTCGACCGCCATTTCGCGCTGGAAGAAATAGCGGTCGTAGCCGAACTTGTGGGCGGCCTGACCGACCAGCGAGACGAGCCAGGCGGTTGAATTCGATTCGCGCTGAATGTCGAGGTCTTTGTCGCCGATCATGTCGGCGAGCATGAAGGCCTTGATCTGGCCGAGAGTTCCATCGCGCCCCCAGCGGGCCGCCAGGTGTCGGCTGCCATAGGTTGAGTCAGAGCGCGACCAGGAGTTGATGGCTTCTTCGCCGTCGAAGAAGACGAGCCACACGGAGTAGCCGTCGAGCTTTTTGCCGCCGGCGGTTTCGGCGTGGAGGCGGTCGCCGATGGCCATGAGGAGGCCGGTGGTGGCGGCTCCATCGTTGGCGCCCACGAAGCCGATGTTGCGGAGCGGATAGTTGGTTTCGTAGTGGGTGCCGAGTAGGATGACGCCGGGTTTTTTGCCGGGATAGCGCACGATGAAGTTGCACAGTGGGACCGGGCCGATGGGCGTGTCGGCGGTAAATGTGTCCTGCTCGAGCTGATCGTGGGCGCGCTGGAAGTGGCTGCGCAGAAAGTCCTGGGCCTTGACGTGGCCGGGGCCGGTGGGCCAGCGCGGACCGATGGCGACGAACTGGCGGGCGTATTCGAACGCATGTGCGCCATCAAAATGCTGTTGCGCGGTTGCGGGAATTGTCACAGAGAGAAGAAGAATAGTTGAGATTGCAATCCCCGGTCCCCAAGTGCGAGGGATCGCCACCCCACGGACGAAGACCCATCCGCGGGGACCCCGGACCGGGGGCACCCACGACAAGGAGTGCGAGAAGAGCCTCACTTTGCGGCCTCTTTCGCCTCTTTTGCCTTGCGCCTCGAGGGATGGACCCACCACGCGACTCCAATGCCCACGACGTAAAGCGCCAGCATGGGGACTGCGTAAATGCACATGGTGCCCGGGTCGGGGCTGGGGCAAATGATGGCGGCGACGAGGAAGACCGCGAGAATGGCGTAGCGGATGTTCTTCCACAGGAAGCGCGGGCTGACGATGCCGAACAGCGCCAGGAAGAAGATGAGGATGGGCAACTCGAAGCTGACGCCGAGGCCGAGAATGATGGAGAGGAAGAAGCCGGTGTACTCCTCGATGGTGACGATGGGGTTGAACTGTCTGCCGAAACCGAGGATGAGAATTTTGAGGGCGCCGGGGAGGACGAAGAAGTAGCCGAAGCTGGCGCCGGCGAGGAACAAGCCTACCGTCGCCGTCATGAACGGAATGACAAACCGTTTTTCCTTCTGATAGAGCCCGGGCGCGATAAAGAGCCACACTTGGTAGAGGATGAAAGGCGCGGCCAGAATGGCTCCGCCGATGAGAGCCACCTGCAGGTACAGGTTGAGCGGATCCATCGGGTGGGTGTAGTTGAGCTTGATGCCGAGTTTGTCGAGCGGAGCCTGCACCAGGCCGTAGAGCTTTTCGTGGAAGTAATAGGCCACGAAGAAGCCGATGGCGAGATAAATGGCGGAGTGGACGATGCGTTTGCGCAGCTCCTCCAGATGCTCCATCAGGCTCATGCCGGGCAGATCCGCGCGCGCCGTGACTGCTTCTCTTGCCTTGCTGATTGCGTCTCCGGGATCAACCATTGTGGGCCGGCTCCGTCGTTCTGTTCGTTTCGTCAGCGGCAGTCTCTATTGGAGCGGATTCATTCGCGGCCGGGATCTCTTCGGCAACTGCCTCGGGTGCGGCGGCTGGAGACTCTTCGACCGCTTCGGGCGGGGTTTCGCTGTAGGGCTTGGCCGCGGGGACCGGATCGCCGGTGGAGGGAGGCTTGATGGTGGGAACTTCAGCGGCGGCGTTGGCCCGGGCTTCGGTGACTTCGTCGTAGGTGCTGCCATAGGAATAGGTGGATTCAGTGGCGGCCGGAGTTTCGGCGGAAGTGCTGGCTTCAAGCTGTGCGGGCGGATTGGCTGCCAACTGGCGCTGGCGCTCTTCTTCTTCCTTCTTGCGCCGGTCGGCTTCCTCGCTGTTGCGCAACTCTTCTTCCATCTGGAATTTGAAGTCGTTCGAGGCCTTGCGGAATTCGTACATCAGTTTGCCGATCTGACGGCCGATCTGGGGCAGGCGCCGCGGTCCAAACACAACCAGCGCCAGCACCATCAGGATGAGCGAATCCGCCATGCTGAGATTGGCGACCTCGATTGTGGGTGGAATTAGCATGAAGGACCATGATACCTGCCCACGCGCGACGGTCACAAACTGATCGGGGCAGCTATCGTTCGCAGAATTACCAGCTATACCCTCCAGAGGGTGGCGGCCAACTACCGATCAACTGCCGCATGAGCACAATTCGCCCGAAATGGTAAGCGTTGTGCGTGGCCAGATTCTCCAACTGCTCGCGGACAGTCATGATGCGTAAATGCACGCCGGGGCGCGATGGACAGCGTATCGGCAGCTCCAATCGCGCTGCTTCGCTTGCGGCCGCAGCTGCTTCCCGATTGCCACGAAAGAATCTGAGCCGCAGCGCCTCCCAATCTTCCCGGGTAAGGTCGCTCTCCGTCGGGAATCCGGCTGACGCGTGTTCGGGGTAGGGCGTCTCAACACCGTGAATCCAGTCGAGGCTGACCTGCTGCCAGAAAGCGATATGCCACAACTCTTCAAAAATCGTCCGTGGAGCACCGGGGATTCTGTGGTGAGCAAGCTCAGCAGACAAATCCTCAAGAATGAACGCCGGAGGCGCCGCTGCGCCATCGCCGGCAAGAATCTGTTCCAATTCAGTCACTTCCGCTCCTTTTCAGTCTCTCCGAGGGGCAGAATAGCGCAAATGCGGGCAACAGCACCCTTGCTGCCGTTACGTCTGCGTTAAACTCGATATGAGTGGGGCGGCTCCATTGGAGTGAGTTTTTGCAATCCTCCTGCATGCGGCCGCGTCCAATCATGAGTAAGGGCGGCAACATCCCCGTGGATGGGGAGCCTGCAGAAGGAATCGGTGAAGATGCCGATAACTTCAATGGGTTCAGCGCATCCGCTGCAAGCCCAAGGAACCATGCTTTCAACAACCCCGTCCGCCGTATCCGGCAATTGCAGGAACGGCAGGACTGAAGGCGGACTAGAGTGACTCTCCTTATTGACGAAGCGACGGCGGCCTCGCCGCAGGCCGCGGACGTTTGCAGCCTCGAAAACTACCTGGCTATGCCAGACCACTCGATGGATGAACGCATCAGCGCGGCGCGCGCAAAGCTGGGGGCTACGGCAATTGTTCTGGGCCACCACTACCAGCGCGACGAGGTGATCCGCTTTGCGGATGCGACCGGCGACAGCTACAAGTTGTCGAAGATCGCTGCGGAGACCGATGCGCGGTACATCCTTTTCTGTGGCGTGCACTTTATGGCCGAAAGCGCGGATGTGCTGGGCCGGGATGGCCAGCAGGTGATCCTGCCTGACCTGAACGCGGGCTGTTCCATGGCTGATATGGCCGAAATTTCGCAGGTGGAAGATTGCTGGGACGCGCTTGAGCGGCTGGGCCTGGCCGGGGAAACAATCCCGCTGACCTATATGAATTCGACTGCGGCGATCAAAGCTTTTTGCGGAGAGCGAGGCGGACTGGTGTGCACGTCGTCGAACGCGCGAGGCGCCTACAAATGGGCCTTTGCGCGGGGCAAGCGCATTCTGTTTCTGCCGGACCAGCATTTGGGGCGGAACACAGGGTACGGGATGGGGATTCCGCTGGACCAGATGGCGGTGTGGGATCCGTGGGCTGTGCAACTCGGCACAAATTGTGGCGGACAGACGAGAGAGAACCTGGCCCGGGCGCGGGTAATCTTGTGGAAGGGGCATTGCGCGGTGCATCAGCGCTTCCTACCCGGCCACGTGGATACGGTGCGGACCAAGTATCCCGGCATCCAGGTGATCGTGCATCCCGAGTGCCGCTGGGAGGTTTGCCAGAAGGCCGATGCGCTGGGTTCGACGGAGCGGCTGATTGCGCTGGTGGAACAAGCGCCGGCGGGTTCCATGTTTGCCGTGGGCACCGAGATTCACCTGGTCAACCGGCTGGCGCGGCGCTTTGGACCGGAAGGCAAGAAGATCATCACGCTCGACGACACGGGCTGCCTGTGTACTACGATGTACCGCATAAGTCCGCAACACCTTGCGTGGGCTCTCGAAAATCTTGTGGAGGGCCGCGTGGTGAACCGCATCCAGGTGAAGGATGGCGTGAAGCAATGGGCGCGAGTGGCGCTGGACCGGATGCTGGAAGTGGGGTAAGGGCAGCTTCTAGCTTCTAGCTTCTAGCTCCTAGCTTCCAGCTCGTGCATTTCCGCAGCCGACGTTCAGCTCCCCGCGAGTGTGCAAGATCGTGCACATTGCAGAAGTGGTGCGGGCCGGGACTCACAACCCGACGAAATCATCCGGTGATTCGATTTCGTCGTATCCTATAGATAGGTATCTGAGGCATGAAGACGTTCACGATCGACGAAGCGCAATCCCTGCTCCCGGTCCTTGAGTCGCTGCTGAAGCGGGCGATTGAAGGCAAGCAGGCGGCGGAGCAGGTTGAGTCCGGCCTGAGCGAACTGGCGCGGCGGATTTACCTTTCCGGTGGCATGAGAGTGGATACCGTGAGCGTGGGAAAGCAGCGCGCGGAGCTCGATGAACATCTCAAGCTGGCGCGCGAGAGCGTGGCGGAGATCGACGCCATTGGCGTGCAGGTGAAGGATCTCGAAGCGGGACTGCTCGACTTCCCATGTCGGCTCGATGACGAGGTTGTATTGCTCTGCTGGCGGATGGGCGAAACTTCGATCGAGCACTGGCACACAGTTGAGGCGGGGTTCAACGGGCGGCAACCGGTGGACGAGCGCTTTCGACGCCGCTCCGCATCGGGCAACAAGCCGAACTGAGTCTGCGCGTCTCTATGACCGTGCTTGCTTTTGGCCAGCGCCGAGAAAATCCGAAATCAAGAACTGAAAGCACACGAACCAAGATCGAGGATTCATGTTTCTGCAAGAAGCCGACGTGCGTGCCGTGCTTACGTATGAGGCGCTGATCCCCGCGATTCGCCAGGCGCTGATGGATTACTCGGCGGGCCTGGTGGAGCAGCCGCCGCGCATGATGCTGAGGGCGGGGAATGCCGCAGGGCACAACAACGGCTGGTTTGCGGTGATGCCGGTGATTGCGGGCGACGTGATGGCGGTGAAGACCGTTACGTTTTACCCGGGAAATGACGAGCTCGGCCTGCATACACACATGGCAATCGTGGAGCTGTTGCGGCGTTCGACAGGTGAACCGCTTGCAGTGATGGACGGACGGTTGATCACGGAGATGCGGACAGCGGCCGTGTCCGCGGTGGCGCTCGATGCGCTGGACGGGGCGGATGTGCGCAGCCTGGGAATTCTGGGCAGCGGGGTGCAGGCGCGATCGCATTTGCGGGCAATCAGGATGGTGCGGCCGGGTCTCACGGACATTCGCATCTGGAGCCGGACTGCGGATCATGCAGAAAAGCTGGCCGCTGAAATCGGCGGGCGCGCTGTCCCGATCGAAGAAGCGGCCGCTGCTGATGTGGTGCTGACGGTGACCTCAGCCGCGACGCCGATTCTGCTGGGCCGCTGGCTCGCCAAGCACGCACTGGTGATTGCTGTCGGCGCTACGGGCGCGACGATGCGGGAGTTGGACGACGAAGTGATGAGAACAAGTTTTATTGTTGCCGAGTGCAAAGCTGCGGCCGAGCGCGAATCGGGAGACGTGCGTATGTCCGGCAGCAAGGTAGATGCGGAGGTGGGCGCGATTGCTGCGGGCAAAACTGCAGCACCCAAGGGAAGACGGATCGTTTTTAAGTCGGTGGGAATGGCGATCGAGGACCTGACGGCGGCGCGCCTTGTGTGGCAGGCGCGAAACAGTGAGGCATCTTAGGCGTAGTGAGAATCGGCGTTCGCATTTTCAGTTCTCGAGTGATCGTTGCGCCCTTTATTCGCTGCAGGTGGTTATTTTTATTGAAGCCCGGAATGAATGCAAGCAACTGAGGCTGCAACGCATATATATGCGGTGGAGCGTTCATGCTCGGTCAAATGCGGCGGTCGGGTTAACAATCAAGCGTTCTATTTCGTCTAAATAGTCAGGAAGCTTGCCTCCGGAAAGAGGGCATCGCGGAGACGTTCGTAAATTCACTATTCAGGAGTTACATGATATGAGACATCACTTCCCCATTTCCATAACGATTGCGGCTGTCTCGTTTGCCCTGGTGTATTCACAACATGTCTGCGCCCAGAATGCGAGGCAGGGTGCGGCCAATTCAGTCGATCCGCCGAATGCGAGTGTTTCGAGCGCCCGGAGCGAGGCGATGAAGATGGTGCCGGCAGAGGCGGCGCTGATTGGAAAGATTGACGCTAGAAATTCGCATGTGGGTCAGGAGTTTCGAGCCACACTGAGCGACACGGTTCACCTGAAGAACGGACCTGAGTTACCGCATGGCACACAACTGATCGGGACGATTGCGAGTGACGACATGCAAGGGGCCACGCCAAAACTGGCGTTGAGCTTCACAAAGGCGAAGCTGAAGGACGGCAAAGTGGTTCCCATCACGGCGACGATTGTGGGCCTTAATCCGCCGCAAGACACCTACGATGGAGACGCAAGCGTGGAGGCGCTCAATAGCTGGAGCGCTTCGTCGCTGAAGTTCGACGCGCAAGGTGTTTTGTCGGGCGTTGATCTGCATAGCCAGATCGAGGGCGCAGATTCAGGAGTCTTTGTGGCGACCAAGAAGGAAGACCTGAAGCTGCTGCCCGGCGATCAGTTTGCCCTGGCGATTGCCGCACGATCGGGGAGCTAGCCGGAGTCGAAAGGCTCAAAAGGCGGTGGCGGATCGAGGAGTCGTGCTCCGCTTTCAATTCTGCAAGGAATCCGCAAGAAAATCAGGATGCCAATCGCGCAGTCCGCTGCGGCTGGGGGATGTTGAAAGAGCCCCGGCCGCGGTGCGGACAAAAGTGGTCCGCAGGCAAGGCTGCAATTGCCAACGCCCGGGGGCTGAGAACTTCACAATTCTGCGCGCACGAATGCGGCGGTGCGACTCTACTCACGGCGAATGAAGATCAGACGGCGGCTACGCTGGTGTGGCAGTCCAGAGCTCTATGGGCAAAATAGAAAGCAGAATTAAAAAGACGGCCTATGTTTCGCGTAGATGTTTCGCGTGATGGATGCGATGCATCCGGCATCTGAATAGAGATCTGAGTCGACTGAGTCGCGCAGTGTTCACACTTTGCACGCGACATTCACAATTCACGCACTGTTCGAAATTGAACATGCATGCGCGGCGTTCGCATGATGTGTGCATGCATGATTGATGGCAAGTCGTGCATTTCAAGATGTGTGCATGCGTTCGAACTGATTTGTTCAAATTCGCACACTCGCAAAATGCTTGTTCGAATATGAACACTCGCAAAAAAAGATGAACCAATGCATGAACCCGCGCGTATTAAGGGCTAACGGTTCGCTGCGCAGCCGGGTCTAACCCGGCAGTTTCCCCCTCTGCTGCGATCGCATGCAGAGGCGCAAGCAACCTTCAACTAAGATTGGAGATTCTTCACATGAAAAGTGGAGTCAGGATATCCGTGTCTGTTGCAGCACTAGCTCTTGTCTCTTTCCTGGCGAACGTTGCTCAGGCGAAAGACAAAAAGAACTTACCGACGACAGAAGACGTCGTCTCAACCAGACAAGCGGCACCGATTGCGTTGATGGTGCCCGCGCAAGCAACGCTTGCGGAGCCTCTTGATCAAAAGAAACTACAGGCGGGCCAACAGTTTCATGCCACTCTCGGCGGGAAGGTCCAGCTCAAGGACGGTACTGAACTTCCGAAGGGAACAGTACTGGTGGGCACAGTGTCTGCCAGCGAGCAGAATCCGGGCGGCGGATCGAAGCTTGTGCTCCGCTTTACGGCGGCACAGCTGAAAGACGGCAAGACTGTTCCGGTGAAGGTAACCATCGTGGGCGCGTGTGCAGGCACCGAAGCAGACAGGCTGTCGGATGCGTGGGCGTTTGCACAGAAGGGCGGCCCCATCGAACAATTAAACGCTTATGCGGGCGTGGATTTGCATAGCGACACCGCAGGCAGCGATTCGGGCTCCTTTGTGTCGTCCGGCAAATCTCAATTGAAGCTGCCGAAGGGCACCGCGCTGTCACTGGGAATCGGATCGCAGCAGGACGCGCAGGGAGGCCCGAACGGCGGCGCCTGAAGTTGAGGCCGCACAATTGAATGGTGCGGCGGCCAACACACGATCCATTCTCGATTCACTTCGGCCGGCGATGTGCCTACATTGCCGGCCGATTTCGTCCCAAGGGCTCCGCCTCCCTGCAAAAGAAAAGAGGTGACGGGCAGGGAGCGGCACGCGGGCGATTGTGAAAAACCATCAGAAAGATGAGCGGTTAGCAAATTCGTTGCGTCCTTCAAAGTGAGGGGCGAGGCTCGGGGAAAATTCTGCTCGTTCGCAGACTTGCATCCAACGGGACAGGACATGCGCTGAAGCGATACCCTTGAAGATGACGAGAAACAGGGCGACGAAAGAGGGCGCAATGAGGATTTCAAACTGGGTGCGGCTGCTTCCCGCGGCTGCTTTGCTCCTGGCCGGGTGCGGAAACTTCTGGCAGGCCCCTTCCAGTAGTTCCACCAGCACTCCTTCGAGTTTGTCCAGCGGCTACTTTTATGTGCTCAACCAGGGCACCAAGCAGGTCGCTGTGTATTCCATCGTTTCCGGCGCGCTGACACAGGTGAGCGGCAGCCCCTATACGCTTACGTCGGCACCGTATACGGTGGCGATTGCGCCCAACGGCAGCTTTCTTTACGTGGGAACTGCGACCGGCATCTTTCTTTACGACATCGGCTCGGGGGGCGGGCTGACGCTGGCCAACAGCAACAACGTCATTTCGCAGGACATTGCGACGACCATGCAGGTGGACTCGACCGGTTCATGGCTCGTGGAAGCCGGGCCCAATCTGGCAGAGGTGCTGGCGATCCCGATCAACGCCTCGACGGGCGTTCCGACTTCGACGATCGAACAACACACGCTTCTGCCCGCGGTGACGGTGCAACAACTGATTGTCTCGCCTGACAATGCGCATGTGTTTGTAGCGTTGGGCTCCGCCGGGACGGAAGACATCACCTTTGCCGCCGCAAACGCAACCCCGTTTGGAACGATTGCCAACATTGCCGTCGCCAACATCGTGGGCGCAGCCGTGTCCGTTGCAGTGGACCCCAGCAGCCGACTGCTGTTTATCGGCGAAACGGCGGCTACCACCGGCTCCAACTCCGCCGGCTTGCGGGCCTTCAACTACAGCACGCTGACTGAGGTCGCCGGATCTCCATATGCGACCGGCGGGCTTGCGCCCTATGCCATCGCGCCCACGCGCTACGGCGGCAATGCCGGCGACTATGTCTATGTGGCCAACCGGACCGTGAGCGGCAGTTCCAATGGGAACATCGCGGGGTTTGCCATTACCACCACGGGATCCACCTATACGCTCACCGCGCTCAGCGGAAGTGTTTCGACAGGCATAACTCCTCTGGGCCTGGTGCAGGATTCGACGGGCAATTACCTGTTGGCAGTGGACTCCGGCGGCAGCCCAGATCTGGAAGCCTACACTTTCGATACGACCACCGCAGGCAAGCTGGACTCAGCGCTTACGGGTTCCACGGGAACGGATCCAGTGCAGGCCAGCGCTGTGGCTGCGCTGCCGTAACGGCAGGGATCGGGCATTACGAAAGGATGAACCAGGTGAGGACCGGAAGCGGTCTTCCCGTTCCCTTGTTCGCCGGCTTCCTGCTATCCTCAAGAGCGACTCCATAGGTTGTGTTCACGCGAATCCCAATTCTTTTCGATTCATTCCAAGGGCGCTATCGGGCCCCTGCAGCCCTCTTGAGCCTGCTTCCCACAGTCGCGGTGGTGTGCCTTCTTGGGCTGGTTTCAGGCTGCGGCCGCTTTCAAAAGCAGCATTTCGACACCGTGTACGTTTCTGCGCGCCGGGTGTATCTTCACGACCGCGTGGCCGCAGTTTCATCGCGCGTTGCCGAGGTGGTGAACGGGCAGGCACTGCAGGTGCTCGAACACAACAAACGTTTTTTGAAAGTGAAGACGGAGAAGAATGAGATCGGCTGGATTGAAGGACGAGCCGTGATCGACCAGAAGACCTACGCAGCCTTTACACACTTGGCGGAGGAGCACAAGGACGACCCGGTGGCAGCTACGGCAACCCTGGACGACGATCTTTACATGCACGTGCTGCCGGGCCGGGAGACGGAACATTTTTATCTGCTGCCGGGCAACGCGAAGATCCAATTGCTGGTGCGCGCCTCGGTTCCCAAGGTTGCGATGCAGGGATCGAAGCCAGCTCCCGTGGCGGCCCAGACGGGGAAGGGGCAAGCCCCTAAAGCGCCTGTGGCCAAGGCAGGTCCGGCGAAGGGAGTGGCTGCAGTGCAGGCGGCTGCAAAAGGCGCGGCGCCGCCCGACGCTCCGACCCCTGACATGGAAGACTGGTGGCTGGCGCGTGACAGCCAAGGGCACACCGGCTGGCTGCTGAGTGGCCGTCACATCGATGTGGATGTGCCGATGGACATCGCCCAGTACGGCGAGGGGCAGCGGTTTGTAGGCTCCTGGGTGTTGACCCACATCACCGACAGCGACTCAGGGAAACAGGTTCCCGAGTACCTGACGGTGACGGCTCCGCTGAAGTCGGGACTGCCGTTCGACTTCGACGAAGTGCGCGTGTTTACGTGGAGCATTCGCCATCAACGCTACGAGACAGCGTTCATGCTGCATCCGATTCAGGGTTTTCTGCCGGTACGCCTTGGGACGCAGGCCACACCCAAAGGCCAGGTTCCGGCTTTCAGTTTTGAGATTGCGAACGGCCCGAATCTGATAACCGACCCGGCGACAGGCATTATGCGGCCCGCCAGTTCGCGGACCATCCACTACGAGATGATCGATACGCGCGTGCAGCGTATAGGGCCTGATATGGCCCCCATTCCCACCATGCACCAAGACAAAGGCGACAAAAAACAAAAGGCAGGGAAGGCCGCAAAAAAGAAACGCAAATAAGAGGGCGGATTCTTTGACACTGAAGGGATCGGGTCAGCGCTGCGGAATCGCGAGCGCGGGCTTCACGGTGGGCGAGGCCCGCCCGGAGGTGTTTTGCAATTGCAGCGCCGGCCTGACTTGCGGGGTGGATGCGGGTACAGCTGCGACCACTTTCGGAAGTGTTTTTGCCGGTGTCACGGTCACCGACTGAACGCCTGGCGCAATTGCCGTCGGATGAGGCGCTACTTCACGGGCGGCAGTGGTCTTTGGTTGCCGAGCAGGTGATCCGGTGACGGCCTTCTGGGATTGTGCTTTGGCTTCGTCGAGCGACTGGCCATTCTGGTCATCGCCGGCAAACTGTTCGTCGGGCTTGCCGGCAATGGCCGCGCGCATAAACGTCATCCAGATGGGCAATGCCGCTTTCGCCCCGGTTTCCTTTTCGCCCAGGGATTGACGGCTGTCGAAGCCGACCCAGACTCCGCAGGTGACGGAGGGTGAAAAGCCAAGAAACCAGGCATCGGTAAAGTCGCTGGTGGTGCCTGTCTTGCCTCCCATCGGATGGTTGAGCTGCGCGGCGGCAGCGCCGGTGCCGGAACGGGTGACGGTGCGCAGAAGAATCATCATGGTGCGCGCAGTCTGCTGGTCGATGACCTGGTTCACGGTGGGGCGATCTTCCCACAGCGTGATGCCGTCAGCGTTTGAGACCTTGCGCAGCAGGTGCGGGGTCACGCGCAGGCCGTCATTGGGAAAGACCGAGTAGGAGGCGACCTGCTCCTCGAGCGTGATTTCAGCCGCGCCGAGCGCCGTGGGCAGGTAGGGAGGAATATTGGAGGTAACGCCGAAGCGGTGGGCCATGTCGATGACCTTGTGAATGCCGACGCGGGCGGCCAGCTTGACTGCGGGAACGTTGCGCGACTCGGCAAAGGCATTCTGGATGGTCATGGCGCCTTTGTAGTCGTTCTCGTAGTTGTGTGGAGCGTACCCGCCAAAATTCACAGGTGAATCGACGATGATGTCGGTCGGCTTCACGCCGTCTTCGACAGCGGTGGTGTAGACGTACGGCTTGAAGCTCGAACCGGTCTGGCGTTCAGACTGGGTGGCCCGGTTGAACTGCGAAAGTGCGAAGTCCCGTCCGCCGACCATGGCGAGCACGTCGCCGCTGGTATTGTCGATGGCCATCAGGGAGCCCTGGGCTCCGGTGTCCTCTTCGAGCGAGGCACGGCGAGCCGCGCCCTCCATGGCATCGGCAAGATGCACGTAGATGATGTCACCGGGTTTGACGAGGGAGTCGGCTGAGTGCTGGCCGGTCCACTGCCAGTCTGGCGGCAGCAGAACTACGTCTGCGTTCTGTTGCCCGGGAGCGCCAGCGCGGGCAACGATCCGATTGGGAAGGACGCTGGTGACGAGCGCATGGACGTAGTCGCCAGGCGATGAGACGAAGGCCCAGTCAGGATGCCGATAGTCCTTGAGGGTTTCTCCGGCGTCAAGCACGTTCACAAGATGGCCCTTCCATCCGTGGCGGCGCTCATACGTGGCAATACCGTCGGCCACGGCATGGTTGGCGGTTTGCTGCAGGTCGAGGTCGAGAGTGGTATCGATGCGCAAACCGTCTTCGTGCACCTGCTCAGTTCCAAAGCGCTTGTCGAGTTCCTGCCGGACTTCATCCTGGAACCAGGGCGCCACGGCGGTCTGCGGCTCTGAAACGCGAAGACCAAGGGGCGAGCGTCGCGCCTGCTCGGCCTGGGCGTGCGTTATGACGCCGTCCGACTCCATCTCAGAGAGCACAAGGTTGCGGCGGCGCAGAGCCTTGTCAGGATTGAGCAGGGGCGAGTAGGCTGCCGGACCCTTGGGCAGGCCGGCAAGCAGGGCCGCCTCGGTCAAGGTGAGGTCCTTGGCATGCTTGGAGAAGTAGAACTGGCTGGCAGCCTCAAATCCATACATGCCGCTGCCCAGGTAGATCTGGTTTGCGTAAAGAGTAAAGATTTGCTGCTTGGTAAAACTCCGTTCAATCTGGATGGCGAGGTAGGCTTCCTGAAGCTTACGCGTCATGTTGCGGTCAGAGGAGAGAAAGAGATTGCGCGCCAACTGCATGGTGAGGGTCGATGCGCCCTGGGATCGTCCATGCGTATGCAGATCATGCAGCAATGCGCCGGCAATGCGAAGGACGTTGACGCCCCAGTGGGACTCAAAGCTCTTGTCCTCGATGGAAATTACTGCAGAACGAAGGACCGGCGCGAGGCCGTCGTAGTCAACTACTTCGCGGCGCTCGAGAGCAAAAGAGCCGATGACGCGGCCCTTGCGGTCGTAAAGGTTAGTCGTGGTTGAGGGGCGGAAGTGTTCGAGCTCGTCGATCTGGGGCAGGTCAACCGAGTAGACAAGCGTGAGTCCGGCAAGGGATCCGGTAATGACGGCAAGCACCAGCAGGACGGCCAACGCGGAACGGCCGGCAAGTTTGCGTCGGCGCTCGAGCGGCACCGGGGGGCCCACAAGCTGGCGGCTCCGGCCCAGAGCGCGCGGCTTTACAGGCGGTTGGGGGGTGGTAGCCAAGCGATTCGGGCCTCGTGTGCATTTCTCCAAGACGCAGGAGAAAAAGTGCTACAGTTCAAGGCTAGCATTGATGCGCGTGGCCGAGGGAGCCGGATGACACCTTAGTACCACGGGATGTATGAGGAGAAGACTGGGGCCAAAAAGGGAAGCGGCGCGGCTGGTCGCCGCGCCGCCCTTGAAGCCGAACAAATTCAGGAGTTCAGGCGCTCTTGGCCTTGAGCAGATCGAGCGCCTTGTTAAGCGTGTCGTCGTCCTTGGGAGCCGGAGTGCCGGCGTCGAGCTCGTCGCTGGGCGAGGCCACCACCACGTTGGGGGTGACGGCATTGTCCTGAACCTTGTTGCCGGAGGGACTCTGGAACTTGGCAACGGTCAGCAGCAGGTCAGCGCCGTCGGGCATTTCAATGGACTTCTGGAATGAGCCTTCGCCGAAGGTACGCTCGCCGACCACATCGCCGCGCTTGAGGTCCCCAATGGCGGCCGCCGTCAGTTCAGGGCCGCCGTAGGTGCCGCGATTGACGAGAACCGCAAGAGGTGCGGAAGTAAGGAAGTTGGCCGCGTCGGCACTGAAGGTCTGGGTGGCAAACTGCTGGCCCTGCAAGGTCGCCAGGGTTCCCTGCTTGATAAAGAAGTTGGCAAGCCTGATTCCCTGCGGGGCGTCGCCGGCGGTATCGCGCAAATCGAGCAGGATCTTGCCGCCCTTGGGCATGGTCTTGATTTTGGCTGCAATTTCATCCACGCGCTCAGCGGTGAGCACGCCCGGCTTCAGGTAAAGGATGGATGAGTTGTCATAGAGCTGTGTACCGAGAGCCGGCGCGGCCGCGACCGTTCGGGTGAGGGTGAGGTGGTCAGGGTCGGGCTTGGCGGGGCGCACCACCGAAAGGACCACCGTGCTGCCTGGCTTACCCTGCAGCATGAGGCGGATGACGGCGAGTGAAAGCTCGCGGGTAGACTGGCTGCCGATGGATTCAATGACGTCGCCATCAGCCAGATGCGTGTCGGCGGGTGAGCCTGGAAGCACGTTGACCACGGTGGCATACCCGTAGCGCTTTGAGACCGTAATGCCCACCTGTGCGGTGCCGTTGGTGGGCTGATCCTTGTAGATTTTGTACTCGGTGGGGCTCAGGTAGCTGGAGTCGGCATCGAGCGACTCTAGCAAGCCATGCAGGGCGCCGGTGGTCACATCGCTCATGCTGGGTTCGGTCACGTAGTCAGACTGTATCTTCTGCAGGACCTCAGCATAGACGCGCATCTGGTGATAGGCGCCATCCTGATCGCTGCCGGCATGAACGCCGAAGAGGCCGAACTCGCCCAGGGCAAAACCCAGGCCAAGAGCGGCAAAGATGGCCACGGAAAGCACAAACACTGAACGCTGAAAGATTCGGGTCACACACACCACCGGGGCAGGCCTCGAGGGGAAAAAGGCCGCATACCCATATAGACGCAATGATAGCGCAAGGGGCGCTTTTCGGAGGGTTTTTGGAGGCCTTATGAGGGTTTTCAAGCCGATTTCGACCGAAAAGTTGTAGTCGGAGGGGCCAGCGAACAGCCTTATTCCCGACGCGAAAGGCTTTAAAGGAAGGAGGAGAAGATGGAGCTCTTTCTCTTTTTGACAGGGGGTGGGGCAACCTCACAGACCGTCGCAGTCATCTGGAGGATGGCGCGGGCGATGGGCGTATCTTCCCTGGTGAGCGGGATGGCGGAGTTCTGCATCTGGCGCACCGCAGCGTAGTCATTGGGGATTTTCCAGCGAACAGGGCGGGTAAGAGCTTTGGCCACCTGCTCCTCGTCGATGCCCTGGACGCCGGAGTCGAATCGATTGACGACAACTTCAAGCGTCGGGGCCTTCTCGGTGGCCAAGCGCTTGATAAAGCGATTGGCATTGCGCAGCTCGGGAATGCCGACCTGCGTGACCAGGTAGAGGGTCACCGACGGATCGAAGTGCTGGGAGGTCGGTAGATCGGATCTAGATCCGGCATCGATCACAACGAACTCGAAATCCTGAAGGGCAATATTGAGCAGGATTTTGATGGCTTCATCGGTGGGATGGAAGGAGGTCATCTCAGTGGGAGCGCACAGGACCCACAGGCTGGAGCTGTGCTTCACGAGCAGCGAAGAAAGGAAGTGAGAATCGAGCCGGGTGGCGTTTTCCAGAGCGTTGACCGTGGAGTACATGCTCTTGACGCCGAGATTGAGGCCGGCGTCGCCAAGGGGCAAATTGAGATCGACGAGCAGGGTACGCTTGCCTGACTGCTCAGCCAGCGCCAGCGCATAGCTGCAGGCCAGGGTCGTGACCCCGGAACCGCCCTTGGCGCTGAGGAAGACAAACAGCCTGCTGTCGGTCTGCTCCTGCACAACTTCTTCTTCAATCACGGCCTGGTGTTGAGGTTCCAACCGGCGCGCCCAGGCACGGGCAAGGGCATCCGTCATGGCGGCGGGAGTGATGGGTGTGTGGAGAAACTCCCTGGCGCCGGCGCGCAGGCAGCGCAGCATCAGGCCGGAATCTACGTTCTGGGAATACACGATGACGTTGGTTGCGCCGTCGGCGCAGATATTTTCAACCAGGTTGAGTGTGTACTCCGGATCGCTATCGAGGTCGATAATGACGACATCGAAGCTTTGTTTCAGCATTCGTGTCACGGAATCGACATCGGGAGGGTAGGAAATGAACTCCCGGATTCGCCCGTGGGGAAACCCGTCCAGGGCGCGGATGGCCAAACTGCGGCGATAGTCATCCGGGCTGATGACCGCAATGCCAAGCGGTTCAGTGCCAAGCGGCTCCGTGATCTGCCTCGTAGATGCCATGGGGAATCGGTATTCTCCCCTTGAGTGTACCCCTCCGGGTCATATAGGCCCATTACCACTTTTGGGCACTTGAAAGGTATATCGGCACCGGAGCAGAAGATATAAGTTGTCGTTTGGCCGGCACGGGGCTGAATCCCTGAACCCACAGCCAGGCGCATGCCTGCCGGGCAAAAAGGAACGGGCAAGGAAGATCGCGCTGAACCAAAAGACCAAACGGGCCTGTGAATTAGAGTGACCGCTGGCTGGATGGACGTTAGATAATCACGAGTGAACACTCGCCACGTGTAATAGGAACAAGACTGAAAGGGGCGCGATTCCTCGGCGAATCCTATGCAAAATCCTCCTCTTGCGCGCATCCCTCAAACCACGCCGTTAGTTGAAGTGAGATCGAACGCGGAAATTGACCCTTGTCTGACCGTGGTGATGCCCGTTTATAACGAGGCGCCAACTGTGGCGGAGATCGTCAACCTGGTTCTCGCGCAGCAGCCTGTTCTGCAACTCGTGATTGTGGACGATTGCTCGGCAGACGGGACCTGGGACAGGCTGCTTGAGCTTGCCCAGACGGATTCACGCATCACGATCTTCAGGCACGAGGTGAACCAGGGCAAAGGCGCAGCGCTACGCACCGGGATTGAGCATGCAACGTCGGACATTGTTGTGATCCAGGATGCCGACCTCGAATACGATCCTGCCGAGTATCACAAACTGCTGATGCCGATTCTGGCGGGGAAGGCGGATGTCGTTTTTGGATCGCGATTTCTGGGAGGCAGCGGGGCGCATCGAGTTTTGTACTACTGGCATTCGGTTGGAAACAAGTTTCTGACCATGTGTTCGAACATGGCAACGGATCTAAACCTGACCGACATGGAGACCTGCTACAAGGCTTTCCGGCGCGAAGTGATTCAGCGGATTCGCATCAGGGAGAACCGGTTTGGCTTTGAGCCGGAGATCACGGCCAAGGTGGCAAGAGCGGGCGTGCGCATTTACGAGGTCGGCATCTCCTACTTTGGCCGCACCTATAGCGAAGGAAAGAAGATTGGCTGGCGGGACGGCCTTCGCGCCTTCGTGTGCATCTGCAAGTACAACTTTCTGAGCAAGTGATCGGTTTCTCTGGCGATCCGGTCTGGACCATTCTCTTGAATTTCCCAAAGGCAAGACTCTGCGATTGAAGAATGAGGCTGAGCATGACACGGGCGCGGACTGACGGTCTGATTCTGCTTTGTTTAGGAAGCCTGGTTTTTATTCTGCTGGGATGCTTCCTTGAAAGCGCGACGCCGAAGTCAATGAACGACTTCAAGGCCAGCTTCTACAGTTCAAAGTGCCTGATGCAGCATTGCGATCCGTACGATCAAGCGAACCTGACACGCTTCTACCATGCTGAAGAAGGCGACCGTTCGACGGATTCGCCCATATACCGGACAATTGCAACCTCAAACGTCTACCTGCCAACAAGCCTTACCTTCATGGTGCCTTTTGCGTTTCTGCATTACGGACCTGCGCACGTGCTGTGGATGGCGCTGATCGCGGCGAGCTTCTTGCTTGCTGCATATCTGATGTGGGATCTGGGCGCGGAATACTCACCCGTTGTCGCTGGCTGTCTGGTGGGGTTCCTGGTGGCGAACAGCGAACTGCTCCTTTTTACGGGAAATCCGGCGGGCATTGCGGTGAGTCTCTCCATTGTGGCCGCGTGGTGTTTTGTTCGAGAGCGGTTTGTTTATGCAGGCATGCTTTGCCTGGTCATCAGCCTTGCTTTCAAGCCTCACGACGCGGCCTTGATCTGGCTTTTCTTCCTGCTGGCGGGCGGCACCTTTCGCAAACGTGCGCTGCAAACGCTCGCGTTGTTTTTGATCTTCGCAGTGCCGACGGTGCTCTGGGTTACCTGGTTGTCTCCGCATTGGGTGCAGGAGGTGAGCGCCAACCTGCTGCCGCTTTCGGCTCACGGCGCCATGAACGACCCGGGCCCCGCTTCAGCAGGCGGTCACGGCCTGGGCATGATTACAGATCTGCAAACGGTGATCAGCGTTTTCCGGGACGATCCGCGCATCTACAACCCGGTCAGCTATCTCATCTGCGCGCCTCTCTTGTTGATCTGGATGTTTGTCACGTTTCGCAAGCGTCCTTCGGCGCCGCGAGCGTGGTTTGGCCTGGCGGCGATTGCCGCGCTCACCATGCTGCCTATCTACCATCGCCAGTACGACGCGGAACTGATCCTGCTGACGGTGCCTGCCTGCATGCTGGTCTGGCGCGGCGGCGGAGTGGTGGCGAAACTCGCGCTTGCGATCAATGCCCTTGGATTTGTGATTGTGGGCGATTTGCCCTGGACCTTCCTGCTGGCCTTGGTGAAGGTTCTTCCCACGTCGAACGACGGGTTTTCAGGGCGGTTGATGATGATGGTTCAGATTATTCCAATTCCGCTGACCCTGCTGGCCATGGGGATTTTTTATCTCTGGCTTTATGTGCGGTGGACGCCGAGGCCTGCGGGTGAGGCGAACTGAGCGTAGCTGGCCACGATCCGCGCTTGCTCCCGGCCACTAAATTCACTGTCTTTACCCCATGCAAATGTGCTATCGGTAATTACCTGATTTGCCGGATACTGAGGCACGCGGGGGTGGGGGTCGTATGGGCAAACGAATGCTGACGAAGAGGATTTGCCTGGTTCCTGTGATGGCCGGCGCGATGATGGTTCTGCCGAGCGTGCAAGCGCAGACCAAACCGCAGGTGGGCGATGCCTGCCAACTGACGAAATCGGTGCAGGCCTGTGTGGCGCTTGCGCGGACCAGCAGCACCAAGCCGGCAGCGGGACTGTTTGCTGCGGTTGCGATTTCAGCTGCCACAGGGATGTCGGGTTCTGCGCACGGGCAGACATCAAAGGATGCTGCCGAGAAACTCGCGATGGCGAATTGCGCGGCAATCGGCGGCAAGGATTGCACGCTTGTGAAGCCTGGCGGCCAGACCACCTGTATCGGCCTGGCAGTGGCAGTCAAGAGTGTCAGCAACGGTACTTATGTGAACTGCGGCTACGGCTTCAATGCCGACCGGGGGGTCGCGGGAGCGCACGCGCTGGACGAATGTCGCTCGGGCGGCGGCGGGCAGGATTGCGTGATCCGCGCCACGCCGTGCGCGGGAGACAATCCAGTCTGGCCCTCGAAGCTGCCTTTGCAGGCAGGTGCAAAACCCGGCTCCGTCGATCCGAACCTGGTGGGCACGTGGGAACTCGACATCAACGGACCAACAGGCGGGCGATGGGTGTGGGAGATTGACGCCGACGGAACGTACCAGGTGCACAGCGAAGCTTTCGACGGCGCGCAGTCGAACCTGGGCACGTTTACTGCCAAGGACGGCCACTACACGCTCCATGCATACAACATCACCTGGGATGACGCGGGCACCTATACCTACCAGGCGCCGGGAACCATGATCGCATCAGGCAAACTTGGAACCGGAACCTGGCACAAGATCGCCGGGGACGACGAGTAGTTCTGCTCCGAGTTGCGGGCTACTGTCCGGGCGGCGGGATGCGCACCGTGTTCGCGCGGCATGAACGAACCTGGCTGCAGGCGATGGGATGAAGGCTCTTGTCAAGGCAGACTTCGACGGCGGTGAGGTAGTTATGGCCGCAGCTCAAGACGAGGCTTGAACGCGGAATCGCCGGATTGCTGGCAGTGAACAGATCGAGGATCTGATCGGGTGGAAGTGATGTCTGCGAGGTGAGACCGGTGAGCGTGGGCGGGATCGCGACGGAGTGGTAAGCAGTGCGGGCAGCCGAAAAGAATGCATCCGCGCCCAGGCCGGAACAGGTGCCATGGGTTTGCCATTCGTGGGCAAGAAGGCCTTGGTCGGCATAAATGTCTTTGTATCGCGCGGGGTCGGAAGGGCCGGGCGCGTTCGAGCAGTTCTCCGGATAGGTGCCGTCGTTGTTTTGCGGCCACATGCCGTGGAGGACGAAGGCGGGATGCGCGGCGCATTCGGCGGCCGAAGGATGGGAGAAGCAAAACTCCGGCGACCAGGAGAGATTGAGCAGATAGAAGTCAAAACCGGCCGAGGTCGCAGTGTTTGGTGAAGCGGCGGGTTGGGTCGCGTCCGAGGATGCAGCACCGGAGGGCGGGTTTTGCGCATGCGGCCCGCAGCCGGTCAGGGGAAGAAGGAGGGCGAGACAGGCAATGAGGGCGATCTGCTTCATGGCCGCAGCATAGCAGGCCGGGCTGGAGGGCTCCGGGGCGGCCTGAAAACCGGTCTAAGTTGGTGGTTTGATTGGTGGCGGGAGGCAGGGTCGGATTCCTCAATCATGTTGATTCTATGTAAGTTATTGTCTTTTCAGCACCCCGAGAAACGCAAGAAACGGCCGATACGCAGTTTTCAGGTACGTATTGAGTACAGCAGTTTTCAAGCAAGAGACTCTGCCCGTTTATCGCAATTCCTTATACAAGAATATTCCAAAGGTAAACAGTGCAACGCCGATAGTAATTTCGATCCTGGAGGCTGTATCCCATCCAGCTCCCCCATCCATCGCTCCCATGATTGTTCTAAACGACGCATCAAATCCGGAAAATCCAAAAGCAGCTAGCCCAGCTCCCACGACAATCATCGAGATTGAAATCTTCTTCATAGACCCTCCACATGCGGACGTGTATCAGGTACGCGAGGTTTCTACCCTACTTGGGGTCGACATGCTTCAGCCGATGGTTAGAAACCGCGGCTGGCCGCGTTGATAATGCCAGAAGTAACGCGAGAGATGACGCCAGATAATTACCCCTCGCATCGCCATCCTTTATGTTCGCGAAATACGAAAAATTCCAACAAATGTCATTGACTTTCTCATTCTTAAAACTACAGCTCGCTCCATGGGCGAAAGAATTTCGCACTTTCCTTACCCGTTCACAATCCTGATATTCCGACTCGGATAAAATGCCAAGCGAAAACGCCGCCAATATTCTCGCGCCAAGCGATCCAAGTGGGCCATTGAAATTTGCAACAAGTTGATCAGTGCGCCGATGATCAATAAGGAACGAGCGTATGCACTGCTCCAGTAGATCGTCCATAAGGGCCGCCGTAATTAGAACCATCCCACGATCCGATTCCTTCTTCAAGGTACTTAGGAGCGCTTTAAATTCCTTCACGCTAAAGGTTGCTTTTTCCGGACTGCGCTTCTTCGCCATTGGTATCACTTCGACCATGTAAACGAGTCTACCTTGCAATAACCCACAAATATGGTTTGATTATTGGGCGCTTGCTCTTTGAAAACTTGGGGCAAATAAAATTATATGAACGACGCTTTAGAGCAAATGCCTTCGGCAGGTTTGGCGGGATACCCAGGCAACAACACACCCGTCAACGTAACGATACAAAAAATTGATAACGGATTTCTGCTCGGGTACTGGGACCATCGTGGCAACCACCAGTCCCATTGCCCAAATCTGGGTTTAGTAAAAGATCAGCTTGAATCTTTGTTCGACACAAATTAAAAACTAATCGCCCCAAGTTTTCAGCGAGTAACCACCTTATTTACTTATACATAACTAGTTTCCGAGTACGTATTGAGTACATCCACATCTTCGCGTGGTCACGATCTCTAGTGGCTTCAACAATTTAACTTGTGGTGGCGGGAGGCAGGATCGAACTGCCGACCTACGGGTTATGAATCCGTCGCTCTAACCATCTGAGCTACCCCGCCGGAGTGATGCGATGGAGCAATCCCTGGAATCCCCAACTGGAGCTCCGGATTGCAGAGATCGACCTTCACTGGGGCTCGCTTGAGAAAGCGAAGGCCGCACACGGTGCCGAATCCCTCCCTTTGATGATAAGGGGGGCTGGATTGGAGGTCAAACTGTGCGGATTCAATTCTGTGCCGCCGACTAGGGCCCCGGAGCTGGCGGATTCGAGCGCCCGAAGGCCTTCGCGGTTGCCGGGTACTGAAGAAAGCCCGACTTCTGCTGTAAACTCGCCTGCATGAGCACGATGCGGATTGCCGGGGTGATTCCGGCGCGGCTGAGTTCGACGCGGCTGAGCCGCAAGGTGCTTGCGCCCGATTGCCGGGCGGCCCATGGTGGAGTGGGTGTGGCGGGCGGCGGCGGAAGCGGGCCTGATGGACCCGGTGGTGGTGGCGACCGACTCCGAGGAAGTAGCCGCCGTTTGCCGGGAGCGCGGGATTCCGGTCGCCATGACTTCGCCGGAATGCGCGAGCGGGTCGGATCGGGTCCGCGAAGTGGCCCGGCAGATCGATGCCGATATTTATGTGAACATCCAGGGCGACGAGCCGACGCTGACGGCGGATTTTTTTCCGCCGCTGCTGGATCTGTTTGAGCGGCCTGAGGTCGAGGTGACCACTCTGGCGGTCGTCTGCCCGCCCGAGGAGTTCACCAACCCGAATGCGGTGAAAGTGGTGACGGCGCTGGACGGGCGCGCGCTTTATTTTTCGCGGGCGACCATCCCTTACGACCGGGACTCGGACCGGGTTCACTGGCTATCCGGAAGCACCTGGGGATCTACGCCTACCGGAAAGCCGCGCTGGAACGGTTCGCGGCGCTGCCGCCATCGCCCCTGGAACGGCTGGAGCGGCTGGAGCAGTTGCGGCTGCTTGAAAACGGGATTGCCGTGTATGTGGCGACTGCCCCACGGGACACCATCGGCGTGGACACGGAAGACGACCTGGCGCGGGCTGAGGCGGTGTTGAACGCGAAGGCCTGACCCCGGCTTGAAAAATCTGAATTGCGCGCAAGAACCGGATAGCGTGCGCAATGCCGGATGGACGACCATGGTTTTCATGAGAAGCAAGGTTCCAATTGTTCGCAAAGAACGCGCTGTCCAGGCGGTCGATCCTGAGCCTGCCTGGCAAGCAGGTTGCTGACGCGCGATCAAGGACGCGGACTTTTTCTATGCGGTGATGACGACGGGCGTTTTTTGCAGGCCGAGTTGCGGGAGCCGTCGGCCGCTGAAAGCGAATGTGCGCTTTTTCAAGTCGGCTGCGGAGGCGCGGGCTGCTGGTTTTCGCGCCTGCAAAAAGTGCAAGCCCGGCAACACTGCGTGGAGCAGCCCTTTGGAGAGAGTTCGTACCCACATTGAAAAGAATCTCGACCGACCCGTCCGGCTTGAGGAGTTGGGGCGTGTGGCAGGGATGAGCCCGTTCACGGTGCAAAGGCTTTTCAAACGCGAGATGGGCGTGAGCCCGCTCGGCTACCAGCGGGCGCTCCGGGCCGGCTCGCTGCGCAAGGCGCTGAAGCAAGGAGACAACGTGACGACTGCCATTTATGAAGCGGGATTCGGCTCGTCGAGCCGGGCGTATGAAGGCGCGCAACTGGGCATGACGCCGGCGCGCTTTGCCAAGGGCGGCAAAGGCGAGCAGATCGGTTGGGCCGACGGCGCGCTCACCTTTTGGTTGGGTGATTGTGGGCGGAACGGAGCGCGGGCTGTGCTGGCTGGCGCTGGCGGGGACGGCGGGCGAGGCGGAGGCGAGTTTGCGCGAAGAATTTCCGCAGGCCGAGTTGCGGCGGGATGCGTCGCTGGCGAAGATGGTGGATGCTGCGCTGCGCGAATGTCGGCGTTGCGAAGAGAAGAGCGCCGCAGCGGTGCCGCTGGATCTGCGCGGGACGGCGTTTCAACTGCGCGTGTGGCAGGCTCTGCGCGCCATTCCACGGGGCGAAACGCGCAGCTACAGCCAACTGGCGCGGGAGATGGGCATTGAGAAATCGACGCGCGCCGTGGCTCGTGCCTGCGCTCTGAATCGCGTGTCGTTGCTGGTGCCCTGCCACCGCGTGGTCGGCGCCAGCGGTTCACTCACCGGCTATCGATGGGGAGTGGAACGCAAGCGCCAACTGCTGGAAGCGGAGCAGGGTTGAATACCCCACCCCAGGTCCCCCAGACGGGGTGCGTGGCAGGTGCGGTGGAGAGGCTTAGCCGGTGTAGCCGCCGGAGGCGTACATGGTTTGGCCACTGAGCCAACCGGAATCTTCCGACGCGAGCAAGGCGGCAGCCTTAGCGATGTCGGCGGGCTGTCCGATGCGGCCAAGCGGTGTTTGCGATGCGGCATGCTTCTCAAAATCGCTGCCGATGAAACCGGCAGTGTGGGTTCCTTCGGTTTCAACCAAGCCCGGGTTGAGGGCGTTAACGCGAATCTTCTTCGGGCCGAGTTCCTTGGCAAGCGCTACGGTGATGGTGTTGACCGCGCCCTTGGTGGCGCTGTACACCGCAGCGTTGGCGAAGCCAGAAGCCACAACAGAGCCGATGTTGATAATGCTTCCGCCGGTTGGATTGAAGCGGGCCACAGCGGCCTTGCTGACGAGCAGGAGGCCAAGCACGTTGACATTGAATTGCTTGTTGAAGTGTTCCGGGGTGATTTGTTCGATGAGCTCCGAACTCGTAGACACCGGCGTTGTTCACGAGGATGTCAATAGGGCCCAGTGCGTCGACTGTCTTTTCGATGAGTCGCTCGATTTGGCTGGGCTCGCCGAGGTTGGCCTGGACGGCGATGGCCTTGCCACCTGCTGCCTCAATCTCCTTGACCACTTTGTCGGCACCAGCCTTACTGCCTGAATAGTTGACTGCAACGGCAGCGCCGCGCGCCGCCAACTCAAGGGCGATGGCGGCGCCAATGCCCTTCGATGCGCCGGTAACCAGCGCGACCTTACCCTTAAGACTGCTCATGATTCCGCTCCTCAATCTATCCGTCATTGATTCGACGTTTCGACAACTATCGAATTGATTAGGCAAGCGGCGGAAAAGATTCAAGGCTATTGTGGAAATTTATATGAGACCGCGCTTCAGCGGGGGCCGCAGGGACCTTGTTCCAGGGCCGAGAGTGTTGAGGACAGTGACTCCAACACGCCGGGGCGCAGCGACATGAAGACGAACTTGCCCTCGCGGCGAATGGAGATAAGGCCTGCGGTTTCAAGCTCTTTAATATGGTGGGACAACGTCGCTGCAGAGATGGGCAGAGCGGCACGGGCCTGCGCGCAGCCCAGCGGGCAGCCGGCGCGGGCGATCTTTTCGAGGAGCTCGAAGCGGCGCGGATCGGCCAGCGCCTTCAAGAGCGCGGTGCGCCGGCCGCGGGTGAGGCGAACGGGCTTTGCGGCGGATGTCAAAGGACTTTCGTTTGCGATTGCCTTCATGTTCTCAACCCTGTCCCTTCGATGATATGGGAGCGTGGTGGGATTGATGAATAGATTTGAATGCAAGGTGAGTTGTAAAAGCGCCGCCTGGGCTTTGCATGTGGTGGTCGGGTAAACTTATCGAACAGCCCGGAAGCCGAAAGTGGCAAATGAGAATCCTCGCGCGCTCCTGTACTTTCCTCGTCGTGATTGCATTGACCGGCCTGCCGGAGTTGCACAGGGCAAATGCGGAGAAGAATGAGTCAGTGGCACCAACGGTCAACGACTCCGACCGGGACGGCATGGATGACGCGCTGGAGCAGACTCTGCTCAATCAGTTTGTCCCGACGTTCATGGTAGGACGGCATGACTGTTCGGAGATCCCCGCCGAGTTTGAGCCGAATGTCGAGATTCCGACTTTGGCGTCTGAAGATGGGACGATCTACGGCCAGGTGTTTCCGGTAGCGGCCTTGAGCGGAGTCCTGCCCACTGCGGAGATCCACTTTTATCATCTTTGGCGGCGTGACTGCGGGCCACATGGGCATCAACTCGACACGGAACATGTGGCGGTGCTGGTAAGAGCCTCGGACCGCAACGTAAATGCCGCAACGTGGAAGGCCCTCTATTGGTATGCCGCGGCGCATGAGAACACGGTTTGCGACTTGAGCCAGATTACGCGGGCCTCGACTCTGCACGCAGAAGAGAAGGGCGCCACGGTCTGGATCTCGCCGGGAAAGCACGCGTCTTATTTGAATGAAGAGCTTTGCCATGGAGGGTGTGGCGCGGACAAGTGTGTGGATATGACCGCCCTGTCGCATGGAAAAATCATCAACCTCGGAGAGCCCGGCCATCCCATGAACGGTTCCGTTTTCATAGCGTCAAGCGAATGGCCGCTCTTGAACAAAATGAGCAACTCCAACTTTCCCGCGGAGCCAATTGCGCGCCTGAATCAAATGCCGGACACAGTTATCGCGTGGGCGAATACGGGAAGCCATCCTTCGCAGCAAATCATTGCGGTGAGTGGTTCTACCGAACGGGCGCTTGCGGGGAGCGCGCGCGACACGACTGCATCCCTCTCCAGTGCGGGCAAGTCAACGGCGGTTGCCCTTTCAGTTGCCCAGGACGGCACGAGCAATGGGCTCGGGAAGGGCTTCAAGAACACCTTCCATGGACTTGGAGTCGCGGCAAGGGATGTGGGAGCGGCGCTCCACATTTGCCGAAAACCATCGAATCGACCTGCAAAGCCGGAGTAAGCAATAGCAAGATGCGAAGGATCGTTGGCAAACTTCGTTCAGGAGTTGGCTTTGACCTTGGCTTCTTCGACAGACGAGGCCATGGGAAGGAATCCGGCAACCTTGGTGAGCCTGAAGAGCTCGAGGACACGCGGGCCGACTCCGATGAGGACCATGCGGATGCCCTTGCCCTTGCAATGAGCGTAATGGGTGACGATCATGCCGAGGCCCATGGAATCGACATAGGGGACGGCGGTGATGTCGAGAATATTGAGGGTGGGAATTTTTTCGTCGGGCGTGGAGTGGAAACTGAGCACGCTGCCGACGGAGACGGGCGTTTGGCACTCGTACATGGCGCGCGCCGTGAGGGGTCCGGAGAGACGAAAGATGGCGGTGCCGGCGGCATCGGGATCCAGACGTTCGATATGGAAAGGGTGCGGCTGCGGGTTCAGTTCCGGAGTTGCTGTCATTGAGGAATTCTCGGGTGGTTGGGGATCTGGATCGAATCTCCCCGATTGTAAAGCTCGGCAGTGGATGGAGGAAATGAATTTTATAAGGCGCGCGCGGAAGTGTGGCTCCGGGATTGTTTTGAGGGCTAAGGATTTAATTGCGCCGACAACGAAGCGTGACGGCGCTTCGCCAGTGACGAAATGACTTCGCGCTGCGTCTATAGTAGATTCAAACAACGGCCGGTCCCCGGCACGAAGCTGGCCGCAGGAGCTCACTCGATGCCCGCAGCTCGCCCGCTTCCCCAAACCCTGGGGGGACTGCGCACCAGCACACAGTTCCCTGAAGCCTGCCTGAAAACGCGAACCGTGAAGGACGAGATGCGCGCTAACCTGATTGCGCGCCTCAAGTCGGGTGAAACGCTATTTCCCGGCATCGTCGGCTACGAAGACACGGTGATTCCGCAGATAGTGAATGCCGTGCTGTCGAAGCAGAACTTTATTCTGCTGGGGTTGCGCGGACAGGCCAAGAGCCGCATTTTGCGGGCGCTTACCGTGTTGCTCGATGAGCAGATGCCGTACGTGGCTGGATGCGAGCTTCGCGATAATCCCTACGCGCCGCTCTGCAAGCGCTGCCGCGACTTGATCGCCGAGCGAGGCGATGCCACGCCGATCGCGTATCTCGGGCGCGATGACCGCTACGTGGAGAAGCTGGCGACGCCCGATGTAACCGTCGCCGACCTGGTGGGCGACCTGGATCCCATCAAGGCGGCGCGTGGGGCAGAGGACTTGTCGAGCGAGCTGACCATGCACTACGGCCTGCTGCCGCGCGCCAACCGGGGCATCTTTGCCATCAACGAACTGCCCGACCTCGCCGCCAAGATCCAGGTGGCGTTGTTCAACATCATGCAGGAAGGCGACGTGCAGATCAAGGGCTATCCGGTGCGGCTGGCCCTGGATGTTGCGCTGGTGTTCAGCGCCAATCCCGAAGACTACACGGCGCGCGGAAAGATTGTGACGCCGCTCAAGGATCGCATTGGATCGGAGATACGTACGCACTATCCGGAGACGCATTGAAGAGGGCATGGCCATCACGGCACAGGAAACCTGGGCCGAGAGGGGAACCGCGCCGATTGAGGTTCCGGATTACATTCGCGAGATCGTCGAGCAGGTGGTGTTTCTTGCGCGCGAAGACAAGAAGGTGGACAAGCGCAGCGGCGTGAGCCAGCGGTTTCCAATCGCCACGCTGGACCTTGTTGTTTCAAACGCGGAACGGCGCGCGCTGATGAACGAGGAACCGCATGCGGTGCCACGCGTGAGCGACATTTATGCGGCTATGCCGGGCATGACGGGCAAGCTGGAGTTGGAGTACGAAGGCGAGATGAAGGGCGCCGACACCGTGGTGCGCGAGCTGATCCGCAAGGCGGTGGGCAAGATCTTCGATCGCGTGTTTGAGGGAGTGGATACGCAGCAGATTGAACAGTGGTTCAACCTGGGCGGCACGGTCGGGCTTGATGACAATCATCCCGCGGCTGCAGCGCTTGCTGACCTCAAGCAGATCCAGGGGCTCATCCCGAAACTTGCTCCGCTGGGCATCGCGAAATCGGATGAGGCGCCGAAGGTGGTTTCGGCAGCGGAGTTTCTGCTGGAGGGGCTGGTGGCTCATCGCAAACTGAGCCGCAGCGAGGAACGCGTGTTTGCCGCCAGCGAAAAGCCGCAGCGGGGACCGGAACGCGCCGAGATCGAGATGGATTACGAGGACTGGCAAAGGGCGCGGCGCACGCCGCGCGGCGGGTACAACTGAGTTCGGGTGATTGATATTCCCGGGTGCCCAAATGCGAGGCACCCGGGGCACCCAGTTCCAAGTGAGTGAGGGTTTTGTTTACCCCGGTCTCAAAGTCGAGACCGGGGGCACCCTCGGTCATGGGAAATGAATCAACTGGAGTCAGGCTCGTCCAGGCGGGATTGGGGGCACGTGAAGCGCACTGAATACACCAAGTACAAAGGCGACCTGGCCTCCGAGATTGACATGGAGGAACTGCTCGACGCGCTCTCCGACTATATGCTTGACTCCGGTTATCGCGATCCTTATGCGGATTTCGAGGAGCTGGAGCATACGATGGACGATCTGCGCGAGGCCCTGCGCCGGGCTCTCGAGAGCGGCGACTTCTTCGACGAGGACCTGCGGCGGCAGCTGGACGAGTTGATGGCCGAAGGCAAGCTGGATGAGCTGGTTGAAAAACTCATCGAGCGCATGGAGCGTGAGAACTACATCTCCGCGCGGGGTCCGCGGGGGCCGAAACGCGAAGGAAACGGACAGGGGCGCGGGCAGGAGGGCGAGGCCCGCTTTGAAGTGACGGACAAGAGCCTTGATTTTCTTGGGTTCAAGGCGCTTCGCGACTTGATGGGCTCGCTGGGCAAGTCGAGCTACGGCCGCCACGATACGCGCCATTGGGCCACGGGTGTTGAGGCCAGCGGAGCGTCGCGGCGTTACGAGTTCGGCGACACGTTGAACCTGGACACGACGGCGACGTTGAGCTCGGCAATCGCGCGCGAGGGAATCGGCCTGCCGCTCAACATGGAGTACGACGATCTGCACGTGCACCAGTGCGATTACCAGAGTTCGTGCGCCACGGTGGTGATGCTCGACTGCTCGCACTCGATGATTCTGTACGGCGAAGACCGGTTCACTCCGGCCAAGCGCGTGGCCATGGCGCTTTCACATTTGATCCGCACACAGTTTCCCGGCGACTCGCTTTCGCTGGTGCTGTTTCATGATTCCGCCGAAGAGATTCCTGTGTCGCAACTGGCGCGCGTCAAAGTCGGTCCTCACTACACGAACACGCGTGAAGGGCTGCGCGTGGCGCAGCGCGTCCTTGCGCGGCAGCGCAAGGACATGAAGCAGATCGTGATGATCACTGATGGAAAACCGTCAGCGCTGACGATGCCCGGCGGGCAGATTTACAGAAATGCGTATGGGCTCGATCCGCTGGTGGTGAGCGAGACGCTGGAAGAAGTTGCGCGCTGCAAGCGGAGCAATATCCTGATCAATACGTTCATGCTGGCATCGGACTACGACCTGGTGCAGTTTGTGCACAAGGTCTCGGAGATGTGCAAGGGGAAGGCCTACTTCACCACGCCGGACACGCTTGGGCAGTACCTGCTGATGGACTACATGCAGCGGCGGTCGAAGACGATCCACTGAGGCAGTTCGGTCGGGCAATTTCACTCGAGGCCGTGAGAGCATCAGGACAACCGAGCTGGCAGCAGAGACCGTTAACCTCAGTTCGCTGGTTTTACGGGATCCAGTTATTCGGATAATCTTCTTCCATTAACCATGGCTCGCGATCCCGGTCTCGAAGAACTCGTTCATGCCACACTCGGAAGCCTGTTGGGGCTTACTGAAAAAGCGATGTTCGGCGGGTGGGCCTTTCTTCTCTACGGCAACTTGCTTTGCGGTGCCCGCCGGGGCAGCCTCATGCTGCGCGTAGGACCCGAGAGCGACAGCTGGGCTCTTAAGATAGCCAATGTTGGCCCCGTCATCATGCGAGGCCGTCGCATGACCGGCTACGTCCGTGCAGCCGCCGAAGCTTATGCGGATGACGCCACTCGTCAGCGTCTCCTCGATGCCGCCGTCGCCTTCACCCGTTCCCTCCCCAAGAAATAGACCTGAAGAGAGAACCACCACGCCGGACACGCTTGGGCGGTTCAGGCTCGCGGTGGCGGGCATTGAGGGCGACCTGGAATCGACCAGGACTAGTTTTTTCCTAGATGAGTTGGACAAAGAGACTCTCCTGCGGACAGCGTGCGCCGGGGATGGGAAATTTTCGGCGAGAAATGGGCAACGGCTTGGCCGTTCCTCGAATCAGACAGTCTGGGGCGCGTGAAAATTCCAGACTATCGATAGCGTTCATAAGCATTTACGCCGGGTTACGTAAACGTTTATGGACAACGTTACCGATCCGATGCTAGCCTTGCTCGTCACATAGAACGCAAGCAACATTCTTCCCAAAGGAGGACAGGGAGATCATGGGAATCACCTCCGCAAAGATTAGTGCGAAGAGTTTTCGGAGAATCTCGGTGTTGGTAAGTGCATCCGTGATTCTGCTGTCTGGCATTGCACACGCGCAGCTTACAACCGCGACGCTGACCGGCACAATAACCGACCCGACGGGAGCGGTTGTGCCCGGCGCTCACGTCACAGTTGTGAATGAGGACACCGGATTCACCAGCAAGGCCGCGTCGAACGGCAGTGGAGCGTACCGAATCGACCTTCTACCCATCGGCAAGTATGCGATGACGGTGCAAGCACCCGGGTTCAAGAAGTTTGTCCAATCGAACATAACGCTGAACGTTAACGAACAGGCAAGCGTCGGCGCCGTGTTGCAACTGGGAGGGTCTGACGAAACGATCACGGTCACAACGGAGCCACCTCAGATCAACCTAGAAAACGGCACGGTCGGCCGTACGATTGAAAATGCCGAAGTGAACAACCTGCCCCTGGTGGATCGCAACGCCTACTCCCTGTTGACGCTGGTACCGGGGGTTCAAAGCAATTCATTCGGCAACACGCTGGGGTATCCACAGCAGGTAGTGCAGATCAATGGCAGCACCACGGAGAACAATACTGGATCGGTAAGCTATTACCTGGATGGCGGCCTGGACATGACGGGCGTGCGCATGACAGGAAACCAGATGCCCAATCCGGAGGCGATTGCGGAGTTTAATGTCCAGACAAACAACTACAGTGCCAGCTATGGGCGCATGTCCAGTGGCGTGGTAAGTGCAGTAACGAAGTCCGGGACCAATCACTTCCATGGCACCGCCTACGAGTTTCATCGCGAAACCAATTTCAACTCGGCTCCTTGGAATTCCAACGGCAAAAGGTCGGCGGTCCACCGCCACACCTATGGTGGAGTTGTGGGCGGACCGATCATTCGTGACCGGACGTTCTTTTTCGCGGACTATTCAGGCTTCAAGAACCAGTTCAGCTCGCTGGAAAACAGCTCAGTCTTGCCCACCGCCAAGGAGGCTGCCGGCGATTTCAGCGATTACCTCCCGACCACCAGCGGAACCATTAGTAGCTGCACCCAATCGCTCTCATCCGCGGATAAGGCGGCGGGCGATTTTATCGTCTGCAATCCCACCACCCGGAAGCCCTATGCCGGGAACAAAATCACCGACCCGCTGGACACGACGGCCTTGAACGTCATCAAGGCGTTGCCGGCCTCCAACGCCGGATCGGCGACCGCCCCAGGGTGGATTGGATACGTTCCTACGCCGCAGAATTACAACGAATATATGGGCAAGATCGATCACATTATCTCGAACCGGCAACACCTGAACGGATCGTGGTTCTACCTGAAGGGGCAGAATTCTGTGGTCGCGGGCAGTTCGAACGTTCCATGGTCTCTCCAACTGCAGAAATACCTCCTTCATGTGATCAACGTGAGCCACACCATCACCTTCGGCACGGATAAGATCGACCAGACATGGCTGACCTATACGCGCAGCTTCGGCGGCCGAGTGAACGGTCCTGAAAAGACGCTCACCGATTTTGGCTCTGCGTTTGCGGGCCAGGGCAAGGCGAGTCTGCCCGATATAAACGTGACGAACTACTTCCACGGCGCCGATGCGATTGACGGACCGACGGCGGGCACCAACTTCTACTCGCTCCGGCATCTTTTCATCTGGAACAAGGGGAATCATTCGCTCTCAATCGGCGGCGAGGCCTCGTTGAACAAGGACATTCTGCTGACGGACCTGAACAACTACGGAGTTTGGACCTTCCAGGCGAGCACGACAGCGCGCACAGGAAATGCCCTTTCGGACTTTGTACTTGGCCTGCCGAGCAAGCAGACGCAGGATGCACCAGTAACGGCCATCGACGACTCGTTCTTCTATTCGCTCTTTGCCCAGGACGACTGGCACATTCGCAGGAACCTGACAATCAATGCCGGCCTGCGCTGGGACGTTCAGACAGCGCCGACAGATCCTCAAAACAAGGAATCAACTTACGTTGCCGGCTCTGCGGCGTCAGCAATCAATCCCAATGCGCCGGTTGGTCAGCTCTTTCCCGGCGACAAGGGCATTACGCGCGGCATCATCGCGAACCCCTGGAAGCATTACTCGCCTCGACTGGGGTTTGCGTGGGACGTCTTCGGCGACGGCAAAACATCCGTCAGAGGAGCAGCCGGCATCTTTTGGGGAGGCATTTCCGGAAATGAATGGAATGCAACGTCAAACTTCTTCCCGTTTACCCTGCGCTACACATTCCCTGTTCCAGGCACGCTCTCGAAACCCTATCTCAATACGCCGTCGCCATTTCCGTTCAGCTATACGCCGGGGAAGGTCGCAGCAGCGCCTTCAGGCACTTCGCTTTCCGGCATCGGTCTGCAATTCCGCTGGCCCTTCACTTATCAACTGTCGGCATCGGTGGAACAGCAAATTACACCCTCAACCGAGGTTGGCATCGCCTATGTGGGAACGCTGGCCCGCGCCCTGCCCTTCGAACCGGACTTGAACTACCCGGTCTTCAATGCGGCAAACCCTGCCTCGAACACCACTTCGAATGTGAACACCCGGCGTCCCATCTCAACTCTGGGGACAATTGTCGAATTGGGTGACGGCCCGCACGGTAGCCTTGGCCGCGCAAACTCCAATTACAACGCCCTGCAGGTCACATTCTCCCGCCGCATGACCAGGGGGCTCAACTTCCACGGACATTACATATGGGCGAAGACCCTTTCGAGCATCGGACTCGACAGCGCCAACGTCACGGCTGAGGACGGCGCCAACCTCTCACTTGAAAAGGGACCATCCAATCCCGATCTGCGGGGTGCTTTCGTGATGTCGCTTGTTTGGCAGCCCGTTTACTTCAAAGAGAACAGGTTCCTCCACAACGTTCTGGATGGCTGGACGATCTCACCGATCATCAACCTCAGCAGCGGATCACCGTTTTCGGTATCGACTGGGACCGACTCAAACAACGACGGAGTCACCGCGGATCGCGCGAACCAGATAGGGAATCCGTACGACTCGATAATCAATCACAAGAGCCGGACAGCTGCGCGGGTCAGGTGGTTCGATACTGCGTCCTTCTGCAGCTACTCGGAGGCGTCTCCGTCCGCATGCTCAGGTGTAGGGCCTGCGGGTTCCGACGGTACCTCGGAGCGGAACGGTTATCGGGGACCCGGTTCGAGGGACGTTGACCTGGCGCTGCTTCGCGATTTCCGCATCCACGAAAACCTGGTGTTTCAGCTTCGCGGCGAGTCGACGAACGTCTTCAACTTCGTGAATCTGAACAACCCCAATGGCAACCAAAACCTGTCAGCGACCACTAATCAGATCACCGGTGCCAGCGCCATGCGGAATATTCAGATTGGCGGAAGACTCACGTTCTAAGAAAGGGTTGCGCGCTTTCACGGGATCGACGAAACCCATGGACCTCGGGCTTGCCCCGAGGTCTTCTTTTTGATTGAGAGTGACAGAAGTGTTCGAAACTGTGGGTGACGCGGAATTGCGAGGACGCTCACCGGGCCGTTCCGATGGCTTTGTTGGCGACAGCCAGCAGGATTTGGAACTGGGGGGCTTCGGGCTCTTTGTCGACTACCGAAGTACTGACGCCCGAGAAGCCGGCTTTTGCGAGCATGGATTCGAGGTCGGCTTCGCTGAAGCCGAGCCACTCGTCTGCATACATTTCGCGGGCTTCTTCAAAACGGTGCTTGGCGAGGTCGAGGATGACGATGCGGCCGCCTGGGACTAGGATGCGATGTGCCTGCTGCAGGGCGCGCTCGGGGTGCAGAGCGTGGTGGAGGGATTGGGAGAAAAAGACCAGGTCGACTTCGGCGTCGGCGATGGGGATTTCTTCCATGTCGCCGTGACGGAACTCGACGTTCTTGACGCCGTTGCGGAGGGCCTGGTCTCGGCCGACTTCGAGCATCTTTGCCGATGTGTCAACAGCGATGACTTTGGTGGCGCGCTCGGCGAGCAGCAGCGCAAAGGTGCCTTCGCCGGCACCCAGGTCGGCAATGGTCATCGGCGGCATAAGGCGGAGCAGGGCTTCGGCTACGCTCTTCCAGGATTTGCCCGGGACGTAGTCTTTGCCGAGGCGGCCGGCTACGGAGTCAAAGAAGGCGCGCATCTTGTCCTGGCGTTTGCGCAGGACGCGGCGCATGGCGGCCTGGTCGGTGACGGCTTCGGGGATTTCGGAGCCGGCCTCGGCAAGAATCTTGTCCAAAGGGCCGCCCCCCGCAGGGGGACTTAGGCGGTAAAGGCTGCTTTTGCCGGCGCGGCGGTCTTCCACCAGACCGGCCTGCTTGAGCTGGGAGAGGTGGGTGGAGATGGTGCTCTGGCCCATGACGAGGATTTCCTGCAGTTCGGCGACAGAAAGCTCCTCGCCCTTGAGCAGGAGCAGGATGCGGAGCCGGTTGGGGTCGGCGACCACTCGCAGGATTTTTACGATCGAGGGCATAATTTGTGATTGACTGATTCCGACAAATCTGTTTACATATCAACATATCACGATAGGACGATATAAGGAGAACAAACATGGCAACGTCAACCCTGGACGCGACCGAACTTAGCTACAAAGTGGCCGATATGGCCCTGGCCGATTGGGGCCGCAAAGAGATCACCATCGCCGAGCATGAGATGCCGGGACTGGTGTCGATCCGCAACAAGTACGCCGCGGCCAAGCCGCTGGCGGGAGTGCGGGTGACAGGTTCGCTGCACATGACGATTCAGACGGCGGTGCTGATTGAGACGCTGGTGAGCTTGGGCGCGGAAGTGCGCTGGGCGAGCTGCAACATTTTCTCGACGCAGGATCATGCGGCGGCGGCGATTGCGGCGACCGGGGTTCCGGTGTTTGCGTGGAAGGGCGAGTCGCTTGAGGAGTACTGGTGGTGCACTTACCAGGCCCTGGCGCACCAAGATAAGAACGGCGGGGGCAGCAAGGGGCCGCAACTGGTTGTCGACGATGGCGGCGACGTGACGCTGCTGATTCACAAGGGCTATGAACTGGAAAATGGCGACGGCTGGGTGAACACGCCGAGCGGCAACCACGAAGAACAGGTGATCAAGGACCTGCTGAAGCAGGTGTACGCCGAAGACAAGCAGCACTGGCACAAGGTGGCGAAGGAGTGGCGCGGCGTTTCAGAAGAGACGACGACGGGCGTTCACCGGCTCTACAAGATGATGGAGCAGGGCACGTTGCTGGTTCCGGCGATCAACGTGAACGACTCGGTGACCAAGAGCAAGTTCGACAACTTGTACGGCTGCCGCGAGTCATTGGCGGACGGAATCAAGCGCGCGACCGACGTGATGGTGGCGGGCAAGGTGGCGGTCATCTGCGGCTATGGCGACGTGGGCAAGGGCTGCTCGCACTCGCTGCGCGGCATGGGCGCTCGCTGCATCGTGACGGAAGTGGATCCGATCAACGCGCTGCAGGCGGCGATGGAAGGCTTTGAAGTGACGACGGTGGAAGACACGCTGGGCCGCGGCGATATCTACGTGACCACGACGGGCAACGTGGACATCATCACGCTCGAGCACATGAAGAAGATGAAGGACCAGGCCATCGTTTGCAACATCGGTCACTTCGACAACGAGATCCAGATCGACCGGCTCAATGAAGAAAAGGGCGTGACCAAGCTGAACATCAAGCCGCAGGTGGATTTCTACACCTTCCCGGATGGGCACGGAATTTTTGTTCTGGCCGAAGGGCGATTGGTTAACCTGGGTTGCGCGACGGGACATCCGAGCTTCGTGATGTCGAACAGCTTTGCCAACCAGACGCTGGCGCAGCTTGACCTGTGGGCCCACAAGGACACGTATAAGGTGGGCGTGTACGTGCTGCCCAAGAAGCTGGACGAGGAAGTGGCGCGGCTGCATCTGGAAAAGATCGGCGTGAAGCTGACGACGCTGTCGAAGAAGCAAGCCGAATATCTGGGCGTTCCGGTGGAAGGGCCTTACAAGGCGGAGAACTACAGGTACTAAAAGCAGGGATTAGGGATTAAGGAACAGGGAACAGAAAGCCCTGATCCTGACCCTGGACACGAAATCGATTGCCGGTTACTCAGTGGATTTGGGTGACCGGCAATTTTCGCAAGATGGCAATTTGTGTGAGCAAGGATCTATGGCTTCGTCGTTGAGTTTTTCGCTTGAGTTGGGACCGCCGCGCACGCCGGAGGCGCTGGAAAAATTGCCCGGCGTTATCAGCCGGCTTGCTGCACTGCGGCCGGCGTACTTCTCAGTAACCTATGGGGCGGGCGGTTCCACGCAGGATGGAACATACAACACCGTGATGGCCGTGGTGGAGCATGCTGGCATCGAGGCTGTGCCGCATCTCACCTGCGTTGGCTCCACGCGCGTGCATATTGCGGAACTTCTGGAGCGCTACCGAAGTGTCGGCGTCAAGCGGATTGTTGCGCTGCGCGGGGACCTGCCTGCGACGGCGATGAGCGCATCCGCCCCCGGCGAATTCCACTACGCAAACGAACTCGTGAGCTTCATCCGATCGCAGCATGGCGATCACTTTCACATCGAGGTCGCCGCGTATCCTGAGATGCATCCACAAGCGCCGAATCCGTCTATAGACCTGGAGAACTTCAAACGCAAAGTCAATGCAGGCGCAAACAGCGCACTGACTCAGCTGTTCTACAACGCCGACGCATACTTCCACTTTATGGATCGCTGCCAGAAGGCGGGCATCACGATTCCGATTGTTCCCGGCATCATGCCGATTACCGGCTACGCGAATACAGTGAAGTTTTGTGGCGGCTGCGGCGCTGATCTGCCGCAATGGATGCGTCTGCGCCTCGAGGAACTGGAAAACGACAAGCCGGCCCTGCAGGAGTTTGGCGCGGATGTGGTGACGCGGCTTTGCCAGGCGCTGCTGGCGGGCGGCGCGCCCGGGCTGCACTTTTATACCATCAACCAGGCAGGGCCCACGCTGAAGTTGTGGAAGAATCTGGCGCTGCCGGTGCCAGCCTGAGCGATCGTACCGTGAATCACGCTGTAGAATCTTCAGAACAAGCTACAGTTTGAAGTCCGCAATCCCCGGCGGGCAAAAACGGATGGGCGAGGCCTCGTTCCGATTCTGCTGAATCTGCGTCAGAGCAACGCCGTACCCCGCGGCGCTGCGACTGGTGCAGACGGCGGAGGGTTTCCGAAATCATTTCAGGCTGAAAAAGACAGAGGAGAGGGCAACCATGATTCTCGATCTCGTTACCAGACTTGCTCCCTACGCAGACATCACCACGTTCGTGGTTGGACTGCCTACGCTGATCGGCACGTACTATCAATCGTTCAAGGCGCGGCAGGAAGCTCGTTGGGAGCGTGAGGGAAGCCTGCACAGCATGGACTGCCTGGAGTTCGTGTCGCTCGACGGAGATTGCATCAACCTGGTACCGCTGGAGACACTGCACTCGCTGCCGAGGGAGGGGGATGTGATCCTGTTGCCGGGCGACGGCATTACGTCGTCGAGAGATACGTTTGTGACCGGGGCCTACCTGGTGGAGTCGGTGGAGCATATTTACACGCACGTGGTGCGCAAAGGCGCGCGGCCTCGGGAGGCGCGGCTGACCAAGGCTGTGGCCAAGGTGACTTCGTTGAATCCGATTCTGGAAGTTTGACGCGTAGCGCTGGCTATTTCGGCTTGCGGCGCGTGAGCCGATCGTAGAGTTGCCAGAAGCCGCTGTGCAGCAGGCGCGTTTGTTCGGCTTTGAGGGCCTGGTAGGAGCGCGCAACGTAGAGGTCGAAATCGGGCGGCCAGCCGATGGTGGAGCGGCGTTCGGAGTAGTCGCCATCAGACCACTTGGCCAGCACGGCTTTATAGCCCACCACATGCGTGACAAAGTCGAGCAGGCAGAGGGGCATCTGCTCCTCGACGATCAGGTGCGCTTTCTCAATAATGATCTTCTCGCGAATGTCGTTCAGCGGCATGAAGATCGTGGTCATCCACAGCATCCACTCCTTCATTTCGCCGTCGAGGATGGGAAAACTCTGCGTCTTGCCCTGCTTCTGCAAGAGCGAGCGATAGGCGATGTTGCCTGCCTGCGAGGCGACGTAGAGCGGGCCGTAGAACTCGTTGAGGCGTTCGTTGACCAGGCGCAGGCGATCGGCGCGGCGGGCCATCATGCGGGTGCTGAGGAAGGTGACCAGATATCCGGCAAAGGCCAGCACGATGGTGAGAACGGCGGCGTTTTGCAGCGATGACGGGAGGACGATCGTTGAAAAATCCATGAAGTGCGTACCTTGGCGGAAAGTATACGCGGGGCGGGGAATGACGGAATGTGATGAAGGGCAGGGAGTAGGGAGCAGGGAATAGGGAGTAGGGAATAGAAAAGACTTTGGGATTGATTGCATTGCTGTCCCACCCATCGCCCAGCCACCCCACGGACGAAGACCTGTCCGTGGGGACCCCGGTGCTGCAGATGTATGGGGTACCCGGCTTTTTTCTGAGATTTGCAAAAAGCAACCGCAGATCCTTCGTCGCTACGCTCCTCTGGATGACAGTTCTGATTTATTGAGTGCTGGAATGGTGCGCTCTGGATGACAGTGCTGTTTTGTTGAGTGCAGGCATGGTGCGCCCTGGATGACGGTTAGTTCTTGTGCTCGGGGAGGATCTTGATCTCGTACAGCTTTGGCCAGAGCTTGCCGGTAACGAAGAGGCGGTCGTGTGCGGCGTCGAAGGCGATGCCGTTGAGGACGGCTCCGGAATCGGTGCGCTCGTTCTGCGGCCACAGGCTGGCGAGATCGATGGAGCCGAGGACCTTGCCGGTTGCGGGCGAGATGCGGACGATCCGGTCGGTGTACCAGATGTTGGCGTAGATCTCGCCGTGAATGAATTCGAGCTCGTTGAGATTGGCGACGGGTTTGCCGTTTTCCTTGACGACGATGGTGCGGACGGGTTTGAACGTTTCTGGATCGAGGAAGCGCAGGGTTGCGCTGCCGTCGCTGAGGATGATGTGTGCTGCGTCGTGGGTGAGCCCCCAGCCTTCACCGGTGTAGTGCAGTGTGCGCAGCAGGCGAAAGCTGAAGCGGTCATACACGAAGGCGATGTGCGCCTGCCAGGTGAGCTGGATGAGGGTGCTGCCCCAGTCGGTGAGTCCTTCGCCGAAGTACTTTGCATCGAGGCTCTGGCTCTGCAGGGTGCGGCCGGTTTCAAGGTCGTCCATGCGCAGAGTGGAGCGGCCGTTGAGGCCGGTGCTTTCGTAGAGATGGCCGTCCACGAAGACGAGTCCCTGGGTGAAGGCCTGGGGGTCGTGCGGGTAGGTGTGCACGATGCGATAGCTGTCGGCAGCATGGGCGGCGGAGGCGAGAAAGAGGAGCGCGAGGAGTTGGAAACAGAGTCTCATTAAGGTTTTGAGTGGGCTGGATTCATTCCCAGGTGACCAAAGGCGAGGCACCTGGGGCACCCGCAATTTCATTTCTGGAGTACGAAAGCTAGTTGACGTCGTTGGCCGTGAAGACTTCAACGGGCGGGTCTGAGGTCAACTGGGTGTCGACGATGAGCACGGTGCGCACTTCTCCGCCGGTGAGGCCGAGGGGTTGCGAGGTGTAGCGGGGTGTTTGGGTGCCGGTGGGCGTGATGACCATGGTGACGGTTTGCGAAGTAAAGCTGACGTAGCCGGCGGTGGCGCCTACGGGCAGATTGGTGACGATGGGAATGGTGTTGGCGAGGGTGACGCCGGCGGGAATCATGTAGACATCGACTGCGCCGGTTTTTGGAGCCTGGTTGAGAAAACGGAATGCTGAGTGGTTGCTGGCGGCAGAAATCTGCTGATCTTCAAGCACAGTAACGGTGTAACTCAAGGGAGCGACGCCGTTGTCGGTAATGAAGACGGAGTGCTGGTGCCCGGCGAGTAGCGTGCCGGAAGTGGAGACCAGCGTGGCGCCTCCAGTGGCCGCTGTGACCTTGATGGGCGCGGCGAGGCTGGCCTGCAGCGTTCCATAGGGCGTGATGGAACCCTGGCCGATGTTGGCGGCGAGGGTGGTTCCTTCGACGGTGACATTGATGGCCGGAGCGATGTAAGAAGCGTCAATAACGCGGACGAGCGTTGGCTGGGTAAAACCGGCGACGTTTTCGCAGGCCGTGAGCGAAAAGGCGACGGCGAGCGAGGCCGCGGCCGCCATGGCGAGCGAGGAGAGCTTGAGCTGGCGCGATTTCTCCATCCATCGGGTCCGGTTCGTGCTGAGGTTGCGCTGCCTCAAAAAGTTCAAATGCCTCACCCTCATAGTACAGGTCGGCAGGACGGGCGGGTTACGACTTTTTGGCTACGCGGCCGGACCTGGCTGCGTGCTGCAACGGCAGGGTCAGCTTTTCAGATTCCCGCCGTGAAAGCGTCCGAATCCCCAGGCCGCGTTGAGGGAGATGAAGAGCATGCCTGCGCCTGCGGCAATCACCTGCGGTATGTCGTGAATGCTGAAGCTGCCCACGCAGAGGATGAGCAGATAGGCGAGGACCAGATTGAAGAAGCCCCAGAGGACGTTGACCGTGGAAGACGACAAACCCTTCCCCGGTGGTTTTGCGAAAGGGCTCTGGAAGGGTCGGCCGGTGACCCCGGTGCCGATGTGGGGTATGGCGTTGGCGAGAAAAACGCCGCCGAAGAAATAAGAAACGTAGTGGTACCAGTGCATGATGACTCCCGCCGATCGAATGAAAGGCAACTTCATTCTAGCTTGCGCCGAGATAGATGAAGCGGGCGAGGAACAGCGCGGCGAGCAGGTAGAGGAGCCAGTCCTGGCGGCGGAATTTGCCGGTGGCGAGGTGGAGGATGGCCCAGGCAATGATGCCGAAGCCGAGTCCGTTGGCGATGGAGTAGGTGAGCGGAATGAGCACGAGCGTGAGGAAGGCGGGAACGGCGACGAGCGGCTCGTGTCCAGCGGATTTCAGTGATGGTGGCCAGCATGAGCGAACCGACGAGGATGAGCGCGGGAGCGGTGGCGGCGGTGGGCACAAAGCCGACAAAGGGAGCGGCGGCAATGGCCCCGAGAAAAAGCAATCCTGTGACGATGGCGGTGATGCCGCTGCGGCCGCCAGCCATGACGCCGGCTGTTGATTCCACATAGCTGGTGACGGTGGACGTGCCGGCAGAGCGAGCCGAAGACGGTGGCAGTTGCATCGGCGAACAGGATGCGGTTGAGGCGGGGAATGGAGTGGTCGGTGGCGATGAGGCCGGCGCGCTTGGTGACGGCGACCAGGGTTCCGAGATTGTCAAAGAGGTCGACGAAGAAAAAGACGAAGACAATTTCAAGCAGGCCCTTGTTGAGCGCGCCGCGGATGTCGAGTTTGAAGGCGGTGCCGAGCAGAGCATGCATGCCGCCGGGCGCCGGCGTCCAGCGAAAGAGATTTTGCGCCCAGGCAATGGAAGCGGGCGAGGCGATCCAGCTTGACTGCGGATCGGTATGGAGAATGGCGAAGGCGAAGCCCCAGGCGATGGCCGTGGTGGCCAGCACGCCGATGAGGATGGAGCCGCGGACCTTTCGGATTTCAAGCGCGACCATGAGGATGAGGCCGAGCGAGAGCCAGCGCGGTGGTGGGATTGCGCAGGTTGCCGAGGCCGACGAGGGTTTCAGGATCGCCGATGACCAGGCCGGCGTTGCGAAAGCCGATGAACGCGATGAAGAGTCCAATGCCGCTGGCGACGGCGGCGTAGAGCTCGTGGGGAATGGAGCGGAGGATCATTTGGCGGATGCCGCCGGCGGTGAGCGCGAGAAAAATGATGCCGGAGAGAAAGACTGCGCCCAGGGCGGTTTGCCAGGGGATATGCATCTTGAGGCAGACGGTGTAAGTGAAGTAGGCGTTGAGTCCCATGCCGGGGGCCAGCGCGATGGGATAGCGGGCGACGATGCCCATGAGGATGCAGCCGAAGGCCGCGGAGAGGCATGTGGCTGCGGTGGCGGCTGCGAGCGGGACTCCGGCCGCGGACAAGATGGCCGGATTGACCAGCACGATATAAGCCATGGTGAGGAACGTGGTGACGCCGGCGAGAATTTCGGTGCGCCAGTTGGTTCCCAGATGGCTGAACTCGAAATAGGTTTCCAGGTACTTGCGCATAGGCGGGTACTGTTAGAAAAACACAGGAGTGGTTGAATGCAAAGTAGATTGTGTTGAAGCGGACTCAAGCGGCGGATGTTTTGGCGCTTCTCCAGCGGAGGATCCGGTCCATGGAGCCGCCCTGGCAGATGATGGAGAAGACGACGACAAGATAGGTGGCGCCGAGCATCCATGAGCGGCCAAGGGCCTCAGGGACGGAGAGGGCGAGCGCGATGGAGAGCCCTCCTCGCAAGCCGCCCCAGGTAAGCACGAAGGTGGAACTGCGGTGGCCTCGCTGGATGAGGCGGACCAGCAGCAGCAGTAATGCGACTGCCGCGAGGCGCACAAGATTGACAGCGAGGATGGCAGCAGCGCCGGCCTCCAACGCTCGCACATTGAGTGCGACCGCCATGATCTCGAGGCCAAGGAGGACAAAGAGCACGGAGTTCTGAACCTCGTCGATCAGCTCCCAGAAGCTGTCGATACTCTCGTGACCGATGCGTTCCTTAGGTTGATTGCGATTGAAATGGCGCATGGCGATGCCGGCCACGACCGCTTCGAGCGGGGCGGAAAGACTAAGGGCATCCGCGAGGACATAACCCCCGAGCGCGAGCGCGATGGTGAAGAGAATGTCGATCTGGTAGGAGTCGACGCGGCGCATAAGCTGGGAGGTGATCCACGCGCAAACGATGCCGGCCGCAATGCCGCCGCCGGCTTTGAGGAACAGAAATCCGGCGATGTGGAGCGGAGTCGGCGCATGTCCGCGGGCGACATCCAGCAGGGTGAGAAAGAGAACCGCGCCCAGGCCATCGTTAAAAAGCGATTCGCCGGCGAGCTGCGCTTGAATTGCCTTAGAAACGCCGGTGCGGCGGAGCATCTCAAGAACGGCGATGGGATCGGTGGGGGAAATGAGCGCGCCAAACACCAGGCACTCCATCCAGGGAAGGTGAATGCCGGTGAGGAGATACATGAATCCCGCGACCAGAAAGACGGAGAGGACAGTACCCACCACGGAGAGCAGAGAAACCGTCAGCTTTTCCCTGGCCAACTGCTCAAGGTCGAGCAGAAAGGCTCCGGCAAAGAGCAGCAGGGGCAACATGCCATGAAGGATTACGCTCTCGAAATCGATTTGGTGAGCCAGATTGAGAGCCCACTGATGGAACTGCGGCGCAATTTGATCTGCAACCATCAGCCCGACCGAAGTGAGGACCGTGAGGAGCATGGTGCCGACGGTGATGGGCAGCTTGAGCCAGCGCGTGCTGATCATGCCAAAAATCGCGGCGATGGCGAATAGAACGCTGAGGACTTGCAGAGTAGTCATGGGGGCACGCCTGACCGGCTCCACTCATGGTAACGGAAGACGACGGTTCGCTGTCCGCGATTCGAACTGAGTCGCGGTCTGAAGCATCATCAGGCGAGTAGCTTGGCTGCGTCCTTGGCGAAGTAGGTGACGGCGAAGTCTGCTCCGGCACGGCGAATGCCGACCAGAGCCTCGAGGATGGCGCGGTCGCGATCGAGCCATCCTTTCTGAATGGCGGCCTGCAGCATAGAGTATTCGCCCGATACCTGGTAAGCGCCGATGGGGACGTCAATGCGCTCGCGAGCGGCGCGAATCACGTCGAGGTAGGGCATGGCCGGCTTCATCAGGATCATGTCCGCGCCCTCTTCAATGTCTAGATCGATTTCGCGCATGGCTTCGCGCAGGTTTGCTCCGTCCATCTGGTAGGTCTTGCGATCGCCGAACTGGGGAGCGGAGTCCGCCGCCTCGCGGAACGGTCCGTAAAACGCGGAGGCAAACTTGGAAGCGTAGCTGAGGATGGGCGCCTGCGAGTGACCTTCGCTGTCGAGCGCACGGCGGATTGCGGCGACGCGGCCGTCCATCATGTCGCTGGGCGCGATGACGTCGGCTCCGGCCTTGGCCAGGCTGACGGCGGTGCGTGCAAGCAACTCGAGCGAGGGATCGTTGTCGACTTCGAATCCATCGCGGCCCTGGATAATCACACCGCAGTGGCCGTGGCTGGTGTACTCGCAGAGGCAGACGTCGGCGATGAGGACCAGCCTTTTGGCGGCTGTGGACTGGCGAAGAGCGCGCAGGCCCTGCTGAACGATTCCGCCTTCTTCCCATGCGCCGCTGCCTTGCTCGTCCTTGGATTCAGGCAGGCCGAAGAGCAGCAGGCCGCCGATGCCGAGGCTCGCGGCTTCTTCGGCTTCTTTTACGGCTTCGTCGACGGAGAGGTTGAAGACGCCGGGCATGGACCCGATCTCTTTTCGAACGCCTTCGCCGGGGCAGATAAACAGCGGGTAGATCAGGTCGCCGGGCACGAGGACTGTTTCACGCACCAAGGCGCGCATCTGGTCGGTGCGCCGCAGGCGCCGCATCCGCATTTGAGGGAAACTCATGAGTGAATTGTAGAAGAAACGGCTTCCAGCTTCTAGCTGCCAGCTCCTAGCATGTTCATGCTGGGTTTGGTGCGTGGCCATCCCCCCGTCTCAGAAACAACGATGATGCGAGCATGGAGCGTACAACGGTATGCGCAAAATGCAACCGCAGACCCCTCACTCCGTTTCGGGGTGACAGTGCATGGGGATGGGGTGACAGTGCATGGGCGGGGTGACAGTGCATGGTGATGACGAGTGGGGCCACTCAGACCGCTGTGCCGACATACTTCCCTTTGGCGTTGTCATCCTGAGGAGCGTAGCGACGAAGGATCTGCGGTTGCTTTTCAGGTTTCCATGCGATCGAGAGCCCGGCGGTAATCCGCGGGCTCATAGTCGTACCAGTCACGGCTTAGATCGTTCCAGGCGGGGTTCGTCGACTCGATGAGGGAGGTTTTCTTCGAACGTCTCCAGCCCTTCAATTCCTTTTCGCGCGCGATGGCCGTTGGCACTTGCTGGCATTGTTCAAACCAGGCGAGGCGGTCGCAGTTATAGCGGGCAGTGAACCCTTCGTGCTCTTTCCATTTGTGCTCAAATACGCGTTTGTGCAGGTCGCTGGTGATCCCCACATAGAGGGTGTGGCTGCGGCTGGCCATGATGTAGGTGAAATAATTGTGCTCCCGCATTTCACCATCGTAGACCGAAGATGCGGATTCAGACGGTGACGAAGAACAACCGCAGATCCTTCGTCGTCCGCCGCGGCGGACTCCTCAGGATGACAGGGCCCAAGGAGGATGACACGGCGCAAAGAAGATGACGGTGCGCGAAGAGCGGGTTGCTTTTCAGAGCTGGTCGTAGAGCGAGGAGTTTTGATAGCCGAGCAGCACCACCAGAGTCCAGATGCCGAGGGCGGTTCCAAAGGGGAACTTGAGCAGGCTAAAGATGGCGGCAATAATGGCGACCATGCGGCCCCATTGCGAGTGCTCCATCAGACCCCAGCCGGCGACGATGGCCAGCGCGGCGCGCAGCACCAGAAAGACCCAGATAAATTGAAGCATGGCGGGGCCAAACCACATGGGCGGTGTGGGCCCGTGCATCCAGGGACCAAAGCCGCCGGAGAAGAATGCCTTGGCAAACGTGAGTCCGGCAAAGCCGAGCAGCAGCGACAGGCCCGCGTAAATAAACCAGCAGATGCTGAGGGCACGGATTTTGCCCGCATAGCTCTCCACCAGGAACTGAAGTCCAGGAACCGGGGGAACCGGCTGAGCCACGGGGCGGCCGCACTTGGAGCAGACCGCCTGCCCTGCATTAATCGCCTGACCACATCCACTGCAATACATGCTGCCTCCTTTGCCCGAGTGCTGCCGGGAACACCTTGAAGCTTACTACGCAAATGAACTCGGCGGGGTTCCTGGAAGACTTTCCGCTCCGATGGAACGGTGGCCTACTGGGCCGGGGCGGGCCTGCGCTTCTCCCATCGCTCCTCATGGCGGTCGTCGTGGAGCACCATGGCGGTGATGCGGCCTTCGGCATCGCGGATGGCCACCAGGCGCGTGATGCTGGAGCCCTCGGGATAAAAGAGCTCAGTAGGCGAAGCGGCTTCCACGTCGGAGATCTGGCCGTAACGGTCCTTTGCGTAGAGCTTTTCGTTTTGACCCTCGATGGTGAGAGCCGGAGAACCGTTGGGATCGAGATATTCGCCGACCAGGTTTTCAATCTCTGCAGAGGTGAGCCGGATGGCGGGCGGATGAAGAGGAATGAGAAGGCGCTCAGCCAGTGCAGGTGGCTCCTGGGGCAAAGGCTGAGGCTTGCCGGGCTTCACGACAGGTGTGGCGGCCAGGCGGTGCTCAAGCAGCCAGCGCGGAAGCTCGGGCTCGCGGAAGGCGCGCGTCCAGCAATCGTGTTTGAGCCCCTGGTAGAGCCAGAGGCGGACGTGTCCTCCGGCCGCTTTGATGGCGTCATACAGGAGCTCGTCCTGGCGCGGCAGGACGACGGGATCGTCTGTGCCGTGGAAGAGCCAGACAGGTGTGCGGCCGAGAGCGTGTGAATACTCGGGGAGCAGAGTTGACGCCCGCTGCCAGCGCTCGGGATCGTAGCTCCAGAAGATGCCGCCGGCGGCGATGGTTATGGCGGCCCAGCGATGGGGGTAATTGCGCGCGAGCTCCCAGGCGCCGTAGCCTCCCAGGGAAATGCCGGAGAGATAGGTACGGTCGGGATCGCCATGGAACTCCCGGCTCTCCTCCTCGAGGGTTTCCATGGCCAAGGCCAGGTTGTCGGGTTCGGTCCAAAAGGAGCCAAGCGGGCACTGCGGCATGACGATGATGAAGGGCCAGCGTTCGGGATGGTCGCGCACCGCCTCAGGAAGGCCGATCTGGGTTTGCCACATGCCCTCGCTGCCACGCTCGCCGCGGCCGTGTAAAAAGAGAATGATGGGCCACTTGCGATTGTCGTTACGACGCCACTCTTCAGGCACATAGACCTGGAAGCGATGGATTGTTCCGCCCGAGATGATCTGGCGATTGAGGAAACCGGTGTCCTGCTGCTGAACGGGCTGCGCCAAGCCGCCGTGGCGGACTGATTCTGTGCCGATTGGCTGGGCAGGAGAGGCCGAGGCCAGGCAGGCAGCAAAGCAGGCGGTGAGGAGCAAGCGAATCAATCGCGGGGAACGGGCCATGAGATAAGTCTAGCGACTACTATAGTCTGACCATTGCTCCCTCTGCCAAGACGATTTTTCGCGATCTAACGACTTCAATGCGATTTCCTTGCAAGTTTCTTACGATTTGCATGGAAGACTCGACTTGTTATGCTGTACGAACTGATGACAACACTGGAAGCGGGAGATACGCTGGACCACTACCGCGTGGACGCGACCGTTGCCCGGAGCGGGATGTCGACGCTCTACCGGGCCACGGACAACACCACGGGCCGGCAGGTTGCCATCAAAGTTCCTCATGCGGAGATGGAAAAAGACCCTGTTCTGCTGGAACGCTTCAAGCGTGAGCAGGAGATCGGCCAGGAACTGGACCACCCAGGTATTGTGAAAACTCTGGACGGCGAAAACCGCAGCCGGCTCTACATGGTGATGGAGTGGGTGGACGGCAAGCTGCTGCGGACCGTTCTGAATGAACAGGACCAATACGGCGAGCGCCGGTTGCCCATCGAGCGCGCGGTGAAGATCGCGCTCGGCATCTGCGACGCTCTCGACTACATGCACAAGCATGGAGTGGTCCATCGCGACCTGAAGCCGGAGAACGTGATGGTGGACGATCAGGACAACATCAAGCTGATCGACTTCGGCATTGCCATGAAGGAAGATGCGCGGCGGCTGACCTATGCGGGTCCGTCGCCCATGCTGGGCACTCCCGACTACATTTCGCCGGAACAAGTGAAGGGGCAGCGCGGAGACCAGCGCAGCGACATCTACGCGCTGGGCGCCATGCTTTACGAGATGCTGACGGGGAAGGTGCCTTTCGTCGGGGCCAATCCCCTGGTGGTGATGAACGAGCGGGTGCTGATGGACCCGGTGCCTGCGCGCAAGGTGAATCCGGAGATCTCGCCACAGCTCGACGAGATTCTTCATCGCGCGATGGTGCGTGAACCGCGCCATCGCTATTCGACCGCCGCCGATATGGCCTGGGAACTCGAGAACCAGGAGCAGGTGGGCGTGGACGAAGGCGCGCGCAGGCCGGCGCTGCACCATCGCCTGATGGTGGACCGGAAGAAACTGCTGCTCTACACGGGACTGGTGCTGGTGCCGATTCTCATCTTCGGGCTGATGGTGATTCTGGCCAGGCATTGAGTTGGCGGACGGCACACTGAAATTTTGAGTCACAACCTTTTCGGGGCTGGCGTAGTCTTAAGTGTGTCGCCTGACGGCCCGGGGTTATTGGTGTGCGCCGTCCTGGCCGCCGCGCCGAGGTATCCCAATGAAGCCCTTCAAAGTGATGGTTGTTCTGCTCCTGTTGCTGCCGGCACTTACGCAGGCGCAAAAAAAGCCCAAGAAGCCGAACGTTCCCGCCGTCTTTGCCCAGGCTCGTTATGCGTATGTGGAGGCTCCAGACGGAAACGAATTCGATCCGCGCCTGTTTCCAGAAGATCGCGATGCGATCGCCAATATTGAGAACGCCCTTCGCAACTGGGGCCGCTACAGCCTGACCATGCGTCGCGAAGAGGCCGACCTTGTGTTTGTGGTGCGCAAAGGCCGCCTGGCGACCGCGCAGGGAACCGTCGGCGTAAGCAGAGAGCCCAGCGCAAGCACGGGGCCAGCCCAGCAAAGCGGGCAATTTCCCGACCAGCTTGGCAATGCGGGGACCGAAATGGGCACGAGAGGCGAGATCGGTCCGCCGGAAGATTTGTTTGAGGTTCGCCAGCGCAATGCCGACGGTACCCTGAGCTCTCCACTTTGGATGCGTACTCTCGATGATGGCCTCAACGGCCCGCACCCGATGCTGTTCATGCAATTCAAAGAAGCAGTGGACAAGGCTTACCCACCCACGCCGCCGAGCCCGCCTAGTCAGCCAAACAAACCATAAACATGGGCGGTTGACTGTATGATGCATTGTTAAGCTTTTCCTAATTGAAAAGGGGAGTCTCTCAGTGCATCGATTCAACCTTCGTTTCCTGTTTCTCGTGACATCCTTGCTTCTTTTGGCCGGTCCGCGGTTGCTGGCCGGCGAGCCCATTTCACTTTCAGTGGATGCGACTGGAACGCAGCAAAAGCTGCTCCGCATTCATGAAGCAATCCCGGTCAAGCCCGGGCCGCTGACTCTCTACTATCCAAAGTGGATTCCCGGAGAGCATGGCCCCAATGGTCCCATCTCCAGCCTGAGCGGCCTCAAGTTTGAGGCGGATGGCAAGACGATTCCGTGGCAGCGCGATCTGCTCGATGTGTTCACGTTTCACCTGGACATTCCAGCGGGCGTGAACAAGCTGGATGCGAACTACACCTTTATTGAGCCGGAAGGCAACTCGGCATCAGACAAGGTGATGGTGCTGGAGTGGAACTGGGTGATCCTCTATCCGGCGGGCACGATCGCGCAACAACTCACCTATGACGCCAAACTGCAGATCCCTGAAGGATGGAAGTTCGGCACATCGCTTCCCGTTGAGGAGCAGGCCGGCAACCGGATCAGCTTCAAGCCCACGTCATTGGATATGCTGGTGGACGCCCCGGTGATCACCGGCGAATTCTATCGCGCCATCGATATCACGCCCGCCGGCGAGCCCATTCATCATGAGCTCGACCTGGCTGCCGACAGCGAAGCCGCGCTGAACTTGAGCGCCGACAATCAAAAAGAGATGGTCAACCTGGTTGCGGAATCGGGCAAGCTGTTCGGCGCGCGCCATTATCGCGATTACCATTTTCTTCTCGCGCTGAGCGACCACGTGGCGCACTTTGGATTGGAACATCATGAGTCGAATGACAGCCGTCTTCCTGAACGCGCTTTGCTGATGCCGAGCGCGGGCATGTCGTTAGGCGGCCTGTTGGCGCACGAGTTTGTTCACTCGTGGAACGGCAAGTACCGCCGCCCCGCAGATTTGACCACGCCCTACTATGAAGAGCCGATGGAAACCGATTTGCTTTGGGGCTATGAAGGACTAACGGATTATCTCGGTCCGCTGCTGGCCGCGCGCAGCGGCTTGTGGAGCGCTGAGCAGTATCACGAGTACCTGGCCAGCATTGCCGCCGCGCTTGGACCTGGGCGGCCCGGGCGTACGTGGCGGCCGCTGCTCGATACGGCCAGCGGCGAGCCCGGCGTGGGCGGAGGCCGTGGCGGCTGGTTCAGCTGGAGACGCGGCACCGACTACTACGACGAAGGCGACCTGGTGTGGCTTGAAGTGGCCACCATCATCCATCGTGAAACGCAGGGCAAAAAGTCGATCGATGATTTCTGCCAAGCCTTCCACGGCGGCGCGAACATGGGACCGGAAGTGAAGACCTATACCTTTGAGCAGTTGGTGAGCGCACTCAATGACGTCGCGCCCTATGACTGGGCTGCGTTCTTTCATGAGAGGCTCAATTCCACCTCGGCGGAGTCGCCGATGGGCGGCATTGAAAACGGCGGATGGAAGGTGGAGTTCAACGGTCAGCCTTCAAAGCTGGAGGGCAGGCGCGGTAATGCGGGCAACGTCTACTCGATCGGATTGCAACTGGGCCCCGACGGCCAGGTGGTCGATTCGCTTGTAGGAAGTCCGGCGTTTACGGCGGGGATCACTTCAGGGATGAAGGTGATCGGCGTGAATGGACGCTTGTTTACGCAACAGGGGCTCGACGATGCAGTGAAGGCCACCAGCGACGCAAGCAGCGAGATTTCATTGCTGGTTGTGTCGGACGATTACATTCACACCTCGATCGTCAAATATCACGGCGGCGAGAAATATCCGCATCTGGTGCGCATGGGCGAGAAGCCCGACTATCTTGACGAGCTGATCAAGCCGCGCGCGGAGAGGTAGAAACAGTTTGAACAATTGCGGCGCGTCTATTTTTCCTGGGGCACGGGCCTGATTCTGGGCCTGGCCTCAGGGAGACTGGATGCGCCGTTTTCAAGAGCCTCCAGCCAGGCACCGACTTCAACACGCAGGGGCGCAACGAGAATTCCGCCGAAACGATCGGGGCAAGTCTCGAGCCGACGCGCTGTTTTCGTGAGCAGTGAGACGGCTCCGGCGCGGTTCTCAGATAGAAGATGGTGAAAGGCTGCCGTCATCTGGATCAATGCCTGCAGAAAGCTCTTCTCCGGCTCGTACAAAGTGAGCCAGATCAACTCCCAATGCTCGTGCGCCCCAAAGAACTCCGACCTTTCGTAGCAGGCAAGGCCCTCGGCGAGCGCACCGTTGTTCCAGTCAAGGTTCACGCGTCAAGAATACGCGACAGGGATACGTGATGCGGACTTGCGATTGTCGACGCGGGAGACGCCCAACTTTTTTGAATGGTACGATGGCTTGCAAAGAAATGCTGTTCATCTGTGCGCTGGAATCTTGCGGGCCTGAAGGCTTGCGGGACTGAAGCGTGCGCGTGCAGGGATGGGCGGAACGGGCGCTGATGGATCGACCGTCGATTGAAGTTTCGGGAGTGTCGACGTTCCGCTGGGTGGTGTGCGCGCTGCTGTTTGCGGCCACAGCGATCAATTACATGGATCGCCAGGTGCTGGGCATCCTCGTGATTCCGCTGCAAAAGGAACTCGGCTGGTCAGAGAGCCAGTACGGCATGATGATCGCCGGCTTTCAGGCCACGTTCGCGCTTGGACTGCTGATCTCAGGGCCTGTGATCGATCGCCTGGGGTCGCGCATGGGCTACGCGCTGGCGGTGACCATTTGCAGTGTGGCCGCCGTGTTGCACGGATTTGTGCGCACCGTGACAGGCTTCGGCAGCGTGCGGCTTCTGCTCGGACTTGGAGAAGCAGGCAACTTTCCTTCCGCCGTCAAGGCAACTTCAGAGTGGTTTCCGGTGCGCGATCGGGCGTTTGCCATGGGCCTGTTCAATTCCGGTTCCACAGTGGGCGCGATTCTTGCGCCGCTGCTGGTGCCGCCCATCGCCTTGATGTTTGGATGGCGCGCGGCCTTCATCCTGATCGGCCTTCTGGGCTTTGTATGGATTCCGGTATGGCTCATCGTTTACCGTCGGCCTATACCCAGGCTGGACGGCAACGCAGAACCGAAGTCTGCCATTCCTATTTCACGGTTGCTGATGCATCGCGAGACATGGGTATTTCTCATCGGCCGCGCCATCACTGAGCCGGTGTGGTGGTTTTATCTCTACTGGGCGCCGAAATTTCTGAGTGAGACGCGCGGAATGACGCTGTGCAACGTGGGCATTCCGCTGATGGTGATGTATGCAATCGCCAATGCCGGCGGGTTGTTTGGCGGATGGCTCTCATCCACTTTGCTCAAGCGCGGGTGGTCTGTCGGCGCGGCGCGCAAGACCGCCGTTCTGGTCTGCGCCCTGTTCGTTGCGCCGGTTGCGTTCGACAGCCAGATGCACCAGGCGTGGGTTGCCATTGGCATTCTCGGACTCGCCATGGCGGGGCACCAGGGCTGGGCGTCCAATCTCTATGCCATGCTGGCGGATATTTATCCCACGCAGGCAGTGGCATCGATTACCGGCCTAACGGGTATGGGCGCGGCCATCGCCGGCGCGTTTGCGGCCGCGATCACCGGATTGATTCTGAAGCGGACGGGAAGCTACCAGCCGATTCTGATCTGGGCCAGCATGTCGTACCTCGTGGTGCTGCTGGGGATTCATCTGTTCATTCCCAGACTGGGGCGCATCGAGATGAATCTCTAAAGCGTGAAGAGGTGCATGATTTACTTTGTTGTGCTGCTGACAGAAAACGGGTCGCAGACTTTCAACGCGGAGTTAAGTGCATGGGTTCAACAGACGAAGAGTTGTTTCAATCGGCGCGGCGCGAATTGTTCTCAGCCGTCATTGGCGACGTAATGGACAAGATGGGCTTTCAAAAGCAGTTTCTGCCCGCGGCGATAGTTCCGCTGGAGCGAAGCATGGTTGTGTGCGGACGGGCGCTGACCGTGCTTGAGGCGGACTGCTTCGACGAATCCATTGAGGGGTCGCATAATCCCATCTCTGCGCGGCCTTTTGGATTGATGCTGGAGGCGCTGGACGATTTGAAGACGGACGAAGTGTACATCTGCACCGGTGCATCGCCAAGTTACGCCTTATGGGGCGAATTGATGAGCGTGCGGGCCATGAAGTGCGGAGCCGCGGGTGCCGTGGTGGACGGCTTCTCGCGCGATACGCGCGGCATTCTCAATCTGGGTTTCCCAACTTTCTCGCATGGCAGTTACGCGCAGGACCAGGGGCCGCGGGGCAAGGTGCTTGATTTTAGAATTCCGATCCAGGTGGGGCAGGCGCGCGTTAGTCCGGGAGAAATTGTGTTTGGCGATCTGGATGGAGTGTGCGTTGTGCCGCAGGCAGCCGAGCGCGAAATTCTGGACGCGGCCTTTGACAAGGCGCGCAAGGAAAAAGTTGTGCGCAAGGCGCTCGAAGACGGAATGCCAGCGAAGAGCGCGTTTGAAAAATACGGGATTCTCTAAAAGCGCTATTGCGTTGCAGCCTGCATGTTGAGCGTGAGGCCGCAAATCTGCGCTGACGAAGAAATCGGCGAGAGCGTGAAGTGAACCTTGCCATCGACCGCGGTGAGTTGCACCTCAGTCGCCGAAGTTGCGGTCTGGCGATTGCCTCCTGATTCAACCCGGACTTCAACGCCCGCAGGCATACTGAGCTTCATGCGATACGAGCCTGGTTGGAGACGGGCTCCTGCCATGCCGCCAAGGTCGAGTGAGACGGGCGAGCTCAAGTCAATGCCGCTAGAGCACGCGGCGCCGGCGGGGAATTGCTTGACGGCATTTGGGTCAGCCAGGCCCACCTCCGTCGAACCAAGAACCGCGATCACATTTTTCGACGCATCGAAATCGAAACTGTAGTGGCCGGTTCCCTGGGCGAGCGGCTCATTATGCGTGGGCGCAAACTCCACCCGCAGCGGATCGAGGCCAACTGCCTGGCGTTGCGCTTCGACATGAGGCAGCCAGCGCAGGTTCAGCGTGATGAGAATTCCCTTTTCGCCCGGACTCGTCCGCCCATGGTGAATCGTCTTCGCGTATTGAGCAATCACGGCCTGCGGTGCCGCCTTTAGAATTTCGTCGCGCGCCAATTCGAGGTTTCCCGTTTTGAGTGCAGCCTGCGACCTTTGCAATGCGCCTTGCGACTCAAAAAAATCCTGCGCGTACAGCTCCCAGTCTTCGAAGTAGCCAACCCAATCGCGCGCCGCGTCGCTCGCCACCAGCGGCTGCATCTGCGCCAATGTTGAGAGGCGCGCCTTGGCTCCAATCGCTTCGTTGTCAGGATCGATGAGCTGGTTGATGAACGTGTCAGTGGTCTCCATGCCAAACGCTGGAGCATCGTTGATCCATGAGTAGAGGTAGCGCTTGCCCAGATCTTCCGCGCGCGGGCCGAAGGTGCGCCGCGCCATTGCCGAAGCGGTCACATCGAGCGGCTCGTTCTCCGTTGCGCTCCAAACCTGGTCGGCCGTGTTCTTGAAGTAGAGATCAAGCGGGCGCGTGGTCCAGTGAATGATTCCATAGCCCGCGCTGTTGCTCCAGCGCAGCAACGATGCGAAACCCTCGAAGGGAGTGTACGACCTTCCCGCGTATTCGCGATCGTCATGCTGCGCCCAGACGATGGGGATCATGGGGCGATTTCGCGCGATTTCGCGCAGGCTTTCCTGAACGGGGTCGCTGGGGAAGTCGCGGTCGTAGTCGAGCGGCATGAGCGCCACGCCGGCGGGCATGAAGACGTCGGCCGATGCAAGATAAGTGAATCGCCAACTGCCGGCAGACATGGTCACGCTCGTGTGGCCGGTTTCATCAAGAGCCCTGCGAAAGTCCCTGGCGATTTTTGCGATGGCAAACATCGAGGGCGCTTCTGGATCGTTTTTCAAGCGAGGATTTGCATCGAGCGCCTGTTGATACTGCTCGCGCCATGCAGCAGGGAACTCGGCGGGTTGAAGCTCGCGCCATGGGCTGTTGAGCCCGCCGCGAAACCAGACGGCCAGTTGCGTGATCTGAGGATAGAGCGTCATCAACTGAGCGATCTCGGCGCGATAGTAGGCGTAACCCTCCGGCGCGTCAGGGTCGACAAGCTGGAGGCCGCGATGCTCAAAGCGGGCTGATGCGGGAAGGGTTTTGATCACGTTCTGCGGATTCGCCGATTCGGTGTCGACGTCGAGAGCAAATGTGACGCCCATGCCGCGCTGTGCAGCGAAGCGAAAAACGGATTGCATGAGGCTCTTTGCTGCAGCGACTTTTTCATTGTCAGGAACGAGGCTCGCGTCGGCTCCGTAGACCGGGCTATTGAAGAGGCCCTCCGCGCCGACGATCTTCCTCACGTCGAGCACGTGTTCGGTGCCCCAGTCGCGGCCGTACTGCGTGTTGGCAAGGTAGCCTGTTGGCTTGGTCTCGCCATTCATCGAGAATGAATACATCGGATTGTTCCCATAGGCGTGCACCATGACGGTGTTGAAGCGCATGCGCGCAGCCTGCATAATCCAGTTTTGCCAATCCTCAAGATTCCAGGTGGAACAGCCGCTGAGGAAGTTGTGCCAGTCGAAGATGACGCGCTCCCTTGCGAGAGGCGTATCGCTCATTGCCCAGTCGGCGAAGGAGAACGGCGCATGACTCGGCTCGGGTTGAGTGTTATAGGAAAGATAGAAACCGAAGCCAAGTTTCTCGAGCAGGGCGTAGACGGCGTACAAAGTTGCCTGCGGAGTGGCTCCGGCGATTACGGCCTGGGGTGCTGCGCTGTCGGCGTTCGATGCAATGAAGTAGCCCTCTGGATTTCTTAGGTTGCCAGTGAGTTCAGCGGAAAATCGACTCGGTAACTCGCGCGGAGTTCCCAGGTAGATGACGCGAACGCCAGCGATCGGAGGGGCAACTTCAAATTTTGTTGTCGGATAAAGCGCACGTAGATGAGAGGCGAGTTCATCGGCGGCGAATCTTTCAGGTGTGGCTGCTTCTGGTGCGAGGGCAATGACCACGCGCGCCTGCGCCCTGGCAATTGATCCCATGGAAAGAAGAACGAGAGCGAATGAAATGAGAGTGGCCGTCCGATTTATTTCAGAAATTATTCCAGGCGAAATTCTTTCGCGCATCTCTTTCGTTTCCATTGCCTACTCCCATTTGGCCTTAACCGCGCTCCGGGGAATTCTACTGTTCGCGGCCGGGTTTGGACAGGACGCGGGAAGATGCGCCAGGCTCGGGGTTACCGTCCTCCATTGAACTCGTGCACGGCGTCGATCATGGCCACGATATTTTCAACCGGAGTCCGCGCCTGCATGTTGTGAATGGAGTTGAAGACGAAGCCTCCGCCGGGCGCGAAAATTTCGCAGCGGCGCAGGACTTGTTCGCGGACCTCGGCCGGCGATCCAAAGGGGAGAGTGTTTTGCGTGTCAACGCCTCCGCCCCAGAAGACCAATTGATTTCCGAAGTTCGCCTTGAGTTGCTCGGGCGCCATGCCGGTAGCCGAACATTGCACGGGATTGAGAATGTCGAAACCGGCTTCAATGAAGGTGGGAAGAAATTTTGAAACCGCGCCGCAGGAATGTTTGAAGGTCTTCCATGTGGTGTGCGCGTGAATCCAGTCATTGATCAGTTTGTAGTAAGGGAAGTAAAGATTGCGGAGCGTCTTGACGGAGCAGAATGCGGAGGTCTGCGTACCGAAGTCAGTGCCGCAAAGATAGACCGCCTGCACCCGGTCGCCGACGACGGCGTGGATGCGTTCGAGATTGGCGAGCGCGATTTCAGATTGCCGCTCAAAGATTTTATGAATGAAGTTCTGACGGCTGCTGGTGGAAACATACCACTCGGTGATGTCGCGAATGCCCTTGGGGTGCTTGAGGCTGGGACCGGGAACGAGAGAGATATCGCCGAGCGCCGTTCCGCCGAATCCAGCGATGACGCCACGGCTCTCTGCTGCCAACTCGCCGGCAGAGCGCGCAAGAAAATCGAGGTCCACCTGGGAAATGTGGCGAAATTCCTCCATGTTGTCTTCGGGATTGAGATGGTCCTCGTCAAATGGTTCCTGGCGAACGATGCAATCGAAGAAGTATCCATCTTTCGGCATGCGGCCACTGGGCGGAACGGATGTGTCGCCCTCGGGATAGATGAGTGTATCGCCCCGGGCGTCAATGGTCACGTTGAAGTCTTCAGGCACGAGCACCTCGAGCCCGTTGAACATCCACGGCTTCCAGCGATCCATGGGAAAGCCCCACTTGGTACCGCGCCGGAAGAGCCCCGACACATCCACGCCCATGGCATCCTGCAAGTCTTCGTCCACCAGGCCGAGCATCTGCGACGGCTCATGAATGCGCACCGGGCGCTTCTCGAGTCCGTAATAGTCGCGCAGTGCAGCGACGCAACTGGCATGGACGCCAGTGACCGACGTTCCGCCAAAATCAATCGGAATTCGATCGGGCTGTTGATGATTGAGAGTTCTCGCGAGGCGCTCGCGGCTGAGGGGCGCTTGCATTGTAGTTGCCGATTCGCTCATGGCGTCACAATCGACCTTTCTCATCATGCGCCGCCTGGGGTCTGCCTCAAGCGGCGCAGGTCGTCCCCGGGCTGTTCGCTTCAGAGGTCGGCGCACATGCCAGACGGCCGCAGGCGCAGAGCATATGAAGCCGCTGCGCACTGTCCGAGGGGCGATCCTGTTCTGGATAGTCTGTGTATCATTCTATAGTTCGTTGGCCCGGCTGTCCTGCAGATATGTGAGAGACAGGCCGGGGCAGAAAAAGGAAGTTCGACCAATGATTCCGCACCGTATACGTCGTATTGTCTTTGCTGCCACAGCACTGCTTGCTCACGTGGGAACGGTCGCTCAAACGGCAAGGCCCGCTCAAGCGTCCGGGGCCGCGACCAGCGCCGACCTGGTGGTCTATGGGGGAACGGCTTCAGGGGTGACGACTGCCTACTCGGCGGCGCGCGAAGGGTTGAAGGTCGTGCTGCTTGAGCCGGGAACGCACCTGGGTGGAATGGTGACCGGCGGTCTTTCCGCCACTGACCTGGGACACTTCACCATCATCGGCGGTTATGCACGCGACTTCTATATGAAAGCTGCGGCTCATTACGGCGTGCCGAATCTCGATCGCGGAGAGAGCTGGCTCTCCGAGCCTCACGTGGATGAGGCATTGTTTGAGGGAATGCTGAAAAATGCCGGAGTCACGGTGGCGCTGCATGAGCGGCTGCGCGAGAAGCGGGGCGTGACGAGGTCAGGACTCCAGATCGTTTCGATCACCACAGAAGACGGAAAGCAATGGCGGGGAAAGGTGTTCGCCGACTGCTCATATGAGGGCGACCTGATGGCCCAGGCCGGGGTGAGTTATACATGGGGACGTGAAAGTGCCAGCCAATATGGTGAGGACTTGGCGGGGGTTCGCGAGCATACGCCGAAGCACCAGTTTGCGTGGCCGCTCTCGGCTTACGACGACCGGCATCGCCTGCTGCCGGAGATCGATCCGGGACCGCTGGCCGCGCCCGGTACTGGCGACAAGAAGGTGCAGGCTTATAACTTCCGCCTGATTCTGACGAACGATCCTGCCAACCGGCTCCCGTTTCCAAAGCCTGAGGGCTACGACCGGTCGAGGTTCGCGCTGCTTGAACGGTACCTCTGTGAATTCGAACAACACGAGGGGCGCGTGCCCGTTCTGCATGATTTCTTCAATCCCGTTGCAATTCCAAATCACAAAGCGGACTTCAACAACAACGGTCCCGTTTCGACCGACTACATCGGCCATAGTTGGAATTATCCCGAGGCAAGCTACAAAGAGAAGGCAGAGCTGTGGAAGCAGCACCTTCTTTATACAGAGTCGTTTGTGTATTTTCTTTCGCAGGATGCGAGCGTGCCGGCGAGCCTTCGGGCCGAGGTGAACTCGTGGGGTCTGCCGAAGGACGAATTCGCCGACACTAATCACTGGCCGCGCCAACTCTATATCCGTGAAGGGCGGCGCATGGTTGGGGAATACGTGATGCGGCAGAGCGACCTGCAAACCGAGCGCACCAAGCCTGACTCCATCGGGATGGGCTCGTATAACAGCGACTCGCACAACATTGAGCGCGTGGCGATGCCGGACGGAAGTGTTCAGAACGAGGGCGATGTGCAGGTGCCCGTTGACCCTTACGAGATTGCCTACCGCAGCATTACGCCGAAGCGCGGAGAGGTGACGAACCTGCTGGTCCCTGTGTGTCTTTCGGCTTCGCATGCTGCCTATTCCTCCGTGCGCATGGAGCCGCAATACATGATCATCGGGCAGGCTGCAGGTACGGCGGCGTGGCTCGCTGTCAGCAAGGGTTCATCCATTCAGCAAGTTCCGATCGCGGACCTGCAGCATAAGCTGCGCGAACACGGCGCGATTCTCCATCTGAGCGAGGAAGTTCACCCGACCGCGCACTAGGGCCAAAAGTCAGTGAAGGCCTTTGGGGCCTTTGCGGGCTTGCGTCGGCGGACGGAGCGCCTCTACCGTTTGCGCATGCGGAGGGTTTGCCAGCTTCCGTCGGTGGTCCATCCGCCGTCTACGGCTAGCGCCTGGCCATTGATGAAGCCGCTTTGCGCGGGGTCGGCCAGAAACAGGATGGCGCGGGCAATATCGCCGGGCATGGCGAAGCGGCCCATGGGGTTTACGCCTTCAATGTCGGCATCGTTATAACCGCCGCCGGCCTGGTCGGCCACATCCATCTCCGTCTTTACCCATCCTGGGCAAACGGCATTGGTGCGCACGCCGCGCCCGCCCCACTCGGCGGCGAGGGTGCGGGTAAGGCCGATCAAACCATGTTTCGACGCGTTGTAGGCCGAGCGGTCGCCGATGCCAACCAAGCCGGCGATCGATGCCACGTTCACGATGCTGCCGCTTTTCTGTTCCAGCATCATTTGGCCAAAGCCCCGGGCGAGCAGGAACGGGGCAAGAAGATTGACTTGAAGCACGCGCAGAAACGCCTTGCCTTCCACGGTCTCAGCCGGCGCAATAAAGCTGATGCCGGCGTTGTTCACCAGCACATCGGCCCGGCCCCAACGTCCACGCACGAATTCAACCGCACGGGCCACTACGGCCTCATCAGAAATATCGCCAAGGACCTGCTCGGCCTCAGCGCCCGCGGCCCGCACGGCTGCCAGGGTGGCATCGCACGCCTGGAGATCGAGCAGCGCCAGTGCGTAGCCCGCCCCTGCCAGGACTTCGGCAGTCCGCCGGCCAATGCCCTGGGCCGCACCGGTAACAATCGCAACCTTCATGTGAGTAAGGTAACGCAGCGGACCTTGGCTAAAGGAGTGGCGATGCGGCAATCGGGCCGAGATTGATTGCAAAGTAATGTACGGGTAGCCGGTTATTCGGGGTTTACGCGTCGGTTCAGAAAAACCGCGCAGGCCACCACGGCGACGAATGCTGCCGTATTCACCGCCTTTGCAGTCCCTTGGTCGGAGACATAGGAACTCACCATAAACATCACAGATAATTGAACAGCGACAACGAAACACGCCGTTACGATCAGCCTCAAGGTGTCCCCCGGCGGTCTCTGCGTTGGAGCTTTGGGAGCCCCATCAATCAAGATGAGCAAGTAATGATCCTCGCTCCGAAGACGATGTACGGCGTCGGTCCAACCGCCTGCATCCGCATTACCCTTGTGAATATGTTGAACTACTTTGGCGATCTTTCTTTCATACTCGTCCTGGTCATAATGCTGATCGAATTCCGAACTGATCGTCATCATGTCGGGCAGGGTCCATCCGCTCTCGGAGAAGTAAAGCATCTTTCGCTCTACATCGGTGAGCTCGATGCCGTCCTGACTTGCTTGGCCAAGTATCCGTTCAATGAGGTATGTCTTTGCGTCACGGACGGTAACGAACTTTTGCATGGCTGGAAGTATATAGCCGCTGCCAGTTCTGGATGTGTCGTCTTCCAATCGGGAGTTATGCATCAGTAAATATCGCCTGCATCGGTAAGCATCTGGTTGTTCATGGATCCTTGCGCGGGTGCGGGGAATTAACGATAAACTTGCTGGCGGAGGGGCAACGGTGCATCGAGAGCTCTCACGGAGATCTGTCCTGGCCGGCGCTGCTGCGGCTTCGGCCGGACTGCTGTTCAGTCGTAACCTAATCTGGCCTGCCGGCGCACAGGAGCTGGCCGCAACCCCCGGCCTGCTGAACGTCACGCTCACGGCGATGAATCCCTTCACGCTGCGCATCGGCATTGCGCCAGTAACGGCCAAGCCTGTGCAGAAGGAGCTTGGCGTCGCTGCGACGGAATGGCCTGCACCGATCGAAGGCCCCGGCCTCGCTCATGCGCACGTTTTGCAGTGGGGCAAATACACGGTGCGCGTCGGCGAGAGCCCGTTCACAGTGGCCGTGCTTGAAAACGGCAAGCTGCGCCAGGAGATTCGCTTCGACACCAACAGCACCGATATTCACTTCAACCTGGACGGCCCCATCTTCGGGCTGGGCGAGGGCGCGCATGTTTTCGATCACCGTGGAACTCAAGATAGATTGGCCAACGGGCAGGGCACGCCCGATCTACGCACCTTCGGGGCGCGGGTTGAGATTCCCTGGGTCTTCAGCCCGTCCGGCTGGGGCATCTTTATCGGCCAGCCGCAGGGCAACTTCGAATTCACCCAAACCGAAGGCGCGTTTCACGGCGTCGAGGCCACCTCAACACGGAATGTTTTTTTGATGCTGGGTGACTCGCCTGCCGGCGTGCTGCACCAATATGCGCATTTGATGGGAATGCCGCACATGCCGCCGCGCTGGACGCTCGGCTACCTGCAATCGCATCGGACATTGGCCAGCAAGGAGGAAGTGCTTGACGTTCCACGCACGTTTCGCGAAAAGAAGCTGCCCTGCGACGGACTGATCTATCTGGGCACCGGGTTTTGCCCTTCTGGATGGAACACGGGGCACGCCTCATTCACGTTTAACGAGAAAGTCTTTCCCGACCCGCCGGCATTTTTCAAGCAGGTGCACGAGGAACACTTCAACGTAGTCCTCCATGTGGTGCCGCCGGGCGACTTTCATGGGCGCATCACCGACACCGGTGCGGCAGCGGAGGTTCCCGGCGACGCGGCGCCGTACTGGGCGAAGCACGCGGCTCTCCCCGATGTGGATGGATGGTGGCCGGATGAAGGCGACATGCTCTCGGTCTACAGCCGGTTCGACAGGAACCGCATGTATTTTGAAGGCTCGCGCCAGGCGCATCCCGACCGGCGGCCCTTTGCCCTGCACAGAAATGGCTATGCAGGTTTGCAGCGCTTCGGCTGGCTGTGGTCCGGCGACACGTTTTCAACCTGGGCCACGCTGCGCGCGCAGATCATGGTGGGCATCAACACCGGCTTGTCGGGCATTCCTTACTGGGGAACCGATATCGGCGGCTTTGTGCCCACGCCGGAACTGACGCCGGAACTCTTCCTGCGCTGGTTTCAGTGGAGCGCGTTCTGTCCTTTGTTCCGCGGGCACGGCCGCGCGTGGAAACTGCGCCTGCCGTGGGGATGGAACATGGGCGACGCCGGCCCAAAAGAAGTGACCGGCGACTGGGTGCAAGCGTGGCCGCCTGAGGCGGACCTGCACCGCGCGGATGTTGAGTCGATCTGCCGCAAATATCTCAACCTGCGCTATCAGCTTTTGCCCTACAACTATTCTTCGCTTGTGCGTACGCATGAAACCGGTGTGCCGCTGATGCGCGCGCTGTGCCTCGATTGGCCCGAGGATGCGAAAGCCGTTCTGACCGAAGACGAATATCTGTGGGGCGAGAACTTTCTGGTTGCGCCCGTTCACGAGAAGGAGGCCCGCTCACGCGAAGTGTATCTGCCCGCGGGCGACTGGTGGGATTACTGGAGCGGCGTGCGCATGGCCGGAGCGAGATCACTCACCCGCGATGTCGATCTTGAAACCATGCCGATCTATGTGAAGGCTGGGGCGGTTGTGCCTATGGGGTCGGTGCGTCAGCACACGAGTGAGGCCGTTGAGGAGCCAGTCACGCTGCGCGTCTATTCCGGCGCAGACGGCCGCTTCGTCTGGTACGACGATGATGGCTCGAGCTACCGGCATGAGGCGGGCGAGTTCATGCGCATCGAATGCGAATGGAACGACGAGGAGCGGACGTTGACGCTCAATCCCGATGGCGAAGGCAAGATGTCGATCCCGGCTACGGTAAAGGTGGAACTGGTTGGCGAGGCCACTTCAAAACTCGTGACTCTCAACCCGGGCGTGACGACCGTCAAGCTTTGACTCGAGCAGCGAAAAAACTCCTCCAATGAAAACGGCCGGTGCGAGAGTTCGCACCGGCCGGTTTGTTTGCAGCGGATGGAGATTTACTTTGTGGGGCTCGACGCCGTGAACTTTGAGCAGCAAGGCTCGCCCACCGGCTGAAACTCCATGTTTTCCGCGCGGGTGCCATCCGGATCGAACAGGTTGTACTGCCATTTGGCGTCGCGGCCGATCTTGGGCCCGCTGTTCTTCTGCGGCAACCGATCGCCGAAGTAGAGAGTTTCCGACAGCGCCTTGATGTCCTTGACGCCGAGCGAGAAGTGGTCCATCGAGCCAAGCGATGCGGCTGTCACGCTGGGTGGCAGGCCGGTCTTCTCCGGCGTGTACACCATCATGTACTCAATCCAGTCGGTGCCATCGGGGACTTGCTGCGAAACCCAGCTGACCACGGTGTCTGAAAATCCGCCATACCAATAGGGACGGAAGCCGAGCAGCGTCCGATAGAACGTGTCCTCTGCCGAACGGTCGTGGACCATATAGCCGACATGGATGATGTGGTCGCTGATGGGGTTCGGCGAATTCACCGCCTCAGGATGCGCGGGCGGCTGAACGAACTCCACCTTGTTGCCTTCGGGGTCGGCCACGGCGAACCATTGGCTGCCATCGCTGCCGTTCTCCACTTTGCCGGGCGTGGTAATGCCGTGTGCAGCCATATAAAGCCGCAGGCCGTCTGCATTAGTGGTGACAAAGGCTACGTGATCGAGACGGTTGATGGTGTGCACCGCGGGCAAGGGCAGCACTTCAACAAACTGCGTCGGGCTGAAATAGTAGCGAACGCCGCTCGGATTTTCAGGATCGCTGCGCTTCACTCCGCCCAGATCGTGTACGTAAAACTCTTCGCTCTTGGCGCCGTCGGTAGCGTATACGGAAATATGCGAAATTCCCGTGATCGGCGGACGGTGGTCTCCCGCCTGAGCCTGCGTACCAACCGGCGAAATGGCTAGAACCAATCCTGCAACAGATGCGAATCCTTTCAAGTTCACTTCATCCTCCGGGCTGACAGTATCGGGCAGGCGGACTTCGATCCAGAGCCGACAGCGCAGCGCAAGTCAACCGTCATGAATTCTAGTCATGTGGCCCTCAAACTGTCCAAAGATTGCCAGGATTTGCTGAATACCCATTGAAAAACACAGAAGAAAAGGCCTTCACCTCGCAAGGTCTGAAAGGACCACGCGCCATGATTTGCCTATGCTATAGTCCACATTGATGAAAATCATAGACGTGATTAAGGTACTTAAACCCATTCAATTGGCGCTCCTGCTGACGCTGGCTTTGCCCGCCGCCGTGCGAACGTCGTATGCGCAGACCGACTCGGACGCGATTCAGGTTCCCGACTGGGCTCAGCCCGGATCGGCCACCCACAAGCAGGTCGCTCCGCCAGTGGACTTTCACCGCCCAACGCGGACCTTTGCCGTTCCTATCGGGATTTTTGAGGGGCAGTCCGACGTTGGGGCTGCGCTGGTGCCCTCGAGCGCCAGCTTCAATCCGGCGCTCAATCAGTACACCATCAACTCCGCGGGCTATAACATCTGGTACACGCGCGACGAGTTTCGTTTTCTCTGGAAGAAGATGTCGGGAGACGTTTCACTGGCGGCAGACGCCAGCTTTCCCATCGTTGCACCGCCACACGACCGCAAGATCGTGCTGGTCATCCGCCAGGATCTCGACGACGATTCAAAGGAGATCATGGCGGGCGAGCACGGAACCGGCATGGTGCACCTGGCCGTGCGTCGCATCAAGGACACGGAGATCACGGACATGCAGTATCGCATCGGCGGAGGACTGATTCCCGACGGCATGCCGCAGCGCATCGGAATTGAGAAACACGGCGACAACTTTGCGCTCTACATCAGCGTAAGGGGCGAACCAATGCATCAGTTCGGTCCGCCCATCTCACTTCCTTTCCACGAGCCCTTCTACGTGGGCATCGGCTTCTGTTCGCACTATCCCACCACGGTTGACACCGGCGTGCTTTCGAATGTGGTGCTTGAGAACGCAGCGGGAAAAATGAATTAGCCCTGCGGCAATTTATCAAGCGTGTTCTATACTTCGGGTGCGGTTAAGAAAGGGATTGGAAACTCACATGAGCCTGCAATCAATTGTGAAGTTGGCAGTAACCGGAGTTGTGGCGCTGGCGGCGATGGCCGGCATGCAAACAGTGGCACAAGGGAGTGACACGGTACTGAAGGCGGCGGACGCGCAAAAGCTGCTGCCGGCGTCGGTCTATTACAAGGGACAGTCGGCCCCTGTGCAGGCGCGCAACTCGGGCGGCGTCAAGTTTGGCGATGGCAATTATGTGCTGGCCACACTGGTGGACACCTCCGGCTACTCCACGGGTGTTGCCGCAAAGTATCAGGGATACTTCATTACTGAAACGCCAATCAAGATCGGCAACGAAAGCCTGCCGGCCGGCGTCTACGGTTTTGGATTCATCGCCGACAACAAGTTCGTCATCACCGACGTGGGTGCTCGCGATGTTCTCACCGTCGACACAACCAGCGACGACGCAATGAAGCGGCCCACGCCCTTGCAGGTGCTTGCCGATGCGGGCGGCGGATTCAGGCTGTATGCAGGACGCAAGTACGTCCACTTCACCCGCTGAACCGGATTTCTCTTATGTAAAGGCAGGCGGCGCCGGATTCTGCGCCGCCTCGACCTTGAGCCTGTGATGAGCCAGGGTTGGTCCAGTATTGGGCGCAACCGGACCCGTTACAGGCTCGGTTCATAACAGGCTCTAAGATTGAAGGGACGAGTTCGAGAGCCCTTGACCCAATTCCATCCCAACCCGATGAACCCTGCGGAGACGGCAGTTCCGCGCGTCCGACAGGGCGTTTGGGCCGCGCCGGGCCGCGCCGGCTGGGCTCTTCTTCTTCTCTTTGCCGCGTTGGTTTTGGTTTCATCGCGCAACGCACCCGCGCTTGAACCTTCAACGCCGTTAGCCAACTATGCGCGGCAATCTTGGGTCATGGAGAACGGGCTGCCGCAAAACACCATCCACGCACTTGCCCAAACTCCCGATGGCTTTGTGTGGCTTGGGACCGAGGCGGGTCTGGTGCGCTTTGACGGCGTATCGTTCCAGGTTTTCGATCACAGCGCCACAACATCGCAGTCAAGCTCATCGCAGCCCGGCCCATCGCTTCCTGGCAACGACATCCGCAGCCTGCTTGTGGCAAGCGATGGCGCTTTGTGGATTGGAACAGGCGATGGCCTCGTCCGTTGGAAGAGAGGGGATTCGACTGTCTTTACCATCGCTAACGGGCTGCCTGCCAACGGGATTCGCGCACTGAAGGAGACCAGTCCGGGTGCGTTGTGGGTGTGGACGGATCAAGGCGCGGCGAAGTTCAACGGCACGCGCTTTGACGAGAGCGGCAGCGGCTCACTGAACGTCGCGATGACGGCGGTCGTGCCCGACTCCCATGGCGAACTGCTGGCTACCGCGAGCGCAGGCACGGTGGAGGTAGTCCGCCGCAGCGCGGAGGGCGCGCATCATCAGGAGTCCGTCGCGCGCATGACCGTGGGCAGGGAACTGCCGGGCACGCGCATTCAGTTCCTGCTGGCCGATCGCGAACGAAGTTTGTGGATCGGCACCAATGGCGGCCTGGTTCGATGGGCAGAGGGAAAGCTTGAGTCGCTTCCGGTCACCGATCCGCTGGCCAGGGCATCGGTGCTCGCGCTGATGGAAGATCGCGAGGGAAATCTGTGGGTGGGCACTGAGACCGACGGTTTGGATATTTTGCGCGATCAGCGATTCCATACGCTCGGTGTCCGCGACGGCCTCACCTCCAATGCGACCACGGCCGTCATGGAAGACAGTAATGGAGCGCTCTGGGTAGGGACCGCGGGTGGAGGATTGGATGTGCTCGGCAAGAACGGGCAGGTGCGCAGCTACACAGTGAAAGACGGTCTGCTGAGCGACGTGATTCTTTCGCTGGCGGCGGGCCCGCACGGAGAAATCTGGGCCGGGACTCCCGACGGCCTGAACAGGATCAGCGCCGGTGGTGTAGCCCGGTTCACTTCGGCCGACGGGTTGCCCGACGATTTTATCCGCTCGCTGCTGGTGGATGCAGACGGCTCGGTATGGATCGGAACGCGGCGAGGACTTGCACACTGGAGCGGCACTGCGGCGGCAGGTAGTGCTCCGCTGCAAATGGACTCCTACACGCACGCCAATGGGCTGGGCAGCGACCTGGTGGGCGCCATGGCGCGCGATGCCGACGGCGATCTGTGGGTGGCGACGTTGGCCGGTTTGTCTCGCCTGCAAGGCGGCTCGATTGCAAACTTCACGGCGGCGGATGGGTTACCGAGCAACGTGGTTACGTCGCTGCTGGCGCGCGCGGATGGGACGCTTCTGATCGGAACCCAGGACCACGGTTGGGCCGAGTGGGACGAACACGGATTTTTCCGGGCGGGCGGTGAGCGCTCAAATACAACCACAATTCACGCCATTCTCGACGATGGCGCGGGCCGCATCTGGTTCGCCACCGGAAATGGCATTGCGCGCTGCGAACTGAAAGTTGCCCCGGCGCCTGAGTGCGCGCATTGGATTGAGTTTGGCGCAGCCGACGGATTGCGCAGCCGCACGATGGCTTCAAACAGTCATCCCTCCGCATGGCGGTCACGCGATGGGCATCTGTGGTTCGCGTCTCCTGACGGACTCGTGGAAGTGGATCCGGCGCATTTCTCGCTGAATACGATTGCGCCGCCAGTGGCTCTGGAGCGGTTTGTCGTCGATGATGTCGACCAGCCGCTGCGCTCGGCTGAAAGCCGGCTGCGGGTTGCGTCCGGGCACGTGCATTTTGAGTTTGATTACGCGGGGCTCAGTTTTACCGCGCCCCAGAAGGTGCGCTATCGCTACATGCTCGAGGGCTTCGACCATGACTGGACCGAGGCCGGCGCACGAAGGAGCGCGTATTACACCAACATTCCGCCGGGCAAATACACGTTTCGCGTGCAGGCGGCGAACAACGACGGGCTTTGGAGCACCACCGATGCGGCACTGGCATTTGAGTTGCGCCCGCGTTTTTATCAAACCGGATGGTTCTATGTGCTTTTGCTTTTGGCCGTCGGCTGCGCTTGTCTTCTATGTGTTGAGGCGGCGTTTGCGCCGCGCCGAGAGCGAGTTCCGCGCTGTGCTGGGCGAGCGCAGCCGCATTGCCCGCGAAATACACGACACGCTGGCCCAGGGCTATGTCGGCATCTCGGCGCAGCTTGAAGTGCTCGGCGAGTTGCTGCGCAAGGGAAAGAAAGAAGAGTCCGCGGCGCAACTGGATCTGACGCGAGCCCACGTGCGCGAAGGACTGGCGGAAGCACGGCAGTCCATCTGGGCGCTGCGTACGCAGGACTCGAGCGAAAAGACCTTGCCGGTGAAGATGCGTCGGATTGCCGAAGCAGCCGGAGGCGCTGGCCTGAAAGCGGAGTTCAGCATCTTCGGCGCGTATCGTCCACTTGCCCCCGCCACCGAGCAGGAATTGCTGCGCGTCGCGCAAGAGGCCATCCATAATGTGAAGAAGCATGCGGGGGCCAAAGAGCTTTTCGTCCAATTGGAGTACAGGCCGGGTACGATTACACTGGAAGTCCGCGACGACGGCCGCGGTGGAGCAGCTGAAAAGGAGGCCGGCTCCGCGCAAGGGCACTTTGGACTGACCGGCATGAGAGAGCGTGCCGAGGCCATCGGGGGAACGCTTGAAGTGAGCAGCGAGGCCGGCGAGGGAACTGCAGTTCGCTTGAGCGCGCCGGCGCCGCTCGTGGGACGGGAACAGATGGGAGAAGCGAATTGAGCAACGATCCGATACGCGTCCTGGTTGTTGAAGATCACCACGTGGTGCGCCAGGGACTGGTGGCGCTGTTGAATGTGGTGGATGGTCTTGAGGTGGTGGGCGAGGCTGCCGATGGCGTTGAGGCCATTGCCCAGTTTCGCAAGCACAAGCCCGACGTCACGCTGATGGACCTGCGCCTGCCAAGGATGGGCGGAGTGGATGTCATCCAGCGTATACGCGTTGAAACACCCCAGGCCCGGTTCGTTGTGCTCACCACTTATGACGGCGACGAGGATATCTACAAGGCTTTGAAAGCCGGCGCGCGCGCGTACCTGCTGAAGGGCATGACCACGGATGAACTGGTGGCGACCATCCGCGCGGTTCATGCGGGCAAGTCGCATATACCGCCCGCCATTGCCGAAAAACTTGCCGAGCGCATGGGCACGGAAGACCTGACTATCCGCGAACTCGACGTGCTGGAGCAGATTGTCCAGGGCAAGAGCAACAAGGAGATCGGGACGGAGCTGGACATCTCAGAGGCGACGGTGAAGACTCACATCAACAGCCTGCTCAGCAAGCTGGGCGTCACCGATCGCACACAAGCCGCAACAGCAGCGATCAGGCGCGGCATTGTTCCTTACGAATCGCTGCGAAAGCCGCAATCATGATCCGGAAATTTGTAAGAATCGCGTGCCTAGTTCTTCTGGCGCTCGGCGCTGCGCGCTTGCCTGCGCAGGGAACGCAATGGCGGCAGGCCACGGATACTGAGCTCGCATCGGTGCTGCCCTCGCGCGCCGTGGTTCAGAACGAGCACATCGAAACAGAGATGCGCACCGCGTCAGGCATCGTGGATGGCAACGGGCACTTCATCGCCGGCGTGGTTCTGCTGACGGTGGGCTACTCGGCCGACGGAAAGTACTCGCACTTTCTGCTGGTGCAGGCGCCGGTGCGGGTGGCGGGCCTGCTGCTCAAGCCCGGCGAGTACGTGCTGGGGTGGACGCGCTCCGGCAGCACCGAGGTGCTGAAGGTTCACTTCAACGTGGCCGCGACGGGAGCGCTGGTGGGCAACGTGGAAGCCCATTGGATTGCAGAGTCGACGCGCGTGGAAAGTCTCCACATCTGGCCGCCCGGAGAAAAGGGAATCATCCAGATCGGGCGCTTCGGCCTGCCCTACAAGCTCGGCAAGGAATGATTTTTCTGGTTTTGGAGGGTACAGATCGGCGGCCCGCTCTCAACCTTTTGATCGATACCACCCTCGATCCAGCCCCATATACTAGCGAGGATGCTTAAAGCACGAATCGCGATCACCCTGCTGGGACTGACGGCCTTTTCCGGCCTCCACCTTCCTCTACGCACAAACCGCCGGCATGGCGGCGCAGCAGCTTCCGGCCGCGCCGGGAGGCGTCGACACGGGCACTCCCCACGCAGCGCAATTCGACGCGCAAAAGCGCCCCATCACCGCGGGCGGCTTTGTCGACAGCGGCCCGGTGATCTTTGAAGATGCCTCAGAGAAAGCCGGCCTGACCCACTGGACCCACAAGATGGGGACCAAGGAGAAGAAGTACATCATCGAGACCAACGGCTCAGGCATCGGCCTCATCGATTACGACAACGATGGCTGGCTCGACATCTACGTGGTCAACGGATCGACCTTTAACGCGCTCGACGGCAAAGAGACGCCGCCGCATGCCGCGCTGTTCCACAACAATCACGACGGCACCTTTACCGATGTTGCGGCAAAGGCCGGCGTAACCAACGATCGCTGGGGCTTCGGCGTCGCCATCGCCGACTACGACAACGACGGCTGGCCGGATATTTTTGTGTCGAACTGGGGCAAGAACCGCCTCTACCACAACAATCACGACGGCACGTTTACTGACGTGGGCGAAAAGGCGGGCGTGCAGTTGGGCAACTGGTCAACCGGCGCCACGTGGGGCGACTACGACGGCGACGGGCGGCTCGACCTCTTCGTGCCCGGCTACGTGCATTTCGATCGCGACAACCTTCCCTCGGGCGGAGCCAACGGCGTTCCCGACACCTTCTGCACCTTTCGCGGCGTAGCCGTGAATTGCGGGCCGAGGGGCCTCAAGGGCGAGCCCGATCATCTCTTTCACAACAACGGCGACGGCACGTTTACCGACGTCAGCGAGAAGGCCGGCGTGGCCGACAAGCCGGGTTACTACGGGCTGACTTCGCTGTTTGTCGACATCAACAACGACGGCAAGCTCGACCTGCTGGTGGGCGACGACTCCACGCCCAACTATCTCTACCTGAACAAGGGCGACGGCACCTTTGAAGACGTGAGCTATGCCTCGGGATTCGCGCTGAACGAAGCCGGCCGCGAGACCGCAACCATGGGCATCGCCGCGGGCGACTTTGCCAACAACGGAATGGTCGACATTTTCAACACCACCTTCAGCGACGATTACAAGCCCTTCTACCGCAACGAGGGCGACGCGAACTTTACCGACATCAGCTACCAGGTGGGGATCGCGCAGATCTCTGTTCCGTTTCTCGGTTGGGGCGACTGCGTTTCTCGACTACGACAACGACGGCTGGAAAGATCTGTTGATGTCCGACGGCCACGTCTATCCGCAGGTGGATCAGCAGCCGTGGGGTACAAGCTGGGCGCAGAAACCCATGCTCTTCCACAACCTGGGTGGCAAGAAGTTTGAAGTGGTTCCCGCAGTCAAAGGGACGGCACTGGCAGACGTCATCAGTGGCCGCGGCATGGCCGTGGGCGACCTGTTCAACGACGGCAAGCTCGATGCAGTGATCAACGTGATGGACGGCCATCCGGTGCTGCTGCGCAACGTTTCACCCGACAAGAACCACTGGCTTGAACTCAAGCTGGTGGGCGGAGCGAAGAGCCCACGCGACGCCGTGGGCGCAACCGTGTATGTGACCGCCAACGGGATGAAGCAGCGCGGAGACGTGCTGAGCGGCGGAAGCTACGGCTCCACAAGCGATCCGCGTCCGCACTTCGGACTCGGCCAGGCTACGAGGGTAGACGATATTGAAGTGCACTGGCCCAGCGGCAAGGTGGAGCACTTCACGGTGCCGGGCGTGGATCAGATTGTGACGATTACGGAAGGGACTGGAAAATAGCGGATCTCCAGCCTTTGCAAGCGATACGCGGCGATTTCAGGCGCAACTCCTGCTCCGGCCTTTGTGCTGACCGGCTCTACAACCTGGGGTGGAGATTTCTCCGCATCCAAGGCTCGATACCCCGTGAGACCCTTCAGCCGATAAAATGGTGAGCGCGATGCTTTCCCCAATCCGCATCTATCGAGTCTCGTGTCTCCTCGGCGGCCTGCTGCTTGCCGGGATCGCCGACTGCAGCCTGCCCGCAGGCCGGACTTATGCGGCTGAAGATGCGGCGGCTAATCGCGCTGCCTATTCCCAGGGCGTGGCCGAGCATTACAACTTCCGCTTCGGCGTCGATCATCCGTTTTTGCCCTCGAACGCCACCACCGATACCGGCCAGTTCATCGATTCGAAATCTTTCTCACCGCGAAATACTGCGGCCACTGCCATCAGGAAGCGTATGCCGAGTGGCGGCAGACCGCGCACGCAAACTCGTTCCGCGCGCCGTGGTACATCAAGAACACCAACTTGCTGAGGGACGAAAAGGGAATCGAGTTCACGCGCCACTGCGAAGGTTGCCACAACCCCATCGCGCTGGTTTCAGGAGCCTTGACGAAGGGCTCGCCCATCGATCGCCACTTTGACGCCGACGGAGTCACCTGCACGACCTGCCATTCGATTCAAAAGGTAGACGCACGCGGAACCGGCAGCTACGTCATGGGCCAACCCGCGGTGCTCGTCGACGCCGACGGCAAGCCCATCTACGGCGAAGTTTCCGACAAAGAGATCCTTGCGCACCTCGATCGCCACTCCAAAGCGGTGATGAAGGATTTTTACCGCACCAGCGATTTTTGTGCCGCATGCCACAAGGCGGCGCTGCCGCGCATGCTGAACGGCTACAAGTGGCAGCGCGCCATCTTTCTTTCAGACGAGTGGCAACAGTCCTCCTTCGCCAAGCAGTCTCCGCTGCCCTTTTATGTAAAGGACCAAGTCTCCACCTGCCAGACCTGTCACATGAAGTCTGAAGCCATCACGTTGCGAGACTACGGAGCCGAAGACGGCAAGCTCAAATCGCATCGCTGGCTCGGAGCCAATACCGCGATTTCAAAGTACTACGGCTACGACGAGCAGATGGAGAAGACGGTTGCCTTTCTGCGCACGGGCGTCTTCAACGTCGACATCTTCGGCATCGAGCGCAACGGCGACAAGATTGCCGCGCCGCTGGGCACTGTTCCGTTTGAAGTCGCGGCGGGCGACGATCTCGTAGTTTCTGTAGTCGTGCAGAACAAGGGCATCGGGCATAATCATGTGCCGGAGCAGCGCGACTTCTACGAGAGCTGGGTGGAGTTCCAGGTGAAGGACTCTACGGGCAAGACGATCATGGATTCTGGCGCAATTGAGCCGAATGGCGAACTCGATCCCGGCGCGCACAGCTTTACCAACAGGCTGGTCAATGATACCGGCAGCTTGAACGATCTGCATCAGGTGTGGGACACGCGGATCATCGCCTTCAACAACACCATCTCTTCGGGACGCTCGCAAATTGTGCGTTTCGGATTCAAGGTTCCGGCAGGCACTGCGGGTCCCATCTCCATGACGGCCAAGGTCAACTACCGCCGCTTCAACCAGCACTTCATCGAGTTCGGCTTTGGAAAGCACTACCAGTTGCCCGTGATTGAAATGGCCTCGCGCACGCGGACCATTGCGCTCGGGGCCAACCAGGCCGGACCACCTGACGCCGACGATAACCCGCTGTGGATGCGCTGGAACAACTACGGCATCGGCCTGCTTGACGCGCAACAATACGCTGACAGCACAGCTGCCTTCGAACACGTGGCACAGTTGCGGCCCGACTATGCTGATGCTTATACCAACATCGCCATCGCAGACTACTCATGGCAGCGCTACGACCAATCGCGCACGCAACTGGAGAAAGCGCTCGAGCTCTCGCCGAAAAATGCGCGCGCTCTCTATTACCTTGCGCTGGTTGAACGCATTCAGGGAAATCTCGATGCTGCCGTCACCGATCTGCGCGAGATGGCGGCGCAATATCCGCGCTCTCGCGATGCACATCGCGAGCTCGGCTTCTCGCTCTACCAACAGCACAAGTATGATGAAGCGCGTGTGGAGTATGAGACCGTGCAGTCCATCGACCCCGACGATCTGGCCGCGCATTACATTCTCTCCATCGTCTATCGCCGCCTGGGCATGAAGGACAAGGCAGCCGTTGAGGCCGCCGCTTTCGCTGACCAGAAGGACGATCCAACCGCCAACACCTACGCGCTCGACTTCCTCAGCAAGCATCCTGAAATTACGGCAGAGAGCGTGCCATGGCACATTCACCGCGCTTCCGGGCAAGTCATCCCCGAGGCAAGCGGGGGTTCAGGGCAATGAGGAAGCTGTTCGTCGCCTCACTCCTGCTGTTGGGTTTCGCTTCGTCCGCCATGGCATCGTCAAAGGCTCAGCGCGCGCACGGCGCAGCCCTGTTTGCCTCGAGCGGTTGCCAGCACTGCCACACCATCAGGAATGTCGGCGGCACCAAGGGCCCGAACCTTTCCAGCGTAGGAAGAACCAAAAGCGAACAAGCCATTCGCGCCCAGGTTATCAACGGCAGCAAGGTGATGCCGGCCTTCGGCAACGTGCTTGAACCGTCGGAACTCGACGACGTCGTCGCCTACCTGCGCTCCTGCAAAGACAAGCCAAAGAACTAGAGTTCATTGCAGGCTCTAGCGCTCGCGTACACTGAATAGGGTTCCGCGCCGATCGCTGATCTGCGCACCCTGGAATGAGGACTATGCGAATAAGCGCGCCTATGGTGCCTTGGGTTCTTGTGGTAGCAGCTTTGTCTTGCGGAGCGCAGCAGAGCCGTAACCAGGAAGCGATCGAGCTCAACAATCGGGGCGTGGCGCTGATGGGGCAGCAGTTTACCGAGCGCGCTGCCCAGACGTTTGCCCAGGCGTTCCAGAGAGATCCAAAGCTGGCCCAGGCTGCCATCAACGAAGGCATAGCGTTGATGACGCTGCAAAAACTGGACGAGGCGAAAAAGGCCCTCAACGACGCGATTGCGCTCGACCCCGGAAATGCTCAGGCATGGTACAACCTGGGACTCGCTCAACACGCGGGCAACGAACTGGAACCGGCGCTCGCCAGCTTTGAGCATGCGGAGAAGATCGATCCGCGCGACGCGGATTCGTTTTACTTTGAGGCCGTCTGCTACCAGGAGATGAAGCAGTTCGACAAGGCCATCCCCATCCTCCGATCACGCGCTGGAACTCGATCCGCTGCATGCCTCGGCAGAGTTTGCGCTGGCCCGAGCCTTGCAGCGGACTGGCCGCACGCCCGAAGCCAAGGAACATTTCAGCCGTTTTCAGCACCTGACCAGCACCAAGATCGGCGCGCCGATTGGGCTGACCTACGGCGAGCAGGGCCACTACTCGACCGTAACGGCCATTGTTCAAAAAGGAACCATCCGGCGCGCGATGATTCCGGTGAAGCTCGTCGCCCGGCCGGTGCTGGCCGCAAGCAGTCTCCCCGTCTCGCCGGGAGCGGCCGAAACTGAAACCGGCGGCGCATGCATGCTTGATGTGACCGGCGACGGGCACATGGACCTGGTGCTGATGCAGTCAGGCGTACAGGCCATCCGCGTGCTTCGTAACCGCGGCGATGGCAGCTTTGAGGAGTTCGATGCGCAAGGCGCCGGCCTGACGGCACGGGGCCGCGCTCTGGCCTGTGCCGTGGGCGACTTCGACGCGGACGGCCTCAACGACCTGGCCGTCGCGCTTGACGATGCCGTGCTTCTATTTCACAACCTGGGCCACGGACACTTCAAAGACATCACGCCCGAGTCCGGTCTTGCGCCGAGGAACATTCCCACTGGCATCACGTTTGTGGACTACGATCACGACGGCGATCTGGACCTGTTGCTGACCGGCGAGCCGCTCGAGCCAAACGGCGCGCCCAATGTGCTTTGGCGCAACAACGGAAATGGAACGTTCTCCGATGTGACCGCGCAGACCGGATTAGGTGGCAGAGGCAAGACAGCAGCGGCCATGCTTACCGACTTCAACAACGACCGCGCCGTCGACCTCGCTGTTACGGGCGATGGCCCCGCTCCGCTGCTTTACGTAAATCCCCGCGAAGGCAAATATCCGACGCAGCCGCTATACACAAGCGCAACCCTGCCCGCCACAGTCGGCATCGCCGTTCTTGACTTCAACAAGGACGGCTGGATGGACATCGCAGTGACCCATGCGGGCGCTCCGGGCATCACGCTCTGGCGCAATGTTGAAACCGCGGACCACGCGGGCCGCACCTTCAGCCGCGTCGAACTGCCCCTGCACGGCGCATTACGCGGATGGGGACTGACACCCATCGATATCGATAACGACGGCTGGATCGACCTGGCCGCTGTTGTTGAAACGCCGGCTGGCCCCCGGGTGCGCGTCTTCCGCAATCGTGGCGACGGCAGCTTTGAAGATGTGAGTCACGCGCTCGGCCTTGACAACATGCAACTGCACGCGCCGCGTGGATTGATCGCCGCCGATATCGACGGTGACGGAGCGGCAGACCTCATCGTGACCCAGCGCAACGCGGCACCGTTCATCCTGCGCAACCTTGGCGCCAACAAGAATCATTTTGCGCGGATCGATCTGACAGGCAACGCCGACAACAAGACGGCGCTGGGCGTAAAGGTTGAAGTGTTCGCCAACGGTCTGTGGCAAAAGTGGGAACTGCCGGGTGCATCCGGCTACCAGACGCAGGCAGCCCCGCAGATTCTCGTCGGCCTTGGCGACGCGAAAAACATCGACCTGTTGCGGATACTCTGGCCCACCGGAGTTCTGCAGGACGAGATCGATCTGCCGCACACCCAGGTCATCGCCATGAAGGAGGCCGACCGCAGGGGCAGCTCCTGCCCGGTGCTCTTTGCCTGGAATGGCAGCAAATACAAGCTTGTAACCGACGTAATCGGCGCTGCCGTCGTAGGCCACTGGTTCAGTCCCTCACGGCGCAACATTTCAAATCCAGGTGAATGGATCAAGGTCGATGGCTCGGCCGTAGCGCCGGTCGACGGCAAGGTGAGCCTCCGCTTCATGGAGCCGATGGAGGAGGTCAACTACATTGATCAGCTTCGCCTCGTGGCCGTCGATCACCCTGAGAATGTTGAAGTCAATCCCGACGAGCGCTTCCTTGACGATCCGCCATTCGCGTCAGGCCGCGTTGTGGCTTCGGCCGATACGCGCCTGCCCGTGGGCGCATGGGATGGCGAAGGCCGCGATGTGCTGAGCGAAGTGAGCCAGCGCGACCACAAGTTTGCCAGCGGGTTCAAAGTGATTCCCTACGACGGATTCGCGAACCTGCACATGCTTACGCTCGACCTCGGCGACGTGAAGCCGCAGGCGCCGCTCCGCCTGTTGATGACCGGCTACGTCGACTACTTCAGCGCGACCTCGCTCTACGGCGCGTGGCAAGCGGGCATCAAGCCGATTTCGCCGTACGTTGAGGCGCAACTCGCCGACGGCACCTGGCAACGCATTCCGGGCGAAGCAGGTTTTCCCGCCGGCCTTGAACGCACCATCGTCGTTGATCTCACAGGCAAGCTTGCCTGCAGGAACGCGGCGCATCCGGCTCGCGACCAATTGCAAATTTATTGGGACCAGGTGCTGATTGACCAGAGCGCAGGACGCCCAGGCGCGAACTGAAGAAGTGCCAATGGCGCAGGCCACGCTGCACTTCCGTGGCTACCCGACACAGATTGAAGGCGCGAGTCCCGGCGACCTCGACTACGATTACAACCGCGTTAGCCTCACCGGGCCGTTCCAGCACCAGCGCGGCAACTATACGCGCATGGGCGACGTGACTCCCCTGGTGGAGGGCATTGATGACCGCTACGTCATCTTCGGCAGCGGAGAGGAGATCGCGGCGGAATTCGACGTGAAGACGCTGCCCGCGCTTCCCGGCGGCTGGAAGCGCGACTACTTCTTCTACGCCAACGGATTTGTGAAGGACATGGATTGGTGGGATGCATCGCCCTTACACCGTTTCACAACTGCCGTTCCACAAGATGAGCACGTATCCGTATCCAGCCGGCGAAAAATTTCCTGACGATGCAGGCGCATTCGACTACCAGTTGAACTGGAACGATCGCTTTGATTCCGGCGAGCCTGTGCGTTCATATCGCTTCAGCTATCAGCAGTTGCCCTCCACGCCGCAGGACGACCGGGCGATTACACCAGCGCCGGGACGACTCATGCGAAAACATGAGTCAAGTTGTCCTGGCCCCTGCCGTTGAGCAGCTTGAGCTGGTGCGGAGCGGCCAAATTTCAGTGGTTGAACTGGCCGAAGCGCACATCCGGCAGATCGAGCGGCTCAATCCATCGCTGAATGCACTGGTAGACTTTGATGCCGATCGCGTGCGAGCCCAGGCGCGGCAACTCGATGCGGCCAAAGCTCCGCGCGGCCCTCTGCATGGCTTGCCCATGACCATCAAGTCGTCGATTGCAACCGCGGGCTACCGCTGCGAAATCGGCAGCCTCATTCGCAAAGGCGATATTCCCACGGAAGACGCTGTGGTGGTCGCGCGGCTCAGGAGCGCGGGCGCGTTGATCTTGGGAACCACTAACTGCCCGGAATACCTGATGGCGTACGAAACCGCAAACCTTCTGCACGGGCGCACATCGAATCCATGGGACCTGGAGCGCTCGCCCGGCGGGTCGAGCGGCGGCGAGTCGGCAGCCATTGCGGCGGGCATGTCCGCGGCAGGCCTTGGTTCTGACAGCGGCGGTTCCGTCCGTATGCCCGCGCACTTTACTGGCATCTGCGCTTTCAAGCCGTCGCCGGGCCGCTTTCCGGGCCGCGGACATCTGCCACCCTGCGTCGGGCCGTTCTCGGTTCTCGGCGCAATCGGTCCCATGGCGCGCACGATGCGCGATGTCGCCCTGCTGTTTCGCACGCTCGGCGGCCAGGACCCGCTTGATCCCGCGAGTCCGCCGATTGCCTTTCGTGAGCGGAGCCTCGACGAACTGCGCGCCAACGCCATCGGATTTTTTGAGGACGATGGACTCGTGCCGGTCTCGCCGGAAACCCGCTCCGCCATCCGCTCCGCTGTCGCCGTCCTGCGCGATGCGAGCTTTCGCGTTGCAGCCCTTCCGTCCCGCGCTCGCTTGAGCCCTTGCGCCAGCTGTGGTGGAAGCTCTTTGTGCAGTGCGGCGCCATGTTTTACGCGCCTGAAATCGCCGGCAAAACTCACCTGCTGAGTCCCATCTTCAAGGAGTTTCTCGCGATTGCCGATTCAGTGCCGCCGCTGACCCCCACGCAACTGCTCAACGCATGGGCGGAGCTCGACCTGCTGCGCGTGACAATGCTTGAAGAGATGCGTGCGTTTCCGGTTCTGCTGTGCCCGGTGGCCAGCGTCCCGGCTTTTCGTCATGGCGAGAGGGCCTGGACCATCGATGGACGCACCGTCGAGTACCTTGATGCCTGGCGGCATACACAATGGTTCAACACGCTGGCCGCGCCTGCGGCGGTGGTTCCCGTCGGCCGCTCGCCTGAAGGCCTGCCCATCGGCGTGCAGATTGTTGCCCGGCCTTTCGAGGATGAGACAGCGCTCGGTATTGCATCGGTCGTCGATCGTGCCTTCGGCTATCGTCCGCCGCCCATGGCGCAATGCTGACTGACAGGCTGTGATGAAGGATACATTTCTTTCTCCGATTCATCTCCACCTTAGGGTGGAGGCGCGCAACCTGCAATCGCGGTAGTCTGATCCTTCCCCGGATCGGAGCGCAGCGGGTGCGCGTACGTTGGCAAGAAAGGTTTGCCGAAACCCCCGGAGTCCTCAAAGACTCCACCCACCAGCACACAGTTGTGCCGGTGCTCGATTTTGAAGTCGGCGGCAGCGACTTCGTCACCATGGCTGGGCCGTGTTCGGTTGAAACCGAATCACAGCTCATGACCACCGCCGAAGCTGTTCGCCGGTCGGGCGCGCGCATTCTTCGCGGAGGCGCCTTCAAGCCGCGCAGCTCTCCTTATGCATTTCAAGGTCACGGCCTGGAAGGGCTCAAGATGCTGGCGCGCGCCCGCGAGCTCACCGGTCTCGCCATCGTCACTGAAGTCATGTCGGAATGCGACGTTTCCCTGGTGGCCGACTACGCTGACATTCTGCAGATCGGCTCGCGCAGCATGGAGAATTACTCGCTGCTGGCGGAAGCGGCCCGCTCCGGCCGGCCTATTCTGCTCAAGCGTGGCATGGTCGCTACCGTTGCTGACCTGTTTGTTTCGGCGCAGGTGATTCTCGATAACGGCAATCCCAACGTCATTCTCTGCGAGCGCGGCATTCGCACCTTTGAAACGGCCCTGCGCAACACCTTTGACGTGGCGGCCATTGCGCTGATCAAGGAGATTTCGCATCTGCCCATCATCGCCGACCCGAGCCATGCGGCCGGCGTGCGCGAACTGGTCCCGCCGCTGGCGCGAGCCGGTGTGGCCGCCGCTGCTGACGGACTCATCGTCGAAGTGCATCCCGATCCTGACAAGGCCTGGAGCGATGGCGAACAATCGCTCGACTTCGCCGCGTTTGAGGCAATGATGACATCACTTCGTCCATACTTGGCGCTCCGTCACACAGTGAAGCACCAGGCTCCCGATCCCTGGTCACTGGAGGCTGTTCAATGAGGGGTCGGGCCACGTGGTTTGGGATTCTTGTTTGTGCGCTTTTGCTTTTATCGTCAAGCGGCTTGGCGTCCCCGCTCGCCCAGGGCGACGACGTGGATTTCATCGTCACTGCAGCGCCCGTGTACGTGCCACTCGCGGAGTTGCGCGGGCAGGAGCGTTTTCCCAAGGGTGCGCAATTGCTTCTCGTGCATCAGGGCAAAGCTGAGCCGCTGGTAGCGGGATTTGCAGCGACCGCCGACGCCAACATGTACTTCGACGGCAGCTTGATGCTGTTTTCCGGCAAGCGCAAGGCCAGCGATCCCTGGCAAATTTGGGAATTGACGATCGCAGACCGTTCCGTGCGGAAGCTGATTGCCAACGCCACCGATGCAGAGCGCCCAATGTACTTGCCTGGCGGCCGCATGATCTGGGCACAGCGCACCAGCAAGGGATTCGAGCTCCAGTCGGGGCCGGACGACCACGAAATGTATCTCGGCTATCTGAATCCGACGACAGACGCAGTCTTGTTGCCGCTCGCCTACACCGGGACCAATGTCTTTCCCGCCGATGTATTGAAAGACGGTCGCATCCTGTTTGAGAGCGGTTTCCCGCTCGGCTCGGGATCGACTCCTGAGATGTACCTTGTCTACGCCGACGGCTCTGGAGTTGAGTCTTACCGCTGCGACCACGGAAGGGCGCGCTGGGGCGGGCGTCAACTTGCTTCGGGCGATGTGGTCTTTACGCATGGCAGCTCACTCGCGCGCTTTACGTCGCCGCTAGCGCACGAGCAGGCCATCGCCGCTCCTGCCGCCACGTATGCAGGTGGTATTGCTGAGCTGCCCTCGGGCAATTGGCTGCTGAGTGCGCGCGTCAACGCCGGGCCGCACTACGCCATCAGACATTTCAAGCCGGCGAGTTCGCCGAACGGCGCTTCACGCCTCATGTCGACTGTGCTGGCTATTGACGGCAAAGATCTGGTCGATCCCGTTCTGCTCGGCGCGCGCGCGCGGCCCAATCGTCATCCCTCCGGGTTGCATCCGTGGAGCTACGCCAACCTGCTCGCCCTCGATGCGCGCCTTTCGCGCGAAGGAGCGCTCAAAGGAACGCCCGCAGCCGTGCGCCTTGAAACTCAGGACACAGCGGGCCACGCGCTCACGATAGGGACAGCGCCAATCGAAAAGGACGGCTCGTTTTTCATTCAGGTTCCGGGCGACAAGCCCATCCGGCTCTCAGTTCTTGACTCCAGAGGGACCGTCCTTCGCCAGGAGCATGGCTGGTTCTGGGCTCGCGGCGGGGAACAGCGCATCTGCGTGGGCTGCCACACCGGTCCTGAGCGCGCGTCGGAAAATCATGTGCCGGGCGTGCTGCTTCGCTCCACAAACCCCGTTGACCTAACCATGCCAATGCCGGCCAAGGGCGCGAAAACTACCGCAGCGGGAGGCCGCTGAAATGATCATGCGTTATCTTGCATTTCTTTTTTTCACGTCAACCGCCATGGCACAGGTCGCGCAGCCCGCGCAAACCCTTGCGCCAAATTCCGCTCCACTCGTTGCGAGGGCTCCCCGGATTCAGTTCGAAGATGCCACCGCCAAGTCCGGCATCAACTACGTGCACAGTTTCGGCTCGGCGCAGCTCGGGTCGCTGCTTGAAGGCACGGGCGCAGGTTGCGTGTGGTTCGACTACAACAACGACGGCCTGCCCGACCTGTACGTGGTGAATGGCCGCCCGCTCGCCGACTCCATGCATCCCTATCCGCTCAAGGAGAAGCCCGACCCGCTGCCGCAGAATCATCTCTACCGCAACGAGGGTAATGGCCACTTTACCGACGTCACCGCGAAAGCGGGCCTGGCGCCCGATCTCTACGGCATCGCCGTGACTGCGGCCGACTATGACAACGATGGTTACATCGACCTGCTCGTCACGGGCTACGGAAAGACAATCCTCTACCACAACGATGGTGACGGTCACTTTACCGACGTGACCGCGAAGGCCGGCATCAAGGTGGATGGATGGGCGATCAGCTCCACCTGGCTCGACTACGACAAGGATGGCTGCGTCGATCTGTTCGTGGGCCGCTACGTCAAGTTCGATCCCAAGTACCGCGCCTATTACGCGGCCGACAACTACCCCGGGCCGCTGGACTACGAGGGCGAAACCAACAAGCTCTTCCACAACAACTGCGATGGAACCTTCACCGACGTCAGCGACAAGTCGGGCATCAGCGCGTTCGTCGGTCGAACCATGGGCGTCACGGCCGCGGATTTTGACGGCGACGGTTGGGACGACATCTACGTGGCCAACGACCGAACAGAAAATTTTCTCTTCCACAACAAGCACGATGGGACCTTCGAAGAGATCGCCAACGACACCGGCACAGCGTACGGACAGAATGGCGAGTCCACGTCGTCCATGGGCCCCGTCTTCGCTGACTTTGAAGGTCGCGGCGTGCTCGACCTGTGGGTGACCGACGGACACTACAACCGGTTGCTGCATAACGATGAGGCAGGGTCTTCGCCTGCCGGATCGAACGCGGGGAAGATGGCCTTTGACGACATGGGCGCAACCAATGGCGTGTCCCAAGCCAACGCGCAGTATGTCAGCTGGGGCACCGGCATCTTCGACTTCGACAACGACGGTCTGCTCGACATCCTCATCTTCCACGGCGGGCTTATTCATCTCATCCCGCAGGAGCACACAGCTTTCCGCGGGCTCGGCAGCGGGCGATTTGAAGATGTTTCGCGCGATGCCGGCCAAGTGTTGAGCGATCGCACCACGGCGCGCGGCGCATGCTTTGCCGATTACCTCAACGACGGCAAGGTTGATGCGTTCGTCGTGAATCTCGGCGGACGCGGCACGCTGGTTCACAACATTTCGACCAATACCGGCCACTGGCTTGAGATCAAGCTCAAGGGCGCCAGGAGCAATCGCGACGGCATCGGCGCGCGCGTTGAGGTCTTTGCAGGTGGCAAGCGATTCACAGATGAGCGCGTGGCGAGTTCGGGATACCTGTCGCAAAACGACGGCCGTCTGCACTTTGGACTTGGCAGCGCGACGCTGGTGGACAAAGTCATCGTTCACTGGCCCAGCGGCCATGAACAGACGATTGAAAAGCAGGTGCTCGATCAAGTGCTCACGGTGGAGGAGCCCAAATGAGCGCACGCCACCAGGGCCGGATGCGCGCCATCACCTTCGCTGCAATTGCGACGTTGACTGCTGTCGGCATGCGCCTCGCGAGCCTCGGCATCGCCAGCGTCCATGCGTCTTCCACAGGCACTGGCCGCGTCGCCGAGCGGCTCGTCTATGCCTCCCCGGTGGAGTTGCTGTTCTCGCCCGATGGCTTACGGCTCTACGTGCTTTGCCAGGGAACCGATCAGGTCAGGGTCCTCAATGCCACAAATTTCAAAACCATCGCGAACATCCCGGTTGGCCATATCCCACGCGGGTTTTCTCTTTCGCCTGACGGCAAGCGCATGTTCGTCGCCAATACCTGGGATGACACGCTCTCAGTGATCGATACAAGCGCAATGGCCGTCGTAGCCACGTGGCCCGTAGGCGCTGAACCCACCAGCGTGATTGAAGGTCGTGAAGGCAAGTATCTGTTTGTGCCCAATCGCATCTCGAACGACGTAGCCGTGCTCGACGCAACAACGGGCTCCGAGATCAAGCGTCTAGCGGCCGGACGAGGCGCGAGCTACATCACTCCCTCACCGGATGGAAAGCGGCTCTACGTCACGCACGTCTATCCCAATCCCGCGCCGGGGCGCACGGTGCCTGAGTCAGAGATCACGGTGGTCGACGCGGCGCGCGCCACGGTTGTTGATCGCATTCCGCTGCACGGCATTGCAGGCGTCTTTCACGTAGCCTTCTCAACAGATGGACGCCTCGGTGTGGCCGCCGAACTCCATCCCAAAAACCTTGTTCCACTCGCGCACCTTGAGCACGGCGGAGCCTTCGCCGATACGCTTACCCTGTTTGGCGCCGACGTCGGCAACAAGACTGTGGAGATTCCGCTCGATGAGCTGGAGCGCTACGCAGTGCGCCCGTTTTCAATCGCCATCACTCCTGACAAGTCGCGCGTGTTTGTCACCTGCGAGGGCTCTGAGATCGTCACGGCCATCGATCTTCCGCGCCTGCTCGCGTTCGTCCGCACTCACCGCGGACCGCTTGCTTCCGACCTCTCCGCAAGCGGCAACTATGTGATCACGCACATCGCTGTCGGACATGACCCACGCGGCACGGTTCTTACGCGCGATGCTCGCAGGCTGATTGTCGCCAATAGACTTGAAGATATGCTCAGCGTGATTGACACGCGCAGCAACCAGGTCGTTTCCTCCGTTCCGCTCGAAGGCCCGAAACAGATGTCGGTCCTGCGTTATGGCGAGCAAACTTTTTATACCTCAAAATACTCTTTCCAGGGCCAGATCGGCTGCGCAAACTGTCACATCGATTCCACATTCGACGGTCTCACCTGGGACCTGGAACCGGATGGCATGGGGCGCAACGTTGTGGACAATCGCCTGATCGAATCGCTCAAAGGCACCGAGCCTTTCAAATGGAACGGCGGCAATCCGAACATCCCCACCGAGTGCGGACCCAGAACGGAAAAATATTTCTGGCGCTCAGAGAACTTTGACGACCTGACGCTGACCGACATGGTCACTTACATTCGCAGCCTGCCTGCCAAGCCAAATCGTTACAAGCTACCGGGCTACGAACTCAGGCCCGCCGAGGCGCGCGGCAAGCAGATCTTCGAGCGGGACACTGATAAATTCGGCAACCCGATTCCGCTTGCCAATCGCTGCTCGTACTGCCATGGCGGCCCCAAGGGAACCAACCAGAAGTCATTCGACGTGGGCACGAAAAAAGAGACGGACGATTCGGGAATGCTCGACACGCCTCAACTTCTCAACATCGCGCTCACGGCACCGTATCTTCACGACGGCTCCGCGCGCACGCTTGAAGAGATATGGACCGTCTACAACCCCAATGACAAGCATGGCCGCACCAACGACCTGAGCAAAGATGAACTGAACGACCTGATCGAGTATCTGAGGACGCGATGAAATTCCGCGCTTGCAATCAACTCGCACTCCACTTGCTGCTGGCGCTTGCCGCGCTTTCGGCAGCCGCTGTCGCCGTCGCGCAACCAACGCCACGCACTCCGCATGCATCCAGCGCGCAGCCGGCAATGCCTCATTTCCGCTTTGAAAACTTCACCACCGCGAACGGCCTGCCGGACAATCATGTCTACGCTGTGCTGGTGGATGGAGACCGCATCTGGGCGGGAACCGAGAACGGCCTCGCACTTTACGAAAATCACGCATGGAAGACCTACACCACAAAAGATGGGCTTGCGCACCGCGCCGTGCTTTCGCTCGCGCTCGACAAGCGCACCGGCGACGTGTGGGCCGGAACCATGGGCGGGCTCAGCCGCATCTCCGCGGGGCGCATCGATACTTATACTCAGCTGAATTCCGGGTTGAGCAACGACGTCGTCTACGGCGTTTCAATCGAAGGGGAGAATGTGTGGGTTGCCACTGCCGCCGGTGCATGCCGTCTTGACCTGCATACCGGCCAGTGGTCGCTCTATAACGAGCGCAATACGCCGATGGTTGAAATCTGGGTCTACGGCGTCTCCGCAACTCCCGGCAAAGTCTACTTCGCCGTGTGGGGCAGCGGCCTGCTGGAGCTCGACCAGAAGACCGGCCGATGGGACAAGTACGAAGACCCCGACGGGGAAAACGAAATGGTACTCTTTAAAGACCAGGGACTGATCCACGAAATTGTCTCGTCGGTCAGTTATGTCGACAACATCGTATGGGCGTCAACATACTTCGGCGACAGCCGCTACGACGGCCGCTACTGGCACAACTTCCTCACCAAAGACAGCGGGCTTCCCTCGAACTTTACCAACTTCGTCAAAGGAGTGGATGCAAATCACGCCTGGTTTTGCACGGACAAAGGACTGGCCTACTACGACGGCGCCAACTGGGCTGTGTATCGCCCATCGCTCACCACCGGAAAGCCCGAGATGTTTGTTCGCGACGCGCGCGGCCATGTTTCCAGTGTGAACGTCGCGACCGCGCCGGCCCACAATTATATCCTCGGCATCGACTTTCAGGGCAGCGACATCTGGGTCGCCACCGCCAAAGGACTCAGCCACGGAATTCTTCAACCAAAATAAGGAGCCATCATCATGAACTCAATCGCAGAACTTCTCGAAACCATCGCGCACACGCCCATCAAAAAGCGCGCGATGACCAACCACGGTGTTCTCAACGAAGCCTACGCGTATGCAAAGCCAAGTTCGTTCTCGCGCGGCATGCGCATCGACCTCAATGGGTTAACCATCCTGCTCATCTCGGGCACCGCCTCGATCGACGAAGACGGAAAGAGCGTCCATATTGGTGACTTCCGCGCACAGATGAAGCGCACGCTCGACAACATCACCGGCCTGCTCGCCAGCGAAGGCTGCACATGGCACGACATCGTGCGCACCTCCTGTTATCTGCGCGACATCGACCGCGACTACGATGCCTTCAACGAGGAGCGCACCGCGTTCTTCAGGGCACAGGGACTCGATCCGCTGCCCGCCTCCACGGGAATTCAGGCAAAGCTCTGCCGGCCTGAGCTGCTCGTCGAAATTGAGGCGATCGCCATGTTTCGCACCAACAAGGAACAAGCGGGCCAGGAGTAGGCGCGATGCGTAAGGGATTGTTGATGGTGTCAGCGTGTCTCTGCGTGGCCTCCTTTCAATCAGTGACCGCTGCGCAGCCACCGGAGCAAAGCGCGAACTTGGCTCAGCGCGCCAACGGACACGTATGCGAGTGTGGCGCGCATCCGCCCGGTCCGCCGCGCGACCGCGAGGTAACGCCCTACGCCGGCGAGCCGGAAGATCTCAGTCCTTATGCAAAATTCGCCACGCCTTATGACGTCAACTACACGCACCCCGATATATACACGGGCGCCGGGCGCGATCTGCCTGAGCCAAAGAATCTGACCGAGGTGCGCATCGGCTTCTTCGGTCCCATCGAGCACAGTCCCGAACAGGTGTTTGGCCTGCGCATGCTGCATGGCGCGCAACTTGCCGTCGACGAGGCCAATGCCAACGGCGGATACGGCGGCAAACCTTTCCGCTTGATGCTTCACAACGACTACGACAACTGGCAGGCCAAGGCAATGTACGGCGAAGACCGTTCCACTGATCCCTCCATTTGGGGCTCGGCTTCGAACGAAACCGTAAAGATGGTCTACGACGATCAGGACTGGGCAATCTTTGGCTCCATCAGTTCTGACTCCACTCACATTGCCTTGCGCCTTGCGCTCAAGGCTGAGATTCCGATCGTCAATTCAGCTTCAACCGATCCCACCATTCCCGAAACTTATGTTCCGTGGTACTTCACTGACTTACAAGACGACCGCGTGCAATGCCTCACGCTCGCGCGGAAAATTTTCAGCGAGCTCCGTTTGAAACGGGTTGCCTTGCTCCGCGTTAACAGCCGCTACGGCAGGTTTGGCGTGCTCAAGTTTCGCGATGCTTCGCGGCGCCTGGGGCACCCAGTTGTCATCGAACAAAAATTTCTTCCGGGCGATACTGATTACACCCGTGAGCTGAAAATCATTCAGGCGTCGCGCACTGATGCCATTGTCATATGGAGCGACGAAGTTCCCGCGGCGCAGATCCTCAAGCAGATGCGTGCTCTCGGAATGAAGCAGCGCGTCTTCGGCTCCTATCGCACGCTGGGACCGGAAATGCTGGCTGAGGCCGGCCCCGCGGCTGAAGGATTCCAGGCGGTCTTTCCCTACGATCCCACCCGTAAGGATGCGCGCTGGCTCGATTTCAACCGCCGCTTCAACGATCGCTTCAAGGAACAGCCTGAGCAGTTCGCGTCGCTTGCCTACGACGCAATGAACATGCTGCTCGACTCCATCTGCAAGGCCGGCCTCAATCGCGCTCGCATTCACGACGCGCTCGCCGACATTGCCCACTACGACGGCGTGACCGGACCCATGCGCTTCGATCCTAACCAGAAGAACGTTGCGCCCATGTATGTGGGCACTGTGCACAATGGCGCCATCACCTACAAACTGGCGACGTTGGAAATGCCCGTCGCCGCCGCAAGCATCCCGGCCGCTGCGGCGAGCACTGGCACCGTGCAGCCAACGTCCCAAGCGCCGCAAGCCCCTTACGCGCGCATTGCAGACGAGGCCCCGCATTTCAACGGCCCGCGCACGCCCGACCTGCCTTCAGGCCCCGTATCCGTCGTGTTGTTCGGGCCGCACGCTTCCAGCGTCGCCCTGTCGGCCGAGGTGAGGGCGCAGTTTGCCCCCGCAGCCAAAGACTCGTCGGAGTGGAAAATGATTCCCATCGACAGCGATCAGTCATGGGGAGTGTCCACAACCCAGTTGGTCCATGCGCTCATGGATGAACACGCCTTGGCCATTGTTGCTCTCGATCGCAATGCGGCGCACCTGTCGGAACAACTGGCCTTGAAAGCTTTCGTTCCGGTGGTCGCGCTCAGCGGCGACAAGTCGCTCACCTCGGCCAATGTGCCGTGGATCTTTCGTTTGCCACTCGAAAGCACGCCGGCCGACGCGCTGCGTCTGATCAGAGCGGCTTCCGCTCGGGGCGGCGTTAATCCCGAACAAGTGAGATCTATTCTTGCCTCAGGTGAACTGGTTGACGGCATCGCGTTTCTGCCCACAGGAGAACTGCGCAGCCACTAAGTTCTGAACCCCCGCCCTCGTATCTTTCATCGGCTAAATCCGTGTCGCCGAGTCTGGCCTTGCTTGGATAGCGCCGCCCCGGCGCGCGCGGTTAAACTTGAGTGTCTGAGGCGGAGGTCTTAATTTTGTTGTTTCGTGGTCCCGGTCTTGCTGCCCTGTGGGTTGCCTTTGTTTTCCCCTCCCTGGGCTGTGCCCAACAGGGCGGCATGGGCGGCATCTCTTCAGGCGCGGCGGCCCCTGCTCAATATGACGCGCAAAAGAGGCCCATTACCGCCGGCGGATTTGTGAGCAAAGGAACCATCGTCTTCGAGGACATCGCCAAGCAGGCCGGCCTCACTAGCTGGAGCCACAAGATGGGAGTTCCGCAAAAGGACTTCATTGTTGAAACCAACGGCTCCGGCGTTGCTCTGCTCGACTACGACAACGACGGCTGGCTCGACATCTATCTCGTCAACGGCTCGACCTTCGATGCGCTCGACGGCAAAGAGGACCCACCGCATGCCGCCCTGTTCCACAACAACCACGACGGCACCTTTACCAACGTCGCCCTCCAGGCAGGCGTGACCAATGACCGTTGGGGCTACGGCGTAAGTGTGGCCGACTTCGACAACGATGGCTGGCCCGACATCTTCGTCGGGAACTACGGCAAGAACCGCCTCTATCACAATAATCACGACGGAACATTTACCGACGTCGCTGAGAAAGCGGGAGTCACGCTCGGCAACTGGTCATCGGGCTCCGCATGGGGAGACTATGACGGCGATGGGCTCCTTGACCTGTACGTATCTGGTTATGTTCACTTCGACCGCAACAATCTTCCCATTTCCGGCAGCAAGGCCATGGGATTTGGGTCCTGCCTGTATCGCGGTGACATCGTAAATTGCGGCCCGCGCGGCCTCAAAGGCGAGCCCGACCACCTTTTTCACAACAATGGCGATGGCACCTTTACCGATGTCACCACCAAGGCCGGCGTTGAAGACAAGGACCGCTACTACGGCTTTACTGCGATTTTTGTTGATCTGAACGGCGACGGCAAGCCGGACCTTGTGGTGGGTAACGACTCCACGCCCAACTACCTATACATCAACAAGGGCAACGGCACCTTTGAAGACGACGGCTACCTGTCCGGTTTCGCGCTCAACAACGACGGCCGAGAGATTGCGTCCATGGGTATCGCCGCCGGCGACTACGAAAACAACGGCTTGGTCGACTTCTTCATCTCGGACTTCGGTGACGACTACAAAGTGCTCTTTCATAACGACGGCGACGTGAGCTATACCGATGTCAGCTACCGCGCCGGCCTTGCCCAACCCACGATCCCCTTTGTCGGCTGGGGCGACGGCTTTCTCGATTTCGACAACGACGGCTGGCTTGATCTATTCATGGCCAACGGCCACGTCTATCCCCAGGTGGACAAGCACGACTGGGGAACCACCTTTGCTGAGCGCCCCTTGCTGTTTCGCAATGTTCCCGATGGAACCACGAAGCGGCGCAAGTTTGAGTTGGTCCCGGCGGTGGAAGGATCCGGTCTTGCCGTTCTTATTCCAGGTCGGGGTGCGGCCTTCGGCGACCTGTTCAACGACGGAAAAATCGACGTCGTCATCAATCGCATGGATGGGCCACCGGTGCTTCTGCGCAATGTAAATCCCGATCATCATCACTGGGTCGCGCTCAAGCTTGTCGGCGGCCCCAAGAGTCCGCGCGACGCCACATGCGCCACGGCCTATCTCACCGCCAACGGCATGCGCCAGCGTCAGGACGTGCTGGCCAGCGGCAGTTACATCTCATCGAACGACCGCAGGCTGCACTTTGGCCTTGGCGATGCCACCGATCCCGGCACGGTCGAAATTCATTGGCCCTCCGGCGCCAAACAGACGGTGAAGCTCCCGGCAGTCGACCGTATCTACACCATTACTGAAGACAAAGGCATTACAGGCGCGCTCTGCGCGGGCAAGCCCTGCACTGATCCACTCGCGAAATAAGAGTTATAATCCGAGCAACCGGTCCGGTACAAATCTATCGTTTCTTTCAGGTCTCATTCCTTTGAAGATCAATGTGTGTCAAGGCGCGAATGCTGTAGGTCTCCTCAAAAGAGTCAGTCTCCTCTTGATGGCTGTTTTCCTGTTCTGCGCGACCGGCGCGCACGCGCAGCAGTCCGCGCTCTGCACCTGGCAAGGAGAGTTGCGCAACGCTGAAGGTGCGCCCATTGCCAACGCCACGGTGCGACTTGCCGGCGGCGGAAAATCGGAAGAAGCCAAAACCGGTACCGACGGCGCATTTCATTTGCCCGCACTACCAGCTGGCCAGTATCGTCTCACGGTTTCGGCAATGGGCCGTCGCGTTACCTACACGCAGCCCATTACACTGGCGCCCGCGGGGCCTGCTGTCGCGCTTGCCCTCTCTGATCGCGGTGAGCTTGCGGTTGCGGTGGTTGAAGGCCAGTCGGCCACGGGCGGAGAACAATTGGCAAGCCAGACTGTAAGCGAGCTGCCGCTGAACAAGCGCGACTTCGGCACGCTGCTGCTGCTGGCAGCCGGAACCATGACCGACGCCAACGGAGCCACAAACTTCACCGCCCAATTCGCCATCAATGGACAGCGCGGTGTCGAGGCGACGTTTGCCATGGACGGCGCCGACATAAGCGATCCCGAGATGGGCGGCGCAACTTTTTCAAACTTCAACGTCGACGCGGTGGAGGCGATTCAGTCCAGCTCCGGTTGGATGCCGGCGGAGATCGGCCGGGGCGCTGCCGGTTTTACCAACATCATTACCCGCTCCGGCGCCAGCGGCTTTCACGGCTCGTTCTTTGAGTTTGTGCGCAACTCCGCATTCGACGCGCGCAATTACTTCGATCACGCCACGCCCGTTTATCCGGGCAGAATTCCGCCCTTCCGCCGCAACGAGTTCGGTTTCACCAATGGCGGTCCGGTCTTTATTCCACACGTCTACGACGGCCGCGACCGGACGTTTTATTTTACGCAGTTTCAAGGCTTCCGCCAGGTGCTTGGAACCACCCAGGTGATGCCTCTACCCGATGCATCCGAACGCGCGGGACTCGATACCGTCACCTATCCAGACGGCTCAACCGATACGCTCACCGTTCCCATTGATCCCGGCATCGCTGCCGTGCTTGCGCGTTATCCGCTGCCCAACGATCCCAGCGGTTCGTACCAGGCGCATACCTTCGCCACTCCAAGCAAAGTTGCTACGGACGCGGACCAGTTCTCGTTGCGCATTGACCACAGATTCTCAGCCAAGGATCAGTTCCTCGCGCGCTTCATTCTGGATAATCTCTCCGGCCCAACCACCAACCCCGACCAGATCGCCATCGATCCCACGTTCGGCGTTGAATACATCGACAGGCAGCGCAACGTGCTTGGCACGTATACGCGCACGGTGTCGCCGCGGCTCAACTTCGAATCGTCGCTCAGCATTGAGCGCGCTACGCCTGGATTTCCAACCGCCAATCACACTGATCCCGCGGTCAAATTCAACGACGGGCTCTTTGAAGCATTCAACTCCCCCGCCGGAACAGTGATGCAGGCGTATGGAAATCTCTTTCAATTGCGCCAGAATGTGCAGTACACCACGGCGCGCCATGCATTCAAGTTCGGCGCTGAAATTCGAGCCAATCGCGATTCCACCTACTTCGGCATCAGTCCCAATGGCGAGTACGACTTTGGCGGCGGCATTGCCTTTGCCACCGAACATATCCCTTCAAAAAGCGGGAAGCATGATATCAACCCGGGTGACCCGTTGCCTGATACGCTGTCCAGTTTCCTTTCCGGCAGCCCCTTCAGTTATTCCATTGCCGTAGCGCCGCCCTACTTCTCCAATGGCGATCACATCGGGCCGGCGGCCATCAGCCGCAACAACGTCAATGCCTACTTTCAGGATGCATGGAAAATCTCCAGCCGTCTGACTCTCGAATACGGCCTTCGCTGGGAATTCTACTCGCCGCTCACCGAGCGCGCCCGCAGAACTGCCGGCTTCCTCTATGCGAACGGCAAGCAGGAGTACGTGGTCAATCCACAGCCCGGCTACCGCGTGCAACGGAATGGCTGGGGACCGCGCATTCAGGCAGCGTGGCAGATCTCTGACAAGTGGCAGGCACACGCTGGCGGCGCCATCACCGTCATCCCTCCCAACCTGTGGCAGGACAATTTTCTAACTGGCTCAACTCCCTTCGCCGTGTTGCCGCGTCTGCTCTCCGCGTCGAACGCGCCCATTCATTACGGATTCAAGATCACGCCGTCGCAATTGCCGCGGGCTTATACGCCCGCCGGCGCTGACATTTTTCCCAACGGAGTTCCCAACACGGTTGCACCCAACACCGTGATGGACATTAATCGTTATGAGCAGGATGTGGCCGCGCTTACGCCAGGGCACGTGGTCAGCGACCTGGTGCTCAGCGGCATTGACCGCAACTTTGGCTACGCAACGCTGTTCACATGGACCGCAGGTCTGGAGCGCAAGTTCGGCAACCTCACAGCAGACGCAGCCTACGTGGGAACCTCCGCGGAAAAGCTGCCTCGCACATCATTCCCCAACGCCTATCCCGGCGCCGATGCGGCCTTCGCGCCGCTCACCACCTTTGACAGTGCTGGAAACGTGACGGGCGGCATGGGCTTCGAGAATGAAATCACCGCAACCGCTCACTCCAACTATCACGCCCTGCAAACTTCGCTGTCGGGAAACGTTGGTCATCGGGGGCCCGGCCTGCAGGCAAGCTACACGTGGAGCAAATCCATTGACGACACCAGTCAGGTCTTTGGCGGCACCGGATCAACGGGGGCCATTGCACAGGGCTACCCGCAGAACCCTTACGACACGCATCCCGAGCGGGGGCCGTCGACCTTCGACGTAACGCACGGCTTCAGCCTGAGCCTCGCCCAGGATCTGCATCTCGACAGTGCCGGCCTTCTGCGACCGGTGCCCACGAAAGTGACCGGTGGATGGGAGTTGCTCTCCATCTCCAGCATCAGTTCGGGCTCGCCCTTTACTGTCTTCTCCGGCATCCAGCAGACCGGCGCGGGCTCGAATGGTGTCGATCGTCCCGACCAGGTTGCTGTGCCTCATCTCTCCACCGCGCGCAAGGTGCGCGCGGATTATTTTGGCCAGGGCATCAACAACGGTTCCGCGTTCTTTTCCATTCCCATCCACGTCGCAGGCGGCACGGGCCCCAACCAGGGCCGCTTCGGAACGCTTGGCCGCAACTCCTTCCGCGGGCCGGCTTACTACGACTTCGACTTCGCGCTCATCAAGGACACGCCCTTTGGCCGCCGCAAGAGCGGCGCGGAACGCATCGACATGCAGTTTCGTGGCGAGTTCTTCAACCTCTTCAATGTCGTGAACATGGGCCTGCCTGCCAACATCGTCGATGGTTCGGGCTTTGGAGAGATCAGCAAAACCGCCGGCACCTCGCGCCAGATTCAGTTCTCGCTCAAGATGATCTATTGATGAGGTCGTGACGCAGTTCGCCTTCGTAACGGAACGAACCTCTATACTGGCCTTGCATCACGGAGTTTCTCGAGCAAGGTCCTTCATGGCATTCTTCCCGAATCAGGCCGCGCACATCAGAACCACCACGCCAGCGCGCGTCATTGCGGCCACATTCGTCTCCGGGATGCTTTTTGTTTCAGCTGTTGATTGTGCAGCGGCGCAGCAAGCGCTGCCGCCCTCTGCTCCCGCTCCTCCGTCGATCGAGCAAAGCAAGCCAACGACGCCTTCACAGCCCAAAGTTCCGGCCGAAGGCCCAATTCGCTTTGAAGATCTTGTCCAGAAGTCCGGCATTCAGTTCGAGCTCGAGAATAGCGTCAGCCCCGAGCGCTACTCCATTGAGACAATGCTCGGCGGGGTGGCCATCTTCGACTACAATAACGACGGTTTGCCCGATATCTTCTTCACAAATGGCGCTGAAATTCCGTCTCTCGTGAAAACTTCTCCTCGCTACTGGAACCGGCTCTACCGCAACAACGGCGATGGAACATTTACCGATGTGACCGAGAAGGCGGGCGTGCAGGGAGTGGGCTACTCCATGGGCGTGGCGGCTGGTGATTACGACAACGATGGCTTTGTGGATCTGTACGTGACCGGCGTGAATCGCAACCAACTCCTCCACAACAACGGCGACGGGACCTTTACTGACGTCACTGAAAAAGCCGGCGTCGCAGGCTTGGCAAAGGGCTATGGCAAGCCGTGGGCAGTTGCGGCCGGGTGGTTCGACTCCACCAACGATGGTCGTCTCGACCTGCTCGTCATCAACTACCTCGACTACGACATCAAGACAGCCAAGCTCTGCTCCATAGGCGACGCGCGCACCTACTGCGCCCCCGGCAATTTCAAAGGGACGCCCAACATTCTCTATCGCAACAACGGCGACGGCACGTTTACCGACGCCTCAGCGCAGTCGCACGTTGAGCAGTATGTGGGCAAGGGAATGGGGCTCGCTTTCGGCGACTACAACAACGATGGCTTTATGGATGTCTTCGTCTCCAACGACACCTCTCCGAATTTTCTGCTGCGCAACAATGGCGACGGAACCTTCACTGACGTGGCCCTGGAGCAGGGCATAGCCTACACCTCAAACGGCACAATGGTTGCCGGCATGGGTGCGGAGTTCCGCGATCTCAATAATGACGGGCTCCCTGACATCTTTCACACCGCCATGTTCGGCAATACCTTCCCTCTCTATCGGAACACTGGAACCGAGTTCGACGATGTCACTGACTCCTCCGGTATGACCGCTTTCAGCCGTCGCATGACTGCCTGGGGAACTGGCGCATTCGATTTCGACAACGATGGTTGGAAGGATCTTTTCACGGCGGGCGGCGCGATTCTTGACAACGAACTCGAAGTGCTTCACCGTCCCGCGCTGCAGCCGGATGGGCTGATGCGCAACCTTGGCAACTTCCACTTTGCCGATGTGAGCGCCACAGCAGGAGACGCGATCCTGGCACCCAAAATGCATCGCGGAGCGGCCTTCGGCGACTTGACCAACGACGGAAAAATCGACGCCGTGGTCAATGTACTGCACGACAGGCCTCAACTCCTCATCAATCGCACCAGCAACGACCATCACTGGATCGAGATCAAACTGGTCGGCACAAAGGACAATCGCGATGGCCTTGGCGCCAAGGTAAAAATCACCACCGCGGAAGGAGTTCAATACAACGTGGCAACCACGGCGGTTGGCTACAGCTCATCGAGCGACAAGCGCGTGCACTTCGGCCTCGGCAAGGCGGCAACCATCGACAGGATCGATCTGAGCTGGCCCACCGGCGTCAAGCAGTCGCTGGTCAACGTCAAGGCCGACCAGGTGCTCACCATCGTTGAAAGCCGTTAGCTGGCCGGCTCTTCCACTTTCATGATCTTATCTGCGGAGGGATTGTCGATGCGCTGAACGATTCCGCTTGGCCAGCGAATCTCCACATGGTCTATCTTGGTCTCCGCGCCCAGGCCGAAATGAACGCGCCGGTCGCTTGACGACATGAAGCCCACGCTTGTGCTGGCATGGTTGTAGAGCGCCCGTCCGGAACCGGTGACCACCTTGATCGTCGCTCCAATGCCGTTGCGGTTGCTCTTGCGGCCGCGCAGGTCGAACAGTATCCAGTGGTTCCCGTTCAGCGCATTGTTCATCAGGATCCGCGGATGCTCGCCGAGGGACGTCACCACCAGGTCCATGAATCCATCGTTGTTCAAATCCACAAACGCCGAGCCGCGCTGAAATCCCGTGTACGCGAAGTCAGGCCCCATCTTTTCTGTTACATCCGTCAGCGTCTTCCCGCCTATGCTCGCAAACATCGTGTCGTGCTGTTTGGCATTGGCGATCAGGTTGTCCACGTCGCCGTTGGCGGAATAGATGTCTTTCCAGCCGTCATTGTCGTAGTCAATAAAGCCGATGCTCCAGCCGGAAAGATTGCGCGAGAGCGGGCCAAGCTTTGACGTCCACGTCGAATCCACAAACGACTTGCCGCCCTCGTTCTTCAGCAGCCCATACACCTGTCCGGCCAGGTCGTTGTACACAATATCCACCCAGCCGTCGTTGTCGAAATCCCTGGCGTCGCAGCCCATGCCCGACACGCTGTCGCCCTGCATGTTGTATGCCACGCCCAGTTCCAGTCCGCTCTCCTTGAAAGTCCCATTACCCTGGTTGATAAACAGAAAGTTCGGCTCCGTATCGTTGGCCACAAAAACATCCATCAGCCCGTCGCCATTGAAATCGGCAATCGAAATCCCCATCCCCTTGCCCAGCGCCTTGCCGAACCCGCTCGCGTCCGTCACATCTTCAAAGCGCCCTTTGCCCAGGTTGCGGTAAAGCCGCGAGGCAACACTCTTGTAGATCGTCGGGCTGCAGTACTCCGGGTGCGCTGCGTCCATGAAGCACTGCTTATCGGTCTGCGGCGTCCACACCGTGTAGTTGGTCACAATCAGATCGAGCAATCCGTCATTGTCGTAGTCGAACCACGCGCCGCACACGCTCAACATATTTTCTGGTTTGTGTTCCAGGCCGGAGCCGACCGTTACATCGCTGAATGTGCCATCGCCGTTGTTGTGGTACAGCGTGTTGGTGCCGGCGTTCGCGATGAAGATGTCGTCAAAGCCGTCGTTGTCGTAGTCGGCCACGGCAACGCCAAAGCTGAAGCCAAGACCGCCGCCTGCCAGGCCGGCCTTCGCCGTCACGTCCTCAAACGTTCCGTCGCCCTTGTTGCGCAGCAAACAGTTTGAGAATGCAGGCAGCGTCTTGTTGAGCGAGGGAAGCTCGGCGCCATTGGTAAAAAAAAGATCCATCAGGCCGTCGTTGTTGTAGTCAAGGGCGGCTACGCCTCCGCACATCGGCTGGGGAAAATACTTCCTGCCCGTGAAGTCGTTATTCGTCCGGTAGGGAATCGCCGAGTGTCCCGCCACGTCGGTAAACCAGTAAGCCGGCGTCTTTTGTGCGTCCGGCCTGCCCATCGGCGCCTGGGAATCGGCGAACTCGGCCAAACCGGCTGCCGCACTAGCGATGAGCCCATGCCTGCATACTGCAGATGGCAGTATGGACGCGAGCGAGGCAAGCAGTTTTCTTCGGGTTACAAAAAACATGGCGTAGGCGTGAAGTCTACCAGACGTGGACTGCAACGATCTGTGGCGGACCGGCGACCCCATCGGTCACCGTTGTTTTCACAACAATCTCCACGTTCTTCTTGCCCCAGTCCGCGGGGGAATTGCGGAGAGCTTCCTGCAATTCGTCTTTGCTCGAGGCAACGTCTGCCGCCGCTTCTGAACCGGCGTCGGTAATGCCCGCGACCACCACCACGAATTGTCCTGTGCCGGAGTTGACCAGCCGCGCGATCAACCCATAGTCGCGGGTCACTTCGTCATGAGGCCCCCGTTCGGTCAACCAGGATCGTTTGTGGGGGCCCTGCTCCTCGATGAGCCCCAGCTCTCCAGGATGCTCCACAAAGGCAATGGGCAGTCCCGACAGGATCTTCATGGCAGCCTGGTTGCTAAAGGCTCCAATGATCACGGCCGGAGCATTGCGCAAGTCGTCCCAGGCATAGTCGCTGCCAATTCTCACCTCTGTCTCTTTGCCAAGCTTGCCCAGGAGTGTCGACAGCCGGAATGTCGCCTTGATATCACCTTTTCCCAAACCAAATGAAGGATCCTCGAACATGTCACCCCACAGGATCTTGTCGTCCGCCTGTAGATGTGGACGGCCATTCATCCGATCCACTTCCTTGTCGAACTCTCCCGGGGTTCTCTCGCCTCTCTTGTACAGCGCCAGCGAGGGTCTATAGAGCACCGTCTTGGGCAGGCAGATCAGCAGCGGTTTCGACGAAGCAAACATGGGTGACCAGAAGCGCTGAAGCGCGGAGTCCCGCGTTCGTCCCCGTTCCATCCAAAAGGCGCCGCCGGCTGCCGCCAGCACCAAGCCGATCACCAGCACCATCACCCACATCTTGTTCTTGCGTTTGCCCGCCGTTACGGCGGAAACGGTCGCCTCGGGTGCAACAGCGGCCACAAGTTCAGGTTCGCCTGTGGTCGTCGCCGGGCTCGGAATAGCGGGCGCATGGGCCGTCAAACGGAACTCCGGCGTATATGCCCCAATCGGCAACTCAATCCGCACCAGGGAACCCACCGGGGGCGCCTGGTAGTACTGCTCGAGCCTGCGGCGAACTTCGCCGGCCTGGACACGCACCACCGAGTCATCTCCAGTAGCGTAGTCGGCCGGGCGCTGGAACAGCATCGAGCCGATGGTGCGTTCTTTCAGTTGTTCCTCGTTCCCGTCCAGCTTGTATTGCACAACATAGCCGAGAAACTGCTGGCTGCGTTTGCTCGCATGGAAGTAGGGGCTCGCGTAGATCAGCTCCAGTTCGTGCATCACGGCTTCCCTGGAGGGCTTCTCCGCGGAGATGGGGGCCGGGTCGTGCCCGAGCCCGGATTCGTCGTGCTGAGGGTCTGCAACGTGATTCGGATGATCGATTCTGGAACTGGCTCCACTCATCGGCTGCCTTGCCATCCTGGCGGCGTTTGTTCCGCTCGGTTCACTGAATGTCTGCGACTCAACTTGACCACTTTACAGCCTTTCAATCACTTGCTCAACTCAACGAGCGTCCTCGCCATACATCCCCACGGGACCAGAGCGGAACTAGGAAGACCGGCATTCAGCCTTCCGTCCGAAACAAGGCGCGCTCCTATTGTAGCCATCCTGCTGGGTCAATTACAGAGCTTGAATGACCGGAAAGCACCCGCCCGCCAACAATGTATCGTGTACAGCGCCGCCGAAGCCAGAATTATTCATTGCCCATTAACCTTAAACAGGCGCCCTAACAGGACCAGATTGCTGACCGCATGTTTGGCGGCAAGATATTTAGAATCAGTTGTTACGAAGAAACCTAACGTCGTCCTGTCAGGCCTAAACAGTAGCAAACCGTTTCCCACTTGCAGAGTCTTGTCGGGCGCGACTAGGGTCGGTCGGCAGGTTAAATAGTGCGAAGTTCGCATGCCTCTTTTTGTCGGTGCTTCGACATGCAGAGGGCCGGTCTAAGCTCGTCCGGCAGGTCACGGAAGCATAAAGCTGGACCAATGCGAATCGCAGATAACGAAGTCTTGACGACACGTCTTTTGAGCGGCGAGTTCCCTTTGCCGAACGTGTTCAACCGACAGAAACTTGTCCCCGATTTTGTTTTCCGATCACGCGATGGAAACGATTACAAAGCAGTTTCCCGGCGTAATGCGGCGGTCAGGGGCTTGGGATTGGGAAATTGGGTATTTCCCGGTCGCACTGGCGGGATAATTCCCGTTGCAACATCTGCAGAATCAGCGCGATGTTAAGTTGTAAATACAACTTGTTCTGAAAACGAGTTTTTCTCAGAACATTTGCATTGACAATATTCTTACGGGTTCCCTAGTATCTGTTGGGGTTTGGTTTAGCTGTTTCGTAAAGTTGCAAATCCAATTTGCTTTTCTCCATCGAAAGGTGGATCGGACAATCGACCCACGGGTCGATTGCCAGCAAGGAAAAGCAGAGGGCATTAGGACCGGGGAGATCCGGGCCCGATGCTCTTGGCGTCGTTCCGGTGCGAAATCAGGGCCGGCCGGCGCCATCAGCAAGTGAAGTGGGCCGCAAAGCATCGCGGTCCGATGGTGAGAGCTGAAAGCTAACTTTTGGCGCTCACGCCAAGCAAGAAGAATTCTGTTGGAGGCAAGAAAAAATGACGTTAAATCTCACAGGAAACGCTGGATTTCGCAAGGCATCCATCGCAGTTCGGTGCCTGATGCTGGCAATTCTTGGGCTGTTTCTCGTTACTGCTACGAATCGAGGCGCGGCTCAGGATGTCAACGCCTCGCTCTCTGGTACGGTAACGGACTCAAGCGGTGCGGCCATTCCAGGCGCAAAACTCTCAATCACCAACGAAGCCACCGGCTTCCAGGCAGCCTTTGTGTCGGATGCGTCGGGCGCTTACTCCTTCCGCAACCTCACGCCTGGCAAATACACGCTGGTCGTTTCCATGACCGGCTTCAAGTCCGAGACCCAGAAGGGGATCGAACTTGCCGTTAACCAGACAGCCCACGCTGACATTCACCTTGCCGTCGGCCAGATGAGTGAGACCGTTACGGTCACGGCCGATACCTCGTTGATCAACTATGAAAACCAGACCCTTGAAGGCGGCGTAAGCCCCGAGGTTCTGCAGGACTTCCCACTCGTCGTTGGCGGAGCGCCTCGCTCTTCCGTCGCGGTTGCAACCATGATGCCCGGCGTCACCAGCGCCGGCGGCAATAACGCCTTCAACGCCCGCATCAACGGCGGCCTGGTCACGGGCGACGAAGCTATCGTCGACGGCGTTACCGTGTCGGAAGGCTACATGAACCAGAGCGGCATGGTGGCGCTCCAGACTGACTTCGGCATGTCTCCTGACATCACCAGCGAAGTCCATGTACTCACCGCCAACTATGACGCGCAGTATGGTAACTCAACCTCCGGTCAGCTCATCATTCAGACCAAGAGCGGCGGCGAGCAGTTCCATGGCGGCGGATACGACTACATCCGCAACGACTACTTCAACGCCATTCAGTACGGAAACTCCAAACGTCCGCCCGACAAGGAAAACGACTTTGGTGCCTTCGTCGGTGGTCCCTGGTGGGTCCCCGGTTTCCACGGCCCCAACTCCTTCCTGAAGGGTTACTTCTACTTCAACTGGGAAGGGTTCCAGGATCACGGCGGCGCCGTCTCGGCGAATGACTCCATCGCCTCAACCAACGCCCGCACGGGCAACTTCAGCGGATGGGGATCGCAGTTGTGGTACCCCAATGACCCGGCCAAGTATGGAGTGCTTGCAGGTACGGCCATTGCAGGCAACATGATTCCCTCGCAGTACGAAGATCCGATTGCGAAGGCCTGGATGGCCGCTCTGCCCACACCGACCTCAACCAAAGAACAGAACAACTACTACGTTCCCGTTTCCGGACAAGGGTCGCTCACCAATAGCGAAAACGTGTATTTCGCCCGTGCCGATCTTGATATCGGACAAAAGGATCACCTGTACTACACCTACTGGTGGCAGTATTCAGGCCTCAACTTGCAGAGCGATCTTCCCATTGCGCTCTCCAATGCCGGTCCCGCAAACCCAGAGAACGCGCCCATTCAGCGCTTCAACTGGGAGCACACGTTCAGCAACGTGCTCACCAACCACCTCAGCCTCGGCTACCTGAACCGCAACGAGGGCTACCAGCAGCTCGACGGCAAGTCCACCTTGCCCAAGGTCTCTGGCGTTGCCAGCACCGCGGACATGCCCGAAATGTCGATCGGCGGCTACACAACGCTGGGTTCAAATTCTCCGGCAAGTTCCGCCAACGACGTGACCACTCGTGGCACCTATGGCTTGACTGACTCGGTCACCTTCGTTCACGGCCGGCACACCTTCAACGCCGGATACGAATGGACCAAGGCCGGCACGAGCATCCACAACGGAACCAACAAAGGCGGCACCTTCACCTTTGATCCGACCACAACGGGCAACTCGGTTACCGGCGACACGGGCGACGGCATGGCCTCCTTCTACCTCGGAGCTGTGGCCAACGCGACCACCAACTATTACAACATTGCCGCGGAGTATCCTCGCCAGTACACCAACACCGTGCACTTCGGCGACTCCTGGCACATTGCCCCCCGGCTCACTGCCAGTCTCGGCATGCGCTGGGATTACGTAACGCCGTTCAGTGAGAAGTACAATAACCTCACCTTCTTCGATCCGAATGGAACAAACCCCAACGCGATTTATGTCAATCCGGTCACTCTAGCGCAAACTCCGCTGAAGGGCCGCCTGGCTTACGCAGGAAGCGGCTTTGGATCTGCCAGCTATGGAGCTGCATATCCTGAAGTTCCCTTCAAGGCAGGTTGGGCGCCGCGCGTTGGCTTTGCCTACACCCTCGACTCAAAAACCGTGGTTCGTGCAGGCTATGGCATCTATTACGGTCGTGCCTTCTATCCTGGATGGAATGGCGGCATGAGTCAGGACGGCTTCAACAAGAGCGTCAATCTCAACCAGACCGCGAGCGGCGCCTTCGAGATCCCCGTGCTTTACCTGCAAAACGGAATCTCGGCAGCGCAGACCGGCTCAACCAAGAGCGTGATCAACTCGGGCTTCGACAACGGCGGCAGCACGCCCAATTATCGTCCGCTCGATGGCAACAAGCGCCCCTATTCGCAGCAGTGGAACCTGACGTTGGAACGGCAGTTGCCCAGCAACTTCTTCGTCAGCGTCTCCTATGTGGGCACCAAGGGCACGCATCTGCCTTCGAGCTTGAGCCCCATCAATATCCTCAACCCCAGCAGTCCAACGGTCCAGGCTATCGGAAGCGACCTCGGGGTCAGCTATAACGCCCCCCCGACCCCTGCCATTCCTGCTACCTCCACCACACCTGCTGTCCCGGCCTTCATCGGCGGTCCGGCCACGTTTGCCAAGTATGGGATCGCCGCGCCTTATGCGGGATGGGCCGCACAGATGCAGTCCTGCGCTCCCACGATTGCCCAGGCACTCTCGCCCTACCCGATGTTCTGCGGAAACATGCAAGGGCAGAACGAACAGCATGGTACCTCCATCTATAACTCCTTCCAGGCCAAGATCGAGCGTCACATGACGCACGGCCTTTACCTGCTGGGTGTTTTGACAACTTCAAAAATGTACACTGACGCGTCAGATACCGTGCAGTCGGGGAATGACAATGGTGCAGGCAACTTGGGTAACGATGGCCAGTTCTCTCCGTACCAGCTGAAGCCGAGAGCATGGGCGCTTGTTCCTGACAATGTCCCGGTCACTGGTCAAATTTCGGCCATCTACACCTTGCCGTTTGGCAGGGGTCAGAAGTGGGCGAACGACAACGCCGTTACCGACGAAATCATAGGCGGATGGCGCGTTACACCGCTGTTCCACTACGACTACGGCACGCCGTTTTCGTTCTACTCGTCAAACTGCGCAACGTCCTTCTACGCATCGCATCTGCGGCAGGGTTGTGTACCCGGAATTCTTCCCGGCCAGACCGTGCAGCCCCATGGACGCAACGGCTACAACCCGAAGAGTGGCGTTCCCTACCTGAACATCAACGCCCTTGAAGGGGGCACTGCAACCGTTCTTTCAACTCCCTCTCCTTTCAACGCCTTCGGCTACACCGGCACAGGCAACGCCGTTACTTCGATCTACGGACCGTCGTACAAGAATATTGACCTTTCGCTCGCCAAGGATTTCGCTATCCTTGAGCGGCTTAAGTTCAAGTTCTCGGCGAACTTCTTCAACGCGCTCAACAACCACTACCTGATCGCTTCGCAGGGCGGCAACTATGGCGGCCCCAGCGTGGCGTTCCATAATGACGTAGCAAACTCAAACTTCGGTACCTGGACTGGCAGCGTCAGCACACCGCGCACCATTCAGTTCTCCGGGCGTCTTGAGTTTTAGAGGTTAGAGAACAACCCTCCTGTTAGCCATCTGGCCAATTCAACTTTGGCCAGATGGCTATTTTTCTTAAAAGAGTTAATGAGTCAAAGGGCCAACCCTCACGAGGCTCCGCTCTCGTCCCAGGGGAACCGGCCGTCTCCTACTGAGGAGTTGAATGAGGGTGCAGCCGCAAGTAAGCCTGGACTTCGTCGCGAGCTTCGCTCTCGTTGCCCAGCTTGTGGTCGATGCGCGCAATCGCCATGTGCGGTTCAGCATACGTGGCGTCAAGCCGTGCAGCCTCGCGCAGTTCGACGAGCGCTTCCTTCAGTCGTCCCTCGTCTTCAAGAACCGTACCCAGCTGAAAATGCGCTTTCGCAAATTCCGCGTCCAGCCGCAGCGCTTCGCGCAGATTCGCTTCCGCATCCTTGCTCTGGTTCAGGAACTGCTCCGTGATGGCCAGGTTCAAATAAGGCCACGGGGATGGATGCTCGACGCCTCGATCGAGTTCAATCGCCTTCTGGTAATTTGCAACGGCGAGCTCATTCTGATTCTGGTAGTAGTAGCACAGTCCCAGGTTGTCGTAGGCGCGCGCCATCTTAGGGTCAAGCTCAATCGCTTTTTGAAAATCTCGAATCGCCGCGTTGTACTCGTGCCCGTCGTAATCAATCCGGCCCAGCCAGTAGGGAAGCAGCGCGTCTGTACCGTCGAGTTCCCCCAGCGACTCCAGCTCTTTGCGCGCCCAATCGGGATGGTTCAGACGGATGTAAGCCATCGCCAGCGTAAAGCGAAGCTTCGGATCGAGCGGCGCAATCGCCGCCGACTTCTTCCACGCGATCGCGGCGCCCATATAGTCCTCGCTGAGAAAATAGACAGTACCCGCATAAGCCAGCAGCCGCGCTGCATGCGCCGATTTGGGATCGCGAGCGATCTCTGCAAGCAAAAGCTTCTCCGCCGTAAGATAGTCATGCACGTCTACGGAGTGTTGAATCTCGGTCGCCGTTTGAGCGGGCAGTCCCAGCGTTGCAGTAGTACTGCTGGCCGGCGCCGGCGCGTCCTTCGCGGTTTGGCCTTGCCCGGCTCTGGCGCAGGCCGCAGCAGCAACCAGTGCCAACGATATTTCGGCAAGTCGTCTGCCGTGGGCGTGCTTCATGGAGACTAGTATATTGGACACGCTCAAACCAGAAGCACGATTGAAACCGCGCATGCTCATGCGCGCGCGCCGCGCTCGTCTCTTCGGCGTCCTTGCCTGCGCAATGCTGCTCTCTTTGAACGGGTACAACGCCTGTGCGCAAGGTACAGCCCGCTATCAACAAACGCTGCTCGCCATTCAGCAGCAAATTGAAGCCGGCAATCTCGATCAGGCGCGTACAGCAATCAACGCCGCTTCAAAAATTTATCCGGCTGACGGTGGACTCGAGAATCTTCTTGGAGTCGTCGAAATCCAGCAGGGCCACGCCGATGCCGCACGCGTTCAATTCTCCGCGGCCATTCGTCACGCTCCGCGCCTCGTCAGCCCTCTGCTAAATCTCAGCCGCCTCGATATGCCCACCGCCGCTACCGACAAGGCCGCGCGTGCCGAGGCCTTGCGGCTCAGTCTCAACGTGCTCAGGCTCGATCCCACCAACGACGAAGCCAACTACCAGGCAGCCACAATCGCCAACTGGAATCACGACAGTCGCCAGTCGTTTGAATACCTTCAGCATCTCAGTGCGCAGGCGAGCGGGCAGGTGGGCGCGCAGGCTCTGCTGTGTGCCGCGCATGCAGCCCTTGGCCCTGCCGTCGCAACCAATCTGGCCGCCGCAGCTCTCGCCTCCAATGCCGACCTGACTGAGCAGGATGTCGACACCTGCATACCGGCCCTGCGCATCGCGCATCGCGCCGACCTCATCGAATCCCTTCTCGCCTCCGCAGCCACGCACCAGCCGCTCTCCCCCGCTGGCATTCGCGTGCTCGGCCTCGCGCAGGAGGCGGAAGGCAAGCTGCCTGCGGCCCGCACCACACTTGAAGCTGCTTTCGCTGCCGATCCCCAATCCGCCGTCGTTCTAGCCGATCTTACGCGCGTCGCGAAAGCCGCGGGCGACGACAAGGGAGCCCTCGGCTATCTTGCCCATGCGCGCGAGCTCAGCCCCAACGATCCCTCGCTGCCGTACGAATTCGCAACCATCTGCGTTGATATGGGCCTTTACGCGGAGGCGCGCAAAGCCCTCGCCGAGGCGCTCCGCCTCGCTCCTGATAATCCCGATTACAACCTCGGCATGGGCCTCGTTGTCTCTTTCTCTGAGGATCCCTCGCAGTCTCTGCCCTTCCTTGCGCGCTTCCACCAGCTTCGACCCAACGACCCGCAAGGCATCCTCGCTCTCGGTGCTGCCAACTTCCGCGCCAAGGACTACGAGACCGCTGCAAAGTTTCTCCATCAGGCCGCGGCAGAAAAGGCCACCGCCGCCGATGCGCATTTCTATCTCGGCGTCATCGCCCGTCAGGAGGGCAGGCTCGATGAGGCCATCGCTGAGCTCAAGCAATCGCTCGCGCTCCATCCCGGCCAGGCCGACGCGCTCGCTGAGCTCGGCCAGATCTCCGCGCTCAATCGCAACACGGCTGAGGCCCAATCCTATTTCGACCAGGCCCTCAAGCTCGACCCTGCCAGCTATGCCGCCAACTTCGGACTGCTTCAGCTCTATGCGCGCACCGGCGACCCGCGCCGCGAAGAGCAAGCCAAACGCTTTGATCAGATCAAAGACCAGAGAGAAGAGCGCGATCGCCAGATGATGCGCTCCATTGAAATTCGCCCTGATCCGGACTCGATTCCCGGCTCTGCAAGCGCCGGATCAAACCAGAACTGACGCAACAACGTACGAGGAGAAACGCAATGCAAGTTGAATTACGCACAACAGGCTTTACCGCTCGCGCCCTTGTGGTTTGCGGGCTCGCATCTTGTCTGGCGCTGGCAACAGTTGCCGCGCATGCCCAGAGCATCGCCGGCCGCTGGGCCGCTTCAGGCCCCACGCTCGACAACGGCGAAGTGCAGAAAGCAATCCTCGAAGTTACGCAGACCGGCGATAAACTCAAAGTAAACGTGCGCACCTCAGGCTACTCAAACATGGCCAGTGGAACCGCAACGGGAAGCCACTTTGAGATCTTCGGCTCAGACAACGCCACCAAGCCCTGGTTTGTTGGCGATCTCGTTGACGGCGAGCTGCACATCGTGCAGGATGGCGGAACCAAGTGGGTAGCCAAAGCCGCCACGCCGGCAGATGAGTTTCCGCCGGTGCCTTACATTGATCCGCCAGCGCTCCACAAGCTGCCCTATAACGGACTCGCCAAAACTCCGCCCATGGGCTGGAACAGCTGGAATCTCTTTGAAAGCAAAATCGACGACAAGACGGTGCGCACTATGGCCGATGCCATGGTTTCCAGCGGCATGCGCAAGGCCGGCTACATTTATGTCAACATCGACGACACCTGGGAGGGCACACGCGACGCCCAGGGCGTGCTGCACACCAATCACAAATTCCCTGACATGAAGGCGCTTGCCGACTACGTTCACTCCAAGGGATTGAAGCTGGGCATTTACTCGGGTCCGGGCATGCGCACTTGCGGAGGCTATCCAGCCAGCTATGGTCACGAGGCGCAGGATGCAAAGATGTTTGCCGATTGGGGCATCGACTATCTCAAGTACGACTGGTGCAGCGCCAGCAGCATCTACAAGAACGAGCAGTTGCAGCCCATCTATCAGCGCATGGGCGACGCACTCCAGGCGACCGGCCGCCCCATTGTCTACAGCCTCTGCGAGTACGGAATGGGCAGCGTTGAAAAATGGGGCGCCGACGTTGATGGCAACCTGTGGCGCACCACCGACGACATTCGCGACGAATGGACCAGCATGATTGGCAACATCGAAACGCAGGTGCCCACCGCACCCTACGCGGGTCCCGGCCACTGGAACGATCCTGACATGCTCGAAGTCGGCAACGGCCACATGACCGACGATGAGTATCGCACCCACATGAGCCTGTGGGCGCTGGTCGCCTCGCCTCTGCTCGCAGGCAACGACATCCGCACCATGAGCCCCGTCACCAAATCCATCCTGCTCAACAAGGAGCTCATCGCCATCGATCAGGATGCGCTCGGCAAACAGGCGTCGCCGGTCAAGAACGGCGACATGGAGACATGGGTCAAGCCGCTCGCCGACGGTTCCGTCGCCGTGGGCGTGGTCAACATGGGCTTGGCCTCTGCCGAGACTACCGTCAGCGCCAAGGACCTCGGCCTCAACGGTCCCGTCAAATCAGCGCGGGATCTCTGGAGCCACAAAAATATTCATTTCACCAACGGCATGTACAAGGCGTCGGTTCCCACACACGGTGTTCTTTTCTTGAAAGTGTCGGCACAGTAGAACTGCGCGCCTCGGGCTGCGTGTCGATCATCGGCACGCAGTCCGAGCTTCATCAGCTAAAGGCACTCATCGATGGTCCATGCTGGCGTGGCTCCGGCGCGGCTGGCCACAAGGCCCCCCACTGCATTGGCAAAGCGGGCAGTGCGCTCCATCGGCCAGCCCAGCTCAAGCCCGTGCAGGAATGCGGCAGCGAATGCATCCCCCGCACCCACTGTGTCCACCACATTGACCTTGATTCCTTCGTACCTCTCCAGCCGGTCATCGGAAAACACCGCACAACCCTTGCTGCCCAGCGTCACGCAGATCGTCTTCACCCCGTGCGTTGTCGACCAGTGCCGGCAGAAGGTCTCTAGATCGAAGCTGCCTTCGCCCAGCGTCAACGTTGACAAGACCTCGGCCTCGTCTTCGTTCAGCTTCAGCACGGTAGCGAGTGTTGAGAGCCGATGGACGAGCGGCAGATTCCATTGCCCTTTGCGCAAGTTCAGATCAAAGAAGCACTTCACGCCCGGAATCCGCTTCACAATCCGGTCCAGAATTGCCTCGTTTTCTTCTCGAACTTGTGCGAGGGTTCCGTAATAAATCCATTCGGGCTTCTGAGTGGCAAGCTGCGTAAGCAGGGCCTCGTCCACATGCACACAATCAAACGCCGCCGGCCGCTCAATCACGTAGCTCGCATTTCCGTTGTCGTCGATTACCACAATCGCAGTTCCGGTCGCGTGGTCCGCGTCCGTTTGCACAAACTCGGTTGTAAGGCCCAGCGCTTTCATCTCCGCAAGCGCGCACACCCCGCGATCATCAGCGCCAACCGCGGTCAGCAGTGCAACGCTGTTTCCCAACCGCTGTGCATTGGCCGCAAAGTTCAGCGGCGCTCCCCCAAGAAATTCCTTCCGTTCAAATACATCCCACAGGACCTCGCCGAGGCTGACGATCTGCACCTGAAGACTTCCTTTCCGTTCTGCTCTTTGCCGACCTTTGACCGTGTACCGGGGTTCCCGACCTCATGTTGGAATGGACACCGTCTCGTGCGCAGCTGCACCCACACCTGCGCCTGCCGTCGACCGCCTGACAACCAACTTGAAGTCCACCAGGATGTCGCGCACCGGCATCGTCGGGTGGGCAATACGGTCGAGCATGGCGGCCAATGCTGCCGCCCCCATTTCGAGACACGGCTGATGAATCGTCGTCAGCGGCGTTTGCAAAAGGCTCGCATAGCGCACGTCGTCCATCCCAGTTACCTTGATCTCGGAGGGAACACCGATCCCGAGTGTGTTCAGTGAACTCATCAAGCGCGCCGCCGTGTAATCGTTCGCGCACACAAAGCCGTCCGGCTTGTGCTTTGCAATCAGGCCGCCCACTGTCGTCGTGTCGCCCGGGTCGCCGGACTCAATCCAGCCCATTGCCTCCGATTCCCGGCATGCCGCCAGCGCCTCCTTGAATCCAAGCGCTCTCTCCGCCACTGTCGGCGCGGAGTTCGGTCGGCTGAAAAAGATGATGCGCCGCGCGCCCACTTCCAGCATGTGCGACGTAATCACATAACCCGCCCGGCGATTGTCGATCGCGACCAGGTCGTATTTGCTCCGTTCCGGATAAACGCAAATGTCGCGGTCCAGCAGCACAATTGGAATCTGCGCCTCGTCCACGGCTCGTGCAATGCGCTGGTTCATCTCGTCTGTCTTGCCCGACAACTCAAGAGGCGCAAAGAAGATCCCCGACACCTTCTTCTGCAGGTAGTAAGCGCAAAGTTGCTCTGCCTGCTCTTCAATGGGCGCGCCCGGCGAGAGCGTTGAGCCCCATAACAGGTCGTGATGTCCGTCGATCCGCGCAATCGAAATCCCTCGCGAGATCGGTTCAAAAATCTCCGTCACGCCCAGGTCGGGAATCAGCAGTCCGAACACAAGGTTCTTGTGATCTTCTTTTGAACTAACAAACGTCCCCGAGCCGGCCTTGCGCTCCACCAGGCCGTCTAATTCCAGTTGAGCCAGCGCACGGCTCACCGTTGGCCTGCTGGCTCCGAATTGCACCACCAATTCGTTTTCGCTGGGGAGTCGGTCGCCCGGCAAGTAGTCACGATTCGCCAGCGAGTTGCGCAGATTGGCGTAGATCTGCCTGTATTTGGGGCCGGCGCCATTGCCTTCGGCGTTGCCATCGTTGGTACTTTTAGCCCTCAAACTCAACTACCTCCAGGGCGCATCGTCCGCCGGTCGTCGCCAACCACCAAATATTGATGTCAACAAGTTGATCCCCACTAACCTGTGAGTAAGCCCGCAAAATCGCTCTGAGGACACAGAGGCGCTCCCGATCCCCGCTCAATTAAGCGGATTATATTCTGAGAGTTGAAAAGTTGTATATATAACTGCCGTGAAACGTGCTCATTATTTCTGTAATTTGTATTGATAATTGCCTGTCAAAGTGTCTAGCATTAGTTGCATCCTGGTATAGCAAATTTAAAGCGCCGTAATCGCGTGCACAGATCGACTTTCGGCCTATCTCAGCCCGCCCGCGCTCCGTTATCCTTGCTTTTACGATTAGGTGCTTGCCTTTAACTGCCTCCGGGCGGCTGAACCAATGAGGCAGATGAAAACGTTTCACTTTAAGACCCGGCTTTTCAGGGCATCGAATGTCTCGAGGATCTGCTCGCCGAGTAAAGTTTCAAGAAGCCATTCTTCTTCGACTCATCGCTTTGCGTAATTCGCAATCATTTCTCACAGCCCGGTTCGATCCCCTCACAGATCAGCCGGCTTTCGACACAAGGCAGACGCAACAAGGAGGAAGTCCGGTGATGGTAAGGGCATTCAAGGTGGCTTTGGTTTTGATGGCCGCATGTGCAGTGGCCTCGGCTCAGCCCCCCAAGGGCAATTTCGACGCGGCGACCAAAGTCTTCCGCCTCGACGGCGGCAACAGTTCCTACGTTTTTGGCGTGAATTCACGTGGCGAGTTGCAGCAGCTCTATTGGGGCGGCAGGCTCGGCGCCGGCGATGCCTATCCCGCGGCCGTGCCCAAGCCGGAGTGGGCCTCCTTTGACTCCTCCTACAACAACACTCCTCAGGAATATCCTGGATGGGGCAACGGCCTTTATGTCGAGCCGGCTCTCAAAGTCTCCTTCGCCGACGGCAATCGAGAGCTGGTGCTTCACTATCAAAGCCACACGGCAACGCCGCAAGGATTCGACGTCGTTCTCAAAGATATTTCTCTCAACGTCCTCGTCACGCTCCACTACTCCATGGATCCTGTCACCGGGATTCTCGCGCGCTCGGCGACCATTGAAAACAAGGAAGCGGCATCCGTCACCGTGGAGCAGGCCGCCGCCGCATCCTGGGCCTTGCCCGCCGCGCACTATACGCTCAATTACCTCACAGGACGCTGGGCCGGCGAGTGGACGCTCACTCAGGAGCCCATGCATCCCGGCGAAAGAGTGATGGAGAGCCGCCGCGGATCTACCGGCCAGCAGGCCAATCCCTGGTTTGCCCTCGAGGGCGAAGGCGCAGGCGAGGACCACGGCGACGTCTGGTTTGGCGCGCTCGCCTGGAGCGGCTCATGGAGAATCACTGTCGAGCAGGATCAACTCGACGCCATCCGCGTCACCGGCGGCTTCAATCCCTTCGACTTCGGCTACGTCCTTCATCCCGGCGAATCGCTTGAGACGCCCATTTTCTATGGCGGCTACTCGGCCCACGGTCTTGGCGGCGCCTCGCGCCTGCTTCACCACTTTGAACTGCGCCACATACTGCCTCTGCAGGCTTCCCCAGGGCAGGGAACTGCCACAACGCCCACAACCCCCAAGCTCCGGCCCGTCGTGTACAACTCGTGGGAGGCCACGACCTTCGATGTCACCGCCGCCGGACAGATGGCGCTTGCTGAAAAGGCCGCTGCCCTCGGCATCGATCGCTTTGTCATCGACGATGGCTGGTTCGGTCAGCGCAACGACGACAACGCCGGTCTCGGCGACTGGTATCCCAACAAGCAGAAGTTTCCGCACGGCCTCAAGCCCCTGATCGACAAAGTTCATTCGCTCGGCATGGACTTCGGCCTGTGGGTCGAGCCGGAGATGGTCAATCCCGACTCCGATCTCTATCGCGCTCATCCTGACTGGGTGCTCAACTTCCCCGGCCGTCCGCGCATGGAGCAGCGCCGCCAACTCGTCCTCAACCTCGCGCGCCCTGACGTCAAGGCCTATATCCTCGACACTCTCGACAAGATTCTCAACGAGAACGATATTGCTTTTCTCAAGTGGGACTACAACCGCAACTGGAGCGAGCCTGGCTGGGATCAGCTTCCGCCCGCCGAGCAGAAGCGTGTTTATGTTGAATACACGCGCAATCTCTACTCTATTTTCGACGAGCTCAAGCGCCGCCATCCCAAGCTCGAAATCGAAGACTGCTCCGGCGGCGGCGGACGCGTTGATCTCGGCATCCTCAAATACGCTGACGAAGTGTGGATCTCCGATAACACCGACCCCTTCGATCGCCTGTCCATGCAGGATGGATTCTCGTACGCCTATACTCCGCAGGTCATGATGGCCTGGGTCACGGCATCGCCGCACTGGCTCAACAAGCGCACCACTTCGCTTGAATACCGCTTCCTCAGCTCCATGCAGGGCTCGCTCGGCATCGGCGACGACATCAGCAAGTGGACACCCGAGGAAAATGCAACCGCCAAGCGCCTCATCGCCGCCTACAAACAGGTACAGCCCACCATCGCGCAGGGCGACCTCTACCGTCTCATCTCTCCGCGCAACGGCAGCGAGTTCTCTGCCACCCAAACCGTGAACGCGGACAAGAGCCAGTCCGTCGTCTTCGCCTTCATCCATTCCACGCAGGAGGGACGCGGCTTTCCCGCTCTCAAGCTCAAGGGACTCGACCCCGCCGCCGAATACACGCTCACCTCGATCGAAGGGAAGGCCAACGCTCGAGAGCCCGCCACCGCGAGCGGAGCCTGGTGGATGAATAACGGCCTTGAGATGAACGAAAACTTTCGCGGAGATTATCAGGCAGCCGCATTCCGCCTCGACCGAAAATAACAGGCCTCCGCCTTGCTTGTTCTATTTGTGTACGGACCAAGGCCAAGTTGGAGTGACAACGAAAATCCTCGCCGAATGACGGTAATCATTCAGCGAGGGTTTTGCGTTTTTCTGAGAGAGGCTCGGAACTCTAGTGGGAGGAGCTGGCTCTCTGGTCCTTGACCTGCAACTCATTCACAACCTGCTGCACATAGGGAACCGCGGACGCAAGCTGCTCGGCCTGTGTCCGCACGGCCGATGTGTCAACGTTACCCGTGAGTGTCACGACGCCACTCTTCACGTCGTACTTCACGTCTTTCTGGAGCCCGTATTGAACTAGAGCGGCATCCAGATTTCTCTCGATGCCCTTGTCGAGATCGCTGTTAACCGTTTTTGCGGCGCTTTCATTGCCGGGAGGCGTCACGATAATCTCGTCGGCAACCACCTGGCCGCCCGCCACGGATTTCGCAATCGAATCGGCCTGGGACTTGGCGCCGGCATCTGCGACGTGTCCGCCAAGAGTCACGACGCCTTTGTCACGATCCTGGCTGACTGAGACATCTTTCAGTCCGGCTTGATCGAGCGACTTGCGTACGTCACCGGACACATCGGGTGTCTTTCCAAGTGATGTGTGGCACCCACTAACAAGCACGGCCGCAAAAAAGCCGGAAAAAATCAGTGGTAGCTTGTGTGTCCTCATGGTTCGTTCTCCTTTGTTCGATTCTCTTGATCTGCTAGCTCATTCAGAAAAGATCGGATGATCCTTTTCGTTTTTCTGTTGTGTTTTTGCAGCCTTCTCGGCGGCTTTTTCCGCGATGCGATCTAGCTTCTTCTCCGTTGACTCGGTCGTGTCCGTCGTGTTCTCAACTTTTTCTTCTTGCGGATTTACGAATTGATTCGCCATCTGTGCTTCTCCTTTGACTAAGCTCAATGCCCTGTCTTTTGGTCCGGGCGACCGTTGCCCATTTGACCCCGACCTGCCTGGGACAGGCATTACAAGAAACATTAGTATCCATCCGCTGATAGCGGGTTGCATACCACGCGCAACTTGCACAAAATCAATCCGATCTTGAAATGGGCAGGTCGGAAATTGCTGGAGTTCAGGCAACCATAAGCCGTAGTTTCGGATCGAAATCTGGAGCTTGCGGAGTAGCGCCCATGACGAAAGGAGAAACGAACATGCGTTCAATCTCTGGTATTTTCGCTTCGTGCTTGCTTGCGGCAGCGTTTGCCGTTCCCCTCACGTGCACCGGGTGTACCGTGCACGCCGGCTATTACGATCCCTACTATCACGACTACCATCCCGTCGACGGCGAAGTCGCGTTCTACGGCCAGTGGGAACACGATACACATCGTTCCCACGTCGAGCTCAGGGATCGCAACAAAAGGGAGCAGAAAGAATATTGGGACTGGCGCCATAGCCAGGGCGATCATCACTAGTTGCTGAGCGCGGCGAGCTTCGAAGGCTTCGGAGCAACTGCATGGGCTAATCAGTTTCTTTTCGATGAGCACCCTGTGCCCCGTACATCCGCGGTTTCATCGCGGATGTGCGGGAAGGGATCAGCCTTCTCTGGAGCTTTTCGTCCCTTCGTTTCTCGAATGAGTGCGGGTGCCCCCGGTCCCTCGTCCGCCGGGGCGGAGGGACCGGGGAGTCCATCCGGTAGATTCTTCGGTTCGTCAAAGTCTTTGCCCAGCTCGAAACGTGTTTTCGAGCACGAATCTATTCGTGCTGAACGTGCAGCAAAGTCAACGCCCGTCTTCAACCCTGCCAATCTCCCACGATTGCAAGGTCTCTTTTCCGCAGCCGGTTAAACCAGAGCAGACAGGCCCTCTCCTGCCGTTTGACCGCGACTGCTATCAACGTCTAGCTTTCTTGCATGAAAGTTTCCACCACGTTTATTGCCCTTGCAGCCTTGGCGCTCCCTTCCTTCATCCCGGCGCTTCAAGCGGCTCCTCCTTCAACTGGTGGCGCTTCGCCGACCAGCTTCGCGGCTCTCCGCGAGGGCTTTCTCAATCCGCCTGCAAGCGCCAAGCCCATGGTGCGCTGGTGGTGGTTCGGAGCAGCCGTCGAGAAACCTGAAATCCTTCGCGAACTGCAGCAGATGAAGCACAACGGAATCGGCGGAGCCGAGCTGGCCTTCGTCTACCCCATGGTTCTTGACGATCCCGCCGCCAACCTCGTGAATCTTCCCTTCCTCTCGCCCGCCATGCTTGACGCAGTCAGTTACGCGCAGGCGCAGGGCCGTGCACTGGGCCTCAGGATCGACGTCACGCTCTGCAGCGGATGGCCGTACGGCGGCAACTTCACAACGCTCGAGCAAGCCGCCATGCGCTTGCGCACCGTCGAAGTGCCAGTCCCGGAAAATGCAACATCGGTCGCGGCTCCGCAACTTGCTGAAGGCGAGTCGCTTATCTCCGCGTCGCTGGTCAATGCCATCGCCCGCCCGGCAGAGGCCGCCAGCGCCCCCGCGCGCCGCCGCAACGCCGCGCCCGCTCCGGTCAACTGGGACGCCGCCTCCGCCCAGTCTCTCCAAATCTCAAGTCATGCAGTCACCGTTCCGCCCCGCGGCAAGCCGCGCATCGTGCTCTTCTTTATCGCCGGCCACACAGGACAAGTGGTCAAGCGTGCTGCGGTCGGAGCGGAAGGTTGGGTCCTCGATCCATTCAGTCATCAGGCGGTCGCCACTCACCTTCAGAAAGTGGGAGAGCCGCTCGTTAAGGCCTTCGGCAGCACTCCGCCCTATGCCATCTTTTCTGATTCGCTTGAGGCCTACGGCGCCGATTGGACGCCCACCCTCCCTGCCGAATTCAAAAAGCGGCGCGGCTACGATCTCATTCCCCACCTTCCCGAGTTTGTCGCCGGAGGCAGCCCCGAGGCAGAAAAAATTCGCCACGATCTTGGCCGCACTCTCACCGAACTCATCGACGAAAACTACCTTACGCAGATCAACAACTGGGCCCTTGCCCACCACACAAAATTCCGCTCGCAAACTTACGGAGAGCCAGCCGTAAGTTTCTCAAGCCAGAATCTCGTTGGTCTCGCCGAGGGTGAAGGTCCGCAGTGGCGCGCCTTCTCCACGCTCCGCTGGGCCACCTCGGCCAATCACGTCTTCAACCACAACGTCAGCTCCGGCGAAACCTTCACCTGGCTTCATTCCCCGGTCTTCCGCGCTACGCCCCTTGATATGAAAGCCGAAGCCGACATCGACTTCATCATGGGAGAAAATCTTCTCTTCTTCCACGGATGGCCCTACTCGCCGCCGCAGGTTGGCGAGCCCGGTTGGTCGTTGTATGCCGCCGCGGTCTTCAACAACCACAACCCCTGGCATCCGGTCATGCCGGCTGTCACTCAATACATCACGCGCATCAGCTATCTGCTGCGCCAGGGCGAGCCCGCCAACCAGGTTGCCGTCCTGCTCCCCACAGACGATGCCTGGGCCGGCTTTGCTCCAGCCCACGTCACCGTCACGGGAGCCATGCAGAGTCTCATCACGCCGGCACTCATGTCCGCAATTCTCTCTGCGGGCTACAACGTTGATTTCATCGACGCGGATGCCATCAACAAAGTCGGCATCAATCATCAGATCCTCGTTCTTCCGCCCACCGATCGCATTCCTTTGGTGACGTTGAAAAAAATTCAGGCGTTTGTTGCTGCAGGAGGCAAGGTGATTGCGGTCCGCCGCGCGCCGTCCCTTGACGCGGAAGGCCTGCCACTCGGTGCAAACCTGCAACTGTCCAAAGATCTCTTCGATCCCGACAAATCAACTCTGATCGCAAACGAGAGCGAGCTCGGCGCGGCTCTTCACTCCGCCGCCGCACCGGACTTTCGCCTGCCCGACTCCGCCAGCTCCGCGCGCGATCAGCTAGGATTCATTCGCCGCAAACTCCCCGCCGCCGACATCTACTTCGTCACTAACACCAGCAACCACCCCATCGACACCGCAGCCGGTTTTGCGACAAAGTACAAATCCGGCGAGCAATGGGATCCGGACAGCGCCACAGCCACACCTGCATCTGCCGAGGCGCAGCCTATTCACGTCGCCCCTTACGAGTCCCGCGTCTTCGTCTTCTCTGCTGCCCCTTCGAGCGCCAAACCCATCCCCGCCGCACCGACTGCGCAACTTGCCGATCTCAGCAACGATTGGAAAGTCACCTTCACGTCGATTGGAAAATCCGAGAACCAACCGACCCTCACTGACTGGACGGCCGATCCCGCCACTACACACTATTCCGGCGAGGTCGTCTACGCGCGCGACTTCTCCATCGCCGCCATCGCAACTCCCGTCTATCTTCAAGTGAAGGGTGGCGAGGCCTTACCCGGCGCGCCCGATTCTCCACCGGAACATCCGGTCCTCGCCGCAAACGGCCTGCCCAATCCGCTCATCACACGGCCGGGACCGGGCATGCACGCCTACTTCGATCCGCCCATCCGCGAAGCTGCGCTGGTCAACCTCAATGGCCACGACGTCGGAGCACTGTGGCATCCGCCCTACCGGCTCGACGTGACCACATTCCTCAAGCCCGGCCGCAATCACATCGAGATCCACGTCTACAACACGGCTCTCAACGCGTGGTCCGCGCAGCCACCTCACGACTTCAAACCGCTCATCGCGAAATATGGAGATCGATTCCAGATGCAGGATCTGGACAAAGTGGCCCCGCTCTCCTCCGGTCTTCTCGGCCAGGTGGTTCTGCTCACCGAACCGTCAAAATGAGCGCGGACTTTAATGACGAACCCGACGATATCGATCGAGGGTTCTGCTGCTCTCTGATCGAGCGGTGACTGCCACAGCCGCAGGCAAATCAGTAAGCACGATGAACGCGCGCAATCTGAGCAGATTGATACACGTGCGCGTACGCAAATGAGCCGGAGTCTCCCATCCGGTCGAGCCGGATAGCGGCACGCCACCCGCTTCAGGTGTATGCTCAAGCTAGTAGTAGGATTCCTCTTTTCCTCGCCTCCGGCATTCCAGGCTTCGCTCCAGACGAGCATCGTTCAAGCACACAACCGATCGACTGGAGCTGCCATGAGTGTCACCAGGAAAAGTGACGTCAAGAATCATTTGTCCGCGCTAGGGCGCGTGGGGCACAGTCCCATCCTTACCGTTACTTTGCCCATTGCAGCAGGATCGGCCGCGCCAGACGCCGAGGTGAAGAGCGATCCAGCCGCCTTCACTGAGGACTTCATCAATGAGCACGCGCCCCACGGCATAAGCATCGTGCCCGACGCTCCGCGAAGCCCGTCAAAGTGATTCCAAATGCCATTTCCGCGGCGTCGTCGCCGTCCCACTTAAAGGCGTGCAGTTTGCCGTTGCCCACGCGCATTGCGTTTATAGGAAACTATCTGCCGCGCGAGTGCGGCATTGCTACGTTCACCACTGACTTGTGCACCGCGCTGGCCACCGAATACGGCGAGGGGCGTCTGTTTGCCATTCCCGTCAACGATCCTGATTCGAGCTACGACTATCCGGAGCAGGTGCGTCTCGAACTGACCCAGGAAGATCTCGCTTCCTACGAGCGGGCCGCGGATTTCCTCAACTTCAATGGCAACGATCTGGTCTGCCTGCAACATGAATACGGAATCTATGGCGGAGCCGCAGGGCGCTACATTCTGGCCTTACTGCGCAGGCTCAACATGCCGCTGGTGACCACGCTGCACACAGTCCTGCGCGAGCCAGCCGCAAATCAGCGTATCGTGCTCGAAGAGATCGCACAGCTCTCTGACCGCATGGTGGTCATGAGCGAGCTGGCGGCTGAGCTGCTGCGCGAAGTCTATGCGGTTCCCGCCAGCAAGATCGACGTGATCCCGCACGGCGTGCCCGATCTGCCCTTCATGGACCCCAACTTTTTCAAAGACCGGTTCGGCACTGAAGGCAAGTCTGTTCTGCTTACCTTCGGCCTGCTCTCTCCAAACAAGGGCATTGAGAATGTGATTCGGGCTCTGCCGGCGATTCTTGCGCGCCACCCCAACGTGGTCTATATCGTCTCCGGCGTTACGCATCCCCACATCCGTCGTCACGAAGGCGAGCGTTACCGGGAAAGTCTTCTCGCGCTGGCCGAGGAACTTGGCGTCTCTTCCAATTTGATTCTCAACAATCGTTTCGTCGACGCTGAAGAACTGGTTGAGCACGTGGGCGCGGCCGACATTTACATCACCCCCTACAAGCACGAGGCACAGGTTGTCTCGGGCACGCTGGCCATTGCGCTGGGAGCAGGCAAGGCCATCGTCTCCACACCCTACTGGCACGCCCGTGAACTGCTCGCAGACAAGCGAGGCGTGCTCGTTCCATTCGAGAATCCCGGCGCCATTGCTGAAGCGGTTCTCGCGCTGCTTGAGAATGACGCAGAGCGCCATGCCATGCGCAAGCGCGCTTATCTCCACTCCCGCGGAACTACCTGGCCGAAAACGGCTCGGGCCTACATGGCCACCTTTCAGCGCGCGCGCTTCGAGCGCTCATTGCAGCCCCGGGCCACGCACCTTGACGACACCGCCGTTGACGCCATTCCTTCCATGGAAGAACTGCCGCCGCTCAACACCGGCCATCTGTTGACCATGACCGACGACACCGGCATGTTGCAGCACGCCATCTTCTCCGTGCCCAACACGCGCGAGGGCTACACCACTGACGACAATGCGCGCGCCCTCATCGTCTCTACGCTTCTCGATCAGAGGGGCGAGTCCGGGCGCCGTGGAGAACATCTCAACCTGTCGCGCCGTTACCTGGCTTTTCTCTGGCTCGCTTTCCATTCCGATACTGGAAGGTTCAGAAACTTTCTGGGCTACGATCGCAGGTGGCTCGAGGATGTTGGTTCCGAAGACAGCCACGGCCGCGCGCTGTGGTCCCTTGGATCGGTGCTTGGCCTTGCCAGGAATGCGGGAGTGCGCGGAGCGGCAGGCAGACTCTTTCAGGCTGCCGTGCCTGCGGTGTCCACATTCTCGAGCCCACGCGCATGGGCTTTCAGCGTACTCGGCTTGCAGGCCTATCTTGACTGGTTCCCGGGCGACAGGGCCATGCAGATTGTGCGCAATATGCTCGCCAATCGCCTGCTCGATATTTACGAGCGCAGCCACTCAGACACCTGGCGCTGGTTTGAGAAGAGCCTGTCGTATTCGAATGCAAGGCTGCCGCAGGCGCTCATCCTCGCTGGTGGCCGCAGCAATAACAAGAGAATGATGGCGGCGGGTATCGAGTCGCTCCAATGGCTTGTCGCTGCCCAGCACTGCGAAAGCCCTGAGATCTTTGTGCCTATCGGCTCCAACAGTTCCTTCACCCAGGGCACTGAGAAGGATCGCTTCGATCAGCAGCCGGTGGAAGCCTGTGCCACCATCTCTGCATGTCTTGAAGCCTGGAGACTCACGCACGATGAGCGCTGGCGCGAGGAAGCTCAGATTGTCTTCCGGTGGTTCCTCGGCAAAAACGATCTGCAGGTTCCGCTATACGATCTCACCACCGGTGGATGCCGCGACGGCATTCATCCCGACCGCGTCAACGAAAACCAGGGGGCGGAGTCTACGCTTTCCTTCTTGATGGCGCTCCTCGAAATGCAGGGAGCGAAAGTGACCAACGCAGAAGAAGCGAACCGCGAAATGAGTGTCTTGTTTGAATCCAATCAACCCTCCCGTTGAATCGCCGGAGTCTACAGCTCTGGAATTGGCAATGCTGCAAGTTTGTAACGATGTCCCGCTGTTCACGCGCTCCACCGCCAATCCGATTCTCACCCGGGAAAACTGGCCCTATCCAATCAACAGCGTCTTCAACGCCGGTGCCGTAATCCTGCCCGACGGAGATACCCTGCTCCTTTGCCGCGTGGAAGATCGCAGCGGGTTGTCGCACCTGTGCGCCGCGCGTTCTGCCAACGGAGTCGATGGCTGGCGGATCGATCCGCAGCCCACGCTCATGGCCAATCCGCAAGACTACCCTGAGGAGATCTGGGGCATCGAAGACCCGCGCATCACTTACGTCCCCGAACTCGAAAAATTCGCGGTGGCCTATACGTCGTTTGCCCGCGGCGGCCCGGGAGTTTCACTGGCCCTCACCAAAGACTTCCGCATCTTTGAGCGATTCGGCGTGATCGCGCAGCCCGAAGATAAAGACGCAGCTCTCTTGCCGCGAAGGTTCAACGGCCGATGGGCTCTCATCCATCGGCCTGTCACCACACTCGGCGCTCACATGTGGATCTCGTACTCGCCCGATCTGCGCCATTGGGGTAGCCACAAGGTCATCCTCGAAGCGCGGCGTGGCGGCTGGTGGGATGCCAACAAGATCGGCCTTTGCTCTCCTCCCATTGAAACGCCGAAAGGCTGGCTGACGATCTACCACGGCGTGCGCCAAACGGCCTCGGGAAGCATCTATCGCCTGGGCCTGGCGCTCTTCGATCTCGAACACCCCGAAGTTTGCCTGCAGCGCGGCGACTCCTGGATGTTCGGCCCCGAAGCGCGATACGAGTGCGTCGGAGACGTGCAGGGTGTTGTGTTTCCCTGCGGCCAGACCATCGCCGCCGACGGGGATACCATCCATCTTTATTACGGGGCCGCTGACTCCTGCATGGCCCTGGCCACGGGCAGCATCCGTTGTCTGCTTGCATGGCTCGACGCACATTCCAGCGCAGGGATCGGAACCGGGAAGTGATGCATGACTTCCTTCCATCGAAAGGAGGCTTCGCATGAATGTTGAAGCGTTGACCTGGCCCACCTGGCTGCCAAGGGTGCTGGGTATACGGCGTATGTGCCCCTGCTGCAAATCCGTTCAATTCAAGCCGGCCGAGTTGCGTCCGTACGACGGCCTGCTCGGCTTGTTTGCTCTCCGCCCGGTGCGTTGCAAGTTTTGCTGGCGGCGGTACTACTGGATTTCCCTCGAAGACCCAAAATGAGCTTTGGCATCTTCCTCCGAACTCCCGGCGAGGATACTGTCTGCATTGGTCGTACACCGTCGTCGTGGGTGCAGCTCTGACAGATGAGCTACCGCTGACTCGCTGTCTTGCTATCTCCGCACAGTGGAGGCTGACCTGCTGCATTTGTCTAATCCGCTCCCCTTGGATTGCCCAAGGCACCACGCAACGGGATCTCAGTCTCTTGTTGAAGGATAGGAAAAGCTGCCGTCCATCGAAGCCTTGCCGACCGCACCGAAGCCCCCGCAAAGCGTCCGAATTTGAACACTCTTTCTCGTTTGTGAACACAACTCAGGCCTCTTGAAATCTCTATCCAATTGATTGCAAGTCGCTTGCGCAGAATCTTTGTGGCCCGCGAAATGCTTGCTCCGACCACAAGTCGAAGTGTGTGGAGGTCAGGCAATGAGAGTACTGCAGCCAGGATCTCGCGCTTATGCATTCCGCCAATTGCGCAAGACGCCCGGGTTCACCGTTACCGTTCTGCTCACCCTCGCGCTCGGCATTGGCGCCAACTCGGCCATCTTCACTCTGGTCAATGCCATCCTGCTCCATAACCTCCCGGTCACCGATCCCCAAAACCCTCATTCGCATCGGCGATAAAGACGACTGCTGCGTCAACGGCGGCTGGAACGACGAAGGGGATTACTCGCTCTTTGCCACGGACACCTATGAGATGTTCAAGAAGAACTCTGCCGGAGTTCGAAGAACTTGCCGCGATGGAGTCCGGCTACGCCTGGCGCCCCGTCAACGTCCGCCGCGCCGGACCTCAGACCGTGGCGAAGTCTTTTATGGCGACCTTTGTCTCCGGAAACTACTTCCGCGTCTTTGGTCTTTCGCCGGCTGCGGGCCGCCTCTTTGTGGATGCCGACGACCAGAAGGGCGCACCCATCACCGCCGTCATGAGCTACGACGCATGGCAACAGGATTATGCGGGCGACCCCAGCGTGATTGGAAGCGCCTTCTACATCAACACCAGGCCCGCCACAATCATTGGCATTGCGCCCAGGGGGTTCTACGGGGACCGCATCGATACCAATCCTCCCAAGTATTTCCTTCCCATGAATTCGATGGATACGGTTATCGGCGCGCCGTATTTTCCTGATCCCGACACGCAGTGGGCCTACATCATCGGTCGCGTCAAACCGGGAACTTCAGTGCCGGCCCTGCAGACCAAAGCCAGCGAACTGCTGAAGCAGTATTACGCGACGCTCAAAACTTTTTCTTCAAGTCAGCGCGCTCAAAAGGCCCTCCCCCGCACTCACGTGGTGCTCTCGCCCGGCGGCGGCGGCATTCAGGCCATGCAGGATGGATATAAGGACCACCTCAAGCTGCTGCAATGGATCGCCGCACTGGTGCTTCTCGTCGCCTGCGCCAATATCGCCAACCTGCTGCTGGTGCGTGGCATGAGCCGCCGCGCGGAGCTTTCCATCCGCTCGGCACTTGGTGCGCAGCGCAGCCGCATCGTGCGCCAGCTACTCACAGAAAGCGTTCTTCTTTCGGTGATGGGCGGCCTGCTCGGAATCGCTGTCTCTTATCTGGGAGCCCAGGCGTTGCTGGCGCTCGCCTTTCCCAATCAGCAGAACATGCCCGTCACAGCTTCGCCTTCGCCGCTGGTCATCGGCTTTGCGTTTGCGCTTTCGCTGGTTACGGGCATCCTTTTTGGCCTGGCCCCCGCGCTCATGGCCGCGCGCGCGCATCCCGCTGACGCCCTGCGCTCAAACGCGCGTACTACCGCCCACGGAGCATCTTTCGTACAGCGCACACTGGTTGTGGTGCAGGCTGCTCTCTCCCTTGTCCTGTTGGTGGCCGCGGGCCTTTTTGCCCAGAGCCTCAGCAAGGCCGAAAACGTTGACATGAAGCTCGATGCAACCAACCGCTACATCGCCCACATCAACCCGCAAGCGGCCGGATACAAGAACACCGAGGTAGAGCCTCTTTACCAAACTATCGTTGACCGCTTCCATGCCCTCCCCGGCGTTGTCAAAGTCGGCCTTGCCACCTACACGCCTATGGAAGAAAACAATTGGGGATCGGGCGTGAAGGTGCAGGGCGCCTCAGATTTGAACAAGGGCGCATCGTGGGTAAAGGGCACGCCGGAGTACTTTGACTCGGTCGGCACCCATGTCATCATGGGTCGCGGCTTCACACTCCAGGACACGCAGAATGCGTCGCCCGTCGCCGTCGTCAATCAGGCGTTCGTCAAGACGTTCTTCGGCAACACCAACCCCATCGGCCATCGCTTCGGCTTTGATGACCCCAGGCACCCCGGCACCGATGGAGCGCATGAGATCGTCGGCGTGGTCGAAGACACCACCTACACCAGCGTCCGCTGGAAGAACCACGCCATGTACTTTCTGCCGCTCACGCAGCCCGCCGGCAACTCCGCCGATCCCGACTATCACCTCGACAAAGATCAGTCCATGTACGCGGGCGCACTGATCATTCAAACTGCACAACCCATTCCGGGTTTTGAAAAAATCGTCGGCGACACTTTGGCCAGCATCAACCCCAACCTCACCATCGTCAAGTTCCAAACCTTCCAGCAGCAGATTGACGATCGCTTCATACAGGAGCGCCTGATCGCGCGTCTCACGACTCTTTTCGGCTTGCTTGCGCTGTTGCTCGCTGCCATCGGCCTTTACGGTGTGACGGCGTTTACCGTAGTCCGCCGCACGCCGGAAATCGGCATCCGCATGGCGCTGGGAGCGGCACGCAGCAGCGTCATCGGAATGGTGATGCGCGGCGCCATGCTGCAAACCGTCGCCGGCCTCGCCATCGGCATCCCGGTAGCGATCTTCTGCGTCCGCTACGTCAAGTCGCAGCTTTTTGAAATCACCAGCGTCAATGTGCCGGTCATGGCCATCGCCGTTGGAGTCCTTGTGGTTGCAGCTGCCATTGCCGGCATCATTCCAGCGCGGCGCGCAGCCTCCATTGACCCAGTCCGCGCCCTGCGCATCGAATGAGCCCCGGTGTCGTGTCGGCTTGGGTCAATCGCGCCCTGCCGCCGGCAAAGTCGCTCGATCAAAGACACTGAAGAGGGAGTCGCCAAGTGCGAGGGAACGCCGCATGCAATGCTGGCGGCGTTCGCAGTCAACCGCGAAACTGTCTCAGGATTGGACGTGGAGGGGGCTAGTGCGAGCGCTCAGCGAGCGTCTGCTCCATGCAATGGCGGAGAGAGGGGGATTCGAACCCCCGATAGAGCTTTTGACCCTATAACGGTTTAGCAAACCGCCGCCTTCAGCCACTCGGCCATCTCTCCGGGTCCAGTTGGCATTATAGCGGATTTCCCCACTCATCCCGCGAATTCGAAACCCGGCCCCCGCCAATTCTCTACCCAATTCGTTGTACCCCGTCCCTCACGCAGCCTCTCGCCTTGGCCCGCCGCGCATTTCCCGCTTTCTCCCCGAAGCTGCTGTTGTTAGATTCACAATGTGTTTTCTCCGCGAAATTCATCCGGCAGCAAGATGCGCCTTCTGCCCCTCATCGCGGCCACCTACTTCATGGTGTCCGGCGGGCCGTATGGGATTGAGGACATCCTCGGCGGAGCCGGATACGGCTGGGCTATCGCAATCCTCCTCGCCCTTCCCCTGCTCTGGAGCCTGCCCACCGCCCTCATGATCGGCGAACTGGCCTCCGCCATTCCCGCAGAAGGTGGATTTTACGTCTGGGTCCGCCGCGCGCTCGGCCCCTTTTGGGGTTACCAGGAAAGCTGGCTTTCGCTCTCGGCCAGCATCTTTGACATGGCGCTCTACCCCTCGATCTTCGTTCTCTATCTCGGCAAGTTTTCTCCCGCTCTCACCGCCGGCGGCCGGGCCTACGCCTGGTCGCTTGCCATCGTTCTGGTGTGCAGCCTCTGGAACCTGCGCGGCGCCCCCGCAGTCGGCAACGGCTCCGTCTTGTTCTCCATCTTGCTGCTCACGCCCTTCGCCCTCTTCGTCGTTCTCGGCTTCGTCAAGGGCCTCATGCTTCACCCCGCTATTCACTGGTCCAACGCCGCAACTGCCTCCACTGGCTTCGGCGCCGGCTCGGCCTTCTCCACGGCTGTCCTCGTCGCCATGTGGAACTACATGGGCTGGGACAACGCATCCACCATTGCTCAGGAAGTCGAAAATCCGCAGCGCAATTATCCCCGTGCGATGGTCGCCGCCGCCGCCCTCACCGCTTTCACTTACATTCTGCCCCTCGCCGCCATTGCCTTCGCCGGACTCTCCTCCGCCAGCTTCTCCACCGGTGACTGGGCCAATGCGGCCCGCGACCTCGGTGGCCCCGGCCTCGCGGGATCCGTTCTCGCCGCAGCCGTCGTGGCCGGTGGATGCATCTGCGGCCTCGGCATGTTCAACGCGCTCTCCATGAGCTACACGCGCTTGCCCATGGCCATGGCGCAGGACAAGCTGCTCCCGCGTGTCCTCGCCCTTCGCAATCGCCGCGGCGTTCCCTGGGTCAGCGTCATCGTCTGCGGAGTGGCCTGGGCTCTGGCACTCAAGCTCCCCTTCGAGCGCCTCATCTCCATTGACCTGATTCTCTACGGCTCAAGCCTGATGCTGGAGTTTGCCGCCCTCGCTGTTCTCCGTGTCCGCGAGCCGGCCCTCCCGCGTCCCTTCAAGGCCGGCAATTTCACATTCGCCTGTCTGCTCGGCGTCGCTCCCGCCCTGCTCATCGCCTACGCGCTCTTCGTCTCCCGCGACGAAACCATCATTGGCTCAACCTCGGCCCTGCTGGTCGCCCTCGCCGTGGGCCTGCTCGGCCCCATCCTCTATTGGGCAACAGCCATCCTGCCGTCGCGCCGGCAGCAACCAGCCGTCTCCGCAAAAAACTAAGGCCCGTGAACGCCCCCTGAAGAATCTTCCGGCAAGCGTTCACAGGCCTTTTGTTCTTCGTTCCCAACCGCCTACTTCTTTTTCACAACGTGCGCCTGCGCGTGATGCTTGTTCTTGCCATCCTCAAACTGCTTCGCAGCCACCAACACGCGGTCGCGCGCATACGCTGCATCGCGCCAGCCCTTCATCTCCACCCGCTTGCCCTCAAGATCCTTGTAGATCGCGAAGAAGTGGGTAATCTCCTTCAGCATGTGCGGATAAATGTCCGTATAGTTCCACACATTGGTGAACCGCGGATTGTTCTTGCCCACTGCGAGCACCTTCTCGTCCAGCACGCCCTGATCCATCATCTCCAGCAGCCCGATGGGCCGCACTTCCTGCACGCAGCCCGGAAAGCTCGGACTCGGCACCAGCACCAGCACGTCCAGCGGATCGCCGTCATCGCTCAGCGTCGACGGAATAAATCCGTAGTCGCCCGGATAGTGCACCGGCGAATGCAGATTGCGGTCCAGTTTGAAGACATGCAACTGCTTGTCGTATTCAAATTTCTGCGTTCCGTCCAGCGGGATCTCGATCACGCACCGAAACACCTCGGGGCAGCGGTCGCCTATCGGCAGTTCCAGGTAGTTCACCATTTCGATGTACGTCTCCTTCGGGTTGGGGAGCGTGGGTCCGCCGCCAGTCAAGCCACTTTCAAAATTAAAGGCTGTCAGGCCGCCTGATAAATCCCACTTTGAGGGGTAGAGTGCGCTCCATGGGGGAGCTGCCCCGGTTTTCAACTATTTCCAGCCAAGCCTGACTACTATAATCACAGCTAATGAAGGCACATGTCTATGTCACGCCCAAGACTTCGGTCCTGGATCCGCAGGGCCAGACCATCCAGAACGCCCTGCGCAAGATCGGCTTCTCCAGCGTCAGCTCCGTCCGCCAGGGCAAGTATTTCCAGTTGTCTCTAGAGGAAGGCCTCGCCCCGGACGCTGCCCGCGCCCAGGTCGAGCGCATCGCCAAAGAAGTCCTCACCAACCCCGTAATCGAAGAATTCACGTACCGCATAGAGGAATAATCCTCAGCCGTAGCGCCAGCCTCCAGGCTGGCTGTCGCGCGGGCCTCCGGCCCGCGCCGTCAGCTTCTGAAGGGTACGGGCTTTAGAGTGAAGGGTACGGGCTTTAGCCCGTACATCAAACTCCCTCACTCTCACCACAGGGCTTTAGCCCCTGAGGCAATGCCCATCAGCACTACTTCTTGAACACAGTCACCAGGTTCGGCCCGGCTTCTGCATCTTCAATCACCGGTACAAGGCTGAGTTCAAGCAGGTCAGCCCATTTCGCGGCCCCAAGATGAAGAGCGGCGGCGTTATCGGATTCGTAGAGCGAGAAACCGCCGGAGCAATCGACATTATGCCAGCGACCCAGCAGCTTTACTCCTTCGGGCTCTCCCCCGCCCCCGGCGAGAAACTGTTCGGCAGCGGTTCTCACTGATCCAGGCAACAAAGTCCACGTCTGCATGAATTTCATTTCGTTCCTCCATGTTGTTTCTTAAGGGTGATTTTTCGTTTCCACCGAGCGTAGCGCCAGCCTCCAGGCTGGCTGCAGCGCGGGCCTCCGGCCCGCGCCGCTCTACCTAAGTCCGCAACCAGCACCGGTGCCCACGGTGCCGGGGTGGAACTGCCTCGCCCTTGAGCGCTGGAATGAACACACCCTAGGCAAACGCTGAAAGCTAGAAGCTAGAAGCTAGAAGCTTGTAGATGTCCTACTTGAACGTCCCGCTCCCCATCCCCAGCTCATCGCGGTGGGCACTAAAGTCCACCATGGAGCCAAACGCCTGCAGCCCCAGCACATGTTCCTTCCCTGCGGCCCGGATCGCCGCCTGCACCGTGTCGATCCCTTCCGCTTTCGGCGCCACAAAAACAATAAAGAACATCCCCGGCGTCTCGGTATGAAGAGCCGGCTCGTCAATCTCGTACTCTTGAATGGTCCCATCGGCCAGCAGCTTCTCCAGCAACGGCACCACCAGGTGCTCGCTCAGCATCGCAACCGCATCGTCCGGAGCGTCCGCCTTCAGCTTGTATTCCCCCACTTCAACATACGCATCCGTATACGAGCCCGGCTTCCAGTTGTAGTAGCGGCTTGCCAGCACCTCATCCCAGTGCTTGGTAGCGCTGGTCATGGCCGCGGAATTCGGCATGTCCGTCGCGCTCACCGCGCTCAGCGCCTTCATCAGCCCCGCAATCGACATGGCCGACCACCAGGTGTCATGGGTGTCGCCGTCCGGCGTGTGGACCAGGTTTTTGTCGTGTCCGTAGCCCACAAGGGTCCCGTCGGCATACGCCTTGCCCAGGGCAGGGTTGCCGCCCGCAAGCATCTTGTCTACCTCCGCAAAACTCGCACGGGGAAACTGCCAGTTCGCTATATACGAGTACATCGGCGGTTTAGGTTTCACTTCCGGCATCTGCGCGCCTGCAGGCGCCACGCACACCGTCAACACCAACAGCGAACACAACCCTGTGAAGGCACACCAAAATCTCTTGCTCATCGTTTCGATCTCCTGTTGTGATTTGGGTAGAACTCTGCTCAAAGCCCAGCCACTGCTCAGGTAGGGTTAGCAGGGCCCTGGTCAGCAAGACTCTGGGGAAAGCCTGACCAAGCGCAGTGTACAGGACGATGCGGTTGTGGAAGTTAATTGTTTTTTTGCCGTCCGAGCTCCACTCAAAGATTTGTCATCCCGAGCGAAGCCGAGGGATCTGCGGTTGCCTCAGTCCATCTGCCATGTGGAACTGATCTGCGTCCCCGGCCGCAACATGTTCAGAACCGGGCAAAGCTGGTCTTCTGCCACGCGCACGGCCCCATTCACCATCTCCACCGTCAGACTCTTCTCGCCCAGGTGGCCGCGCAGGTGATACACCAGTTCAATCGCAGTCAGAACTGTGGGATGCTCCCCCCGCCGCTCCGCCCTGGCTTCCACCTCAAGCAACTCGATCGTCGCGCCCATCCTGCGGCTCAGCACAAGATTGAGCGTGTTTGCGGCGCAGGCTGCAAGGCTCGCCATCAACACCTCGAGCGGTGTCGGATTTGCGCCGCCTCCGGCAGGATAGTCCATCTTCAGAATCTCTTCTCTCACATGCACGTCCACGCGCATCTGCCCAATGTGAATAGCACGAACCGCGAGATCGGTGCGCACAGAAACCTCATTTCTGGGGAACCCGGAATTCTAGCATACAAACCGTTGGCAAAGCCGCCGCTCTTGAAGGGGCGCGGTTTTAACCGCGCCGCAATCCCACCCACAGGAATTTGAAAAATCGTGCACGCGGCGCAAGCCGCGTGAACGCCCATCTCCCCGCAGCCCTTACACCGACGCAGCATCCCCCATGCGGATCTCGCTCAACCAGCAACTGCCCGCCGACCAACCACCGTCCCATCAACTCCCTCATCGCTCGCCCCTCTGCGAGAGAATAGAGCGGATGCCAGCAACCAAAAACCAGCCGGAAGCCATTGGATTCGATTTCGGCACCACCAACAGTTCTGTCGCGCTTTTGAATGAGCGGTCCGAGGTCCAGCTTGCTTCGTTCCCATCGCTCGGGGCTGCGGTGGAGTCGTTTCGCTCAGTGCTTTATCTTGAACAATCCAAGTCGGAAAGCGGCCTTCGCAAAACCCATGGCCTCACCGGACCCGCCGCCATTGAGCGTTATCTCCAGGCCGAGGAAAAGGGCCGCCTCATCCAGTCGCTCAAGTCTCACCTTTCCAGCCGCTCGCTTACCGGGACTGAAGTCTTTGGCCGCCGCTACAAGCTTGAAGACTTGATCGCACGCATGCTCTCAGATATCCGCAAACATGCGGCAAAGCAGTTCGAGAAGCCAATTCACTATGCAATGGTGGGCCGCCCCGTTCGCTTCGTCGGCTCAGAATCGCCAGAGGACGACGCCTTTGCTGTCGCGCGGCTCAGGGAGGCATTTGCGGCTGCGGGATTCGAGCGTGTCGATTTCGAAATGGAGCCGGTCGCTGCCGCTTGCGCCTACGAGTCGACGCTTGACCACGACGAGCTGATTCTCATCGGCGACTTTGGCGGCGGCACCAGCGACTTCTCGCTTCTTCGCGTCGGTCCAGGCGTGCGTCGTCGCGGACGCACTCCCCAGGATTTGCTTGGCAACAGCGGAGTCGGGCTTGCAGGCGACGCCTTCGATGCACGCATCGTGCGCAAGCTCGTCTCGCCTGCGCTCGGTTCAAACTCTGATGCTCGTTCGCTCAATAAGGTGCTCCCGGCTGTTCCAGCATGGATCTACGCCAACCTCGAGCGCTGGCACCATCTCTCATTCCTGCGCACCAACAACGTCCGCGAAATTCTCAAGAGCGCGCGTATTCGAGCCTTGGAACCGGAGAAGATCCAAGCCTTGATCGCGCTCATCGATGAAGACCTCGGCTACCAGCTTCATCAAGCCGTGCAGCAGGTCAAGTTCGAACTGTCGCGCAGCCATAGTGCCGAGTTTCGCTTTCACGACGGCAGCCCCGGCTTGGCGAACATCGACCTGCGCATCCCGGTCACGCGCCGTGAATTTGAGTCCTGGATCAACGATGACTTGCAGGCCATAGAGCATTCGATTGACGGCCTGCTCAAAACCTCCGGCATCGATCCACGCGATGTGGACCGCGTTTTTCTCACCGGTGGCAGTTCATTCGTACCCGCCGTCCGCAGCATCTTCGAGTCCCGTTTCGGCAACGACCGCATTCGTGGTGGAAATGAATTTACCTCCGTCGCCCACGGCCTTGCCTTGCGCGCAGCAGAGTCCTTGCGCCAGGTCTAGCCGCTGGGTGCCCCCGGTCTCGTTTCTGAGACCGGGGACCTCAGAGAACTCCGTGTCGAGCTTTGTAACAGGGCATGGCTTCAGTCGTGTCGCAAGATCAGTAATAGAAGTTGCTTTGAAAGGGCGCGGTTCTCGGGGGGGGCCCGGCGCCAGGTCTTCGTCGCTGGGGTGACTTTAACCGCGCCGCAAACCCACTCACAAGAACTTGAAAATTCGTCTACGCGGCGCAAGCCGCGCTAATGCCGCCTCCCCATCACCTTTAGTTCAAATGGAGGCGGCATCCTCAACGCTGAGGTCGCGCGGGTCGCTCAGCCAGTAACTACTGGCATGGTCCGCCGCCTTAACCTCCACGGGAGTATAAGAGGAGACGAACAGGAGGTGTTCCATGGAGATTTGTACGATTGGTATCGATTTAGGGAAGACGGTGTTTCACTTTGTAGGCGTCAACGCACGGGGCGAAGTTGTGGTTCGCAAGAAGGGCTCGCGGACTCAGTTGCTGCGTTTCACCTCGAACATTCGTGGATGCTTGATCGGCATGGAGGCCTGCGGAGGCGCTCATTTTCTCGGCCGTGCTCTGCGAGAACAGGGGCATGATGCAAGGCTGATGCCGGCACAGTATGTGAAGCCGTACGTGAAGACGAACAAGAACGACTACATCGATGCCGAAGCGTGTGCCGAGGCTGTAACCCGCCCGACGATGCGATTCGTGCCGATCAAGACCGATGACCAGCTGGACCTGCAGTCGCTGCACAGAGTGCGCGAGCGTTGGGTAGTGCGGCGCACCGCGGTGATCAACCAGATCCGCGGCATGCTGCTCGAGCGTGGTATCACGATTAGGAAGGGACGGATCCATATTGAGGAGTCTCTGCCCGGTATCCTGGAAGACCCGGACAACAAGTTGTCCGGCGCATTACGAGTCCTTCTGACCCAGCTGCGGTCGGAGATGCAGTATCTGCACGGGCAGATCGAGGAAACCGACAAGCTGATCGCACGCATCTGCGGCGAACTTGAGCAGTGCAGGCGCCTGGTCGCGATCCCGGGAATCGGGCCGATCACTGCTACCGCCACGGTCGCAGCCATCGGCAACGGTGCAGCCTTCAAGAAGGGCCGCGGATTTTCTGCCTGGCTGGGAGTCGTGCCAGGAGAGCACTCCACGGGCGGCAAGCAAAAACTCACCGGCACCAGCAGACGAGGAAACAAATACCTGCGAAAACTGTTCGTGCAAGGAGCGCATTCCGTTATGCTGCAGAGCACCAAACAATCTGCCGGCTTGAGTACGTGGCTATCTCATCTCACCGCACGCAAGCGCAAGCAGGTGGCGACAGTAGCACTAGCCAACAAGATGGCGCGCATGGCCTGGGCGGTTTTGTTCAAAGGAGAAGCTTATCGCCCACCGTCAGTACCAGCGATCGCAGCCTGATGGCCTGCAAATGACGCCTGGCAAAGGCGCCAGGCTTGGAAATCGCTCCGCGATTCCCACATTCGCAGCCCAACGGCGACGGTCTGAGTTTGAGATTCCTGCCAGGTTTGCTGGCGAAACATGAGATGGCAAAAACGGTCGATCCCGGCGCTCCCGAAAACCTGTACTCGGAAAATGCCTTAAAAGGCAGCGTAACTAAATAGGACGAGGGCGCAGCGCATTCCATTCAGGCCAGGAGTTCGCTACTCCAACAAAGGCCGAATACATTCGCGCAGACCAATTCTGTCATCTGCATTTTTCGCTTGCAAAACGGCGGCGGACCATACATTCCGAGTAGGCGGTCAACCGGAACCACATTGACGGTGTGATTCAATGCTGAGAAGGAAAACAACGCGTGCGACCAGGCTCACTGCCGATTTCCCAGCTAATCCTATGGGACTTGATCGTTCCGCCGATTGTTGCAGTCCTTTGGAGATTCTTGGCGGGTGGTTGGGCAGGAGCATTTCAGGGAGGAAGGGTCACCAAGGAGACCAAGCGACGTCAATGGGCTGACTTCTGGGCCATCTTGATCCTTTCTTTCTTGGTATTGGTCGGGTTCACGATTTACGCGTGGTTGACGTAATGGTCTCCTCGTTTAAATCAGCTTTCCAAACCTAATCTGAGATTGTGATTCTCTGAGACCCGGGAAAAGCCTGACTTCGGACTAGGGAAGGATTGCCGGTCACTCTCCCGCAGCCCTGAGTTCTGCCTCTTGGCGCTCGATCATCACTCCAGAAAAGGTCCCGGACGCTGAGGTGTTACCGGGACTAAATTCGGATGAACACGCAAGACTGGTTTGTACCAGGCGGATAGACTGACTGAGACTGGCCGAGATCAACGAGACGCAGATCCCCGTCAGAAGGTGGAACAGGACCGGTCCACTTGCGACGCTATTCCACCTCAATCGCTGAAACGATCGCGTCCCCTTTGGTCGGCTTGAACTCGAGAATCACCATGCCATCCCTGGCGTTCACATCGAAATGCTGTTGATATGCGGTCAGCGCAGATCCTGCGGCGGCTGCCACATCCACATTGGTCAGAACCTTCTGCCCATTCGCAAAAACATCGAAGATGCGGTCGCCGGCATGGAGTGACGGCTCAACAAACGTGAGGACTACGCTGTGCGGACCGTCAGCCGCCGGAATTCGATAGGTGAACTGTTCCTGTGCGGTAAGTGGCCGCCACCTCTGGACTCGTGGTCCCGGCAATCGACACTGGAGCTGGAGCTCTGAACCCATTTCCAGGGCCGGAGATCATCTGCGCCGTGCCGCCTTCGAAGAACGTATCCGAGCCAAAGCGTTTGTCCGGGCTTGCGCCGGCAACCAGCGCGCCGCAATCAATCAAGGTGCTCTTCGCGGCCGCGTCGGAAAGATGCCACTGCACGTTATCCTCGACATCTCCTTTGGGGAACGTGCCAGTCGCAACAACGTTGTTCGCGCCGGGGCTTAGCACCACACCATTCCAGACGCAGATGCGATCCGGGCAGTCTGCAAGTACTCCAACGAGCTTTCCATTTACTCTCAGCGAGGTTTTCGGCGCGTTGCTGTACACCCGCACATCGGCGGTCCGGTAGGCTCGCTCGGTATAGAGGCTGGAGTTGATGTGGACGGTTGGCGTCTTCGTCCAGTTGGCCTTGTAAAAGAAGTACGCATCCTTCCTATGCTTGTGGTCAAAGGTCACGATGCCCTTGGTATTGATGTCCTGGGAGTTGCCTTCGCTGCGCGTGGTGGTTGAAAAGTCGAAGGAGTTCCAGAGAAACGTGCCCCAAAGATACGGTTTGCTGCGCAGCGTGGCCCAGTTCTGCTCGTGAATGTAGGACTCGTATTCTTCCGCCTGCGGCCGGTTGCGCGACTCCGCGCCACCCAGCGCATTGTCAGAGTGCAGTGAAATAGCACCACCAGCGCCGTATTCCGTGACCGCCATGGGTTGCGAGGGCCGCGTGTGGTGCAGGACGTCAAGATGTGGGCCAAGGTCCGAAGGCTTGTCGTAGTACCAGCCGTAGTAGCGGTTCGCACCCGACAGGTCAGTGACCGCGGCTGTGATGGGCACCGTGGTGTTGGGCCCGGAACTTCGCGCCTCACAGCAGGTGGCCAGCGTTGTGGGCCGGTCGGGGTCCAGCTCGTGCGCCAACTGATTCAACTCTTTCAGCAAGGGCAGCGGGTCTGGAGTGCCTCTCCTGCTCCCGACAAACATAGGCATGCTGTTTCCAAAATCAATCTCGTTGCCGATGGACCAGGTGATGACGGCGGGGTGATTGTAGTTCTGCGCGATCTGCTCCCGTAGTTGCTGCCGCGCGTTCTCACGAAGCGCATCCGTTGGTTGCAAGCTATCGCCCAACGTCCACTGGCTTACCAGTGGTATCTCGTCCCAGAGCACAAGTCCGTCGCGGTCTGCCAGGTCGTGAATCGGCTGGCCGTGCTGGTAGTGGGTCAGGCGAATGCCGGTCACCCCCATCTCACGCATCATCGCCTCGTCCGCAGCAACGTCTTCCGGTTCCGACGCCCAACCCTTGCCTTCGCGATCCTGGTGATAACCCACGCCGTGGACTGCCACGTGTTTTCCGTTGAGGAACAGTCCATTGTCCGGATCGAAGTGAACCTGTCTAATACCGAAAGGAATGGTGACACGATCGACCAGCTGGGAGGGCTTGTTTGAGAGTTCCACCACCAGGTGGTAGAGATAAGGATCCTCCACGCCCTGCCAGAGATGCGGATGCGGCACTGCCAAGTTCGCGGTGCGCTCTTCCACGCTTGCTGGAGCCACGGTGACAGACTGCTCTTGTTTTGCTGCAACCTTGCCCTGTGCGTCAACGAGCAGGATTCGGAGCATAACCGCGCCACTCTGCTCGCTGTCGTTGCGCACCCGCGCGCGCACCTGCAGTTGTGCTCCCGTTGAAGCGATGGAGGCCGTCTTTGCATAGACGCCGGAGGAGCCGTAGTCCATCAAATCGAGGTGCATCTTCCGGGTGAAGACAAGGCTCACCGGACGATACAAACCGCCGTACACAAAGAAGTCTCCCGTAAGCGGCAACACGTCGGCCGTCGAGCTTCCCAGTGCGGGCTTGGTGTTGTCCACCTTCACCGTAAGCGAGTTCTCCTGGCCAGGCTTCAGTGCTGCCGTGCTGTCCAGGCGAAAGCGCGAGAAGCCTCCCCGGTGCGTGCCGAGCAGGGTTCCGTTCAACCAGACAGTTGCGATTCGACTTGCTGCGTCAAACTGCAGAAAGCTTTCCATACCCGCAGCGTTTGCGGGAGGCGTGAAGACAAGCTTGTACCAGCCAACGCCCTGCGTAGTCACCACGTTCTGCGCTGTGTTGATGTGAGATGCGGGGTCGTCCTTGTAGTAGCCCACCCGGTTCCAGGTATGCGGCACGCTCACGGTTGTCCATGTCGCATCCGGCGCGGCTTCGAGCTCCGTCGCAGATTCCGGGCCCAGCCTGAAGCGCCATCCGTCGCGGAGCCGCATCTCGATGCGAGGGCCTGCAGCCGCGGAAGCTTGCGTTCTATTTGTCTGTGTCGTTTGTGCGTGATTCTGTACGGCGAGCGTTACAACACACAGCATAAGCAGATAAAGATTGCGACGCATTGGCGAGCTCCAGGTAGTTGTGTGACTAATGAGACTCGGCAATTCTAGACGCCACACGAGCCGATGTCACGAAGAGGAGTTGGAAACGGCGTCGGGTTGATCATAGTGGCGCGTGCCCCAGGTTCCCGGGATCCCCGCAGACGGGTCCATGTCCGTGGGGCGGAGGTCTCTCGTCCGCCGCGGCGGAGGGACCTGGGATAGAAGAACGCCCACGTCACCCCCCTCAAAGCAACCAGGAGATCGCCGAACGGCAAGCTTCTGCCTGTTTCCGAAAACTGCAGATGAACCAAGGTCGGGAGTAAGCGGGTCAGTAGTCGCCTTGAAATTTACTAAAAAGCAACTGATGAGTAGCCGGTGACTCTCCCGGAATGCCGTGAATGAGCGCATCGGCGATTTTTTCAAGCAGTTGTGCTCTGGCGTGGGGACGCCACAATCCGAATAGAAAAATGGCGAAATTGTTGGTGCAGGACAACTCCCAACACAACCATTGACACTGCAGCCATCACCACAGCGGCGCTCAAAGATAACAACAGGTGATTCCCTCCAAGCCCAGCCAATCCTTCGAGGAATCCGACAATGATTACAAGAGGCGCACCATAGAGCATGTGTCTCCAGAAATATGCCCACCAAATGCACATTAGGCGCCTAAAGGTCAGTTCTAGGTACACAGGCTCAGAGGCAATTGAAGGCGAGGCAAGATCGCTCATGGTGATACTCCCCCAGGCGAGGTTATCGAGCTAATTCAGCCGATTATCTCAGATTCCAGACGGCTGTTGTTCCGTTACGAGTGGTTGGTCGCCTACTCGGAAACTACGACTCAGTAAACAGCGTGTCCCCCGGCGTCATTCGATCGAATCCGGTGGCGATTTCCCAGTGCACCGAAGCGGCCATCGACAGCGACATTTAATTGCGCTGGGCCGTGCCATTTCGTTTTAATCAGCAACAAGGCTTCCGCCGCGCCGCAACCCCGCCCAAAAGAACTTGAAAGTCCGTGTACGCGGCGTGAGCCGCGTACACGCTTGTGTTACTCAAGACACAAGCTTGAACCGGGCGTTCCAGATCCCTCGTTCACCGCGGCAGAGGGACCAGGGAATGAACGACGCCAAACTGAGAGACTGGGAGCTAAAAGCCTCAATTTCGGCTCGCAAAAACACGTCAAAATGACCTCAAAACAGCGCGAAAAGGGCGCAAAATGCATTCTTTTAATCGCAAAAACACGCATTTAGCATTTTGTCGGGAAATTCTCGTCGAAGCACTTCAATTAAACGGGAAATTACTAGGTTTTTAAAAGCTCATTTCACACAATTTCCAGGTCAAGTATCTCGAAAATCGCAACACGTGAGTTAAGTATTTCGACGTATTTCGTAACCACTTTAGCGAACATTTCGAATGGTTTGGGTTGTATGAATGCCAACATCTAACGTTGTCGAAGTACCACAAATGGTTATATTTAATCGCGGCGTTGTGAGCCCCCTCACCGCCAAAACCCCTCTCAAAACAAATTCGGTTTCTGCAAGACCAAAACGGAGAGCTGAAAAGTCTCCCCGCTCCCATTCCCACATCGTGCTGTTCTCCTCCACCTTTGTGTCACAGCCGTCAGGCCGCAAGTCGCTTAGAATCGCTGCATGTGCGGCATTGTCGGTTACGTCGGTAAAAAGAAGGTCGTTCCTGTCATCATCGAGGGGCTAAGGCGCCTCGAGTACCGCGGTTACGACTCGGCAGGCATCGCCGTCGGCAGTCCCTCGAGCACCACGCTCGATCTGCGCCGCGCTCCGGGCAAGCTCGGCAACCTCGAAGAAGTCCTGCGCGACCATCCTCTCAACGGCACCTTCGGCATCGGCCACACCCGCTGGGCCACGCACGGCCGCCCCACGGAAGAGAACGCCCATCCCCACCGCGACTGCACAGGCCGCATCGTCGTCGTGCATAACGGTATTGTTGAGAACTATTTGGAGCTCAAGCGCGAGCTCACCGCGAAGGGCCACAAGTTCGTCACCGAAACGGACACAGAGATCATTGCCCACCTCATCGAACAGGTCCAGAACGACGCCACAGCAGCCGGTGAAACCATCCCGCTTGAAGTTGCCGTCCGCCGCGCCGTCAAACATCTCACCGGCGCTTTTGCTCTTGGCGTTCTCTCCGCCGCCGAGCCTGACAAGATTGTCGCCGCGCGCTTCGGCCCCCCCGTCGTCATCGGCGTAGGCGAAGGCGAGTCCTTCGTCGCCTCTGACGTTCCCGGAATTCTTCATCACACCCGCAATATTTATTTCCTCGCCGACGGCGACATGGCCATCCTCACTCTCGCCGGCGTCGAACTTACTGACTTTGACGGCAAGCCCATCGACCGCCAGATCACCCGCATCTCCTGGGATCCGATCCAGGCGGAAAAAGGCGGCTACAAACATTTCATGCTCAAAGAAATCTGGGAGCAACCCCGCGCCATTACGGACACCACGCTCGGCCGCGTCTCCCTTGATTCAGGCAAGGTTTACCTGGGCGAAATGAAGATCGCCGACGACGAACTCGCGCTCGCGTCCAGCATCAACATCGCTGCCTGCGGCACCAGTTGGCACTCCGCGCTCACCGGCAAATACATGATCGAGCGCCTCGCGCGCCTGCCTGTCGATGTGGATTACGCCAGCGAATATCGCTATCGCAATCCCATTCCCGATCGCAACGCGCTTGGCCTGCTCATCACCCAGTCCGGCGAAACCGCAGACACGCTTGCCGCACAGCGCGAGATGATCACGCTCGGCTCAAAGACCGTGGCCATCTGCAATGTGGTGGATGCCATGGTGGCCCGCGAAGCGCACGGCGCTATCTATACTCATGCGGGCCCGGAAATTGGCGTGGCCTCCACAAAGGCGTTCACCGCCCAGCTCACGGCTCTGTTCTTGCTTGCGCTCAAGCTCGGCCAATTGCGCGGCAGGCTCGACAAGGAACAGTCCATCGCGCTGATTGAGGAACTCAGCCGCATTCCTGCCAAGATTGAAGAAGTTCTGCGCGGGTGCTCAGCGCAATGCGAGCAGCTGGCCGCCAGCTTCTCCACGGCACGCGACTTCCTCTATCTCGGCCGCGGCATTCATTTTCCCATTGCGCTTGAGGGCGCATTGAAGTTGAAGGAAATCTCCTACATCCACGCCGAAGGCTATCCGGCCGGCGAAATGAAGCACGGCCCTAACGCCCTCATCGACGAAACTCTTCCCGTGGTGGTTCTCGCCACGCGCGACGAATCAGATCCTGCTTCAAAACTTCGTTACGAAAAAACGCTTTCAAACATTCAGGAAGTCACTGCGCGCTCAGGCCGCGTCATCGCCGTTGCCACTGATGGTGACACAACCATCGGAACTCTCGTTGAGCACGTGATCTTCATTCCGCCGGCCATCGAGTTGCTGTCGCCGCTGATTGAGATCGTTCCTCTACAGTTGCTGGCCTACTACATCGCCGTTCGTCGCGGCTGCGATGTGGACCAGCCGAGAAACCTGGCCAAATCAGTCACAGTCGAGTAGTGTGCGAGGGTCTGTCGTTCAGGCCCGTCCCGCAAACTCGCGCGTTTCTGTATACACCTTCACCTTTTCGCCTTCCTCAATATAAAGAGGAGCCTTGATCTCAAGGCCTGTTTCAAGGCGAGCCAGCTTGGTCACATTTCCACTTGTGTCTCCGCGTGCGCCAGGTTCGGTGTAGGCAACCGTCAGTTCCACCTTCTCTGGTAACAAAAGGCCAATTGGGTTCCCATTGAACTTATGCAGTTGAATCACTGCGCCTTCCACCAGGAAATCCAGCGCATCGCCCATCATCTGGTTTGATAAGGCGTGCGTCTCAAAGCTCTCCTGGTCGAGAAAATAGGATCCGTCTCCATCGCTGTAAAGATAAGAGGCCTCGACGGTCTCCAGATCCGGCTCCTTGAACCGGTCACCGGCCTTGAAGGTCTTGTCAAAGACCGCCCGCGTCAGCAGGTTGCGCATCTTCAAGCGGACCAGCGTCTGCCCGCCTCGCGCCGTGGGCGTTGAGACTTCTGCCTCCATGCAGTAATAAGGAGTGTTTTCGAACTCAAAATACATCTTGCGCTTCACAGTGATGGCTTCAATCAGTGCGGCCATAAACCCCTCAAAAGAACGATCTTTGGAACCCGAATACTCAAGCGAGATTTCCGTTCGGCCCCCTTTTCATTATAGGGGCGCGTACATCCTGACCCTTTCAAGGCAACTTACCGGGTTGACTGAGGCCTCTCGGCTCTGAGAAACTCATGGCCATGCGTTACAACGGAAAGATTGAATACGCGCAGGAGCGGAAAATCCGTGAGCGAAACACGCGTCTCTACCGTGTTTTGCACCTGCCGATCTGGATTTTTGTCTTTTTCCTGGCCCCCGGGCCCCTCGTTTTCAGCATGTTTGCCCATGGATTCTCGTGGGGCAACGCCACCTGGCTTGGCATCGTGCTGGTCGGAACGGCCATTGCCGGCCTCAATGGCCAACTGCCGGGCGTCGAACGTCGTCCCTACATCCTGCGCTTTGACGAGGACAAGCCCAATCCCCTCTATCGCAAAATTTGTTACACCTTTGCATGGAACGCCGTCATCAGCTTCGCACTTCTCAATCTGACCGGCTTGGCCATCGCCTCGCTGACGGGCGAATGGCGCATGAAAGAGATTTATACCTACGCCTACTCGCCTCTTTGCGCGTTCATTCTGTTCCTTGGCCTCATGGGCAAACTGCCCCGCGTAGGACCCTCAACCAGGGGTGAAGGCAATGAGAGACGCTACTTCTACGGCTCGGTCTGGGCAGTCTCTATCTCCCAGACGGTCCTCCTGATTGTGTGGAAGTTGCTGCCTTCCGCTATTGGGCCAACCCAGGAAGGAAGCCAGATCAAGTTCCTCGTATTCGCGACATCGCTCTTGATCATGGGTCTGATTGCCTGGCGTGGACGGCTCCCACGGACCCGGCCGATCGTTCCCGGCGAAGTGATGGTCTCCGACTAAACCTCAGATTCTTTTGGTTTGGGTGTCTGCGGGCTGCATCGTGTGATTTAAATCACAAAACATGGTATTACTGCCGGAGTATAAGGTAGTTGCCATGTGCCTTGCTATTCCTGGAAAAGTCGAAACAATTTCTTTTGACGGAATGATCCGAGTCGGCCGCGTCAACTTCGGCGGTGTGGTCAAGAATGTGTGTCTTGACTACGTGCCCGAAGTCGAAGTGGGCGATTACACGATTGTTCACGTCGGTTTTGCGATTTCGAAGATCGACGAAGAAACCGCCAAACAAACACTCGAGGACTTTAGAACACTCGGCCTGCTGGACGAGGAACTCGCCAGCGAGGAAGAAGCTTTCGCGCGCGCCGCGAAGGCTCCGCAAAGCCCCTGTCCCGATGGAAGCTGCGGGGGCAAATGAAATACCTCACTGAGTTTCGCAATGGCGAAATCGCGCAGCGCATAGCGCGCGAGATTCACTCGGTGGCGACGCGGCCGTGGAAGATCATGGAAGTCTGCGGCGGCCAGACGCACTCCATCATCAGGAATGGCATCGACCAGATGTTGCCGGCAGGCATCGAGATGATTCACGGTCCCGGCTGTCCGGTGTGCGTAACCCCGCTGGAGCTGATTGACAAGGCGCTGGCCATTGCGGCGCAGCCGGGTGTGATCTTCTGCTCGTTTGGCGACATGCTGCGTGTGCCCGGAACAGATGCGGATCTGTTTCAGATCAAGGGTGCGGGCGGCGATGTGCGCGTGGTCTATTCTCCGCTGGATGCAGTGGAACTGGCGGCGAACAATCCGGATCGCCAGGTTGTCTTTTTCGGTGTTGGTTTTGAGACCACGGCGCCGGCCAACGCGATGAGCGTCCACCTGGCGAAGCGGCGGGGGCTCAAGAATTTTTCAGTGTTGGTTTCGCACGTTCTGGTGCCGCCGGCCATTGAAGCTATTTTGCAATCGCCTGGCAACTGTGTGCAGGGATTTCTGCTGGCCGGACATGTTTGCAGCGTGATGGGCTACTGGGAATATCCGCCAATTGCGGAGAAGTATGACATTCCTCTTGTGGTCACCGGTTTTGAACCGCTCGATCTTCTCGATGGCATTCGGCGAGTAGTCATTCAACTTGAGGCAGGCCGCCACGAGGTGGAGAATGCCTACAGTCGCGTGGTGACGTTCGAGGGAAATCGCGCGGCGCAAAAATTGCTTAGCGAAGTTTTTGAAGTGAGCGATCGCGCGTGGCGGGGCATCGGCGTCATTCCGAAGAGCGGATGGAAGCTCAGCGAGGCGTATCGCGAGTTCGATGCTGAAGAAAGATTTCACATCAGTGGCATTCATACAGCGGAATCGAGTCTTTGCCGTGCGGGCGATGTGTTGCGCGGCGCGATCAAGCCGGCTGAGTGCGCGGCGTTTGGAAAAGAGTGCACCCCGCGCCATCCGCTGGGAGCCACGATGGTCTCGAGCGAGGGGGCATGCGCGGCTTATTTTAACTATGGACGTTTTCTTTCAGCGGAAGAGTTGGCAAGTGCTGGGTCGGCGCTGACGGGAGCTGCGCATGAATGAGCTCCTGAAAATTGGCGTGCCTGATTTTTCAAACTGGTCGTGCCCGCTTCCACTGGTTGGCTATCCCACGATCGTCATGGGCCATGGCGGGGGCGGCAAGCTGGGCAACGAATTGGTGGAGCATCTTTTTCTTCCAGCGTTTCGCAATCCAGCGCTTGAGAATCTTGGCGACGCTGCGCTGCTTGACGTGACTGCGGGAAAGATTGCGATGAGTACGGATTCCTTTGTCGTGCAGCCGCTGTTTTTTCCCGGCGGCTGCATTGGCGAACTCGCAGTCAACGGGACGGTGAACGATCTTGCCGTGTCTGGCGCGGTGCCGCGCTTTCTGAGTGCTAGCTTCATTCTTGAAGAAGGTTTTCCTCTTGCGCAGTTGGCGGCGATTGTTGAGTCGATGGCGAAGGCCGCTGCGATTGCGGGCGTGAAGATTGTTACCGGCGACACGAAGGTTGTGGAGCGCGGTCACGGCGATGGTTGCTACATCAATACGGCGGGGATTGGCGTGGTGCGCGAAGGAATTCAAGTTGGCCCGCATCGCGCGCAGGCGGGCGACGCTGTACTGGTGTCGGGAACGATTGGCGATCATGGCATGGCGATCATGAGCGTGCGCGAGGGACTGGAGTTTGAAAGCCAGATTCGATCGGACTGCGCGGCGTTGAACGGGATGATCAGCGATGTGCTGAACGTGGCGCGCGGCGCGGTGCATGCGATGCGCGATCCTACGCGCGGCGGGCTTGCCTCCACTCTGAATGAGATTGCGCAATCGTCGCAAGTGGGCGTGGTGATTGATGAAGCGAGCTTGCCGGTGCGGACGGAAGTGGCGTCAGCATGCGAGCTGCTTGGGCTCGATCCTGTGTACGTTGCGAATGAAGGCAAGGCCGTGTTCTTTGTGGACGAGGAGGCCGCTGAGACGGTTCTGGCGCTGCTTCGTGCGCATCCGCTGGGGCGCGAGGCCGCGCGCATCGGCCAGGTGACGTCGCAACACAAGGGCATGCTGGTTGCGCGCACGGCGATGGGTTCCAATCGCGTGATCCCGACGCAGATCGGCGAGCAGCTGCCGCGCATCTGTTGAAGACAGGGAACAGGGAATAGGGAATAGAAAACACCTCACCGGCTTTCAGCTCTCAGTTCTGGTTTGGCCAGAGCGCGATTTTTTTGAAGGCGCTTTGGGCGGATGTCGGGGCTCACGAACGGGGCGATAAAAGGAACAATTTGTGGTACTTCGACAACGTTAATCGTTCGCAAACATACAACCCAAACAGCGCGAAATGTTCAATTAGATAGTTACGAAACAGATCGAAATATTGAATCAAATGGTTACGATTTTCGAGATACCAGACCCAGAAATTCAGTGAAATAAGCTTTTTAAAACCCAGTAATTTCCCATTTAATTCAAGTGGTTTGCAGAGAATTCACCCCAAAAATGATCAATGCGCGTTTCTTGCGCTCAAAGGAATGCATTTAGGGCCTTACTCGCGGCCTTTGAACGTCATTCTGGCGTGTTTTGCGGGCCTGTGAGCACCGGGGAAAGCGGGAAACAGAGAACAAGGGAACGAGGGAACGAGGGGCCGGAAAAAGGTCAAAGGGAAGTCGGTTCTCTCCCACCCATTTCGCAAAGAACGCGAAATGGATGGGGCACCTGGTGCGTTTGCATCCTTAGCAGAAGGCTCCGCACCCTTGTTGAATGGGGTAGTACACCATGACGTAGAACATCTTGTCGTCCTGGTCGGTTCCCTCGAAGCCGTCGTCGAAGTTAAAGCTCCACTCCATGTTGCCTGCATAGTGAGGATCTTGTGGTGCGTTCTGGGTGAGGTCGCACACGCCGTTGCTGGGGGCGTCTGCCTGGCGAGGGCACGCCCAGTAGAAGGCGGGTTGCAGTCGGGTGAAGGGACCGGTGGGGAAAGGCCACTCAAGTCGCGTGTCGCCCACAGTGACGCCGATATCAGCATAGAGTTGGACAATCTGCGATTCGCTTGGGAGCGCCCACGTGCTGGCGCCCGCGAATTTGGCGACGTTCATGGCGGAGATCCATCCGGGCGTCGTGCTGTTCGGGTCGACAGCGTCGAAATAAATTGTGCCGTCGTGGTTGATCATGGGCAGCGTCAACGTGCCGCCGTTTGTTGGCGGATTGGGGTCCATCGCGTTATCTGCCGTGACGGTGGTTGAGGCTGTGAAGCCGAAATTCTTAAGGGCGGGAAGGTTTGCGTCGAGCGTCCACGAGAGACCGGTGTTGGTGTCATAGACAGCTTTGCCGGCTCCGGGACCAAAGAAGTAGGGAATGACTCCTCTGCCCGGCGGCAGGGGGCCAAGCACGCTGTGGGTGACGGGCAGCACATGCAGGAAGTTGTACTTGGTGGTGTTGGCTCCGTGCTGCCCCGTATTGAAAGAGAATGTGACCTGGCCAGCCTCGGGGTCTGTGTTCGAGGTCCAGTAGAGCCCGGGATGCAGATTGAAGAAGGGCCAAACGAAGTTGATGAACAGCGGGGCGGTGCTGTCAGGGTAAGTGCGCGCAAGGCCGACACCGTACAAAATACCCATTGCGCTGCCGGTACACTGCGCGCCGAAGTTGTCCGTGTTGGATGAGGAGCAGGTTGGGTCGACGGGCGGATTGGTGGGCAGTTGCCACGTGTTCTGGTTCAACCAGCCTTTGCCGCCGTTGTAATTGTTGAGCGCGGCTACCCAGTTGAGCGCGGTCTGATAATTCATGGTTCCGTCGGGGTAGATGACTGGCGTGGACCCATCGGGATTCTGCGGCGAAAGCGTGACTGCCGCCCGGACTCGCGGATTGCCCGCAAGGTTGGCATCGGCAAGCCAGCAGACGCTTTGATTGGCGTCGTAAATGATGGTTCCGCCTGCGACGGAAGTGAGCCCGCGCGGGGCGGACGGCTGATTGTTGTTGAAGGTTGAGCCGCATGGAGTGGTGATGGTGTTGCGTTGAGCCAAGGCTGGAATCGATGCGACTGCAATAACGAGTGTGCCCCAAATTACGAGGGTCATCTTCGATAAGTTGTGCAAGTTGTCCTCCGAAGGACGGGAAGTATTTTGAACCATACCCCGACTCGAGAGATGTGACAACACACGAAAGTAATGGGAGCGCACGAAGGTGCGAGCTCGAAGGGCGGCCCTGTGCCGGCGATTATCCTTAGGTGTGGCTGATTTTGTCGAGACAATCCCCGAGGCACCACAGGAACCCAGCGCGGAGCCGCATGCGACTGCGGGCGCAAAGCCTCGTCGCAAGCTGACGGCCGGGACAATTGCGCGATGGTGTGGCGTGGGCCTGCTTACTGCGTGGTTGTTCTTCGCGCTGATGCTGGTGGGTCTGAAGTGGATTGATCCGCCGACGACGATGGTGCACATGGAGCGGCATGCGCAGGCGTTGATGGCCGGGAAGCCGTACCACGAGCGCTACACCTTTGTTCCGATGAGCCAGATTTCGCCGCAGTTGCAGCACGCCGTGGTGGCGGCGGAGGACGCGCGCTTCTACCAGCACCATGGCTTCGACTGGCATGAGATCCAACTTGCCGCGGATGAGGATATGGAAGGCGGCCGCCGTCGCGGGGCTTCTACGATTACTCAGCAACTAGTGAAGAATCTTTTTTTCGGGACGAACCGTTCGATTTTGCGCAAGGGAGCGGAGTTCACGCTGGTGCCGGTGGCGGAGTTTGTGCTGGGCAAGCAGCGGATTCTGGAGCTCTACCTGAATGTGGTGGAGTGGGGGCCGGGTGTGTACGGCGCGGATGCGGCGTGCCGGAACTGGTACGGAACTTCGCCACGGAATGTGAGCCGGGACGAGGCGGTGCGGTTGGCCGCGATTCTTCCGGCACCGCTAAAGCGGAAGCCGGAACGGATGAACCAGTACAGTGGGTTGATTCTGGAGCGGGAACGGCAGATGGGGTGGTAAAGGCAGGGGACAGGGAACAGGGAACAGGGAACAGGGAACAGGGAACAGGGAACAGGGAAGACAAGGCCTCCTAGCCCCGGGTTTCGGTGACTTCTAAAATCTCTACGGGTTCGTTGTCGGGGAAGGTTATTTGAATGCCGCTTGCCCAGTCGTAGGTTGTGATTGGGCCCTGTTGTTTTCCGGTGATCACGGAGCGGAGTGAATAGTTGCCGGCGGGAAGCAGTGGTAACTGCACATTGGCCTCGATGGCGTTGCGACTTGTTGCGGAAGAGTGCGATGACGCCGTTGCCGCTGCGGTCGAAGCGCGCAAAGCCGTCCCATGCGGCTGCTGAAATTTGCTGGTAGCTGCCGAGCGGGAAAAAGCTCTCACTGATTTTTGTGCTGCGGCGCAGCTTCTTGAACCACGAGATTTTGTCGTGGTACCAGGCGCGGTCGGCGGGGGTGAGCTTGCGCAGGTCGCCGAGCAGCACGGGCGCGGAACCGATGGCAGTGGCGAAGGTTTCCTGAATGGTGGGCAGTTCCGCGTGCAGGTTGCCGATGAGCATGCTTTCGACAGGCATGGATGTGGCGCGCTGATAGAGCAGTTGGCGTGCCTGGCGCGGGCCGGCGGAATCGGGCTGGCTTGTCGTCGACGTTGCTCATCCAGTCAAGGTCGCCGGCGGCGAGCAGGCCGGCATCGATGATGTGCTTTTGTCCCCAGAGCTCGAAGGTGAGATCGAGCAGCACGTCGGGATGGCGCTGATAGATTTTCGCTGTGACGTAGGCGATGCCTTCGTAAATCAGGTTGAGCGATTCAGCCCATGAGCCGTGCATGTGGCCGCTTGGCCCAGCAGCCGGGCGCTTCGCCATAAGCGTTGAAGATAGTGGTGAGGTCGAGCTTGACGTAGGCGAGGCGGAAGCGCTCGATGGCGTCGATGACGCGGTCGGCGGCGGCGTCGCGATAGGCGGTGGCCATGCACATGACGCCCTTGGCTCCGGCAGCGGTGCCGGTGATTTTGGGCTTGCCCTGCTGATCGAGCGCGGCCCATTCAGGATGCTCGCGATAGACGGCCGTGGATGTGCCGACGGCGGCGAGGGGAACCCATAGGCCGAGGCGCATGCCTTTGGCTTCAACCGCATCGAGAATCGGCTCGAGGCCGCCGGGGAATGCGTCGAGGTCGACGGCGTTCTCGCCGTAATCCTTCTGCCAGCCGTCGTCGATGGTGAAAATATCCATGCCCATGGCGGCTGCGGCATCGACGAGCTCGAGAACCAGATCGTGATTGACATGGCGGTTGAAGGGCTCCCAGGTGTTGACGATCCAGGGAGGGCCTTCAGCGTCAACGCGGCGCTCGAGGACCTGCGCGGTGTAGGACGGCAGAAGCCAGTGAGGATCGTTGAAGCCGGCTCCATTTTGAAAGGCGATGAGCGATGCGGCGGCGGTGGTGAACTGCTCGCCGGGAGCGAGGGCGCGCTCGAAGGGCATGAGATCGGTGTCGTACATGACGCCGATGCGCACATGGTGCGGATCGTAGAAGCCCTCGATCTCAGTGCGCTTCATGTAGCCGGGCACTTCACTCAATGATGGCGACGCCGATGCCGGTGAGGCTGTTGGCGACGAGCAGGCATGCATCCTCAGAGCGGCCGGTGTAGAAGGTTTCGCGCGGGACGGCTCCGTATTGCGTGAGGAGCGTGAGCTCGCTCGCGGGGCCGAGGGCGAGACTGAGGGACTCGATGTTGAGGTGCGAGAGATGGAGCGGAGCGGAGCCGGTGTTCGGAACACCAGGTGCTTCCGCATGGCGGGGTGGCCTGCGTACACGCGGTGGACGACCGAGAGCTCAAGCGGGAGTTGTTTGTGACGGAGGCGGATGGTGAGCGAGTTGCCGCTGGGTTGGGCGGCGTCGATGAAGGTGAACGACGCGTTGGTTCCTGTGGAGGCGGTTCCGTTCAAGAGGAAGGAGAACTCGGGGGCCGGGTGCTCTTCATTAGGGCCGATGAAGTGAGCTTGCGCGGCGAGTGAGGAGAACTGGCGCGTGGAGAGGCCGGTCTCGGGATGAAAGGCGAGGGTCCTCGAGATTTGGTCGTTGGCGATGGTCCAGGATTGGGTTGGGGCGGCCGGCGTTTCCGAAAACGTGTGCGGAGTGAGTGCGCAGCCGGACGCAACGATCACGCCATTGCGCAGGAAGTCTCTTCTGTTGAGTCGGATGATCTGGATGGGTTCCCGGTCGTTCATGGGTATCGATTCCCCCGCATTTTGTGGCGAGCGAATCGTATCACAGGGGCACGGAGGGGAGTGCTTGCGAGCCCACCCTTTGCAAAGTGCGCGAAGGATGGGGCACCCGGTGTTTTTCCTGAGTGAGCGAAAGGCAACTGCAGATCCCCGCCACGGCGGGCAGGCTTTCGACTCGTCCGGCGCGGCGGGCTCCTCTGGATGACAGGCGCCTTTTATGCGAAGAGGTTGAAGGCTTTCTCGACCTTTGCCGGAATGGTGGCGGCGGTTTCGTTGAGGTTCTGGCTGATTTCAAGGACGGTGGCGGGCGGGGCGGTGAGGTTCTTGAGGGCTTCGACGGTGGCGGGCCATTCGATGGTGCCGTCGCCGGGCCAGAGGTGCTCATCTTTGAATCCGTGATTGTCGTGTACATGGACGGAAGCGATGCGGCTGCCCATGGAGGCGATAGCCTGGGCAACGCCAACGGTGATGTGGGCGTGGCCGAGGTCGAGGCAGAGGCCGATGTGCGCGAGATGCCCCATGTCGAGAATCATGACGAGGTGCTCGGGGGTGGTGGCCTCGCTGAGGAGATTCTCAACGAGCACGCGCACGCCCAGAGGACGGGCAAAGGCATCGAGATGTTCGAGAGCCGTGAGTCCGTGCTCGATGGTGCGGGGCGACAAGACGTCAGTGCGCTCGCCGAGATGGACAACGAGATTGCGGAAGGGAATGTGCTCGGCGGCTTCAAGCGCGCGCTTGATTTCGTCCATGGCGTCGATGCGGCGCGACTTCTCAGGATGCAGCACGTTGACGGCAAGCGCGCCGGCGCGGCCCATTTCGCGATCGGGATAGAGCGGGGCGTGCATGGAGAAGGGTTCAAGCGTGTTTGAGGCGAACCATGCGCCTAGCTCGGCCACGTGCTCGCGGCTGGTGTAGTCGAAATGCTGGCGGGCGGCAAAGATTTCAACGGCCTGTGCGCCCGAGTGGGCGGCCAGATCCAGGAGTCCCGGATGCAGGCGTTGATTGAGGAAAACATGTGTGGAGAGAACACGGAGCATGGTGACGAGGTCCCTCGTACTGGCCGGGGTTGAGTAACTTACCGAGGCTCTAGGGCCATTGTCTCACCGTTGCAACATCTTGCGACGTGATGGGGGTTGCGCAGGTTGGGTCAGGACGATGAATTTTGTGTGGAAGAAAGCGGAGGAGCTGGAAGCAGCGTCGAGAGCCGGCGATTTCATATGAGAAATCGCCGGCTTTAACAACGCACGACTGAGAAAGGGTGCTGCTTAAGAATCGGCCTGCGGTCAGGGGGACGCTTGCGTATTGCGCGCAGGAATTCCGATGAGAGCCGGTCGTGCATTGGCCCGTTTGTGCATGACCGGTTCGCTCCGAATCCGCGATTCAAACTGCGGCGAGCCGTGCCTGGTGCACGCAACCAGAATACGCCGGTTTGGCGCGGGGCGGATGGGTAATACCGTTGGCGGGCGGAGTTGATTTTGATGGAGTGAAAAGGGGAAAAGCAGGTGTTTTCGAGCGGAAGGCGAGGCCTCTAGTAGCCGGCGGCTTTGCCGTAGTGACTGCGGTGGTCCTGGCCGCCTTCGAGTTCGCCGGTTTCAGGATCGACCTCAATGCATTCGCCGTTGGACCAGTGGGGCTCGCTGAGGTCGAGCGTGTAGCCCAGGTCGCGGAGGGCTTCCTGGGTGGCCTGCGGGAAGCCGGCTTCGAGGGAAAGTTTGTCGGGCAGATACTGGTGGTGGAAGCGGGGCGCGTCAACGGCCTGCTGGATGTTGAGCTTGCCTTCGGCCGCGGAGAGAAAGATGTTGGTGACAGTGGAGATGATGCGCGAGCCGCCGGGGGAGCCGAGGACAAAGCGCAGGCGGCCGTCTTCAAGGACGATGGTGGGCGTCATGGCGCTGAGCGGGCGCTTGCCGGGGGCGATGGCGTCGGCCGGTCCCTGGATGAGGCCGTAAAGATTGGGCACGCCCATTTTGACGGCGAAGTCGTCCATCTCGTCGTTGAGCAGGATGCCGAGCTTGCCGGCGGTGACGCAGGAGCCGAAGTTGTCATTGAGCGTGGTGGTGAGGGAGACGGCGTTGCCTTCTTTGTCGACGACTGACAGATGTGTAGTGTGGTTGGACTCGCGGAGGTTGCCGGCGGTGGTGGGCGCGGGCGGCAGAAAGCCAGCCGGGCGGACAAGTGTGTCGCTGGGCGTGGCGGCGGTTGGGTTGATGGATGCGCGCCAGGCCGCAGCGTATTGCTTTGAAGTGAGTTCGGCGGTGGGGATGTGGTTGTAGTCGGGATCGCCGAGATATTCGGCGCGGTCCATGTAGGCGCGGCGAAAGGCTTCAGCGATGAGATGGATTGCGGCGGGGGAACGGTCGCCGAGGCTGGCAAGATCGTAGCCCTCGAGAATGTTGAGAGCGCTCAAAAGAACGATTCCGCCGGAAGAAGGCGGGGGCGCGCTGAGGATTGTGTAGTTGTGAAAGGTGCCGGCGACGGGTTCGCGCTCAACCACGGTGTATTGGGCGAGGTCTTCGAGCGTTAGGAGCGAACCGCTGGGCTTGAGTTCGTCAATAAGCTCGTGGGCCATTTTGCCGTGGTAGAAATCGTCGGGGTCGTGGGCGATGCGTTCGAGGGTGCGGGCCAGTTCCGGCTGGCGGAAGGTTTCGCCTTCCTTGTAAAGATCGCCGTTGCGCTGAAAGATGCGATGGGACGCAGGAAAGGTGGTCAGGTCATGATCGGTGAGTTCATGGGCTTCCTCTGCCGAGAGGACAAAGCCTTCGCGGGCCATGCGAATGGCGGGGGCCAAGACGCGGGCAAGGCCGAGGTGGCCGTATTTCTTTTCTGCGTAGGTGAGGCCGGCTACGGAGCCGGGCGTGGCGATGGAGCGATAGCCGATGAGGCTGGCTTTGGGAATGACGTCGCCTTGCGCGTCGAGGTACATGTCTCGAGTGGCGGCGAGGGGGGCTTTCTCGCGGAAGTCAATGAAGGTGGCGCGGCCAGTGTGTTCGCGGAAGAGGAGGAAGCCGCCGCCGCCGAGGTTTCCGGCGATGGGGTGGACGACGGCGAGGGCGAAGGCGCTGGCTACGGCGGCGTCAACGGCGTTGCCCCCCTCGCGCAGGACGGCGAGTCCGGCATCGGAAGCGAGATGGTGGACCGTGACGACCATGCCGTGGCAGGCGCGGGTGGGCTGGGAGTCGGAGGAGGAGGGGTCCTGGGGATAGGGATTCACCTTCTTCGCGGCCTCCTGGGCTACGGCGTGGATTGAGAGTGCGAGAATGGCGCCCGCGAGGGGAGCCAGGACGAGGCGCAAGGGCCGCGGGTTCATGAATGTGATGACAGGATAGCGCGGAAACGGGCGAGCGTAACTAGTGGGCTTGCTTGCCTTGGAGGATTTTGAGCGTCAAATAAGCCTGCCTAACCTGTGCGCCGACCGGATAGGGGAAGTAAAGCCGATATAATCGAAAAGGCTTTTGTCCCTCGGTTTCCGGCGATGCGTGTTTGGGGCTGGGATGGATCGAATAGTCGCACTGCACGATGCCGGAGACGCTAGAATTTCTGGAGCCCCGCTCCAGCCAGTCACCAAGCGTTCTGCCACGACAGGGCAGGGAAGAGATTCTCGGCCGAGGCCCAGAGTCTGACCCCTTGAAAGGCGCTTGCACAACGCCGGTGAATATGAAAACGGAGATGAAGATGCGAATGAAGTGGATGCTGACTACCCTGATGGTGATAGCAATGGCAGCGCTGACCGGCGCAGCAGCGAACGGCCAGGATTCCGCGGCCAAGGCGAAGCCTGCGGGACCCAGGGTAGATACGGATGCGGGATTGAGCGGCTATGCGACGTTTAACAGCGGAACGACCGGCGGCGGCACGAAGCAGACTCCGACGAACTCCTACGGCGGGATGATCGAATTGCGGCAGATCCGCAGCAACTGGGTGGGGTACGAGATGGCCGTCAACTTCAATCCGGCGGCCCAGAAGTATGCACCGGCCCCCGGCGCTTGCCTGCTGGCCTGCTCGAATCCTGTCACGAGCATCAGCGGCAATGCGGTGGAGTTTACGATCGACTATATTGTGTCGCACCAGATGGGCAGGGTGCGGCCCTTCGCCGTGGGCGGCACGGGCTTTTTTATTACGATTCCGGGTGCGACGCCCTACGGCAACAACACTTCGATTCGCGGAGCGTATGTAGGGGGCGGCGGACTGGATTACAGCATCGGCGATCACCTGGGCATCCGGCTCCAGTACCGCGAGACGTTCTACAAGGCGCCGAATGTTTCCTCAATCTATCCGGCGACGGGCAAGCTGACACAGACGGGCGAGCCGATGGGCGGCGTGTACTACCGGTTCTAACCGGCTTCAGGATTCCAGGCGGCGCAGGGATCCGAAGCGCCAAAATTGGGGCAGGATGGGCAGGCCTGAGTGCCTCTGAAGTGGCAGGCGCCCCGCCATCTGGGCGTACACCGGCTGTGTTACCGTAGCCTTACGGCGTCCAAGGCCGGGCCGGGTTGTACGGCCCTTGCCGTCTGACCTTTTCAAGATGGAAAGGACAGCGGCGGAAGCTCAAAAAAGCATGTCTCAGCAGCCGGAAACCACACCGACCCAGTACGAGGTAAGCCCGGCGACACTGACCGGTGATCCGGTCGGACCTGTGCCAGTAATTCCAGTACCGGTGGCCGCGGTTGGGGCATCGGCGCCCATGCCCCAGCGAATCCCACGATGGCTTGAGCGGATCGAACTGCTTCTGCGGGTGATGCTGCGGATGTATATCGGTCTTGCGGTGTGCTATGCGCCGTGGTCGCCGGTGTTCTGGGACCAGAACCCGATTTTCTTGCGGTACCCGGAGCTTGCAGCGCTGGCCGCGAATGGAGGGGTGCGTGGCGTGGTGTCGGGGCTGGGGCTGCTGAACCTGTGGATTGCGCTCCAGGACATTCTTTACCGCCGGAAGGGATGAGGGATGAGCGACGGGGACGACGCAAAAGGGAAGCAAGAGGGTGGCACGGCCGCGAGGCTGCCCGGCAATGGTGCGCCTCCGCCGTTGGCAAAGGCGCCGCTGGCGTATGAGAACCCTGCTTTTCTGAACAGTGCGGATGGGCGGCTGATGCGCGTGATGAGCGAGTATCTTGAGCCGCTGGCACGCTTCAGGCGCGAACAGATTCAGGACACGGTGGTGTTTTTCGGTTCTGCGCGTTTTCGCGGGCGGGAGGAGGCCGATCACGAGCTGGAACTGCTGGCAAATACCGGCTCGCAGCAGGCAGCGCCCAGCCATGAGCAGCCCGCCAGTATTCCCGACATTGCGGCGGGCACGGCGACAGATCTGCAACGGAAGCGCGCCGTAGCTGCTGTGGAGATGGCGCGCTACTACGAGGATGCGCGGCGGCTATCGTGCATGTTTACGAAGTGGGCCAGCAAGATTCCCTCACGCAAACACAGGTTTGTGATCACCTCAGGCGGCGGGCCAGGGATTATGGAAGCCGCCAATCGTGGCGCCTGGGAGGCGGGCGGCAAGACGATCGGATTGAACATAAGGCTGCCGTTTGAGCAGGCGCCCAACCCCTACATCACGCCGTCGCTTAACTTTGAGTTTCACTACTTCTTCATGCGCAAACTGTGGTTCGCGTATATGTCAAAGGCGCTGGTGGTTTTTCCCGGCGGATTTGGCACGCTGGATGAGATGTTTGAGATTCTCACGCTGGCGCAGACTCACAAGCTGGCAAAAAAGATTACGGTCGTGATTTACGGGTCGGAGTACTGGAAAAAGGTGTTCAGCCTGGATGCGCTGGTGGACACGGGGGCGATTTCTCCGTCTGACCTTGAGCTGTTCCAGTTTGCCGACACGCCGGATGAGGCTTTTGAGATGTTGCGGAAGGGGCTGACGGAGAACTACCTGGCGGGAGAACTGGCCGCGGCGCAAGGCGCGCATGCGGGTAATGGGCAGACGGCCAACGGCGAGGACCTGATGGCGGGTTGGACGGTGGAGGATTTTCTGAGCCCGGAGATGGCGAAGACCAGCATGTGAAACCAAAAGGAGCCTTGATTTTTTGGTTTTCTGGGGAAGTTGCCGTTTTTCTCCGGTATTTAGGCATAACTTAGTTGGTACATTTCTGAATTGAAGGGTAATTCGCCTTATATTAACCATCCTTTTACGGCAGGGCATCGACACTGGATCCAGCAATCCGCGGGCCATCGCAAATACCATGATCGCGGATGAAGGAGCAGCCATGCCCAGTGCGACTATCTCCTATCTGTGGCGCGATGCCAAGGCGGCCGGCGCTTTCAAGACCGGGGTCTCTCTGCACAGCCACACCAACCAGTCCCAGGAGACGCTGGATTTTGTGGCCAGCTTCGGCAACCAGTTTCCGGTGGTTCGTCCGCTGCTGGCTCGTTTGGAGCGCCGCGCGGAGGAGATACACGGCATTCGGATTGACTACGCACGCAGCTATTGGACGCCGCCGATGACGCCCAAGCTGGCCTTCGACCTGGAGAGCCGCCAGATTCAGAAGCTAGGCCTGGAATCGATGGTGTCGATCACGGACCACGACAACATCAAGGCGCCGATGCTTCTGCGCACGGTACCGAGCGCACGGCAGATTCCTGTTTCAGTGGAGTGGAGCGCGCCCTACGGCGGGGTGCAGTCGTTTCACCTGGGGGTGCATAACCTGCCGAGCGGGCGCGCACAGGAATGGATGGCCGCGCTGAGCGAGTTTACGGCAAACCCGAACGACACGCGGCTGACGGAGATCTTGAAGGAGTTGCATAGCGATCCCAATGTGCTGGTGGTCTTCAACCATCCGATGTGGGATCTGTACATGGTGGGCAAGGAAAAGCACCAGTTCCTGGTGAACGAGTTCCTGCAGAAGAACGGTGCGTACCTGCACGCTTTGGAACTGAACGGCCTTCGCCACTGGGACGAAAACCGCGAAGTGCGTCGGCTGGCAGAGAAGTGGAACATGGTGCTGATCTCCGGTGGCGATCGCCACGGCGTGGAGCCGAACGCGAACATCAACCTGACCAACGCGACGAGCTTTACCGAGTTCGTTCACGAAATCCGGCGTCAGCGCAAGAGCAACGTGCTGTTTATGCCGCAGTATGCCGAACCGTGGAAGCACCGGCTGCTGCAGTCGACAATCGATGCGATTCGCAACTACCCTGAGTTTCCGCAGGGTTCGCGGAACTGGGATGAGCGGGCTTATCATCCGGGTGCTGACGGGGTGGTTCGGCCGCTGGCGGAACTGTGGCCGAAGAAGTCGGCGCCGATGATGCTGCGGGGCGTGATTGCGCTGGTGCAATTGATGGGCCGCGGACCGGTGGCCGGGGGATTGCGAATGGCGTGGAGCGAATCGCACGAGTTGCGCCTGGCTTTGGGTGAGAATGACAGTTGAAGGGATACGGCGAAGCAGGCGGCGCCCGGTGGAAGCAAATTCCGCAGATCGCAGTTCCAGCCGATGATCGAGGCGTGACCGAGCAATGACAGCGACTGCGCCGCGCGTGGTGTATTTTCCGGACTCGTATCACGAAGTGAATGGCGTGGCGCATACGAGCCGTCACTTTGAGGCGTTTGCGCGGCGGCGCGATCTGCCGTTCCTGTGCGTGCGCGCCGGAGACCGGGAGCCGGCGGTCACGGAAGACGGCAATGTGTGGACGCTGGAGCTGCCGCGCGGCTTTCTTTCCTTTGCACTCGAAAAAGACCTTCGCTACGACCCGGCGTTTCTACGCCACATTCCTCTGGTTGGCGAGGTGCTGGCACGTTTCAAGCCGGACCTGATTCACATTACCGGACCGAGCGAGTTGGGGATGCTGGGCGCGGGCCTGGCGCATCACCTGCGCTTGCCTCTGGCTGCAAGCTGGCACACAAATGTGCACGAGTACCTGGCGCGCCGCTCGAACTGGTTTTTGCGGATGCTTCCACGGCGGCACTCGGCGCGCACGGGACGCAGAATCGAAGACATGACGATGGCGGTGGCGGCGCGGTTCTACCAGGCGGCTCAGGTGCTGTTCGCGCCCAATCCACAACTGTGCGCACAACTGGAGCAGAGGACGGGTCGGCCCTGCCACTTGATGCCGCGGGGCGTGGACGCGGAACTTTTCAGCCCGGCGAAACGGACCCGGGACGATGCGGACAGGCAGACCGTGCTGGGATTTGTGGGACGGCTGTCAATCGAGAAGAACGTGGGCCTGCTGGTGAAGGTGCAGAAGGAACTGGAGGGGATGGGGCTCGCGAACTTCCGGTTCAAGATTGTGGGCCACGGCGGCGATGAGGATTGGCTGCGGGAGCAGCTGCCGCGTGCAGAGTACACCGGCGTGCTGCGAGGCGAGGAACTGTCTGCCGCCTACGCGCGCATGGACGTTTTTGTCTTCCCGTCGCATACCGATACTTTCGGCAACGTCGTCCTCGAAGCTCTCGCCAGCGGCGTTCCGGCCGTTGTGACTCCCGACGGGGGGCCGTGCACGATTGTGCGCGACGGCGCAGACGGGGCGGATTGTGCCGGACGAGGGGTTTGCCGCGGCGGTGGCCGGGGTGCTGGCCGATCCGGCGAAACATGCGGAGATGCGCCTGGCGGCCCGAGCTTACGCGCTGACGGCGAGCTGGGATAGCGTGTTTGAGGGCGTGTACCGCGGGCTATGAGCCTATTTTGGCGCGTCGGTCGGCAGAAAGAGCCCGCGCCTAGAGCCTGTTATGAACTTTCGCGTGGGCGGCGCTGGGCGCCAATTTTTCCGAGTTCAAGGAATGAGGAGCGACGCATACCGGGGCCCCCAGCGACGGGTCTTTGTCGATGGGGTGGGAGACCGGGTGTCTGCTAGCGACGATTGACGCGGAAATCGGGGAAATTGGCCTCAGCCCTCCGGGTTGCGGATAAAATCGCGTCATACTTCGTTGTCGTCCTCGCCTTGGAATCGCCAAAGTCTTCGTCCTCCGCCTCATCTGACGCGATTTTCTTCCGCAACGCCACCCGCGAGAAAGTTCATAACAGGCTCTAGAGGATCAGCAGCCCAGTGCCCATGTCCAGAGAGAAGGGCGTCTCCTTGTCGGTGAGCAGATCCCAGCCACGGCCCCACAGCACTCCAGGCTCAACGGCAGTGATCGTCACACCTTCATCAGAGAGCTTTTTTGATTCCCACACCTGGCCGCCTGCGCCCCATGCAATCATCGATCGATGCCCGACAAAGAGCAGCAACCCGTCAACCGCGGCGGCGTGCACCTGCAGCACGGGGCGATAAGCGATCATGGTGAAGTTTTCAGGCGCTGTGGTGTCGATCAAATAGGCGTATCCGCCGGAGACGGCGCAGAGCTGGTCAGGATTGGGTGCGGACCAGAGGCCTGTGGGCACGGCTGGATCGTTGAAGCCGAGCGCGCAGGTGGCTAGAAAAGGTTGGGCGTTTTGGCCGGCAGGACGGACTAACACTTCGAGCGCGCCGCGCTCCACTTCTTCAGCGTTGGCTGGATAAACGAAGTGGCGCGCGGGCAGGATGGCGGGCCGCGCGGCGAGCACCTGGGCCTCCCACTTATGTGGAAAGGCAAGGTTGACAGTCGCGCGTGAGGCCGGGGCGTTCAGGGTTTTACTCCTGGGGAGTGTACTCGAGGATCCAGCACTCCTGCTCAAAGGTGTCGGGCACGAGGCAACCACGCGCAGCCCGAACGGCCTCCAAGGCATCACCTGGCTTCCAGCCGATCTCAATGAGCGTGCAGGCGGTCGTAATGGTGGCGCGGCCAATGCTGCCGCGGCAGTGGACGCCCACATTTTCGCCCTTGGTCACACGATCGGCAATACCCAGTACGAAGGCCTGAAACTCCTTGCGATTGCGCGGAACGGTGGCGTCGCGGATGGGGTAAGAAAGATAGCGCATGCCGATGTACTCGGCCATCTGGCCTTCCAGGCCGAGACCAAGCATTTCTGCCTCATCCATTTCAAGCAAGGAGACCATGGTGTGGATGCCGCCCGCCTTCAGTTCATTGAGGGATTCAAGCAAGTAAGCGTCGCCGCGCGGACAGGGCACGACGGCAAGAGGTGCGTGTGGTTCGCTTCCAATCCAGAAGATACTCACTCGATTCAGACTCCTACAAAGCGTTCAATGCGCTCACGAACATTGGGTATGGGGAGGCTGAGGGAGGCGCCGTCTTCAATGATTTGTACAAGGTTGTTGATGCCCGGGACGGCGTGTGAGCCTGTGATTGCGATTGTAACCGGAGCGAGCTGTGAATTTCTTTTTGCGCCAGTAGCTTCCCTGATTTCGTCGATCCAGGTGTTGAAAACTTCCGGGGTGACGAGCCCTACGTGGACGCGGGCGCGGTTGCCCAGTTCGGCGAGCACCACGCGGGCGAAGTCGGCGGCCAGCAGGGCTGCGTTTTCAGGGTGGGCGCGGGCAGCGTCGACATCGAAACCGAAAAGGAAGGCGGCCGCGGAGGAAAGCTGCGCGAGTTGATCGGCATGAGGGGCGAAGAGATTGAGGACTTGCGCGAACCAGGCCTTGATTGGCTCTTCGGCTGTGCCGATGGGCGGCAGCTGGGTGGCAAACAGGCTCCAGGCCTGGGCGAAATGCTGACTGGACAGGGCGATTGGAGAAGACGGGGAGCGGGCGCGGGTTTGGTTGCCGGCCTTCACAGGTAGATGATAGCCGGGTTGCGGGTTGGCGTGGGTTTTATGGATCAGGGACGCGCGGTCAGGCGAAGTGTTCCCAGCCTTGCGGCTGGAGCGGCTGGGCGCCTTCAAGGGTGCGGAGCGTAATGGGCGGTCGGGAGGCGCTTCGGCGGAGAATGCGGCCTATGCAAGTGACGGGAACTCCGGCGATGGACCTGGGAACCCGTGTGCCGGGCTCGGCGGTAAAGAGGAGCTCGTAATCCTCGCCTCCGTGCAGGGCCTGATGGAGGGTGGAGGCGGGATGGAGGGGGAGCCGGTTGGCATCGAGTTCGGCGGAGACGCGAGACTCCTGGCAGAGATGGGCGAGATCGGTGGAGAGGCCGTCGCTCAAGTCGATGGCGGCGGTGGCAAGGCGTCGGCGCTGGAGAAAGAGTCCCTGGGCAAGGCGCGGCTCGGGGTAAAGATGAGGGGCCAGGCTGGCGAGCAAGCGCTTGGGGATGGGTAGCGGGTCAGGATTTGCGGCGAGCGTGGCGAGGGCTGCAGATGCGCCGCCCAGGCAGCCGGTGACGTAAAGCAGGTGGCCGGGCCGAGCGCCGGAACGAAGCATAGCGCGGCCGCGAGGAACCGCGCCCACCAGCACAATGTCAGCCAAGGCGAGAGGCGACTCGGCCAGATCGCCCCCGGCCAGCGGGGTCTTTGAGCGGTCGGCGAGAGAAAGGAGTCCATCGTAGAAGCGCGAGAGCCAAGTGATTTGCTTCGCCGACTTTCGTTTTGCCGACAGAGAGACGGCTCCGGTGAGGTCGCGGGGCAGGCCGAGGGAGAGAAAGGCGGCCAGAGGGCGCGCGCCCATGGCGGCCAGGTCGCTGAGTCCGCGGGCGAGGGCGCGATGGCCAATGGATTCAGGCGGATGCCAATCGAGACGAAAGTGTCGGCCGGCGATGGAGAGGTCGGTGGTGACGGCCAGTTCCTCTCCGGGACGCAGGCGGAGCAGGGCGCAGTCATCGCCAATACCGAGGCGAAGGCCGGGAGCGGTGACGGCGGCCCGGGCGCGAATCTGGCTGAGGATTGCCAGCTCTCCCGGATCGGTGGGGCGGGCTCGCCGGGTTGGGTTGGCCGGGCCTGGTTTTGACTGCATGCCTTGAGGATAGGGCAACGGGGCGGCTGGCGGGAGTGTCCGAAATTGAGACATGCCGTTAAACTGGTGCAAATTGGTGCCGATCTGAATGGGAGGGGGACCGAAAGCCCAGAAGCTACTGATTTAATTTGCGTTGGCTTAGTGTGAGTGGGACCTTGGGCCAGGAAACCAAGGGTTGCGAGGACCTCGAGCGAGTAAAGCTGTTGGAAGGCATGACCAAAGTTTGACCTTTTGGGGGACAGTCGTTGACCCGGCAAAGGACGGTTTGTTAACCTTTAAAGACATTCACGTATCTGTGCCCCCACTGGGCGTGTATGAATTTGAAGGGCCGGAAGTTTTCGGTCTATTGCGCCATTTTGGCTAGCGGCGAATTGCGGTCCTGCGGGTCGCAGGGATGAAGGGCGAAAATGCTACGCAAGCGCTATTACATTCTTTTTGTTGCCAGGGATGATGACGGCCGGATCCGCAAGATTCCTCTGCCAATCCACTATGCGTATGGTTTTGTAGCCGCAGCCCTGATCGGTGCGTTCACGATTGTGGGTCTTGCCGGCTCCTATACGCGGATGCTTCTGAAAACGGAAAGCTTTAACCAGATGCGCGCGGAGCAGGACAACCTGCGCAAGAGTTACAAGCAGATGGCGCAGATTGCGCACGATCGCGATGTGCAGGTGGCATCGCTGGGCGCGCTGGCCAATGAAGTGACGGCACTCTACGGATTGCGGCAGAGCAAACTGAGCGCAGCCAAGCCGGAGGCGGCGGCGAGCGCAGCCGCGCCCACACCAGCCGGCCTGGCGCAGACCGACCATCCGAGCGAGCGGCAAATTACCGGATCAATCGACCAGCTTTACACGTTGCGCAACGCTGCGCTGTCAGGGCAGATTTCGCGGGCGCTTGAAGGCGGACTTTCACCGGACTTTACGGGCGACTGGACGGAGCTGGCGGATGCGCCATCGATGTGGCCGCTCGAGGGACGTGTAGCCTCAAGCTTTGGCGAGCGCGAAGACCCGATCAACGGGGAAGGCGCGTTCCACTCGGGCCTGGACATCGACGCGCCGTACGGCACGCCGGTACGGGCCGCGGCGGATGGCAATGTTTCCGATGCAGCCATGGGCGCAGGGTATGGACGCGAGGTGGTTCTGAATCACGGGCACGACGTGGAGACGGTTTATGGTCATCTTTCCGCGACGGCGGTGGTGCCGGGCCAGCATGTGAGCCGTGGACAGGTGATCGGCTACGTAGGGGAGTCAGGCCGCGCGACGGGGCCGCATCTTCACTATGAAGTGCGCGTGCACAACGTACCGGTGAATCCGCACAAGTATCTGCGGACGACTTATGGCGAGGTAGCGCAACTGGATAGCGACACCCCGGCGACGTCAGGCAACTAACCAGAGATTGATTGCAGATCGGGCGGCTTCCGCAAGCGGGAGCCGCTTTTGTTTTGAGCTGTCGCTGGTTGTGGGCAACTGGCGAATATGGCGATGAAGCCGGCTATTTTGTGCTGGTGGCGCAGCCGTCGAGCGTGAAGTTGAATTTGCCGGTACCGATCACTTCCATATTCAACTTGTCAGGAATGGGAAAGCCGTTGATGGTCTGATAGTCGATGTCGACATTCATGTTCTCGGCCTGGTCAGGAGGTGTGCCGGCAGGCAGGACGTGGGCCCTGAAGCCGGAGACGAGCAGACCGTTCGGTGTGGGTTTGTAAGATGGAGCGAACTTGATGGACGTGCCGCTCATGTTTACGTTGAACTGCTCGAGGACAAGGTCGCTTGAAAAGACCTCAGTGAGTTCGGTGTCGCCCTGGTGGGCGTGAATGGTGTGCACGGTCGGGGTGTGGGTAATATCGAGGCCGTTGGCGGAATCGGGTACTACCGAATTTTCGATGAACGGCGTCCAGAATTGCAGAAAGCCTTCGAGCATTTGCTCGACGGTGCGGTGCAGGCCATCGAGCGTGTCGATCGAATGTTGATCGAGCGGATTATTCTGATTCGCGTCAGTCCAGTCAATGGTGGACCCACCTTTCATGTGGGCGTGAATGGCTACCTTGACGGATTTAAGCAGGTTCATGCGCGGATCGTCGACGGGCAGAGCGTCGCCGTGGGTGGCGCTGGCGATGAGCGTCGGCCAGTCAGGATGCGCGTCACAATCGAATCCTGTAAGTCCGGCTTTGGAGGAGGAGTAATAGATTTTCGCAGTCCTGGCGAGCCAGGCATTGTCGGTATTTGGTTTGGATTCAGATTGCGGAGCAAGGGCTGGTGCGTCAGTGGAAGGTGCTTTTGCAGGGCCGGGTGCAAGGTCGGGGGCCTGGGCAGGCAGGGAAAGCGCGGCGAGACTCAGCGAGAGAAAGCAGGGGGCGGCGAGGATGAGAATGCGCGGCGCCGATGGCCGGAAGAGGAGTGGATTCATTCATCACCCGCTTTCATCAAGGTTTGACGTATTGTGAGTCTTTTCGATGTGTTCAGCAAGGCGCATGCGCGTGGGGCGCGTGGTATGGTTGGCTCGGATCAGGTTTTGTTTTCGCGGTTTAAGAGGAGGCTTCATTGTGAACTTTTCATTTCGCTGGCTTGTTGTTTTGTTTTCATGCGTGATTGCGTTGGGAACGTTGACGATGGCCGCGCAGGACAGAAACGCGCAGATGCAGACTGCCTTTGCACGCGCACGCCATTTGCAGCACGGCATCAACGCGTCACAGTGGTTTGCGCAGTCGCCGGGCGACTATTCAGCGGCGCGCACAAACAGATACACGGACGCGCAGGACATAGCGCTCATGGCGAAGCTTGGTTTTGACAACGTGCGGCTGAGCATCGATGCAGTTCCGCTGGAGCAGTATCCGCGCGGGGCGGATGGATTGAATGCCGATTTTGTGGGTCGGCTTGATCGCGCAGTGGATGCGATGCTGGCCAACGGGCTTGCAGTGCAGATTGATTTGCATCCCGAAGACAGCTACAAGCAGCAGTTGCGTACCAGCGACTACCAGGTGGATGAGTTGACGAAGCTATGGCGCGAACTGGCAGCGCACTATGCCAATCGCGATCCGAATCTGGTCTTCTTCGAAATTTTGAATGAGCCCGAGGTGAACGACGGTTACCGCTGGGCGGGCATCCAGGAGCGGCTGGCGGCGGCGATCCGCCAGGTTGCGCCGCGCAACACGATTATTGCGACGGGACCGAACTACTCCGACATTCAGGACCTGCTAACGCTGCATCCGCTTGCGGACGGCAACGTGATTTACAACTTTCACTTTTACGAGCCACACGAGTTTACGCACCAGGGCGCGAGTTGGGGGCCGGCGTGGTGGGTTTCTACGCATGGAATCCCCTATCCGCCGACCGAGGGTGAAATGCAGACTCTGCTTGCGGAGGTTCCTGACGCGGCCAACCGGTTTGCGCTGGAGAGCTACTGGATGGACGGTTGGAATGCGCATCGCATCCGCATGATGGTGGATGCAGCGGCGGCGTGGGGAAAGGAAAATCACGTGCCACTGATCTGCAACGAATTCGGCGCCTACCGCGCATTTTCCGATCCGGTGTCGCGCGCGAATTGGATCCACGATGTGCGGACTGCGTTCGAGGCAGATGGAATCGGCTGGGCAATGTGGGATTATCGCGGCGGGTTCGGCGTGGTGACCAAGCAGGACGGCCAGCCGGCGCAGGTGGATGGAGCGGTTGTTGGCGCGTTGGGATTGAAAGCTCGGTAGAAGGCACACGCCATCGCCGGTCCATCAACGCGCCTGGGGTTCGGGAAGAATTACTTGATCGGTGTTGCGTTGCTCAGATCGAGCTTGAGCATGTTGGTGCCGGAGTGAAGAGTAACGGGCGGACCCCACGCGTAGGGCCGATTGTTGTAGCTCGTGGAAACCATCAGGTAGTAAGTTCCCGGCAAGACGCCGGGCAACGCGGCGCTGCCGTTGGCGTCGGCGCGTGCGGCGGAAGCCGCCTGAGCCTGAATGGCGGCGGAGATTTTTTGGCAGTCGGGCGTGCGGGTGCCGCAGGCTTGGGCTGCATACATATACGGAGAGACGCCGGGTGGGATGAAGACTCCACCGGTCGCGAGCGAATCTGCATAGCTCTGACGAAGCAGGATGTAGGGATGTCCGGCGAGAGCGTTGGGCGTGCCTGGCTGCGGGGCAAGTCCCGAGACGATGGAAAGGACTGCGTTGCCGAGCGGCGCTTGTGGAGTGGCGAGACCGGTGCCGGTTGCGCCTGCAGCGGCAGCGCCGCCGGCCGCAGCAACCATTGTCGGAGCCGAGCCGCCGTTCATTGAAATGGGAATCTGTGCGCTGGGCGCAAGGGAGCCGAGGTTGCAAGTGAGCTCCATGGGCGTGAAGGTGAAGTCGTCGTTGTCATCCTGGCCGACAACGATGCGGCCATGGACCTGGTAGGGCGCGGAGCTGCCGGGGTCGAGCGATCCGTCAGGGCGAATGGCGAGCGAGAGCGGATGGTCTGCGGCGTCGATCTTGATGACGGGCGAGGCTCCTTCGTCCGCGACGGTGTAAGGATAAGCGCGGGCGGCGTCGGGGCCGCAGCCGAGGATGACCGACTCAGGATAGAACTCGACGCTGAAGCCGGAGGCGGCCGCGTAGATGCCCTGCATGCGGATGCCGGCAGGCGTGGGCGCGCCAGTGTCGCCGCCGAGCATTCCCTTGAGCAGATTGGTCTGCATGGTCTGGATGCCGACGCCTGCGCCTTTTGAGGTGAGGTTGATGGCCGGGCAGGTGACTTGCTTGGGGGCGAAGTTGGTGTAGCCGGCGTTGGCGTTTCCGGCGATGCGATTCTTGTTGGCGTCGTAGAGGTTGCCGGCCGAGTCCTTGTAGGCCGCGCCGGTACCCTGGTCTCCGCCGACGTAGCCGGCGGCGATGACGCCGTCGATCGTGACGGCGCCCGGCGGTCCGGTGATGGAGTCGCCGTGGACGGTGAGCACCAGCGGGCGCGGGGTGGTGGCGACGGTTAGCACGGCGTGTCCGGTTTTGAAGCTGAGCGAGTAGCTCTCCTGGTTGGGCGCTAGGCCCGCGCAGTTCACCAGGACGCCGCCGTCAATAAAGTCGAGCCGCCATCCGCCCGCGCCTTGAAAGACTCCGGCCATGGTGGGGCCGGTCGCGGGCGCCTTCTTTTGGTTGTCACCTGAACCCAGGACCGAGGAGATCATGCCCGTAAATGCGCCGAGCAACTGGTTGCCGGTGCAGCTCGAAGCCAACCGGCCAGAGGAAACGCAGCGACGCATCTCGCGCTCTTCGGCATTCTTAGGCGGCGCAGGCATCGCGTAACCCGCGGCAGGCTGATTTTGCGCGGCGGGCTGGGCTGCTTGCTGCGACCTCTGCGGATTCGCCTTCAGCGTGTTCTGTTGCAGAATCTCCTGCTGCTTTTTCTGGAAGGCATCTGCTTTGGCCAGTTCCTGCGCAGTGGGCTTGGTGCAGGTGGGCAGCAACTTTTTGAGCGCGCCGCGGGTTTCAGAGGTGTAGGCCATGAAGCCGTTGTGCTGGGGACGGTCAGGATGGGCTACCTGGCAGGTGGAGTTGTCAGAGGTGTCGCGGATGTTGCAGCTTTCAACGTACTCGCGCTCGCCGTTGCAGACGTATGTGACGTTAAGCTTGATGTCCTGGGCGCGGGCGAAGCTGGTCGACAGCAATGCGGCAAACAGCACGACCGGATAGGTGAAGCGATTCAAGCAGGATGGCGGCATACGACCCCCTTGTGATCCGATCGACGGGAAGCGCAAACGGCAATTGCGCTTCCGGGAGTTTGGAGCACCGGTTCAGGACTTGTTCAGCAATCTCAACCGGGCTCCAGTGTTTTTGGGTTCACTCCGGCTGCTGGGGAAACGGGGCGCCAATTGGAGGTCGCCCGGCGAAAACTCCTCAATAAAGAATTCATTGAAGGGTGTGCCGGTTTCAAGGTATCGTTACGTAGCTTGAGAGGTCAATCTTTCTCATTCTCCTGTTTCCACGGGAGAGGGGCCCAAAAAAGACTTGTTCCCAACCTGTGCGGTTGCCCACCAGCCGGTGCGCAGTTGCCAGCCGAAATGTTGCTTGACGGTAACGACGCGCAAATGCGGCCTCGAGCCGGTTGCGCGAGAAAAGGAATTTTCCCATGCGCAATGTGATTGCAATCGCAGCGATCCTTGGATTGCTCGCCGCGGTGCCGGCGGTGGCCGCGACGTGTCCGGGAGCGGTGGCGTTTCACGACGCTTTCAGCACGCTTAACCCGACTCTCAACGGAGAGACGACAGCCGGCAGCAAGGTGACCGTGCAAGGGGGCAAGGCCGAGATCACATTCTTGAAGGCGCCGATGGGGCGCGCGATGGAGTACCAGGGGACCCCATACGGCGATGGAAATGTGTGTCTGACGGTGAGTCCGCTGGCGAGTGACAAGGCGGGGGACCAGACTGCCGGAATCATTTTCTGGGCAGCGGATCTCGACAATATTTACGTCTTCGAGATTCAGGTCGGCGGTCAGTTTTGCGTGGCGAAGCTCGCGCAGAACACAACCTGGACGCTTGCTGTGCCGTGGCAGGCCAGCGCGGCAATTCAAAAGGGAGTGGGCGTGGCGAATGCGTTGCGCGTTCAGACATTGGGAAACACCGCAACGTTTTTCATCAACGATCAACAGGTGGGAAGCTTGACCGGCACGCCGCCGGCTGGGGGGAGCATGGTGGGCTTCTTTGCCGGGAGCTCAAGCGCGAACGCGGTTACATGGGACATTTCGGACATGACCGTGTCCAAACCGTAAGAAATGCCTGGTTCAACGCCGATGAAGGCAAACCATGTGACAAAGGAGGGAACGACGATGCGCGAGAGATTGGGAATTGCATTGGTGGCGGGCTTGATTTCGGGACTGCCGGCAATGGCCGCAACGTGTCCAGGAAAGATGGTGTTTCAGGATGCCTATACGACGCCAAATCCTAATTTGAATGTCGCTCCGGCGGCAGAGAGCACGATCGCCATCAAAGATGGCAAGGCAGAAGTGGCCTTTCTGAAGCCGGGAATGGCGCGCATGGGTGAGTATCGCGGCATGCCGTACGGCGACGTGAATGTGTGCCTTACGTTTGCGACACCGTCGACCAACAAGGCTGAAGACCAGTCTGCGGGGATTATTTTCTGGGCGACGGACGACAACAACTTCTACATCCTTGAAATCACGGTAAACGGCCAGGTCGCGGTGGGCCAGCAGGTAAATGGGGGCGCTTATACGCACCCGGTTCCATGGGCGGTGAATGCCGCCGCAGCGACAGGGACGGGAGCGAGCAACACGCTTCGTGTGCAGACCCGGGGCAATGTGGCTACAGTGTTCGTCAACGATCAGCAGGTGGGCACAATGACCGGAACTCCGCCGCCGGGGGGTGGCTTGGTGGGCTTCTACACAGCATCATCCAGCACGAGCTTGTCTACGTGGGATGTTTCAGGACTTACCGTAGCGACGCCGTAATGAAAGGGAACTGAACGATGCCTGGCGCAGCGGTAACAGCATTGGCGATTGGGATCTTCGGCGTACTGCCGGCGATGGCGGCTCCGTGTCCGGGGATTGTCGCGTTCCAGGATTCGTTCGCTGCGCCGAATGCCGCCTACAGGAACGTGAAGCCGGTGGACTTTTCGCTGACGATCAACGGTGGAAAGGCCGAAGCGAACTTTCAGAAGGCGGGCATCAGCATTCCGATGCAATACATGGCCGCGCAGTTTGGCGACGTGAGCGTTTGCACAACGGTGAGCGCGCCGGCGAGCGACAAAGTGGAAGACCAGGCCGCGGGGGTAATTTTCTGGGCGATTAACAGCAACAATTACTACTGCTTTGAGGTTTCAGTGAACGGACAGTTTATTGTGGCGCACCAGAATGCGCCGGGAGACTGGGACGTACCGCTACCGTGGGAGCCGAGCGACGCGATAAAAAGGGGATTGGGCGTGACGAATGCGCTGCGCGCGCAGACGGTGGGCGGCGTGGCCACGTTTTTCATCAACGGCCAGCAGGTGGGGACGTTTACGGATACGGCGCCCCCGGGCGGAGGGCTGACGGGGTTCATTCTTTCTTCGTCGAACACGAGTCCGCAGACGATGGATGTTTCCGATTTCTCGGTTTCGATTCCGTGAGGGCGAAGGCCGAACGAGTGGTGGAGTACGAGGGAGGGCGCTATGCACTTCTCTTCGGAGGCTTGATTTTTTTGAATCGCGCCGGGCTCAACAATGCCTCGCGCGGGAAGGGGACACAACCGATGCGCAATGCAGTTGCAACAGCAGTCTTGTTTGGCCTGTGTTCAGTTTTGCCGGCGGCAGCAGCCAATTGTCCCGGCAATGTGACGTATCACGACACATTTACGTCGGCGGGCCCGGGCTGGAATTTGACTACGGCGCCCACAGTGAAAGTGACAATGGGGGGCGGCAAAGCCGACTTCAATTTTACACAGGCGTCGCTTGGGCAGAGTCTTCAATACTCGATCAACCAGTATGGTGATGCGAGCCTATGCGCAACCGTGAACGCGCCGGCCACGGCAAAGGCTGAGAACGAGGCAGCCGGCATCACATTCTGGGGGACAAACCCGTCGACCTACTATTTGTTCGAAGTGACAGTGGGAGGGCAGTTCTTTGTTGGCATAAATAACAATGGAACCTTCCAAGCCCTTTTTGCACGACAGGACAATGCCGCAGTCGCGAAGGGCGTGGGTGTAAACAACACGCTGCAGGTGACGACGAAGGGAACCCTGGCAACCTTCTACGTGAATGGCACGCAGGTAGGCACGATTACGGGCAACCCGCCGGCGGGCGGAGGCACGGTGGGAATCTACGCGGAGACATCAACGACGAGCGCGCAACCGATGGACTTAACGGACTTTCAGATCGCCGTTCCGTAAAGGAGGCGTCGGGGAGCAGGAAACGCCTCGGCGAATTCTTTAAGGTGATGAACACCGGCGCGTCAGCCAGATGCAGGAAGAACAGGAGACGCTCGATGGGCAAGTTGATTTTTTGTGTGACGATCCTGGGAGTGTTTTCAGGATTGCAGGCTGCGGCGGCTACCTGTCCTGGAACGGTGGTGTTTCAGGACCCGTTTACTGCGCCCAACCCGGCTTTGAGTGTAACTGCCTATGACACCAGTGCCATCAGCGTCGCCGGCGGCAAAGCCACTGTCACCACTGTGAAGCCATCGATCTGGCGTTCGGAAATCTACTTCACCAGCCAGTACGGCGACGCATCCGTTTGCACCACCTTCAACACGCTGGCGACCGACAAGCTTGAGAATCAGATTGCAGGACCGATCTTCTGGGCCAAGGACTATGGTTCGTTCTACGCATTCGTTGTCTCGCCGGGATTGGGGACCTTTGCCGTTCTTCAAATGGCAAATTCGAATATCACTGTTGCGCTCCCATGGACTGCGAGCAACGCGATACAGAAGGTGGCCGGCGCTCCGCAATCCGTCCGCGTACAAACCAAGGGCGCGCAGGCGCTGCTGTTTATCAACGATCAGCAGGTGGGGACGCTGACCACTGGGACTCCGCCCGCCGGCGGCGGGTTCGTGGGCTTCTATATATCTTCTTCAGACAAGAGTCCGAGCTCACTTGTCTTCACCGGGTATACGGTGGCAATTCAGTAGCGCGTTTACGGGGCTGGCTGGATGCACCGGCCCTGCGCACGACTAATTGCCGACGTAAGAGACGTGCCAGATGGAGCGTGAGCCGTCGTCGGAGATGAAGAGCGATCCGTCGAGGGCTTGAGTGATGCCCACCGGGCCGACCCCAGACCTGGCCGTCGCGCGTGACAAAGCCGGTGAGGAAGTCCTCATACTCGCCGGTGGCGTGGCCGTCGCGCATGGGCAACCGGATGACTTCATAGCCGGAGCGGTTGGCGCGATTCCACGAACCGTGCTCGCAGGCGAAGCCGTCGCCCTTGAACTCCTCAGGAAACTGCGAGCCGCTCGTAGAACATCATCTCCAGCGAAGCAAAGTGGGGATTGAGAAGGATGTCGGGCGTGATGACTTTGTTCAGCAGTTCAGGATGCTTGCCCATCAGGCGCGGGTCCTGGTGCGGGCCCATGTAAAACCAAGGCCAGCCGTAGAAGCCGCCCTCCTCAACGTGGGTTACGTAGTCGGGAACAAGGTTGTTGCCGAGAGCGTCGCGCTCGTTGGTGGAGCACCAGAGCTCGCCGGTGATGGGATTGATGGCTTCGCCCACGCAATTGCGGATGCCTGATGCGTAGATCTCAACGAACTTGCCTTGAGGCGTGAACTCGAGCACATCGGCGCGATGGAATTCCTCGGGGTGGGTGTCAGAGTCATCAACGTTGGAGTGCGAGCCGACCGAGGCGAAGAGTTTGCTCCCGTCCTTTGAGAAGACGAGGTCGCGGGTCCAGTGACCGCCGCCGCGCAGGCGACCGCCGCCGGGCAAGTCGGCAAGATGCTCCATGGGGCCGCTCGCCTTGAGGTCTCCATTGTGATAGCGGAAGCGCACAATGCCGTCGGTGTCTCCGATGTAGACCCAGAGCGGATTGGGACCGCTGGGATAAAAAGCGATGCCGAAAGGCTGGTGCAGGCCTTCAGCAAAGACTGAGGTTTGCTTCGGTTTGCCGTCGGCATCTACGCCGCGAAAGACCCTGATCTTTCCGGTCTCGCTTTCGGCAAGGAAGATGTCGCCATTGGGAGCGGTGCGCAGGAGGCGGGGATTGTCGAGGCCGGTGGCGTAGAGTTCGACCTTGAAGCCCTTGGGTGCGATGGGCCATGCATTGACGGGGCGGGGAACGACGGATGGACCGTTGTCAACGGACTGGTCGGGCATGGGCGCGGGCAGGTCGGCGACGGTGAGGTGGCGGCGAATGCCGGGCGCCTCATGCGCAGCATCAGTAAAGGCAGCCTGGCCGGTGAGAACGGTCGGCCGGGAAGCAATGGCCGGAGAATTCTGGGCGGCGGCTGCGGCAAGGCAGGCGGCAAGCACAAGGAGACAGGCGGAAATCCTGCAGCAAGCGGGCAGCAACGAACGAACCAATGCGCGATTCACGGAACCTCTCTTGGGGATCGGTTTCATCAAAGCCGTTGACGTAACGGAGTGGGCCGCGAGCAACTACCGCAAGCGGGGAAAACTACTTTGATTATTTTGACGCGCCGGAGCCAGTTCCAGTTGCCAGAGGTGAATTCTGACCGCTCGACGGGGAGTTCTTGTCAGGAATAGCCTCCGGGCTCGTGTCAGAACTCGCACTCTGGATCAGACTGGCGAGCGCGTTCGATGGAAGGGAAGCCGTAATCACCACGCGGTCTTGCTTTTGCGTGACCTCGGTTGTCTTGAGCAGATCCTTGAGCCCGTTGTTTGCGGGGTTGTTGCCGAGGGGCACGGTAAATCCGCGGGCCATGGTGACCAGAGTAGCGATGGCTGCAGCCTGGCTGGCCGCCTTCTCGTCGCTGGGAGCGATCTCTTCAACGCGAAGATGGAGAGAGCCGGTCCAGCGAATGCTGGCGATGATGGTGGAGTCGGCCTGGATGGGCAGTTCAAGGCCGAAGATGCTGATGGCGCCGCTCTCAGAAAAAGGCAGTCCGATTTGGCCGAGACCCCAGGCGAGCGAAAGCAGGGGGACATCGTGGTAGTGCTGCGCCAGCAGGGACGAGCCGGAAAAAGGCAGTGCGGCGGTGCGATGGCGATCGACGATGGAGTGAATCTGCTCGGGCGTGGGCGTGTTTGACAAGGCGAGCATGTCATAGCCGATTTGGGTTACGCGCACGGTGCGCGCCTGTGACGGAATGTTGTAGATGGTGTGTCCGTCGTAGATCTCGCGCGAGGTGGCATGGGCATCAAGCCATGCGTTGAGCTTGCTGCCTGTCAGTTTTCCGACCAGGACCATGGAGTAAGCGACAGGACCGTTGGGGCCGTCGGGGTCGGGCATGCGGTGCAGAGCGATGGCTACTTCGTCAAGGTCGCGCTCCCAGTCAATGCCGGTGGCGTCAACGAACTGCTGGAATTCCGGAGTGCGGGTGGGCGGCTTCAGGTTCTTGGGCGAGAAGGTGCGCATCGGCTTGATGTTGATGTAGAGAATGCCGTCGGACTCGGGCAGGAGGCGAGCAGCTTCAGGCGGGGCCTTGGAGCGCAGGAAGATGGCGATGGCGAGGAGAAGGATCACTCCGGCGACGATGAGAAGCGTTCTGCGGGTGCGTCGGTTCATAAGGGCCGTCAGAGTTTACGGTATCACTGCCGGACGGCGCCCGGATTTCAGTTGTGACCCGCCCGCAAAATCAAAAGGCCCGTCCAGTAGGGAACGGGCCTTTCAATATGCCAGGCGCTGAAACTCACGAAATGGCAAGATTATCGGCGGACATGTTTCACGATTGCATTATTCGATGACGCTGACCGAGTACATCTTGCCGCCGCTTGCCATATTTGAGCTGGAGTAAGAGCCTGGCGGGAGGATTCCGTACTCTCCCTTTCCGGCGCTTACATCGAGTGTGATCTGGTAGACACGAGGAGCAATTTTCTGGGGTTGAAACTCGAGTGCGTCGCGCGTGGCTCCGCCGGAGGAATGGATGATGCCGCCAGTCATTGAACGGAACTCGCGTCCATCAGGGTGGGTGCGAAAGCGCAGGAGCTGATACTCGGTAACGGCGGTGCCTTCCGGAACATAGACCGCGAAGACGACAGGAAGCGTGACGGAAGTCTTTGCGTGCGGTCCCGTCATATGCCCGTTCATGTCGCCCTTCACGAGTCCGTCTGTCATCACGCTCTTCATGAAGCCGCCGGTCTTGAAGTTCACGATCTCTGGCATGAGCGACACCCAGGCGCCGGACTTGTCCTTGATATAGATGCCAACTTCGTCGATTCCCGGTGGAAGACCGGAGGCGGATGCAGCCGGCGCGGAAGCTGCGGCCGCTGGCGCTGCGCCGGAAGCCTTGAGGACAATTGCCGAGACTACTTTGTCGCTGGCTCCGGCTGTCTTCAAGGCGATCAGGCCGTTGGCGGAGGTGTCGTAAGTTCCTGGCGAATTGCTGATGGTGGAGACGATGAGGTCGTCAGAAAGGCCGGCCTTGACCAGCTTGACGACCGCGTCGTTGTTGAGGACTTGCTGGGCAACGATGGAAGAGCAAAATGCAAGAAATACAAGTGAGATAAAACTCCGGCGCATGCGGTTTCTCCTTGACGTTTGAAACGGATGAGGGCTGATAAGAAATTGCTAATCCATGATGCGCCTCGAGGCCCGGCATGGCAAGAGAATCTTGCCGAAATTGCCGGTCTTGGACCTTCGCCGGGTGCCCCTGGTGCCTCGTCCGCCGCGGCGGAGCCACCCGGAATAGAACCAGTTCCCCCTGCGGTTTAAAAGACCTGGTGCGGGAGTTGGATGAACGGTTCGGACTCAGCCAACTCATCTCTGACGCAAACGCCGGCTTCTTCGGCGCAGATGCTCATTCGGCCTTGCAGGCTAGTTCCCGAGTGGTACAACTGCGGGGAATCTTGGTCGAAAAAGGAGATTCCGGTCAAAGCTGATTGAGGCAAAATTGTCTCTGGCTTCCGGCCCGGTAGGGGCGTATGATTTGCTTCTCCCCGGAGTCCCCGCCAACCCCACCGCCACCGGAGGCCAACATCATGCGCTGCTTGAGAATGCAGTCCTACCCCGGCCTTCTTTTCTTCTCGATCACATTTCTCGTTGCCTTGCTGGCTTCCACGCCGTCGCTGTATGCACAGTCTGCCAACACTCAGGAGACGCTGCTGGGCCCCGCCAAGCAGGCCGCGATGTTTGTGGTCAGCCCCGACGGCGGCCATTACGCGGCCCCCGCGATGCGCGGCACACATGAGGTGATCGTCATCGATGGAGTGGACGGCCCTGAATTTGACCACGCCGCGCATACCTGGAGCGGGGAGGCCCTTGACTTCGTCTTCAGCCCCGACGGCAAGCACTCGTGCTATGTGGCCCAGAGCGGCGACGACATGGTTCTGGTTCGCGACGGAAAAACTGCGTTCACCATTCTCCATCTGAAGACTTTGCCCGGCAACGCCAAGCAAGGAACCGTGGTGAAAGTGGCCCAGAGGTTTGTTCACAACGTGGACAACCAGATGGCTGGGACCGCGGCTGGACATCGCTGCCTGTTGAGCCCGAGCGGAGAGCATGTTGCGGTTCTGAGCAATGAGGCCAACGCCTCCGAGTCGGGCGCCACTTTTATGTTCCTCGATGGTGTCAAGAGCCCGGCTTGGAACTTCATCGACCCCAACCAGGTGGCTTTTGCCGCGGAAAAGCTGGTCTATGCCGCCCAGGTCACGGACCATACATGGCGCCTGGTGGTGAATGATAAGCCTGGCCCGACATACACCGGGGTGAAGAACCTGCTGGTGAACGACGACAACAGCCACTATGCTTTCGTCGGCAGCACGAGCGCAACCGGCTGGGGTGTGGGGGTGGATGGCGTGCTGGGGCCGCTTCGCGGCATTATCGGAGATGTGGTCATTGCATCGAACGGCCGCGTTGCCTATACAACAGTGGGCACGATGAATGGCGCCACGGGGCAAGGGGGCGGTTCGGGCTTGTATATCGACGACAAGCTCGTTGGTACGCCCGAGCACCGCTTCACGAGAGTGGATAAATCCGGAATGGGGAAAGATGTTTCGGGAACGGTTGTGTTCAGCCCGGATGGGAAGCGTGTGGCCTTCGTCAAGAGCGTTGCGGGAGCCGTGGCGCCCGTGATTGACGGCAAGGTGGGCAGGACTTACGACAGCATCCGCACCATTCAATTCAGTCCGGACTCTACGCACTATTTTTATGTGGGAACCCACGACGGGGACTTCGCTGTGTACGACGGGCAGGAAATGCCGCGTGAAGACCCCAATGGAGTCTCCAATTTCGTTTTCAGCCAGACCGGCGGACACTTTGCCTATCTGGCAAAATCGGCGCAGGCCGGTACTCGCATGGTTGTGGACGGCAAAGCGAGCCCGCCCTTTTATGGTCTGATTCCAAACTCGATGACCTTCAGCCCTGACGGCAACCACTATGCATATGGTGTCCATTCAACCGTGGCGAATTGGCAGTTCGTCCGCGACGGCGTGTTTACGAATGTCTCGTTCCTGATTTCTTTTACCACCCGAACCGGGCCACCGCACATCGACTTTCCTCCGCTCATTTTCAGTCCTGACGGAACGCGGCTCGCCTGGGGATTTGGGAAGACGGACGGCGTGAGCAAAGATGTGATCAGCATCGACGGTCAGGAGCTTATTCACGGCTACAGCACGTATGAGTTTCCCGAGTTTTCACCGGACGGCAAGCACTTCGCCACTATGATCTTTGACGCGAACAAGTATTCGCTTGCGATGGATGGAAAAATTGGACCCGGAGGATATGACGACTTCCTTGAAGTGAATCGGAACAATGCGCGCTTCCTGGACGCGCATACGTTCCGATTCCTGGGAGTCAAGAACGGGTCGGTGTATCGTGTGACTGTGAATCTGGGGGGCTAAGGCTTAACGGCCCTGCGGCTCAAAAACCATCAAGCGAATGAAGATTTCAGCGGCTTCCAGCCCCACGACCAATTCAGAACCTCCAAAGGAGACGAAAGCAATGCGAAAAATGAAAACTCCTCTGTTCTTCGTGCCTCTGTTCTTCTCGCTGTTTCTTGTGGTTGCACTTGCCGCAACGCATGCGCTGCAGGCGCAGACGCCCGCGGCAGGCACCAAAGTGGTCGTCAAGATGACTGACACCGTGGACTCGGCAAGCGATCCAGCCGGCAGGCAGTACCACGCCACAGTCACGGCGGGCGTGGATGCCGGCAACGGCGTCAAGATCGACCAAGGGTCCGCTGCCACAATCACGGTGACCAGCAAGGGATCGAACTATTCCGCGCAGCTCTCATCCTTAACCATCAACGGCCAGGTGGTCGCGGTGACAAGCGACTCTGCAACCGTGTCGGCGCTCGCGCAAAATGTCCAGGCAAAGGCAGCGGGGTTTGCCAACTCCGTACTCGGAGGGTTAGGACACCATGTGAACGCACCCGCCGCTAATGTGGCAGCCGCAGCAACGGGCCAGCATGTCTCACTGCCGGTGGGAACGAGTCTGACCTTTACTCTGGGCCAGCCTTCGGGCTCAGTGGTCGGTGGGGCCGTTGCGGCTCCAACCACCGCGCCTACCGCGCATGGCAACCAGACCGCCTCCGCCGCTCCCGCACAGCGTCCTACAACAGCGCCCGCTCCGGGAACGGATGCATACTATTGCCGGTATTACGGTCAGAAAGATGGCCACGGCATCGTGTACCTCACTCCGGTCTTGTATGAGAGCGCACAGGGCTTTGGACACCTGTCGGAACGGTTCTACTCTTTCATGAAGACCAACTATGACGCCGACAAGATCCAGCAAGGGGGCGGCCAGTGCAGGAGACTCTCCAACGACCCCGCTACTCAGGCGAACTCAATGGATATGATGGAAAAACAGGGTGCGGCGGGTAACAGCGTGCTCGTTCACCTCAACTGGACCGACTCGCCCGCCGAGGCGGCAGCAGCGAACGCCTCGATTGCGTCGGCCGCAGCTTCAGCACAGTACGCGGCTGCTCATCCGGCTGTGCCCTTCATCTCCTGCTCGACGCGCGGCACTCCCGGGGTAGACATCTATGTCACGGGCATCTTCCAGACGACGAAGCCTATCAAGCATTCGCCGAACGGCGCGAAGTTTGTCGACCAATCGGTCATCGATAACTTTAATGCGTACCTGACACAGAAGGGCTACAAATTCACGCCAGGCAACAACGGTACCTGCGACGTGAGCCCGACCTTGGAGGCGGCACAAACGGCGCAACACACGCGCATTCACGGTGGGGGTGGTGGCTGCGGCTATTGCGGCTTCAAGACCGTCGAGACCGGATGGAAGGACGAGTAAGTCAATTCCACCGGTCGACATCTAATTTCCTCAACTGCCGGCATAGCATGGCTGCGGGGAGAAATTCTCGTGCGACTGAGTAGGATTTCGCTTTTCGCAATCCTCTCGGCCATCGTCGCTTGTGCAGCCTTGTCTGCTTCCGGCCAAACCAACTCCGAGCCATCCCCGTTGCTGGCCCAACTGAACCGTTTCTCCGCTCCCGGTGTTTCCGATTAACGTCTCTCCGGCTCCCGCGGTCATGCCTCCGCAGTCTCCGCCTCCAAGTGCACCCATCCTGAAAATCTAGCCGGGATTAAATCAGGTTTGATGATTTGTCGCGTTCGTTCTGTCAAGGCAAATCGTCAAGGAGCAGTGACTTGCGGGGTTTGGAGGTTACAGGAAGGTTGCAGGCGAGGCGGCTTGGGGTTTGAGGCTGTTGAAGTTGCTCCGCCGGAGCGGGTGTGCTAACCTTGATTTTTGTGCCGTAGTACGCCCGGAGCGGGAGTGTGTCCGTGCGCGGCTGCGAGATGAAAAAGGGTGCCCGGGGCGGTTTCCGGTGGGAAGGGCTGGCGTAGCTCAGCTGGTAGAGCATCTGATTTGTAATCAGAGGGTCGGGGGTTCAAATCCCTTCGCCAGCTCCACTTTCGAAACCGGGTTTCGGCATTGGAAGCAGCAGGAAGTGAAGCAGCACGAATTGGCAGGCGCTCGCAGTGTTTTTTGCAGGTTTTTTGAATGCGCCGGTCCATCCTCCGCGGTGATCCCACAGAGGTGCATGCTCCGAAATGCCGGAGGCTTTCCGGGTGAGGGGTGATGCGCTGAAGCGATCTGAAACGCGGCAGGCGTGAATGAATTTGGCAGGATTTCTGGCGGTTGTTTTTGCCGCTGGGGTGATTGGACGGGGTCCCCTAAAAGCGATTTTTGCTTTTCGGGGTGTCTGGGCACAGGTGGCCGAGCGGTTAATGGCAGCAGACTGTAAATCTGCCGCTCCTTGGAGCTACGGAGGTTCGAATCCTCCCCTGTGCACCACGAGTTCAGTGTTCAGTGTTCAGTGGTCAGTGGTCAGGAAGACACGGCCCGCTGGAGACTGAGTTCGAGGGCGGAAATGAGCGAGGATCAGGACCGGCTGAAGAGAAGCGGTGCTGATCTGAAGCGAAGCGGGACCGATCTTGATAAGCGGTTTCCGGTGGTCCTGTTGTTGTACGCGGGTTTGGCGGCTCTGATCTGGTTCACCATGGACGCGGGCAAGGTCCTGGTGATGGGCAGGCCGGTGGAGATACGGTGGATTCCACTGATCATCATCGGCGGATTGGTGTTGCGCACGGTGTTGGCCCGTTCGGCGGATCGGATTCGCCGGGGGGAGAAAGACAGCTTGTAGCTTCTAGCTACTAGCCGCTAGCTTTTGCATTCTCAGATTCGGCGGTGAAGCCGGATCTGGCAAATTACGAGCTAGAAGCTAGAGGCTAGAAGCTGGAAGCTCGGTTTTAGAGGGCTGATGTAGCTCAGTTGGTAGAGCACTCCCTTGGTAAGGGAGAGGTCACCAGTTCAATCCTGGTCATCAGCTCCAGAAGTACAGCTATTAGCTTCTAGCCTTTAGCTTCTAGCTCATGCGTTGCCGGGAATGGTTTTTGCACCAAACCCGGGAAGAGAAGGCTAGGAGCTAGCGGCTAGGAGCTAGCAGCTTTTTTTAGGGCGGGAGTAACTCAGTGGTAGAGTCACAGCCTTCCAAGCTGTTGGTCGCGAGTTCGATCCTCGTCTCCCGCTCCAAGAATTGGACTAGCGCCGCGGCGCTGAAACGAGTTGTTTGAGGGCAGAAGCCAATGTTTGAGCAGGCGGCGATTGCGGTTCGGGACGAGCAGGGATATGCGCAGCTTCACGCGCAGATCGACTCTGCATTCGACTCCCGGGATGTGGAAGTCTTTCTGACCAAAGTGAGCAAATCCGGGCTGCGGATTCGCAACTACGAGGGAATTCTCAAGCGCGGACTGCTTGGCAAGGAAGCCGAAAAGCTGTACGCGGCGCTGCCGGTTTCAGACCAGGGATTGACGCGCGAGCGGTATCTCAGGCTGGTGGAAGCTGTGCCGCTGGAATTGCGGCAAAGGTATTTCAGAATTTACGCCTACTACTGAGAAGGACAGCTTTTAGCTATTAGCTCTCAGCTTTCAGCTTGTGCAAGACGGCGTTGAGCTGATGCCGCAAATGCAGAGAGAGCCAACTGAAGGCTGAAAGCCAAGTTTTTGGGATTTGTGAAAAAGTCCAACGGAAGGAACTGACGCACATGGGCAAGGAAAAATTTGATCGTTCGAAGCCGCACGTGAACGTGGGCACCATCGGGCACATCGATCACGGCAAGACGACTTTGACTGCAGCAATCACGAAAGTATTGCAGAAGCACAATCCGAAGAACCAGTTCCGCTCGTTCGACTCGATTGATAACGCTCCGGAAGAGCGGGAGCGCGGCATCACGATTGCGACGGCGCACGTTGAATACGAGACGGCGAACCGGCATTATGCGCATGTGGATTGTCCCGGTCACGCGGATTACATCAAGAACATGATCACGGGCGCAGCGCAGATGGATGGCGCAATCCTGGTGGTGGCGGCGACCGACGGTCCCATGCCCCAGACCAAGGAGCACGTTCTTCTCGCACGGCAGGTGGGCGTTCCCTGCATCGTGGTGTTTTTGAACAAGTGCGACGCAGTGGAAGACGAAGAGCTGACCGACCTGGTGGAGATGGAAGTGCGCGAGCTTCTGTCGAAGTACCAGTTCCCGGGCGACGATGCTCCGGTGATTCGCGGTTCGGCGCTGTTGGCTCTGAATGGCGATCCCAAGTGGGAAGCCAAGATCGACGAACTGATGGCGGCCGTGGACTCGTATGTTCCGCAGCCTGACCGCGCGATTGATCTGCCCTTCCTGATGCCGATCGAAGATATCTTCTCGATCTCGGGACGCGGCACGGTGGTGACGGGCCGTATCGAGCGCGGCAAGGTGAAGGTTGGCGAAGAAACGGAAATCGTGGGCTTCCGCGAGACCCGCAAGACGGTTGTAACGGGCGTGGAAATGTTCAAGAAGCAGCTGGACGAGGGCATGGCGGGCGATAACGCCGGACTTCTTCTGCGCGGCATTCCGAAGGAAGACGTGGAGCGCGGCATGGTGCTGGCCAAGTCCGGCTCGATTACGCCGCACACGGTGTTCAAGGGCGAGGTTTACGTCCTGTCGAAGGAAGAAGGCGGGCGTCATACTCCGTTCTTCAAGGGCTACCGTCCGCAGTTCTACTTCCGCACGACGGACGTGACGGGCGTGGCCGAGCTGCCGGAGGGCGTGGAGATGGTGATGCCGGGCGACAACGTGTCGCTGCAGGTGGAACTGATTACGCCGGTGGCTTTGGAAAAGGGTCTGCGTTTTGCGATCCGCGAAGGCGGCCGCACGGTGGGCGCCGGAACGGTTGCGGAGATTGTCAAGTAGCAGGGAACAAGGGACCAAGGGAACGAGGGAACAAGAAGACCGTTCCCTGAGCTGAAAGGATTTTTGAAATGCGGGAAATTGTGACGTTGCAGTGCACTGAGTGCAAGGAACGGAATTACTCGACGACGAAGAACAAGAAGACGACCACGGGCCGTCTCGAGTTCAAGAAGTTCTGTAACCGTTGCCGCAAGCACCAGCCGCACAAGGAAACGAAGTAAAGCAGCCTCTAGCTGCTAGCTCCCAGCTTCTAGCTTGTCCCTGCGTGGGTTGAGTGTTTGCCTCACGAGACATGAGCTAGAAGCTGAAAGCTAGAAGCTAAAAGCTGCTTTTAGGGGCGTAAGCTCAACGGCTAAACTGTCGGTCTCCAAAACCGAACTTGGGGGTTCGAATCCCTCCGCCCCTGCCAGATTGAACGGGAATGCGTTGGGCCGAAGGCCGGGCGCGAAGGAATGAAGCAATGGCAACGAAGACAGCAATCGAAAAGGGCGACGATCGTTCCTCCAAACGGCAGGAGCCCGGAGCGTTGCAGGAGTTCCAGGGCAGCGCGGTAGGCGCGTGGACCAACTTCACCCGCTTTTTGAGCGATGTGCGCTCAGAGATGCGGAAGGTGGTGACACCCACGCCGAAGGAAGTGAGAGTGACGACCACGGTGGTGATCATCGCGGTGTTCATTTTTGCCACGTACTTTTTCGTGGTGGACTGGGTCTTCAACATCGGCATACACCAATTGCTGGTGAAACTGGGCGGCTTGCAATAATAAATACAGCCCGAATCGAGAGCAGAATGGCAGAAGAACTGGAACAACCCGGCGAACCGCAAGAGCCTCAGGGCGAAGCACAGCCGGTGCGGAACGAGCGCTTCAGGTGGTACATCCTGCACGCCTACTCGGGCTTTGAGCGCAAGGTGCGCGAGTCGATTGAGAGCCGCGTGCAAGCCTTCGGTCTGACCGACCGGGTGGGCCGCGTGATGATTCCGACCGAGCCGGTAACGGAGATCATCAACGGCAAGAAGCGCACCGTAGAACGCGTGTTCCTGCCGGGCTATGTGCTGGTTGAGATGGAGCTGGACAACCATCTTTGGCATGTGTTGAAAGACACGCCGAAGGTGACGGGTTTTCTGGGCACGGGCGACAAGCCGGTGGCGCTGAGCGAAGAAGAGGTGAGTTCGATTCTCTTCCGCAGCGAGACGGCCAAGGACAAGCCGCGGCTCAAGATCAAGTTTGAGAAGAACGAGCAGGTCCGGATTACGGACGGGCCGTTCGCCAACTTCAATGGCGTGGTGGACGAGATCAACGAAGATCGCGAGACGCTGAAGGTCATGGTGACCATCTTCGGGCGCTCGACACCGGTCGAACTGGAGTTTGGCAAAGTCGAAAAGATTGAATAACAGCCTCTAGCTTCTAGCCTCTAGCTTCTAGCTGGTGTTTCTTTCTAGCGGACGCCAGTTGGAGGCAAAGCAGTTGGCAGTGACTTCAAAATTCATTGTAGGGACAATGAGAGCTAGTAGCTAGCGGCTAGAAGCTAGAGAGCTGGTTCCGAAGGAACACACATGGCACCTCCGAAGAAAGTTACTGGATACGTAAAACTGCAGATTGTTGCAGGCAAGGCCACCCCCGCGCCGCCGGTCGGACCCGCTCTGGGCCAGGCGCAGGTCAACATCATGGAGTTCTGCAAGCAGTTCAATGCGCGCACGCAGAACAAGGAGATGGAAGGGCTGGTCATTCCAGTCGTCATCTCGGTCTACGCAGACCGCAGCTTCAGCTTTGTAACCAAGACGCCTCCGGCAGCAGTTCTGCTGCTGAAGGCCGCGGGCATTGCGAAAGGTTCCGGCACGCCGAACAAGGAAAAGATCGGCAAGGTGACGGAGAAGCAGGTTCGCGAGATCGCCACGCAGAAGATGCCGGATTTGAACGCATCCTCAGTGGAGACGGCGATCAAGAGCATCAAGGGTACGGCGCGGTCGATGGGCATCGAAGTGGTCGCATAGGTTTTTGATTTGCGTTGTGACGGCAAGGCCCTCCCAAGTGGGAGGGCCTTGTTGCGTGTCGACGTTCCTGGCGATTTGGACTATTCCATGCGGAGTGCTCGCATCGGGTCAATGCCTGCGGCGCGGCGGGCCGGCACCGCGCTGGCGGCGAGTGCGACCACGGCGACGCCGGAGACTGCGAGCAGATAACTGATGGAGTCGAGGGGCTTGACACCATAGAGCGACGAAGTGAGTGCGCGCCCGACGAGCATCGCCAACGGAATGCCGACCGCAATACCCGCCGCAGTGAGCAGCAGACTGTCTTTCAGGATCATCCAGACGACCTGGCCACGCCGTGCGCCGACGGCCATGCGTACACCAATTTCCGCAGTGCGCATGCTCGTGCGATAGGCGAGGGTTCCATAGAGGCCTGTGGCCACGAGTACGACAGCGAGCAGGCCGAAGAATCCCGCGAGTCTGGCAAAAAGAATCTGGCCCGAGATGGTCGTGTCGAACTGCGCACGCTGCGTCATGGGCTGAATGAGGGGCAGGTTCGGATTGATTTGCTGCAGAGTCTTGCGTGCCGCCGGCAAAATGGCGAGCGGATCGCCATGGACGCGCATTTCAACATGCATTGCGCCGGTCATCGGAATCTGCGCGTACATGTACCAGGCCATGGGGATGGGAGTTTCGTCGATGCTGCGATATTTGTGATCCTTCACAACGCCGACAACGGTCATCGTGTAACGCCCATCCTCGGTTCCAATGGTGTGGCCAAGAGGGTTCTCATTGGGGAAGTAGCGTTGGGCAAACTGCTCATTGATGATGCCGACATGGGGCGACGTCGCGGTGTCGGAATCGGCAAAGTCGCGGCCTGCCAGTATGGGGACACCAAGGGTCTGAAAGAAATTCGGTCCCGCGACATTGCTGCGGATCCATCGCGAGGAGCCGGTCAACGGATCGTTCGCCAAGCCATCCACCATCATGCCGTCGTTGTCTGATGATTCTGTTCCAAGGCGTTCCTCCATAATCGTCACGGATTCCACGCCGGGGAGGACCCGGAGTTTATCCATAAGATTCCGGTAAAAGGCGACGCCTTCGGGAATCGAAGTGATATTTGGTTTTACGCCGAAGACAACAAGGTTCTCGACGCGCATCCCCAGGGGAGTGTCTTCAAGATTGCGCAGCGAGCGGATGAGCAGAGCTCCACCGACCAGCAACACCACGCACAAAGCCATCTGCGAGGCGACGATGATCTTGCCCGTGCGCGATTTGGCAGCGTCGGTATTCGACGTGGCTGCTGAAGTCTTGAGTGCAAGCTGCGCCCCGCCGGCGAGGGCGACACGCAAGGGCGCCAGGCCGAAGAGAACTGCGGATACGACGAGTACGCCAAGAGTGAATAGCAAGACGGTTCTGTCGGGCGCGAGGCTGGATTCGATCTGCGCCCATCGGCCCAGAAACCGGGTCGCCATCTCCGCAAATCCCCAGCCGAGCGCACCGCCTGCTGAAACCAGAATCACGCTTTCGGCAAGAAGTTGCCGGAACAACTCACCGCGCCCGGCCCCGAGAGCCTGACGCACGGAGAACTCGCGCTGGCGGGTTGCATTCCGCGCCATCAGCAACATGACCACATTCATCAGCGCGATCAGCAGCACCAGCCCGACCATCGCCATCAAAATGCGGAGCGGCTTGCCGTACTGGGCGTCATACCCAGGGAAGCTCTTGGCCTCTTCGAAGGACAAAATTGGGGGCTTCTCGCCTGACTTCGGCGAGCCCAGACCGCTATAAGCCGCGACTTGAAAAAAGGGCTGCAATTGGGCAAGTGCCTGCGCTCTGGTGACTCCGGGAGCAAGGCGGCCAACCATGAACAGGCACCACCAGGTTGGATTGGCGACGTAATCCTTCCCATCCTCCAGAGGGTTGCCCCACGCATTCAGCTCCGGCCGGTTCTGCAAGGGAATCCAGAAATCGGTGGACCCGCCGGGTTCGACACCTTCAAAACCTTCAGCGGCAATGCCCACGATGGTGAGGGGCACACCATTCACGTAAAGAGTGGTCCCCAGGACGCCGAGGTTTCGGTCAAAGCGGCGCGTCCAGTAGTTGTAGCTGATGACGGCGACAGGCGCATGGTTCACTTCGTCCTGCTCGCTAAAACCGCGGCCACGCGGCAAGCTCACTCCCAATCCAGAGAAGAACGTGCCGCTCACCATGTCGCCTTCCGCTTCCTCCGGTTCCGCTCCCAGGCGCACGGCGACTTTGCTGCTCGATAGAGGCACGTAGGCGATCAAGGACGAGAAAGCGCCTGCATGCTGCCGGAGGTTTTCATAGACGGTATAGGAGAACGTTTCGTGGGAATCGATGGTGCCGGTGCCCTTTGGGGGGTTAGAGGTTCTCAAGTAGACGAGGCGGTCGGGATCGGCGACTGGCAGCGACTTGAGCAGCACGGCGTTCATGACGCTGAAGACCGCCGTGTTGGCCCCGATGCCGAGCGCCAGTGTGAGGATAGCCGCAGCGGCAAAGCCCGGGCTATGCGCGAGCGACCGCAAGCCGAAGCGTAGGCTGCGGAGCAGCTTGTCGAAGCTCTCCCATCGACCTTGCAAGAAGAAACGCTCGCGTGCCGCGTTCTTGTTGCCGAAAGCAATGTGAGCTCGGCGGCGAGCTTCGTCTTCGCTCAAGCCTTCGCGTTGAAGATCGTCGGCTTCGAGCTCGAGGTGAGTCCTGATCTCTTCGGCGAAATCGTCTGCGCTCCGCTTGTGTTTGAACATCGCTATGCCTCCTCACCGCGCGGGCCCTTGTTTGCTTCCAGAATCAAGCTCATTGCCCGCGTAAGGCGGCGCCACTCGCCGGTCTTCTCCACCAACTGTTCGCGGCCCTTCGCCGTGAGCGAATAGAACCGCGCCTTGCGGTTGTTCTCGCTTACGCCCCACTTGGCGCGAATCCAGCCTTTGTCTTCAAGGCGTTGAAGGGCCACGTAGAGCGAGCCATGATCGACCAGGAAAATCTCCTCGGACTGACGTTGAATCAAGCGCGCGACGCCCTGGCCGTGGCAGGGGCCGAGGGCAAGGGTTTTGAGGATGAGCAGGTCGAGGGTTCCCTGGAGGAGGGCGATGCGGTCGGAGGTGTTGTCTTGGGTAGCCATTCGACCCAAGTATTCACCTGTTTGGGTAGAATGTCAACCCGAAGGATGGATTGCTGTAGGGAGGGCCTTTTTGCGGCTTATCGATTGGCCCTGGGGAGAGCGGAAAAATCGCGGCTCAGGCCGAGCTTTGTTGCGGCTTCATCCAGTTTTTGCTGTGTAAAGAAGAACTGATGCGTTGGGTTGGAGTTTGGATAGAAGCGGATGGCGATCTCAGGTTTTTCAACCGCGTCATTCTTGCCATCGCGAAAGGGATATCCGAGATCCTGCAATAGGTGGAGCGAACCCTCGTCGCCACTCGGATTGCCTGTATCTCCGACGATTGCAAACACGCTTTTGTGTGTTCGCTTCGAATAAACAGACACGAAGTCACCGACCTTTACGCCGCGTCGGCGAGCCACGTCGCCTCGTACGACGTAGCTGATATTTCGTGCGTCGACATAGCGGCGCGGGTCTCGTTCATTTTGATTGCCAGGATCGGCATAAGCGGTCTGGGAAATGTAATAGCCCGGAAAGGGATCCTTGGCGCCCTGCAGAATCGGGCGACCGCGTTTCTCTGTCAGGAAACCGACTATCTGCTCCTTCGAACGGTTGAGGTAATGCGCATTCAGAAGGAAGTCGAGTGTCTGCTTGCTCGAGGGGCCGTATGCGTTGGGAGCTCCGTCTACGTCGACATCCATACGGTGCGTCAGAATTTCGAAAAATGGATTCTTTCTTGCGCTCAGTGCGTGCGAAGGGTTTGTGACGCTGAAGGCGAGAGCCCAGGCGATGGTGAGTAAGGAACGCATGCTTGGCAATCCTGCAACCATCTGATACCGAATGACGGAATTCGTAACGTCAAAGGGGAACCTTGTTGCGGTCAATTGAGATGGTTTCTATGCAGCTCTGCTGAAAGGCTCGATCCTGGGCCGCTTCTTTTTAGATGCTTGCCAGAAATCGAAGTCAGTCTGCAACTCGTACCAGATTTCGGCGTGTGTTCCGAATGCGGCTGAAAGACGCATAGACATGTCAGCCGAGATGCCGGCTTTGCCGTTGAGGATGCGGGACAGGGTTGCGCGAGAAACCTTCAGGTGCTTCGCGGCAGACGTCACATCAATATCGCCGAGAAATTCCCGAAGCACTTTGCCGGGGTGCGGTGGATTATGCATGCGCATTTGCTTCTCTCCTAGTGGTAATCCTGATAGTCAACGAGAATCGCGTTTTGTCCTTCAAATCGGAAGGTCAGGCGCCAATTTCCATTTACCTTTACCGACCAATGGTGTTTTAACTCGCCGCGTAACGGATGCAGGTCCCATCCAGGAGCATCCATGTCTTTCGCAATCCTGGCACGATTCAACTGAAAGAGCTGAACGGACAGTTTGGCGGCGTGAGCAGGCTGAATGCCTGCTTTGCTCCCGGTCGAGAAGAATCGCTCGATCCCCGCGTGCCGAAAGCTCTTGATCATGCGTATAGCGTAGCGCTTCACTGCTCAGAGGTCAAACGCTTCAGGCAAGTGCCTAGCCTTAGAACCAACGTCCCAGGGTGACGAAGACTTTGCGGTGGCCTGCGTCGCCTATGGAGACACCGACGGTGATGAGGCCGAGTGGTGTGTTGCCCACCAGGCCAACGGTCCCATCCTGGCGGAGGAAGGCGCGCTGCTCAGGGGACCAGACTTCTCCGGCCTCATAGCCGAGTAGCCCGTAGAGTCCCTGGCCGAGGCCGGTGGGCAGTGCGGCGATGCGGCGCATGTAGCCGGCGCGGGCGAGGTAGAGATCGGTGCCGCGATACTCATCGAAAGAAGACGCGGATAGGCGCATCGGCCCGCCCAGCGTGAAGCGGAAGGGCTGAGCGACGTTGGCGCGCATGTAGGAGTCGACCTCAGAAGTGATGCCGACGATGTTGTTGCTGGCGATGGAGAAGGTGCGATTGAAGGCAAACTGCACCACGGGCGCATTGCTGCTGCCGACAGCGTGATAGAAGGCGCCTGCCGACAAGGCAAGGCGGTATCCGCTGGGCGAGACGGCAGCCGCGGAGGCTTTGTCCACGTTGAAGTGGAGCAGCCCGGTCTGGGCGGTTCCGGAGAGATAGGGTCCTCCCCCTGTGCCGGTGCGGAGCGCCCAGCGCGTATCCTGCGCGCGCCATTCGGCAGACACCTGGACAGAGTTGCCAAAGGTGCGGCCGATCTCCATCCCGGCAGCGAGGTCCTGCTCAAAGCGCTCGGCAATGCGCTTCTGGTTGCCCCAGATGTAGACGGGTTCGCGCACCAGACCGGCGCGGGGCTCAAGGAAATATCCTTTCGGCGTAAGCAGCTTGTAGTACTCGGCAGAGAGTGTGGTTTTGTAGCCGAGCTCGGCCGTGACGCGCGCCTCGGATCCGTATCCGCCCAGGTTCTGATCGACGGCGCGGAGATTCATTTCAGCACGCGTGATGTTGGAGGTGGACGCGGCCAGTTCGGGTCCAACGATGAGATACGGGGGCCCTATGGAATCGGGGGTGAGGCGCACCTGGATGGCGGTATCATTGGCTGGGCCGCCGGGCGTGCCGATGGCGGAAGATCCGGCTGCGCTGGTGGGGGCAAAAGTCTCGTAGGTGGCGCCGTACACACCGTTGGCCTGGATGCGTTTGAGTGCATTGAGCGTGGCCGCGGTGGTGATGGGCTGGCCTTCAAGCGGCTTCATGGCGTAAGCGACGCTGTGGTCGGCGCGCGGCGTGCCGCCATCGACGCGCACCTGACGTAGAAGGCCGGGCGGCGGCTGGATGCGGGCCTGGCGGGCGGCGAGGTAGGCTTTCCAGTCCGCGTCGTTGAGGGCGTAGCGTGCGAGGGCGGCGCGATTCTGCTCGGCGGTGACGTAACCGGCATGGATGAGTTGGCCCGCCTTGGAATAATCGGTCCCGGAGAAGCCGCCGACAGGGACAGCGACGACCAGATCCGCAAGCTTCTCGTTCTCTTCCACGTTGCGCTCGGTGCCGGCGGAAAAGGCGCGGTTGAGTACGCCCACGATTGAAGAAGTATCGGGGGTGGATTCGGCGCCGGTGTCGAGATGGATGGCGATAACGATGTCGGCGTGCAGGTCGTTGCGGAGGACGTCGGTGGGCAGGTTGTCGAGGATGCCGCCGTCGACGAGATAGTGGCCATCGGGCGCTTTGACGGGGGAGAAGACGCCGGGAATGGAGATGGAGGCGCGAACAGCCACGGGCAATGGGCCGCTCGAAAACGTGACTGCGTGGAGGGTGTTCAGGTCAGTGGCCACGCAGCGGAAGGGAATGGGCATGCGGTCGTAATCGAGTGCCTGCGAGTTGTAGTCGGGCAGGTTGGTGAGCAGGAACTCGTTGATGCCGCGATCGCCGATGATGGCGTTATGAAGGCGCGGGCCGTGGCGCAGGCCGACGGTGAGCGCCTGGGGAAACTCGTGCTGGTCCTGGCGGCGGCGGTAGCTCAGGTCGGTATAAGGCGCCTGGAGGGTAAAGACACCGGCAAAGGCATTGCTGGAGGCGATGGCGCGAAGCTGGGTTGGGTTCAGCCCCGAAGCATAGAAAGACCCGACCAGGGCGCCCATGCTGGTTCCCGCAAGACGATCGATAGGGACATGATTGTCCTCCATCCATTCGAGGACGCCGATGTGGGCCAGGCCAAGCGCGCCTCCGCCTTCAAGTGCGACGCCGATGATGGGACGGTTGGGCGGGGTGACGGGCGGAAGCGGGGAGTTGTCTGGGGCGGAGATTGGAGGCTGGCCCGGTGCTGTCGAGGGCGGCCCGTTGGGGCTGGGCTTGATGACTTGCTGGAGCTGCTGCTGAACCTGCTGCTCGATCTGAATGGGGATGACCTGCGCAGGCGTCGTATGTTGTTCCGGTTGCTGTGGAGGTTGCTGTGCAGGTTGCTGCGAGAAGACAGCGAGCGGAACGAAGGAGGCAAGGAGAATGACGGCTGTACGGATGCACGGCATGGCGAAACCTCTGCGAGAGAATCCCTGATTTGAGGGTAAGACGTTTCGAGACGAGCGAATGTGATTTTGACGCCAAGAGAAGAATTGAACTTCGATATAAACGTTGATGAGCGCGCAAAGCGGGAAGGCCCTCCCGGGACAGGGAGGGCCTTTCTGCATCCGCATGCGGAGACGCGTCAGGGGTTGGGGGTTGAAAGCGCCCTATTTTGCCGGAGTCGGCGTAAAGGTTTCTTGCCTGCGGCCGGGTTCCGGCTTGGGCTTGGGTTTGGGCGCCTTCTTGACTTCTTTTCTGCCTTTATCTTTGCTTCCCATGGTTAGAAGTGTGCCACAAAAGACCCGGTGGGGCAAAGGGATAAGGGCGCGCTGGGCAGGATGCGAACCAAGATAGAAGCGGGTGCGGAAAGAAGACGCCCCGGGCGCAAATGAAGCGGGGGCGCGCGCTCACTCATCTAAAAGAATGTCCTGAGAATACTGGAGCGGAACCATGGGCCGACGATTTGCAGAGCTTGCCTTTACTCCCCTGGTGAAGGAACAGCAGACAGCAACATAACAGCCGGCACTTGTACGAGCGTGTGGAGCAGGCGCCGGACGCCGGAGACCGGCTGGGCGAGGATGAGCAGGAGTTTGTCCGCGAGCGGGATGGGTTTTACATGGCGTCGGTTTCGGAGACGGGCTGGCCGTATATGCAGTACCGAGGCGGAGAGAAGGGATTTCTGCGGGTGCTGGATGCGCAGACACTGGGGTTTGCGGATTTGCGGGGGAACAGGCAGTACATCAGCACGGGAAACCTGAAGCACGACAATCGCGTGACGCTGTTCCTGATGGACTATCGGACGCAGAGCCGGCTGAAGATTCTGGGGCGGGCCCTGGTGTATGAAGGGGACGCGGAGGCGAGGGAGTGGATCGAGAGGCTGCGGGTGCCGGGAGAGAAGACGCTTGTGGAGCGGGCGATTTTGATTCACGTAGAGGCGTTTGACTGGAATTGCCAGCAGCACATCACGCCGCGGTTTACGCAGGAAGAGATGGCGGAGATGCTCGAGCCGATGCGGAGACGGATGGAGGCGCTGGAGGCGGAAAACGAGCGGCTGCGGAAAAAGGCAGGGTGAAGCCAAGGCGTGAAGCTTTAGTACCCCAGGAGTCTTAATTCGCAACATCATAATGTGGTAAGGAATTTGCTATACTTGGTTATCCCGGCAGGGGGTGGGTCCCCTGCAGGGAGTTTGGCTACCTTATCAGTAGCGCCAGGACGAGGATCACGAGAGCGACTACGAACCGCCAGTCAATGGCGATCGTAATTGCTACCCGAGTCCAGGACGATTTCTCATCCAATCGTCCTCACCTCCTTTGCGTTGGCACGGCCCGCAGGTCGTTCTCAGCGACCTGCGGACCGACGACCCGATCTTCCGGGCCGGTCTTCTGCAGCCGCTTTCCCACACACGCAAAAGAAGCGAGATCAGTCTATAGACAGGAATTTGGCCGGGAGTGTGGGCGCCGTCACGCTGCGTGAGGCGTCTGCTGCCAGAAGCAGATTGCGAGCCCGCCGTTGCGCGTTGCTATTATGCCTTTGTTTCGCAGAAGGTGGGTCCAGCGTTACGTCGCGAGGAAACTTCGGGGTCAAACTTTGCACATGCTCAAGGGAGCCCGTCTGTCGCGGCTTCGCTATACTCTCCGGCCTGTTCCCGGAGATGAGGAGGCCGACTATGTTGGTCGAATACTGAACCCCCTCAATCCGACATCTTTTCTTGAGCGTGTCGTCCTGTCGATCGTGTCGCCAATTGCTTGGTGGATACTTAAGCGACTATCGGGGCTCTAGAAAGAGACTGTTCATTCGGTTTATGATCTGTTGTTTTCCGGCCGTTTGCAATTTGGGTGCCGTTTCGCTATGATTCAAAGATGTGTCCCGGGGAGATCCTTGGACAGTCACAAGTACCACGGTTTCTGAGTCCTGGCCGGACGGGCAGCGTTTTGGATGAATGCCTAGTCTGAGCAACGGACTCCCGCACCAGGCGGGCTGGCAGAGGCGGTGGGAGACGAGGAAAGAATGACCAGGAAACTCAGCAAGAATATTGTGAAGGCGCGCGCAGCTGTGACCAAGACTGCGTATGCGTTGCCCGAGGCCGTGGGCCTGCTCAAGCAGGTGAAGTATGCCAAGTTCGACGAGACCGTCGACCTGACCATGCGTCTGGGTGTGGACACGCGTCACGCGGACCAGATGGTGCGCGGGACCGTGGTTCTGCCGCACGGGTTGGGCAAGACCAAGACCGTCGCCGTGATTGCCGCAGGCGACCGCCAGAAGGAAGCTCTCGATGCAGGCGCGGACTTTGTGGGCGGCGAAGAGATGGTCGAGAAGATCCAGAAGGAAAACTGGACCGCCTTTGACGCGCTGATCGCGACGCCGGACATGATGAAGGTTGTGGGCCGGTTGGGCAAGGTTCTGGGTCCGAAGGGCTTGATGCCGAATCCCAAGACCGGAACCGTGACCATGGATGTGGCCTCGGCGGTGAAAGAGATCAAGGCCGGCAAGGTGGAGTTCAGGGCCGACAAAACCAGCCTGGTGCACGTTCCTGTTGGCAAGCTGAGCTTTGAGCCTCAGAAGCTGATCGACAATGCGACCACGGTGATCACGTCGATTGTGCGCGCGAAGCCTTCAGCAGCCAAGGGCAAGTACATCAAGAGCGTCACGCTGAGCTCGACGATGGGCCCGGGCGTACCGCTGGATTCGTCGGTAGCCGACGCGGCGGGCAAACACTAAAAGCAGGGAATAGGGATTAGGGAACAGGGATTAGCCGGTGGAGTTTGTGCCGCATTGGCGCGATCCACTGAGGGGAGTGGGACGATGGCAATTTCTAAAGCGAAAAAGACGGAGAAGGTCAAGCTGCTGGCGAGCGAGCTGCAAGGCTCGACGACTGCGATTATCGGCACCTTCTCAAAACTGACTGTGGCGAAGGATTATGAACTGCGCAAGGTGATCCGCGAAGCAGGCGGCAAGTATCGCGCGGTGAAGAACAAGCTGGTGGCGGTTTCGGCCAAGGGCACCTCGGTTGAGGAAGCGCTGAAGGGTCTGAAGGGCGTGAACTCGGTGGCGTTTACCGCGGGCGATCCTGTGGCGCTGGCCAAGGTGTTCGCCAAGTGGGCGGGCGAGAACTCGGAGTTCACGTTCAAGCTGGGCATTGTGGACGGCAAGCTGCTGGGCGTCGATGAAGTGAAGGCGCTGGCGACGATGCCGGGCAAGGAAGAGTTGTTCTCGAAGTTGCTTTACCTTATCAACGCGCCGGCGCAGAGGCTGGTAACGGTGATGAACGCAACCGGGCGCGATCTTGCCGTGGTGATCAACCAGGGCGTGGAAAAAGAAAAGTTCGCCGCGGCGTAAAGCCGCGAGCATCCAGCCGTCAGCTCTCAGCTTGTTTTTGCTGGAGCGGTGGGCGACGGCCGGCAAAAGAGGAAGTTGATAGCTGATAGCTGAAAGCTAAAAGCTGACTTTTAAGGGTTTTGGCTGGTAGTCGGATTGAAAGTGCGCGGGTCTGGCGCATCGGAAACTTTCAAATCTGGCTGAAAGCCGGGGAAACATCAAATTCAAACGGTAACGAATGGAGAACAAAATGGCGGATTTGGCGCAGTTGGAAGAGCAAATTGTAGGCCTGAGCCTGCTGGAAGCAGCGGCCCTGGTAAAGAAGCTGGAAGAGCGGCTTGGCGTTTCGGCAGCAGCGGCAGCCCCGGTGGCAGTTGCCGGCGGCGGTGGCGCAGCGGCGGCTCCGGCGGCTGAAGAGAAGACGGAGTTCCAGGTGATTCTGAAGGACTTCGGCGCGAACAAGATCAACACCATCAAGGCAGTGCGGGAAGTTACCTCGCTCGGCCTGAAGGAAGCCAAGGACCTGGTCGACGGGGCTCCCAAGCCTTTGAAGGAAAACGCGACCAAGGACGAGGCAGAAGCGATCAAGAAGAAGTTCGAAGGAATCGCAACCGTCGAAGTCAAGTAACTTTCCAGGACTTGCAAGAGCGGCCGAGACGCGCTACGATAATCGTTGCGCGTCTTTTCGGCTCATTCCGGCATCTCTATGGAATGGAGCGGAGCTGGACGGCGCGTTCTGGGTCGCAACGCAGGTATCGCACAATGCACGTCTTGGGGCGTATCTAGGATTGGCACGGGATCGTTCGTGGTCAGAGGCGGAGCCAAGCCTTCCGGCTGCGGACAATCGGCGGTTTTTAAGTGCCTTAGGGTCAATAAGTTGTCTGGTGCCAGGCCAGATGATTATTGACGGGGTTCGAGTGGCTGGCGAGCGAGCGGCAGAAGCGAATTTTGGGATCGGCGAGAACAGGGCAAGTGAAAATCGGATGGGAGCACAGGCCAATAGGCTGAGCTCGTGAGGCATTGCGTCCTTGCGGGCCTTTCGTGTCTCCCCCACAAGCAGACGTAGTAATTTTGACCAACTATCTGCCCTGAACGCAGTACCTTCCCTTGCGGGTTGATCCCGGTTTTACGGGGTTCAACCTCCGGCATCGCTTCTTTCGATTGTGCGCAGTCTAGCGCACTTGCCGGAAGCACGGCAATGCCTGCCACGCGAATTTAACCGAACCGTGAATGGGAGCAAACCTGGCGTGTTTTATTCCGGAATGCCTGAGGGGAAGCCCTCGCGCGTGCCGGGTGCATGTGGAAGGGGGCTGGATTTCCGCAGTCCGCCCGTTTGGTCTTTCGACTTATTTACCGTAATCAGCCGGCGCCTCGAGACTCTGGCGCTGGTCCGGCCCGGGCAACATGGCGCGGCCGGAGTGACGAGCCTCAGGAGTGAACATGCCCAACGAGAAGCGCGCGATTCGCAGCCGGCTCGATTTTTCGAAGATTCCCACCGCAACCAAGATTCCCAACCTGATTGAAGTGCAGCGCCTGTCCTACGAGCGTTTCCTGCAGATGGACAAGCTGCCCAACGAACGGGATGATTCTGGCCTGCAGTCGGTATTTGTGTCGGTATTCCCCATCACCGACTTCCGCGGCATCTCGCAGCTCGACTTCGTGGATTTCTCGATCGGCAACTGGGAGTGCAAGTGCGGCCACTTGAAAGGTCTGCACCACCTGCGCACGGCCTGCGTGCATTGCGGCGCAATGGTGATTACCGATCCGTTCCTTCCCGGCGACGTGCTCTGCCAGAAGTGCGGAACGTACAACAAGAACACGCCCGACTTTTGCAACAAGTGCGGCGATCCGGTGAGCCTGCAGTTGAAGTACGACCAGCAGGAGTGCGAAGAGCGCGGCATGACGTTCTCAGCGCCGTTGAAGGTCACGGTGCGCTTGACGATCTACGACAAGGATCCGGAGACGGGTAACAAGTCGATCAAGGACATCAAGGAGCAGGAGGTGTTTTTCGGCGACATTCCGCTGATGACGCCGAATGGCACCTTTATTGTGAACGGCACCGAGCGCGTGATCGTTTCGCAGTTGCACCGCTCGCCCGGCGTGTTTTTCGAGACGGCCAACAACCGCACCTACTTCCTGGGCAAGATCATTCCCTATCGCGGCTCATGGGTGGAGTTTGAGTACGACCAGAAGAACACGCTGTATGTGCGCATCGACCGCAAGCGCAAGTTCCTCGGCACGATCTTCCTGCGCGCTCTCGGGCTGCGTTCCGACGAAGAGATTCTGAAGACGTTCTACACCGTGGACCGGCTGTACATTGCCGACGGCAAGCTGCACTGGGCGGTTCAGCAGGATGTGAAGGCAGGCACCCACCTGGTGGGCGCCAAGCCGGCGCACGCCGTGCTGCACAACGGCGAAGAGATTGCGCACTCGGGCCGCAAGATCACGGCGCACACGCTGAAAGCCATCCGCGCGGCCGCGATCGAGAGAATTGAAGTGGAAGCGGCGGAGCTGGACGGCGCACTGACCGCGTCCGACGTGGTGGATCTGAACACGGGCGAAGTCGTCGTGGAAGCGAACGTCGAGTTGACGGCCGATCGCCTGCATAAAGTGCTGTCGAGTGGTGCGGCCAGCTTTGAAGTCTTCTTCCCGGATCGCGACGACGTGGGCAACATCATCACCAACACGCTGAAGCGCGACTCGGTGCACAAGCCGGAAGAAGCGCTGATCGAAATCTACCGCAAGCTGCGGCCGGGCGATCCGCCGACCTTGGACACGGCGACCGCGCTGTTCGAAGGCATGTTCTTCGACGCGCGCAAGTATGATTTCTCGCGCGTAGGCAGGCTGAAGTTCAACATCAAACTGTATGAGAGCCAGGATGCGAGCGGGCTGGATCACCGCACGCTGACGCCTGAGGATTTCTATGCGACCATTCGCTACCTGCTGAAGCTGCGCAAGAACATCGGCATGGTGGACGATATCGATCATCTGGGCAACCGCCGCGTAAGAGCTGTCGGCGAATTGATGGAGAACCAGTTCCGCATCGGACTGGTGCGCATGGAGCGCGCCATCAAGGAAAAGATGAGCGTGTACCAGGAGCTGTCGACGGCGATGCCGCACGACCTGATCAACGCCAAGCCGGTGATGGCGGCCATCCGCGAGTTCTTCGGATCGAGCCAGCTGTCGCAGTTCATGGACCAGACCAATCCGCTGTCGGAGATCACGCACAAGCGTCGTCTCTCAGCACTTGGACCGGGCGGCTTGTCGAGAGAGCGCGCGGGATTCGAAGTCCGCGACGTGCACCCGACGCACTACGGCCGCATCTGCCCGATTGAGACGCCGGAAGGTCCGAACATCGGACTGATCAGCTCGCTCAGCTGCTTTGCGCGCATCAATGAGTATGGTTTTATCGAGTCGCCTTACCGCAAGGTGAAGGACTCGCGGATTCTCGACTTCGTCGAAATTGTGAACGCGGGCGAAAGCGGCCTGCGCGTCGGCGATCACATTGAGAAGGAAGAAGCGGCGCGCCTGAACGCCAGCCTGAAGAAGGCGGGCAAGCGGGGTATCGACCATATTCCATTCAGCTTTTACCTGTCGGCTTGGGAAGAGGACAAGCACACCATCGCGCAGGCCAACATCGAGTTCAATGACAAGGGCGAGATCACTGAAGACCTCGTGAATGCCCGTCGTCAAGGGAACTTTGTGCTGGTGAATCGCGCCGAGGTGGACTACATCGACGTCAGCCCGAAGCAGCTGGTTTCAGTGGCCGCATCGCTGGTGCCGTTCCTCGAGCATGACGACGCCAACCGCGCACTGATGGGCGCCAACATGCAACGCCAGTCCGTTCCGCTGCTCGTCGCGGAAGCGCCCTTGGTGGGCACGGGCATGGAAGGCGTGACGGCGCGCGACTCAGGCGCCGTGATCCTGGCCAAGCGCAACGGCATTGTGGACTCGGTCGACTCGGAGCGCATTATTGTGCGCGTTGAGGGCGAGCACCATCCGACGCAGCTGTCGCGCGAGGTGGGTTCCGACATCTACCAGCTCATCAAGTTCAAGCGTTCGAACCAGAACACCTGCATCAACCAGAAGCCGGTTGTCCGCGAGGGCGAGCGGGTGGTGAAGGGACAGGTGATTGCCGACGGACCTTGCACAGAGCAGGGCGAGCTGGCGCTGGGACGCAACGTGCTGGTGGCCTTTATGCCGTGGCGCGGCTACAACTTCGAGGACGCGATTCTGATTTCGGAAAAGCTTGTGCGCGAGGACTACTACACCAGCGTGCACATTGAAGAGTTCGAGATCGAAGCGCGCGACACGAAGCTGGGGCCGGAAGAAATTACCCGCGACATTCCCAACGTGAGCGAGCATGCGCTGCGCGACCTGGACGAGAGCGGCGTGATCCGCATCGGCGCCCAGATGAAGCACGGCGACATCCTGGTGGGTAAAGTGACTCCGAAGGGCGAAACCCAACTCACTCCGGAAGAGAAGCTGCTGCGCGCGATCTTCGGCGAGAAGGCCGGCGACGTGCGCGACGCATCGCTGACCTGCCCTCCGGGCATCGAGGGCACGGTGGTGGACGTGCGCATCTTCAGCCGCAAGGGCCAGGAGAAGGACGAGCGCGCCAAGCTGATTGAAGGCGAGTACGTGGCCAAGCTCGAAAAGAACCTGGGCGACGAAATCCGCATTTTGACCGACGAGCGCCTCAAGCGCCTGGAAGCAATTCTGGGCGGCAAGGAAGTGCTGGCCGATCTGCACGACGAGCGGACCAACAAGCGCCTGCTGGTGAAGGGTGCGCTTCTTGACCGCGACACCATCGAGCGCATCTCGACGAAGAACCTGAAGCGCATCCGCTATAACGACAAGGATCCGCGCGTCAACGAGCAGATCGACGAGATCGAGGAGATGACGTCGCGCCAGATCGAAGTGCTGCGCAAGATCACTAACGAAAAGGTGGCCAAGCTGCAGAAGGGCGATGAGCTGCCTCCGGGCGTGATCAAGCTGGTCAAGGTCTACGTTGCCATGAAGCGCAAGCTGTCAGTCGGCGACAAGATGGCCGGGCGGCATGGGAATAAGGGCGTGATCGCGCGCATTCTTCCCGAGGAAGATATGCCGTATCTGCCCGATGGAACGCCGGTGGAGATTGTTCTGAATCCGCTCGGCGTGCCGTCCCGTATGAACGTGGGTCAGATTCTTGAGACGCACCTTGGTTGGGCCGCGCACGCACTCGGCGCCAAGATCGCTGCTCTGATCAAGGCCAACAGCGATGTGGAAGCCACGCGCGAGCTGATGAAGAAGGAGTTCGCGGGAACGGCTACGCTACGCCAGTTGCTGGAGCTCGACGACGAGATGCTTTTGCGCGTCGGCGCCGGCATGCAGCGCGGCATCTGGTTCGGCACCGCGGTATTCGACGGCGCGCAGGAGAGCGAGATCAAGGCGCTGCTGGCTTCGGCCGGTCTGCCTTCATCGGGCAAGACTGCGTTGTTCGACGGCATGACGGGCGATCAGTTCGAGCAGCCGGTCACGGTGGGCTACATCTACATGCTCAAGCTGTCGCACCTGGTGGACGACAAGATCCACGCGCGCTCGATTGGACCGTACTCGCTGATTACGCAACAGCCGCTGGGCGGCAAGGCGCAGTTCGGCGGACAGCGTTTCGGCGAGATGGAAGTGTGGGCGCTTGAAGCATACGGCGCGGCTTACATCCTGCAGGAGCTTCTGACGGCGAAGTCGGACGACGTTTACGGCCGCACCAAGATTTACGAGGCGATCGTGAAGGGCGAGGCGGCGATTGAGCCGGGCGTGCCCGAGTCGTTCAACGTGCTGATTCGCGAGTTGCAGTCGCTCTGCCTTGACGTGGAGCTGATCAAGCGCGCGGACCTGATCAAGAAGCTGCCGGCGCCGGAAGTGGCGGCGGTCGCCGACTAAGTACAGCCTCTAGCTGCTAGCTTCTAGCCCCTAGCTTGTCCGGGGTTGAACTTGCAGCCGAGGTGAACCAAAGGTTTGCTCTAGTTGAAAGCGCAAAACTACTTCGAGCAGGAAACGAGCTCGAGGCTAGGAGCTAGAAGCTAGAAGCTGTCGTTAGGGTTCTTCTTTGAAAGCGGCAAACACCGCTTCCCGGGAAGGAAGAACCCGAAAAAGAATCCCGGGAGTTACCGCGGTGGGCGCCAAAAAGGCCTGCCAAGGAGGGTCGCCTTGTTCCGTTCGAACCCGTTTGAGCTATCTGGTCCTATCACCGACTTCGACGCTATCCGTATCATGCTGGCCTCGCCCGAGAAGATCCGCAGCTGGTCGCATGGCGAAGTCACCAAGCCCGAGACGATCAACTACCGCACCTTCAAGCCGGAGCGGGACGGCCTGTTCTGCGCCCGCATCTTTGGGCCGGTAACGGACTGGGAGTGCTTGTGCGGCAAGTACAAGCGCATGAAGCACCGCGGCGTGATCTGCGACAAGTGCGGCGTTGAGGTGACGGTGAGCAAGGTGCGCCGCGAGCGCATGGGCCACATCGAGCTGGCCTCTCCCTGTTCTCATGTCTGGTTCTTCAAGGGCCTGCCTTCGCGTATCGGGCACCTGCTCGACATCTCTCTCCGCGACCTGGAGAGCATTCTCTACTTTGAGTCCTATGTCGTGGTCGATCCGGGCGATGCGCCGGTGAAGGAACGCGAGATCATCAAGGACGAAACCAAGTTCCGCGAACTCGATCAGCAGTTCCGTCCCTCGGGCTTCAAGGCCATGATGGGCGCCGAAGCGATCAAGGAATTGCTCAAGCGCGTGCAGATTGACGAGCTGGGCATTGAGCTGCGCGAGCGGATGAAGACCGAGACCTCGGCGCAGAAGAAGCTGAAGTATGCCAAGCGCCTCAAGGTTGTCGAGGCTTTCCGCAAGAGCTCGAACAAGCCGCAATGGATGATTCTGGATGTGCTGCCGGTCATTCCTCCAGAGCTGCGCCCCCTGGTGCCGCTGGATGGCGGCCGCTTTGCCACCTCTGATTTGAACGATCTCTATCGCCGCGTCATCAACCGCAACAACCGGTTGAAGAAGCTGATGGACCTGCACGCGCCGGAAGTGATTGTGCGCAACGAAAAGCGCATGCTGCAGGAAGCGGTGGACGCGCTGTTTGACAACGGCCGCCGTGGCCGTGTGCTGCGTGGCGCCAACAACCGCCCGCTCAAGTCACTCTCTGACACTCTGAAGGGCAAGCAGGGCCGCTTCAGACAGAATCTTCTCGGCAAGCGCGTGGACTACTCGGGCCGTTCGGTCATCGTGGTCGGTCCCGAGCTGAAGCTGCACCAGTGCGGCCTTCCGAAGAAGATGGCGCTCGAGCTGTTCAAGCCGTTCATCTATCACCGCCTGGAGCAGACCGGCCAGTGCACCACCATCAAGCAAGCCAAGGAAATGGTGGAGATGCAGGAGCCGGTGGTGTGGGACATCCTTGAAGAAGTCATCAAGGACCATCCTGTACTGCTGAACCGCGCACCTACGCTTCACCGCCTGGGCATTCAGGCTTTTGAGCCGGTGCTGGTGGAAGGCAAGGCGATCAAGATTCACCCGCTGGTGTGCACGGCGTTCAACGCTGACTTTGACGGCGATCAGATGGCGGTGCATATTCCTCTGTCGCCCGAGGCGCAGATTGAAGCCAGCGTGCTGATGCTGGCCTCGCACAATATTCTGTCGCCTGCCTCAGGCCACCCGATCACCGTGCCCACACAGGACATGGTGCTCGGCCTCTACTACCTGACCAAGGCCAAGAAGGGCGGCAAGGGAGAAGGACGCGTCTTTGCCAACACGGAAGAGATCCTGATGGCGCTCGAAGCGGGAGAAGTGGAAACACTGTCGCCGATTCGCCTGCGCTACACGGGCCAGGTGCTGGACATGACCACGGCCTACGACGACCAGGATCTGACGCACACTGAACCTGTGGACTTCGACAAGCAGTACATCTCCACCACCGTTGGCCGCGTGATTCTGAACGACTCGCTGCCGCCGGGCATGCCGTATGTGAATGGCCTGCTGAAGAAGAAGGGCATCGGCCAGCTGGTGAACTATTGCAACCAGAACCTCGGGCTCGAGGTGACGGTGGGCATGCTGGACCGGATCAAGGCGCTGGGCTTCAATTACGCCACAAAATCCGGACTTTCCGTGGGCCTGGACGACATGGTCATCCCGGACAGCAAGTACACCACGGTCGACGCAGCCGACAAGAAGGTGATCGAAGTCCAGAAGCAGTATATGGACGGTGCCATCACCAACGGCGAGCGTTCGAACAAGGTGATTCAGATGTGGTCGGCGGTTACGGATCAAGTGGCCGACGAGATGTTCGGGAACATGAAGCGCGCAGACGACGAAGGCGCGATGAACCCGATCTACATCATGGCCGACTCCGGCGCCCGCGGTTCGAAGCAGCAGATTCGCCAGCTCTCGGGCATGCGCGGATTGATGGCCAAGCCTTCAGGCGAAGTCATTGAGACGCCCATCACGGCGAACTTCCGCGAAGGGCTGACCGTGCTCGAGTACTTTATTTCGACGCACGGCGCGCGTAAGGGCCTGGCCGATACGGCACTGAAGACCGCCGACTCGGGCTACCTGACGCGTCGTCTCGTCGACGTGGCGCAAGACGTCATCGTGACCGAGTACGACTGCGGCACGGTGGAAGGCATCTACGTGGGCTCGATCGTTGAGTCCGGCGAGATCATTGAGGAATTGCGCGATCGTATCATCGGCCGCGTGTCACTGGAGCGCATCAAGGACTACGACGGCAACATCGTTGTGGATGTGAACCAGGGCGTGGACGAAGACATCGCTTCCGCCATTCAGGGCGCGGGCGTTGAGCGGGTAAAGATCCGCTCGGTGCTCACCTGCGAATCGCGGCGCGGCGTTTGCGCACTTTGCTACGGGCGCAACCTCGGCTCCGGCCGCATGGTTGAGCTTGGCGAGACTTGCGGCGTCATCGCCGCACAGTCCATCGGCGAACCGGGAACGCAGTTGACCATGCGTACCTTCCACGTTGGCGGTACGGCCAGCCGCGTGCAGGACAAGTCGCGCCTCGATGCCAAGAACAACGGCTTTGTGCGCTTCATCAACCTGAACTACGTTGAAAGCAAGGACGGCACACTGGTGGCGATGAACCGTTCCGGTTCGGTTGCCATTCAGGACGAGCGTGGCCGTGAAAAGGAGCGCTACCAGGTGGTATACGGCGCGCGCCTTCGCGTGAAGGATGGCGAGCATGTAAAGCTGGGCCAACTGCTGGCCGAGTGGGATCCGTACACGTACGCGATTCTTACGGAAATCGGCGGCACGGTGCAGTTCAAGGATCTGCAGGAAGGTATCACGCTCAACGAAGAAGTCGACGAAGTCACCGGCCTCTCGCGTTGGGTGGTTGCCGACTCTCCCGATGAGAAGCGTCAGCCGGCCTTCCTGGTGAAGAACGCCAAGGCGCACAAGCGGTACCTGCTGCCCCGCGGCGCTCACCTCATGATCCAGGACGGCGACGAAGTGGGTCCGGGCGATGTGCTGGCGAAGATTCCCAAGGAGTCGACGCGCACCAAGGACATCACCGGTGGTTTGCCTCGCGTTGTAGAACTGTTCGAAGCGCGCAAGCCTCGCGAGACGGCCATCATCTCAGAGATCGATGGTGTTGTCCGCTTTGGCGAAGTGTCGAAGGGCCAGCGCAAGATTTACGTAACCGCGGACAACGGCGACGAGAAGGAATATTCGGTGCCGCGCGGTATTCACGTGAATGTGCAGGAAGGCGAACGGTTGCGCGCAGGCGATCCGCTGATGGATGGTCCGCTGAATCCGCACGACATTCTTGCCGTGTTGGGCGAGAAGGAACTGCAGTCTTACCTGGTGAACGAAATCCAGGAAGTCTACCGGTTGCAGGGCGTGGCCATTTCGGACAAACATATTGAAGTGATCGTGCGCCAGATGCTCAGGTGGGTGCGAATCGACGAAGTGGGCGACACCAGCTTCCTGCTCGAGCAGCAGGTGGATCGCTTCCGCTTCCGCGAGGAGAACGAGAAAGTGCTCAATGCGGGAGGCCGTCCGGCCATCGGGCGTCCGCTGCTGCTGGGCATTACCAAGGCGTCGCTCTCGACCGACAGCTTTATCTCGGCCGCCAGCTTCCAGGAGACGACGCGCGTGTTGACCGAAGCCAGCATCAACGGCGCGATCGACAACCTGCGCGGACTGAAGGAGAACGTGATCGTGGGACGCTTGATCCCCGCGGGCACGGGCCTGGAGTACTACCGCAATGTGCAGCTCTCACCGGAGCTGGAAGAAGCGGCAGCGCGCGTGCAGCAGGAAGTGACGGCGGAGATCGAAGCCGCCGAGCGCGAACTGGAACTGATGCGTCAGGAAGGCGAGGCCGAAGAGATGGCAGCCGAATAAGGCAGAGCTCTCCAGGCAAACCTCCGATCGAAGATACTCAACTAGAAAGGCCCGGCGCGAGCCGGGTCTTCATTTTGCTTTCATCACAAAGCGGGAGGCAGTTCATTGCGGGCGCAAGGCTGTCTAGAGCCGGGTGGCGTTTCGCTGGGAGTGTTTTGTCGTGTACATTGCCGAGTCGGCAATGGTGACGAGGGCGTCGCCGCTGGCAGCGTCCTCGGGGTAGACGGCGATGCCGACACTGGCCGAGCCGTGCAGGACACAGCCCTGCACAACAAAAGGCTCCTGGAAACTCGACTCAAGCCGCTCGGCAACCTCTTCCACGTCGGCGCGATGACGGGCCGCTGGTACCAGAACGCCGAATTCGTCGCCGCCCAGACGGGCGAGCATGTCGCCGGGGCGCAGCTGGCGCTTCATCCGGCCTGTCACCTGCTGCAAATAGAAATCGCCAACCTGGTGGCCGTACACATCGTTCACGCTCTTGAAGTCGTCAAGGTCAATGTAGATGACGCCGAAGATGCCGGCGGCATTCCGCGCTTCGTTGATGAGCCAATCGAGATGCTTTTCGAAGGAAAAGCGATTCTGGACGTCAGTGAGCAAGTCGAACTCGGAGCGACGGACCAGGTCCGAATGCAGGCGGCGGGTTTCAATGGCGAGGGTGGCGAGTTCCGCCGCACTTGCCAACGCCCTGTCCTCATCGGCGTGAGGTTTTGTACGTGCGTCAAAGGCGGCGTAGATGGTACCCAGGGCCGGCCCCGTGTGAGCGGAGATTTTGTGCTCGACGGTGCGCAACCCAGAGGCATCCGGGTGAGAGGGACAGTTGCCAAGCCTCGCGCCATCCGCAATCTGGCACCAGCAGGCCGCGCCTTTCAAACTGACTGAGGCCAACTCGGTAATGCTTTCGAGGATTCCCGCGAGCGGCTGCGAGTTGTTGATGTCTTCAAGGATGCGCGCGCGCCGATTTCCAATGTAACCGAGAGCGGCCACGTGGGCGCGCATTTGTCGGCCGTTGTACAAGGCCCTGGCGCCCACCATCAGGATGCACACGAGGAGAAGGATGACAAGCGTGCCCAGATTTCGAACCGTCATCCACGAAGGCTCACTGAGGACCGTCAAGTCGTCTGGCGTGCGCATGAGGATGTTGAATGGGACGTCGTGGCCGAATGGACTGGCGTTATCCATGGCGCAGATGCCGGTGACACGCACCACCGAGCCAACGGAAACCGAATCCATGAGTGCAGCTCCACCAGGCCCGATTTCATGGGGGAAGATGGCCGAAAACGAGCGGCCGTCTGCGACAAGGACATACTCGTCCTGGCTGGCCTCGCTTGCCTTCATGGCGACCTTGCCCACAATGGAGACGAGGTCAAAGGTGTGCTGGCTGGCCGCGAGCTGCTGATAGGTAACCGTCTGGGGATTTACGGGCCCCTGAATCCCAGTGTCCTGAACCGAGCTTCCATAGAGCATGAGAGTACCGTTGCTGACGGCAGGGAAGCCGGTGGCATCTGCGCGGTCGCCGAGTTTGATGGGGATATAGCTGTCCGTTTTGATCCAGATGCTCTTATCGCCGCTCTGCAAGACCAGCGCCGAGCCCGGCTCATAGAAGGTGACGGTACCGTTGACCCGGACTCTCCTGGTGAGATTCACGATATGATAGACGCTGAGAACCTGGTCCATGGGCGTTATGGGAAGCGCAAAAGGACTGACGCGGGCAGGCTTGAGAATTTTAATATCCGCGAGACCGTTCACATGGAGGGCAACTCCGGTGAGCTGGCGTTTTCCGTCGAGTTTTGCGCCGGCCACTCCGGTGATCTGTACCTCGGAATCTAAGAGCTCATCCAGCGCGTGGGGATCGTCGCTATCCACCAGAGCATCGACATAGCCGCCGTCCAGGAGCACTCTGAGGGTTGTGCCGTGAGGGTGGTCTGACGAAGGCGGATCCAGTGTGGCAGACTGCACGATGCCGCGTGTGGTGACCATGACCGAATCAAAATGGTCCTCGATCAGCCCATCGAATGTGGCCTGAACGGGCTTGGGCAGCGCACCGTGGCCGAGCAAAGTGATGTCACTGCTGAGCACATCGGGGCCGAAGTTGGCCCGCGTGATTCCTTTCACCAAAACGCGGTCGCCTGGAAGCAGGTTCAAGTTCGTGGTGGCCTTGACGTAGGTGCCGGCTTTGCCGTCCTGGACAAAAAGATTCTTCTGGTACCCACGGAAAAAGGTGACTGTGGCTTGAAAGGCTACGGGAAGTCCCTGGCTGGCCTGGGTCGTGGAAAGAGCATTGACGGCGCGTACCGAAGTAAGCGGAGCGGGGGTATTCGCCCAGGTGCTGGGAAAATTTCCCAGGGCGATCATGACCAAGAGAACTATTTTCTTCATCCGAAACGGTCCGGGGGCAGGTGCTTTCTTGCCCTTTTACTGAATGTCGATTTCGTTATGATCCGGAACAACAGAAAAACAGGGGAAACCGAACGTGGGAAGTCCCTCGTACGGAGCAAATTCCTCGAGTTCTTGCATGGCCCAATCTTACGCTTCATGAATTTTGTTTAAATAACACTTTTGGGCCGTAACTCGCTCCCGAAGAGTGAGTTCGGTCACACCGAAAGCGTTTTCGGCATCAAGAGAATACCGAGCCACGTGCAAAAGACGGTACCAAATTCGTGACCATGGACATGGAGAGTGGGAGACGCCAAAGGGTTCTACACTGGAAGAGTTCCGGCTGCACAAATTCGACCGGTGATTGATGAGGGAAATGGCTAAGAAACTGCGCGTAGGAATTCTCTTTGGCGGGCGCAGCGGCGAGCATGAGGTCTCGCTGTTGTCGGCCGCGTCGGTGTTGAAGTCCATTGATCGGGAAAAATTCGAGGTGGTGCCCATCGGGATCACCAAAGAAGGTCGGTGGCTGGCGGCTGCGGAAGCAAACAACCTGCTCGAAGGCAACGGCGGTCCGATTTCTGCCCGGTTGCGCGCGGGCGATCCGGAGACCACGCCCGGGGCAAAGCTCCTGCAGGAAGGCATTCCCACGCTTATGGCGCCCATGCCCGGGTCCCAGGGACCGGAAGGCAAAGCCCTCGACGTGGTGTTTCCGGTTCTGCACGGAACCTTTGGCGAAGACGGGACCATCCAGGGACTGTTTGAGCTTGCCGGGATTGCCTATGTGGGCTCGGGGGTGCTGGGCTCTTCCGCTGGCATGGACAAAGACGTGATGAAGCGCCTGTTTGCCCAGGCCAGGCTGCCGCAGGTGAAATACGTGACGCTGCTGAGGGCGGAGTGGGAAAAATCGCCGCGCAAGGCCGCGGCGCTGGTGGAAAAAGCGCTCAGGTATCCGGTGTTTGTAAAGCCGGCGAACCTGGGCTCGTCGGTTGGCATCAGCAAGGCGCATGACCGCAGCGAACTGGGGCCGGCGCTGGCACTGGCGGCACGTTACGACCGCAAGCTGGTGGTGGAGCAGGGGGTTGGAGGAAAGAAAGCGAGAGCGCGCGAGTTGGAGGTTGCGGTGCTCGGCAATGACCTGCCCAAAGCCAGCGTGGTGGGCGAGATCATTCCCGGCAAGGAGTTCTACGACTACGAAGCGAAGTATCTTTCCGAGGGCTCAGTGCCTGTGATTCCGGCAAAGCTGACGCGCGCCGAGACGAAACAGATTCGCGAGATGGCGGTGGCGGCGTTTCGCGCCTGCGATTTGTCGGGACTGGCGCGCGTGGACTTCCTGATGGAGCCGGACGGCAAGCGGCGAATCTATTTGAATGAAGTAAATACCATGCCGGGATTCACGCGCATCAGCATGTATCCGAAACTATGGGATGCGACGGGGGTCAGTTACACGAGCCTGATTACAAGGCTGATTGAGCTGGGGCTGGAACGGTTTGAGGAGAAGAGCCGGAACGTGTACAGCAGGGACTGAATGAACCGGGAATAGGAACAGAAGTCCTCCCGCCGGTGTCTAACGAAACGGGGGCTCGGGTTGAAATCAATGTCCACACTCGGGATTCAACCGCGAGGTTTTTCTAATCCCAAACCCCTATTCCCTATTCCCAGCCTTTCCGCCGTATTCTTATATTGAGGAAGATCTTCCATGACATTGCTGGATGCTCCGAAGTTTGACGAAGTAAAGGAACGCCGCAATCGGACAATCCTTGTCGGCGCGGTCGGGTTGTTCTTTGTGTTGTGGGTGTCGTGGTGGCTTGTCGCGGGCAGGCCTGTCGACTGGCCGTGGAACTGGAACGCGCACCTGTTTGGCCGGATGGCCGTCAACAACTTCCTTGGAGCGGTGGAGCAGAACGATCTGCCTAAGGCGTATGGCATCTGGTTGCACGACCCGAACTGGCAGCAGCACCCGGCGCAGGGCGGCGCCTATCCTTTTTCGCGCTTCCAGCAGGACTGGAGCCGGACCAGCCCCGACAACGAATACGGCGTGATCCAGAGCCACAAAATTGTGGCGGCGCGCGTGTATGGCAATGTGCTGCTGGTGGCGGTACTCATCAACGGTCGCAAGAGCGGTGCGCTGAACCTGACGTACGATCCCAAGACTCACACGCTGGACTTTTCGCCGCCGGGCGAGGAACTGTACCTGGGTCCCTAGAAGCTCGTCAGTTTGGTAGCGAGCGGGCCGGTCTGCTGCCCGTCGATTCACTCAGAATTTGAGGTGTGAACGAAGGTTTGCGGATACGCGCAGGCCTTTTTTTCTTGAGAATTTGTCTTGCTTGACGCCTGGGTTTCCGCTAGTCTTGGCGCCATGTCCGATGCGTGCAAAGCGCTGATCGAAGAATGGTTTGAGCTGGTGTGGAACCAGAAAAGCGAAGCTGCGATTGATCGGCTGTTTCACCCACAAGGCAAAGCCTACGGGTTTCCCGACCCTGAAGGGCACCTGGTGGGGCCTGAAGGTTTCAAAACGGTTCATCGCACCTTTTGCGGCGCCTTCCCTGACCTGCACATGGAACTTGAGGACATTATTTGCGAGGGCGACCGGGCGGCGATTCGCTGGAAGGCGACCATGACGCATACAGGCGATCATCTTGGCTTTATGGCGACGGGCAAGGCAGGCTCGATCACCGGCGCATCATTCATCGTTACGGATGGAACCCTGATTCTGGATGCCTGGAACTACATGGATCTGCAGGCGTTTATCCAGCGACTGCTGGCTGTCTGAGCACTGATTCGATTGAGTCAGCAGTTCAGGCGCGCGGTCACGATTGCAGTTCGGCCAGAGTTTTCCCCAGGCTCGCGGCATCTTCCACATTCAGCGACTTGAGCGCGGGATCGATCTGCTTGAGCAGTCCGCAGAGCACCTTGCCTGGGCCGACTTCAATAAAGAGATCCGCGCCTGCTGCTTTCAGCGACTGCATGCAGTCCACCCACCGTACGGCTCCCGTCACCTGGTGGATGAGTGCGTCTGTGGCGGCTGCGGCGGTGTTGACGAGGCCTCCTGTTACGTTGGCTGCGACGGGGATGCGCGGATCGGCGAGGGTGAGCGCGGCGAGGACGCGGGCAACTTCTTCCTGCGCGGGCTGCATCAGCGCGCAATGGAAGGGTGCGCTGACGGGGAGCATGACGGCGCGGCGGGCGCCTTTGGCCTTGGCCAGCGCCGAGGCTCTTTCAACTGCGGCCAGTGCGCCGGAGATGACAGTCTGGCCGGGCGAGTTGAGGTTGGCGGCCTGCACGGTGAGGCCCGTTTCGGCGGCGGCTTCCTGGCAGGCTTCGGCTACCAATGCGGGGTCGAGCGAGAGAATGGCGGCCATGGCGCCCTGTCCGGCTGGTACGGCGAGCTGCATGGCGCGGCCGCGGGCCTTCACCGAGCGAACCGCGTCGGCGAAGCTGAAAGTTCCCGCAGCAACGTGGGCCGACCATTCACCGAGCGAGTGCCCGGCGGCCAGGGCCGGCGCGATGCCATGCTCCGCCAGCACCCGGGCTGCGGCTACGCTTACGGTCAGAATCGCCGGCTGGGTGTTCTCGGTGAGTCGCAAGTCGGCTTCAGGGCCTTCAAAACAGAGCTTTGAGAGCGGGAAACCGAGTGCTTCGTCGGCCTCAGCAAAGGTTTGTGCGGCAACGGGAAAACGCTCGGCCAGTTCGCGGCCCATGCCGACAGCCTGCGAACCCTGCCCCGGAAAGAGGAATGCTATTTTTGGTGTCATTTCATCTTGATTTTATAGCGCGGGACTAGAGGACTTAAGCCGTGGTGCATCTCTCCAGGTTTACCTAGAAATCGGACAGTCATTTTTGTGCGACAGTGCCTGAGAGGTGAGCGCGCACGTCCTTCATTGGGATCATTAGTGTCCGCTCCGTGGCGGGGCAATCCCTGAATCCATAGCTCTTGTAGAACGTCACCATCTTGTCGTCGATGGCATCGACGAGGATTGCAGCGAGACCGCCAATCTCAGAGGCTTCTGCCGTACGAAGGAATGCATCCTTAAGCAACGAGGTTCCTATTCCAAGGCCCTGCAGTTTTCTGTCCACGGCGAAGCGAGCGAAGAGCATGACTGGAATTGGATAATTCGCGGGCATCGCTGTTTGAATCGAAACAGGCGTATCCTCCTGTTTGACCGAGCTGAAAACGAGTGAGTAATAACCCATCACGACGTTGCCCTGGTGAACAACGTAGGTCTGCGAGGAATCGGCAAGCTGGTTTACAAGGGCCCACTTGCGGATAAAGAGATCTAGCGAGTTCCTGCCGCACTTGAAGTCGCGCACCTGATGATAAGCGGTGAGTTTTTCGACAAGGGAGATCTTGAGCAGCGAACTCATTTCTTACCTCTCCAGATTGGCGCACAAGTTGGCCCAATCAGTTCGAGCCTGTCTAGTATAGAAATTCCCAGGCCTATCTCTTCCGATTCGCTGGTTCTCGGGCCAAAGAACTGGAATTGCGGCCAATCCAACTCCACCGGAAACTACTTCATTCAGTTGAACTTATAGAAATCTTCTCCTGAAACATATCTTTTAGATTCATTTTGTCATACACTGTACGTACGGAGCGTGTTCCATGGCTACCTCGCCAAGACCTTTGAAATCGCGACGGATCAACGCACGGCTCTCCGATGCTCAGGAGGCATTGCTGCGCAAAGGCGCACTTCGCAAGGGACAGACTGTGACGGAATTCGTTGTGCAGAGCGCTTGCGCTGTTGCAGAGATTGAATTGGCGGAACAGAAGGAATTTGCGCTTCCTCCCGCACAGTGGCAAGCATTCCTTGCGGCGCTCGATAAGCCTACGGAATTCAATCCGGCTCTTCGCCGTTTACTGACAGAACCCAGCGCCGTCGAATTGGCGAACAAGAAGTAGATCGAAGCGAACCATCCGGTCCCGCTAGTTTTCAGTTCCAACGCGTCTTGTCGTCGGGATCGTCGTCGATCTTGCGGCCATTGCCGTCAAAGCGCACGGTGCGGCCCTGCTTGTTCATGTAGACCTGAAACTTGCGGGCGGCGCGGCGGCGCTTGTACCGGTAGTAGCTGTTGCGCAGGCCGTACCAGCGCTCGCTGAGCAGGAAGGAGATGCCGCGGCGTGGCGCCATCTGCACGTAGAGCCAGCCGGCCAGCGCGCCGCCCAGTTGAGCAAAAGCATACATCCGCTGCTGACTGAAGAGCATGGCGATAGCGATGAGGCCATAAATGATGGCCATGTAGCGTGCCTTGATGCCGATGGTGAAAAACAGAAGGAATTCCGTGTCGCCGTAGAGCGTGCCGATGGCGACCAGCATACCGAAGATGCCGCCGAAGCAGCCAAACAACACCACTGGAGCAAGAGCGGAAGCCAACGGGCCGCTGAGGGCATAGATGGCCAACGCGGCGGCGGCGGTTCCCAGTACGGAGACGGCATAAAGACCGTTGACCCAGCTTGAGCTGTGCATCTGCTCAAGAAACCCGGCCAGAAACCAGAGAGAAAGCAGCTCAAAAAACGTGCCGAGCAGGCCGGTGTGGACGAAGCTGTAGGTAAACGGCTGCCAGAGATAGCCGTGCATAAAGCCGGCGGGGTCAAAGGCAAGCATGCCGAAGAAACGATTAGCCGTGTCGGCTGAGAGCAGTTGCGCGAGCAAAAAAGCAAAGTAAGCGGCCAGGTTGACGAAGACGAGGGTGCGCGTGGCGCCTCTGAAATCAGGAAAGGAAAACGGGCTGGAGCCGATTCTTGCCATCGCTCCTCTCAGGGTAAACGGTTTGGCAGTCCGGTGTCATGGTCGGAGCCGGGCAGATCGGGGCAGGTCGCATGTGTTAAACCAAATCCAGGTCAAATCGTCGAATCAGATCAAGGCGTGCGCTTGCCCGGTACCAGTGATGGAAGGCAGGGATGGGAGGCTTACGACGGACACGAACGGAGGCTCTTGACCTGAGGCAGGGTTCTCACTAAAACTAGCGATGTTGCACCATGACACTCCATGACCCAAAACGCGCAAACCCGAAAAGAGAGAGGAGGCTGCCATGCCCAGCTGCCCGGAATGCGAGAATAATCTAGACGTCGAATTGGACGAAGTTGAAGAAGGTGACGTGGTCGCCTGCGATGAGTGCGGAACCGAATACGAGGTGGTCGGAATTGAGCCGCTCGAATTGGCCCGTGTGGAAGAAGACCTCGATGAGGAAGACGCAGTCTACGGAGAGGAAGAGGAGGAAGAGTGAGGATTGACCGCACGATTCTGCTGTCAGCGGCTTTCGTGGCCGCATCGGCGACAGGAGTGTTTACGGGAGGTTCGCGGGGCGGGCTTTTGTCGCCAACCAATGCCCAGGCACAGAACCTGGGCGAACGCGTGGTATCAGGCGCAGTGCTGGGGGAGGACTCTACCCCGGTCATCGGCGCAACGGTGTTCCTCAAGAACGAGAAAACCAAGGCCATTCGCAGTTATACCTCCACTGAGAAAGGTCACTACTACTTTGCCCAGGTGAACATGGCCGAAGACTACGACCTGTGGGCGGAGAAGGGTGGCAAAAAGAGCGCGGTCAAGACGGTGAGCAGCTGGGACTCGCGCAAGACGTTTGTCAGCGATCTGAAACTGAAGTAGGGCTAGCGAGAAGCGGTTCCTCGCGAAGAACATTCCCTCGCCAAAACCAATCATTAAACGGGCGTTCGCCCCGGCGGACGCCCGTTCCTGTTTTCTTTGAGCGGAAATTACCGGCGGGCGTGTCGTTACGAGGTTCAGCCTTCAAGCTTGCGTGTGACCAGCTCATTGAGCAGCGCCGGATTGGCCTGGCCTTTGGATGCTTTCATCACCTGGCCCACAAAAAATCCCGCCATGGTTTTTTTGCCCGCACGATATTGCTCTACCTGCTTTGGATTCGCGGCGATCACTTCGTCAATCATCTTTTCAAGCGCCGAGGCGTCGGTAATCTGCTCCGGCTTTTCGCGCTCAAAGACGGCGGCAAAGTCCTCGCCATTTTCGAAGCACACGTCGAAGAGTTGCTTGAGCTGCTTTGAGCTGATCTTGCCTTTGTCGAGCAAATCGGCTGCCTGCACAATGCCCGCCATCGATACCGGCGACTGCTCCTGCTCAAGGCCGAGCGCCTTCAGCCGTCCGCCTACTTCGCTGAGCAACAGATTCGCCACGCGGCGCGGATTTCTTGCTCCCCTGGCCGCAGTCTCGAAGCGGTCGGCAAATTCGCGGGAGCCGGTGAGCGTGTGCGCGTCCTGCGTGCTGAGCTCGTACTCGGCAATCATGCGCGCGCGGCGGGCCTCGGGCAACTCAGGCAGTCTCTTTCGTGTCTCGGCCTGGAATTCGTCGGAGACGATCAGCGGCGGCAGGTCCGGCTCGGGGAAATAGCGGTAATCGTGCGCCTGCTCTTTTGAGCGCATGGAGTAGGTGCGGCCCTCGTTGGCGTCCCATAGACGCGTTTCCTGACTGATGCGGCCGCCGGACTCGATGACTTCAATCTGGCGCTCGATTTCATACTCGAGAGCGAGGCGGACGAAGCGGAAGCTGTTTACATTTTTGACTTCGACCTTGGCGCCAAATTTTTCCTGGCCTCGTGGACGGACACTTACATTCGCGTCGCAGCGCAGTGAGCCTTCTTCCATGTTGCAGTCGGAGACTTCGGTGTAAAGCAGGATCTCCTTCATGCGCGTGAGATATTCAAAGGCTTCGTCGGGCGTGCGGATGTCTGGCTCGCTGACGATCTCAGCCAGCGGCGTTCCGCAGCGGTTCAGGTCGAGATAGGTGCGCGTAGCGGAGTCGGGGAATCCGTCGTGGAGGCTCTTGCCCGCGTCCTCTTCCAGGTGCAGGCGGGTAATGCCGATTCTTTTGGTGGCGCCAACGGCGGTAGGCACTTCGATCCATCCGTGTTCCGCGATGGGCTTGTCAAACTGCGAAATCTGGTAGCCCTTGGGAAGATCGGGATAGAAGTAGTTTTTGCGCGCGAAGATGGAGCGGTTGCGTACCGTGCAGTTCAAGGCCAAGGAGGCCAGCGTGGCAAATTCAACGGCCTTGGCGTTGAGCACCGGTAGGGAGCCGGGCAGGCCCAGGCAGACGGGGCAGATGTTGGTGTTGGGCGCGGAACCGAACCGGTTGGCGCAACCGCAGAAGATCTTGGTGGCGGTGAGCAGTTGCACATGGACTTCGAGTCCAATCACGGGCTCGTACTTGGCCAGAATTTCCGGGGACAAACCAACAGCGGCGGGCATATTTGAATTTTATCGCGGGGAAGGGCGCGGGACCGAGAGGACCGAAGGGCGTCCGTCCTCCCAATCGCGGTCAGTCCTTACTCGAATCGATACAGCACAACTTTTTCGATTCGTTCCTGGTGAGGATCGAAGCGCCAGTAGGCGCCCTGATCGTTTTCGTCGCCGTTGAGGCGGCGGCCTGCCACCCACTTGCCGTCGACAAACTTGCCCTCATCGACAGCGGCGATACCGACGCGAGGGACGTTGTCGGCGCGCGGTGTAAAGCTGACGCGGAAGCCCTTGCCTGCGCCGAGAAATCCATCTTTGCCGTCGCCCATGATGAGGCCGAAGCCGCTCTCCGCGGTTCCGCCGAAGATGTTGTCGAGGGTCACATGAAGCGTGTAGCCGTTCATGGTGAAGTCGACGGAATGGTGGTCGCGGTCGAGAACGAAGCCATGCACGTCGCCGGTGCTCTGATGCTCGAGCAGTTTGGGCGCGAGGCTGCCGAGGAGGTTATAGCTCTCGGCCAATGGATCCTTGTCGTTCGCTTCCGACTCGATGGCAAAGGGCGAGAAGCCCATGCCCGCCTCTTCGCCCAACGCGTAAAACACGTTGGCCGCACCGGTTGCGCCGCCGCGTGTTTCGGGCATGTAGAGCGGGTTGCCTTCGCGATGATAGCGCTGCGACCACATGGCAAAGCGCGCGTCGTAAAGATCGGGCGAGTAGAAATCAAGTGAGGATCCGGCGGCGCGCCAAACGTCCACTACCTCCGGCTCAGGGCAGCCGCTTGGGAATTCGCCGGGCGGCGTGGTGTCGCCCTCGAGCCAGGTGTTTACATACATGGGAATGTCGTATTCGGCCTTGCCGGCCTTGGTCACGGCCTGAATGTAATGCGCGTAGTGCCATGCCATGAAGATTTCGTCGGCGCGTTCGGTATCGCCGAAGACCTCAGTCCATGTCCCGGCAGTCTTGTTGCCGTTTGTGTCCCAAATGTCTTTGAGGACTGGATAGAGCGAGGCGCGGTGGGCCTGCAAATACTCCATCAGTTGCGAGGGCACCGGACCGGCGAAGGCCTGGTTGGCGGCGCTGGAGTGATCGCGCGCGTCGCCGAGGACGCCCACTTCATTTTCGACCTGCATCATCAGCACGGTGTGGTCGCTGCTGTCGACCGCCTTGATGTGCTTCATCAGAGCGGCGAAGGCGGTGGCATCCGCCTGCTGCGTTGCTGTACCCAGCGGGCTCAGAATTTCAACCGGGTTGCCCCGTTCGATGACGCGCGGAAACCGCTTTGTGTCCTGCTTGACCCAGGCCGGCGCATAGCTCGACATGCCGTTCTTCCACGAAGCCAACCAGAGGAAGACGATCTTCTCGTTGTTGCGGCGCGCCTGGTCGAGAAGGCCGTCCACGAGCGCGAAATCGAAGCTGCCTTCCTTGGGCTCGACGAGTTCCCAACTGAGCGGCGTGACCACGGAGTTGAGGCCTGTGGCTTTGAGGTTCGCCCAGTACTGATTCATATAATCGAGATTCGACGAGGTTGAGTTATGCAACTCGCCGGAGAGCATCAGGAAGGGCTTGCCGTCGACGATCAGTTGCGTGGCGGCACCGCGTTTTTCAAGGTGCGGCGCGGTATTCGATTGAGCGGAGAGGGCAGCGGTTTGAAGGCCAAGGCAGAGCAGAAGAATTGGCAACGAACGAAGTTGGTTTCTCATAACGACAGGGAGTTTAGCACAGAAAAACTGCGCGGGTTTGTGTGCGTCGGCAGTTCCGTTTCGGGCTGTGGTTTCAATTGTGTCCAGTTTTGACAGCATCTTTCGAACTTCCAATTGTCTCGAATCGCGCCGCGGACGTACTGTTGAAGCGTGGCCGTCCTCTCTGTCGATCTCGCTTACCGCCTTTGGTCCGATCTTGGGATTGTTGTGCTCGATCGCACGCGTCCGGTGCTTGCCGATCGAAGCGCGGGTGCGCGGCCGATTCATTGCGAGATCCTTCCGTCAGTAGCGGCGGGGCAGAGCGAAGGGCCCGTCGATGCGGAGATTCTGGCCGGGCGGCTCAATCATCTTTGCGCGGTGCGTGGCATCCGCGTAATGATGCTGGACGGCCCGCAGGCGTGGAAGTCAAAGACGAACGGTTTTGCGCACGCGCGTGTGAGCGAGCGCGAGCTGAACACGGCTGCCAAAACCGGCTTGCCCGGCATGGTAAAGCCGGCCACCTACCGGCTCTTTGCCGAGTTCTGCCTGGATGTGTTCGATGCCCTCTGCCGGCGCGGCTGGCGAAGGCTGGATACGAGTGACCGCAATGCTGCGCGACAGGAACGGGTGACCCCGGAACGGATTCAGGAACGAGTTCTTGTAGAGAGCTATCCTTACGCCGCGTGGAAGTCGCTGGGCCTAACGCCGCTGCCGTCAAAACGCCGCGCCCGTGTGAGCGATCTGGCCCAGGCGTACGGCGCGCTGCGCACTGTGGTTCCATTCACCACCGATCGCCCGCCCAATCACGACCAGTTGCAGGCCATCGTTGGCGGGCTGCCCGGCCTCGCGCTCGAGGAGCGCAATACGGCAGCGGTGCGCATCGTCGGAAATCCTCCGCGGCGCGAAGACGGCCACTGGCGCGAGGGCTTCATCGTGCTCCCGTTGCCCCCGCGTCAGCCCTTCGGATTGCGCTGGCTCAACTGACAAACAACTCGACCGTAGAAGCAACGAGGCGGCGCGAAATCAGCTGACCAGAGCGGCGCCCATGTGCGCGGCCGTGCCGAGCTTCTTCACGGCCATCAGTTCCATGGCTTTTTGCGCGATGTGCTCCGCGCTCACCTCAAGTTCCTTCACCAGTTCCCACGGCGCGCCTGAGTCGCCAAAGCGATCCTTGACGCCGATGGCGCCAGTAATGACGGGGACGCCGTAGAGTTCGGGGCATTCCGTGATCAGCGCACTCACGCGCCAAGCCAGTGCGCCGATCTGGTGTTCTTCGGCTGTGATTACGATGCCGGTTTCGCGCGCGGCGCGTCTGACGGCTTCGGCATCGATCGGTTTGAGCGTGTGCATGTTGATGACGCGCGTCTCATAGCCAAATTCGAGTTTAAGAATGCGGGCGGCCCGCATGGCCTCGGGAACCATGGGTCCGATGGCGATGATGGTGAGATCTTCGTGCTCGTTCACATAGTCGTTTGCTACGCGTGTTTCAAATGCGTCGACAAACTCCGCCGCCTCAAAGCGAAGGCGAATCACATTCGCATGGCCGAAGACAAAGGGCGTGGTCAAGCCGCTCACGATGGGCGTGGCTTCACGGGCGAAGCGAATGTACTTCGGCCCGTGGTGCTCAAGCAGCAGGTATCCGGTCGCTTTGTGGGTCTCCAGGGCGTCGCATGGCACGACGACCGACATGTTGGGCATGCCCTGCATGGCGAACAGGTCCTCGAGAGCCTGGTGCGTGGCTCCGTCAGCGCCCACAGAGACGCCTGCGTGCGCGCCGGCGACCATCACGTTGAAGTTGCCGTAGCAAATGGAAACGCGAATCTGATCGAGGTTACGCGCCGCGGAAAATGTGGCATAGGAGCCGAGCACGGGCAGGTTGCCCTCGCGCGCCAGGCCTGCAGCCGCGGCGGTGGCCGACTGCTCGGCGATGCCCATGCTGATCCAGCGATCTTTGCGTTCCGGCCGGCCCGCAAAAAAGTCGGCGATTGTAATGGAGCCCGAGATGTCGAGCCCGAGACAGACAACGCGCTCATCACCTCCATACTCGGCAAGCGCTTTGCCGAAGCCTTTACGCGTAGGCTCCATCTTTACTTTCATGCGGTCGCTGGCGTTCCACCAGTAGTCGCGCGAGAACTTGGGCATTTTGGCTGCAAGCTTGCGGTCGACTTCGGACTGGTACATCTTTGCCTTGTCGAGCAATGCAGCGACCGGCAGGGTTTCGTTGAGGCCAAGCTCGGTGAGCGCTGCAGTCAACTCCGCGCCGTTGGGCGCCTTGCCGTGCCAGCCCGGCTCGTTCTCCATAAAGCTGACGCCTTTGCCCTTGACGGTGTCGGCAAGAATCACGGTTGGCTTGCCAACAACATCTCTGGCCTTCGTAAAAACATCAATCAACTGGCTCATGTCGTGGCCGTTGGTGCGCAGAACTTCCCAGCCGAAGCTCCGGTATTTGTCGGCTAGGGGCTCAACCTGCATCACATCCTCGACGCGCCCGTCGATCTGCAGGCGATTGCAGTCGATGACCGCAATGATGTTGTCGAGATGGAAGTGGCCGGCCTCCATGGCTGCTTCCCAAACTTCGCCTTCCTGCTGCTCGCCATCGCCCATCAGGCAGAACACCTTGTGCTGTTTTTCATCAATGCGCGCCGCGAGCGCCATGCCCACTGCCACACTGAGGCCCTGCCCGAGAGAGCCGGAGGAAACTTCAACGCCCGGTAACCTGAGCCAGTGGGGATGCCCTTGAAACGGCGAACCGAGCTTGCGCAGCGTGACCACGTCGTCGAGCTCACAAAATCCAGCCATTCCCAGCGCAACGTAAAGGGCGGGCGCCTTGTGGCCGGCGGACCAGATAATGCGGTCACGGTCGGGCCACGATGGATTTTTCGGATCGTGATCGGCGACATGGAGATAGAGCGCGGCGGCAATGTCCATGATGGAGAGCGTACTGCCGGAGTGGCCTGAGCCCGCTGCACACAGCGCGATGAGGTCGTAGCCGCGCATCACTCTGGCGGCGTCCACTAAATCGGTGACGGAATAATTGCGAATAACTTTACCAGTGGTGGAATCCTTGAGGGCCATGGTTGCCTCCTTGAGCAATCATCAATGCGTGCGCGGTTTGTATGTACTTCGTTCGGCCGGGCGGCTCTGCACTCGAATTCGCATCACGGGGCGCCCGGCTCAATGCGCAAGTGAGATCAACTAGAGATTCTCCCTGGTCCATTGGTCAATACGGTGCAAGGCCTCATCCAGATTGGCGAGCGAATTGGCCACGCTGAAGCGCACATAGCCTTCGCCGAACTTGCCGAAGGCCGTGCCTGAAAGCGCGGCCACCCCCGTCTGCTCAAGCAGTGCATCGGCCAAAGCTTTTGATTGCCAGCCGGTCCCGGTGATGTTCGGAAAAACGTAGAACGCGCCTTTGGGCATGCGGCAACTGAATCCCTTGATCCTGTTGAGGCCGTCGACAAAGATCTTCGACCGGTGTTTGAACTCCGCGCACATGCGGGCCACGGGGCTCTGGTCACCGCGCAGCGCCTCAATGCCGGCCATCTGCGTAAAGCTCGCGGTGCAGGAGTTGGAGTTGGTCATCAAGCGAGTGATCTGCGCAGCCAGATCGGAACGCATGACGCCATAGCCGATACGCCATCCGGTCATCGCGTACGTTTTTGAGAAGCCGTCGAGCAGAATGGTGCGCTGCTGCATGCCCGGAACCTGCATGATGGAGAACGGCTCGCCCTCAAACTGCAGGCGGCTGTAAATTTCGTCGGAGAGCACCATGATGTTCCGGTCTCCGATGATACGGGCCACCTGCTCAATGTCTTCTCGCGGCAACACGCCGCCGGTTGGGTTCTGGGGCGAGTTGAGGATGATGAGTCTGGTTCGGTCTGTAATGAGTGCCGCCAGTTCGTGGACGTCGAGGGCGAAATCCCGTTCCTCGTGCAACGGGACAGGCACAGCCGTGCCGCCGACGTAATTGATCATCGACTCGTAAATGGGGAAACCCGGATTGGGATAGATCACCTCATCTCCCATGTCGATCAGCGCCATCATGGCGAAGAACATGATGGGCTTGCCGCCCGGCACCACCACCACCTCATCGGTAAAGACGTCGACGCCGCGCGTGCGGCTTACATACCTGGCGATCTCGTGGCGCAGTTCGGGCAATCCCGCCGACGGCCCATAGTGCGTCCACCCCTTGCGCAGCGCGTCCACGGCTGCTTCCACGATGTTTTCTGGGGTGTCGAAGTCGGGCTCGCCGATCTCCAGATGAATAATGCTCTTTCCTTGCCGCTCCAGCGCCTTTGCCTTGCTGAGGACTTCGAAGGCAGTTTCGGTGCCGAGCCGCGCCATGCGGCGCGCCAAAAGCAATTCGTGTTGAATTGTTTGTGCATCCATGACTCACGCTCCTCAAGCACTGCCAAAAGCGATGAGTCTCAGCTGTCGCGAACGGCTCATCGGGCTTCGGCCGCACGAATTATACATAGATTGCGATGGAGCGCAATGTGATGGCGGGATGCTGTGTTGTGGGTGGAATCCAGGAGGTTTGTGCCCTCGTTACTCCTGCTCCCATACACGCACCATCAGATCGCCGTCGGCGTGTCGAAAGCCGACAAGGAGCGTATCTTCTGTTCTTTGCAGTCCGCAGAATCCAGCCGGTTCCACGACCGCTGCGGGAATCGACATAGTGGTCGGCCGGGGAAGCGACGATTTGATGGCCCCGGCGACCATGTTGACGATTTCGCCGATGGCGTCGAGCATGTCGGCCTGGGCCACCGTTTCAACGGGTTGCATGAGCATGGCGGCCGTGGCACTGGAGGCGAGCTTCTCGTCGAGCCGGACCTCGATGCGGCCTTTCCATATGCCTGAGAGCTCAACGCTGGCCAGCATGTGCCCGTCCCCCACGCAAAACAGATCGCTGAAGGGCACCGGATCCAGCTTCATGGCCAGCATCTGCTCCCAGAAGTGCGAGTTCGCGCTGATCAGGGACTGTACGTCAAGCTCGGCCCGCATGGTTCGCCTTTCAAAAGAGAAGTCCAGCCGGCTTTCCGCCTGCTTCTCCGTTCATCGGGCAGATCCCTAAATTCGTTAAGAGGATGAGGGCGAGCCCGGGCGGAATGCGCACATCCGGAATGGCTGAGGCGGTTTTTTCGGGTGATTTAAATCACATCAGCCCGTGCGCCCTGATACATCTCGCCCCGTTGTTCGGTGACAACCTTTCCGGTACGAGGTCAATGCCATGACGGATTCCGGCGCCAACCGGTGGACTCGTCCAGCCGTCATTCTGGTCGCAACGGATCTGAGCGATCTGGATCGGCTGATGCCTTTTGCCCTGGAGCAAGCGGCTCAAACAGGAGCCCGGCTCATCCTGCTACACGCTATCGCCTCTTCCACTTCGGTGTCGGTAGACGCGATAGGGATGCCCTGTTACGATCCATCGGCCGCTCTGGAGTTTGCAGAGAAATCGTTGAGGCCCTGGTGCGAATCGGCGCGACGCCGCAAAATTGTATGTGACCCGCTGGTGCGCGAAGGGCGCGCTGTCCAGCAGATTGCCGCAGCGGCCCGTCAGTTCAGCGCGGACCGTATCCTTCTTGGAACTCGGAGCCGGAGCAGGCTTGGCAAGTTGCTGCTTGGTTCCGTTGCAGAACAAGTGCTGCGCTCGGTCAACCTCCCGGTCATCACCGTGGGACCCGAGGCTCATCTCGCGGTGCCTTGCAGCGACGAAGAACAAGTCGTGCTGCATGCCACCACACTCAGAGAGACCTCTCGCCCGAGCGCAGCGCTTGCCTGCCAGGTAGCCGCGGGCCTGAACGCCAAACTATTGCTGTTGCACGTGCTGCCGCCGATGGACGAAATGCAGCGCGACGGCCTGCCGACAGGCCTCGACTCAGGCGCCATGCAGGAGTTGCGCGCGCTGGCCGCTGAAACCGCAGCCGGTAGCAGCCTGGACAGCAAACGCGATGTTGAACCGATCATCGTTCATGGCAACCCCTTCATCGAGATCCTGGCGGCGGCGTCGGCGCGGCGCGCCTGCCTGATTGTTCTGGGCGCCACGCAGCGCTCGGCTTTTGAGAACCTGACCCGCGACCGCACTGTGTACCGGGTGCTTGCGCATGCGCGCTGTCCGGTGCTCACGTTGCGTGAACCGATTCGGGGCGCGACAGAAACCGTGCAGGAGCAGGTGGCAGCGCTGCACGGTTAATGCCGGCTGACCGCACGGGCGCGAGATAAACCGGATGAAACTTGCGCAGTTTTTATGGAGGAGTTAAATCAGGCTCGGCAGGAAGCAATCGGCAGGGAACTAAGCGGTGAGGCGCTCGAGCTGGTCGGGCTTGACGATGGTCAGGCTGGTGCCCTTGATCGTGATCCACTGGTCGCGGCGGAACTGGTTGAGGAGGCGCGTCACGGTCTCGCGCGAGGTGCCTGCCATGTTGGCGATCTCCTCGTGCGTCAGCGCCATGGTGAAGCGAATTTCGGGCTTGCCGTTGGCCGTCGAGCGGCCCCAATCCAGAAGCAGGCGAGCCAGGCGGCCGGCAGCGGAGCCGGAGAGCGCCAGACGCTTGGCATCGTGAAACACGGTGAGGTATTCGCCGGAGAGCGACTGCGCAGCGTGCATGCTGGCAATGCCGTGGCGGCCCAGGAACTCGACAAATTCCTGCTTGCGAACCGTCTTCACCTGGCAGGGCTCGATGGCTTCCGCGGTTACTTCATGGGGCACATTGGCGAGCACGGCGCTCAGACCCATCACGTCGCCGGGACCGGCGATTTTTAGGATCATGGTCTTGCCGTCGCGCGAGGTAGAGGAAACCTTTACCTGTCCAAAACAAATGACAAAGACATTTCGGGCGGCATCGCCTTCGGTAAACAGCTTGGCTCCGCGCGCATGGCTCATCATGATGCCTATGTTGTCGTAATCCTCAAGCGCCTCGGGGGTGAGATTGCAGAACATCCGCAGATGGCGGTGCTCACAATTCAAACAATCTTCCGGGGGGTGATGCGAGTGGATCGAAGCCATAGTTGTTCCGCAGTGTCTGAATAAAGTATAGCGCACATTGCGGTTGGCTCAGGCGGGGATTTTGCTTCCTGATCGCCGGTCGGAAGGTCGGCGTCAGTCGCGGGTCCAGGCTTCTATGCCGGTTCAGCTTCTCTTGAGCGGCGTCGAACGTGGACTGTTCGGTTGAGGCAACAGGAGATGTAGGCCCGGGAAACCTCGCGGGCCAGCTCCTCGAGCAACCGCATCCGCAGGGGTGGATAGGTGTCAAACGCCTGATTCAAAGCCCCAATCGGCAGCAAAAGCAGTGACCCGGCGGATTGGGCGACGAGCGTGTACGTGTGATGTCCGTCGCCGAGGGCGGCGGCCAGTTCAGCAAGGTCGCCGGGGCGCGCCGGGCCAAGCGTCAGCCTGGAATCGAGCCGCTCCGCCTTGCGAAGGAATAACCCGGAAACCACGACATACAACCCCTTGCAGACGCCACTCTGCCGAAAGACCACATCCCCGTCGTCGAACTCGCAGTATTGCGCCTGGCCGTTGAGCAGGTTCCCCGCTTCGGGAGGGCACTCCAGCAACTCCGCCAGCGGGTGGGCCGCTACGGCTTCCAATTGCTCGGATTTTGACTCAACCTGCCTGGTCAATTCTTCCATTCTCTCTCTCCGGCGCCCGGCTGTGCCGCGAGCGGATTTCGGCCGCTTCTTTCCAACCGGTCCCTGGTGAGCGCGACTCGCGCTGGGTACGTGCGAAGACCTGTATTCCATATGCGGCCTCTCGCTCATGATCGAACCAATCCAGAAGAGCGGATGCATGGAATGAGATGAGGCGGCGCGCCTGTTTTTGCTTCGGCCGTGCAGAGCCTGCGAGTGAAGCCAGGCTGCGGGGCCCGCGCGCCTTTGCCGTTAAACGGCTTCTGCGGGAATCTGCGCCTCCCGCTTTTCACCGCCGGCAAAGGTTTCCGGCGGAACACAAAGTACAGGCACCCGCGAACGGGCGAGAAGTGCAAAAGCAGTTCCGTGTGGGCCCGGAGTATGGCTAGCCCGCTTGACGCCAGCCACCAGGATGCAGGGTTGATGCTGGGCAATTGACGCAGCCAGCGCGTCGGGCGGATTGCCGTCCTTCACCATGCAGCGAACCGGGACTTCGATGCTGCTTTTCACGCCAAACTGTTCCAGCGTGGCGGCACACGGATTGAGAAATGCCGAGGCCTCGGCAGCCGTGCGCGCGTGAACCGCCAGCAGCGGACGCTTGAATGTTTTCGCCAGCGAATAGGCGGTTGCCACCGCCGCCGCGGCAGCTTCGTTCGGTTCCATTGCCAGCAGCACCGGACCCCCGGGAGTGGGGCGATGCGGCCCGGCATTCCAGTCAGCGGCCACGGCCAGAACCGGGCAAGGCGCAAGGCGCACAAGTTGTTCCGCGATGGCGCCTACAATCACGGGACCCGCACCCTGCATCCCCTTGGTGCCGATCACGATGAGCCCCGCGTCGTATTGGCGGGCCACATCGAGCAGCATGAGCGCTACGGCGCCCTGGCGGATTTCGGAGTGGCTGTGGATGCCTTCCTGCACCAGCTCGCCGGTCAGCTTGTCCAGCACTTCGCGGGCCTCTTCCGTCAGACTCCTGCGCACTTTGCCGGGAACGGCGTTGACGGCTGCGTACTCCAAAGGGTCGAGCCCGTGGGCAAGAATGATGCGCGCGCCGTAATTTGTCGCGAGCTTGCGGGCATACTCCAGGGCGGCTTCCGACTGGCCGTTCAGGTCAGTGGCCACCACAATCGTCTTCAGCCCCGTTGCGAAACTCATGTTGCCTCCCGACGCAGGGGAACGTCCTGCCCTAGCCCAATGAGCCCTGGTTCAATCCCATTGAACTCTGAGTCTGCGCGTCGGCATGGGGCGCTAGCAGTGACCCCATTCACCCCGCTCTGTGACTCGTGTCACAAAGGCAAATCCCTCATTTTGCTGAATCTAAGTGCAATTCGCTGCCGGAATTCATACGCAATAGGACCCGTGCAACGATGTGGCCACTTTTCTGTGTACGGTATGGCGAACCACAATCCGGGCCATTTAGAGTGCGATATGCGGCGTAAGATGGTCCAGTTCCCCGTAAGAAGGTGACGATGCGAAGACTTGGGATGCTCGTTCTCACGTTAGTGTTCTTCTTCATTCAGTTCGGTCTTGCCGCACTCGGGTGGGGTGGAGTGGGTCCATTCTTTGCTCATCGGGCCTTCGTTGCCCTGGCCGTTGCCTCGCTCCTGCTGGGCATGGTTGGGCTGTTCACTGAAGGCAACATCAGCACGGGAGAAAAGGAAGACCGCTCGAACCGCTGGGTGCTTGTGGCGTTCACGCTTCTCTCCTTCGCCATGGCCTGGCTACCTGCCTATACCGACCGCATCGGTTTTTGGACGCTGGATGGAGAGACCATGCGATGGGCCGGCCTGGGTTTGATGATTGCCGGAAGCATTCTGCGGCTCGTTCCGGTCTTTATCCTGGGCCGGCGCTTCAGTGGGCTGGTCGCCATCCAGCAAGGACACACGCTGGTGACTGACGGCCTCTACAAGACGATTCGCAATCCGAGCTACCTGGGCCTGCTCGGATCTTCCCTGGGCTGGGTGCTTGTGTTTCGATCGGGAGCCGGCGTCGTGCTGGTGGCCTTGATGCTGGTGCCCCTGGTGGCCCGCATGAATGCTGAAGAGAAGCTGCTGCACGATTACTTCGGCAGCGAGTACGATGCCTACCGCGCACGCACATGGCGGCTGATTCCCGGCATCTATTGAAGCTGGTATCTATTGATAGTGGAGAAGACCATGAAAGTTTCCGTTCGACTGATGTTTGTCCTGTTGCCGGTTCTCCTGCTTGCGCCTGTAGTGCGGGGCCAGCATGCTGCCGATCATGCCGCCGATATCGACCCGCTGCTCGGTGTGGCCGGCGGCGGCAATGTCTTTCCCGGTCCCGTGGTGCCTTTCGGCATGATCAAGCCCGGCCCGGACATGGCCGCGCGCCCGGGTCACGATGCCAACGCCGGATGGAATGCGAACGACGATATTCGCGGCTTTTCGCAAACGCATGTGAGTGGCACGGGCGGCGGCGCCAAGTACGGCAATATCCTGGTGCAACCCACCACAGGCGTCCTTGCGAAGACTGATTCCGCTTCGCCGCGCGCGGATGAGAAAGCCTCGGCCGGGCTCTACCAAGTCACGCTCGCCCGCTATTCCATCAACGTCGACATTACGGCTGCGCGTCACGCGGCCATTTACCGGTTTCACTATCCGGTGGGAGCGCAGGCCAACCTGCTGTTCGATGTGGCCCATTGTCTCTACTCAGGAGGCTATGGCCGCGAGGAACAAATCCTGACCGCATACGACGTGAAGATTCTTTCGCCCACCGAGGTTGCCGGTTCCACGAGTGTCTCTGGCGGATGGAACAAGCAGACCACCCCCTACACCGTCTTCTTTTATGCGATGACGGATACGCCGGCGGCCAACTCGTCAAAGTGGACGGACACCTACCCCCGCCCGGAAGAAGCACTGCACGATCATCCGATTCCGGCCGGAGGCGCATGGCTCACCTTCGGCCCGGCAACGGATAAGCCAATCATGATGAAGATCGGTATTTCGTTCATCAGCGTTGAGCAGGCACGCCGGAATGTTAACACCGAGATTCCGGGTTTCGATTTTGAAGCGACGCATGCGGCGACGGCGGCCGAATGGAATCGTGCGCTGGCTACTGTGGAGCTGAAGGGCGAAACCCCCGAGCAGGCGCAGGTTTTCTACACAGCGCTCTACCACACCATGCTGATGCCGACCGATCGCAGCGGCGAGAATCCGCTGTGGAAGTCGGCTGAACCCTACTACGACGACTACTACGCCATCTGGGATATCTTCCGCACTTCGGGTCCGCTACTGACGCTGATTGCGCCGGAACGGCGAGACGGCGATTGTGCGGTCGCTCGTGGATATCTACCGGCACGAAGGCTGGTTGCCCGATGCGCGCAGCGGCAATTTCAACGGGCGCACGCAGGGCGGCAGCAACGCCGAGTTCATGATTACCGACGCGTATATCAAGGGGCTGAAAGGCATCGACTGGAAGACGGCCTACGCGGCAGAAGTCAATGATGCGGAGGTCTCGCCCAAGGATCACTTCAAGGAAGGCCGTGGCGGCCTGGACGACTGGCACAAGCTCGGCTACGTTTCCATTGAAGGCTCTGACCGGCCGGCGTCGGTCCACATGGAATATGCGGCCGACGATTTTGAAATTGCCCTGCTCGCCAAAGACCTGGGCAAGCAAGACGACTACAACAAATACCTGCAGCGCTCGGCGAACTGGAAGAACCTGTGGGATGCGGACTTCACCGTGGATGGGTTCAAGGGATTCATCCGGCCGCGGCATCGCGATGGAAGCTGGCTTTCTCCCTTTACCGCCATGGTAAGTGGGACTTGGTATGGAGACACCTTCTATGAAGGCAACTCCTGGACCTACTCCACGTTTGTGCCGCAGGATGTGCCTGCGCTGATCCGAATGAGCGGCGGGGCGCAGACTTTTGTCGATCGTCTCGACGCGTTCTTTGCCGTGCCGCTGCGCTACGACGTGGGCAACGAGCCTGGCTTCCTGGCTCCATACCTCTACAACTGGGCGGGACGGCCTGACAAGACGGACGAACATGTGCGGGCGATCATTGCCGCCAGTTTTCATGCGGGCCCCAAAGGGTTGCCGGGCAACGACGACTCGGGCGCCATGTCGTCCTGGTTCGCGTTCGGCCAGATGGGAATCTTTCCGAATGCAGGCCAGGATCTCTACCTGATTGGGAGTCCCGCCTATCCCCAGACCATGCTGCACCTGGCAGGGGGAAAGACCTTCACGATTGAGGCACGCGGGGTGTCGCCGGAGAACATCTACGTGGCGTCGGCGGCTTTGAACGGCAAGCCGCTGGACCGTGCATGGCTGCGGCACGCGGAGATTGCGGCGGGCGGACGGCTGGTGCTGACCATGAGCGCAAAGCCGGGGGACTGGGCACAGCGAGACCTGCCCCCTGCCCCATGATTCCAGGCTGCAGCCTTGAAGCTAAGCCTGAAGGTCACGCGGCTGCGCGATTGATAAAACGCAAGGCAGAACTGTGGATCGAGCAGGTTGGTCGATTCGGCTGAAAACGTGTTCAGAGCGGACGGCCCGCATTTGCGAGCCTGATTGAGAATTCGAGAGCGGCAACGAGACCGGAGAAGAAGCCTTCTGTGCCGAGGGTGAGGTAGTGCAGACCGGGGAAGCCCTACAGCATGCCGGGGAAGTGGATCAATAGTCCTTTGAGGCTTTGGCGGACTTCCAGAACACCAGAAGTGCCATGCCGGCAAGAACCGCGCCCAGAAGGAACAAGGAACCCGATTCCGGCGCATCTTCAAGTGAGATCATGACACCGCCCAGATGGCTGAGCGAGTGGGTTAGCTTTCCATTGAGGTAGTAACCAAAGGTTGAACCAAGCGCGGATGGCGTGACTGGCAGCAACGCACCCAAGGCGAGGGAGCCCAACAAGAACTTCTTCATTTTTTTTGTCCTGATCCAACGGTCCAGATTGACCCCAGTCAATGAACCGCTTTTTATCTCATCTAAGGTCCAAGGGGCGACCTTGATGGATTACTTTCTTGTTATGCAACCTACATGCCAAACATAACCCGCTTTAGATTCAGCTGCATATGACTTCGAAGGTTCCCCTAATGTGCAAATATTTGCACACTTCGGATGGTAAGTTACCTATTTTTTCCCTCTTCTGGTCCAGAATTCCCGATCTGGATTGGACATCTTTGCCCCCTTCGCAAGGGGCTCATGGCCCCGCCAAGGGGAGGAACTGAGGAATTGACGGGGAGAGGAATGGGCGGCCTTGCAGGTCGCGGGTGTTGATATCAGAGCTACTTACGGGCGCCGAGCCCCGCCAGCAGATGGGAGTGGGAGTCCCCCGGCAGCTAATCACCGCGTTCGGCGGGGTTATTGCTGCAGGACGACCTGGTCGCCTTCCTTTAACCCGCTGACGATTTCAGTGACCGCGCCGTTCGAAAGGCCCACTTTGACGGGGATTTTGCGCCAGCCTTCTTTTTGACGCTTGTCCGGAATCTGGACCGAGGCGTTTTTCTGGCCGTCGTACATGACTGCATTTTCAGGAACCGTGAGGACGCCCTTGTGCTCGTCCATCAGGATCTCTGCGTTAGCGGTCATATTGGCCTTCAACTCGCCGCCGGGGTTGTTGATGGAGACGCGGACTTCAAAGGTGGTTACGTTGTCTTTTTCAACGCCCATGGGCGCGATCTTGGTGACCTTGCCGTAGAACAGGCGGTCGCGGAAGCTCTCCACCTTGATCCGTGCCGGCTGGCCCATGTAGACGTGGGCGATGTCGGCCTCGTCGACTTTGCCCTGCACATAAACTTCAGTCGTGTCCCCTTCGGTCATCACCAGCGTGGCTGTCGAGCCCAGCACGAGGATAGAGCTGACGGCATCGCCGATTTCCACGTCACGCGAGAGGATGACGCCGTCCATCGGCGCCTGAATCGTTGTGTAGCCGAGCTGTTCCTCGAGTTGCTTCAGGCTGGCCTGGCTTTGCGCCACCTGGGCGCGCGCCTGCTTCAGTTTGGCCTGGTCCACGCCGATTTGAGCTTTTGAGCTGTCGCGGCGGGTAAGCGCCGCCAGGTAGTCCTTGTTGGCGTCGTCGAAGGCCTGACGGCTCACGATGCCCTGCTGGACCATGGCCTGGTTGCGGTCGAGCGTGGCCTTGTACATGGGCAGATCGGGCGCCGCGGCATTCACCTTGTCCTGTTCGATGTTGGCCTGGAGTGTGGAGACGTTGGCTTCCGCCGATTCCAGTTGCGCACGCTGCGCGGCCACCTGGGCCTGAATCTCCTCCTGGTCGAGCTGGGCCAACTGCTGCCCTTTTTTCACTACATAGTTGATGTCGACATAGAGCTTCTCCACGATGCCCGAGGCCTTGCTTTTGACTTCGACCTCGGTGATCGGCTGAATTTTCCCGGTGGCCACAACGGAACGAGCCACGTCGCCACGGGTTACCTTGGCCAGCTTGTTGGGGTCGAGAGTGGTGCCGCGAACAAGACGGGTGACGCCAACAGCGGCAACAATCAGAACCACGGCCGCGCCGAGGGTGATCCAGATCCAGAATTTCCTGCTCCTGCGTTGTGCAGCCACATGACCCCCAGAAGTACGACGGGCGACCACAGAGATGTCCTGATGAACGATGGGCATATAAGACTCCGACGGCGGCAGCGCTTCGATGTCACCTTCAGCCTTCTACGCAAGTGGCGAGTGGATGGTTCCCGGGTTGTGAATTGGAGTGACCGAGGGGAATTTGCGTGAACGGCGAGGCAACGTGGCAAAACCAGCAGAAAACACGGAACCGAAGCATCCTGTTGCGCGTATTCCTCACTATCCTTGTTCGCCGGTGTCTAAACTCCTATGCAGAACTTCTCAGATACGCTCGGCCAGGTGTTTCGCGCCATGATGGCCAACAAACTGCGCACCTTCCTGACCATGTTCGGGATCGCGTGGGGCGTGGGCTCGCTGCTGGTGCTGGTGGGGCTGGGCGAGGGGTTCCGGTCAGGGCAGCATAGGCAACTTTCCAATCTGGGCAATGACCTGGTGATGATGTGGAACGGCACCATTCCTGCAGTGGCCAACCAGCACTCGGGCATGCGGCCTTACCAGCTGACGCCGGCCGACGAGGACGCCATCCGGTCGCTGCCTGAGGTGCGCGCGGTGACGGCCTTCCTCAACCGCAACGACCTGTACGAGGTAAGCGCTTATGCCAACTCGTCAGGCCAGGTGGTGGGCGTCGAGCCGAATTACACCACTGTGCGCTTTGTGCCATTGGCCGAAGGGCGCTTTCTAACCGCGGACGACCTGGCCGAGCGGCGCCGCGTGGTGGTGCTGGGCTCAAAGAGCGCCACGCTTTTGTTTCCCGGGCGGCCCATGCTGGGCGAGAGCATCACCATCAACGATGTTGCGTTTACCGTGATTGGGCGCGTAGCGGCCATCAACCGCGGCAACAACGACGGCGACAACCAGAAAGTCTATATCCCGCTGAGCATCATGCAGGAACAGTTTGCGATGAAGGGCGACAACGTTGCGCACGATGCGCTGAGCTCCATCCAATACCAGCCGGCAACCAAGGGCGATGCAGACGCGGCGAAAGCTGCCGTTCATCGCGTCGTTGCTGCGCATCATGGATTCGACCCGTCGCTCAAGGACGCGTTTGAGGAGTGGGACACGATCCAGGAAGAGCACATGATCGGCGCCATCTTCAATGCGATGGATGTTTTTCTGGGCGGCGTAGGCATTGTGACGCTGGGCCTGGGCGCTGTGGGCATCATCAACATCATGCTGGTTTCGGTGACCGAACGGACGCCGGAGATTGGCCTGCTGAAGGCCATTGGCGCCACCAAGTCGAGCGTGCTGGCGCAGTTTTTCTGGGAGGGCCTGTTGCTCACAGGCATCAGCGGGATTATTGGGATAGTGGTTTCGGCAGGATTCATGGGCCTGTTACAGATGGGGCTTACGGGGAAGATGCCCGGCTGGGATCCGCCACGGCTTGTTCCGTGGTCGGCCGCGCTGGCTCTGGGATCGCTGGTAGTGTGCGGGGTGGTCGCGGGACTGTATCCGGCCAACCGGGCGGCGCAACTGGATCCGATTGAGGCGTTGCGCAGAGAGTAAGAAGCAGCTCCTAGCTACTAGCTTCTAGCTTGTTGTTGCGAATGATGGCAGTTCAATCGAAAGTAATTCGCGTTCACAACTGCTAAATGCGAGATGAAACGAGTTTGTAAAACTGCAAGATTCGGCCGATTGTTTTCGTTGATTTCTACGGCGGGCTTTTAGCTAGAAGCTAGAAGCTAGTAGCTAGGAGCTGCTTTTTATGTTGAAGGATATTTTGGGTCAGGCCTGGGAGGCGATGGTCTACAACCGCCGGCGCACGGCCATCACCATGATTGGGATGGCGTGGGGAATCGCTACGGTGGTGCTGTTGCTTGCCTATGGCGCCGGGTTTAACCGGGCGATCGAGAATATCTTTGCGCAGTGGGGCACCAACACGATTGGATTTTTCCCCGGAAGGACGAGCCAGCAGGTGGGCGGCGACAAAGCGGGCGTCAAGGTTCGCTTCACCATGGACGATTTGGATCGCGTGTCGAACAGCGTGCCAGGCATCACCCATATTTCGCCCATGGAGTGGCAGAACGTGACAGTGCAGAACGATCTGCACACCTACACGTGGGAAGTAGATGGCGTTCGACCAATCTTCCAGGACATCTTCAAACTGGATACCGATGCGGGGCGGTTCTTTAATGGGGCCGAGTTGCAAGAGCGAGCGCATGTCTGCGTGATCGGCTCCGAGGCAAAGACGAAGCTGTTTTCGGGCGCATGGCCGATTGGCGAGACGATCCGGTTGAACGGGGTGATTTTTACGGTTGTGGGCGTGATGATCCCAAAGATGCAGGAGGGGGACAACGACAATCGCAACCGCCTGATCTACATTCCGTTCTCGACGATGAGCGATTTGAAGGACACACACTATATTGATGGCATCTGGTTCAACTATCGCGGCGATCACGAGCTGATTGAGAAAAGTTTGCGCGAAACAATGGGTGCGGCGCACCACTTCAAAGCGTCGGACCACAATGCGATTTTTGTAGCCAACCTGATGACGCAGCTCGCGCAGTTTCACATTCTTGCCATGGCCCTGCAGGTGCTCTTGTCCATGGTGGGATCGCTCACCCTGGGTATTGCCGGCATCGGCCTGATGAACATCATGCTGGTGGCCGTGCAGCAGCGTACGCGCGAGATCGGCGTTGAGAAGGCACTGGGCGCGCAACGGCGGCACATCCTGGTGCAGTTTCTTGCCGAGGCCATGGCGATTACCGGCGTAGGCGGCTTCTGCGGCATTGCGCTGGCGTATTTGATCTCCCTGCTGGTGGGGCGGATCACCTTCTACAGCGCGCTGGCCAAGAACGCTTCGGACGCGGATATTCGGCTCATTATTTCGCCCATGTCGGTAGTGGTGGCGACGGTGATCCTGGTGATTACCGGGCTGGTGAGCGGCATGATTCCCGCCATGCGGGCAGCAAAGCTGGACCCGATTGAGGCGCTGCGCTACGAGTAGTTGCAGTTGTACAGGGGCTTGGCCGATGCGTTACCCTTGCCAGTCATGAAAAACCTGCTGAAATCCACTCCTGTAATCCTTTCTGCCTTCATTTTCACTTGCTTGATGCCGTTGCTTGGGGTTCGTGCGCTGGGGCAGGCGCCGAAACCCGATTCGCCTGAGATTGAGGCGCAGGCACAAGCCATGGTCGCCAAACTCACGCTGGAGCAGAAGATCGAACTCATCGGCGGCGTTGACAGCATGTACACGCGTCCAATGCCGTCGATCGGTTTGCCGCGCTTCAAGATGTCAGACGCATCAGTAGGCGTGCGGACCTGGGGGCCAACCACTGCATACGCGGGCGGCGTGGGCCTGGCGGCAACCTGGGATACGGAGTTTGCGCGCACCCTGGGCGAGAGCCTGGGCAGAGATGCGCGAGCGCGCAATGTGAATTTCCTGCTAGGGCCCGGCGTCAACATTGCCCGGTCGGCTATTGGCGGGCGAAACTTCGAATACCTTTCTGAAGATCCATATCTGAACGCGACCATGGTTGTTCCTTTTATCGAGGGAGTGCAATCGCAAGGCGTGATTGCCACCGTGAAGCACTACGCGCTCAACGACGAGGAATTCAACCGGCACAACGCCAGTGCCGACGTGGACGAGCGCACAATGCGGGAGATTTACCTGCCGGCGTTTGAGGCCGCTGTGGTCAAGGGCCACGTGGACTCGGTAATGAACTCCTACAACCTGATCAACGGTGTGCACGCAACGCAGAACGACTGGCTGAACAATAAGCTGCTCAAGGGCGAGTGGGGCTTCAAGGGCGTGCTGATGTCGGACTGGGATGCGACCTATGACGGCGTGGCCGCGGCCAACAACGGGCTCGACCTTGAAATGCCCAGCCCGAAGTTCATGAACGCGAAGAACCTGGTGCCGGCCGTGAAGGATGGGCTGGTAAAAGAGTCGACGATTGATGACAAGGTGCTGCGCCTCATCCGGACTGAGCTGAGGTATGGGTTTACCGATCGTCCACAATTCGATCCTGCTTACTCTACGGTTTCGTTGTCTGGAGATAAGGTGGCGCTCGAGGGTGCGCTCAAAAGCATCACGCTCCTGAAGAACGACGGGCACATGCTTCCGTTGGATTCGTCGAAGATCAAGACGATTGCCGTGATCGGGCCGGATGCATGGCCGGCCATTGTGGGCGGCGGCGGATCGTCGGAGGCGACGCCCTTCTCAGCCGTATCGACCGTGACGGGAATCGCGAACCTGCTGGGGCCGGATGTACACGTGCTCTACAGCCGCGGCCTGCCGGAGATGTTGGACGTGTTCAGGAAGACGGAGTGGGCGGGCGAGGTCAAGGTGGAGACATTCCCGAGCCGCGACTTCACTGGTACGCCCATCACCAGCACGCGCAACAACATCGCCGACATGGCTGCCAATCAGAGAGGGCCTGAAGACCCCACTCCGCGCAGCATTCGCTACGTCGCATCCTACAAAGCAGTGCAAGGCGGCAAGTATCTGCTCATCGCAGGTGCCGGCGGCCAGGATGGCTTCAAAATCCTCGTCGATGGCAAGCAATCGCTCGAACAGGTTCGTGCCGAAGGCCAGGTGCCCAAGTCCACGACGCTCGACCTGACGGCCGGTCAGTCCGTAACCGTCCAGGCAGACTATCTGCCGCGCGTCGCCGGCACTCGCCTCGGAATTGGTTTAGTCTACGAACCCGATCTGGTATCCGCTGACGCAAAGCAGTTCGCGTCGCTGGCGGACGTGGTGGTGCTCGCGATCGGCTTCAATGCGCAGAGCGAGGGTGAAGGCCACGACCGTACCTTCACGCTGCCCTGGGGACAGGATGCGCTGGTGGAAGAAGTAGTCAAAGCGAATCCGCACACGGTCGTGACGCTGACCGGCGGGGGAGCGATGGACACGCGGCGCTGGATCGACAAGGTCCCGGCGTTGCTGCATACGTGGTATCCAGGGCAGGAAGGCGGGACGGCCGTGGCGGAAGTACTCTTCGGAAAGCACGATCCCGAAGGTAGGCTGCCAATCAGCTTCGACCGCGATTGGAACGAGAGCCCGTCGGCCAACTACTACTACGGCGTGCCCGGCGGCGACACGATTCTGCATACGATAGGCGAGAACGGCAAGCCTCTCGATTACACCGTGCCTCACATCAAGTATGACGACAAGCTGATGGTGGGCTATCGCTACTGGACGACCACCGGCAAGCATCCGCTGTTTCCGTTCGGCTTTGGGTTGAGCTACACCACGTTCAGCTTTGCTAACCTGCAGGCGCCGGCCACGGCCGCCTCAGGCTCGACGGTTGCGGTCAGCTTTGACGTGACCAATACAGGCAGCGTGGCGGGCGCCGAGGTAGCACAACTCTATGTGTCCGATCCTTCGACGAAAGCATCACGGCCCGAGCGCGAACTGAAGGGGTTTGCGAAGGTGCACCTGGCCCCGGGCGAAACGAAACATGTGACGCTCGACCTGGATGCACGCGCCTTCAGCTACTGGGATGAGAGCTCGCACGGATGGAAGATCGATCCGGGCAAGTTCGTGATCCGCGTGGGCGACTCGTCGGAGAACACGCCGCTGAGTGCTGACTTGACGGTGAAGTAGCCACTCGCGGCATCGAAAGCAAAAAGCCCCGCAGGCCGCGGGGCTTTTTCTTTTTGTGCCGAGAAGTGCTCTGTGATGCCCTGCTAATTCCCGTGCCGCGACCAGAATTCTGCGGGCGTTACGATCTGCGTATCGATCGGCCAGCGCGAGCAGGTCTTTGTCACCAGTGATCAAGTAGTCTGCCTGTGCTGCCTGAAGTGTCTGTAGCACCGGCGCATTGGTTCGATCGCGCAGCGCTTTTTCCACCTTGCCACCCGGTTCGACGATCTCCGCCAAAAACATGAAACTGTCGGCAAGGTCGCGGATCTCTTCCGGGCTCAACTTGACGCGCGCGAGGCGCGGCAGCACCCGCACCATTTCATCGAGAATGTACCTGGAAAGTACGAGAGACAAGCCACCATTTTGCCATGCGCCGAGGATGCGACCGGGCACGCTCTCAGGGTAAGCCAGCCCCGACACCAGAACATTGGTGTCGAGAACCACGCGCAGGCGCGCCATCAGCGTCGCCGTTCGCGCGCTACCGCCGCATCAATCTCAGCCATGCCTTTTTCTGCCGTTACATCCGCGTAGGCCTTGGCAAGCCTGCTGCTTAGAGCGTCAAAGCGCTCGCGCATGCGCCGAATCCGCGCGAACAACTCGGCATCCACCAATGCTGCCACGGGCTTGCCATCCTTGTTGATTACGATGCTGTCGTTCCGAAATTGGACCTGGTTCAGCATCTCGCCGAGGTTCTGGCGAAAGTTAACGGCGCTGACTTCAGAAATCATCGAAATCTCCAATCGTTATGACCAATATGATCATTATAATCATGATAATCATATTGATCGAGATTGTCGACCCTGAGGCATATCATCTTCTGATGAAGCGGGTTCTGTTGTCGTGGAGCAGCGGTAAAGACAGCGCGTGGGCTTTGCACAAGCTGCGCGGCGATGCGGATATTGAACTGGTTGCGATGGTGACCACGCTGAACAGCGCGTTTGACCGCGTCGCCATGCACGGCACTCGGCGTACGGTGCTTGAGGCGCAGGCGCGCGCCGCCGGCTTGCCGCTGTGGACGGTGCCGCTGCCCTGGCCCTGCACCAACGAAATCTACGAGCAGCGCATGGCGGAAGTTTGCGTTCGCGCGATTGCTGAGGGGATTCAGGCGGTCGCTTTCGGCGACCTGTTCCTGCCCGACGTGCGCGCTTATCGCGAGCGCCAACTGCAGGGCACGGGGCTCGAGCCGCTGTTTCCTCTTTGGGAAATCCCCACCGATCTCCTCGCGCGCGAGATGATTGCCGGCGGCCTGCGCGCGCGGCTTTCTTGCGTGGACACAAAGCAGTTGGATGGAGCGTTTGCCGGCCGCGAGTTTGACGAGTCCCTCTTGCGCGACCTGCCGCCGGGCGCGGACCCTTGCGGCGAGCGAGGTGAATTTCACACCTGTGTTTATGCAGGACCGATGTTCAAGGCTCCCCTGGAAATCGAAACCGGAGAAATCGTGAATCGCGATGGTTTTGTTTTTGCTGACTTTGCGGAGTTGAGTGGACAGCCTGCCTGAAACGAACCCGACCAGTGAGGATCAGTACGTAGCCCGGCCGCCGCTCACGTCGTAGCACTGTCCTGTGACGAACGAGCAGTCACGGCTGGAGAGGAAGTGCACAACGGCGGCCACTTCTTCCGGCTGTCCGGTGCGCTTCATTGGAATGCGCTGCACCATGTAGTCCACTTGTGCGGGCGTGAGCTGGTCGAGGATTTTTGTGCGGATGACTGCAGGTGACACCGCGTTGACGCAAATGCCTTCCGTGGCTACTTCCTTGGCGATGGACTTGGTAAGGCCGATGATCGCGGCCTTCGATGCGGAGTAGGCAACCATGTTCGGATTGCCCTCCTTGCCGGCGATCGAGGCGATGTTCACGATCCGCCCGTAGGCCTTGTTGCGCATGTGCGGCAGCACGGCGCGGCAAAGGTAGAAGGGTGCGTTGATGTTGAGGTTCATCACCTTGTGCCAGTCGTCGTCGGTTTGCTCCCAGATGGGCGCGGCTCTGCCTGCAATGCCGGCGTTGTTGACCAGGATTTCAAGCGAGCCTGTAGTGGAGATGACGCGGGCTACGGCGGCAGCCACCTGCGCAGGATTGGTGACGTCAACGACGAGAGCGAACGCACCTGCACCGATTTTTTCTGCGACTGCCGTGGCTGAGATCACGTCAACGTCGGCAACGGCGACGCGCGCCCCTGCCGCGGCCAACCGCTGGGCGATCACTTCGCCGATGCCGGTGCCTGCTCCGGTCACCAGGGCCGTTTGTCCGGTGAGTTCAAACATGCGTGTCTGCTCCGTTCAATCTGGGGATGGGTTCACTGGACCGAGCGCAGCGAGCGTGGGGCCCGCCGCGCCACGGTTCAAACAAAATTAACAGACACCGGTTCGTAGCAAGAGCAAAACCTCGTCTAGATGCGGACGAAGATTCTCTTCCTGAACATCCAGAACAGGATCAGCCAATAGATGGTGAGGTCCATGACGCCGAGCCAGGTGGGCGATAGCCCCGGGCCCGGCCAATTGAGCAAGACATTGGGCAGGTTGATGCGCAGGCTGCTCTCAACAAACTCGCGGCCAAGCTCGGCCATCACGTAGGCGGCAATGGAATTCATGCCAATGACGATCAGCGGAAAGGCAAGACGGCGCTGCTTCTTGATATCGACGATCCACGAGAAGACGGCCAGGTAGAAGAAGCAGACACCGCCGGACCAGAGGGTCCAGGCGGGCGTCCAGATGCGCTTGACGATGGGGCAGATGCCGGCGAAGTGGAGCAGCAGGCCGGCAGCGCAGAAGCCCGCGGCTGCGATGAAGAATTTGCGTAGCGGAATTTTGGGAGCCGCCTCCATGAACCAGCGTCCGGCGGCAAGGCCAATCAGCATGGTGCCGAGCGTGGGAATGAAACTGAGCGTCAAGTAGCCGCCCTCGTTGTAGAGGAAGCGGCTGGGGCGCGGAAGAATGTTGAGGAACCAGGCGTCGAAGGCCTGCCCGAGATTGCTGTTCTTGTTCCAGTGCGCGGCAAAGCCGGTAAACAGATGGTTGTGCCACTCCTGCGGCACGCCCACGGCTGCCCAATCGAATCCGGGGCCGGGCGCAGGATACAGTGCCCACGCAAGCCAGTAGCTGAACAGGATGGCCCCAAGCGAGATCCACTGCCATTGGGGCTTCGCAAAGCTGATTAGAAATGCGAATGTGTAGCCGAGACCAATCTGCGTGAGCGTGTCTTCAAACGTGAAGTTGGTCATGGGGCTGTGCGTCGAGCGCAGAAAGATGCCGAGGAAGATCAACAGGACGCTGCGCCAAATCGTGTGCAGCAGCATGTGGTTGAAGCTTTCGCCCTTGCGGCGCCGGCTACGCAGCGAATAGGGCAGCGCCACCCCGACAAGAAACGTAAAGCTGGGCTGGATCACATCATGCAGATCCATGCCGGTCCACTCAACGTGGGTTTGGGCGGTGCCCAAAAAATTCCAAAAGCTACTATTGGGATAAGCGGCAGCGGCGTGCGAGAAGCGCAGCACTTCACCCATCATCAGCAGCATCACAAAACCGCGATAGGCATCCACGGCCACGTTGCGCTGCTGTTGTTCAGCGACAATTTCGACTGGATCTTTCATGGACGAATCCTCGCCGCCCGGAGGCTGCTTCGTCAAATCCTATTTACTGCGGTTACCTCAGACTCTTGAGCGCCGGGTAGAGCTTGCGCCATGCCGCGTAGCCTTGCTTGTAGGTGGCTACGTCAGCCGGGTCTGGCTCAACACGCTCGGCAACTTCAATCGCCTGGGCACAGGCCTCGTCAAGGTCGGCCCAGTGGCCCGCGCCTACGCCCGCCATCAGCGCGCAGCCAAAAGCCCCGCCTTCTTCCGCGGTGAGGATTTCGACCGCATGGCCGTAGATGCCGGCCTGAATACGCCGCCACAGAGCGCCGCGCGCGCCCCCGCCGCCAAGGCGAATGCCGCTGACGGGAATGCCAAGCTCGGCAAACAGCGTGAAGGTATCCTCGAGCGAGTAGGCAACGCCCTCAAGCACGGCGCGGACAAAGTGGGCTGACGTGTGGCCTGCGCCGATGCCGGCAAAGGCGGCGCGCACTTCAGGGTCGAGATGCGGTGTGCGCTCGCCCAGCAGATAGGGCGCCCATTCCAGGCCTTCGCTGCCTGCCGGAATCTTTGCCGCTGCTTCATTGAGCGCGTCGTAGCTTTGGTCGGCGAAGAAGGTCTCCTTGAGCCAGCTAAGGCTCAGGCCCGCGCTCTGCGTTACGCCCATCACGTGCCAAAGCCCGGGAACCGCGTGACAGAAGGTGTGCAGCCTGCCTTTCGGATCTTTCGTTGGTTGGGCGGTTGCGGCAAACACAACGCCGGAGGTCCCGATGGTCGCCGACACCGACCCGGGCTGCAGAATGCCCATGCCCACCGCGCCTGCGCCCTGGTCGCCGGCACCGGCGGCAACCGGAGTTCCAGCGGCCAGCCCCGTCAGCCCTGCGGCCTTCTCGCTGATGACCGCGCAAATTTCAGGTGACTCAAACACACGCGGCAGCCAGCTCTCGGGGATGCCGGCAGCCTCCGCCACTTCGCGCGACCAGCGGCGGTGCGTGACGTCGAGCAGCAACGTGCCCGAGGCTTCCTGCACGTCGATCGCGAACTCGCCAGTCAGCCGGTAGCGTACGTAGTCCTTGGGGCACATCACGTGGCGGATCTTCGCAAAGATCTCCGGCTGGTGCGTTTTCACCCACAGAAGTTTGGTCAGCGTAAAGTTGGGCAGCGCAGGATTGCAGGTGAGTTCAATGAGGCGGTCGTAGCCAATCTTTTCCGTGAGCCAGTCGCACTCGGGCTGTGTGCGCGTGTCGCACCAAATGAGCGCCGGACGCAGAACCGCTCCATTTTCGTCGAGCATCACTGCGCCGTGCATCTGGCCAGTGAGCGCGATCGCTGCGATGGGCTGGCGTGGCTCCGGGGTTGAAGCGATTGCGCCGCGAATGGCTTCCTGCGCTGCGCGCCACCAGTCTTCAGGATCTTGCTCGGCCCATCCGGGGTGTTCGGTGCGGAAGGGCGCATGCGCGCTTGACGCCGTGCCCACAATCTTGCCTGCCGCATCCACGATCAGGGCGCGCGTTCCGCCCGTGCCAACATCCATTCCAAGAAACCACATCAGGCCAGTCTCCCTTGCATAAATCGCTTTTCCACGCGCCAAGAGCATAGCACTCCGGGCGGCCTCGAATCCATCAGCGAGAGATTACTGTGCAACCCGATAGCTTTTGAAGATGCCATCGCGCTCGTAGTACTTCAATCGTGTGCGAACTTTACCCGGAGCGTTTTTCACGAAGAAGGTGGGCGCAATCGAAACGGAGGTCAGCGTCGATCCGTTGGGGAACAATGTCGCGGGGAGCCTGCCGTCCTGCATGATTGCATTGAAGACAGAACTTCGGCTTCCAGTTGCGGAGAGCACTTCGGGCAACTGTCCCGGCTGCAGTTTCAGCGTGAGAGTGTTCCCTGCATTGTCCGCGGCCCAGTCCTTGTTCTTGGGGTCATTGACCACTCGTTGCCACTCATTGGCGAGATAAGTTTGGAGCGGGTCAAGAGTCGGAGTCCAATCGATCGATCCCGGAAGGGCAGCTTCGGTGGCGCTGCCAGCAATGGCGCCTCCGTTGTCGCCGTTTGAATCGACGGTGCCTTGCAGCGGCTGTGTCGGGGAGCCGTTGCCGATTCCGCTCGCACTATCGCTATATGCATCCGCTCCCCCTTGCTGCGGCTGACTCGGCGAGCTGCCGACCTCGCTTTGGGCACGTTGAATGGCGGCCGGTGAGCATTGTGCGAACTCGCCCGGTGCCTCGTCCATTCGCGCCTGGCCGCTCTGTCGCGCCTCTTCGCTCGACGGCTTCCTTACAATCCGGTATCCAATTTCTACGTCCGTGATGGCCGCATTCAAGTGCGCGGCACAAGCAGGGAAGAGCGCACGCTCCTGAGTCGAAAGAGTGTTGCCATATGCGGACATGCTGGCGTCCCATTGCGCCTGAATCTGGCTCGGATATGGAAAATCCGGATTCTGGTCTTTTTCATAATCTCCGGCAGGATCTTTGATGATCTGCTGCGCCGCTTGATAGAGGTTCAAGAGCGCCTGTGCTGGAGATTGAGCCTTAGAATGCGCCGATGCTGAAGAATGAAGAACCAGCGAGAGCAGCACAGAGCCCATCGTCAAGATTGCGACTGACAGACCTTTCATCTTGCAAGCCTCCTCGGGGAAGTTTCGAGTGGGGATCACCCGGCAGATGAGGGCGATGATGTACCCGTCTTCTTGAAGAGAGAAAGCGGAATCAGCTTGAGGACTTCAGCTTCCTGACGCGCGAGCGCTCCACCTGCTGGGCGAGCAGCACAACCACGACAGCCGAGAATGCGCACATGGCGCCGATCAAATAGAGCCCGCTGGCATAAGTGCCCGATTTGTCTTTGAGCCAGCCAACAAGCACCGGGCCGACAAATCCGCCGAGGTTGCCCATGGCGTTGATGAGTGCAATGCCTGCGGCCGCACTGGCTCCGGTGAGGAACATGCTGGGCATGGCCCACACCGGACCCTTGGTTCCGTTCACGCCGATATTCACGATCATCAGCGCAAGGATCACGGGGATGGCTGTCGCCGCATAGCCGGCCCACATAAATCCGACGCACGCGGCGAAGGCGGGAATCGCGACGTGCCAGGTGCGCTCCAGTGTGCGATCGGAGTGATACGCCCACGCGATCATGGCGGCAACCGCGACAAAGCTTGGCGCTGAGTTGAGCCATCCGATGGTTAGAGCCGAATAGCCAAACTGTTTCAGGATGAGAGGCGACCAGAGACCCAGCACATACAGTCCCGCAGATGTGCCGCCGTAGACGAGCGACAGCGCCAGCACGCGCGGATCGCAAAGCGCAGCCCAAACGCCTCCGCCTTTCGCTTCCACCTTGCCTGAGCGGGATTTGCTGTCCGCACACTCGGTCTCAAGCGTCGCCGCCAGCCATGCTCTCTCCTCAGTGTTGAGCCACTTGGCTTGTTCCGGTTTGTCGGTGAGTACCTTCAAGGTGAAGAAGCCGAGCACGATGGCCGGCAGCGCTTCAATAATGTAAAGCCACTGCCAGTTCATGAGCCCAAAAACTTTCGGAAGCTCCATGAGCGCTCCGGAGATGGGCGAGCCGATCGCGGTGGAGAGCGGCGCGGCGGCCATGAAGAACGCGATGGCCTGCGCGCGATGCCGGGTCGGGAACCACAGGCTCAGGTAAAGAATCGTCCCGGGAAAGAATCCAGACTCCGCGAGGCCGAGCAGGAAACGCAGTACGTAAAAACTATGTGGCCCAATGACGAATGCCGACGCGACGGACACCAGTCCCCACGCGACCACGACACGCGCAATCCACGAGCGCGCGCCAACGCGCATCATGATCAGGTTTGAAGGCACCTGGAAGATGACGTAGCCAAGAAAAAATATGCCGCTGCCGAAGCCGTACGCCGAAGAGGACAGCCCGATTGCCTTGTTCATGCTGAAGGCGGCAAAGCCCACGTTCACGCGATCAAGAAAGCTGACGAAGTAGAGCACCATGAGGAACGGAAGAATCCGCCAGCGCAGCTTGCGGAGGACGCTGGCTTCAAGTTCACTCATGGTTCCTGGCTGGCTCACCGAGCGGTCACGGGTTGGCGGGCTGCGGCCTTCATCTCGGCGCAGACAGCGTTGGTCACGTCGGCCATCATGGCTGTGCCGCCCAGGTCGCGCGTATGCAGCGCGGGATTTGCCGTGACATGCTCCACAGCCTGCATCAGCCGCGCCGCGGCTTCATTTTCACCCAGGTGCTCGAGCATCATCGCGGCGGTCCAGAATGTGCCGACGGGATTGGCGACGCCCTTGCCCATGATGTCGAATGCGGAGCCGTGAATGGGCTCGAACATCGAGGGGAAAACGCGATCGGGATTGATGTTGGCCGTGGGCCCGATGCCGAGCGAGCCCGCCAGCGCGGCGGCCAGGTCAGAAAGAATGTCGGCGTGCAGGTTGGTGGCGACGATGGTGTCAAGCGATGCGGGACGATTGACCATACGCGCCGTTGCTGCGTCCACCATCTCCTTGTCCCACTTGACGTCAGGGAATTCTTTGGCGACCTGGTTGGCGATTTCGTCCCACATCACCATGGCGTGGCGCTGCGCATTGCTCTTGGTCACCACGGTCAGCAGCTTGCGAGGGCGCGACTGCGCCAGCTTGAATGCGTAACGCTGAATCCGTTCCACGCCAGCGCGCGTCATCATGGAAAGATCAGTCGCCACTTCGATCGGAAATCCCTGGTGAACGCGGCCACCGGCGCCGGAGTACTCGCCTTCGGTGTTTTCACGCACGATTACCCAGTTCAGATCCTCGGGTTTGCAGCGCTTCAGCGGCGCGTCAATACCGGGCAGGATGCGCGTGGGCCGAATGTTGGCGTACTGATCCATGCCCTGGCAGATTTTCAACCGCAGTCCCCACAGCGTGATGTGGTCCGGGAATATCCGGGTCGCCCGCGGAACCGAACAGAATGGCGTCTCTTTTCTTGAGCGCTTCAAGGCCGCTGTCGGGCATCATTTCGCCATGCTGGCGATAGTAGTCGCCACCCCACGGGAACGATTCGAACTCGAAGGCGAAGCTGCTGTCTGCTGCGGCCAGCGCTTCAAGCACCTGGCGGCCGGCGGGAACCACTTCCTTGCCGATGCCGTCGCCGGGAACAAGTGCGATGCGATAAGTCTTCATGCTTGGGACCCCCCACCGGACACGGCCATTCTATCTGCTGGAGGTCTGGTCCTACCAAGCGGGGCGAAAAACAGGCGCGCCTACTTAATGATGTACTCCTGCGAGAAGTAGAAGTACCGGGGATTGATGTCGGGCGTGGTCTCCTTGATGAACTGGCCTTTAAAGAAGTGGCTCACGCCAAGCTGGAAATTACTCTGCCCGATCTTTAAAGTCAGGAAGCCATCCAACTCCTGGCCAACGCGCTTTCCGGCCGCGCCGGTGGTGGACGAGGCGATCTTCGAGCCGGAGCTCGCATACAGCGAATCCGTCGCGCTGAAAAGCATTTCGTTGGTATACATCACGTTGAAAGCCACGCTTTTTGAAAGGCTGAGGATCTCAAGGCTCTTGAAGGTCTTGAGATTCTTCCATCCGAAAAGGTCCTGGTCGCCGAACTTGTCGTGATTGGCAGGAGTCAGCTGATCAAAGGTTTCACTATGGGTTTCGCCTTTGTGCGAACCCGAAGCCACTTTGTACTCGACCGACGTGCTCAGCGGAAGAGTGAACACGTGGAACGGCCGCGATGCACCGGCAAACCAGGCATAAGCGCGCTGGTCCAGCAGTCCCGAGTGGCCGGTTTGCCCGATCGCTTCAAGGCTGAGGGCAACCTGACCGGGAAGCGGTCCGTATACACGCGAACCGAAGGTGTTCGTGCCCAGTGTGCCGGCGCTGGTCCATCCGCCAATCACATTCTGTGAGTGGCGCAGCGCGTAAGTGTCCACTGAGAATTTATGCCACACGCTCGTGAAAATATCGTACGTGCCCCAGTAGCGATTGCCGAGCTCAGGCGTGTTGAACGAGTTCGGCTGTACGATCACAGGCGAAACCATCAGTGCGTCGAGCGTGACGTTCTTTTTGGCAAACTCGAACCGGCCGTAGTCGTAGGTGCGCGAAGTATTCGTCCATTGCGGCACGCCGATCACGCGGGTTTCGCCGTAGTTGAGCATCTGCCTGCCCGCAGAAAAGTTGAAGGGGCTCGATTTTGTGCCGAAAGTCAGATAGCCCTCCTGCAAGTCCATCGGGTCGCGCAGGGTGTTGGGCGCGGGCGAGCCGTAGAAGGGGGCGCGCGCGTCCTGCCCCATGGCAGACACGCTCAGCCATGAGGTCGGCTGATAGCGCACCCCGATCCGGATGCGGCTCAGCATATCCTGCTGATTCACGGCCTTGCCGAACGACACGCCATCCTTCTCTTCCCAGCGGGTCCGCTCTTCAAAATGAACTGAGAACTTTCCCCCGGTTTTTTCCCGAACGAGATCGGCGCCTTTTGCCACTGGGTCGCCCTGCCCTTGAACGCGGAGCGGCGCACAAAGCAGGAAGCAAATCCAGATGCAGCCAGGAATTCTTTTCATCGTTGTCGCGGAATTTTTCATCCTGTCGGAAAGATCATACCTTTTGGGCAGCGGAGCGCGGGCATACCGCAATCAGGGACGCTCGCTGGTCGTGTGACCGATGGTACGTGCGTTGAGCCCGTCCCGGGCGACAATGGTCTCGTAGGGCACGGCCGCGCTTGACGCTGCGCCCGGGAGACGAAATCCATGAGCGATTTAGCGCCGCTGGCTGAAGCAACTGCGGTCGATCCCCTGGTCAGCCACCCTGCCGACTACCATGTTTTTCACAAATTTATTGAGCGCTGCAAGGCATTGCCGGCCATTTCCACGGCGGTGGTCTGGCCCCTGACAGACGTCGCCCTCCGCGGCTCGGTGGAGGCGGCGGACGCCGGCCTCATTCTGCCTACGCTGATCGGCCCTGAAGCGGCCATGAAAGCGCTGGCTGCAAAAATCGGCTTGGACATCAGCAGCTACCCGGTGCTTGAAGCGGAGTCCGAGTCGAAGGCTGCCGAAATCGGTGTGGCCGTATGCCGCTCCGGCGCAATGCAGGCAATGATGAAGGGCAGCCTGCACACCGACGAGCTGATGAAGGCCGCCATGCATCGCGATACGGGTTTGCGTACGGCGCGCCGCATCTCTCATGTCTTCATCATGGATACGCCGTCGTACGAACGCACCCTGCTCATTACCGACGCGGCCATCAACATTACCCCTGAGCTCGAAGACAAAGTTCACATCGTGCAGAACGCGATTGACCTGGCGCATGCGCTGGGTATTCCGGAGCCGAAGGTGGCGCTGCTTTCAGCAATCGAGACCGTGAACCCGATGATCAAGTCGACGCTCGACGCGGCAGCGCTCTGCAAGATGGCCGATCGCGGGCAGATCACCGGCGGCATTCTCGACGGGCCTCTGGCCTTCGATACCGCCGTGAGCGTCAAGGCTGCCGCCATCAAGAAGCTGGTTTCGCCGGTCACGGGACAGGCCGACATCCTCGTAGTTCCCGACCTTGAGAGCGGCAACATGCTGGCCAAGCAACTCGAGTACCTGGGCGGCGCGCAACTGGCTGGCATCGTTCTGGGCGCGCGCGTGCCCACCATTCTCACCAGCCGGGCTGACTCGGCGGAGACGCGGCTGGTCAGTTGCGCTGTGGCCGTGCTGCTTCACTATGCCACCCACCCGATGCTGAAGGTCTAAACTTTCGCACAACGTCTCTCCCAATCAAATGGGCGCCCGGGTTTCAATGGGCGCCCGTTTGAGTTTGAGCGGCCTGCCTCGCACGTAGGGGCCTGCCCGTTTGGCAAGTCTGAGAAACTGGATGCATGGCCCCCACGAAACCTGCCCTCATCTTTGACCTGGATGGAACGCTGACCGACTCAAAGCCCGGAATTCTCGGGTGCTTGCGGCAGGTGATCGACGCGCGCGGCCTGGGCGATTGCGGTCCACTCGACCGCTTCATCGGGCCCCCGGTGGAGGAGTGGGTGGTGGACCTGCTGCCCAAAGGGACAAGCGAACAGCAGCTTGCGATGGCCCGCGACTATCGCGCCTGCTATGACCGCGAGGGCTGGCGGAACAACTCGGTCTATGCGGGCGTGCAGCCCATGCTCGCCGAGCTCAAGGCGGAGGGATTCCCGCTCTACGTGTGCACCTCGAAGCATGAGCATTTTGCCGTGCGCATCCTTGAGGCGTTTGGGCTGGCTGCGTTGTTTGTCGCCATCTACGGCGACAAGGCGGAGTACGCGAGCCACAGCAAGGTCGATCTGCTCTCACGCATCCTGGAGGAGCGTGGTCTCGCCAGCGATACCTCCTGGATGGTCGGCGACCGGATCTTCGATATTGACGCGGCGCACGCCAACCAGCTCCGCTGCATCGCCGCAGGCTGGGGATACGGGACGGCAGAAGAGTGGGCGCAGGCGGATGCAATTGCGCAAACTCCAGCGGATGTGGCGCGCCTGGTGGACGGCAAAGTCTAAATTCGACGGCCGGAACTGAGCCGGCCCGCCCAGCCGCTTGCAAACAAGAAAACTGACAATCGAGGCTCTCCGAAGAGCGATTTGACGGCCCCAGCAGAGCCGCCCGCGCTTTGTTTTCGTGCGTTTGCGGACGGTAGAACCATGCGCCTGCCAATCCCTGTGGAAAAACTTCATAGAATTCACACGACATCAACAATTCAGCAATATTAGACTTGCAAGTTATTGAAAAATAACAAACAGAAAAAATAAATTGACAGGCGTTCTTTCTTATGGCTATGATGATGACGGTAACACCCATCCCCAAGGAGGAAAAACATGCGCTCAATGCTTGCCAGCACTCTCATGCTCTCGTCATTACTTATTCCCGCAGTGGCCAATGCTAGCTCGTCTTCTGACGACGCCTCTGCCCCAACCCAGGCACCCCGCATTAGTACCGGCGTGTCTGCTCCCGTGCTTACCAGCCCCATCGGCATTACCCTGCCTGACGGATTGGCCAGCGCTTTCCTGCCCACGAGCCCACAGGTCGACGTCTCGCTCACTGTCGACCAAAACGGCCAGGCTTCTGACGTGAAGGTGGTCAAGTCAGGCAACCCGTACCTGGACGCACTGGTCGTGGAAGCCGTTCAGAAGTCGCACTTCAAGCCGGCCAAGCTCGACAACATGGCCATTCCGGTCAGCATGAACCTGACGCTCAACATCGCAAAGTAACCGTCGCGGCATCAGGATCCCGCTCTCCGCACGTGCCCTCCCAGAACGAGACCCAGCCGGGATTCCTAACGGAAACCCGGCTGATTGGTTTTTCAAAGACACGAATCATTGCCGAACAAATGCCGCCACTATCGGCCCCATTTCCCCCGTGCACTGTTCCGGCGCCAGGTGCCCGCACCCCTTGAAGACATCCAGCTCCGACTGAGGCACAAGAAAATGCATCTTCTGCCCCTGTTCGACGGGCGTGATGCGGTCTTCCTTCCCCCACAACATCAGCACTGGCATCTTCAGTTGCGGCAGCACGCTGTCGGTGGCGTCCTGGCCGGTCAGCATGGACTTGAGCGCGCGCTCAATCACCCAGGCATGTTCTTTGGTAATGCGCAGGATGTCGCGCGCCACAAAGCCGGGAATCGGCGGCGGGTTGGGCATCAGCAGGGCTTCCAACTGCTCAAGCTGCGCCGGCGTTTTCGACACAAACAGGTTGGTGTCCCACGTCGGCTTTTCGTAGATGCCTGCCGAGTCAAAAAGCATGAGCCGGCTTACCCGTTCAGGATGCCGTGCGGCGACGATCTGGACAATCCAACCACCCATGGACCACCCGCCGAGATCCACCTGTTTCAGGCCCATCGCGTCGAGAAAGCCGACGACGGCTTCGGCCTCGTCTTTCACCGAGTACGAAAAGCCGGTGGGCCGTTCGCTGCGCCCGTAGCCGGGCAGGTCGGGCATGTAAACCCGGAAGCCGGCACGGGCAAAGTAGGGCGCCAGGTTGGCCCAGTCTTCAGCCCGGCCCCCAAGGCCATGGACGAGCACCACAACGGGTCCTGACGCTGGACCCTCTGCCTCGTAGTGGATGCGAATGCCATTCACCATGACGGTGCGGTTATCCACGCCGCCAAGGTCTTCCTTCAGATACTGGAATGCATTGAAGTACGTCACCGGCCGCAGCCAGAATCCCAGTCCGGCGGCGACGGCTGCAGCCCACAGCAGGGCCGCGATCCAGAGAGCTTTCCGCGACATTTTCATTGTTGTTCCCGCACTTTCCGGTCAAGTTCGTCAGCCCTCTGCCAGCCCTTCTCGATCACGCGAACGGTGATGGGGTCCAGCTTGAGTGCGCCCTCTTGCGGGTTTTGCTTATTCCACTCCGCCCGTTCAACCCAGCGCGCCGCATCGGCGTCAGAGGCTGCCTGCAGCGCGCCTCCGGTCACGCGGCATAGATAGTCGGCGATCACGTAGTGGTAGCGGACGCGATCCTGCTCGCGATGAATGCGGTCCAGCAACTCAACCAGCTCCACCACCTCGACCGTGAGGCCAGTTTCTTCGCGGACTTCCCGCACCACACCGGCTTCCAGCGACTCGCCGACCTCGAGCATGCCGCCCGGAAGCGACCACTGGCCTTTCAGGGGCTCAGTGCCGCGCCGGATCAGCAGCACACGGCCCCGGTCCACCACCACCGCGCCCACCCCCACCAGAGGGCTTGAAGGAAACTCTCGTTGCATTCGGCTCCCCAACGTGCTGACTTCTCTACAATAGTTCGCCCGCGCGGGCTTTTCGGCCAAAGTTCGGCCGAGGGCGAATCTACCCCTGCGCGGCTATCATCACATTAGATAGAACAGCTGCGATAAAGGTGGGTATGCGATGTCGGAATTTACCTTGCAAATCGACGGAATGCATTGCGGGTCCTGTGTGCGGCGCGCGAGCCAGGCGCTGGCGGCAGTTGAGGGCGTGGCGGTCAACGAGGTTCGCGTGGGAGCGGCACGGCTGACCTCGGCCGTGGAGCCGCCGCCGGTCGATCTTGCCGTCGCGGCGTTGGCCAAGGCGGGTTACGCGGCGCACCTTGTTCGCTGAGTGGTCGAGGTTGGTTAAGTGACCGTGCAAACCACAGAATCGCTCACGCTGCCAGTGCTGGGTATGACCTGCGCCTCGTGCCAGCACCATGTGGAGCAGGCGCTGCGAGAGACGGCCGGCGTTGAGTCGGCGCATGTTGACCTCATGGCCCACCGCGCCACTGTGTTGTTCGATCCGGCGCTGGCCGCGCCCGCCCAACTGGTCGAAGCAATTCGCGGGGCCGGTTACGATGCGGTCCTTCCACGGCCGGGCGAGGCGGGCGGCGGGCACGATGAATCTCAAATCAACCGGGACCAGACACGCAAAGCGGCGGTGACGCTTATCGCCGGCGCAGTGGCCATGCTGTTGGCCATGCCGCTGGGCCAGCCAATGGGTGCAGCTGGATCATGCGCTCATGCGGTTGCTTCCCTGGCTCTATGCGCTCCCGGCCGGGTTGCTGCGCTGGTTTCTGCTGGTTATGACGGCGGTGGTGGTGGCCTGGGCCGGCCGCGGAATCTATGTCAGTGCCCTCAAAGCCCTGCGCAACGGAGCCACCAATATGAACACGCTGGTGGGCCTGGGCACGAGCGTGGCGTTTGTCTACTCGGCCTACGGCACACTGTGGCCAGCTGACGGTGGCCAGGTTTATTACGACGCAGTTCTATTGATTGTGGGTTTTCTGCTGCTCGGCAAAGCGCTTGAAGCCCGTGCCAAGCGGCGCGCGCTGGCGGCACTCGACTCCCTGTCGCGGCTGCGGCCTGTCACGGCGCGTCGCATAGTGGACGGCGTCGAGGCGGTTGTGCCGCTCGAAGAGATCCAGCCCGGCGACAGCGTGCTGGTCCTTCCCGGTGAGCGCTTTCCGGTGGACGCAGTGATCCTTGAGGGCCGCACCACGGTGGATGAATCGATGCTTACCGGCGAGTCCACTCCGCTGGCCCGCGAGGTGGGCGGCCGCGTGCTGGCCGGCTCGCTCAACTACGACGGCGCGGTGGTGTGCCAGGCGCAGAGCGCTGGGCGAAGCTACCGTGCTGGCGCAGATTACGCGCATGGTGGAGCAGGCGCAGGGTTCACGCGCGCCCATGGAACGGCTGGCCGACAGAGCCAGCGCAATTTTTGTACCCGTGGTGCTGGGGCTGGCCGCTGCTCACGTTTGCGGTGTGGCTCATCGCGACGGGATCATTCCAGTTGGCGCTCGCCAATACAGTCGCGGTGCTCGTCATCGCGTGTCCCTGCGCCATGGGGCTGGCGGTGCCCGCGGCGCTCACGGTTGCTGTCGGGCGCGGCGCGCAGCTTGGCGTTCTGTTCAAGGGCGGCGAAGCGCTGGAGCGGCTCGCACACCTCGATGCGATCGTGCTCGACAAGACCGGAACCCTCACCGTGGGAAGGCCGGTGCTGGCAGCGGTGTATCCCCTTGCCGGACACGACCAAAACGATCTGTTGCGTCTGGCCGCCGCGTCCGAGGAGCGTTCGAACCATCCCCTGGCCCACGCCATCATCGATTATGCGCATGGGCTCAGCCTCACCTGGAAGCCCGCTGAAGATGTGCAGATTCTTCCCGGCCGCGGGCTCACCGCTACAGTCGAGGGCCACCAATGCGTGCTCGGCAACCCGGAACTCTTCAAGGAGTTTTTCATCCCCTTGCCTGAAGTGCCAGTCCCTCCCGAAGCTGGTGTCACGCGGCTATGGATGGCGCTCGACAACCAGCCCGTCGGCTACTTCGACGCCCGCGACGCGCTGCGGCCCGATGCAGCCGAGGCAATCGCCGCGCTCCGGAACTCGGGCCTGCGGGTCCTCATGCTCACCGGCGACTCACCAGTATCCGCCTCGCCCATTGCCAGCCAGGCGGGCATCACTGAAGTAGAGGCCGGACTCGATCCCGCCGGAAAACTCGCCCGCATTCGCGCGTTGCAGCAGTCAGGGCTAAAAGTCGCCATGGTGGGCGATGGCATCAACGACGCGGCGGCGCTCGCTCAGGCGGATGCGGGCATTGCCATGGGCACCGGCGCCGATCTGGCGCAGGAGGCCGGCGACGTCCTGCTGCTGCGCGCACAACCCTCCGCCATTCCGGCAGCGCTCGGCCTGGCTCGCCAAACGCTCCGCATCATGCGCCAGAACCTGGGCTGGGCGGTGGGCTACAACCTGCTCGGCATTCCGCTGGCTGCCGGCCTGCTTTATCCCGCCTTCCACATCCTGCTTACGCCCTGGCTGGCGGCGGCGGCTATGGCCCTCAGTTCGGTGTGCGTTCTGGGCAACAGTTTGCGCCTGCGTCGCTGGCAGCCCGCGCTGGCGGAGCCGGCACGTTAGACTAATTTAAGAGTCTCTCTGTGCGCATCCTTACCCGCTACATCCTCGGCGAAATCCTCTCCCACACGCTCATCGGCTGCGCGCTCTTCACCTTCATCCTGTTCATGCCCTACCTGCCCAACATGCTTGAGATGGTGGTGCGCAACAGCTCCACTTTCTCCAATGCAGTTGAGATTTTTCTCTTCACTCTACCCATCCTTTTCGGGTAACCATTCCCATGTCGGTGCTGGTCGGCGTGCTGCTGGGGTTGAGCCGGCTGGCCGCCGACAGCGAAATCATTGCCATGCGCGCCTCGGGCCTGGGCATCGGCTACTTTGTGCGGGTGTCATCGATCGTGGCCGATTGGCGGCACGCTGCTCGGACTGGCCAACTCGCTCTACCTTGCGCCCCGCGCTAACCAGGCGATTCTCGACATGGAGCAGGCGCTGGCAACTTCGCAGGCCTCCTACCAGATTCAGCCGCGCGTGTTTTACGAAGACTTCAAGAACTTTGTCCTCTACGTGCAGAACGTGCGGTCCGGCACGGGCGCGTCCAACTGGGACCAGGTGTTCATGGCCGACGTGACCGATCCCACGGCTCCGCGTATCACCACAGCGGCTTCGGCCACGGTCGTCAGCGATTCCACGCAGGTGCTGCTGATGCGGCTGCGCAACGGCGCGCAGCACGACACCGTTTGACGACCAGCCGGATCAATACACCATCTCCGCATTTACCACCACCGATCGCCCGCTGGAGTTGAGCCCGCAAAGCGATGTGCACCTGGGCCGAAGGGATACGGCCATCTATGCGCTGCCCATGGGCGCCTTGATCGAGCGCGCTCGCGGGCCCGATCCCAAGTCGTACCTCATCGAATTGAACAACCGTTTCGCCTTTCCGGCCGCCTGCCTGGTGCTGATGATGGTTGGCGTTCCGCTGGGCGTCGCCTCGCGTCGCGGCGGCAAGAGTTCCGGTTTTGTTTACACCATCCTGCTGGTGTTTCTCTACTACTTCCTTTCCTCCACCGGCACGGCGCTGGGGCGGCAGAACAAGGTGCCTGCGTTTTTTGCGGTGTGGTCCGCCAATCTGCTGTTTGCGGCTGCGGGCATTTTTCTTCTCTGGCAAATGGCCAGCGGCGGACGCGTGTTGGCGGCCATCACGGCATGGGCCGCGCGCGTGCCCAACGCTGAGGATGCCCGGCGCAAAGGTTTCTCACTCACACGCCTGCTCGAAAAACTGAGCCGCGCTCGCAACGCGCCAAGTCGCGCAACGCCTTTCCGCGCATTCTTGACGAGTATGTCGTGCGCGAGTTCCTCAATACTTTTCTGCTGGTGCTCTCGGGCTTTGTGCTGCTCATGCTCGTGTTCACCTTCTTTGACCTTGTGGGCGACATCATTCGCAATCACATCCCGCTCACCACGGTGGGCGCTTACCTGGTCAACCTCACCCCGGACATGCTCTACCAGATTGCGCCGCTGGCCGTGCTGATTGCCACGCTTGTCACCTTCGGCGTGCTCAACCGCAACAGCGAAATCATCGCCATGAAGGCCACGGGCATCAGTCTTTACAGGCTCGTCGTTCCCATCGTTTCCATCGCTGCGGTGCTGTCGGTGTGCCTGTTCCTGTTTGACCAGTACTACCTGCCGCAGGCCAATCGCCGCCAAGAGGCCTTGCGCAACATCATCAAGGGCCGCCCCGCGCAAACCGTTCTGCACCCTGAGCACAACTGGATATTCGGGCAGCCGCACGGAGGCGAACCGGGCCGGATTTTCTACTATGAATTTTTTGATCCGGACCGCAAGGAGTTTGCCAATCTTTCCGTCTTCGAGTTCGACCCGTCCACGTTTTCGCTCACCCGGCGGATCTTTGCGGCGCGCGTATTTCGCGATCCCGACAAGGACTCCTGGCGCTTTGAGGACGGCTGGGTGCGCGACATGGCCGGTGCAGAGCCCACCGCCTATCACGAGTTCAGGCAGACCGAGTTTTCTGAGATTCACGAAGACCCCGGCTACTTTACCAAGGAAAATCTTCAGTCGCACGAGATGAACTTCGCGCAGCTCGACAGCTATATCCGCGATTTGCGTCAAAGCGGATTCGACACCATGCGCCTGCGGGTAGCGCTGTGGCACAAGCTCGCTTATCCGCTCATTGCCATTGTCATGGCGGTGCTCGCTATTCCCTTTGCGCTCTCCATGGGCCGCCGCGGCTCGCTTACCGCCATAGCGGTCGCCATCGGCGTTGCACTGGCCTATTTTGTTGTCAACGGTACGTTTGAGGCCATGGGCAACGTCAATTATCTGCCTGCCGCCCTGGCGGCCTGGTCGTCTGACATCCTGTTCGCACTGGTCGGCGGATATCTGCTGCTGCGCACGCCTACATAAGCGGAACAATGGGCTGCGGACAGCTCCCCGGCCCCCTCCATCAGGCGAACACAAGTCAAAAGCCCGCTCTCGCTGCTTCCCGATACACCCGCTCTAGCTATTCCCGATACACCCGATCTTGTCCTTTCCCGATACAATAGTTCCATGCTTCGCGATCTCGCGCCCCTCTTTGTATACATGCGCCGCTACCGCTGGGGATTTGTCTGGGGCACGCTCTCCTGCGTCTGCACAAACGCCATCTGGGTCCAGTTTCCCGGCGTTCTCGGCAGAGCCATCAACAGCATCGAGCAGGGAACCACGCGACAGCAGGTGGTCATCTTCGCAGGTGTGCTGGTCGCCATCTCGTTGGTGAAGGGCATTTTCCTTTACGCCCAGCGCTGGATCCTCATCGGCATCTCCCGCGATATCGAGTTCGACCTGCGTAACGACCTGTTCAAGAAACTCGAAAAGCAAGACTCGGGTTTTTACGGGCGCTACCGCACCGGCGACATCATGGCCCGCATGACCAACGATCTGAACGCGGTGCGCATGCTGCTCGGCCCGGGACTGATGTACAGCGCCAACACCATCTTCCTCAGCGTTTTTGCGCTGGTCTTCATGTTGCGCATCAGCCCGTTCCTTACCCTGGTGGCCTTGGCCCCCATGCCGCTGGCCAGCATTCTGGTGCAGTACTTCGGCAGCCGCATCCACACGCGCTTCGAGCGCATCCAGGCCAGCTTCTCTGACATCTCGGCCCAGGCGCAGGAAAACTACTCCGGCGCGCGTCTGGTGCGTGCCTTCGCGCGCGAGGATTCAGAGATCAGCATCTTCGAGCGCTTGAACCACGAGTACATTGGCCGCGCTCTCCGCCTCGTGCAACTGATGGGCATGCTCTGGCCCACACTTGAGTTCGTCCTCGGTATTTCAATGATCATCACCCTGCTCGCCGGCGGACACCTCGTCATCGAGCATCGCATCGACGTCGGGCAGTTTGTCGCTTTCAGCACCTACATGATCATGCTCATCTGGCCCATCATTGCCGTCGGTTGGGTCATCAACATCTTCCAGAGGGGAACCGCGTCAGTCAAGCGCGTGGACGAGCTGCTCAAGGCCGAGCCCGCCATCGACGACAGCGCAGCCGATCCCTCCATTGCCGCCGATGCGGTGCTGAACGGCGAAATCGAGTTCCGCAACTTGAACTTCAGCTACGGCGATGTGCCGGTGCTCAAAGATATTTCTCTGCGCATTCCTGCGGGCTCAAGCCTGGCCATCGTTGGACCCACCGGTAGCGGCAAGTCCACGCTGGTTCACCTCATCTCGCGCATGTACGAGTCGCCTGACGGCGCGCTGCTCATCGACGACCGGCCGGTGCGCGAATATCCCCTTGCCGTGCTGCGCCGGAACATCGGTATGGTGAGCCAGGAAACCTTCCTCTTCAGCGAAACGATTCGCGAGAACCTGGCCTTCGGTGTGCCCAACGCCGGCGCCGAAGATCTCATGGAGGCGGCCGAAGCGGCGCACATTCGCCAGGAGTTCGAGGAGTTTCCCCAGGGCTTCCAAACCATGGTCGGCGAGCGCGGCGTCACGCTTTCAGGCGGGCAAAAGCAGCGTTCCGCCATTGCGCGCGCGCTGCTGCGGCGTCCGGCAATTCTCATCCTCGACGACGCTCTGGCCAGCGTCGACACCTACACGGAAGAACGGATCCTCGGCGGCCTGCGCAAATACACGGTCCACTCCACGACCGTGCTCATCTCGCACCGCGTGTCTACGGTGCGCAACGCTGACCAGATCGCGGTGCTCGATCACGGCAGAATTGTGGAACTAGGCAGGCACGACGAACTGCTCGCGCTCGACGGCTACTACGCCGGCCTCTACCAGAAACAACAACTGGAAGAAGAACTAACGGTGGCAGGCTAGCCTCGTTCTACGTTTTCCATCGAACAGACTAGCTCAGGCGTTCCAGCGCATGCCCACTGAGGTCTCCGCGGCGTAATCCCTTGGACTGAACTCCGACTGCCGTTCGAGCGGCGCTGGATCCGCTACCTGCACCGGCGCGGGATTGACCAGCGGATCCTTTGCCACCTGCCGCCAGGCCTCACGCACATTTTTCACGCAGTCGACGGCGTGGTCGAACTTTGCCCTCGAACTCGACTGCGAGGCCTGCAGAATCTGCGCGAAAATCGATATGTAGAATTCGCTGAGCGCCTGCGCCGGCCGTCCGCCCACATCCATCCGCAGACGAGCCTGCAGGTGAATGATGATGTCGAGCGCGCGCTTCACCGCCGCGCGCCTTCCTTCTGTGTCTCCGCGGTCGACGGCGTCGCCTGCTGTGTAGAGAAAACGAATCATGCCGTCGTAAAGCGCCACAACAAGATCAACCGCCGATGCGCCGTCCAGCGCATGTTCCCGATAACTTCCCATCTCTAAAGAAACTCCTTAGCCATTCGTGCGCTGGTTGTAGCCGGTGATCGCCGAGTAAAGCTCATTCACGCCCTGCAGCTGAGTTGGCAGCATCTGCATAATCTCGTTGGCGCTGTTCAGTTCCGCCGTCAGGCTGGCCTGCTGTGTGGAGATCAGGCTCTCTTCTCTGGAGATGTCCCCATTCAACGTGGATTCCATGGTGCTGTTTGCCGATGACGCCAGTGCCAGCACTCCAGTCGTGGAACTCGTTCCGGAACTGGCGAGAATTCTTGAGAAGCTCTGCCCCCAACTGTTCGAGTTCTGGAAAAATCCAACAACGCTCGAGTAATCGGAGTTGAGTACCGAATCGAGTGAGGTCGCGTCGAGCGTCAAAGTTCCGGTGTTGCTCACGGCGATGCCCAGGCCCGTAAGGCTGTTGATGTCCGATCCGCCGCTGGTGTAGGCGAGGCCTGTGCTGGTCGTCTCGTCGGTGAGGTCGGAGTTGACGGTCAGCGCGCCATTCGCGCCCGCGGTATTTGAGACAAGCTCAAGCTGCGAACCGCTACTGGATGTGACCACGCTTGCCGTTACGCCGATACCGGCCGAGGTGATTGCCGAGGCCAATCCGGCAAGCGTATTGATGCCATCGCCCGTGTACAACGTGTTGGCCGCAGGCGTGCTGGGCGCGGCGCCGATCACCACGTTTACCGTGGTGCCGTTCCCCACCTGGATTGAGAGAGAACCGGTCAGCGTATCGCTCGCGTTCTTGATGGAGTCCAGTACTCCATTCGGGCTTTGCAGGTTGAGCCCGCTGAACAGTTGCTGCTGCAGCAGGGAGAGGGTAGGCGAGCCAAATAACGGCTCGGGGTTGCCCGAGCTGTCGCTCCCTTCCTGGGCATTGAGCGCGCTCACCAGCGCGTTGTAGTCGGAAACCGTGGCGGCCACGGCGCTCTCAACGCCGCTGTTGTTATTGGCGATGACCACCTGCACTTGTTCGAGCGATTTGTCGGACTCGGTGGCACTGGGCGCAAGAAGTTGAAAGGTCACCCCGGGAATAAGGTTGGCCACGGTATTTGACGGGCTGGTCAGGCCCACACCATCGACGGTGAGGTTGGCGTCCTTGCCGGTGACGGCCGGCGTGTAGCCGAGCGACGACGTGGTTGGGTCGACGACGGATGAATTTACCGAGAGGGTCCCCGCTGTGCCCGCCGTGCCGGATAAAAGCTGCAGGCTCGATGAGCCGTCACTGTTGATCACCACCGAGGCGCTCACTCCAATGCCCGCCGCAGTGATGGCGTCCGCGATGCCCGTCAGCGTATTCACGCCGCTGCCGGTGTAGATGGTGTTTGCGGCGGGAGTTGTCGGCGCGGCGCCGATCACCACGTTCTCCATCGTTCCGCTGCCCACCTTGATCGAGAGCGAGCCGGTGAGCGCGTCGCCGGCATTCGCAATCGATGCTAGCGTGCCCGAGGAGTTTACGGTTGCCATGCCGGCCGTACCGGTATAGCTCAGAACCTTCGCGATCGAATTTGCGCTGACCTGAATGTTGCCGGCTCCGCCGGAGGTTCCCGAGACCAGGCTCAATCGCGACCCCGAGGAATCAGTGAGGATGCTGGCCGTCACCCCCACGCCTGAGGAGTTGATGGCAGCCGCCAGCCCGGTGAGCGTGTTGTCAGTGGAGTCGAGCGTGATGGTTTTCGCGGTGCCGCTCGAGCCTACCTGCAACGTAATTGAACCGGCAAGAAGGGCGGAAGAACTGGAAACGGGAGCAAGATAGCCGCTGGAAGTCTTGGCCAGATTAGCCACTTCAACCGTGTGCGTGCCCGAAAGCGCAGTTGAGTTTGCGGCTGTCAGCGTGAGAACATTCAGGTCCGAACTCGAGCCCTCCTTCTGCGCCATGATGCCCTGAAAATCGGTCAGAGAGCTAAGGTCATTTGAGAGATTGGAAAACAGCGTGCCCAGGCTGGAGATGGCTGTGTCCTGTGTCTCCAGTCTTGTCAACTGGCTCTTCCATGGTGTTTCTATATTCTTTAAATTGCCGACTATCTGGGCCACGGTCGAACTCACATCGAATCCAGCCCCGCTGGTTGGCGACCCGAAACTCAATCCAACTGCGCCCATTGTGTCCTCCATCCTCAACCCATGCAGCCGTCATGCCAGCTGGTTCAAACCAAGATTGGATTTGGCTCATTCCCGCCATGGCGCCACGCGCTTCCATTTGCATAGAAGGGCGCCTTAATCGGCGCCCTCCTCTGGTTCGCGATGCGTTTCCGGTTTACTGCAACAGCTTGGTCACCATCTGCTGCGTGCTGTTGGCCTGCGCCAGAGCGCTGATGCCCGTCTGGGTCAGGATTTCGAACTTCGACATGTTGGAGGTTGCCGACGCGTAGTCGGTCGCCGTCACAGAGTTCTCCGCCGAAACCACGTTCGTCTGTTGAGCGCTTTCGATGTTCGATGCCGCGGTCAACGTGTTAATGTTGGCACCCACCTGGCCGCGCTGGTAAGCAACGTCTCCGATAGCCAACGTGACATCTGTCAGAGCGGTCTTTGCGTCACCCTGGTTGCTCAAATCGGTTCCGTTCAGGCTCTGTGTTCCGCCCACGCTCGTCGTACCCACATGAGACCGGTCGAGCAATCCCACCGTTACGATGTAGTCAGCGCTTCCACCCGAGGTACCGTCGCTCGTGTAAATATCCACTGCGGTATTGGATGGAGCGGCTTCGGTCATGTTGTTGGAACTGGCAACCAGCGTTTCGCCGGCGGTGCCGGTAGAGATACTCAGTACTCCGGTGGCCGTGTCCATTGCGACGCTGTAGTGGGATAAGGTTGTTGCGCCAAGGCCGGCATTCAGGGCCGTCGACATTGCGTTCGCAGCTGCGGTCGCAGTTGCTTGATCGGAACTGTCGAGACCAGCATATGCTCCCATATCAATAATCATTGAGCCGTCATGGGTGCCGCCCGATGCGCCGATGGCCAACTGGCCCGTCAGTGCGTCTCCCGTGTTCAAGGTCACCGTAAGGTCGGCGCCGGCTGCCGGCGTGTTGAAGGCTCCGATCGGGTTTGCCGTGCCACTGCCCGAGGTGAATGATCCGATGCCATTGTATTGCGTCTTTGATCCGATGGTATCGATCTGCGTCAGAATGTCGCTGTACTCCTGGTTAGCCGCGGCCTGCTGTTGCCCTGTAAGTGTGCCGCCGGCCGCTTCTGTAGCCAGTGTCACTGCGCGGTTGAGCAAGTTGGTAACCTGCGAGAGAGCGCCATCCGCAACCTGCAGGTATCCCACGCCGGCGCTCGCATTGCTGGCCGACTGCGTCAGCGCCGCGGAGTTGGCCGCGAGGCCGTTGGCGATCGAAAGACCGGCCGCATCATCTGCGCCGGAGTTGATCCTCGAACCCGAGGAGAGTTGAGTCAGAACTTTTTGAAGACTGTTCTGGGATTGGTTAAGGTTATTCTGCGCGTAGATCGCTGAAATATTATTCAAGACACCCAGGGACATGGGGTTCTCCTTTGGGATGCGTTGATTTGCAGCCGATTCCCGCAAGCGCCCCCATTTTTTTGTTTAACCCTGGGTGGCTGTTTGCGATGCACGGACCGTCGCATCTGGCCCCTTTTTCGGCCCTCCCCCCGCGGACTTTACGCACCCCATATTTGTGTCCAGTCCGGGGACACTTGAAGAAAGTTCGTTCTAATTTTTTAACTTTTGCCTTCTCTCGCCGATAACGCAAGCGAAGGAGCCTTACTCTCATGATCGAGCTAACGCGGCTCAACGGAAACCCCATGGTGCTCAACAGCGATCTGATTAAAACAGCCGAAGCCTCCCCGGATACCATGCTCACTCTGATTAATGGAGAGAAGTTGATTGTGCGCGAGAGCACTGCAGACGTGGTGGAGAGGGTTCTGGCATACCGCGCGCGCCTGCTGGCAAATGTGGCGCGCCGCCTGCCCGACTTCGGCCCGCTGCAGCAGATAGCCGCATTGGCCAGCCTTGACGTGTCCGGCCAGCTTGCACCGCCGCTTTCCGTCACGCGGCCAGATTCCGATGACAAGGCATAAATCTCATAACCTCCTGCCCTTTTTCTAGAGGTGTATTGAATGGATAAGGCGAGCATTGGCGGAGTGGTCCTGGCCATTGTCGGTATCGTTGCCGGATTGTTGATTGAGGGCGGCAACCTGGGCCAGGTGCTGCAACCCACTGCGGCGCTCATCGTCTTTGGCGGAACCATGGGCGCCGTCCTGCTTCAGTTTCCGCTCACCACGGTTGTCGCGGCGTTCTCGGGGATGGCGCACATCTTCGCGGCGCCACGCAAGCAGGATGCTCAACTCATCAACCAGCTCGTCGGCTTCGCCAACAAGGCGCGCCGCAACGGCGTGGTCTCGCTCGATGCGGACCTCAAGACCATCGAAGATCCATTTCTGAAGCGCGCCGTTATGCTGGCCGTGGATGGTACCGAGCCGTCCGAGCTGCGCAAAATCATGCGCGTCAGCCTCGAATCCACCACCGAGAACGAGGAGCGGCTGCCCGCGGTCTTCGAGTCGGCGGGCGGCTTCTCGCCCACCATCGGCATTCTCGGTGCGGTGCTGGGCCTCATCCAGGTCATGCAGCATCTCGACAACATCTCTGAAGTGGGCCGCGGAATCGCCGTGGCCTTCGTGGCCACCATCTACGGCGTCGGCATTGCCAACCTCTTCTTTCTGCCCTTCGCCGGAAAGATGCGCATTCGCATCCGCGATGGGCACCGCAGGCGCGAGATGATGCTCGAAGGCGTGATCTCGATTCTCGAAGGCATGAATCCGCGCATGCTTGAGATCAAGCTCGCCGGGTTTGTCGACGAAGACGGCCAGGAGAAGAAAGAGAGCACGGCATGAACGCACGCGTGCCCAGGTCACGTGTGAGCCAGGACCGGTGGCTCGTTTCCTATGCTGACTTCATCACCTTGCTCTTCGGCTTCTTCGTCGTTCTGTATGCTTTCGCCAAGGCTGACCAGAAGAAACAAGCACAGGTGTCGCAGTCCATTGACTCGGCCTTCCGCTCGCTCGGCATCTTCCCCGATGCGCTGCGCCAAAAGGGAACCAACACCGACGCCGACGGACGTGAAGCGCCCGCAATCCCTATGAATATTGTCATGGGCGAAGACGTGCTCGCGCCCGCAAGGGTCAAGAGTGACCTCGAAAACATGAAGCGCCAGCTCCAGCAGACGCTCTCAAACCAGGTGGCCACGCATACCGTCTCCATCCAGATGGGGCGCGACGGGCTTGTGATCAGCCTGCGCGAGGCTGGCTTTTTTGACTCCGGTTCGGCCACGCCCAAGCCGCAGACCATCGGCACGCTCCGCGCCATTGCCGCTTCACTCCGGCCCACAGGCTATGACCTGCGCATCGAAGGCCACACCGACAATGTGCCCATCCACACCAGCGCGTTCGACTCCAACTGGGAACTCTCCACGGCGCGCGCCACCAGCATCGCACGCCTGCTGCTCGAGCTCGACGCCTTGCCCGCCGACCGGCTCTCGGCAGCAGGCTACGCGGAATTTCACCCGGTGGCGAGCAACGATACGCCCGAAGGCCGCGCGCAGAATCGGCGCGTCGACCTCGTCGTGCTGCCACGAAGCAAAATCGATTTCTCCACACCCAGCGTCACTGCGCCCGCCGGGGTGTGGCGCAGAATTACCGACGGCGATTAGGAATTCCGGCTTGACGGCGCGCGGGGCGATCGCAGCGCCACTCCACCCAGCAGCGCGATCACCGCGATCAGCGCCACCCACATCAGCGCAGGATGTTTCTCGGTAAATGGGCGATCGTCGGGCCGCGCCTGGTATGCGGGGTTCGCCTGCTCGGGCCCCAGCGTGGCCGCTGTGGCGGTGGCTTGCGGCGTAAAGAGAGTGGCGTAGTCGTAGCGCGGAGAGGCGAGCGCGGAGTCTCCGTAATAGAGCGTGTAAGCGACATGCGCGACGGACTCGAAGCAGAGCTTGCGCTCGAGCATCTGGAGCTTTACAGACGATAGGCTCAAGGGCGCATCGTCACCGTTGTCGATGGTGATCGTCCATTTGGTTGGCGAGTCAAGATCGAAAGCGGTGTCGACAAGCGGTGCGTCGATTGCGAGACGCTCTTCGTCGATGCGGTGGCCGTTCTGGTCGCCGTGCACGCGCAACAAATTGCCAGTGCTGACAGCGGGCGCCGGTGGCACAGTCTGATCGGACGCGGGCGCAGGCGCTTGTATCGGCGCGACACGGATGGTCACATCTCTCGAAAAGAGCGCGGGGGTAGGGCCCGGCGTAAAGGCGACGCGCTCCACGGGCGTATGCGCGGGCACTTGAATCTCAACGATCGACGAGTGGCCCTTCTGCGAAACCTGCGCTGACTCCGCAAGTGTCTCGTAGGCGGGCTGGCTTGGAGGCAGACGCTCGACCGAGAGGCCGGTAATGTCCGCGGGCACAAGCGGGCCAGCGATATTAAAGTGCAAAAAAGCAAATTCCGATTCCGGCAGATGAAGAACCGTGCTTCGGCCGAGCTTCTGGCGTGTCAAATCGAAGATGGTGAACGAACCAAGTTTTGTCTGCGCGCCTCCGGCCAGGGCGCTGCTACCGGATACCGTTACCGTTGCGATAAAGTCCTTTGCTGCGACGTCAAGTTGTACGTCGCTGAAGTCTGTAACCGACATCCTGCTATCGAACACAATGCGCCTGCCGCGCGTGCCCAGGTTCAGCACCGCGATGGATTTTTCCGAGCCTGCGACGGCTTGCGTTGCGCGAATCACGTAGGGGGTCTCAGTCTGGTCGTGATAGAGACGGAGATCAGCCAGGCCGGGAGAGGCGTTCGCAAAAATTCCGGAGTCGAGCGAAACGCACGCCTGGCCGGATTGCGCTGGGGTCTCGAGCGCCCGCTGGTAGTGAAAGTATTTGATCTCGGGAGATGCGGCGCCGACAAAAAGGATAAGCAGAGCGGGAGCAAGTTTCATGGGTTTACCTGGTCCTCGCTGTGCTGCGCTTCCGCGCTGTGCTGGCCGCGCAAATTCAGCAGGTCGCGCTGGTAAACATAGCTCACGCCCAGCAGCAGCACGCCCAGCCCCAGGAAGCTGAGGATGCGATAGCCCTGGCTCAACTCGCTCATGTCCACAAGAAACACCTTTCCAATGGAGGCGGCAAGCAGCAGCAAGGCCTGCCAGCGCAGAAAGGCCGATCGTCGCCAGAAGCCCACGGCCAGCAGAATTGCGCCGAACAGCATGAACCATGCCGAGTAGGTGAACTGCGCATCGATCCGATAATCTTCAAACAAGTTCAAGTCGCCGCGCCAGCGCAGGAACCACCAGTAACTATGAATCTCAAGGCTCACGGCTACAAGAATCAGCGCGTTCACCGCAAGCAATGCGGCCCCTGCAAGCGCCGGTGAAGAAATCAAGGCCTCGTTGGCCTCCTCCACCGGCTCCCGCACAGCCAGCCAGGCCGCGAAGGCAAAGACGGCGATGGCCACGCAATACGCACCGAAGCGCTGGTTGAAGATGGGCGTAGCGCCAGCCGCAGGGTTGATGGTGAACAGCGCCCCAAGGCCGAGCACCAGGCAAAGAACCGCCAGCGCGCGCAACAATTGCATGCGCGTCCGCCCCGCCACCCACAACAGCGCCGCGCCTTCCACAAGCCAGCCAATCGTGATCCACCGGCCGCTCGCTTTCAGCGGAATGGCAATGGTAAGAAAGACAACGGCTGCCGACAGATGAAGCGCCGACAGCAACTCGGGGCTTGCCTTCAATCTTCCGCGCGCCGGCAATCGCAGCATCAACAGATAAAACGCGGCAAAGGCGACAGCAAGCCACGGCTGAACCCATTCGCTCTCTGGCCCGGTCAAGCATCGCATAGTATGCCAGGAATCCAAATGCGGCGTTGACCACCGGGACAATCACCAGCGCCAGGCTGTCCCACACATTCATGTGCCCGCCGTCTTGCTCTCGTGTCTGCACCAGCCGCGGAGCCAGCGCAAAGATCAGGAAGAAGCACCCCACAAAAACTGCGGTCCGCCCCACCTGTTCGTTCGAGTAGAACTCTGACCACCACGCGGCGAAGAACAGCACTGTTCCCGTAAACGCTCCGAACAGCAACCGCGACCAAGGCCGAAGGCTAACCAGGATAAGCACAGCCATATCGAGCAGCAGCAGATAAGTGAACAACGCGATCTCGTGATTCTCGCCGGTCGAGAGCAGCAGCGGCGTTGAGAATCCGCCGACGATCGCGTAGAGGGCAAGCAGCTCCGCATCCTGGGCCCACGCCATGTACGCGTTGAAGGCTGTCACGGCGATCATCGCCGCGAAGGCCGCGCCGGAAGGCACCAGGTGAAACAGCGAGAATGCGGCCCACAGCGACAGGTACAGAACGCCACTGCCAATGGCTTTCAGCGAATAGGAGAACAGCGCGTACCCGTGATTGCGGAAGCGCTCTGACCAGGCGATGAGAGCCCCTCCCGCAACCAGGCCGATCAGCACCCGCCCCAGCGGACCAATCCAGTGATTGTCGATGGCGAACTTGAGGAACCACGCCATGCCGATCAGTACGGCGAGAATGCCCACGCGGTTAAACCACTGCGATCCGATCCGGCTCTCCAGCGAGCGATTATCCGCTTGCGCCTTGAGTCCCATCGCCGGAGAGCCCCGCGAATATTTGGACCGCGTGTTGTGTCTCAACTGCCGGGTACTCCTCGCGAGCCAACTGTTCCGCCGCCGCTGAAGGCAGAGAAGCCGGCGGCACGGGCGGCGGTGGCGCAGCCGGGCGCGGCGTCGCCTGCGAAAGAGAAATGCCGTAGTCCCGCAGCGTCTCCTCAAGCAGACGCACGCGGGAGCGCAGTTCGACCACTTGCTCTTCAAGACTGCCTGGCGTGTCTGGATTCATTGGCGTCCACTTTACCGCACCCGGGTCGCTATTTCCAGACTGAAGTCAAACGTCCCGGCAAACGCAGCGGCCAGCCACTACCCAATGCATCAAAATGACGTGCTGGAGCGTCTAAAATGAGTAAGAGAGCTCATCGCGGCGGCTGCAATCCCCTCGCTACCGGCCACCCGCCTTGAGCACACGGAGATAACACAATGGCACTCTTCAAGACCTCGAATCCGGCACTGGGCCAAAACACGTTCAGCAATCTTGCCGCGCAGCAGGGCAGCTTGATTGACGTCCAGGACCGGATGACGCTGAACGGAACCGTCAACAAGACCGGCCTCCTGCTGCTTTGTTCCATCGCCACGGCGGCGTGGACATGGCACATGTTTCTGCCTGAGCGCGACATCACGAATGTGGCGCCGCTGATGATGCTCGGGCTGATCGGCGGATTCATCGTCGCCCTGGTTACGACGTTCAAAAAGGAGTGGTCGCCGGTCACTGCGCCCATCTACGCACTGCTTGAAGGCCTGGTACTCGGCGGATTGTCGGCCATGCTTGAACTGCGCTATCCCGGCATCGCCATTCAGGCCGTCAGCCTCACCTTCGGCACCCTGTTTGTGCTGCTGCTCGCCTATCGCTCCGGAATGATCCAGGTCACGCAGAAGTTCCGCCTCGGCGTCATTGCGGCCACCGGCGGCATCTTTCTGTTCTACATGCTCGAAATGATCCTCGGCTTCTTCGGCGTGCACTTCATGAGCGTCAACGGAAACGGCATCATCGGCATTGGCTTCAGCCTGGTCGTGGTTGCCGTTGCCGCGCTCAACCTCGTGCTCGATTTTGACTTCATCGAGCAGGGCGTGCAGTTCGGCGCTCCCCGCTACATGGAGTGGTACGGCGCCTTCGGCATCTTGGTCACGCTCGTCTGGCTCTACCTTGAAATTCTCAATCTGTTGTCAAAGATGCGTAGCCGTAACTAAATCGCAATCGCCCTCAACGAAAATCAAAACGGCGCGGAGAAATCTTCCTCCGCGCCGTTTTCTTTTTCCCAAAGATCCCGTTCAGCCCGCCGCTCGCCCTTCAAAATGCGCTTCAATTTCTTCCAGCGTCTTGCCCTTGGTTTCAGGCAGAAAGAACGCCGTCACGATGAAGTACACCACCGTGAAGCTCGCAAACAGGAAGAACATCGATGAGTAGCCGTGCTTGCTCACGAAGGGCAGAAAGATGCCCGCCAGCGTGGTCGACACAAGCTGATTCAGCACCAGCGCGATGCTCATGCCATTCGAGCGGATGCGCGTCGGCATCAGCTCGCTCAGCGCCAGCCACACGCAGACGCCGGGCCCGAGCGCGTAAAACGCCATGAACATGTAGAGGCCGAGCGCCACAAGCCAGCCGTGGCTCGCTTCAGGCACCCGCCCGATTATCGCCTTCTGAATGATGAGCGGTGCGGCTTGTGCGGCGTTGAGATCGGCAAAGGGATTGGCAAACAGCGACTGAACACGATTTGAAGGAACCGCCGTGTCCCGCGTAATCACGATGGGCGCAGCAGCCGCATCATCCGAACGCACAAACGTCGTCGCCGCCGTATAGTCGCCGTACGAATAGATGATGGCCAGCGAAGCGCGATCCGCCCCAATCTGCCCGCCGCTATCGCCGGCCGCCGCCAGCAGTTTTTCGGCTGCGGCCTGATCGAAGCGAAGAGTCAAATCCTGTCCCGGCCCAACCATTTGTTGCACCAGGCCGCGCGCGTCCACGCTCACCTTCTCTGTCCGCAGAAACAGCGTGCCCACCGTCACCATCGCCACAATAATCCCGCTGGTCCCAAGGATGAACAGGAACTTGCGCCCCTTGCGATCTACCAGCGTCATGCCCACGGCAGTCATCGTAAAGTTCATGGCCGTAAAGATCACGTAGCCCCAGTGCGCGCTCAGGTCGCTCAGTCCGCTCTGCATCAGGATGCTCACGTTGTACCCGATCATCGAATTCACGCCGGTAGCCGTGTTGCACGCCAGAATCACGCACGCTAGCAGGAACGGGATCACGTACTTGCGCTGCAGCAGCGAGTCCCCAGTCTTCTGGTTCAGTCTCCCGCTCTTGCTCTGCTCAACCGAGTTCATCTCCTCCATTTCAAGAGCCGCATCTTCGTGGCTGCGCGATCGCAGCAGCGCCTTGTGCGCCTTTTCTCTGGCGCCGCGCCGGAACAGCCAGCGCGGCGACTCGGTCACCAGCAGGCTGCCCACCATAAACAAGATGCCGGGCGGCAGCGACACCCAGAAGATCGCGCGCCACGCGTGGTCTTTGAAGTGGAACAGCGCGGCGGCATCGCCCAGTTTCTCCACCGCCGCCACCTGGTAGCTGAAGTACATGCCCACCAGCGCCGCCGCCACAATCCCGAAGGTCAGCAGCCATTGGAACACCGCCGTACCCTTGCCGCGATTCGACGCGCGCAGGCACTCGGCCAGATAAAGCGGCACCACCACGCCGATCAGTCCTCCGCTCACCCCCTGCAGCAGGCGTCCGAAAAACAGCGGCGCGAATCCCGACGAAAGCGCGATGATGGGAATGCTCAGAACAAAGGTCAGCCCGCTCAGAATCATCAGCGGCTTGCGGCCCATCCAGTCCGCCAGAATCCCCGCGAACAATGTGGAGAAGACGCTCCCCAGCAGCACCGCCGCCACAATCTCCGACAGCTCAGCCGTGGTCAGATGCGAAGTGGCATTCAGGTAGGGCAGCGCTCCGCCAATAATGCCCACGTCAATTCCATAGAGCAGGCCGCCGAGCCCCGCCACCAGCAGCAGAAAGGCGTTATATCTGCGGATGGCGGCGTCCCCGGAGTTCCCCGGCAAATCCCTCAAGCTGCTTTCGTTCATTCAGAGCGCCTTTCGCATGTGCACCGTCCATCGTAGCCATGGGAACCCGAGGCGGGAGCAAATGATTCCGTTTTCTGAAAAGGTAACAGGGCCCGCCATTGGTCTACAATGATCGTATCGAATTCAAATGCTCATTTCTTTGAGCTGAAGGCTGGCGGGATGTCCAATCATAGCCATTTTTCTCCTCGATCTTTATTTTGGGTTGCCTTGTTCGGATCCCTGGCAGTGCTCAGCGGTTTTTCCACTCGGTCCATGGCCCAGATTCACCTGTTGCCTTCCCCCCGGGAGACGCATTTTGGCGCCACCACGCCCCTGGGCGCCGTGCAGGCAACCGTGCCCGGCCGCAACGAAGACGACCTGTTTGCCGCCAAAGATCTTGAAGCTGCTCTGAAACACCCGGGATCGGCCAAAGGCACAGCACATGCCAAACCCACGGCAATTTACCGGGTTGTCCTTCTCAGGACCGACAGTGTCGCCGCCAAGTCTCTGCTGGCGCGTACCAAGCTCACCTTCGACCCGGCAATGGAAGCCGAAGGATACATTCTCGTGATTGAGCCGCATGAGACTGCGATTATCGCGGCTTCCGGTTCGGGCATCTTCTACGGCGTGCAGACCTTCAAGCAGTTGCTTCCGTTACCCGATGCCGACCGCGTTCTGCCCACAGGCACAGTGCGCGACTGGCCCGCCATGCGCTATCGCGGCGTGCAGGACGATCTCTCCCGCGGCCCCGTTCCCACCCTCGAATTTCAAAAGCACCAGGTGCGCATCTTCGCCGCCTTCAAGGCCAACATCTATTCGCCTTACTTTGAGCACACACTGCTCTATCCCAAACGAGCCCATGGCTGCGCCTCCGGGCGGCGCGCTTACGCCCGACGAGGCCAAAGAACTCGTCGCCTATGCACGCCCGTATCACATCACCATCCTGCCGGAGCAGGAGGCCTTCGGGCATCTCCATCACGTACTCAAGTACGAGCTCTACCAGGACGCTGCCGAGACACCCCACGGCCATGTGCTGGCTCCAGGTCAGGCAGGCCACGCTGCCGCTCATCAAGGACTGGTTCACGCAAATCGCCGCGGAGTTTCCGTCGCCCTTCATGCACATTGGCGCCGACGAAACCTGGGACCTCGGCGCAGGCCGCACGCGCGACCAGGTGCAGGCGCAGGGCCGCGGAATCGGTCTACGTCGCCTTCCTCAAGCAGATTCACGATGTGCTGGCCCCGTTGAATCGGCGCTTGCTGTTCTGGGGCGATATTGGCGGCTCCGACCCTGACGCCGTGGCCGGCCTGCCCAAGGACATGATCGCCGTTCCCTGGAACTACTGGAGCACCACCGGCTTCGACAAAATGATTGAGCCCTTTGCCAAGGCGGGCATTGAAACCTGGGTCGCTCCGGGTGACGCCAACTGGAACGAAGTCTATCCGCAGGCCCGCACGGCCCTCTGGAATATCCAGGGCTTTATCCGCGACGGGCAGCGCCTTGGTTCCACCGGCGCCATCAATACAGTCTGGAACGACGACGGCGAAGGCCTCTTCAATCAGGATTGGTACGGGGTGCTGTTTGGCCCCGTGGCTTCGTGGCAGGCGGGCGAGAGCCCCATTCCGGATTACCAGGACGCCTACGGAGTCGTCTTCCATGGCGATGTGAGCGGCAAAGTGAACGAGGCTCAGAAGGAACTGATGGCCGCCAACGAAGTACTGGGCAACGCCGATCTGCATCTCAGCAGCGACTCGCGTCTTCTGGCTCGACCCGTGGAGCGCTCAAGGGCAGGAGGTTTCCGCAAAGCTGTTGCCGCTGGCTGCGGAGTTGCGACTCCATGCGGAGCACGCCGTGGTGCTGCTGGCCCAGGCCCGCGCGGCAAACCCGGGTTTGAAGGAGCAGGATGCGCTCACCGCCATGGACTTGGGCGCGCGCAGGCTTGACCTCATCGGCATGAAGTTTCAGCTGGCCCAGGAAATTGCCTCCTCCTACGCGCAGGCCGTGGCCAATCAGCACGACAAAACCCGCAGCGATGAAACCTCAAACATCCTCAATGAGATCAGCGGCAACAACGGCCGCTGCGAGGATCTGCGCGATGCCTATTCGGCGCTCAAGGCCGAGTACTCCCAGGTCTGGCTCAGCGAGAACCGGCCATACTGGCTCAACAATGTCACCGTGCGCTACGATCTGGCCATCCAGCAGTGGCAACTGCGGGCCCGGGCCTTTCAGGAGGCGAACCGCCTCAGGGGGAGCGGACAGGATTTGCCTCCTGCCGTCTCGCTTGGTTTGCCTGCCGCCGACGGGCAGCCAGGTTCGGCACATTAGCCCTGCGCAATAAGTCCATTTTGGCCCGGCCAATCAGCCATCCAGTGCCGCGTGATCAAGATGGATACCCCGAACTCAAAATTTTGCTTGCATCCCGCCGTCGCGATGCACACTAGAACTTATGCTGGATTTCGATGCGCGGCGTAAGGCTCCCGTTCTGATGCTGATCGACGACGATCTCGTCAGCCGGGAAGTGACCGCGACTGTGCTCACCATGAACGGTTACACGGTGCATACGGCGGTCGACGGAACCGTTGCGCTCGAGATGCTGGGCGGGAAGGACTTCTCCCCGGACGCGATCCTGATGGACGCCCAGATGCCGGGTTTGAGCGGGGTCCAGCTGATCACGGCCCTGCGCGCACGCACCGCGGCCCCTGTTTACGCCATCAGCGGCAGTAATCCCCCGCAGGATGTGGCGGCCGCTGCCGACGGCTTTCTGGCCAAGCCCTTTGACGCTGAGACACTTGCAAAGCTGCTCGAAGGACGCAGTTCGGGCAGCGCCCAACCAGCCACTTCCCGGCTCGACCCGTCGGTGCCGGTCCTCAGCACCGACACCCTGGCGCAATTCCGGGGCATGATGCCGGAGCCGGCCGTTCGCGAGATCTATGTGGCCGTCGTAGCTGATCTGGGCAAGCGCGCGCAATCGCTTGAGGCGGCCATTGCCAGGGGCGACGCCTCTGAAGTCCGCCGCATTGGCCACGCCATCAAAGGCGGTTGCGGCATGGCGGGAGCCCTGCAGGCAGCCCGTCTGGGGGCCTTGTTTGAGGAATTAACCTTCGACGCAGACAGTAACCACCTGGATAACAGCATGGCTTTGCTCGGCGATTTGCGCGCCGCTACCCGAAACCTGGAGCGTATGCTTGAGGCAGACTTTGAGGCTTGATTTTTGGCCTTCTTGAGGAGGCTTGCCGTAACGATGGAACGTCCAATTCGAATCGTGTTGGCAGACGATCACCCCGTCGTGCGTATCGGCGTGCGCAATATGCTCGTCCTGAAAGATGGTTTTGAGGTCGTCGGCGAAGCCTCCGATGGCGACGAGGCAATCACCCAAACCCTCGAATTGCAGCCTGATATTTTGCTGCTCGACGTGCAGATGCCCCGCCTTCCCGGCCTTGAGGCCATGCGCGCCATCATGAACGGGTCCGCAACCGTAAAAATCCTGCTGCTCACCTCCACCATCACCACTCAGCAGATTATTGAAGCGCTTGCACATCGGCGCGCGCGGCATCGTGCTTAAAGACGCCCTCGCCAGCCACCTGCAAACCGCCATCCGCACCGTCTCCACCGGCGACTACTGGATCGGCGGCAAGCGGGTCGTCAACCTCGTTTCCGCCCTCCACGACCTCATGCAGCAGGCCGCCGTGCCGCAGCACAAAACCTACGGCCTTACGCCCCGCGAGCTTGAAGTTGTCGGCTGCATCGTTGAAGGCTGCAGCAACCGCGACATCGCCAAGCAGTTCAACCTGAGTGAAGAGACCGTCAAGCGCCACCTGTCCAACATCTTTGACAAGACCGGCGTCTCCACCCGGCTCGAACTCGCGTTATTCGCTATTGCCCATACACTGGTAACCCCGCAGTAGACGGCGATACCGCAACCTTTCACTTCAACGAGAGGCAAAACAACCGGGTGGATTCTCCTTGGCAAGTCAAGAAAATCCACCCGGTTGTTTTTACGTTCATTTTGGGAAAAAGCCTGGTGCCCCATCCATTCTGCGGTTTCATCGCAGAATGGGTGGGACAGTACGACGCCTACACGCGCGAGAACTCATACGTAAATTTGCCCGTCGCAACAGGCTGGTTTGCCTCCAGCAAAATCCGGTAAATATTCGCTCCCCAGTCCTCGCGCAAATGCGGATCGGCAAGCGCGATCGTTTCTACTTTTGCCGTCAATTGCGCGCTGTCAAAGCTCAGCGCTGTCGCCGCGCCCTCGTCCCCAACCAGCTTCATCGTGACCCGCCCGGGTGAGTCAACGGTGGCCGCGCGCGGAGTCATCACAGTCAGGCTGATAGGCACAGCACGCTCCAGTTCAAAGTTCTCTTCAATCGTGACCACATCTTTCCTGCGGTCGAGCGTCACCGTGCGTATCCACGACTTGATACCCGCCTCCTTCGGATAGGCGCTGGCGATGTTGAACGACACCGTCGCTCGATCGTCGTTGAACGAGCATGTGCGGTCCGTCGCCTGGTACTTCACACCGTCGTGCTGCATCACGCCGCCCACCGTCGGCAGGTTGTGAAACGCCGACTGCATCGTCCATATCGTGTAGCGCTCAGGGCTGAAAGTTTTTGCGGTATAGGCTTCAACGCCCACGTCGATCGTCAGCGGCTTGCCGTCAAGGTACGTCACAAAATTGCCTGTGTCGTTATGGCTATGGCTGCGGCCGTTGTTCGATGCCAGCACAGCCACATACATGCCGTCGGTCGAGCCAGCCTTCCGCCGCGCCGTCATCAGTCCGAACTCCGGATACCACGCGTCCCGCACCAGCACATCCTCCTGCCGCGCCGCGCGAATTTCGTTGGCTTCAAGCACTGCGGGCAATGACCGTGACAAACTCGTAAGGCTCACATCGAGTGCTCGCTCCAGGCCAGCACCCTTCGCGTTCCATCCATCCTTCGCGGCATAGAACGCGCCGAAGGCCTGCAACTGCTCATCGTGCACAGCTTTGCCGAAACGATAAAGCACATCGCCCGAAGGTGCGGCCTTGCCATGCACATCGCCGTAGTCGACGTAATCGTCTCCGGCGATATGTACATTGAGGATGAAGCGGCCCATTGCGTCGATAAAGGGGTTGGCAAAAATCCCCGTCGTGCCACCGGTCGCGGCCTCCAGCGTGCTGACCACTTCAAACAAACACATCACGCTCCGGCTGTAATATCCGGGCCCTTCTTCCTCGGCCGCGTCTGCCCAGTAGTCGTTCAAGTAAGCATCCACGCTGCGCGTAATGCGCACCGTCTCCTCCACGCGCAGCGCCGCATCCTCTTCGAGAATCAGGTTAGTCAGCAGCAGATTCGAATTGATCCAAGGGCACCAGTTGTTCAGCCTGTGGCCCTGGCCCGTACCGCTGAAGCCCATCCACGAAAAATCATTACGCTCGCGTGCCGGCTTCAGCATCCGCCGTTCGGTCTCTATCTTGATCCGCTTGGTAATTAGCGGCGAAACCACGTCCAGTTGCGGCCCCAACAAATATTTAGTTAATGACAGCAGTTGCGCCGTCTCCGCCGAAAACAATTCAATAATCGGTTCAGTCACTTCCGGCAGCCCGATCCCGGCCTTCTGCGCCGCCAGGTGCGCAGGCGCGCCCCAGAACGTCTCTTCGCAAATCAGCCACACGCCGTTGGCAATGTCGTCCGTGAACCGCCCCTTGCCCTCCAGGCACTCGGCCAGGATCAGCCGCTGCAGCATCGCGCGCCGCCCAAAGCTGTCTGCTTCAAACCGCGTGCGATTGCCGTTGCGCTTGAAGTCGAGAAACGTCGTAGCCAGCTCCGCCTTCCAGCCGTCCTTGCGGTCACTCTCGGCCCGCGCCACCACAGCAGTTCGAATATCTTCAGGCACGGCCTCCCACTGCGCTCTCTCGCTCCAGTTCGGATAAGGGTGCCACGCGCTCGCCGAAGCAAGCTTCGCCGTCAGAAACGATTCCGTGTAGGTAGAGCTGAGAAGGTTGTGCGGCGCCACCATCTGCGCCGTATTGTCCGCGCCCAAACTCAACGCGCTCATCGAGTGAAGCAGCTTGTGCTGGCCGGCTATGGCGATGCTTCCGGCAAGAAAATTGCGACGATTCATAGTGATCCTCTCCCTTATAGGGTGCCCATGCGACAACGTCAACGATCAGCGGCCGCCCGACTCACTTTGAGGCAGTCTTCAAGCTGTTTTGGCGGCCGCGAGCAAGTATAGCGCTTGGCGCGAGCTGCCCACTTTCCCCGTTTCTCCAGTGCCTCCCGCCGTAGCAAGAATCCATTTTTCGTGCTATTCTGGCATTTCCCTGGAGAGTCGCTCGCTCGTGGAGGAGCGCATATGGGTGTTCTCAGCAGAATCGGCATTGCCCTCGATTCAGACCTTCTCAAACGCTTCGACCGCTTCATCGGTCAGCGTGGCTACACCAACCGCTCCGAGGCGTTTCGCGATCTGATCCGAGACCGCCTCGTCACCGAGCAGACAGCCGCGCCCGACGCGACAGTTGTTGGCACCGTCACGCTCATCTACGATCACCACTCTCATGGCGTCTCCGAAAAACTGACTGAAGTCCAGCACCAGAATCACGATCTCGTCGTGTCCACCAGCCACGCCCACCTTGACCACGAATCCTGCCTTGAAGTCCTGATCGTACATGGCAAGTCGGCGCGCATCGCAGAGTTTGCAGACCGCCTCATCGGCCTCAAAGGCGTGCAGCACGGCCGCTTGGTCATGACCGTCCCCGCGCATCCGATCGAACCTGCGCGCACACACACGCACAGCCACAAACACAATCACAAGCATTGAAGCAGGGAGCGGTCCGATCGATGAGCAGATTCACAGCCACGGGTAGCACGAAATTCGCAATCGTACTACCCCTCCTGTGCGCCCTGGTTTCTGCTGTCGTGTCCCTTGCGCAGACCTCTGAAATTCGCATCACGGGCGCCGTACTCGACCCGGCGGGAAGGCCGGTGGCCGCGGCCCGCGTCGAACTCGATTCGGCCTCACGCATCAAACACGTGGTCACAACCGCAGCCGACGGCACATTCTCAATCGCACTGCCCGCTACGGGTACATACACAGTGCATGTTGAGGCCGCTGGATTCGTCTCCATTACGCGCCAGGTTCAGTTAGGCCCTCGATGCCGCAAGCCTCACGCTGCGCCTCGAACACCTGAACACTGTGGTCGAGGAGGTTGTCGTTGCCGCCGATGTCAGCGATGTCGCCCTGGCCTCACCCGACCCCGGCCAGAAGATCATGGTGCGCGAAGAATTGCTTGACGCCAATCCCGGCCGTCCCGGCGCGCCCATCTCCATTCCCGGCATGCCCATTGAAACCGCGGCCGGTGGCATCAAGGCGCCGCAGTACTTTGTACCCGGTGTGGCAGGCGACCACGGCGAGCCCATCGGTCAATACATCGCTGTAGGCGGCTTCCTCGTGCCCAACAATCTCTCCGCCAACGCGCACGGAAATGGATACGCTGACCCCAACATTTACATTGCGGCGGCCCTCGGCAACGTTGCCACGGATGGCGGAGCTTTCAATGTGCTTGAAGGCAATCACGCGCTCAACATGGCAGCCACCTACACCCTGCGCCCGCGGATCGGCCCCTTCCTCACCCTCACCGGCGACTTTCGCGATGCCGATCTCTCTGCCGGCTTCGCGCCTTCAGACCCCAATAAAAAAGAGTGGGTAGCCTTCGAAGCCAACTACGGCAATGGGCTCATGCGTACCCTCGAGCATCGCAAGCAGTTCAAGTGGAATGCGATGCGCACCTTTGATGCCGGAAGCCACGAGATCACGTTGCTGAGCATCGGTTACTGGGGACATTCGCACGAAGGCAACTTGGTTCCCATTGGATTCGGCGTCGAGGTCAATGACACACTCGACCCGCGGCAGCAGGACCAAACCCACACCGGGCTGATTGCTGCCGACGACCAGTGGAAGGCAACAGAGCACGACGTGGCTTCGTTCTCCGGCTACGTTCGCACATACAATTTGGCCCTGTTCTCAAATTTCGGCGAAGGCCTCATCCGCCAGAGCGAGTTTCGCACCGTCGAGGGCGCAGAAGCTCGCGAGACGCATACGTTCAGGCCAACTCTCGAAGCCATGGCCGGCCTCATTTACAACGAGGACGACATTCATAACGACGACCTCGACCACTATCTTTCCGCAAGCGTCAGCAGCTTCGGCACCTTCGTGCCGGTCCTGGGCAACAACGTCACCCTGCGCGAGCTGGCTCCCTATGTGGCCTTGCACGGTGATCTGGGCCGGCATCTGCGCTTCTATGCCGGCCTGCGCCACGATCTCGTCGAAATGAGGAACGTGGACAAATTCCGCTCCGCATATTCCTCTGACGAGTGGCGCGGTTTTGAAAGTCCCAAAGCAACAGTCACGTGGACGCCAGCCGGTAGTCGCGCCGGGCGCTGGCTCCCGTCAGCTTCCTTCAGCATGGGGCAGGCATTCTTCACCCAGGACCCGCGCATCAGCCTGGCCCCATCAGCTACCGCAACCGGTGCCAGTGCGCTGGCCAATCCTTTCGAACGCTCACACGCCCTGCAACTGGTGCTTGAGAAGGCTTTCAGCGCAACTGATCTCCGCGTCATGGTGAGCCGCACAACCATGACGGCCACTTTGGCCAAAATCGATCCTGACAACGGATCGGCCGAGGACCTGGGACCGGACACGCTCAAATCGCTAACCATCAATGCCCGCCATCAATTCAGCTTCGGCACAATGCAGGGCGTTTTTTCCAAGGCCGATGCGCGTCTCGCCGCCTTCAACGGCGTCCCCGGCACAGTGGTTCCTGAAGCGCCGCGCACCATCTTCGATGCCTTGACCACACTCGACAAATTGCCATACCGGTTGCACGCCCGCGGCGAGTACGAGTATGTGGGTCACAAATTTCTCGACGTTGGCAACGCAGCGCATCCCGATCAGTACGAAGCCATTCCCGTAGGCGAACTCCGCATGGCGATGGTGCGCTCGTTCCTCAGCGGCCGGCTTGAACTGGGCGCGAACGGGGAACTAGCGCGCGGCTACACCGGCCAGACAACGGAGTCGTTGAATCCGGGTTGGACTCTCTTGCAAACGCCTTATTGCGCGCCGGCCTCAGGCCCCACCGGCGCCTACAACGACTTTGCCTGCGGGACCAACGAGCAGGCCGTGGGCGTGCGCATGGTGTCGTGGATCGGCGGTTCCATCTCCTGGCGATTCGGCGAGCGCTGAAGTCCAGCACTAGGCGGCCAGACCACACCGCTGTCGGCACCAGTCCCCGCTCTATTTTGCGACAGTCTCAGGCCGTTGCGCCGAAGCCTTCTTTTTGAGCGCCGGCAGAGAGCCGCGCGGAAAGGTCGTCGACTGCCGCACAACGAGGTGCGTCGGAATGGGCCATTCGCGTTGGGCCGCTTTGGGGTGGTCGGGCTCAATGCCGGCACGCAGCGCCTGCACGGCCGCTGTCGCCAACAGCTTGCACGACATCTGCACAGTGGTCAGCGGTGGCAGCATGAACTGTGCCAGGTGGATATCGTCGAAACCCACCACCGAGATGTCGTTCGGAACCTTGTGCGTCGTGCGGTAAAGCCCATGCAGAACGCCGATGGCCGTCATGTCGTTGGAGCAGACAACGGCGGTTGGCAATTGATCGTGTGCGGTGATGACCTCGATGGCCGTCATGCCGCCTTCCATCGTGTGATCGCCCTCCACAATGTGTCCTTGGGGCGCGGTAAGCCCCAGCTCGGCCATCGACTCAAGAAACGCATCGCGCCGCGCCACGGCAGACCGCAACCGCAGCGGGCCGGTGATGAAGGCGATGGAACGGTGACCCAGCGCGGCCAGGTGCTGCACCGCTCCACGAATCCCTTCGCCGTAATTCACCTTCAGCACGCGAATATTCGGCAGCTTCGGTCCGTGATCCACAAACACCATGGGGAACTCGCTCTCCACCAGCTTCGTCACGAGTTCCTCTTCAATGCCGAAGGTCATCACCGCCACGCCGTCCACGTTGCGTTGCAGCATGCGGCGAATCAGCGACTCGGTGCGCAACGGCTCGTAGTTGGTGGAACCGATCATCACTTCATAGCCTTGCGCAACCGCCAGGTTCTCAAACTCCTGCACCAGCTCCGGAAAAAACGGATTCGTGATTTCAGAAACAATCAGCCCCAGGATGCGGCTCCGTCCTGACACCAGCGCGCGCGCCTGTGGGTTGGGCACATAGCCAACCTCCTCCACGGCCTTCCACACACGCTTGGCCAATTCAGCATCGACCGTGGTAATCCCGTTCACTGCGCGCGAAACGGTGGCGATGGAAACCCCTGCACGCAGCGCCACATCGCGGATGCTTACAGAGGGATGACGTCGATTGGAAGGCTTCTTCTTCTTGGAGACCTTGGCTGCGCTCATTGGCAAGATGATTGTACCCTTTTCCCGCTGTTTCTCAAGCGGATTGGCGGCATTGCCTGGCGCGCAAGAGCCCTGAATATGCTGTTTTACTGGCGGCCGACTGCTGTCTGCGTGCGATCGAATCCGGTAAAAATACGGATGCTATGGAAAGCGTTTCCCGGCCATCTGTCCAAATCAGCCATGCCGCCGATCCTGCCGGTAATTCGATTCACTTGAGGGGTTACGCCGGTTGCCGCAGCCGCTACGGATGACTCTGTCCCCCGCTCGCCACTTCAATTGCGTGCCTCACCAGCACCACAATAGCGGTGAGACTTTCCTCGGCGCCGCGCCTGCTTCCAGGCAGATTCAGAATCAAAGTTTTTTTCTTCATCCCCGCAATCCCGCGGGAAAGCCACGCGTAGGGATTGCTCTCAGCACCGCGGGCGCGCATGGCCTCGGCCAGGCCCGGCGCTTCGCGATCGATCACCCGCCGCGTTGCTTCTGGAGTGCGGTCGCGCGGGCCCATACCCGTTCCGCCCACGGTCAGCACCAGCGCTGCGCCCTCGCTGCAAAACTCGTTGAGCTTGTCCGCAATCGCAATTTCATCGTCAGCCAGCAGTGCGGTCGCAAACTCAGCGTTGGGGAAGTGCTGCCTCAGCAGCGCAACCACGGCCGGCCCCGCTGTGTCTTCCAGCAGGCCCTGCGAGCAGCGGTCGGAGATGGTCAAAACGGCAAGCAGCATATTTATTCGCTCGGCAGCACCTTGATCGTGTGCAGCCACTTCTCCACTTCGTCGGGCCACGTCGTCACGGGAAGCGCCGTGCGCCGCAATCCATACCCATGCCCGCCCTGCGCATACACATGCAGTTCTGCGGGAACCTTCGCATTCTTCAACTGCATGTAATACACCACCGCGTTCTCCACGTGCACCGGATCGTCCTCGGCCTGCACGACAAACGTCGGCGGCGTGTTGGCCGTGGGATGAATCTCCGGATTCGCAGCAAAGTTCTGCTCTGAAAGCGCCAGGTACCCCGGATACACCACAACGGAAAAATCAGGCCGGCAGCTCAGCTTGTCTGCATCGTCAATCGGATCGTAGACCTGCTTGTCATAGAGGTTGCTCACGGCCGCCGACAAGTGTCCGCCCGCCGAGAAGCCCAGCACGCCCACGCGATGCGGGATCGATGCCCCACTCCGTTGCGTGCAGCCGCACCAGCCGCACGGCGCGTTGCGCATCCTGCAAAGCCGCGCTCGATTTTGGATAAGGGCCAGTGCCGGGCACCCGATACTTCAGCAGCACGCAATTCACGCCGGCTCCCGTCAGCCAGTCGCACACTTCAGTGCCTTCAAGATCGATCGCGAGGATGCTGTATCCACCGCCGGGAAAAACCACAATCGCGGGGCCCGGTGCGCTGCCCGCATTCCTGGCCTTGTACAGCGTGATCGTTGGCTTCACCACATTGCCCAGCCGAATTACGGTGCGACCTCCTGGACTGCCGTCCTTCGCCGTTGTCATGTCCGCTTCAGGCGGCAGATTTGTCGGCGCTCCCGGCGCAACTCCCGGCCAAATCGGCATCGTCATGTGATCCGCCGCCGGAGGCCAGCCCGAACCCTGCGCCACCATCGTTGTCGCCATGGCAGTCATCGCTAGAAGAATTATTGCATTCCTTTTCACTCGGCATTCCTCCGCACTCAAAACTTGGTCGCGCCAATTCTAGTACCGCGTGTGACCGCTTTGCTTGTACGTGTCCAGCAGCTTGGTCAGTCGGTCCACAATGTCAGGGTGTTGCGCCCACACGTTGTACAGTTCCCGCGGGTCGCTCGCCAGATCGTACAGCTGGCCCTGCACCCCGCCCGGCGCAGGTTCCACTTCACGCGGCTCTGAGAAGCCTCCGCTGCCCAGCCCCAGTTCCAGCTTCCAGTTGCCTTCGCGGATCGAGTACATGCCGCCATTCGACTCATCGATAATCGTCTTGCGAATGGGCGCGTGCGGCTGCCGCAGCAGCGCTGGCAGCAGGTTGAAGCTGTCCTCCCCTTCATTGGGTGCCAGCGGGCGATGCAGAAGTGCCGACAGCGTTCCCATCAGGTCAGTCAGCGAGCCGGTCTCGTCGCAAACCGTGTTCGCCGGAATGTGTCCCGGCCAGCGCGCGATGAACGGAATGCGATGCCCGGCCTCCCATATGTCTGCCTTCTCGCCTTTCCAGTCTGCGTTGGCGCGATGCGGATAACGCTCAATGTCTCCCGGCTTCCAATCCGCGCCGTTGTCGCTCGTCACCACCACAATCGTGTTGTCATCCATGCCGAGTTCGTGCACCGTGTCCAGCACCCGGCCAATCATCGCGTCCACTTCAACCGCGTAGTCGCCGTAGTCGCCCGCGCCCGATTTGCCACGATACTCGGCCAGCGGAACCCACGGCGTGTGCGGCGCCGGGAGCGCAACGTACAAAAAGAATGGCTGCTCTTTGTGCTCGGCGCGTTTGTGCAAAATCTCCACGGCCTTGTCGGTAATGGTCGGCAGCACCTGCGGAAAATCAAAATGAGGCGCACGCAACCCGGCTCTCCAAAAAACGCCGCGCGGCTCCTTGCTGCCTGCATCCGGCACGCTCGGCTGTTCCACAACGTGGTCATTCTCGAAGAACAGATACGGCGCCATGTCCAGCGACGCCGGAATGCCGAAGTAGTAGTCGAACCCGTGCGCATTCGGTCCCGGCACCAGCGGCTTGGTAAAGTCGGTCTTCTCTGCGTCGCCCAGGCCCAGGTGCCACTTGCCCACGCCCGCCGTGTAATAGCCCTCTTCCTTCAACATCGACGGCACCGTCAAACGCCCGGGCTCAATCAGGTTTTGCGAGTCGCCTTCGAGCACGCCTTTCTTCAATCGCGAACGCCACGGATACCTGCCCGTAAGAATGCTGTACCGGCTCGGCGAACATACCGCGCTCGATGCATGCATGTCGGTAAAGCGCATTCCCTGCGTGGCGAAACGATTGCAATGCGGCGTCGGCACTGCGGAGTGCGCGTTGTACACATCCATGTCGCCCCAGCCCAGGTCATCGGCCAGGATGTAAACCAGATTCGGCTTACTCGCGTGCGCGGCCACGGCTTCGGCCAGAGGACGCGTACTCAGCAGCCATGCAGCAGCGCCCATGCGCGCCAAAAAAACGCGCCGATTCACTTTGCTGTTATCCATGGATTTTTCTCCGGAAATTTTGCGGGCATGCAATGTCTCTCGTCGTCGGGCACTCAAGTTATAAACAGCCGAACTCGTAGTTGTAAAATCTGGCACGCGCACCGCCCTGGTGCATACAACAGAAAGGCGGGTGCCCCGGGTACCTCGCATTTGGACACCCGGGATTGAAACAACTCTCCTCGACGCGCAGCCATTGACATGCCCCGCGCAAACAGAGAGGCCGCCCAACACGGCGGCCTCTCTCCAATCAAAAATGCAATCTGTTTACGCCTGCGCCACTCCGGCGTCCGCTTGCGGCGCTGCGGCCGGCTTGGGCTTGGGTGCTTCCTGCTTCTTTGAAGGAGCAAGAATCGCGTGCAGAATCGTTCCTTCCATGCGCGGCATGAATTCCACAATGCCCGCTTCGCCGATGTCCTGAATCAGTCGATTGACAATCGCGTAGCCCAGCTCGCGATGCGCCATTTGGCGTCCGCGGAAGCGCAGGCTCGCCTTCACCTTGTCGCCGCCGTTAAGGAACTTCACTGCCTGGTTCTTCTTGGTCTGGTAGTCATGCTCATCCACGGTAACGGAGAACTTGACCTCCTTCACCACAATCACCTTCTGCTTCTTGCGGGCGGCGCGCTCGCTCTTTTCCTTCTCGTAAAGAAAGCGCCCGTAATCCTGGATGCGGCAGACTGGCGGAACCGCGTTGGGTGACACTTCAACGAGATCCAGTCCCCGTTCGCGGGCAATCTTCAACGCCTCAAAGGGCGGCAGAATGCCCAGCTGTTCACCGTTTTCGTCAATCACGCGGATTTCGCGTGTGCGGATCCGGTCGTTAATGCGGATAAAAGACTTAGCCGAACGTTTGTCGAGTGCGATGGTACTCCTCCAAATGTCGCTGCTGCCTGCAATCGGGGGCACCCCGAATCACCGCGGGTAGACCAGCGCACCCTGAGTATAGCATTGGCTCGGCTCAACTGAACAAAGGCTCGCTCACGACCGGCCTTGCCTCATGCTGCTCCCCACGCCGCCCCCCAACCCGCATTGGCAAGCGCACCTGGGCCCGAGTGCGCCCTGCTGCGGCTTCAAGCGTGCCGTCCAGCTTGATCGCCCTCACGCGCACGCTGAGCAACCGATTCGCGGCCACGGTCCCCGTATTCCCGAAAGCACCAACAACCTCGACGGGCAGAAAATTTTCCGTCAGCGCAGCCGTTCGTCCCTTTGCCGCCAGCGCCTCGGGAGTATGCAGCGTGATCGCGTCAAGCGTCCGACCGATGAATCGCATGCGATGCGTCTTGGTCTTTTCAAGCGCCAGTGCTCGAAGCGCGGCCATGCGCTCGTCCACCGCCTGCTGTGCAACGGGATACTCCGCATGCAGCGACCATCCGCGTGTCGCAGGCCGTGGCGAAAACGGAAACAGGTGTAGATAGCCGAAGGGCAGAGCGCGCACCATCGCCAGTGTCTCTTCAAACTCGGCGTCGGTCTCTCCGGGAAAGCCCACCATCACGTCCGCGCCGAGAGTCAGGTCGGTCCCCGCAGCCTTCAACAGCGCGTCCACCTTCTCCGCGTAATGCCACGGACGGTAGCGTCGATGCATGCGGCGCAGCACCGCGTCTGACCCCGACTGCAACGGCAGATGCGCGTGGCGCGCAAGCGTCTTGCCGCCGAACTCCGCCATCAGCGCGATCAGCTCCGCATTCCAGTCCATCGGTTCAATCGAGCTCAAGCGCAGCCGCGGCAAGCCAGTCCGCAGAATCTCGCGAACAAGTCCAGCCAGCGTCAGCGCCCCTCCGGTCTCCGGCAAATCGCGTCCCCAACGGCCGAGATTGATGCCCGAGAGCACCAGCTCATTGCCGCCCGCCGCAACAAAACCTTCCACCTGCCGCAGCACAGATTCACGGGACAAGCTCCGCGACGATCCACGCGTTTGCGGAATCACGCAGAAGGTGCATCGATTCCCGCATCCTTCCTGGATCTTCAGGTTGGGCCGCGTCTGCTCGCCCGGCGTCAGTTGCGCTTCTTCAATAAATGAATGCGCAAACCGGTCGTCCGCCCACACCGGTGCGTGTCCCTGCGCTGCTGCGGGTGCGACAAGCGAATGAAGGCTCACCAGGTTTGCCGGCGGCGCAGTCACACCGTTCAGCAGACCCAGAACAATCTCCGGAGCAAGCGCCTTGTGGCTGTTGCCCACCACGGCCGCCACTCCCGCCATGGCCGACAACTCCTCAGGAGCGCGCTGCGCATAGCAGCCAGTCACCACAATGCGCGCCTGCGGATTCAGCCGATGCGTTCTGCGCACAAAGGCGCGCGCGGCACGGTCTGCTTCCGCCGTCACGCTGCACGTATTCACAACCACCACGTCCGCATCAGCCGGATCGCCCACGCTCAGCCCCGCTTCGCGCAGCCGGCTGCCCACGGCCTCTCCATCAGCGCGCGCCGCCCTGCATCCGAAATGTTCCACGTGGAAGTCCGGCATTCCTCCATTTTAGTTCCTTCTAATTTCCGGAGGGAGCGTGAGGCTTCAGCCTCACAAATAAGACCGTTTGATCCAGCTGGGCTTCAGCCCCGGGCATCTTCTCAAAAAGCCAGGTGCCCCATCCATTCCGCGTGTTTTGCGGAATGGGTGGGAAAGAACAAACTCCATATCGCGCTTTTCTGACCCCTGATCCCTGACCCCTGATCCCTCTTGTGGCCTATAATCTCCCCGAAACGAAAGGGAAAAAAATGACGCGATTGGCGAAATACTCTCTGGCGGCGTTCGTCCTGCTGGCCCTCATCTTTGCTTTCCCAACTCCCAGCGCAGCCGCCGAGCGCCGCATCCTCGTCTACACCCGCAACTACACGCCCGACGGCAAGGGATACGTGCACGACAACATCGCCTCAAGTGTCGAAGCCATCAAGAAAATGGGCGCAGAAAAGGGCTTCGCCGTCGACGCATCCGACGACCCAGCTGTTTTTACCGACAGCAATCTCAAGCAGTACGCCGCCCTGGTGTTTTCCAACAGCAACAACCAGGCCTTCGCCACCGATGATCAGCGCAACGCCTTCAAACACTACATCCAGGCAGGCGGCGGCTTTGTCGGCATTCATTCCGCTGCCGGCTCTGAACGCGATTGGCCTTACTTCCAACAGGTGCTCGGCGGAACATTTGTTGTGCATCCCAAGATGCAGCCCTTTACCGTCCAGGTTGTCGACCCGCATTTCCCCGCCGTCAAAGATCTCCCGCCCACCTTCGAATGGACTGACGAGTGCTACTTCATCGGAAATCTCAATCCCGATATTCATGTCGTGCTCGCCGCCGATCGCACTAAGCTCCAATACCTTGACGCCGTGAAAGTGGATATCTCTGGTTTTCAGAATCCCTTGCCGCTTGCCTGGTATCACAACTTCGATGGCGGCCGCGAATTCTACCTCGCCCTCGGCCACAACAAAGAGGAGTACGCCAAGCCGCTCCTCTACGGCGTCATTGAGAAAGGCATTCTCTGGGCAATGGGAAATCCTAGGTAATTTTTTCCGATAAGCTGGTCCAAAAAATCTGCTGGAAGCAAAAAAACGATAAAATCGCCTTCCCTGTGCGTGCATGCTGTCACACAGCGAAACCCGGATTCCGGTATACTGTGGACTGACCACTGCTACATACGGTTCGACCGCCTACAGCATGTCTTCTGCCACCACAACCAGCGTCGAGCAACTCCCGTCTTCTGAGTCAAGAGCGGGGACACGCCATATTCTCAGCTTCGTCTACTTCACATTTATCTGCTATCTTTCCATCGGCTTACCCCTGGCCGTCCTGCCGCCTTACGTCCATCTGCGCATGGGATACAGCGCCGTGGTCGCCGGTCTCGTCATCAGCATCCAGTACATTGCCACGCTCGCCAGCCGTCCCTGGGCCGGCCGCATCAGCGACCGCGCCGGCGCAAAAGTCTCCGTCCTATGGGGCATGGGCGCCTGCACCGTCAGCGGTGCAACCCTGGTTGCAGCTGCCGCTGCTCCATGCCGTTCCCTGGCTCAGCTTTTCGGCCCTCATTGCCAGCCGCCTCGTCCTCGGCGTTGGCGAGAGCCTCGGGTCCACCGGGTCAACCCTCTGGGGCATCACCAGCGCCGGCCAGGAGTCCACCGCCAAAGTGATCTCCTATAACGGCATCAGCACCTACGGAGCCATGGCCCTCGGCGCGCCCCTCGGCGTTATCCTCGACAACCAGTGGGGACTCAGTTCCATCGGACTGCTCACCATCCTGGTGGGCGCCATCAGCCTCGTGCTCGCCTGGCGCAAGCCGCCCGTTCCCGTGGTGCATGGTGAGCACCTGCCGTTCAGCCATGTTCTCGGCCGCGTGGCTCCGCACGGCATGGGCCTGGCGCTCGGTGGAGTTTGCTACAGCGTCCTCGCTACCTTCGTCACCCTCTTTTATGCCAGCCGCCACTGGAACGGCGCTGCGCTTTGCCTCACGGCTTTCGGTGTCGGCTTCATCGTCGCCCGCCTGCTCTTCATCCAGACCATCAACCGTTTCGGCGGATTCCCGGTCGCCATGGTCTGCCTCACCGTCGAGTCGCTGGGCCTGTTCCTGCTGTGGCAGGCAGGCTCGCCCTGGATGGCGATCGCTGGCGCGGCCATGGGCGGATTCGGCTTCTCGCTTGTCTTTCCCGCAATCGGGGTTGAAGCCGTCAAGCGCGTGCCTGAGAACAATCGCGGCACCGCCCTCGGCGTCTATACCGCGTTTGCCGATGTCTCCTTCTTCCTCACCGGCCCCATCGCCGGAGCGGTCATCGGCGCCTTCGGCTACGCCAGCGTCTTTCTCTTCGGCATGGTCAGCGTCCTCGCTGCATTGGGCATCGTCATCGTCCTCCGCCAGCTGCAGGGCGAATCAACCGAGAGCCTCTAACCCTCAAGCCGCCTGTGCCCCATCCATCGCGTTTCTTGCGATGGGTGGGCTCGCAGTTAACTCAACTCAGAAGGTCTTCTAATCCCTAATCCCTGTTCCCTAATCCCTGTCTTTCCCATACTTCCGCGTCAGTCACCTTCTCCATCCAAACCGCCGTCACTCCTTTGGCATCGGCTTCCTGCATCGCCAGGTGCACCATCGTGTTGCCCGCCGCGGCCCCGTGCCAGTGCCGCGCGCCCGGCTCAATCATCACCGTGTCCCCGGGATGAATCGCACGCACCGGCTCACCTTCCTTCTGCACCAGCCCCGAACCGGTCAACACATGCAAAACCTGGCCCACTGGATGCGTGTGCCACGCCGTCCGCGCCCCCGGCTCAAAGCTCACCCGGAGCAGCCGCACACGCGACGGCTCCGCGCCCACCGCGATCTCATCCACCCACACATTCCCGGTGAAATACTCTGCCTCGCCCTTGCGGCTCGTTCGCTTGCTGCTGCTCACAATCTCCATGGCAACCTCCTCGGTCCTGCTCACACTCGATTGTAATGAGGCCGCACGCCCTGAGAAGATCAGTCCTGCCAAGATGAGTCCTACCAACATGCCCTCGGCAATCAGCAGGGCAGGGAAGTGCGCATGAGTGATTCAGCAGCAAAGAAGTGGGTAACGGTGATGGGCAGCTTTGTCGCGGACCTGGCCTTCCGCACCGATCGCGTCCCCGCATGGGGCGAAACCCTCATGGGCCAGTCCTTCAAACTCGGGCCCGGCGGCAAAGGATCCAACCAGGCGGTAGCTGCAGCGCGCGCCGGCGGCCGCGTCAGCTTCATCTCCAAACTCGGCGCTGACCCCTTCGGCGACATGGCGCGCCAACTCTACGCAGCCGAAGGCATCGACACGCAATTTCTTTTCAGCACCGGCGTCGCCACCGGAGCAGCCGCCATCATCGTCGATGCGGCCCGCGGCGAGAACGCCATCATCGTTGTCCCCGGCGCATGTTTTGGAGTGACCACCGCCGAAGTCGATCAGGCCCGCGATCTCATCGCCAACTCCAGCATCTTCGTCGCGCAGCTCGAGCTCTCACTGCCCGTCGTCGAGCACGGCCTTGCCCTTGCGCACTCGCTGGGAGTCCCCACCATCCTGAATCCAGCCCCAGCCCAGCCCTTGCCCGACAGCATCTATCAACACATCGACTACATCACGCCCAACGAGACAGAGACCGCCGCGCTCACCGGCATTACGGTCGCAAACCTCGCCGACGCCGAAAGTGCCGCCGACGCATTTCTCGCGCGCGGCGTCCGCAACGCCATCATCACGCTCGGCGCGCAGGGAGCCTTCGTCAAAAATGCGAAGATCAAAGCCCACGTGCCCGCCATCGACGCCGGTCCTGTCGTCGAAACCACGGGCGCAGGCGACGCCTTCAACGGCGGCCTTGCCGTTGCCCTCTCTGAAGGCATGGACCTCATCGCAGCCGCCCGTTTCGGCTGCGCCACCGCCGGCATCTCCATCACCCGCCCCGGCACCGCGCCCTCCATGCCCACCCGCGCCGAAATCGATGCACTTTTTCGATAGGTCCGCCACTCCCGCAAACCAGAGTAGCGCCGGTCTCCAGACCGGCTGTCGCGGCGGCGTCCACGCCGTCGCACGTACATAATTGAGGTCCCAACCTACAGCGTACTCAGCCCGCAAATAAAACGGCCACCCCGAAGGGTGGCCGTCGCATGCCGGAAAGGAAAGCCGAATCTACTTCTGCTCGTCCTTCTTCCAGTTGATCAAATCGCCAAGCGTCGTTGTGGAACTCGAGACCGGATGCTTGTGCGAATCGGCCTTGTAGTGCTCCACCTGTGCCCGGCTGGCTTCCTGCCCAACTGCGCGCAGGCTCAAGCCAACCTTCTTCTCTTCGACGTTGATCTTGATGATCTTGAACTCGTGCTCCATGCCCGTCTCCAGCTTGGTCGCATCGTCGCCGGCCTCGGAGATGTGGCAAAGTCCCTCCACGCCCTCCGCGATCTCAACGAATGCTCCAAACTGAGCCGTCCGCAGCACCTTTCCATGAACCTGGTCGCCCACGCGATGTGTTGCGAAGAAGCTCTCCCAGACGTCGGGCTGCAGCTGCTTGATGCCGAGAGAAAGTCGCCGATTCTGCGGCTCAACCCCCAGACACAACAGCCTTCACCTTTTCGCCCTTCTTCACGATCTCTGAAGGATGCTTCACGCGCTTGGTCCAGCTCAGGTTTGATACGTGAACCAGCCCGTCGATGCCGTCTTCGATTTCGATGAAGGCGCCAAAGTCGGTCAGGTTGCGAACCCGGCCTTCAACGATCGCTCCCGTCGGATACTTCTCCGTCAGGTTTTCCCAGGGATTCTCGAGCAGTTGCTTCATGCCCAGCGAAATGCGGCGGTCGGCCGGATTCACGCTCAACACAACTGTCTCGACTTCATCGCCGGGCTTCACCAGCTTCGAAGGATGCTTCAGCCGCTTTGACCAGGTCATCTCAGACAGATGAACCAGGCCTTCGATGCCCTGTTCCAGCTCGACAAACGCGCCGTAGTCGGTAACCGACAGCACGCGGCCCTTCACATGCGCGCCCACCGGGTAGCGCTCTGAGGCGTCAAGCCACGGATCGGGCGTCAACTGCTTGAAGCCGAGCGATACGCGCTGCTTGTCCTTGTCGAACTTCAGCACCTTCACCTGGATCTCGTCGCCCACATTCACCAGGTCGCGGGGGTGCGTCAGCCGTCCCCAGCTCATATCGGTAATGTGCAGCAGGCCGTCGATGCCGCCCAGGTCGACAAACGCGCCGTAGTCGGTCAGGTTCTTCACCGTCCCCGTCAAAATCGCGTCTTCGCCCAGGTGTTCCAGCGTGGTGCTGCGCTTGGAGGTCTGCTCTTCTTCCAGAATCTCCTTGCGGCTCACCACCACGTTGCCGCGCTTCTTGTTCAGCTTGATGACCCGGACCTCGATCTGCTGGCCAAGGTACCCATCCAGGTTGCGGACAGGCCGAATCTCAAGCTGCGAGCCCGGCAAAAATGCCTTCAGCCCGATGTCCACCGTCAGTCCGCCCTTGACGCGGCTTACGACCGTGCCCATCACCGGCGTCTTGTCGTTGGCGGCCTTTTCAATCACATCCCACACGCGCAGACGCTGGGCCCGCTCGTAGCTCACCAGGTAGCCGCCTTCCGGCTCTTCGCTGCTCGATGACTACGTCAATCACGTCGCCGGGATTGAACTCTAACCGCACCGGTGTGGTCCAGCACCTGCTCCAGGGGCACAAGTCCCTCTGACTTCAGGCCTACATCCACCACCAGGTGCTTTTCCGTCTGCTTCAAAACGGTGCCGGAGACAATCTTGTCTCCATAAGCTTCGACGGCGGCCGCTTCCGCGGCCTGCTCGCGCTCAAATGCTGCCAGCGCGGCTGAAAAATCGTCCATGGACTCAAGTCCATGTTCGGGAGCCTTTGCAGCTCCGTTTGATGCTTTGGGCGCTGCTTCAATTTCTTGTGTTGCTTCAGCCGCTGCTGCTGGTGCGGTTTCCTGGGCGGGCGCGGCCTCCACTGTTTCGGCCTGGGCTACAGGCTCGGTTGGGGCATCGGCGTCCAGCGCGGGTACTGCGATTACTTCGGCGATCTCAGGGTTGGACGTGGATTCGGACAACGGCTGCTCAAGCTCCGTCGCAGGTTCTAGCGTTGTGGTTTCAAGTGTGCTGTTCAGGGTTATGCTCTCGGGTTCGGGATTGAGGACGTTTGCCATTGCTGCGTGCTCCGGAATTCCTTGCTCCCGCAGCCAACCTTGCTGGCCGGGGGTGGCTTCCTGTCTGCGATTGCCGCAGCAGGAGATGCCTTTAGGCCGTTACCCTTACCGTGCTGAACCTCACCCAACCAAAAGCATTTTCCACTGAGACGCCGTCCGGTTTTCGCCGGACCTTTGATTTTCGCGTTTCTCCTTGGATGATGCCCGGCAGGCTACGGCATGCTGGAGGGCGGCCGCAACTCACTGCTGGAATCCGCGCAGGAAGCTACGCTCACGAGTGTACCAACCTAAGTACTGCTAGGTCAATCCAACCGACTGCTCAAAATGTGTCGCAAACACCACGCAAAAAGGAAATTACACGGTTTTTACCGGCAGATTGCCGTGATTCTTCCCCACTCTCGATGAATCGTAAAATTCACGTGGGCTCCCGCTGAGATACTGGCGATATGCTGCAGCCCTTCAGAGCAAGCAAAGATCAGAAGAAAAAGCTCCTGTCAGCTGCACGCGACGCCAATCCCTCCAGCCCCCATTTGCTCACGTTAGCGGGTGGCTCGATTGGAACCACGCCGAAGGGTTTTGCGCACGACTTTTCCCGTAGCGAGATTGGTCATGGAATGCACATATTCGCGGCGGCCCGCGAGGCCTTGCAGCGTTGGCAACAGTTTGATTTGGGCTGGGTAAAGGTCGTGAACCCAAATGCAAAGCTCATCCCGGGACAGCTCGTAGCTGTGGAAGCTCACACCGCTTTTTTGTGGTCGGTAAACTTCAGCCGCATTGCGGAGATTGTGGACTGCCCTACCCGCTTCGGATTTATGTACACCACCACGGTTTTTCACATCGAGGAAGGGCAGGAACGATTCGTCATTGACTTTGATCCAGAGACCGGGTCGGTCACCTATCTCATTGAGGCCGTGTCCCGTCCAAGGCATCTTCTGGCTCGCGTCGCCTACCCATTCTCGCGAGCGATGCAACATCGGTTCTCAAGAGATTCGCACGCGCGGATGAAACGCTGCCTTCAGGTTTAATGTGGAGAGAGAAGCGGCGGTCGGTCCAGTTCCCGAAGATTCTTGTTCAAGCACGATCAACCGGCAGACACGGCCACCTGGGAATCAGGAACGAACCGTTGTTTCAGCTGAAGGAAGCGCTTCTCAAACAACTCATAACTGAGTGCGGCCAATCCAGTCGTGACGGCCAACAGGACAATCACGGACACCATCTCGCCGAGAATCGCCGGGTGAATGTGGAGAAGGAATGCCCGTTGCAAACGAATGCATAGCGGCTCGCACAAATAGTGAAACAGGTAAAGTCCGTAGCTGTATCGACCGAACATACGCAGGATTCTGTTCCTGCCGATTCGCCCCGTCAGCGTCCCCGGAATCAAGGCGAGCGCCAGTATGCAGGCGTAAACGCTCGCGACCAGGGTGAATCCCACCGTGCTCATGGGAGTCGAAGACCAGAAAAAGCTTCGCGCGAGAACACACACCAATACCAATCCCAGGAACGACGCGAGCAGAACGCGGCGCACCAGCTTCGCGTCTGACCATTTCTGAGCGTGGGAACCCCGCAGGCCGAGTGCCAGCAGTCCTCCCATCAGGAAAGAGTCCATGCGCATCGGCAGTTCGATGTTCGCGATCCATGGCGATCCTGCCACCAGGACGGTACCCAATCGCAATGCAATCGAAACTGCCATTCCGCCGATGCAGATTCTGGCCAGGGTGCGCTGCCGGGGAAACAGGAAGACAATCAGGGGCCACACGGAATAGAACTGTTCTTCGCAAGCCAGTGTCCAGAAGTGCGAACAATTGAAATTAGGCGGGAATTGGCCGGTATACCCCGGGAGCGCCATTACGATATTTGCGCCATAAAAGAAGAAAGGAAAATCAAGCCAGCTTCTGAAGCCTTTCAGAAATCCGGTTCCCACGATGACGATGCCTATGGCAAGGCAATACACCGGCAACAATCTAAGCGCCCGGCGCGTATAAAAAGCACGGAAAAAGTTGTGCGATTTCCGGGTGTCATACAGAATCCCTGTGATCAAAAATCCCGAAAGTACAAAGAACAGATCGACCCCGGACCACCCGCAACTAGCGACGATTGACAACGGGTTGTAACGATCACGAGGAAGGTAGTGATACAAGAACACGAGCAGAATAGCAATCCCGCGCCAACCGTCCAGGCTCTTGATATGCTGCGCGGAACTCATGGATTCACGCTAACAGACAATGTTGCAAAACGGGCCTTATCCCTCTCCCATGATCCTGCCTGCATGACTGAAGATCGGGCCCTCCACACCTTAGAAACCGAAACCCCGCTGGACCGAGGGCAGAAAGCCAGAAGCCAGCAGTTAGAAGCCAGCAGCTAGCAGCTAGAAGCTATTTCCCAATCCCTGCTTCTATACTGTGTTGAACGGAAAGCCCACGATGGATCACCTCTGGAGTCCCTGGCGTTATACCTACGTCACCACGGCGGACACTGCTGTGCGTCCCGGGGTTCCTGAAAGCCTCGCCGCCTGGCCCGGCGATCTGGGTTGCGTCTTCTGCAACCTCGTCGCCTCCATCGATTACGCCATCGCCAACGGCATGAGCGTCGACCAGGCCGAAGCCGCCGGCGGACTCGTCCTGCGCGGAAAGCATTGCTTTATCTGCCTTAACGCCTACCCCTACACTTCAGGCCACGTCATGATCATGCCCTTCGCGCATCTCGATCGGCTGGCCGCGCTGCCCTCTGAAACCGCGCACGAACTCATCGATCTGGCCCAACGCACCGAGCAGGCACTCGAGAGGGTCTACCATCCCCACGGCTTCAACTTTGGCCTCAATGTGGGCAAGGCCGCCGGGGCGGGTGTGGCCGGACACCTGCACCTCCACGCCATGCCCCGCTGGACCGGCGACACCAATTTCATGACCACCGTGGCCGAAACCCGCGTCCTGCCCGAAGACCTCACCTCCACCTGGAAGCGCCTCCGCGCCGCCCTGACCGACGGCAGCTGAGTTTTTTGCCCGGAAACTTACCAAATTCCCCGTACAAATTTGATTTTCTCGTATATGATTTTTTGGCTGTCGAATGACGCCAAGGAGCCGCCATGAAAACGCTTGCAATATTTTGCGCACTTATGGGACTCGTGCTGACCGCCGCAACCGCGCGGGCAGCCGACGTATCCGGCTCCTGGGTTGCGGAATCCACCATGCCCGATGGCAGCGCCTTCCAGCTTTCCTTCACGTTTAAGCAGGATGGCGCAGCCCTCACCGGCACGATCCTCGGTCCGCAGGGCGATGCCATCCCCATCAGTGACGGAAAAGTAGAGGCCAATAAGATTTCGTTCAAGGTCTCGTTCAATGGGATGACCATCTCCCACGACGGCACCATCAGCGAAAGCGGAGACGAAATCAAGCTGGGCTCGAAGTCCGATTCGCCGGATTTTCCCGGCATAGACATGACGTTGAAGCGTGTAAAACCGCAGTCGCCTCCGACGCCTGCGCAAACGTAAGACAGGCGCAAGTGCAGCAAAAGCTCTGAGATGAAAACGCAGCCATCGGCTGGTCCCCGCTGCTGAAAATTCGAATGCAATTGAGGTTCTGAAACAGGAAAACGAATCCCGTAGTGAAACTGTCCCCCTCAGTTTTTCTCCTGCTGTGGAGCGTTGCCTGGGCTGGTAGCCGTTAGATGAAGTAGGTAAGTGAACGAAGGCTCCGGCACGGAGGATATTGAGGATGATTCGCATGATGAGTACGGCCGGCCAGGCCATGGCGCTGCCTGAAGCCGCAAACTGGGATACCCGCCACCTCCGCACCCCCCGCCCTGATTTTCGCCGTCCAGATTACCGCCATGAACCCTCGCTCCAGCAGAGATTGAAGGTTCACGACACCATCACGATTCCCACCCGCGGAATCCTCATGGGCACACTGCTCTCCAGCTGCCTCTGGGCCGCACTCATCGCAGGCGGCCACGCCCTCTGGCTCTTCCTGCGCTGATTATTATTCCGCTGAAGTTCGTATCAAAATTCGAATCAACAACTGATTGTCATCCTGAGCGGAGATTGGCGCGAACTTTGCGCCAATCGTAGTCGAAGGACCTGCGGCTGCTCTTCGCTCACCTCAAAAGGTCTGCCATCCTGAATGTAGGCCAGCAACCCACTGCTCAGGCCCTCGATTCATGCGATGAACTCCCAAGACGTTGCGCTAGCCATCTGCCGCTCCGCTGCCGGCCAGCGCAAATTCATCCTAGCCGGCTCCTGCCGCGTCACATGTACGTGCTACACCAGCAGGATCTCTCGGGCTCTCCGTCTATCGCGTAAATTGTCTCGGCGCAGGCTGGCATAGGTCAGGCGCATTTAGCTAGCTCTAGGTAGTTGCGCTAGGATGAACCGCAACGAGTTCAATCGCGTGTTGAATCAGGATGGTGGAGTATGACGATGTGGCCTCTTTTCGTGCTTTCATTGTTAACTTTGGTCGGAGTAATCGTCCTTCTGGTAGTTTTGCTGAAGAATCAGGCGAAGGGGAATCAGGATGCGCTAGCGTCAAAGCTCCTGGAGACTGCTTCCAGTTCTGAAAAGACCCTCGTCGAGATAGCAGCAAGACAAGAAACCTTTGCATCTGGTTCTGCGAAGGAGATCTCGACTCTTCGGGCAGAATTGGTCAACACTACATCTGTGCAGTCCTCCAGCCTTAGGCAAGAGGTTACACAAGCGATTACAGGTATTGGCGACCAAACTCGCCTAACGCTTGAGGCCCTACGCAAATCAATCACCGAACGACAAGACCAACTGGCGCTCGACTTGGCAAAAGCGCACACGGAGCTTCTAAGCACGGTCAATACACGCCTAAACGAATCCCAAACGGGAACGTCCGAGAGGCTCACTGGCTTTCAAAAGACACAAATTGAGCAGGGAAGCTCCCTTCGGGAGACCATCGACAATACACTGTCAAGGCTAGGCAGGGATCTGCGCGATGCGGTCACCGAACTCAAAACGGAGGTAAAGGAACGCCTCGATGCCGTCGCCCTTCAAACGACGGCCCTCGTGAAGAGCGCAGAAGAGCAACAATCCTCACTGCGCACAACCGTCGAGCAGCGGCTCGATAAACTCAATGAATCCAACGCCAAGAAGCTCGACGAGATGCGCGAGACTGTGGACGAAAAGCTTCACAAAACTCTTGAGAGCCGCTTAACCCAAAGTTTTGGACTTGTTACTGACCAACTTGGCAAGGTCCAAACAGGCCTCGGAGAGATGAAGGAGCTGGCGGTCAGCGTCGGCGACCTTAAACGGGTTCTGAATAACGTCAGCACAAGGGGCACGTTAGGCAACACATTGCTCGGGACGCAGCTGGAACAGGTTCTAGCGCCCGGCCAGTTCGCCAGCGAGGTGCGTATTCGTCCAAATACAGATGAACGCGTTGACTACGTAATTCGCCTACCCTACGGCGACGGCGAACCAGTGCTGCTCCCCATCGACTCGAAGTTTCCCAAGGAGGATTGGGAACGGCTCGAAGATGCCGCAAAGCTGGGAGATGTGCCGGGGATCGAAGCAGCAAGAAAGGGGCTGGAGACCCGTATCAAGGCGGAGGCCAAAAAAATTGCAGAACGGTACATAGATCCCCCCACCACGACAAATTTCGCCTTTATGTATTTGCCCTCCGAAGGACTGTTCTCGGAGGCCTTGCGAATCCCAGGGCTCGTAGACGAACTGCAACTCAAGTATCGAGTCAGCATGGCAGGACCAACAAACTTCATGGCCATCTTGAACAGCCTCCAAATGGGCTTTAGAACCCTCGCGATCCAGAAGAAGAGTTCGGAGGTCTGGCAACTTCTGGCCGCCACTAAGGTTGAATTCCAGAATTTTGGTACCCTCATGTCCACCGTTGAGAAGCAGGTTGGGACAGTCCAGAACACCATCAAGAAAGTCAATTCAAAGACGAAAACAATCAACAGACAGTTAAAGGATGTCGAAATCCTGGAAATTGGTGCCTCTCCGGCCCATCTTCTCGAACTCTCCACTGCCGAGGGCGGCCAGGGGCAGGACGGGCAATTTCTTGGAGCAACTTTTGACCTTGCAGCCTCGGAAGGCACAGAGTCGGAAGGCACCGAGTCAGAAGGAGAAGAGGGCGAATTCTCATGAATTTTCGCCGTTACTGTTCAAATCCCTATTCCCTGCCTCTCCCTGCCTTTACACACCCACACCAGCCCGGTAGACTTGAAGTTTCGGGGACATGCGCTTTTTTTTTCTGCGCCATGGTTGTCTTTTGTTGCCTCTGACCAGTATTGTAGGCAAGCGGAAACCACAGCGATTTTCATGCCCCGGAGAGAGTCGTAAGTTTCCAATAAAACGAGGAGATACGCAGCATGGCCGTTGAAGAAAAAGTTAAGCAGATCATCGTCGAGCAGTTGCAGGTGGATGAAGCCGAGGTTACCCCCGGCGCCAGCTTCCAGGAAGACCTGGGCGCCGACTCGCTGGACGTGGTCGAGCTCGTGATGCAGTTTGAAGAGGCATTCGACCTCGAAATTCCCGACGAAGACGCCGAGAAGATCAAGACCGTCAAGGATGCCATCGACTACATCGAGAAGAACGCGAAAGGCGGCAAATAGTCCTTGGCGCGCAGAGTAGTCATCACCGGCCTCGGGCTGGTGTGCGGTGTTGGCAACACCGCTGCTGAGGTTTGGCGGCAGCTTCTGGACGGGGTCAGCGGCATGGGGCCCATCCATGGCTTCGATACCACCGGCTTTCCGGTCACCTTTGCCGCAGAGGTCAAGAACTTTGACCCGCTGAACTTTGTGGACAAGAAAGAAGCGCGCAAAATGGGGCGCTTCATCCACTTTGCCTTCGCCGCTACCCAGGAAGCCATGGCCCAGTCGGGTCTCCAGATCACTCCGGAGATCGCCGAGCGCGTCGGTGTCTTCATCGGCTCCGGCATCGGCGGTTTCGAAATCATCGAGCGCGAGCACTCCAATCTTCTTGCCGGCGGCCCGCGCAAAATATCGCCCTTCTTTATTCCCGCGGTCATCGTCAACATGGCGGCCGGGCAAATCAGCATTCGTTACGGCGCGCAGGGCCCCATCTCCGCCACCGCCACGGCCTGCGCCACCTCGGCCAACTCCATTGGCGACTCAGTCCGCATGATCATGCACGGCGATGCCGATGCCATGATCGCCGGCGGTGCTGAAGCCTCCGTCACCGCGCTCTCCGTCGGTGGATTCGCCGCCATGCGCGCCCTCTCGACGCGCAACGACGAGCCCACCCGCGCCAGCCGCCCTTTTGATAAAGACCGCGACGGCTTCGTCATTGGTGAAGGCGCAGGCATCCTCATCCTCGAGGAACTTGAGTTCGCAAAAAAGCGCGGAGCCAAGATCCTCGCTGAAGTCATCGGCTACGGCATGAGCGCTGACGCCTACCACATGACCGGCATCGCGCCGGAAGGCGCAGGCGCGCAGCGCAGTATGCGTGCGGCTCTCAAGGACGCGGGCATTCAGCCGGAAGAAGTCGGCTATGTCAACGCCCACGCTACATCCACGCCGGCAGGCGACGGCAACGAGTCGCGCGCCATTGAACTGGTCTTCGGCGAGCACGCCACCAGCCACAAACTCAAAATCTCAGGCACCAAGTCCATGACCGGCCACCTTCTCGGCGGCGCAGGCGGCCTCGAAGCAGGCATCACAGTGCTGGCTCTCCAGCACCAGATGCTGCCGCCCACCATCAACCTTGAAAACGTAGACCCCGAGTGCAAGCTGGACTACGTGCCAAACAAGGCCATAGCGCACAGCTTCGACATCGGCCTCTCGAATTCCTTTGGCTTCGGCGGCATCAACGCCACGCTAATCATGCGCCGCTGGACAGAGTAACCCAGCCGCTAGCTTCTAGCTCTTAGCTAAAGAAAACAGCAAAACAAACCGGCGCGCATTCAATCGAATGCGCGCCGTCCTGTTTTGCGGAAAAATACCCATGAGCCAAGATGTCTTGTATCAGGGCACGACTTCAGTCGCACTGAAAACAGGAGGGAGCAGGGGCCTTCAGGCCCTTGAATAGAGCTAAGAGATTACGAAGGGCTTCAGCCCCGGAGTTTTGCATTTGAAATTCTGGAAGGCCACAAATTCAGGAGCTTCACCCCGGATGAGCGGGAAAGAACCAACTCCTGCTCGCGCATTTCTATTCCCTAATCCCTATTCCCTCTCTTCAATCTAATCCCTGCCTCTAAAACGTCGACAGCCACCCGCCATCCACATAAATCACCTGCCCGGTGATAAAGTCCGCAGCCGCCGAAGCAAGAAACACCACCGGCCAAGCCACATCTTCCGGCATGCCCCATCGCCCCAGCGGGCAGCGCTTTTTCACCCACGCATCAAACTCCGCATCGGCCAGCAGCGCCTCATTCAACTCCGTCACAATGTAGCCCGGCGCAATCGCATTTACCAGGATGCCGTGCTCAGCCCACTCGATCGCCAGCGCCTTGGTCAGCTGCCCCACCGCGCCCTTTGACGCCGTGTAGGCCGACACGCCCCGCCGCGAAGCAGCCGTCATCAGCGACGCAATGTTCACGACCTTTCCCTTGCGCCCAGCTGCGATCAGCCCGCGCGCGAAGCAGCGGCTCAATTCAAAAATCGCCGTCGCGTTCACCTGCAGCACGTCGTTCCAGTCGGATAACGGGAGCTCCGTAGCCAGCCCGCGCCGCTGAATCCCCGCAGCGTTCACCAGGATGTCCGGCTGTCCAAACTCGAGCACGCACGCGTCAAACCATCCCGCAATGCCCGCCGTGTCCATCAGGTCAAAGGAACTCGAGACCGCATCAATCCCCGCCGCCTTCAACTCGTCTTCCGTCTGTTTCAGCCGCTCCGCATCCCGTGCCATCAGGATCACGCGCGCGCCGCTCTCGCCCAGTGCGCGTGCCGCGCCCAGGCCAATCCCACGGCTGGCCCCCGTCACCAGGGCCAGCTTTCCTTCAATTGAAAATTTGTTCATGCCGCCTTCAGCGATCTCTCAGCCTCTGAGTGCGGCAAAGCCAACGCCGATCAGCGTAAGAATCGCCCACCATCCAAAGACAGCCATGTAACCCGAACTGCGCTTCACCCCGGCCACCGTCGCCAGCCCCATGCCCGCCAGAATCATGGTCCAGAAGGTGATTACATCGAAGGCGGTCGCGAGCTTGTAGAGCGCTGGGCCCACATCTTGTACGCTCAGGAATGCGCCCACGTTGGTGGGCGCAAAATTCTCCATGTTGAACGACTCCGGCGCCAGCCCCGCAAAAATAACGATAGTTCCCAACAGAAATTTGATAATCCCCGGCAGCCCCGCGAACATCCACATCGCAAAGACGCTTCCGAACTTGGCTCTTCCGCCAAAAATGAAGTTGATCGTCCCCAGAAGGATCCCGGCTCCGATGGCCGTGCCCACGATGGCGATAATCGGGCTGGCTGCAAGCCCGCCCTCCATCGCATACTGCGTAAACTTCAGCGACATCGCTCGTTGCTCAGGAGGCGCCTGGTCCAGCTTGGCCGCAGCCTTCGGATTCAGGTGAATGGCGTTTTCGGCCACCTGGTCCCAGCCGACCCGCAGCGTAACCGCCGCAAAGAAAATATAGATAAACGCGATTGAGATCAGAAACGGCAGCCACCAGCTCTTGTGCCCCTGCTTGATGTCGTCAAAGGTTTTCGACGGCGCCGTAAAAATGTTGGTCACGCGTTGCCACTGGCTCAGGCCCTGAATCGGCTCTGGCTCTGCAACTGTCTGCACTCCCATGTCGCTCATGTGTTTGCCTTTCGCCCAGCCTGTCTTTTGGCTTTGCCCGCGATTGTAAATGCATCGGGCGCAAACCATGGTATCAATTTCTGAATATCTGGGGTTGGGTAGAAATCGACCGCCGGTCGGCCTGCCTCTGTGTGCGCCCGTATCACTGGGCGCGAGCGCTTATCCCTGCGTTGCCAATCCACCCACCGCAAGGTCCGCCGGAAGCTGGCTGCCGGGCTTCGTTGGCGCAGCATGCTGGCTCGGCGTCTGCGCAGGCTTGCGCTTCGTCGTCGCGTCTTCACCCGCTGCCGGCGCAGTCTTGTGGCTGCGCGGCGTTACGTAGTTCTTGTACACGGTAATGTGAAAGCAGGCCTGCTCAAACTCTTCTTCCACGTCAATCTTGCCCGCATTCTGCAGAGCCAGCAGTTGGCCCCGCATCCACGCCAGCTCCGCGCGGCTCATGCCCTGCTTGGCAATATCCACCGTCGCCCCTGTCAGGTGCGGGCTCACAATGTCCCCCACGGCCGGCGCTGCGTTTCCATTCACATACATCAGCCGTCTCTGGTATTCAACCGTACGCACCGCGGAGTTCACCTCAAGCGGCTTGTGAAACGCCCCTTCATGCGCCCGCGCCAGGTCCGCCAGAAAGCGGGCCGTCCACGCCCGGCAATAGCGGTGATGGTCTGAGAGATTCGGATTCACGGTCAGCGCCGCCGAGGCAGGTAACGGAACCAGCAGCTTGTGCTCGATGCGGCTCGTCAAGTCGGCTTCGTCTTCAATGCGCTCAAGTCCATCCGCATCCAGCCGCGTATTCTGCCGCGTAAGCGAAGCCAGCGATCCGCGCAGCGGTGAAACCATCCCCATCCCCGTCAGACTCAACGATGCAGTCTCCGTCTCCTCCGGAATCTCCGGCGCATCCGCCCGCGCCGGCCTCGTGGCCGGTACCTCATCGTCGTCCGAATCGTCCGCTGGACCCGTGCTGGGACGTACGCTAAGCGCCTGAGGCCCGGTCTGCGGACTGACTTGTGGACTGGTCGGCGGCGTGGTTTGCCGGGGATTCCGCGGCACGGCTTGCTGATAGTTTTGTCGAATGCTTTGCGGCGTAATCAGCGGCGCGCTTTGCGTCGTCGTTTGCGGAGCGTCCCCATCTGTCTCCGCCGGGACGGAATCAGCGCCGTTGCCCCGCATCTGTTCCAGAGCCGCCGCCCGTCCTGCCTCATACCCGCTTTTATAAGCGGCTGAAGCGCTTGTCTCGCTACTACTATCGGTTCTCACCACCGCGGCCATGTAGCGCGCAGCGCGGATACTGTTGCTCGAGGTGCTGCGCCACCGCGTGCGCCTGTAACTTGAAGATGGGTACGAATGGGCCTTGCGGGAGCTGGTCTTCTCCGAACCATGCCCTAGCACCCGGCTGGAAACGCGTGCCGATCTGGAAACGTGGACAGTGCCGGCTGCGTGAGCCGCGCCAGCCTTATGGGTGCCACGCGCGCTCGCTGAGGCTTTCCTGTGCGTATGCGCAGGCTCAGCCTGCGAACCGAAAGCCGCGACAGCCGAAGCCGCAAGCAGTGCTACTACGAAAATAGAGGTCCGGCGCATTAGGGAGTGTGCGGACAATCCAGAGCTTCTCCAGTGTAGCCCGATCCGTCCTCACCACCGAGTACCAAGCCGGATGCGGATTCGTCTGATAATAAGTAGACGCTCCCAACAGCATTTCGTTCGCACCCGATTTCAGCTCAGGTGCCCCCGGTCTCATCCGCCGCGGCGGATGAGACCGGGGGCACCTGAGAACTCCTCATCGAGCCTTTCTGACCCCTGACCTCTGTTTCCCGCGCCGAAAGGCATGAAAGACCGTCAAGACGACCTCAAATAGCGTGAAAAATGCCATATTCAAACTTCATCGGGAAATTTAGATCGAACCTCTTCTCTTAAATGGGAAATTTCTGGGTTTTAAAAAGCTTATCTCAATGAATTTCCAGGTCAAGTATGTCAAAAATCGGACCCACTGGATTGTGGATTTCGCACTGTTTCGTACCACTTTGATTGAACATTTCGTGCTGTTTTGATCGTATGAACCTGAACATTTTGAACGCTTTCCCCAGTAATCAGGCCCTCAAAAAAATTCGCCCCCGCAAATCAAGAAAACTGGAATCCGAGCGTCGAATGAGGAAAAGCCAACTTCTCCCAAGTCTCCCTCGTTCCCTTGGTCCCTGCATCTCACCCTTTCGCCTGCGCCAGCATGTACCCCACCGCCGCCTCCAGCTCCGCCGGACTCACATCTTCCACCACGCCCGCGTCGCCTATGCCCAGCGGCAGCACAAACCGCCGCACCCCGCCCACATTCTTCTTGTCCCCGCTGGTCGCTGCAATCACCTTGGCCGCGCGCAGCTTCAGCGCAGGCAGAGGCCCGTACCGGTACACCAGGTTCTGCAACCGCTCGAACTGCGATCGCGAAATCGTCCCCCGCTGAGCCCCCAGATGAAGCGCCGCAATCATCCCCCAGGCCACAGCCTCGCCGTGCAGCAGCACCTTGTACGCGGTTGCCTGTTCAATCGCATGGCCCACCGTGTGCCCCAGGTTCAGAATCATGCGCAGGCCCGACTCGCGCTCGTCGATGTTCACCACCCCGGCCTTCATCCGGATCGAAGCAGCGATCACCTTCTCAAGCGCCTTCGCATCGCGGCCAAGAATCAGCGGCGCGTTCTCTTCCATATAACGCACCAGCGCGCGGTCGCGGATAATGCCTGCCTTCACGCTCTCCATCAGACCGGCCCGCAACTCGCGCTCGGGCAGCGTGCCCAGCACGCCGATGTCAGCAAATACCGCGCGCGGCTGATGAAAGTTGCCGACGAGATTCTTGCCCTCGGGCAGATTGACACCGACCTTGCCGCCAACGGATGAATCCACCTGCGCCAGGAATGTCGTAGGCACCTGCACGTACGGAATTCCGCGCATGAAGATCGCCGCAAGAAACCCGCCGACGTCGCCCACGATTCCGCCGCCAAAGGCAATCATCAAACTCCCGCGGTCTGCCCCCGCGCGTATCATCTCGCGCAGCAGCCGGTCCACGCTGGCCATTGTCTTGTGCTTTTCGCCAGGAGGCAGAAAGAGAACAATGGGAGCCTCGCCAAAGGACTGCTGCATGCAATGCCGCCACAGCGCCCAGATTTGAGGAGAAGTGAGAACAAAAACGCGTCGCGGCAGCTTGCCGATCGCGCGCTCAATGCGCGGAGCCAGCGTCTGCAATAGCCCGCTCCCCGCAACTACCTCATACTTTGCCGTTGGTGTATTGACTCGAATAATTTGCACGGTGCTTCAATCTTAAATCGCGCGGCGCGGTAGCCTATCCCAGCCAGATCAGCGGAATCAAACCGGCGGCGGCAAGACCCAGCAGGAAAAGCAATGCCTGCCTGCCCGTCGTGCGGTCGGCCATCGAGTAGGCGTAGATCCCTTTCACCACGTTGTTGCTTGCCGCGGCAATCAGGATCGCACCCGCGGCTACGTTCACCGGAGTCAGTGTTCCCGCCGCTTGCGTCAGCCCCATGATGAACGGGTCAACGTCGCTCACGCCCATGATGGCGGCCAGCGAATCCACGCCGCCCTTGCCGAGGTAGGTCACAGCCAACTGCGTAATCACCAGCATGGCCAGAAACAGGCCGGCAAACATGAGCGCCGTGAGCATCTCGAGCGGATTCTTCGGATCAGCTTCCCTCTGCAGCTCTCCTGCGCTCTTATCGGCGCGGCGCGACCAGAGCCAGCCAATCGCGAGTGAAGCCACCGCCAGCACCAGAAACGGCACCAGCAACACGGCCATCAGTTGTCGGTTGAAGAGCGCCAGCAGCGCGGCCAGGCGCAGATACATCACGCCGCACGCAATCAAAATTCCGCCCGCAAACAGGTGCGGCTGGTTTTCGCGTTTGGCCCGCTTGGCCATCACCACCGTGGTCACCGTCGAAGAATAAGCGCCGCCAAGCAAGGCGGCCAGCACGATGCCCCCCTTGCCCTTGGTCACCTTCTGCAGCACATAGCTCCCGTAGGAGATGGCGCTGATGGCCACCACCACCAGCCACGTCTTGAATGGATTGATGTGGAACGGTCCGAACTCCTGGTTGGGCAGTGCGGGCAGGATCACTCCGCTGAGCAGAAGAAATTTCGCGAAGGTAAAAATTTCTCCTGGCGCAACCGTCGTCGCAAGTTTTTCAAGAGCGGCCTTCAAATCAAGCAGGATCAGGCTCGCCACGGCCAGCGTTGTTGCAATCCAGAAATGCCCATAGCAGGCCAGCGCGCCGATCAGAAAAGTTGCCAGTCCCGACATCTCCGTCGTGACGCCCGCTGTTTCTTTGCCCGAGAGCTTGTGCCAGTACGACATCAGCAGAAACCCCGAGATCACCAGGAAGCCAACGCTCAGCGGCAGCAGTTGCGCGCCTGAGATCAACGCAAGCGAGTAGCCGAGCAGTCCAATCAGCGGAAACGTGCGCACGCCGCCAAAGGTGTAGCCGCCTGAAGCCTTGTGTTCTTCGCGCTCCAATCCCAGCAGGAACGAAAGAAAAAGCACCAGCGCGATCTTGGCTGCCTCAGGTGGTAAGAGCTGGTAAATCTGCATGGACCGTTCAAGCCTCCGCTAAGGGATGGTAGACAGCTTACACGCTGCAACCACTCGTGTGGCGTCTCTGAATTCAGTTGCATAAGTCGAGGGCCCGAACCGTGGGTTCCGAGGGTGGGTGAATGCCGAGCTCTGTTCCAGAAAATTGCCGTGTACTGTGTCCGTGTCAGTGGAGGCACAATCTACAGCTTCGAGTTGAGCCAGTTAACCCGCTTCAGACTGTTTACCGATGCATTGCTGAAGGATTGTCAACAACACTCGAGCGATCCAGGTTTATCCTCGATAGGTGAGGTCTGCGGGCCCTGCAACGAGGATCTGACCTGCCAGAATGTTCGAGCTCTCGCGTGATCGGAAAGCGGGTCAGAACAGGACTTTCGGGCCGGAGATCCAGAAAAAATCGGATAATCTCTTCTGGGAAGGATACCGATCATGTGGCTGAGCAAACGGTTGCTGTTCGCAATGCTTTTGGCGATCGTAGCCTTGGCGGAGCCCGGACGTTACACTGCGGCAGTTGATGCGCCGAATCAGAATACTTGGTTGCGCGCTTATGCGCCTCCCACTGCTGCCTTGCCTTGGTACGGCAGCCGGCCGGCAAACAAGCTAACTCGATCGCGCAAGGCGTTCCGCAGTGATAACAAATTGCTGCCGGCGTCATTTCTTTCCATTCAATTCAAGAATCCCAAAGATCTCGGTGTTGGAAAGTTGCTCGTCGCGAATCGCGGCCTCGGCGACCCGCATTTCGCTGGAACTGTGATCCTGCTGGTTCACTACGATGAAAATGGTGTAGTCGGATTAATGCTCAACCGGCGCACCACTGTGCCGCTTTCTCAAGTTCTTGATCTCAAGGCCGCGAAAGACCGCTCCGACCCGGTCTATCTCGGTGGTCCCATGGAACCCTCGGCTGCGTTTGCACTATTTAAGTCCCCGGCCAAGATTGAAAAAGCTGAGAACCTCTTTGGCGATGTTTATTTGATCACCGACAAAGGTCTCTTCGAAAAAACAATTTCGGCCCGGCCTGCCCCTGACGTTTTTCACGTTTATCTGGGATATGCCGGATGGACACCAGATCAATTGCGGGCCGAGGTGCAATTAGGCGCGTGGTTTGTTTTTCCGGCAGACGCCGCCACAGTCTTCAATGCCGACCCGGAATCTTTGTGGCTGGAGATGATTCAGAACACACAGTTGCGATTGGCGAAGGTTGAGCCCTTCGAAGCAATCTCCCGGCCAGTGGAATTGTTTTGATAAATCCAGAGCCATTTGCCAGGCCGAACATTCGCACAATACATCGTTCCGCGAATCGTCGGCGAGCCATCAGTTACCGGATGAATCACATTCCCGGCCGCCTTCAGAGGCGATGAATCCCTTTTCTTCTTGAAATCCTCTCGCTGCGGATTCGCTCAGGAGAAAAGTCAATTTTGATGTGAGCTTCGGAGACACGACACAGCAGCGTGGCCAGGACCCTACCAGCTATGCAGCCATTCCTCGTCGCGGCCGATCCGCACCGGCGCATTAAACAACTCGCTCAGGCGGCCTTCCGTGAGCAGTTCCTCGCGCGGACCGTCGCCGACGATGCGGCCGTCGCGCATGAGGATGATGCGCTCGATTTCGGGAAGAATATCGCCGAGGTGATGCGTTACCAGAACCAGGCCTGTTCCTTCCTGCGCCAGCCTGCGCAGCGTCTCCCGCAGTTCCCGTTGCGCGGCCAGGTCGAGTGCGTTTGAAGGCTCGTCCAGGAGCAGTTGGCTCGGCCTGTGGACGAGCGCGCGCGCAATCAGGATGCGCCGTTTTTCCCCGGCAGACATAGTGCCCACCATTTGTGCGCCAAGATGTGTGGCCTCCATGCGAGCCAGGGCTTCAGCGGCGCGTACGCGCATCTCCGGGGTCACTTCAAGATTCGGCCACAGAGTGGACGCCGAGAAGAAGCCGGCAGTCACCGCGTCAAGGCCCGTGGTCACGGCGGTCCGTTCTCCGGGCAACTCGAAACCCATGGTGCCCGAGCCCACTATGCCGAAGTGCCTGCGCAGCTGGGTCAGGTCCCAGCGCTCGCGGCCGAAGATGCGCACCAGCATGTCCGGCTTGACGATGGGGTAGATCTGGCAGGTCATGGCCAGAATCAGCGTCGACTTTCCGCAGCCGTTCGGCCCGAGGATCGCCACGTGTTCTCCGGCACGGATGGTCAGGTTCACGTCGTGCAGCACCACACGGTCGCCGCGCGCCACGTTTACCTCGCGAAGGCAAAGAAAATCCGCCGCAGGCAAAACTGTCGTGGTGTTCTTTGCCGCCGCTCTAAAATTCTCCGCCATCAATTTGTCCGCCATTCAGCCCCAGCGCAGGATTGAGCCCCCATCCACCTGTTAGATTAAATGGATTGACCTTCGTGTATTGCCCCGTTTATCCCGATGACCGACCTTTCCCGACTCATTATTCCCCGCGGATTCCGCTTCGGCGCCATCAAAGCCGGCGTCAAGGCGAGTGGCCGTCCCGATTTTTCTCTCATCGTTGCCGACGCGCCGGCGAGCGCGGCCGCGGCCTTTACGGCCAACAAAGTGTCCGCAGCGCCGCTGATTGTGGACAAGCAGCACCTGAGCGCCACCGGAGGCAAGGTGCGCGTGGTGGCTATCAACGCGGGCAATGCAAACTGCGCCGCCGGCCAGGCTGGTCTTGATGCGGCGCGCGCCACTTGCGATGCGGCGGCTCGCGTCTTCGGCTGCAAGCCCGAGGAAGTTTTTCCATCGTCGACGGGCGTGATCGGCGTGCCGCTGCCGGCACACAAACTGATTGACGTGATGCCTGCGCTGGCCGGTTCGCTGGGCGCCGAGTCCGATCATTTTCTTGAAGTCGCTCACGCCATCCTGACCACCGATACTGTGGAGAAGACCGCCTTTGCGCGGCTTGAAGTTGCCGGCGCTGGCGGCGTGCCGTGCGAGATACGAATTGCTGCTGTGGCCAAAGGGTCCGGCATGATTCACCCACAACTGGTGCCGCACGCCACCATGCTGGTCTACATTCTCACGGATGCGGCGGCTGAGCCTGCGGTGCTCGACGCGTATCTTCGATCCGCCATTGAGGTCAGCTTCAACCGCATCTCGGTGGATGGCGACACGTCGACCAACGACACTGTGTTGCTGCTCGCCTCGGGCGCCGGCGGAGGAAAAATCGGCGCGGGCAATGCGGCCTTTGCTACTGCGCTTACCGAGGTGTGCACTTCTCTGGCGCGCCAGATCGTATCGGACGGCGAAGGGCTGTCGCACGTGGTTGAGCTGCGCATTGAAGGCGCGGCCAGCAACGCCGATGCGCTGCGCGTCGCAAAAGCCATTGCCCACTCGCCGCTGGTCAAGACTGCCTGGGCCGGCAACGATCCCAACTGGGGACGGTTGGCCGCCGCCATTGGCTACTCCGGCGCCGGGATCGATCCCGATCGCTTCGACATCTGGTTCGGCGAGCTGCCCATCTGCCGCAACGGCGGCCGCGCCCCGGAGTTCGACGAAGTCTCAGCCCACGACTACATCAGCCAGCACGATTTCACCATCAACATCCAGCTCCACCAGGGCGACGGCCGCTGCGTCTTCTGGACGACCGACCTGACACATGAGTACATCCATATCAACGCCGACTACTCGACATAGAAACTCTGCTTTGGTTCGCGGCAGCCGGCGTTTGCACGTCCTTTTCGGTTCGCACCCATTTACAATCGCTTCAATCTTGTAAAGTTTGGCCTTTGAGGTTCCGCAAGCTGATGACGACCGCAGGCAAACCAGCCGCAGATTCCGCGGCCCCATCGCAGCCGCACAACGGCTTCTCGCTCATATCGAACGAAAAACTCGTTCAGTTGTACACAACAATGCTCAAGTGCAGCAAGCTTGAAGAGCGCATCGCCAGCGCGAAAGAGCGCGCAGTCGAATTGAGCCAGGAGGCCGCAGCCGTTGGCGTGTGCATCGATTTGCTAAAAGAAGACACGCTTGCGCCTTCGACGGGCGGATGGATGCAGGCCTTTGTCAAAGGCCTCTCCGTCGAGCGGATTGCCGCTGCGCTTTCAGGCCGGCGCGCAAGCTACGCGCCGCTCAACCTTGTTCCTGCCTCGCTCGCTCTCGGCGCGCAACTCGATCGTGCGATTCTTGCGGCCCGCGAAAACAGAAAGCGCCGAAACAAAAAGCTTGTTGCCGCATTCTGCGGCTCGTGCGAATTGGCGGAGATCGATGCGGCCATGCGCAAGGCCGGAAAGGCACGCCTGCCCATCCTGCTCGTGTGCCACAGCCGCCCCGATGCCACCGAGATATACGCCCGTGCGGAGCAATATGGATTTCCCGGAGTTGTGGTGGACGGCGATGACGCGGTTGCCGTCTATCGCGTGGTTACTGAGGCAGCGGCCCATGCGCGGCGCGGAAGCGGCCCCACACTGATCGAGTGCAAGCAGTGGCCCCTCTCAAGCCGCGTAACGGGCGAGCCAAGAACCGCGGGCAATCCGGTCCTGAATATGGAGCGGTACCTCAGGCGCAAGGGCCTGTTCAGCGCGAAACTCAAGAGTGCGGTGGTCGCGGAGTTCGACCGCGAACTCGACAAGGCGTTTCGTTCGACGCGCGCGAAGCCAGCCGGAAAAACAAAAGCCTGATTCGTTTTCGAGAAATTGATTTGCGGGAGCGGGCGCTCCCTGCGTGTCAGCGCGCGCGCGGATGTGTCTTGTCGTAGACCTGCGTCAACTGTCCCGTGGTCAATTGCGTGTAACGCTGCGTGGTTGAAAGCCGCTCGTGGCCGAGCAGTTCCTGGATGGCGCGCAGGTCGGCGCCCTCTTCCAGAAGATGAGTGCCGAACGCGTGCCGCAGCGTGTGCGGATGCACATCAGAGGAAAGTCCGCGACGGACGGCGATGCGCTTCACGATGCGTCCTACACTGCGCGTGGTAAGCCGCGCCTGTCCGTTGCCCGTCTTGCCCAGCCCGCGCAGGCGCAGGTTCAGGAATAGTGCCGGCGTTGTGCCGCCCGATTTTTGTCCGGTTGCGGCCAGCAGTGCCGTGCGCTCGGTGAGATACGCCCGCAGTGCGTCTGCCGCCGCATCTCCCAGTGGAACGTAGCGTTGTTTTTGTCCCTTGCCATGCACCAGGATTGCTTCGTTGGTCCAATGAATATCGTCGAGGTTCAGTCCCGTCAGTTCGGCGTTGCGGATCCCGCAGCCATACAGCAGTTCCATGATCGCCCGGTCGCGCGCTGGCCAACTCGCCGCCTCTTCGTCCACTGAGTCCACCACCTGGTTCATCTGTTCGATGGAGGGAACACGCGGCAGATGTTTGGGCAGGCGCGGAGTTGATACAAGTGACGCCGCATTTTGATCGATGTGCCCGGCGCGCGCCAGCCACTTGAACCAGCTGCGAATGGCTGCCAGCGCCCGCGCCGCCGAGGCCTTTGAAAGCCCGCGCTCATAAAGCGTGCCGAGGTAGGCGCGGATGTCGGTGTGCTCTATGCTCTGCACCGTCAGTCCTGCCTCGCCCCTTTTGGCGGCCCACGACGCAAAGCCATGCAACTCGCGCTCATAGGCCCGCAGCGTGTGCGCTGAAGCGCCCCGCTCATTGGCCAGGACTTTGATGAATCCTTCGACCAGTTGGCTGAGAGACGACTCAATCGCAGGTGCGTGGGATGCGCTCATGCCGGTTCCTTGTCCGCATCGGTATGCAGAAACGCAGGGTCGCCTTCGTGTTCTTCATCCGCTTGCGCTCCGTTCCGTCTTGACGTATTCGCGACATCCGTTCTCGATGCTGCGCGCGGATGATGTTCGCGGTGCACTGCCTTCAAGCGTCCCAGGGCGAGATGCGTGTACACCTGCGTCGTGGAAATATCGGCGTGGCCCAGAATCAACTGCACGCTGCGCAAGTCGGCGCCGTGCTCCACCATATGCGTGGCGCAACTGTGGCGCAGCCGATGCGGGCTGGCGGAATTGTTCGACATCTTCACCACCTGCCACACCCACTGCCGCGTAAGCGGCATGCCGCGCAATGAAAGAAACAGCCGCGCCGGGTCCGGTTGCGATTTATCCTTGCGCGCTGCGCTCGCCTTGCTCCTTGAACTGATGCGCGCCAGGTGCGGCCTCCCTTTTTGCAGATATTCCTCGAGGGCCTCTAAAGCCGCTCGCCCCAGCGGCACAATGCGTTCCTTGTCGCCTTTGCCGCGCACGTGCACGCGCCCTGCGTCCAGAGCCAGGTCGCCGGTAGAGAGCGCCGTCACCTCTGATACGCGCAGTCCACCCGCGTAGAGCAGTTCCAGAATGGCGCGGTCCCGCAGCGCGGTGGCTTGGGCCTGCGGATGCGAGGCGGCCATGCCTGCCCGTTCCAGCATCTCCACAACCTCAGGCTCGGCCAGCGACTTGGGCAGTATCTTCCAAGCGCGAGGCGACTCAATGTTGACGGTTGGATCGTGATGGATGCGGCGGTCTAGCAGAAGCCACTTGTAAAAGCCGCGCAGGCAACTCAGCTTGCGCGCCGAAGAGCGCCCATCGATGCCGTGCTTGCGCAGGTGTTCAAGAAACCCCGCAACGTCTTCCTGCACGGCCGTCAGCAAGACACCGTTTCGGCCTTCGATGAATTCGGCAAAGGTTCTCAGATCGCCTAAATATGCCTCGCAGGTAAGGGGCCTAAGCCCTTTTTCCACACGAAGATATACCTGATATTCCTTTAAGAGCCCTTGATTTCGCGTGCTTTCCACAACTCTGATTATCGGCTCGTTTTGGCCGCGCCTACGGATGCGGTAACCTGCGCCGAACCTCCTTCATCAAGGACTCAACATCAGCAACAAGACTCTCCTTTTCGCTCAACCTCGGCTTGCATTTTCATGCGCCGGGCCATCTCGTCTGCCCAGCCCTTCGCACATGACCAGTTTTGGTCTTCTTCAAACCTTCACGTGCAAAACCCTGCCCTTTTGAACGAAAATGGAGTTGAACGAATTTTTTGAGCAGATTGAGGATCGTTTGAGGGCAGCGCAAGCAGAAATACACAAGTGGACCGCCCACGAGTTCAAGGGGCTGGTTCTGGATTCGAATCCAAAGGTCGCGATCTTTGATTGCGATGGAACCCTTTGGGGCGGCGATTCGGGCTATGGATTCATGGAATGGTCGCTCGAACAGGGTTTGGTCTCGCGCTCGACGAGCGACTGGATTGACACGCGCCATCGCGCCTATCGCGCCGGGCAGGTGAGCGAGACGGAGATATGCGGTGAGATGGTGCAGATTTATGCAGGTCTCCGCGACCAGGAGTTGCGTGCCGCCGCCGCGCAATATGTAAAGGAGTTTGTCCACGATCGCGACTTTGCCGAGATGCTTGACCTTTTGTCGGTCTTGCGCGAGCGCGGTGTCGACCTGTGGGCCGTCAGCTCCACCAATCGTTGGGTGGTAGCTGAAGGCGTTCGCGACTTCGGCATTCCGGAAGGGCACGTTCTTGCAGCCGATGTACGCGTAACCGATGGCCTCATCGGAAGCGAGATTCTCGATGTGCCCACCGGCGCAGGTAAAGCTGTCTCGCTCAGGCGTGTGGGATTAAGTGCGCCTGATGCGGTCTTCGGCAACTCCATTCACGATCTGCCGATGCTCGAGATGGCGCGCAATCCTTTCCCCGTGAACCCGTCTCAGGCGCTGCTTGAAGCTGCCGCGAAAAACGGCTGGGGCTACTTCCGCCCAGCCGCCGCTGAAACAAACCCGTCGGTGGTTCAAGGGGAATAGGACCCACGCGGCCTCCACTAGCGGAGCCGTGACGCTTTGACCAGGTCAAACCGGCTGATCAAATCGGGTACCCCGCCTCTTTTCTGGCATTTACACTAATCGTGTGGCAGACGCTCAGCAAAATTCCAGCCCCCGTCCCAACGGCCCCGCGCTGCGCTTTGTGGCGGCGGCCTTGATCGTGCGTGGCGGCGAGGTGCTCATCGGCCAGCGGCGGCCCGATCAGCCCATGGCTTCGCTATGGGAGTTTCCCGGCGGAAAAATTGAGGCCGGCGAGAGCCCCGAGCAGGCACTGGCCCGCGAATTGGCAGAGGAGTTGGGCATCACGGCCGCCATCGGAGCGCCGGTCACCCACATCCGCCACAACTACCGCCATGGCGGCGCCGTGGACCTGCAGTTTTTTGCCGTGCACGAGTTCACCGGCGAAATCGCGAACCAGATCTATCAGCAAGTGCGCTGGGTGAAATTTGAAGATCTCACCGGCTACGAATTCCTGGCTGCGGATCGCGGGCTGATCCGCGATCTGGCTGCAGGGAAACTGCTGTAAGGCGTAGCGCCGGTCTCCAGACCGGCTGTCGTGCGGGCGTCTCCGCCCGCGCACCAAACCCAAGGCCATCCTTTGAGCCCCGCCCGTTCCGGATTGGTCACGACATATTGAACAGCACGCTCCAGCTCATTTCCGTCGCGAATCAAGCGATCGAAGTACTCGCGTTGCCAGAGACATCCCGTTCGGTGAAGAACACGATTGGCCATTCTTGCCGTGTAAGATTTCCAGTTCTGCAGCACGCTGGCCAACTCATATCCGGGCAATAAACGGCAGATGACATGGACATGATTCGGCATAATGCACCACGCCGCCAGGCGGTATCTCTGACCGTCCCCAACGCGCAGTGCATCGGCGACTAATTGTGCGATTCGGGGGTCGTTAAGGTGGCAAGCGCCGTGACCTCTGTCAAAATACTCTTCGATTCTCTTCAGATTGTATTCGTCGACGAGTGCTTTCTGGTGGGGCAGCAGTCGCAGACCTGACTGCTTTGTTGCTTGCAACACGCGATGGCGTTCGACGATCTTGTCGAGTACTTGCCGTGGTAGAGAGTCGCCGAGTCGGAAAGTAATGAAGTAAAGCCCCGCGTCCCTTTCCCAGTGGGGGAGACGGCCGCGGTTTCGAATCCTAACTTCTCCGAAACGAGGTTGCTCCGCGCCAAGGGCAGCTGCTTGCCTGGCGCTTGGCTGGTGGGGTGTTGTGGTTGTCATCCGCCGAATTTTACTCTGAAGCGAGTTGGTGCGGGCGTGATCGCCCGCACTACAGCCGGACTGGAGTCCGGCGCTACGCATTGCCATTTGCGGCGCTACGAGCCTCAGTGCCCGGGCATCATCCCCCACAGCATCACCATCGTCATGCCGATCACGATCAGGCTGGTGCCCCACGCAATCCCATTCCAGAGCGTTGAATTCTTGTGCTCGCCCATCAGGTCTTTGCGATTGATGAGCAGCAGCATGAGAATGATCACCACCGGCAGCAGAACGCCGTTCAGCACCTGCGACAGAATAGCCACATTGATTAACTGCGCATCCGGCAGCAGCAGCACGGTGATGGCGCCGCCGGCAATCAGCAGTGTGTAGAGCCAGTAGAAGAAGGGCGCTTCTTTAAAGTTCTTGTCCACACCCGATTCAAACCCCATGCCTTCGCACACCGTGTACGCGGTGGAGAGCGGCAAAATCGACGCTGCGAAAAGAGACGCATTGAACAGTCCGAACGCGAACAGCAGGAAAGCATAGTCCCCGGCCAGCGGGCGCATGGCTTCGGCCGCGTCGCTCGCTACCTGGATGGCTCCCATGCCGTGTACATAAAGCGTGGCTGCACAGGCCACCACAATGAACCAGGCCACCAGGTCGGTAAAGAAACTGCCCACGATCACGTCGAGCCGCGAGGCAGCGTAGTCCTTCACGCGAATCCCTTTTTCCACGATCGATGACTGCAGGTAGAACTGCATCCATGGCGCAATGGTGGTGCCCACCACGCCGATGGCCATGTACATATAAGCCTTGTCGCTCCACACTGACCGGGCCGGCAGCGTCACCGTGGCCTTCAGCGCATCGTGCCAGCTGGGCTGCGAAAGCACTCCGGCAAAGATGTAGGCGATGTAGACCACTGAGGCCACAAGGAAAATCTTCTCAGTGCTCTTGTAGCTGCCCTTCACCACCATGTACCACACCAGCGCCGCGCAAAACGGCACCGAGATGTATTTGGTCACGTGGAACAGGTGCAGCGAGCCCGCAATGCCGATGAACTCCGTCACCACGTTGGTGTAGTTCACCACCACCAGCATCAACATCAGGATGAAAGTGAGCCGCAACCCAAATTCTTCTCTGATAAGGTCGCTCAGGCCTTTGCCCGTCACGACGCCCATGCGCGCGCACATTTCCTGCACAACGATCAGTGCGATGGTGATCGGGAGCATGGTCCACAGCAGCGCGTAGCCGTACTGTGCGCCTGCCTGGGAGTAGGTGAGAATGCCGCCCGAGTCGTTATCGACATTAGCAGTGATGAATCCCGGACCGAGAACGGCCAGAAATAGCAGTATCCGGATTCGCCAACGCTTCCACATACCCGGCAGGTCCGATCGGGGTTCTCCAGTTGGCGTAGATCGCAGCCACCGCAGCCAAGTGGCCTTTTTCTTAAGAAAAAACCACCCGGCACGAAGCCAGAACCGCCACGGAAACTGGAGAACCGCCTTAAGGTGGATTCATCTTGAGTTACCTCACTGACCATAACAGGCGAGGGCCGCATCAGCGAACCCCAGCCAGTCCCATGCACCATTTTCCTCAGATACATTCACGCGTTTGGTGGAGCCCTTGACATGCTCCGAGTACCCAGGTACATTGGTACCAAGATAACAGGAGAAACTCATGGCACATGAAACGCAAAATCGCGAACCCGTAGTCGTTGAGCGCGTCCAGACCGGCGTGCGCATGGAAAAACGAATGTTGAAGGTGCTCAAAGCACTCGCCGAGCAGAAAGATATGACCCTTGGCGACCTGCTCGAAGGAATCGTCCTACACGCCTTCGAAGGCAAGATCGTCCCCTTCTCTCCGCAAACGCTCAAAGAGATCGAACAATTCAAGACTCTCTACGGGATGACTTTGAAAGCCTCGGACAGCCACAATCTGAAAGAGCGCAAGCGATAGTTCATATCTCCAATCCCTGCGAACTTCCAGTGCCCATCCATTCTGCGGTCTCATCGCAGAATGGGTGGGAATGAACCAACTCTGCCTCAGGCCCGGGCGCCCCTCCGGTCACGATGCTCCACAATGCCGTACATAACCGAACCGCATTACAATACGCTCGCATGGCCAAACGGCAATGGAGGAACTCTGGAATGCAACCTGACGATACGAACCAAGGAAATCTTCCGCGGCGAAAGGTTCTGGGCGGCCTGGTATCGGCCACCGGAGCGGCAGCCCTGTTTGGATTGAATGCCGCAGGCGCACAGGGGAGCGACACCCATGAGCAATCATCTGAGCAAGCGCGGCCCGACGCGCTATTCGCTCAGGCCCGCCTCCGCAATTACAAGACCCGCCGCAGCTCGAGCTGGGATCGCACCGGCGGCAATCGCGACTCCGTTCGAGTGGAGCCCGGAGCAACCGCGACCGTTCTCGAGGTCACCGGCGCAGGCGTCGTTACGCACATCTGGTTCACTATCGCCTCGCCTGATCCCATGCACCTCAAGAACCTGGTGCTGCGCGCCTGGTGGGACGGCGAGAGCACGCCTTCCATCGAAACGCCCATCGGCGACTTTTTCGGCCTCGGCCTTGGTGAATACTTCACCTACCAGTCGTCACTTACCGCTGTGGCCAACATGAAAGCGCTCAACGCCTATTTCCAGATGCCGTTCTCAACGGCCGCCAAAATTATGGTCACCAATGAAGGGGCAGAGCGCACCAACGCTCTCTACTTCGCCGTCGATTTCATCACTCTGCCAAGCTTGCCCGACGACGTGGGCCGCTTCCATGCGCAGTACCGCCAGGCCGCTCCGTGCAGGGGATGGACCAACAACTGGGTCAACAACGGCAGTCCCGGCATCAACGACCGGCCAAATCTCGATGGCAAAGACAACTACGTTTTTCTCGAGGCCAAAGGCAAAGGGCATTTCGTGGGCGTCACACAGGGCGTTCTCCAAAACCAGAACGGGTGGTTCGGCGAGGGTGACGACATGATCTTCATCGATGGAGACACCCTGCCGACCATCAACGGCACCGGAACCGAGGACTACTTCAACGGAGCCTGGGACTTCGGCCTGCAGCCCTTCGCCTGCCAGCACAATGGAGCGCCTTACATGGTCGATCCCGAACGGATCGGCGGCCGCTACTGCCTCTACCGCTGGCACACCGAGAGCCCCATCACGTTTGAGGAGTCGATCAAGGTGACCATCGAGCACGGCCACGCCAACCACAGGTCGGACGATTTCTACTCCGTCGCCTACTGGTACCAGACCGAGCCGCACGCAGCGTTTCCGCAGTTGCCCGCGGCCGCCGACCGTGTTCCCCGGCTCTTCGATCCAGGTGGCGGAGCAGCACCTGCGCCGATGCCGGCTGGGTGATTTCGCGGGATGAAGGTGGACTGTGAGTAAGTGCGGGCGAGGACGCCCGCACGACAGCCGGGCAGGAGCCCAGCGCTACAGGTGTTTCCCGGCTTCGCGGACGGTAAGCGGCGACAGCTCGCTCTTGTGCTCGCGGAGAAACGCGCGAACCTGTTTCGGCGCATGGCGTGCGTAGTCGCGCAGCGCCCAGCCGATGGCCTTGCGGATAAAGAATTCCTTCTCACGCGCACAGGCCAGCGCATAACCAAACAGACGATTGGTGTCCGTGCGTTCGCGCCAGGCGAGCTGGTGCAGAATCGCTACGCGCCGGATCCAGAAGTTGTCTGAGGCCAGCGCCTCGTCCATTAGATGTTGGTGTGAAGCATCGGCGGCCAGCAGGATGCGGTTCACCACGCTTGAAAGCGCATCGACCGAATCCCACCAGGATTTCTTCTCGACCAGCGCAAGCAGCGCTGGAATGTCGGCCGGCGTGAGCTGCTTCACGTGCCGGCCCAGCAGGTCTACAGCCGCGTAATGATACTCACGCTCATTGAGCGCCCACAGGGCTCGCGCCGTGCGCAGCAACTCTGCGGCCGTTGCGCCTTTCTGGTCCCGGATCAGCGTGGCGACGGCGGCGCGACGGGCCGGCGTCTTGATGCCGAGAAAGACAAACCGGTCCTTCATGTAGGCCCGCATCCAGGGCTGCAGCGCCGGGTCGGCAAGCGGCGCGAGCGCCTCCACCACAGCGCGCGTGAACCGTGCCGGCGCCAGCGCCTTAATTGCAGTTGGAGCTTTGGCCTTCGAATGAGGGGTTGTCTTCATGAGCCGGAGCGAACGAGTGCTAATTGCGCCCCAGTATAAGGCAACCCGGCCCTGCCCGCTGACCGTGTACCCGGAGTCTTCGAACTTGGTGTTAGAGCATCGCCAGCGCTGACGCCGAAACGGCAACTTCCGAGCTGGCGTCGATATGCTCCGGATCGGAAACTCGGCGATGAATGAAACATAGCGGAGAGTTTGTCAATTCTTCCCAAGCAAGCCCTCGGCAGAATCTCAGTTTGAAGTTGTGGACAAGCAAAGCTACCCACAACCGCACCTCGGACGAACTTTCACGGCCACTAATTCTCTGAAGGCCGCTCGACGTGGTCGACGATAAGGAACCTAATGGGAGCGTGGGAGGGCTTGAGTTCCAGGCCCAGCTGGGTCTTGAGGGCGTCGTGGATGTTGGCGATATTGTCGGAGATGGCCTCATCCCCGCTCGGGTCGTGCATCCAGGTCAGGGTGAAGTCGTAAAGCCCGGAGAGGCCGGTCCGATCGACGACCGGGCGCGGCATGGCGGCGAGGCCGGTCATAGTTGGAATTGATGTAGCAAAGAGGGAGAGTGGAACGGCGCGGCCTCCGTAGTGCTGCCCGGGAGCCGGGGATGGAACGTGCGCGATGACGCCGCAGACGGGCGGAAGATCGCCTACAGCGGATGGGTCTGCAAGGTGAGTTGGGGGAGCTGACGGCTGGCCGGTTATGGGATTGGCGCACGCGTCAGAGGCGGGATGCGGCTTAAGATTGGGGCCTGTGACGCCCGGCTTGGTAAGGACTAGAGCTAAGACGGGAGCATCGGCGGAGGTGTAGTGCGTTACCAGGTGGAAGCGGTCGGCGAGAAGAGTCTGCATCATCAGCCGCATCTGGTCGATGGTCGTATCGGCCGGAGCGCGCGCTGAGATGTCGAAGAACTCCGCCGGGGAGTCAAAGGAACCGGTGACCCAGAAGGGCGCGCCGGATTTGGGTACGCCGGAGTAGAAGTTGAAGCGTAAGGCGAGTTCCTGCGTGCCGGAGAGCTTATAGGCGAAGGAGATGTAGCGCCATAGAGCTTGATGGGTGACGACGACAAGACCGCCGGCGGCGCTGCGGGCATCATCCGGGCTGATGCTGCCATAGACGTTGCCGGAATCCAGAGGAATGTTGGAGTGCTGGGGGGAGCCCGGCTTGCTGGGCCGCACGGAGGCGACGTCGAAGGCGAGCGTGGACGGGCTTGGAGCAGTTTGGGCGATAGCCGAGACGGCGGCCAAAATCAAGATAGGAAACTTGGATGCAAATGAAGGCATGAAGCACCTATGTAGTTTACTGCTCACAATAGTAGACCACAGAGCAAGCGCATCGCAATTCAGGAATCTCACTGGCCCGCGCGTTGAGCAACGACTCATGATCGCCCCCCTACTGATACTCGAAATATTCGACACAGAATTCTTCCAAAAATACTGAAGTTTCCACTTGACTAATTCCCGACTCTGCCGAATACTGAAGTCGTTGCTTCACTAATTCACCCCTAGGAGACACCCCATGACCGCTCAAACTTCCTCACAAGCCGTTCACAGCACCTTCACCTTCGAGCGCCACTATCCCCAGGCGCCCGAACGCGTCTTCGCCGCATTTGCCCAACCCGCCCGCAAGCGCCTCTGGTACGCCGAAGGCAACCACGACATCCAGGAATTCGAAATGGACTTTCGCGCCGGAGGAAGCGAACGGTTCAGTTACCGCTTCAAGGAAGGCCATCCGATCGCCGGCTCCGAGATCGCGAACGAAAGCACCTATCACGACATCGTGCCGGACGAACGGATTGTGATGACCGCAAGGATGTTGCTGAACGGAAAGCCCACCCTGGTCCAGCTGCTGACCATCGAGTTTGTCCGTACCGGGAAGGGAACTGATCTGATTCTGACCAACCAGGGAACGTTCCTTGAGTGGGAGGGCGGGCCGGAGATGATCGAACACGGATGGCGCGCGCTGCTCGATCGGCTCGAAAACTACCTGGCACAGTAAGAGGCCCTCGATGAAAGCTCGTCCGATTGATATAGACCGCCTCTTTCATGCGCTCGGCGATCCCACCCGCCGCGCCATGCTCGACCGGTTGACGCACGGCCCACAGTCGGTTTCGGCGTTGGCCGGGCCGCTTGGGGTTACGCTCACCGCCGTCACGCAGCATCTCCAGCTGCTGGAGGAGGTCAGGCTTGTTCACACCGAAAAAACCGGCCGGGTGCGCTCTTGCCGTATTGAGCCCGCGGGTTTCGACGCGCTGGAACGGTGGATCGCCAGCCATCGCACCATTTGGGAGCGGCGGCTCAATCGCCTGGGCGCAATGCTCGAAGAACCGGGTGAATAGCCAAAGCGCCCTACCTTCAGGACGCCGAAAGGGTGGATTCACAAGCTGAATCCACCCTTCGAACTTTCGAAGATCGGAATCGGCGCCCCTCCTGAAAAAACTAAGACTCAGCCCTGGTAACCTGCCGATTGGTTACCCTCTCCCCCTGTCGCCAATTACTGTACCGCCATCCTCACGTACACGTCCGTCTTTGCCGATTGAGCTTACGGAGGATGGCTCTGGAGGTTCCCCTCTTCCATACTTCAAACATCAACCTCACGAAAGACCGAGGTTCATCCGGGATCGGTTTCCATCACCCGGCGCACGGCGGGCTTCAAGAACGCGCCACCAGAGGGGACACATGAACGACCTTTTGCTGAATCTGTATATCAAGTTCCAGATCCTGATGAACCGCGAAGACGGTCAGGATATGGTCGAATATGCCCTGGCTGTCGCATTGATTGCCTTCGCTGCCGTCGCCGGTATCAGGACGCTGGCGGGTGCGTTCGGTATCGCGTTTACAGACATCAGCTCCATGCTCAGTTCCGCCGTCTCCTAGACCTTCGCAAGCAGGAATCGGCGCCGGCGCTCACCAGCAGCCATGGTGGAATACCCAGGCCGGGCCAAGCCATACAAATTCCTTCCTCCCCGGATCGCCAGCACGCAAAAAGGGTAGATTGTCCAATGAGACAATCCACCCTTTTGCTGCAATCAATTTACGGTGATCGTGCCGTAATCAGGCGGAAACGGCCAGCTCCCGCTCCACCGGTTCTTCCATGTCCAGGCTCAGGCTCAGCAGCGTCTCCACCACGTGGGTGGCGCTGTAGCTGTCCTGTCCCGGCTCAAGGTACTGCGCAATCGTATTCAGATCGTCGCCGACCGTGATCAGCGGTGGCTCGACCGACCCGTCCTTGCGCACCTGCTCGTGTCCAATGTTGGCCATCAGGGCGTTGCAAAGGCACTTGCGGCCAACCGTGTCTTCAGCTTTTCCGCCCTTCATCACGTAGTTCTCCACCGGCTCGGCAGAGCAGCGATAGGCAATCTTGCCATCTTCAGGCGCGTAAGGCTCGCGAAGATAGCCAAGATCGCAAACCCGCTTGCGCTCCTGGTAGATGTTGAACGCTGATGATGTGCCTTCCAACTGGGCAACCTTGAAGGGAAATCCCGTCGGTGAGGCAACAGGGTCGGTAAACACCTGGCCGGTCCCCGCGATTGCCTGGCCGATCAACTTATGTTTCAGGTCGGCGCGCATGCCGGACTCTTCGCTGAACGCAAAAGCGGTGCCAACCTGGATGCCTGCCGCCCCCGCTTCGAGGGCCTCGCGCAGTTTTTCCGGACTCCCATAGCCGCCCGCCAGCCAGAAGGGAACACCCAAGGCGCGCATCTCCGCGAGATTCACCTGGTCGCGTTCGCCGTAAACCGGTTCGCCGGCTTCATTCAGCTGCAGCTTGCCGCGCGGTGGAGCATTGTGCCCGCCGGCGGTGGGGCTCTCGATCACAAATCCATTCACCGGGCCATTGGCACGGCGAAGCATGGTGTTGGCCAGGGTATTGGAGGAGATGATGGCGAGGAAACGGGGACGGTGCAGAATCGGGAGCGGCCCCTCGGCATAATCGGCCGGATCAAGGCGCATGAACGTGTCCATCTCAGCGCCCGCGCCCGTCACCTGCAACTTGTACTCAGCCATATGGTGGGCTGCAAAGGCGTCAAGCACGCCCGGAATGTGCAGCGGAATGCCCGCGCCCATCAGCACGTAGCCCACACCCGCCAGCATGGCTCCGTAGATCGAAGCCAGGTGCGGCATCTGTACCTTCTCTAGAAAATTGATGCCGACTGGATTCTTGTGGCCTTCCCGGGCCAGAAACACCTCGACGAAATTGCTCGCCATGCAAAGCTCGATGATCTTCCGCGGGCTGTTGCGCTGGTGCATCGGCAGCGCCGGATAGGGCGCGTCGGCCGGCTTGCCGCCGGGGGTAAAGTACTCCTGCCAGATGCGCTTCGCCATGTCCGGGAACGGAAATGCATCCAGTCCCCGCCGCATGTGTCCGCCCTGGTCGCCGTCAGCCAGCCGACGTACGAACAGGGAATCGAGTGCCGTTCCCGAAACTACGCCCAACTGGCCTAGTTTTGAGACAGTCTGGGCAAGGCGCCAATTAGAGACACCTACCCCCATCCCGCCCTGGATTATCTTTGGGAACTGGACCATCTCTGAATTGTTTCACAGAATCAGAAAATTCCACAGAATTTCTCAAAGATATAGGCAACCATAGCCCAAACTGTGCAGTATTGCTCACACATAGGTAATGGGGCCCAATTCGGAATTCCGCGGCCTGCCCGAAGTGACCTGTTTCGATCAAATCTTCTCGCGCAGGAAGCTGATCACCTGCTCCGCATGCACAACGCCCACCATCCGGTTCTGCGCGTCCACCACCGGCAAAGCGTGCAGGTTGTACTTGTCGAACAACTCAGCCAGATCGTTCTGGTTGGTGTCGGCCGCGCAGGAGAGGACGTGCGGCTCGGTCAGCACACTCAACCGCGCCTCGGGCTGCGCCATCACCAGCCTTGCCAGAGCGATTGCTCCGTGCAATACCCGCTTCTCGTCCAGCAGGTAAATCTCCGTCACGTTCTCCGGGTCGCCATCAAAACTGCGCAGCGCCTGTACCGCCTGCGCCACAGTGGCCTGCACGCCCAGGTAAACAAAGTCGGTGGTCATGCAGCCGGCTGCCGAGTTCTCGTCAAACTCCAGCAGCTCTTCCACCTCCTGACGCTCTTCCGGTTCCATCTCCTCGAGGATGGCGTCGGACTGGTCTTCCGGCAGCTCCGCCAGCAGGTCGGCCGCCGCTCCGGGGTCCATCTCTTCCACAATGTCTGCAATCTTTTCTTCGTCGAGCTTCTCCAGCAGAGCCTTCTGCAGTTTGGGCTCCACTTCCTCCAGTGCTTCGGCGGCCACTTCCTCGTCCAGCGAGTTAAACACCGCTTCGCGTTCGGCCGGCGCCAGATCCTCGAGAATGTCAGCCAGTTCGGACGGGTGCATCTCGGCCAGCCGCTCGTGCTCAATGCGCAGCTTGACGCGCCGTGCCGGATCGACCTCGATCACGTCCACAAAGTGCCAGGGAATGCCATGGGCGGCAAACTTGCGCGAAATGGCTTCAAGCGAAGTGCGCGGCAGCATCCCTTTAAAAACCCGCCGGAAGGCCCCGCGCAGGCCCACTTCCACTTCCGCCACGCGCAGCAGGTGAGCGGCGCCCTGGCCCATCCACTCCAGGTCAACGTCATTTACGCGGACCACCTTTCGGCCGTGGATGTCGATAATTTGCCGGTCCACCAGGTCCTGCTGCAGGTAGAGATAGTTGCCCTGATCCTTTAAGGGAACAAGCGCGCCTGAGGAACGCAGTTCCAGCGTCCCGGCCGGCGTCTCCATCACATCCTGCGAGGGAACAATCGCGAGCCCCGTGCGTGTCTTCAGCACCAGGCCGGCAACTTTGCCTGCATTCGGACCCGTGTCCACTGCAATGTCTTTGAGCTTCCCTCGCAGATGACCCTGCGAATCAGTCACCGGGGTGCCGAGCAGCGCGGTCAGGCTCACCCGGGCTGTGGTGCGAGGCTGCATGATGAGAGTTTATTCCTTCGCGCCCGGTTTCTGTCCCAGGCGCATCCGCCAAGACAACGAGCGCGCGACGGCAATTCGCCGCCCCCGTTTAGAATGCCCGCCAGAGCCTGAATCTTTGCCGTCAGTGCGCCACCGTATCCCTGCGGACGGCAAAGAAAAAAGCAACTGAGCACCTCCGGCTTGACACGATTCCACGTTAGCTATGAAACTGCCAGCAAGGTTGGTGAGGGAGTTCAGACGCGGATTTCTTGACGTCCCATCCCCGAGAAGGTGGCATACGAACCCGGTGAACGTACCCAAACCAGGCCGCCGGAGCTTCCGGCTCAATTCCACCATGGAGAGCGTCTGCGAGGTTGAAGCCGCCGCAGACAAGCTCGCCGCTGAGGCGGGCCTCAGCGAGGATGAGCGCTTCCATGTCACCATGGCCGTCCGCGAGGCGGCCGTCAACGCCGTGCTGCACGGCAACGAGTACGATCCAACCCGCGAAATTGCGGTGGGCCTTGAGAACACAGGCAAGGCGCTGGTCTTTACCATCGCCGACGAGGGAAGGGGCTTCAGCCCGGAGGCGGTGCCCGATCCCCTCGCGCCCGAAAATCTGCTGCGCGGCACTGGCCGCGGCATCTTCCTTATCCGATCCCTCATGGATGAGGTACACTTTCGTCAATTGCATCCCGGGACCGAGTTGACGCTCGTAAAACATCTGGAGGCGGCTGGCGAAAACAAGTAAGGGGCCGACCTCAACGCGAGATGGACCAGAGCTGAACCGCTCCGTGATCGCCCTTGATTCCGCTGGAGTTTTCAACACATCGGCACTCTGAAAGTGCTATAACCGTAATACCAACAAGGAGGAAATCCCGTGGCACTTACTATTGCTTCCCGTGAAGTGGACGGCGTCACCGTTCTGGACCTTAGCGGGCGGATCACCCTGGGCGAGGGCAGTGTGCAGTTGCGCGATGCCATTCGCGACCTCATCACAAAGGGGCAGAAGAGCATTCTGCTCAATCTGGGGGACGTCAATTACATCGATAGCTCGGGGTTGGGTGAGTTGGTAAGCGCCTACACCACGGCCAGAAACCAGGGCGCCACGTTGAAACTGCTGAAGCTGACCAAGAAGGTTCACGATCTGCTCCAGCTGACCAAGCTCTACACCGTCTTCGATATCCACGACGACGAAGCCAGCGCCATCGCTTCCTACAAGTAGCCTCGGAGCAGTTCTCACCGGAACATCATCGAGAAAGGGCCATCCCGCCAAGCGGAATGGCCCTTATCTGCGTCTGCGCGCTTTTCTAGAAATTTACCTTGGGAACCGCTTGCGCCGCCGGGCTGGCGGTAAAGTAGGCGTCGTTCTTCGCGTAGCCCGCCATCCCCGCCCAGATGCTGTTCGGGAACTGAAGGATGAACGTGTTGTAGTCCTGCAGCGCATCGTTGTACCGCTTGCGCGCCACGCTGATGCGGTTCTCGGTTCCGGCCAACTCGTCCTGCAGCCGCATGAACTGGTCGCTCGAACGCAGTTGCGGATAGTTCTCGGTGAGCAGCAGCAGCCGGCCCAGGGCTCCGTCCAGCTGTCCGTTCGCGGCGATCTTCGCCGCCGGTCCCTGCGCGTTCAGCATGCCCGCGCGCGCATTCGCGATGTCGCCGAAGACCGTGCTCTCTTCCTTCGTGAATCCCTTCACCGTCTCCACAAGATTCGGGATCAGGTCGGCGCGCCGCTCAAGTTGCACATCCACTTCAGACCACGCCGCTTTCACATTCTGATCCTTGGCCACCATCTGGTTTTTGGCGCTCACAAAGCTGCCAAAAACCATCAGAACCACCACCACCAGAACGCCCACAACCGCCAATGAAATGCCAAGTGCCTTGCTCATACTCTCCTCTTCTCCTCCGGCCCGCCGCGGCGGACCCCTTCACAAACTCAAAATCGATGGTGCCCCATCCTAGAATCGTTTCTTGATTCAAGGGTGGGAATCGAAAAACCCATCCTCCGCCCGACCGGCTCCACTCAACATCAGATGAATCCCGGGTGCCCCCGGTCTCGCCTTTGAGACCGGGGATCTACATATCTCAATCTCGTGCGGAAACTCTACCAGCTACCGCCAGCCCCGCCTCCGCCAAAACCTCCACCACCAAACCCTCCAAAGCCGCCTCCTCCGCCACCGCCACCGCCAAAACCACCACCGCCGCCGAAGCCGCTTCCACCTCCACCCCAGCCGCCGCGATTGCCGCCGAAGATGCTTGAGAACAGCCCGTACCCCAGCAGCATTCTAAAGATGGACCCGCCGCCGAAGAAGATCAGCAGCAGAATGATCAGAATCACCTTGCCGAAATTGAAGCCGTGCTGTTCCTGCGGCATCGGCTCCGGCTCCGAGGCCGGAACAGGCTCGTTGGTCAGCGTTACATTGGCGTCGGCGGCAATCACATTCGCCACCTGGCCCACCGCCGAGGTCACGGCAGAGTCGTAATCGCCGGAACGCAGGTAAGGAATCATCCCCCGCCCGATATCGCCCACCTTGGCGTCGTTCAGGATGCCTTCGAGGCCATAGCCCACATCGATCCGGTACTTGTGGTCGCCCACGGCCAGCAGCACCAGAACGCCCTTGTCCGTGCCCTTCTTGCCGATCTTCCACTTGTCTTCAAGCTGGTTGGCGTAGTCGGCCGCATCGTCGCCATTCATCGTTTGCACGGTCACAATGGCAATCTGCGCATTCGCCGCCGAGTGGTCCAGTTGCGCGCAAAGCGAGTCCAGCTTCGCAACGGAATCAGCCGAAAGCACATGGGCGTCGTCGCTAACGTAGTCGGTGGGTTTGGGAAGGCTGTCCACGCTCTGGGCGACTGCGCCAGAGGCTGGAAACACGAAAAGGGCCGCCAGAAGCAGCCCCATCGCAGTCGTTTGCGCGTTACGCGTGCCGTTCATCCCTTCCAATTGTACGCGGGCCGCCGCCAAAAGGTTCCCTCAGGCTAGCGAAGCGGAAACGGCTTCCATCGCGCCCGACCACTCCGCATTTACCGCCATAACGTCACGGCAGTTCCCCGCGGAGGCAGGGAATAAACCGCCATCTCGCCATTTCCCGCCGGCACATCCCCCCAAAGCGGCTCAGCACGCTCGCCAGCCGGGTGTCGCATTGTGCACCCATTGGCTGAATCGCTGCCATTTGTCACCACGCTCACATGTGCATTCCCGTTCTTCAGCACGCGCAGAACGCATCCCGGCTGCGGGCTCTCAAATCGAAACGGCTCCCGCTCCAAACTCGTCGACAACTCGCTCTGCAGAAACTTCGCCAGTGGTTCTGTCCCGCGCAGCCAACCGCCAATGTCAATCGGCGAAGGAACCCAGATCACGCGCCCGCCGTTGCTCGCCCTCCGCTCCGTCGCCGTAATCTCGCCGTCGTGGTCAGCCGTCACCGTTGCCGTGTGATTGTCGATGCTGCTTACCCACAGATGCGAAGGCAGCGTCATGGCCGGTTCTTTCATCGAAAAATCCAATGTCGGCCCGATGAAGTGCACCTCCTTCAAATCGCCGCCGGTCACCCGCCCCAGCGGAAATCCCGCTAGAGGCCACGCCAGCGCATGAGGATCGTAGAGCCCGGTCAGTCCCGTAATCACCAGCGTGTTGCCGTTGTCCACAAAAGCTTCCAGATCCTTCACCTGATCTTTAGTGATCGCTCGCTCATCCGGCAAAATGGCCACGCGCGGCGAAGTTGTTTTGGCGTGCCAATCGAAATCTCCAATGAACTTCAACTGCGGCGGAACTCCAAGTTGCGAGAGCGCCTGGTACATGCCCAGGACCGCCAGGAGGTGCGCCTCGGTGTCGCGGCCCGGAAAATCCGCGTCATGAAACTCGTCTTCCAGCGTCATTGTTTCCAGGCTCAGGATCACGGTGACTGAAGGCTTCTGCACCTCCGCTCTGCCGAAGAAGTCCTTGTGATCGTCGATCGCCTGCGCAATCTTCGATGCCGTCTCGAGCCTCCGGCTCGGCCGCTGCTCAAAGTCCAGCAGTGACCATTCCCCGGCCTCGGTCCCCTTCATGCGCGCATTCAACAGCCAGAAAATCACCCGGTCCGCGCCCGCACCAATACTGGTCCAAACCCACTGCGCAATATCTTCGGGCGTCGGATCCATAGGCTTGCTTGCGCTGTAGATGTTGTTGCCGCCTTGCAATTCCGTCACCCAGTGCGGCTTGGGCTCAACAGCTCCCGCGACCAAATCATTGATGTACGAAACTCCCAGCGCGTACTGGTCGCGATTCAGTACGCCAAAATGCCAGCCCGGATGAATCGAACATCCAAGGCTCGTCAAAAACGGCCTCCATGCCGCCGGATCGTCTGACAAGTTCGCCAGGTTCCTCATCAGCGCATGCGGATTCACGTGGATTCCATGCGCCGGGTTCGCATCGTGCAATCGGACCTGCTCCGCCAGCCACTGCAACTGCTCTGTCTGGTACGCGCGCCAGAACTCGATCCAGTCAAGCCCGCGGTTCTTGCTTGCAAAGTCCCCTTCGTTCCCGCTCGGCTGCACTTCGGCAAAGCTTGCAAAAGCCGATCCCCAACTGCGATTCAACTCTGCGATGCTCGAATACCGCCTTGAAAGCCATGTGCGAAATTCCGCTTCGGCCAACGGATAGTCCGCCGGCGCCATGCCCGGTTCATTTACCAATAGCCACGTATCCAGCGCCGGGCTGTCCTTGTACCTCTCCACCACCTTGTCGATGTAGACGGCTGCCGCGGCCTTCGCGTCCGCCGTCGGCGGATACCCCGCGCCCTGGTTGCCGTTGCCATGCAGAAAAGGCGGCGGGCCACCAGGCGTCAGCGTGGCCACAATGCGCACGTGATACTTCTCCGCCGCGCGAAATGCCTGATCGTACAGCGTGTAGTCCCACTGTCCCGGCTTCGTTTCCAGATCCGACCACATCATGAAAATCCGCGCGACCGGCATGTGCTCGTCGGCCAGATCTTTAAACCATCCATCCACCTGCGCCGGCGTTTGTCCTGGTTCCAGCCACACCTCCGCGCCAAGCAGCGGTCCCTGCCCAGGTATTTGTGCCCGCATCATGAGTCCGGAAAAAAGTGCCAACGCACACAGAAGCCGCAATTTCATGGCAGCTCACCCCATCAGGAATCTACAACACTCAACCCCTCGAGCGAATCCCGCCCTCGCTTGCCGTCTAAACTGGAGAAGATATGAATCAGGAATCCAATTCCATTCCGCCCATTGCCCGCAAGGATCATAAGGAAACCCAACTTCACGGCGTCACGCTCACCGACGACTACGCATGGCTGCGCGAAAAGGAAGCTCCCGAGGTCACCGCTTATCTCGACGCGGAAAATGTCTACGCCGAAGCCGTGATGGCGCCTCTCGACGGCCTGCGCGAAGAGCTCTACCAGGAAATGCTCTCGCACATGAAACAGACCGATGTCTCCGTCCCCTTCCGTGACGGCGAATGGTGGTACTACACGCGCACAGAGGAAGGCAGCCAGTACGCCATCAACTGCCGCAAGCGCGGCGGCGCCCCCGGTCCTGCTTTCAATGCGGAGGAGCACGTCATCCTCGACGGCAACCTGCTCGCCGAGGGCCAACCCTTCTTTTCCATCGGCGCCACCGACATCACCGACGACGCACGCTGGCTCGCCTACACAACAGACACCACCGGCTTCCGCCAGTACACGCTCCACATCAAGGATCTCGAAACCGGCGAGACTCTGCCTGGTGAAGTCGAGCGCGTGGGCTCGGTCGTCTGGGCCGCCGACAACCGCACCCTCTTTTACACCGTCGAAGACGAGCAGCAGAAGCGCCAGTACCAGCTGTTGCGCCACACCCTCGGCACGCCGCATTCAGCCGATGTCGTCGTCTGCAAGGACGACGATGAGCGCTTCAACCTGGGCGCAGGCCGCACCCGCGATGGCAAATTCCTGGTTCTGGAAGCGGCAAGCCACACCACCACCGAATCGTGGGTGCTCGCCGCCGACCAGCCCAAGGCAGCCTTCACGCTCATTTGCCCGCGCGAAGACGACCACGAATATTCCATCGATCATCGCAACGGCCTGTGGTTCATCCGCACCAACGATCGCGGCCGCAACTTCCGCCTCGTCACCGCGCCCGTCGCCACTCCCGGCCGCGAGCACTGGTCCGAGCTCATCCCGCATCGCGACGACATCATGCTCGAGGAAGTTGATCTCTTCGCCGGCTTCTTTGTTGCCTGCGAGCGTGAAGACGGTCTGCCCCGCCTGCGCCTTTGGACCTTTGATGGAGACACCCCGCAAGCGGTACACGCCGGCGAAATCGATTTCCCCGAGCCGGCCTACAACGCCCAGCCCCACATCAACCGTATCTTTGAGACCAGCACCTTCCGCTACGGCTACCAGTCGCTGGTCACGCCCAGTTCGGTCTACGAATACGAAGTGGCGAGTGGCGCTTCTACGCTCCTCAAGCAGCTCGAGATTCCCGGCGGCTTCGACCGCACCCTCTACGCCAGCGAGCGTGTACACGCCACCGCGACGGACGGCGTCAAGGTTCCCGTGTCATTGGTGTACCGAAAGGACAAGCGCGAACCGGGCAGGAATCCCCTCTACGTCTATGGCTACGGATCGTATGGCTATTCGTTGCCGCTCGGCTTCAGCTCAAACCGTCTCAGTCTGCTCGATCGCGGCTTCGTCATGGCCTACGCGCACATTCGCGGAGGCGGCGACCTCGGCGAACCCTGGCACGACGCCGGGAAAATGCTGGTCAAGCGCAACACCTTCACTGACTTCATTGCGGCCGTCGAGCACCTTACCTCCGCAGGCTACGGCGATCCCGCGCGCGTCGCCATTGAAGGCGGGTCTGCTGGTGGCTTGTTGATGGGCGCCGTCGTCAACCTCCGTCCCGACCTGTTTCGCGCCGTCATCTCCCACGTCCCGTTTGTCGACGTGATGAACACCATGCTCGACGCCTCGCTCCCGCTCACGGTTCCGGAATACGAAGAGTGGGGCGATCCAAATGACGAAAAGTATTTCCGATATATGTTGAGCTACTCGCCCTACGACAACCTGCAAGCGGCCAACTATCCGGCCATGTTGGTAAAGACCTCGATCCACGACAGCCAGGTCATGTACTGGGAGCCGGCGAAGTATGTGGCGAAACTGCGCACGCTCAAGACCGATAGCAATCTGCTGCTGTTGGTCACGAACTTGAAGGCCGGCCACGGTGGCGCAAGCGGCCGCTACGATTACCTGAAAGAGATCGCGCTGGACTACGCATTCCTGCTGAGGGAACTGGGGATTGTGAGCTAAAGTTTTTCAGAGGGTGGCCATGTTCGTGCGCTGGTTGCTGTCCATCGGTGTATTCGTGCTTGCGGTTCTTGCTTGCCACGCGCAGTCCCCTGGCACGGAAGCCCCACAGCCTACGTCAACGGCGGGCGCGAACCCGAACGTCGTTCGCCAGCCCGTCCCGATCTTTGAGGCAGAAGCGGAGTTTCCGAGAGCTGCAATTCGAGGCGGCAAGCCAGGCAATTGCCTGGTCTCAACAACGGTGGATGTCAGCGGCCACACGCGCGACTCCCTCATTGTCAGCTGTACGGATTCTGCATTCGCTTCAAATAGCCTCGACGCGATCTCGAAATATACCTTTAAGCCTGCGGAGGATAAGAATGGAAAGCCGGTTGCGGTGACCGTCCAGGTGCTTATCAGCTTCGCGATCAGCGGACCCATGGGACCCGCATCGTACGAACTGCCCGGACGGCTCCAGATTGGTTTCAAGTCCCCGCCAGACGTTACATCGATTGCTCCCGATGCGAACGGCATCTATCCATACGCCAAGGGAATGGAACTGCCCAAAGTCGCTCAATTCAAGGACGTCGGCTTTGAAGCAGTGACATCTGAGTCGATCCGCGGAATGGGTTGCGACATCATTCTGACGATTGACTCTCACGGCAAGTCTTCCGCTCCGCAGGTTACCAGTTGCGATAGTGACAAGTTGCAGCACTCCGCGGTCGCGTCGTTGCTCAAGTCAAAGTTCGAGCCGGCTCTGCTCGATGGAAAGCCCGTTTCGGTAAGGATTTGGGTTCGATTGAGCTCAACAGGACTTTCGCTCAAACCATGATCTGCGCAAGCGGCCGCTACGACTACCTGAAAGAGATCGCACTGGACTATGCGTTCCTGCTCCGTGAGTTGGGAATTGTGCATTAGGATGATCCTTCGCAAATAAGAGGAAAGCCATGCAGCGGTTTGGTTCATTCGCGGTGTCCTTTTTGCTCGCCGCGGGTTATGCCTGTGGACAGCAGTCCAGCCCCACCTCAGTGCCCGCACAGGCGGGCACTCAGCAGAAGCGCGTGACGGTCTACTCCGTTGGCCCAGGCGTGGCTGCGCCTCAACTTCTTCCCCTTGATCTGCCTCCACTGTCGCCCGAAAAGTGCAATTCCAAGCAGGACGGCAAGGTAGTACTCTCAATTCTTGTGGACGAAACCGGAAGTGCCCGTAACATCATGTTCCAGCATCCGCTGGGGACAGACTTGGACAAAATTGCCCTGAAAATTGCTGCCCTGGACCGATTCACACCTGGAACTCATGACGGCACACCCGTGGTTGTTGCGGGGTCACTTGAGGCAAAAATCCAATCGTGCCTCGTTGAATCCCTGGACAGCGATGGAAAGAAGCTCAGTCTTTTGAAGTTGAGGTCCGTGCCAGCGCAGCAGCTCGGCGGTCTGCCGGCGCCTCCGGATGGGGCTATCCTGACAGGTGCTACGGGTGAAGCTGACCCGACCTCAGGTGCAATGAATCCAAAAATTGCGGGTACTGATGCAAAGCTCGTGGTTCGCGTTGAAGGCGATGTGAAAGCACCCGTCCCCCTCTTGCAACCCGCAGCCCCCTACAGCGACGCTGCACGAGAGAAGAAAATCGAAGGTGTCAGCTTGATTGGATTGATCGTCGACCCGCAAGGCATGCCACAAAACATCCATGTAGTCAGGCCATTAGGGTACGGACTGGATGAGAAGGCCGTTGAGACCGTGCGCAGATATCGGTTCAAGCCGGCGATGAGAAACGGTGAGCCCATCCCTCTCTATGTCAACGTCGAGATGAACTTCCGGCTCAAATGACAGACGGCCACGCCCGCGCTCGCCATCTTGAACACCCGCAACTCACCCCACCGACTCCGTAATCGCCTCAGTAGCCTTGCTCATCTTCGCCGTGCGCTCAATCTTGTCCCAGTTGAACGGCTTGCCATCGATCGCGCGCTTCAGCGTCTTGAACAGCACAACCGAGAACAACTGCCGGTAAGCGAACCGCTGCAGCCAGATGTGGAACAGCAGCCAACCGTCGCCCTTGTTGGCCGGGTGGCGCCGCTCCAGAGAGAACGCCACCGAAGACGTGATGAAGTCGATGATCAAAAAGCCGAGGAAGTAGACGATCAACTTCTCGAGGCTCGCTGCCGATGCCGCCTCCGGATGGTAGTAGCGGTTGACGAAGAAGTTCACCACGCCGAACACGAACATAAGGTCGATAAACGGCGAAACCAGCGGCATCAGCATCTGGAAGATCAAAATATTCGGCAGCGCGAACAGCCCCATCGCCTTGTTGCGCACAAACGCCGCGCGATGCTTCCACACCGCCTGCAACGTTCCGAACGACCACCGGAATCGCTGCCGCATCAGCCCCTTCGCATCGATGGGCGCTTCGGTAAACGCGAGCGCGCGATCTTCGTAGTCCACCTTCAGGCCCATTTCCAGCAGGCTCATCGTCAGGTCGGCATCTTCGGCCACCGTGTTCAGGTGGTAGCCGCCGGCCGCCCTCACCGGCGCAGTGCGCCATGCGCCAATCGCCCCGGGAACCACCGTCACCACGTGGAAAAGATCGAGCGCACGCCGTTCAAAATTCTGGCTCGTGATGTATTCCAGGGCCTGCCAGCGCGTCCACAGGTTCACGCGGTTGCCCACCTTGGCATTGCCGGCCATCGCGCCAATCTTCCCATCCTCAAAGTGAGGAATCAGCTTTGAAATCGCGTCGGCGGCAATCACCGTATCGGCGTCGATGCCCACGTAGATCTCTTCGTTCATTCGCTCCAGCGCGAAGTTGAGTGCAGCTGCCTTGCCCGCATTGGGCTTCGACAGCACCTGCACGCGGCCCGCCGCAATCTCGGCGGCGTAGGCCTCGCGGGCCACTTCTGCGGTGCGGTCCGAAGAGCCATCGTCGATCACGATCACATGCAGATTCTTGTAGTCGGAGTTCAACACTGAGCGGATGGTACGGACGATCACCGTCTCTTCGTTGTAAGCCGGAACCAGAACGGCCACGCGGGGGTTGAATCCGGGCGATGCCGGGTGTTGCGGCTTGCGTAGCCGGTCGATCACCGCGAACAAGCCCACAATGAGCAGCCGCGCGCTCATCAGGATGTCGCCGGCGAAAAAGACCATCACAATGAAGTTGCCGATGATGTCCACGGCCGAAAACGCAACCGAGTCGGGAATGGAGCGGAGGCGTTGCCAGAAACTAAGCGGCGGCATCACTTCAGCCGTCGTCTTGCCCATCAGCGCCGATACCGGAACGATGGTGTAGCCGTGGTCGCGCAGCGTCTGGATCAGCACCGGCAAGGCGCGCACCGTCACTGAGCGGTCGCCTCCGCCGTCATGCATCAGGATGATCGACCCGCGAAACTGCGGCTTGGTCTTCATCGTCTGCAACTGCGCCAGTACCGACTGCGCAATTTCATCGGGTGTCTTGCGCTGGTGCTCGTTCCAGTCGTCGGTATCGATCTTGTTGCCAATGATCGTGTAGCCTTCCTGCTGAATGCTCACAACAGGCTTGGCCTGGTCGTCGGTGTCGGGCTCTTCGTCAATGTCGTACGGCGGACGGAAATAGAGTGGCTGCACGCCCAGCTTGCTTGCAAAAAGGCGACCTGTCAACTTCACTTCAAGGTCCAGCTGCCGCGCCGAAATTTCGCTGATGTCAGGATGCGTCCACGTGTGATTGCCGATCTCGTGCCCTTCTTTGAAGATCCTCTCCATCACCCCCACGTGCTCCGCCGCTTCTGAGCCGATCAGCATGAACGTGCCCTTCACGTTGTACCGCTTCAGCACGTCAAGAATCCGCGGCGTCCACTTCGGATCGGGACCGTCGTCAAACGAAAGCGCGACTTCGTTGGCGTGGTAGCCGTATTGCTCGATTGTGTATGTCCGCGGATACACATCCATGTGTTCGTCCACGATCAGCTTCTTGCGCGGATCGGGTTCGTCGGTGTCCACTTCAATGGTGCGCTTGCCCTTCTGGGGCAGGCCCGTCACGCGCAGAATGTCTCCGTCGCCTTCCGTGTCCACGTCGTGGCCGGGAGGCACGTCGCTAAGTTCCTGCCGCAGATCGGGACTGCTGGGCTTGTCCCAGATGTTCCACAGCGAGTTGTCCTCTTCGCCCAGCCTCCACAATGCAAAGGTCTGCAACCCGAGGGCGCGCGCCGCGCGCATTTCGTCCAGCAGCGAAACGCCGTCGAGAAACCACACCACGTGGCGCTGGTTGCTGTCCTCGTCGATGTACTCAAAGTGCGGATTGAGCGAGTCGTAGTCCAGATCGAGATCGGCGTCCGCGTCCGATGCCTCCTGCCACGCTTCCGAGACCGATAGATCTTCCGTGTCCAGCACCTTGGGCCTCTGATGCTTGCCCTTCTTTGGATCAGGAATGGAGAGCGTCCAGTCATATCCATAGTTGCCCACCGCGCAAATGATCTTTTGCTTGGGCACGATCTTCAGCACGCGCTGCAGGTTGGCCACAAACCACGTCTGGCTCGCCACCGGGCCCGGATCGCTGTTGGCTTCGTGCTCGTCATAGTTCATCAGCACAATGCCGTCCGAGTTGGATGAGATCAACTTCAGCTGGTCGTCCGGCGTTGATGCGGCTACGTTCACGTAAAGAACCAGCTTGCGCTGGTGCATCGCGGTGTAGAGTTCCTGAATAAAGGTCAGGTAACCCGGCTCGGTGTCATCGCTCAGGCTCTCAATGTCGAGCGAGAGTCCCGGATACACCGGATAGGATGCAAAGAAGCGGAGAATCTGATTGCGCAGCACCGCGCGCTTGCCTTCGTCCATCAGCACATCGCCCATCCCCGCATCCCAGCTCTGCGTGCGCGGGTTGTAGTTGTTCAAGTGCGGAAAAACCTGCGTATCTTCCCCCTGCGACTGGATCCAGTGCTTGATCTTGTTCATGTCATCGGGGTCGTGAATGGTATTGCCCTCGACCACCGGATACTCATGCAGGTTGTCCCCGGTCATCGCCATCAATGTTCCTGACGGAGCGTTCACGTGGAACCACTGGGCAAACAGGATGTCGATCTGGTGGATGTGCTCCTTGAACGAGGAGTAGCTTGCCGCATCGTCCTGCACGTAATAGGCAGCGCGCAGACCTTCGCCCGTGTTGAAGGGGATTTCGGTGGCCTTGCGGTCGGTCTTGCGGCGCGCCGGCCGCTGCTCCTTGGCGCCGTGCAACAACGGCTGGCGCTCGGGCAGCGCCTTGTAGTTGTGCTTGGGAATGGGCAGCAGCAACTCGGGCAAATGCTGATTGCGCAGCACGTTGACCGTGAATCCGACCAGCACCAGGCAGGAAATCACCGCCGTCACGTCGAAAATACGACGCAGGCGCTTCCAGCGCTTCCGTTGCGGGTCGAAAAATATTTGGCGATCGGGCATTGAGAGTTTTTCTTCAAATCCAGGCAAGCAAAATGCCTGCAAACAATTAGGCTATACAGTACGAATCGTATGGAAGCAGCCGACCAGAGTCAATTGAGCGAGCCGGCCCCCGTGCCGCCCAAACCGGGCCGCCGCGCGCTCCTGGCGGCCGTACAGATGCTCGCCCTCGTCCTTGCGTGGACCCTGCCCCTTGCCGGCGGCCTGGCCTTGCGCCTCGCCATGCTCAAGCGGCTCTTCTTCGTCAGTGGAGATTCGCTCATCTACGGAGCATTGGGGAAGACTCTGCTTGACGGCCGCTACGGCCTTGAGATGGTGGGCACAACCATCTCGCCTACGCTCATCCGGCTGCCCGGTTATCCGCTCTACCTGGCGCTGTGTTTTCGCTTCCTCGGCATGGAGAACTACTACCGCGCCACGCTTCCGCAAATCGTTCTTGAACTGCTCGGCTGCCTGTTGCTTGCCGATTTCGCAGGCCGCATCGCCCCGCCGCAGCTCAAGCGGGGCGCGCGTCTGGCCACGCTCTGGATCGCCTGCCTGTGTCCCTTCACTGCGTCCTTTGCCGTGGTTCCACTCACTGAGGCGCTCACGCTTTTCTCGCTGGCGCTGGCCTTGTGGGCCATGGCCCGCTTCTGCGATCGGCCCGGCTGGCCCAGTGCACTCGCGTTCACATTCGGGGTCACCTACGCTGCGCTCCTCAGGCCCGATGGAGTGTTGGCAGCTGTGGCGTTTGTTCCTGCGCTCGCGATCGCTGTCTTCAAAAAACGCGAAGCATTGCGGACCCCCATCGTAAAGCTGGTGTCCATTCCGATCGTCTGCGCCTTGCTTGCTCTCGCGCCCTTTGCCGCATGGACCCTGCGCAATTGGCGCGTCTTTCATGTCTTTGAGCCGCTCGCGCCGCGCTATGCCGTCGATCCCGGTCAAAGCTCCGATCCCGGCTGGCAGCGATGGATCAAAACCTGGTGCCTCGACTTCACCTGCACTTACAACGTGTATTGGGAGGCCCCGGGCGACCCGCTCGACATCAGCCTGTTGCCCGCGCGCGCCTTCGACTCGCCCGCACAGTTCGCCGAAACCGCCGCCATCATCTCCGACTACAACAACCGTGACCACGCCAGCTTTATTGCGCCCGATATTGACGCGCGCTTTGCCGCGCTGGCCCGCGAACGCATCAACGCCCATCCGCTGCGCTATTACCTCGTCCTGCCACTCGGCCGCCTGGCGGACATGGGTTTGCGTCCTCGCGTTGAAAATCTGAATATCGACCTCGACTGGTGGGTCTATGCCCGCCACAAAGCTGAAACCCGCTTCAGTTGGGAATATGCGGGCTTGAATGCGCTCTATCTGTTGCTGGCCGCCGTGGGCCTTGCTCTCAGGCCGCGCTTCGGTCTTGCCATGCTGGCTTACGTGCTGTTGCGCAGCGCGCTCCTGCTTACGGTTGAAGCGCCCGAGACACGTTACACGCTCGAATGCTTCCCTATGTTGTTCGCTCTCGGCGGCGTTGCTCTCAGCGCGCTCGTATTCTCGACGGGTGCACTCTTCCGCCGCGCAAGCTGACCGGCGCCTTACTTGATGGTCTGCGTCTGCCTGTTGGTCTTCAGCGTAAACGCGTCCTTCGGCACGGCCTGGTTGGTAACGATGTGCGCATACGTGCACGTCCGTGTCACTCCCTGGCCCTCGTCAAACACCTGTTTCAGGCTGACTGCGCGATCTGTATCCAGCCAGATCGTCACCTTCGGAAAAAGCTTCAGCACATTTGGGTCCTTCGCGATCAGTTCCAGCTTGTCGGTCTTCACGCCGTCCAGCATCTCCGTGCCCAGGTACTTGATCTGCCACTTGTCAGCCAGCTCTTTGCCGCTGGCGCCAAAGCCCAGCAGAAGGTAGCTCTCATACTTCGCGGCATTCATCACCCGCACCGTGTTGCTCAGCGCATCGAACAGCATCACCTTGCCGCCGGAATAGGTCAGATCCTTCGGCGCCTTGCTGCCATTCACCTCAACAATGTGCGCGGCCATCTGGAACGACTTGCCTTCGCGCTTGTAATAGGCCGTCCCTTTCTGGATATCCTCGTCGTAGATGGGCACTGTCGTTACTGTCTTGAATTGGAAATCCGCCGTCGTGGTGTGGAAGTTGGCCGATGCGGCATCGAGCCTGGCAAGCACCTTCTGCAAATCGTCCGCGGCCCATGTGGCGCGGGCCGGCACCAGGGCCAGGACGAAAAATGCAGCGAATACAATCTTTCTTGCGAACATAATGTCCTTTTGATGCGGGTTCTTTCTCTCGCGTCCATCACCGGATTTGTTTTGAAGCCAATTTTGAATCGGCGAGAATTCGGTCTAGCGGTGAGCCCAGATCTTCCAGAACGTATTTCCCTGGGCATCCTGGACCGTTATCCAGCGCTCCACCACTACCGCGTCGCCGGTCACTGGCAAAATGGCCGTGCGCAGCGCTTTCTTCACTACCGCGTCCGGCGCGCCCGCCGGCACATTCACATCCGCGGACTGCACCGTCACGATCATGCCGTGACCGCCGTCGCCCGTCAGCTCAATCGGATGCAGCAGCCCTGCGCTTGACGAGGCCTTGTCCCCGTAGTTCCACAGGTGCGGCGTAATGAAGACGAACAACAGAATCAGCGTCACCATCACGTCGTAGTGAAAACTTCCGCGAGGATAAGTCCAGTAGAAATAACTCATCAAAATCTGCTTGACGCTGCGCTTCGGTTCAACGCTCGCCAACTCGGTTTTGACGCTTGTGTTTATCGGTTCCATACCACGTTCCTTTACTAACTGGTCCGGTGCGTAATCCGGTCCATTCCACCCATCCAGGGTCGCAGCGCTTCAGGAATCACGACCGTTCCGTCGGCCTGCTGATAGTTCTCAAGAATCGCCAGCCATGTACGCCCCACGGCCAGCCCGCTCCCGTTCAGCGTGTGCACAAACTCCGGCTTCCCCTTGGCCGCCGGTCCGCTTGCCGCCCGGTAGCGAATGTTCGCCCGCCGCGCCTGAAAGCCCTCAAAGTTCGAGCAGGACGAAATCTCCCGGTAAAGCTGCTGGCCCGGCAGCCACACTTCCAAATCGAACGTCTTTGCCGCGGAAAAGCCCGTATCGCCCGAGCACAACAGCATCCGCCGGTAGGGCAGTTCCAGTGCTTCCAGAATCTCCTCCGCGTCGCGCGTCAGCTTCTCGTGCTCCGCGTTTGAATCTTCAGGCCGCGTGAACTTCACCAGCTCCACCTTTTGAAACTGATGCTGGCGGATAATGCCGCGCGTATCCTTGCCCGCCGCACCGGCCTCGGCGCGAAAACATGGCGTGTACGCCGTCAACAGAATCGGCAGCTTCGCGTCGTCCAGAATCTCGTCGCGATAAAGATTGGTCACCGGAACTTCGGCTGTAGGAATCAGCCAGTGGTCGTTGTCCTTGAACTCGCCCCGCGCGGCAGCCTCGGCGTCCGCGTCGGAGCAGCGGAAAAGGTCCTCGGCAAACTTCGGCAGTTGCCCGGTCCCGAACAGCGACTTCGAGTTCACCATGAACGGCGGAAGCACCTCCGTGTAGCCGTGCTTCTGCGTGTGCATGTCGAGCATAAAGCTGATCAGCGCACGCTCCAGCCGCGCTCCCGCGCCCATGTACACCGCAAATCGCGCGCCGGAGAGCTTGGCCGCCCGTTCCAGATCCAGAATCCCCAGCCCCTCGCCCACTTCCCAGTGCGGTTTGGGCTCAAAGTCGAAGCTGCGCTTCTCGCCCCAGGTCTTCACCGTCTGGTTGTCCGCCTCTGAGGTCCCCGCCGGCACCTCGTCCCGCGTCAGGTTGGGAATACGCGCCAGCGAAAGCCGCATCTGCTCATCAAGCCGGGCAGCGGTCTGGTCCAGTTCGTCCAGCTGGTCCTTCAGTTGGCGGGTTTCATCCATCACCGCCGTGGCGTCCAGCCCCGCCTTCTTCATGCGTGCCAACCCGCTGGCTCAACTCGTTGCGCCGGGCCTTCAGCCGTTCTGAGGTGGTAATCGCCTCGCGCCGGTTCTGGTCCAGGACCGCGGAAATCCCCCAGCAGCGCCACAGGGTCCGCCCCTCGCGCACGCAGTTTCTCTTCAATCACTTCCAGATTGGCCCTGACAAACCCCAGATCAAGCATCGCTCTACTAGTTTACCCGACCGGCCAGCCGCCAAACCCCACTCAATCAGACCCATCCCGAACTCCGATCGCAACGAATCTCTGCCGGCTCCGGTACGATTTATCCCTAATAAGATTGCGTACCGCCTTTTCCACCCCAAACTCCTTTCGTCTTTTGCCGTTTATTCCATCCCTCACGTACCATCAGATGCAGGCACGGGTCCGCGCGAGATACGGGCCGACGATCTTCTCTTCTTGATCAAATTGCCCTGGTGAGTGCCCGATTCATAGAAGGAGCGGAGGTCCGTTATGACGTTGAACTTCTCTTTTCCCCCAAAGCCTGTTCGGCTTTGGTACGTCGATGCGCTTCGGCCCTTTTATATTTTCCTGTTGATCCTGGCTACGGCCCTGGCGGCCAGGACGCTCACGGCCCAGGACCAGGACCACGGCCAGCTCCCGGCCCTGCCCCACGGCGTGCCCTACGACTGGAGCCACCACCACCTTATTTTTTCCAATCCCGGAACGGCCGAAGATGCCATGCGCAAAGGCACCTACGACCACTGGTTTCAGACCGTCAACGATCCCCGCTACCAGATGCATCTTACCCGGCGCCACCGCCACCAGGAGCCAAACGACCGGCAGCAGGAGTTCAGGAGACGGCGCGAGGCCGAATCCGGCGGTCTCTGGGGCCAATCTCTCGGCAGTGCAAGCGCTGCTGTCGGTGCCGGCATGTACCCGGCAAAATACTCCTTTGACAGCAATACGCTGAACTGCGCCGGAGCCTCCGAGCCAGACTACGTGGTGTACAACACCAGCGTGACCCCGTCCGCCACTCAAGCCAGTGTCGTTGCCTTCGACAACATCTACACGTTCTGCACATCTACGATTCCGCAGGTCTACTGGTCTTACAACACAGGCGGAACCGTATCGACCTCGGTCGTTCTTTTTGAGGATGGCTATCAGGCTGCCTTTGTGCAGTCGAACGCGAGCAAAGCGAGCCTCGTAGTTCTCAAGTACAAGGCTGGTCAGGGCACTTCTGCAACCACCGCGGTCACGCCCGACACGGTTACTGCGGCCGGTGCTACTTACGCCAGCTGCAGAATCGGCGCAACCTCCTGCGAACTCGAACTGCAATTCGCCAACGACGGTGCCACCACTCCCAACGACACAAACTCGCCGCCCTTCTACAATTATGCTCGCGGGTCCGATACCCTCTGGGTTGGCGACGACCTTGGATACCTCCACAAATTTACGGGTGTCTTTAACGGCACACCGGCGGAAGTGACCACGGGTGGATGGCCTATCCATGTCGTTACAGAGGCGACGCCGACTTCGACCGTCCTCACGCGCAGTTTACGACAGCACGTCGGGCCTCCTCTTCGTCAACGATGGAACCGGCTACCTGCATTCCATTAATGCGACGACCCCGACAGGCTCGGTCCTCAACTCAACTCAGATGGAGTGCGGTGTCGGCTTCAAAGATCCGCCCATCGTGGACTCGACCACCGAATACGTCTACGACTTCATTGCCTACGGCTGTGATGCCGGCCCCCCCGCGCACAATAGCTACATCAACAGATTCGCCGTCGGCACCTCGGTTGCCAACCCAGGCTACGGCACCCCTCTGAGCTTTGCAAATGGCGGCGCCAACAACCAAACACCGGTGTCCCCCGAGCCGGCGCGTTTGACAATACCTATTACTCCGGTACGGGCACTACGGGAAACATCTACGACTGCGTGGATGGAAGGATCTACAAGGTTCCAATAGCCCTTGGCTCTGTGGGCACATTCAGTACCCCAGTAGGCACTGTCGGCAGCGCCGCTGACTGTTCGCCCATCACGGAATTCTACGGAACCTCGGCAAGCACCACGCTCAGCGCGGGCATTACGACCACTACGGCCACAGCCGCCGATGTGAATGCAACCACTGGATTTACGGTGGGCGTCATTACCCCTTATTACATCCAGATCGATTCGGAAATCATGAGGCTCACCGCTATCAATATCGGTCCGCCGTTGAACTTCACAGTAACCCGAGGGCAGCTGGGCACGACGGCGGCAACGCACTCGAGCGGCGCGGCCGTGAGCGAAAACCATGACTGGCTTTTCATGAGCGTCCTTGCCGGTGGCAATAGCACCGGATGCGCCGGCTCTTGCGTGTACAACTACGATGTTCTTGCAGGCGCCGCCACGGGCACTCCTGTAGCCGGATTGGCGACGGTCGGTGGCACAAGCGGCATTGCAATCGACAACTCGGCGTTGAACGGCGGATCGCAAATCTACTTCACTTTCCAGGGGTCGGCAACAGGCGCGATCAAATGCCCTGCGCCCAGCGGTGGTGTCGGCGTCGGTGCCACGAGCGGCGGCTGCGCCGTGCAGGCAACCCAGTTGGGCTTGAACTAGCCTCGGACGCCTCTTCGCCCCAGCTAAGAGCTGAGGAGCTAGAAGCTAAGACCTGCTCACTCTCCTTGTCCTTCACACCCGCCGATCTGCTCCTCCCACCCCGGCAGCCGCTGATCGCCGGTGATCAGCCGCGCGCCGCGCGTGAACGTGAAGTATGTCCAGATCCACGCGCAAACACCGACAGCCGGTTGCGGAAGCCGATCAGGAAGAAGATGTGCACCATGACCCACGTGAACCACGCCGGAAACCCGCTCATGTGCGCCTTGAACGGCCACTCGACCTTGGCGACGGCGGCCATGCGCCCGATGGTCGCCATGTCGCCCTTGTCGAAGTAACGGAACGCCGGCCGCGGCTTCCCGGCCAGGTCGGCGGCAATCATGCTGCGCCACGTGGTCGCCCATCTGCATCGCCGGCTGCGCCACGCCGGGCACCTGGTGGCCGTCCTGCTCGAAGTGCGCCAGGTCGCCCAGCACAAAAACCTCCGGCAGGCCCGGCGGATTGAGCCGGTCGTCCACCAGCACGCAGCCGCGCTGGTCCAGCGGCGCGCCCAGCAGCTTGCCCAGCGGCGAAGCCTGCACTCCCGCCGCCCACAGCGTCACCGCCGCATCCACCCGCCAATGCGTTCGCCCTCCGGCCTCCACCCAGCCCGGCCCCACGCCGGTCACGTGGTATTCGGTATGCACCTCCACGCCCAGCTGCTTCAGTTCGCTCTTCGGCCTTGGCCGAAAGTCCTCCGGATAAGCCGCCAGCACCCGCGGCGAGCCCTCCAGCAGCAGCACCCGGCTCTTGCGTCGGGTCGATGTGGCGGAAATCGTGCGCATGTACAGCTGCGCAATGTCGCTGATGGCGCCGGCCAGCTCCACGCCGGTCGGCCCGCCGCCGATGACGACAAAATTCAGCGGCGGATGCCAGCCATGCTCCACCATCTGCCGCTCGGCCAGTTCAAAGGCCAGCAGCACGCGGCGGCGAATCTCGGTGGCGTCTTCGATCGTCTTCAGCCCCGGCGCCAGCGGCGCCCATTCCTCGTGGCCAAAGTAAGAGTGCGTGGCGCCGGTGGCCAGCACCAGGTAGTCGTAGGCCAGCCGCGCGCCGCTCGCCAGCCTCAACCGCCGCGCCGCCAACGTCGATGCCCACCACCTCGTCCATCAGCACTTCGGTGTTCGCCTGGCGGCGCAGGATGGTGCGGATGGGCTGCGCGATGTCGGCCGGAGACAGCACCGCCAGCGCCACCTGGTAGAGCAGCGGCTGAAAATGTGATAGTTGCGCGGTCGACCACCGTCACATCCACCGGCAGTTGCGCCAGCGCCCTGCCGCGTGCAGCCCCGCGAATCCTCCGCCGACAATCACCACCCGCGGCCGTCGTCCCCGCTCCCGGTGCTGTGGCTCAAGCGGCCGCTCATCCGCCTGCTATCTGTCGCTGTGGGGTTTGTTGCTCAACGCTTCAGCCTCGCCTTTTCCAGCTTCGGCCTCTACTTTGTAGATGCGGCCGAGAAGCCGTTCCGCGTCACCGCCTATTGATTCCCGTCCCGCCCTGTGGGAGCGCCAGCGCCGGCCTCGCCGCCAGCCATGCTGTAGCATCCACCTATGATTGCGGGCGTTTCCTGGACATGGTGGGCTGGGCTTTCACGCGGTGGTTCTGCTGCTGCTGGTTGCCGATTGGCTGCTCAACCGGCATGCCATCCCGCCATGCACAGCTGGTTGCCTGGTCCGTTACCGCCGCATTGCTGGTCGCCGCTCTCGGCTTTGCCGGTTGGATCGCCCACGCCCAGGGGCACCAGTCCGCGCTGGAGTTTCTGGCCGGCTACACCATCGAAACTTCGCTCAGTGTCGACAATCTTTTTGTCTTCATGGTTCTCTTTCAGGGCTTTCGCATCAGTTCGCAACGCCAGCACACGGCCCTTGTCTGGGGAGTTGGCGGGGCTGTTCTGCTCCGCGGACTTTTCATCGCCCTCGGCGTAACCCTGATCAAGCGCTTCGACTGGGTCACCTGGATCTTCGGCCTTTTTCTGCTCTATGCTGCCTGGCGGCTGCTGCAGGGCGGTTCTGCCCGCGCCGCAATCCCTGACTGGATCAGGAAACTGCAGCCGGCCAAAGGCTCGCTGCTGCCGGTCATTCTGGCCGTCGAAGTCACTGACCTGCTCTTTGCTCTGGATTCCATTCCCGCGGTGCTCGCCATCTCCCACAATCCCTTTGTGGTCTACACGTCGAACATCGCAGCAGTCCTGGGCCTGCGCTCCCTCTACATGGCCATGTCCGCCCTGCTCGATCGCTTCCGCTACCTGCACTTCGGTCTGGCCGCGTTACTCGGCTTCGTCGCCCTCAAGATGCTCGCCGCGCGCTGGCTTCAAGTGCCCATCACCCTGTCGCTCGCCATCATCGGCGCAATCCTGGCAGTCTGCGCCGTAGCCTCGTGGATAGGGGCGGCGAGGGATCAGGGGTCAGGGATCAGGAACCCCAAAAACCTCTAAGCTGATATTTGCAGTTTTCAAAATCTCGGAAGCAGCTTCTCTGAACCGCTGTGCGTTAGACGCCAAAGTTTTTCTGACCCCTGACCCCTGATCTCTGACCCCTGTCCTTACGCCAGCGCCAGGTTCAGATTGTCGATCGCTTCGTCAATTTCTGCCGTGTTCTTATAGCCCACGGTCACAGTATCAACGCCGGCTTCCCTGAAAGCGAACCGCATCGACTTCTGCCGATCCTCGTGGTTGAACGCGCCTTCGCCGATCAGCTTCATGCTGATCACGCCCATGCCTTCCTTCTTCACTTGCTTCACGTGCGCCACAACTTCAGGCACGTTTCCTATTTCCTTCATGTCGTATGATTCGGCATCCATGATCGTGCCTTTGTGGTTCATACGGATCATGGCCACATCCAGCCACTTGTTGCCCGGCATCTGCCGCAGCGCGGGCAGCCCGTGCACGCTGGCGCCGCGGCTCTTGATGTGTCCCTTCCCCTGCGCCTCCATCACCGCATCCTGCCAGTGCTTGGTGTCGTCGAACCATGTTGCTGTGTGCTGCCAGTGCAGCAGCATGATGTCAAAGTAATCCGTGTTCGAGTTGCTGCGCAGCTCGTCCAGCTTCGCCACCGGATCCACACCGTCCTGCGTCGTCACCTTCGACATCAGCGCATAGCTCTCGCGCGGAATCCCCTTCAGCGCCACGGCCAGCATCTGCTGCGAGCTGTCATACGATTCCGAAGTCTCAAAGAACCGGATGCCGTGGTCGTAAGCGTAGCGCACCAGCTTTGTGAAACCCTCCTGGCCCAGGTCCTGTTGCACTCGCCCGCCGTGGGTTCCCGTGCCAAACGCCAGCCGCGTCACCTTCACACCGGACCGGCCCAGCGTCACCCAATCGGTTGCTTTTTCCTTCTCTGCGTGTACCTGCAGTCCGCCCGCCAGCGCGCCAGCGGCAACGCCCGCCTTGATAAAACTACGCCGTGACAATGAATCCATTGAATCCCTCCAACCTATGTCTTTGACCTTACCGCGTCAGCCTCATTCCGCCACGCAAAAAATCTGTCGATCTCTCGTTCCCTCGGTCCCTTGTTCCCTCGGTCCCTGTCCTCACCCCAGCGCCAGGTTCAAGTTCTCAATCGCCTCGTCCACCTCGGCCGGGCTCTTCGTCCCCACGGTCACGCAATGCACGCCCGCGTTTCTGAAGGCAAACCGCATCGACGCCTGCCGGTCCTCGCGGCCGGTAAACGAACCCTCGCCGATCAGCTTCATGCTGATCACGCCTTTCCCGGCCTTCTTTGCTTCATGCACATGCGTCACCACTTCGCTCACATCGCCGAGGCCGCGCGTATTCGGGTTCTCGGCATCCATGTGAACTCCCTTGTGGTTCATGCGAATCATGCCGATCTCAAGCCACTTCGCGCCGGGAACCTGCCGCAGCGCGGGCAGCCCGTGCACGCTGGCTCCATGCGTCCGCACCGTCTGCTTGTGCTCGTTTTCAAGGATCACATCCTGCCACTGGGCGGTGTCGCTCACCCAGGTCGGAGATTTCTGCACGTGCAGCAGCATGATGTCGAAGTAATCCGTCTGCGCCGCCCTGCGCAGGTCGTCAATCTTGGTTTGCGGGTCCTTGCCGTCGCCGGTCGTCATCTTGGTCATAAGCCGGTAGTTCTCGCGGGGAATCCCTTTCAGCGCGATCCCGAGCATCTCGTGCATCTGCGGATAGGCCTCCGCGGACTCAAAGAACCTGATCCCGCTGTCGTATGCGTGGCGCACCAGCGCGGTGAACCCATCCTGGCCCAGGTCCCGCTGCACCTTGCCGTTGTGCGTTCCTGTTCCAAACGCCAGCCGCGTCACCTTCACGCCTGACCGGCCCAGCGTTACCCAATCGGTGGCTTTGCCGCGCTCCGCGAGCAAGGGTAGCGAGCCAACACCGGCCAGCGTGCCTGCTGCAAGTCCGGTCTTTACAAAATCTCGTCTGGAAATAGGGCCCATGATGAAACCTCCACGGGGAGAATCGGCCAAGGGGGGCCAATTGCCCGAAGATTAACACATTCCGCGCCGGGACTGCATCAATCGAGACTCGGAGTTACAAGAGCCCGACTTGCAGAGCCCGGACCTCCGTACATGGGCCGCCGAGCACCGGCCACTCCCCCTCTGTTAGCCTCAGGTCTGATGTCACGGGCCGTCGAAGTTGATTTTCTTGTGATGGGTGCAGGCGTTGCCGGCCTTCGCGCCGCCGTCGAGCTGGCCCAGCACGCAGAAGTCCTTGTCGTCACCAAGGAGTCGCTCTCCGAGTCGAACACCCACTATGCGCAGGGCGGCATCGCCGTCGCCACCGAAGGCGATGAAGACATAACCCTTCATCTCGAGGACACCATCAAGGCGGGCGACGGTCTTGTCTATCGTCCCGCCGCCGAGGCGCTCGTCGCTGAAGGTCCCGTCCGCGTGGCCGAGCTCATCGAGTGGGGCGCGCGCTTTGATACCGAGCATGGTGAACTGCTTCGCACCCGCGAAGGCGCTCACTCGCTCGCGCGCATTCTTCACTCGGGCGGCGACGCGACCGGAGCCGAGATCAGCCGTTCGCTCGTCGAACATGCGCGCAAGCAAAAGCGCATCCGCTTTGCCGAGTGGACCATGGCCACAAATCTCGTTACTGAGTCCGGTCGCGTGGTCGGTGCCGATCTGGCCGTTGCCCGCGCAGGCCACGAAGCCTCCCAGGGTGGATTCCAGCGCGTGACCGCCCGCGCCGTTCTCATTGCTTCTGGTGGAGCGGGCCAAGTCTACTCTGACACCACCAATCCCGCTGTAGCCACCGGCGACGGGATCGCCCTTGCCGCGCATGCGGGCGCCGAGCTGGCCGACATGGAGTTCTACCAGTTTCATCCCACCGCATTGTCGCTTCCCGGCGCCCCACGCTTTCTGCTGTCTGAAGCGCTTCGCGGTGAAGGCGCCTATCTGCGTAACCATCGCGGCGAGCGTTTCATGCAGCGCTACCACCCCCTGCTCGAGCTCGCTCCGCGCGATGTGGTGGCCCGCGCCATCGCCCGTGAAGGCATCGGCGCGGACGGCAGCGTGCAGCCTGTCTATCTCGACATGCGCCACGTCATGGGCGTCGACCTCCACCAGCGCTTTCCGGGAATCAGCGCCTTTCTGGCCCACCACTCGCTCGATCTCGCGCGCGACCTCATTCCCGTCCGCCCCGCCGCGCACTACCTCATGGGCGGCATACGCACCGACCTCGACGGCCAAACCTCGCTCCCCGGCCTCTACGCCGCCGGAGAAGCAGCCTGCACCGGCGTGCACGGCGCCAATCGCCTTGCTTCGAACTCGCTCCTTGAAGGGCTGGTCTTCGGCGAACGCGCCGCGCACTCCATGCTCGCCGGCAACCTGCCGCTCCTGTCGCTCGGTGCACCGCAAGCTTCCCCCGGCCCCCTGACGGCCAGCCAGGAAGCCCACGTCGAAGACGTCATTGCCGGTCTCCAATCCAGTATGTGGGCCAACGCCGGGCTGCTGCGCGACGAACAAACCCTGCGCCGCGGCATTGAACTCCACGCGGCATGCGAGGCGTCGCTCCACGCCATCGCCCAACAGGGCAACTTCAGCCGCCGCCTCGCCGAGGCGCAATCGCTCAGCAGCGTTGCCGGCGCCATTCTGGTTTCCGCCCTCGCCCGCACTGAGAGCCGCGGCGCGCACTTCCGCAACGACTACCCCATCCGTGACGACGAGAACTTCCAAAAGCATTCCGTGCTGGGCCACGATGGTAAGGTCAACATGGAGAAGTGGTAAGGCGCTAGCACCCTTTAGCTAATTGGGAGACCGTTCGGATGCCGGATTTGCAGATGAGCCCCACAACGCCTGCTCACAATCCGGCACGCGGCCCGGCACGCAACCCAGGGATCGATCTGCTCCGCGGCATCTCCATCATTCTCGTCATCTTCAACCATGTGGGACTCCGCATCCGCCTGACCCAAGGCGTTCTCGCCGCATTTCTCCCCCGCCTCTTCCTCAACGACCTCACCTTCAACGGTTCCGAGGCCGTCTTCATTTTCTTCGTCGTCTCTGGCTTTCTCATCGCAACTAACAGTCTCGAACGATGGGGAAGCCTTGGAGCGATCAATGTGCGCGCCTTCTACGTGCGCCGCGCCTCGCGCATCGTGCCCTGCCTGGTCGCGCTGGTCGCAGTCCTCTCCGTCCTTCACCTGGCGCACGTTCCCGATTACGTCATCAACCAGCCGGGCCAGTCGCTGCCCAAAGCCATCGCTTCCGCGTTTGGCCTTTACCTCAACTGGTTTGAGGGCCACACCGGCTACCTGCCCGCCAACTGGGATGTGCTCTGGTCGCTCTCCATTGAGGAAGTGTTTTATCTCGGCTTCCCCCTCGTATGCCTGCTGCTCCGCAAAGACTGGATTCTCGCGCCGGGCCTGGCCCTGCTCGCGCTTTCGCAGCCCATGGCGCTGGCTTCGATCATTGGCAACCCCATCTGGAAGGAAAAAGCCTATCTGCCTGGCATGGCGGCCATCGCCATGGGAGTACTCGGCGCAATCGTGGCTTCGCGCTTTGGTCTTAAACGCCGGGGCCTGCTGCTCGCGCTCCAGATTCTTGGCGCCATTGGCGTCGTCGCGGTGCTGGGCTTTGAGAATCTTCTCTGGCACTGGATCGGCAACGGAGTCATTCTGCTCCTCACCTTCTCTGCCGGTTGTCTTGTGGTCGGCTTTCATTGGCAGGCGCGCATCTCGCCGCAGTGGTCCCTGCCCGCAACAGCCGCCTTCCGATCGTTTGGCCGCCTGAGCTATGAGATCTACCTCACGCACATGTTTGTCGTCCTCACCCTGGTCCGGATGTACAAGGGTAGTGGTACCGGCGTCCGCTGGGGCTTTCTCTGGTATCCGCCGGTCTTCGCGCTGGCCTGGGTTCTCGGGTGGCTGGTCGCCAGATATTTTTCGATCCCCTGCGAGCGCGCCCTGCGCAAACGCTTGTTAAAACCGGCGCCCAAATTGGCTTGACGCCCGCCGCCTTCCGGGTTAGCTTAGGGCTTACACGGGAAAGGAGGATGATCCAGCCTATGAAATTTGATTGTTCCAGTTGCATCGTACGTGAGGTGACTGAGGCCTGAGGCCCTTGCGCCCCAGCTCCCAGGTAAGTCCTGCAAGAATCCGGTAACGGGTTCCACGTCATGGCTCTGGCGTTCGCGAAAGCGCGAAGGCCTCCAGTCCAATCCCAACAGTTCACCGGCAGCGGCCTGAGAAGCGATTCTCAGGCCGTTGTTGCATTTGCAGTTAACGAGGCGAGCAGAACTTGGCTCCGCGCGGGTCAGTGCGGTGATATCCTGCGGGGGTGAGCGTCATGGAAAACCCGATCGAACGCAATCTTGATGAGATTGCCAGCCTGTGCCGTGCGTATGGTGTGCGGCGGCTTGCAGCCTTTGGGTCGATTCTGCGCTCCGACTTCGATCCAGCCAAGAGCGATGCTGACTTTCTGGTGGAATTCAAGGCGGCGTCGGTTGAGGAGCGGATGAAGAACTATTTCGGCCTTCGAGAGGCACTTGGCAAACTGCTTTTCCGAACCGTCGATCTGGTTGAGGATGGCGCGATTCGAAACCCTTATATTCTTCGGAAAGTCGCAGAACACCAGCAAGTTCTTTATGCAGCGTGAAGCGAAAGCCTTTCTCTGGGACATTGCGAATGCAGCGGAAAGCATTCGCAATTTCACCGAGGGTGCGGACTTGGAGCGCTACCTCAGCGACGAAATGCTTCGCGCGGCGGTGGAGCGAAAGTTTGGCATTGTAGGCGAGGCACTTTCTCTACTCTTGCGCCACTTTCCGGAGTACCGGGACAAAATTACGCTCGTTAGCGAAATCGTCGCTTTCCGCAATCAGATTGTCCACGGCTATGCGACCGTGCGCGACGATATCGTTTGGGAGATCGTTCACAGCTACCTGCCGAAGCTGCATAACGAAGTGGTTGAATTGCTCGCGGAGGGTGAACCCAAAAGCCAGTCGAGCTGAACGGATCGCTTCGTTTCCGCATCGCATTCACTTTGCGAGGCATCATGGACCACAACTTGCAGGACACCGTCGCTCTCCTCACCCGCACGCCCGCGGCTCTTGACGCACTCCTCCGCGGCCTGCCCGCCGTGTGGACCGAAACCAACGAAGGCGAGGGCTCCTGGAGCGTCTCCACTGTCGTTGCCCACCTCATCCACGCCGAGCACGACGACTGGATGCCCCGTGCAAACGTGATTCTGCACGCCGGACAGTCTCAGCCGTTCCCGCCCTTCCCGCGCGACGGCTACGTGCGTTTCAAGCAGGGCAAATCGCTGGGAGAGCTGCTCGAGGCCTTCGCCGAGGTGCGCGCACAGAATCTCGAAGCGTTGCGCGCGCTCAATCTGACCGCAACAGATTTAGAGCGGCGCGGCCACCACCCTGCGTTCGGCGAGGTCACTCTATCTCAGCTGCTGGCCACCTGGGCGGCCCACGACCTCAACCATCTCCACCAGATCGCGCGTATCATGGCAGTCCAGTACCGCGAGGCTGTCGGCCCGTGGACACGTTTTCTTGGCGTCATGCAATGCGCCGGCCACAGCTCCGCAGCCTGACACGCGGTTCGCCTCAAGCGCCGGGGTAAAGAATGGATGTGCCCCAAATTCCGCAATGACCCCGCCGATGCCGTAAAATCAAGCTAAACATGAAATGTCCCTATTGTGGTTTCGGGCAGGATAAAGTGGTCGACTCGCGCGAAAGCAAGGAGGCCGACTCGATCCGCCGCCGGCGCGAGTGTGAGCGCTGCAACCGCCGCTTCACCACCTACGAGCGCATCGACGAAATTCCCTACATGGTGGTCAAAAAAGACGGCCGGCGCGAGCGCTTCGACCGCCAGAAAGTTTTGAGTGGCCTGCTGCGCGCCTGCGAAAAACGCCCGATCTCCTCGTTGCAGCTCGAAAAAGTTGTGGACGCCACTGAAGCCTACCTGGTAGACGCTCCTGAGCGCGAGCGCACCACCAGCGAAGTCGGCGAGCTCATCATGGAGCATCTCAAGGGCCTCGACACCGTCGCCTACATCCGCTTCGCCTCCGTCTACCGCGACTTCAAAGACGTGCGCGAATTCAAGGAAGAACTGGAAGGCCTGCTGAAGAGTCACAGTAGCAAGGCAAAACGGTAGATCGACGCTGCGGCTCCCAGCAGTTCACCGCTCCCGCAGGGAGCGAACGATAATAGCCCAGCATGGAGTCCGCCGCAGCGGACGGAATGCTGGGAATGCCAGCCAAAGAAAAAATGCGCCCCGGAGGGGCGCAGCGAAAGCCAGAAGCTGAGAATTTAAGAGGAACCAACAATGCCAGAACAAAAGTCCCACAAGATCACACTCATCCCCGGTGACGGCATCGGTCCGGAAGTCACGCACGCAGTGGTTCGCATTCTTGAAGCCACCGGCGTCAAGTTCGAATGGGAACGTTACGCGGCCGGGGCTGAAGCCTTCGAGATTCACGGCGAATACATTCCTGCCGCGCTGTACGAATCCATCGAGCGCAATCGCGTCGCGCTCAAGGGGCCCGTCACCACCCCCATCGGCGGCGGCTTCAAGAGCATCAACGTCACGCTCCGCAAAAAGTTTGACCTCTTCGCCAACTTCCGCCCCATCAAAAATCTCCCCGGCCTCGCCACCCACTGGCCCGGCGTCGACCTCATCATCGTCCGCGAAAACACTGAAGGCGAATATGTCGGCCTGGAGCACGAAGTGGTTCCCGGCGTCGTCGAAAGCATCAAGGTGATCAGCGAAAAAGGCTCCACGCGTATTGCCAAGTTCGCCTTTGAATACGCGCGCAAGCACGGCCGCAAGAAAATCCACTCCATCCACAAGGCCAACATCATGAAGCTCTCCGACGGCCTATTTCTGCGTTGCGCCCGCAAGGTGGCTGAAGGGTTTCCGGATATCTTCTACGGCGAGCAGCTGATTGACAACACCTGTATGCAGCTCGTCATGAATCCCTTCCAGTACGACACGCTGCTGCTTGAAAATCTCTACGGCGACATCGTCAGCGATCTCTGCGCGGGCCTCGTCGGCGGCCTGGGCCTGGTCCCCGGAGCCAACCTCGGCGTGGAGTGCGCCATCTTTGAAGCGGTTCACGGCTCCGCGCCTGACATTGCAGGCAAGGATGTAGCCAACCCCACCGCGCTGCTCCAGTCGGCGGTGCTCATGCTCCGCCATATCGACGAACCCGCGGCCGCGGACAAAGTGCAGAAGGCAATCGAGACGGTCTACGCCGAGCGCAAGACACTCACGCGGGACGTGGGCGGCTCAGCAGGCACCAGCCAGTTTGCCGATGCAGTCCTCGCAGCCATGGGTTAGTCGCTTCTCCGCGCACCATTAGAGCGTCCGCAAAATGTAGACCACACCTGTCGTCGATCCGTGTCTCCTTGTCGAAGATCGGCGACGTGCTCAGCTCCACGCGAATCTCCTTCTCGCTGCCGGTCGAGCACTGTCGCCGTACCTCTTGACGGAGATTCAAGCCAGCTGGTGAACTGCAGCTCCGATCGATTGCCCGCCGCGTATTCCGTAATCGGCAGTCCCTCTTCAATCAGCATGCCCGCCAACTCGCCCGGACTCCTCCTTAGCAGCTTCTCCGCCGCCGGATTCGCCATCGCGGATAAAGCCCACCGAGTCGGTGACGATCACGGCCTCGCACACCGATTCCATGATGCTCTCCAGCCACAACCGCGTCCGGTGAGCCTCATCCAGGGCCTTCACCTTTTCCGTCACATCCACAAAGATCACCCGCATGCCGGCCGCGGCGCCATCTCGTCGCGCATCAGCTTGCGGTGCAGCTCATAGGTTCTGAACTGCCCTGACCGGTCGATAGAGCGAGCGCCGCACCACCTCCGGCTCCGCACCGCCTTCCATCGTCGTGCAATAAGCAGCAAAGCTCGGGTCCTTTTCGTCCGCAGCCATAAAATCCCACGCCATCTTGCCCACCAGCTCGCCGCGCTCCGGCGGATGCAGCGCCATGGTTGCGCGATTGGCGCGCGTCACCATGCCAAAGGCGTCCATTTCAATGTACGGAAGTGGCAATTCGTCAATCGGGTCGGTCGCAAGGCTGGCCGCTGTCTGCAGCTTCTCGCGCTTGTCTTCGGCCTGCGGCACAGAATTCACGGGTCTCACCTTTCGTGGAACTAACGGGCTGAAAATCTCAACAAATCATCAGCCGAGCGCAGACGGCTGATCGGCGTTACTTCAAAGGTCAACGGGATGCGCAGCATGATCGTCCGGCCCGCGACGTTGATGCTGCTCTCACGGTTCTGCGCCATGATCCTTTCCAGCTCCGCCGACAGAATCGCCTCGCCCGACCTGCCCTGCAAAATTGCCAGCAGCGCCGAGTCGCTCCAGTGGTAGATGGAATCGCTGCTTTGCAGTCCGGCCGTCAGATAGGCCGACACCGCCATCAGGCAATCCTCCACAGCCTCCGGGCCAAAGCGCTGGCTGATCACTTCAAGGCAGCTCAGCCGGAATAGCACGATGAATCCATCGCCTGAAGCCGCCATGATCTTGCGCAGATGCTCCAGTGCGCTCCCGCCGCCGCGCAGCCCGGCCGCATTGTCGTTCGCCGTGGAGCAGTCAGCCGTGCGCAACCGCGCCGCCATCTCTTCCGCCGGCCCTTTGCCGTTCAGCGGATGCAGAGGCAGCAATATACCTTTTTCATCAGGCTCACGCGAAACCTTTGTATCTAGGGGAGTTCTTCTCTTTGCGGCTTTGGGCGGCTATCGCGGTAGGATTGCAGCATGGACATAAGCCAAGGCCAGCAGAAGCGCGTTGCCAAGATTCAACGGCTGCGCGAGTACTTCGCCCCGGAAGATCGCCCTGAGATTTACGAGTGGGATATTGGGGATGAGAAATTTAGCTTCGAGTTAATGACGAACGAAGAGGTCGAGAAATACTTGAAAGCCGCGCAGTAAGACCTCCGGCTAGGCCTTCTCTTTGATTGCAAACCTAAAGAGGGGTTTTCCGATCTGTTCTTCGACGATGGTCGCATCCCGATGGAATCTCCCCAATGCAATCAGTCCATCGACCATCATCTTCGTGTACCGCATCTGGCAGGATGGACAGCTCTCTGGAACCCCTGCCGTTTCTATTGCTATAGATAGTTCAGCACTACATTCAGGGCACACGATGGTTACTTGCGCCATTTCTTTACGATCTGCAACTACTACCCGATAAGCTGCCGTCATCTGAATACCACCTATCGCCCCGAAGCACCACTTCTTTGCGGGGAAGTTTTTCTCTTTCCGGCTGCGGCTTTTTGACCAGATCTACTATCCAGCCCTAGTTGATGGCGTGTGGCCCGATACCAGCCCCTTTCGCTTCTTTTTTCTGCGGTCCAGGCATCCCTGACTCCTTGAACATCTTCGTTGAAACGTTCCTTGGCCCGGCTTTTCACTCGCTCCGCTAATTGCCCTACAGTCGATGCCATATAGTTCTCCTATTTGGAATAGTCCCACAAGTCTCTGAGTCTCTGCCATAAGAATCTCAATCGGAGTTACTGATCGTCCGATTTGGTGTCCTCACACCCCGGACAAACAATTCTTTGGGCGTTATCTTTTTGGTGGGAAAAGTGCTCGCCACTGGCAGCTATGAGTAGCATCGCCAAGAGGCAGGCGATTAGTTTTAGTCGCTCTTGCCTACGCGCATAATGCCAAGCCATCAGCATTGCGAAAAGGAACGCGAAGAAACTAACAAACCTTAGAACCTGCCACACTTGAAAGGCAACCTCTAACTCCCACCTGTCACTCATAAGCAATACAGCGCAGATCAGCAACAAGGCGATTGCCCATGCAAAGATCAAGATTCTGGCAATCCGCTTTTCTTCTCGACGTTCGTATTCCCAATCGGCGCGTTCCGTGGTTTCCTCAAGCTGCGGTCTTCGATTTAGCAGTTTCTCGGTTGGCCAACGGTACACTTGGATCGCATTCCAAAGCGCTATTAGGAGGAATACTAGAGACGGAGCCAAGATCGTGAAATCGAAATCCAACACCAGTGATCTCATAGGTTCTTACGCTTTCCTCTACCCTGCCGTTTCTTCTGGGCCTTGCCTCGCTGCGGTTTTGCCGGTCAGTTCGTTGTACTTCAAGCGGCGGCCTAGAATCTGCGAAACCATAAGAGCGAAGCGGTCCCCATCGTCTATCGGGTTGTCTTTCGTTGCACGGTTGTTGTATCTGAAAGCCTGTTCACACAGGTAGCGGTCTAGGTGGAAAGGCTCAACGGCAATGTACGTTCCCCTAAGAGTCCGCTTCAACAGGCTCCAGTAATTGTCGATTCCCTGAGTGTGCACTTGGCCCTTCACAAACTCCTGCATGTGATTGACGACCTTGTGAACGAACTTCTTGCCCAATTTGTCGTATTGAACCGCCTCATCGGTGTAGACCTTCGCAAACGGGGTCACATTGTCGAGAATCATGTTTTGCAGCGTTTCCCGCTTCACATCGGGCAGTACCCTGGTTCGTACCTGTCGGTAATAACGGTCTAGGACGCCTTGCACGGCTGTCTTACCCACATAGGAATCCGTCCGCTCTCCAAAGGTCTGTTGAGCTTGGAGCTTAGCTTTGCGGCTGCGGTGCATCTTGGCAGGATTCGGTCCAATGTAGCATTCGTCCGACTCTACCGGGCCACCAAAACCAAACTTGAAATCGCGTTCATCCTTCATTACCAGCCGGACCCGATGCAGCATGAACCATGCGGTTTTCTGAGTAACTCTGAGCGCCCGGTGAATCTCCCAGGACGAAATGCCGTTCTTGCAGTTGGCTATCAGCCACATGGCCGCAAGCCACTTCGAGAGCGGAATTGGGCTGTCCTCAAAGATCGTTCCGACCTTGATAGAGAACTGGCATTTAGGGTGACGGCTCTTGCACTGCCACACTCGGCGCTTTGCCACGTAGGACACGTCTTTGCGGCCACAGGTAGGACACACGGCCACGCCATCAGGCCAGCGGCTTGCAGCAAGATACGCAATGCAGCGGTCAGGATCGGCAAAGTAGAGAATTGCTTCTTGGAGTGTTTTTGGTTCTTCCATGACTTGAGAATGCCACGGAAAAACCCGAAGTCAACGGGGCGGGGTTTCCTTGGCTTTACCCTTCTTTTTCTTTGGCTTGCAGGTCTCTCGATCCTCTTCCAGACGGCGCTTTAACGTCTCCGGCGGGACCGAGAGAACCTTACCCACGAGCGAGTTAAACCTGTCGAATTCGGGAGACCTTCGAGCCTTGTCCATCGCCTCTATGATACGCCGGGAGGCGCTTTATGTGTCTTTGGTTTCATCGGAACCGAGAGCATAAATTCACACACTCGGTTCATAACGCCCAAACTCTCAGGCCCACTGTATTGCCGACGTGTGTGCGAGACTTCGTTTCGCCAGATGTCTTTCATGTATTCGCAGTGATCCGCGATGTTTGAATACAGCCTCAGCGATTCCACCTTCTTTGGACCTGCCGGAACCTTGCGCATTTCGCCTATCTTGATGCGGCTGACTGTGATTACCTTGTCCCAATCTCCGTACTCAATCGGAACCAATTTCCCTCTGTCACTGATCGTCACCTTGAGGACTTTGGCGAGTTTTCGGAGCCCGTGTTCGGCTACACGCATTGAGTGAAAGACGCAGGCAGTCCACCGGCCCGCAGCGTAGCAATTCCCCGCCTCTATCGCGTCAAATCTAGCCGCAGCGGTAGAGTTCTCCCAAAAATCGTCTCCAAAGATGGTGCGGTCCTGCCAATAGGAAGCCTGATCCTCTGGAACAAACATGAATTTCTTGGAGCCCAGGTTCCCAAAGATTCCCTGAATAATGCTGTCCAGGCGAGTTTCAATCGCCAGTGCGGATGTCTTGCAGTCGTCGCAGGTTATCAACCCATGCAATTTCTCGATTTGATCCAGCAATGAGGAATCTAAGCCGATTTCCCGCCCATATACGTGGAGACCAGTAAGCACCTTGCCAAGACTCTTCAGCCGCCTAGGGTCAACGGGGGCCGATGAATTCTTCGCATATCCAAGGGTAGCTTTGGCCGCAATCAGGCCGCTAGTACCCTGTACGAGCACGTTGATGTCGTATTCAAACATCAGTTCGTAGAGAGAGACAATTCCAAGGGTACACAACGAGCCTAATACCCTTGCATCAGAGTGAGAGAAATTGGATTCCAAAAGGGGGTTAGTCAAAGCTCACCCCCTCTGTCGGCTCTTGATGAGCCAAGTATGTTTTTGCCGATGCAGAAACAGATCGAACTTTTCCCGCCAGGCATTAATCTCGCCCGCGTTGCTCAGCCGCTTGGCCAACTGCACAAGCGGCACCGCGTCCGTTGAAGCAGGTTCGACCCCCAGGTTCGCAAGCAGTTCGCCCAGCAATGCGGCAACCAAGCTGCGTATCGCAGCCTGTTGTTCTCGAAGCGCCGTCTCCGCTCCGTTGCGATAACTCGTGAACTCGCGCAGAATCGACTGGATCAGTGCCAGCTTTTCTTCATCCGGCAGCCGGTCGGGCAACCGCCGGGCCAGCTCCTCCACCTTCGCACGGAATCCGCGATAGGCCTCCGGCTCCACCTCCGGAACTCCTGCCGCCGCGCCCTCCACCAGCAGCGTTAAGAAGCGCTCAACCGTCGGAGCCGCAGCCTCTTCTTTTGCGCGAATGAATGCCACTGCTGCCCCTCCTTGATTGGTCTCTCTCGTTCGCTCCCTGCTTTTGCTCCCGCAGGCGAGTGACCGGAAAGCCGACCCCCGGTATCGCTTATCGGCGGCAAGGCCACAATTCCACAGCGATTTTCTGCCGAAAATTCCAGAAAACCACTAAACCCCGCCATGCAAAGGCCTTCCAGCGTGCGCGCACTTCGACTGCGCGCCCAGAAAGAGTGAACAGAAACCAGCTCTCCTGTACACTGGACTGTCTATGGCTACACAACCTAAGCAACCAATCGGCATCCTCGGTGCCACCGGAATGGTGGGCCAGCGCTTCATTCAACTCCTCGAAAACCATCCCTGGTTCGAGGTAGCCTGGCTTGCGGCCAGCGACCGCTCCTGCGGCAAGCTTTACGGCGAGGCCGCCAAGTGGCGCCTCGACACGCCCCTGCCCGAGCGCATCGCCAACATGGTCGTGGCCCCGGCCGAGCCTGAAGGCGCGCCCAAGGTCATCTTTGCCGCGCTCGATGCCGCCATTGCCCGCGAACTGGAGCCCAAGTTTGCCAATGCCGGTTGCGCCGTCGTTTCCAATTCCAGCGCCTACCGCATGGCTGCCAATGTGCCCCTGGTCATTCCAGAGATCAACGCGGAACACCTCCACCTGATCGAGGAGCAGCCTTCGCGTCAGGACTCCGGCGGCTACATGGTCACCAATCCCAACTGCTCCACAATCGGCCTCGTCATGGCGCTCAAGCCCATTGAGGAGCGCTTCGGCATCGAGCAGATCTTCGTTACCACCATGCAGGCCGTCTCCGGCGCAGGCTACCCCGGCGTGCCCTCCATGGACATCCTCGGCAACGTCGTCCCCTACATCGGCAGCGAAGAGGAAAAAATGGAAGCCGAAACCCTCAAGCTGCTCGGCAAGCTTGAAGGCCACGCCGTCACCCCGCTTAATGCGCGCATCACGGCGCACTGCAACCGCGTCGCCGTTGAAGACGGACACACCGAAAGCGTCTCCATCAAGCTCGGCAACAAGCTGGGCCGTCTGGCCACCCGCGACGAGATTCTCGCCGCGTGGGCTGAGTATCGTCCCCTCGCCGGCATGAAGCTGCCCACCGCACCCGATCAGCCGGTCGAGTGGGCACCGCAGGCTGACCGTCCGCAGCCCCGCCTCGATCGCAATCGTGGAAAGGGGATGGCCGTTACTTGCGGTCGCCTCCGTCCCTGCGGCCTGCTCGACTGGAAATTTACCGTGCTCTCGCACAACACCATTCGCGGAGCCGCCGGCGCTGCCATTCTCAACGCTGAGCTGCTGGCCAGCCTCGGCAAACTTGAGCCGGTAGCCGCAGCCGCCGCACGCGCCTGAACGGTCGGCCTCTTTTGGGGCCGGCAATGCACCATGGGAAGATTCCGATGAGCTTGGTCGTAATGAAGTTTGGCGGCACCTCGGTAGAGGACCCGGCCGCCATTGAGCGTACCGCCCAAATTGTTGCGGGACGCGTGGCCTTGGGAAAGCAGCCGGTCGTGGTCGTCAGCGCCATGGCCAAAGTCACTGACATGCTGCTTCGCGCAGCCTCAGCCGCCGCGCAGGGCGATCGCACCGGGGCCCTGTCGCTCAGTTCGCGATTGCGTTCGCGCCATCGCGACACCGCCTGTGCGCTCATCAAGGATCCCGCTGAAGCCACCGCTCTCGTCCACCTGATCGACGGGAAATTCGACGCACTGGACGAAGTCCTTCGCGGCCTTGCCGCCATTCTCGAGCTCACCCCTCGCATCTCTGACCTCATCGTCAGCTACGGCGAACGCATCTCCAGCCGCATTGTGGCCGCAGCCTTCCGTCAGCGGGGCATCGATGCGGAACATGTGGATGCGCGCAAGATCGTCATCACCGATTCGCAGTTCCAGAAGGCCATTCCCCAGGACGCGATCATCGACCGCCGCGCCCAGGAGAAATTGCTTCCCCTCACCCGCGAAGGCAAAGTCCCCATCATGGGCGGCTTCATCGCTTCCAACGAAGCGGGACTCACCACGACGCTAGGCCGCGGCGGCTCCGACTTTACCGGTGCCCTCATCGGCGGCGCCCTCTCGGCGGAAGCGATTGAGATCTGGACTGACGTTGACGGCATCATGACTGCCGACCCGCGCGTCTGTCCCGATGCGCTGCGCGTCAAGGTCATCAGCTTTGAGGAAGCCGCGGAACTGGCCTACTTCGGCGCCAAGGTGCTGCACCCGGCCACCATCCTGCCCGCCGTCAAAAAGAACATTCCCGTGCTCGTGCTCAACAGCCGCAACGCCGCTTGCGAAGGCACGCGCATCATCTCGCTCGCGCCGCATTGCAGCAGCCCCTTCAAATCCATCTCCGTCAAAAAGAAGCTGAGCATCATCGATATCGTGGCCAGCCGCATGCTCATGACCCACGGCTACCTCCGCCATATCTTCGAAATCTTTGACAAGCACCAGTGCCCCGTCGACATGGTTTCCACCAGCGAGGTCTCCGTTTCGCTCACCGTCGATGCCAACGACAAGCTGCCGGCGATCGTTGCCGACCTCGAAAAGATTGCCGATGTGAAGTGCGAAGGCAAAAAAGCGCTCGTCTGCATGGTCGGCGAGGATATACGCGGCCAGAACGGCATCGCCGCCCAGGTCTTCAATGCTGTACGCCACGTCAACGTGCGGATGATCTCCCAGGGGGCCAGCGAAATCAACATGAGCTTCATGATCGAAGAAGACGACGCCGAAGAAGCCGTCCGCTCCCTTCACGCCGCGTTCTTCAAGGAGCCCGACCCGGCCATCTTTGATGTAGAAGCACGAAAGCCGCTTCTTGCTCCTGGCTCTTAGCTTTCTGATCCGGTGCTGAGTTCTTATCCGTTTTCTGGGGCGCCGAATGACCAGAGAGATTTATAACAGAAGTGCTCTAGCTAAAAGCTAGAAGCTAACGGCTAGAGGCTGCATCTATGCTCATCCTCGTTTTAGGCAAGGGAAAAACCGGCAGCCTCGTCGCGGAAGTCGCAAGCGAGCGCGGCCACGGCGTCCGCGCGCTCGACATCAACGAGAACGAGCACGCAGCCGCGCTCACCGCGCCCAATCTCGCCGGCGTCGACGTCGTCATCGACTTCACTGCCCCTGAAGCCGCGGTTGAAAACATCCGCGCCGTGCTGGCCCTGGGCGGCCGCATCGTCGTCGGCACCACTGGCTGGTATTCCAAGCTTGACGAGCTGAAATCACTCGCCGCAAAACGCGGCGGCGGATTCCTCTACGGCACCAACTTTTCCATTGGCGTGCAAAAACTCTTCCGCCTCACCGCCGAACTCGCCCAGCTCGACGGCTACAGCTTCACTGTCGACGAAACCCACCACACCTCCAAGCTCGACGCCCCCTCCGGCACCGCCATCACGCTCAAGGAGATCATTGTCGCCGCGCGCCCCAGCATCGACGTGCCCATCACCTCCCACCGCGTGGGCGACGCCAAGGGCGAGCACATTGTCACAGCGCACAGTGAAACCGACACCCTCGAACTTCGCCACGACGCCTACAGCCGACGCGGCTTTGCCATCGGCGCTGTCCGCGGCGCAGAGTGGCTGGCCGGCAAATCCGGCGCATGGGAGTTCCGCGAGATCTTCCCCGAACTCTAAACCTCCATCCACTCCGTCCTGCTCGCCGCACCGCAACTCGCCGTAAGAGACCTCTGCTTCTGATTACGAGCGATCACTCATTGCGATGAAGGAAAGAAAATGCCTGCCCTGCACTTCAATCTGCCCATCATTGAGTTCCTGGCCGGACACCGTACTCCCTTCCTTACACATTTCTTTACCGCCATTTCCACCCTCGGTAGTTACGATGTCTTCATCATCACGCTGATCTACGTCGCTTGGAACAAGAAGTTCGCCATCCGGCTCGCAGTGCTGATGAGCCTCACCTCATCGCTCAACATCCTGCTCAAACTCATGATCAAGAACCCCCGCCCCTTCGTCCTCGAAGGAACCTACATGAAGAAGTGGGCAGTCTCCCCACAAACTGCACAAAGCCTCGTCCCGGAGTACTCCACTCCCTCCGGCCACGCCATGGCCGCGGCCTCCTTCTACTCGTATCTCTTCGCTGTCACACGCAAATGGTACTTCCGCATCTTCGCGATTGCGGCCATCGTCCTCATCGGTTGTTCGCGCCCCTATCTCGGCGTTCACTATGTTGAGGACGTTCTTCTCGGCTGGGCCATCGGCCTCGGCTGTGCGCTTTTCGCCGTCAAATATTGCACAAACATTGGCCGCATCTGGAGCCGGTTTTCCTATCCGAGTCAAATCGGAATCGCAGTTGCCTTCAGCGCCGCTCTGGGTCTTCTCACCATCGGTATCAACGGCGGCACTGGCCACGGCGCTGCCGAAGTACTGTCCTCGGCTGGATTCCTCACAGGTATCCTCATCGCGTATCCGCTGGAATTGAGGCTGGTCAACTTCGACCCTCAAAGCTCCTCTCTCCCGATCAAAATACTGCGCCTCCTGTTTACGGTTTCCCTCGTGATGGGTACGTCCATGGCCCTGGGCAAGGCGCTCGGAAATATGCCGAACCTGCCCCCCACGCTTGGTCTCTCCCTGCAGTATCTTCGCGCCACGGCAGAAGCAGTCGTGAATCTCTTTCTGGCCCCGCTTTTGTTTACAAGATTAGGGTGGGCCCATCCCGCGCCCGCTGCCGCCGACTAACTCCCCATCACCCGCCTGGGCCCCCGTTCGGTATACACTCTCTTTTGGTGGAAACTGGCCGTCGGAGCCGCGTGGGAATTTTTCCCCTTGGCTCAGCGCACGCTTCGACCAGATTTCTCAAGCGATTTCAGTTGCCCGCGCATCAACGGGAAAGGCGAAAACTGTGAAACGACCGTTTGGATTTATTGGCAGTTTTTTGATCATGGCGATGGCCCTTACGGCCGTCGCGCAAGGAGAGGTAAAGATGTCGATTTGGGGACACACAAAAGATGGCGTTGCGGTGCCGATCTACACGCTCAAGAGCGCGCAGATCGAAGTCAGGGTCATGGCGTACGGCGCAAAGCTGGTCAGCATTCGCACGCCCGACCGTTCCGGAAAAATGGCCGATGTCGTGCTCGGCTATGACTCGCTTGACGAGTATCTGAACGACACCAGCACCCACTTTGGAAGCGTCGTCGGTCGCTATGGCAATCGCATCGCAGGCGGCAAGTTTTCCATCGATGGCAAGAGCTACCAGATCCCCATCAACAATGGCCGCAATGCCCTCCACGGCGGCCCCATGGGCTTCGACCGCTACGTCTGGGATGCAAAGGAAGTGCCCAACGGCGTTGAGTTCACGCTCGTGAGCCCCGACGGCGACATGGGCTTCCCCGGGAAGATGACGGCCAAGGTCAAATACACGATCGCCGGCGGCACCCTCCGCCTCGACTACTCGGCCACCAGCGACAAACCCACCGTCGTCAACCTCACCAATCACGCCTACTTCAATCTTCGCGGCGACGACGTGGGAACCATTCTCGACGAGAAGCTCGAGCTGAACGCCGACAAGTTCACGCCCGTCAACGCCGATCTTATTCCCCTTGGCAACCTCGCGCCTGTGGCCGGCACCCCGCTCGACTTCCGCAAGCCTGAAGTCGTCGGCGCACGCATTAACTCCGACAACGAGCAGATCAAGCTCGGCGGTGGTTACGACCACAACTTCGTGGTCAACGGCAACCCCGGCACGCTGCGTGTGGCAGCCGTCATGACCGACCCCGAGAGCGGCCGGCGCATGACTGTCGAAACCACCGAGCCCGGCGTGCAGTTCTACACCGGCAATTTCCTCGATGGAACTTTTACCGGCCGCCATGGCGTCAAGTATGTGAAGCACACCGGCTTCTGTCTTGAGACACAGCACTTTCCCGATTCGCCCAACCAGCCCAGCTTTCCGAGCACGGTTCTGCGACCCGGCGTCACTCGCCACTCCACCACCACCTTCACCTTCAGCACGGTCAAGGGCGAGTAAAGCGCCATCACAGCCATAAACAAAAGAGGGGACGGGCCAGCGCCCGTCCCCTCTTTTCCGAAACCCTCCATCGGCGAATTGGTTTGTATCAGGGCACGAGTTTACTCGTGCCGAAAGAGCGAAAAATTATCCTGGGCTTTGGCCCCTGCTAATTTCAACCGTGTGCCCCATTCATGCCGCGCATTTTGCGGCATGGTGGGAAGGGAACAACCCCAACTCACACCCAGCCTACTTTGCGGCCGCATCAATCATCGGCGGCATCTTCAAAAACTCCTCCGGCTTCAGCGCCCGCGGAACCATGCGCGCTTCAAACACAGCTCCTTTGAACGGGAAAACCTTGTTCAGCCGCATGCCGATTGACGCGCGCCCCGGACCCTCCGGCTCCATCACCAGCGGTCCTTCGCCCTGCAACTCGTCGCCTACATAATTCCTCATCACCTTGCCGTCCCACACAGCCGTCACGCGGTACCACTTGTCCAGCGGGTGCAGCGCCTTGCAGTTCAGCAGCGTTAGCTGCTGCCCCTTGTTGCCGGCAAAGCTGTCCAGGCACCACTGCCCATCCACGATCCGAATCTCAAACAGCATGCGGCTGTCCGTGTCTGCGCCCGTCACCGGATCCTGCGAAGCCAAATGAAAGAAGCGCTGCGCCTGCGCCCCGTCGCCATCCGGCCTGAAGATCACCTCCCACGTGTACGCCGTCGCCCCGGCCAGCGGATGCTCGGGAACAAGAATCGCATCCCCGTTGCCGCCAAACTCCACCGCCTTGCCATAAGGCGACTCAATCACCCGCGGATGACCGAGAATTTCTGTCTTGTGTCCGCCAATCATGTCCGTCCGGTCGAAGCGCCAGATTTTTTCCTGCGGCGCAGCCTGCGCCCGTGCGCCTAGGCTCGCAGCAAACATCAGCAAGGCCGCCCCTGCAGCCAACTGCAATCTTCCCATCTGTTGAATGCGTCTCATCGAATCTCCCCGTGGCCCATGGCGCACTCTTCCACTTTAACCTCCCGCCGCTTCGCCGCTACCCGCCGTCACCCGCACCCGGCTACATTCCCACAGAATGCCCGCCGATCGTTATAAACTTGAGGTAGTCATGGAAACCATAGGCTGCGGTACTGCAATCGTTACGCCTTTCAGGGCGGATGGATCTGTCGATGAATCGGCGCTATGGGCGCTCGTCAACTGGCAAATCGACTCAGGCATTGATTTCATTGTGGCCTGCGGGTCCACCGGCGAGGCTGCCACCCTTGAGGAAGACGAGTGGCTCAACACCGTGCGCATCGCGGTTGAGGCGGCTGCGGGCCGAGTCCCGGTGTGGGGCGGCTGCACCCACAACAGCACCAAAACCCTGCTCCGCCAGGCCAATCTGCTCAGGCGCGTACCAGGATTGAGCGCCGTGCTCTCCGCAAATCCCTACTACAACAAGCCCTCGCAGGAAGGCCAGTTCCAGCATTTTCTCGCCCTCGCCCGCGCCGTCGATCCACTGCCTGTCTGCGTCTACAACGTGCCCGGCCGCACCGGGGTCAACCTTGAGCCGGAGACCGTCGCCCGCCTGGCCGGCGCCGCGAGAAACATCCAGGCCATCAAGGAGGCCAGTGGAAAGCTCACCCAGTTTGCCGAGCTCGCCCACATCCTGCCTCGCGGCTTCAAGATCTTCTCCGGCGACGACAACCTGACTCTCGCCGCCATCGGCGTCGGCGCCCACGGGCTTATTAGCGTGGCCTCGAACGAGGCTCCTGCCGAAGTCACCCAGATGGTGCGCGCCGCGCTCAACAACAACTGGTCCACGGCCCGCGACCTGGAACGCCGCTTCGCCCCGCTCTTCGAGGCCAACTTCTGGGAGTCGAATCCCGCACCGGTCAAGACGATTCTCAGCCTCATGGGCAAGTGCACTGACGTCCTTCGCCTTCCGCTGGTGCCGCCCACGGCTGCCACGCGGGCTAGGCTCGAGCGCCTCGCCGGCGAAATGGGCCTGCTCAAGCACGCACCCATCCCGGCTGGTGTCCGCTCTGAAGTCTACTGATTAAAGGGGGCGTCTTAAAGGGGGCGTCCCGGCCCCTCATTCATCCCCTGAAACCCATTTCCGAGCGCTTCCAAAACTTTTTGCGTCTTTCTCAAATTTTCTTGCGTCTAATCCCGCAACTTCATTCCGCACCCTGTGTCTATCCAACTGACCGCAGGAATCGACCCATAAAGGGCTGCCTGCAGTTGGTAGTTAATTCCGGCGTTGGCTCCGTGCGCGGACACGCCTTGCACTGACTCCTTTTTCCCTCTCTGTCGAGGTAGAAACCAGACCCATTCGGGTTCGCGCAGATCTATGTTCCAGCGCGGTCACGTGCCTCGGCAGTCGGAGAATTGCATTCAGTTCAAGTGAGAGGCAGGCAGTCCTGCCCACTCGGTGTTCGTCCTTATAGGCTGCGGAGGCCCGCAGAAAGAGACGTAAACGATATGTCCTCCCCCAAGAACCACTCCAATCTTTTGAGGCTCGCTCTTCCTTTGCTCGCCACCGCCGCGCTGTTCGCAACCGGGTGCAGCAACGGCTCCATGACAAGCTCGGGATCCACGTCCGGCGCTACTGGCCCGGCATTCGTAGTCGGTACTGACGCACCTCTTGCCAGCGTGGTTTCATTCCCCGTCGTGGTTGAGAGCGTCGTCCTCACCGGCGCCACCAACTCCAGCAACCTCGTCAGCGGCAGTCCCACCGTGGACTTCGCCCGCTTCAACGGCCTGCAGACGCTCATTGATATGAACGACATCAACGTCGGCAGCTACACCGGCGTCAACATCACGCTGGGTGCGGCCAGCATTAGCTATCTCAATACAACCACCACGCCGTCTTCCATCGCGACCATGCCCGCCATGTATCCGGCCGGTGCCACCAGCTACACCGTAAGCATCCCACTGAACAAAACCCTCACCATCACCTCAGGCACCACTACTGACGGCCTGCGCATGGACTTCGATCTTGCCAAGTCAATCGCAGTCGACGGAACCGGCCAAATCACCGGCGCCGTCACGCCCAATCTCGATGTCCACGTAGTCTCCCGCACTGACCAGGGAGGCCATATCGACACCCTGATTGCCGGCGTGCTCAGCGTCAACTCGGGGGCTGGCACGTTTGTTGTCCAGGGCCCCCATGGCCGGCAGTTCAACATCACCACCAACGGTTCGACAGAATGGGACGGCAACGCCACCATCGGCATGCTCAACACCAGCAGCATCGTCGAGATCTCCGGTTCGCTCGATCCCGCCGATCAAACACTCGATGCTGACGAAGTGGCCATCCTCGCCGATAAAGGCCTCTACGCCACTGGACAGATCACCAACGTCACACCGGCCACTGGCGCAGCCACCAGCTTCAACATGTATGTGCGCGCGGTCGAACCGGCCAACACTACGCTTCTCGGCAATATCGCCGATGTCACCCTCACCGGCAGCGAGAAGTACTACATCTACTGGTTCCACAATCCCTTCACGCAGTTCCTCTTCAACTCCAGCGCGCTCGTAGCCGGGCAGGATATAGGCTTCGGCGGATCGACGGCAAACGTGTCTGGAACCGCCGTCACCAACCTCGATCGCATCCACCTCCGCAACTGGGGCTTTAACGGAACCATTGTCGCCGGCAGCCAGAACACTAGCAACGGTACGTTCCAGATGAAGGTCAATGGCTTTGCCGGCGTCCTCATCCCTGAAACCGTCACAGTGTACCTGGGCAACAACTCTGACTTCCGCTTCGGCCTGGGCGCATTCACCGACCTCACCAACGGAGTCAACGTCCGCGTGGTCGGTTTGTTGCTCAAGAACCCAACCAACGGGCAAGTCGTGTTGTTAGCCCGTCACTGCGACGGTCTCAACTTCACTGACTTTGCCACCGCTGCTTATTAGCCTTAACGCCTGACCGGACTTTTTACCGCCGGAGCCAAAAATGGGATGGCTCCGGCGTCTTTTTGTCTGATCGGAATTAGAAGCTTAAACAATATTCTTGAACTCGGCATTTGCTCCTTGCCAATCCGAACACAATTGTCATCTTGAGCGAAGGTCGCCGCGGCGACCGGAGTCGAAAGATCTGCGGTTGCTTTTCGTCTGTCCATCTCAATGGAATAGGCATAATTTCAGGACTGACGGCGATACGGGTGTCATGTCTGAATGATCATCACAGCGTCTGTCCCCATTTGGTCAGCAGGTAATGACTCCTCTGTGTCATTGAGCGTTCCGCCGTTGAGTGTCACGATTCGCGTATGCGAGTCAATCTCACCGTCCAACTTCCCAACCGCTCCGAGTCCGGCTCAGGATCGATTCCGGTCTCGCTGATCATTCGCCCGACATGCGGCTTGCCCGGCGACTACGAATACCCCACCGACACCGCAGCGCTCCTGAGAATGCTTCGTCAACAAACCGATCTTCCCGCTCATGTCCTGCAGAGTTTTGAAAAGAACCTGCAAAGCCCGCTTGGTGCGCGTCTGACAGGCGTGGAACTGAGCGACAGAGTCCTCACCGACATCGGCTACTTCATCGACTAGATGCGTCCGCGCTTGTCCCTTGCGGTTAGGCGCGCAATTGGATTCCGCTCATTCGAAATACTTCACAAGAGTTCCGCGGACACAGCTCGCCGCGGTGAAACCGCGGAGCCGGCGGACCCGGTTTCTAAGTTTCCGGTCACCGGCTAGCTTTCACCGCACTCACAACAAATCCGCGATCGGCGGAAACGTCAGCAGCAAACTCAGCACCAGCAGCCCCAGCGCAATCGCACCGATCCGCCCCATCGCCACATCCTTCTTCTGCCACTGCAACTCCAGAACAGTCCAGCAAGCCAGCCACACAATGATCGAAACTACCGTCACGCCCGACAGCGGTCCCGTCGGTTTGTAGAAGTTCAATATGCTCTTGATCGAGGCCACCTTGTCGGCGGCGATGTCGAGAACGGCAATCGCAATCGCGCCAATCCCCGCGGCGAGAAGGCCAGCCGCGCCGGACCCATTCGGCAGTCCCCGACCATGTGAACCTGACGTATGCGCGCTGATGCTCATTTCCCCTCCGCAAGGTGAATGGTTGCGCCGCCGTCGACCGGCGCGTTCTTGTTCAGCATCGCCCCAAAGAATCCCGCAATCCCCGCCGCCAGAAACGAAATCAGCGCGAAGCCAAGTACTGCGTTGCGCAGCTCAGGATGACGCTTCAGGTTGCGCCCGTAACGGATGAACACCGCGGCCGCCATCGTCATCGAGATCGGCGCGAAAAACGCGATGTATTCCTTCCACTCCATGCCCACATTGTGCCAGCCGCTCGTGGTCGGCTTCGAAAGCAAAAGATAGCGCGGATACGCGCTCAGATCGGCCAGCCCCGCCGGCGGAACGGCGCGATACCACGGATACACAATATAGGCGCCCGACAAAACCGCGAGCCACGCCAGCACGGCCATCGTTACCAGATAAATCCGCATGAACCGCTCGTCCCTCGATGACACCGGCGATTCAGACGCGGGCGCATACCGCCGCCAAAGCTCAACGATCGCTCCCGAGCACAACAGCAGATACAGCGCCCCGAACCCCATCCCGTGGATCATCGTCCACAAGCTGCGCTCCGAAATCTCCATGCCCCAACCTCGCTCTCTTCGCCCTCAATACCCCATCCGGTTCGCAGGCCCCGGCATCCAATTCACTCGCGCGCTCGCCGGCTCATCCTTCTTGCCGCCCTTGTCCTTGCCCCATGTCCAGTACATGCCCACATACGCATAGTTCTCTGTCTGCCCCGCAACCGAGTGCCCATAACAAAACAAGAACTGCTCCCCGTCGTGATGCTTGAAGTGGTAGTACCCGCCCACGTCAATCATCGCGGAAGCCTCTGTCTGCGCCGCAGCCATCCCCTCTCCTCCATGGGCAAACATCTCCGCCCCCAGTTCAAGCCGCTCGCTCAACTCTTTTTTCACCAGGAATCCGCCATAAGGAAAATTGCGGTAATCCTTCTGGGGAACCACCTGGTACCCGGCCCCGCCGTCAAACAGCCACTTGCCCTCGTTCTTCTGCAGCCAGATGGGCAGCTTGTACCAGACCTTGCCCACGCCCAGCCCTTTGTCATAGCTGCCCGTCGGCATCTCGAACATGGTGAACGACCCGATCTGCGGAAAGTGTTTCGTCTCCTTGATAAATGCAATCTTCGCGCCGAGCTCCATATCCGTCAGCCCGAACGCGCTCGGCCCTTGGCCCGCCGGTTGATAGACAGCACTGTTTGAAGGAACCGATTCACCAAACGGTAGAATCGCGTGGAGCTGGACCCTGGGCACTGCGCCCCAATTGAACTCGAACGCCGGTCCCGTCGATCCGATAACCACAGGCGTCCCGTCCATCCCGCCAAAAATGTAAAACTCGTAGTGGCCAAAGTCCACCGGGACTGGGTCGTCGGTCTGGTAGGGAGGTCCCTGCGCCCAAAGCCGCGCGCCACCGGCCGCAAGCAGAACCACCAAGGCCAACAGGCGGGTCCAACCGCTTGTCAGCTTACGCAATTGTCTTTCGGTCGGCAAATTGTGCATGCAGGAAGTGCCACTCACGGCCTACAATATATCGAAATTCGATTATTGACAAGGCTCGCCGCGCAACTCGGCGTTATATTTGTAGCTGTGACGAATCACAAACGCGAGCTTTTTGATGGGCTGATTCGGATTCATGTGCTTGTCCACGCCGCGCATGAGCCAATCTTTGGCCTCGCCATGATGGAGGAACTCAGGCACCACGGCTACCGCATCGGGCCCGGCACTCTTTATCCGCTCCTTCACGGGCTGGAGCGCGCTGGCCTGCTCAAATCCGCAGTCAAACCCGCATCCGGGCGCGGCCGCCGCATCTACCGCATCACCGCTGCCGGCAAAAAAGCTCTCAAAAAGGCTCGCGAAAAAGTGGACGAACTCCACCACGAATTACACGAAGAGCGCCCCCGAAAACTCAAGTCTTAGCGGGCCTGAAAATTCTCGCCGATACTGCGCAAGCTTGTCGGCATCGTTCCCGCGGGCATCCTGAAAAATTCACGCAGTCTTAACCTGCCAGCTGCTTCTTCACCAGCTCGCTCACTGTGCGGCCCTCGGCGCGCAACCCCCCGGCCTGCAGCCTGGCCTGCACAGCCTTCATCACCAGGCCCATCTCCTTGGGCGTCGGCTTCTTGCCGAGCGTGGCCTCCACCTCGCCCACCGCGCCCGTCACCAGCGCGGCCAGCCCCGCCTCGTCGAGAGCTTTGGGAAGAAACTCCTCAATCACCACGATCTCCGCTGCCTCAATCGCCGCCAGGTCCTCGCGCTTCCCGTTCGTGAACTGCTCAATCGAGTCCCGCCGTTGCTTGATCATCGTCGCCAGCACCTGCTCGCTCTCCGGCTGGGTCAACGGCGCACGCTTCTCAATCGCTTTGTTCTTCAGCGCGTTCTTGATCAGCCGCAGCGTCTGGGTGCGCGTCGCGTCGTGCGCCTTCATCGCTACGACAACCTGTTGACTGACAAGGGCTTCGAGTTCGCCTGCTTCGGTCATGAGTACCTTCCTTTGAAGCTTCAATTTTAATTCACGCTCAAGATGCTGGTTTCATCCGTCCCAGGGTTGCCTGAGCCAGCAGCCCGAAATCTGAATCGCTTTTATCCCACGCAACCAACCTGCCGTCGCCAGCCGCGCAGGCCGGAACTTCCGGTCCCGCCGCGCATTTAAAAGAGTGAGGTATAAAGCGATGAGGACCATATTGAAGACGATCGCGCTACTGGGGATAGGTGCTCTCTGCGCGCCGCTCTTTGGCGCTGAAACAGCCCGCCCGGGAACCGTGAACTATATCGAAGGGGCGGCATTTCTTCAAGGCAAGCAGCTCAATCCGCACGACGTGGGCAATATCGGGATGGATCCCGGTCAAACGCTCACAACCGGCGTCGGCAAAGCTGAAATCCTTCTCACGCCAGGAGTATTTCTGCGCGTTGACGACCACAGCACAATCAAAATGATCTCGCCGGACATCACGCCGACCCAGGTCGAGATCGACCACGGCCGCGCCGCTGTCGAAGTCGACCAAATCTTCAAGCAGAACGATCTTGAGATCACAGACGGTGGCGTCACCACGCACCTGGCGAAGGACGGCTTCTACGAGTTTGATGCCACCCATCCCGCCGCGCTGGTCTTCAAAGGTGAGGCGGTGGTCGATGAGGGCGACGGTCGGTACAAGAATCTCAAGCAGAATCACGAGATGGCGCTGGTCGAGGGAGCCCCGACAAAGCCGGTCAAATTCAACTCAACCGACGCCCAGGACAGCTTCTACAACTGGAGCAGCCTGCGCTCGCAGTACCTGGCGGAAGCGAATAATCAAATCGCCGGCCAGTACGCTGGGGTCGCCGGATTCATGCCCGGCTGGTATTGGGATCCATATATGTGGGACTACACCTTCATCGGCATGGGTCCCTATTGGAGCCCGTTTGGCTTTGGATTTTATCCGCCCTGGGGTTGGTACGGCGGCGTATGGGGCGGCGGATTCTACGGTGGCCACTTCTACGGCCGCGGCGGAGTTGCCCATCCCGTCTACGGCGGTGGATTCCACGGCACGGGCGGTTTCCACGGTAGTGGCGGTTTCCACGGTAGCGGCGGCTTCCACGGCGGCGGTGGCGGTTTTCATGGCGGAGGCGGTGGCTTCCATAGCGGCGGCGGTGGGCATCGCTAACCCCTCCTTCCAGCTCGCTCAGTGAGCTGATTCCGTAAATCGCTTTGGTTCGAGGGAATGCCGGCAAGATTCGACATTCCCTCCTGCCGAGCCGCCGAGCTCCCACTTGTCTGCTCCTCAATTCCAACCAGGCTCAATCCATAAGCACTTAAATCTAAATGTCTTATCCGCAACTTTGTTGCCTAGCTCCGTTACATGTCCGGCTTGGGCACAGATCGTTCCAGACCGGATCCGGCCAGGGATTTGCACAAAATTAAATTCACACAAACCACAAATATGTGTATTCTGTGATTGCTGGCCGGTTCCGAGTTCCATCAGCCACTCCACCCGGTCCGAAACGAGGAAAAAATGATTCGGAAGACACGTCTATTCACCCCCGGCCCCACTCCGCTGCTTCCAGCCGCCCAGTTCGCCATGGCTGCTGCCGACATGCATCACCGCACACCGGAGTTCCGCGCCCTCTTCCAAAAGGTGCTCGCCCAGCTCAAGGTCTTTGTCGGCACCAAAAACGATGTCCTCCTCCTCTCCTGTTCCGGCACCGGCGCAATGGAGGCCTCGGTCTCCAATCTCACTTCGCCCGGCGACCGCGTCCTCGTGCTCACCGCAGGTAAATTCGGCGAGCGCTGGACCGGACTCGCCAAGGCCTTTGGCTGCGAAGTTGACGTGCTCTCCGCCCCCTACGGCCAGACCTTCGATCTCGCCGAGGTCAAGAAGGCCCTCAAGCCAGAGCACAAGGTTGTCTACACCCAGGCCACAGAAACCTCCACCGCCGTCCGCCACGACATCGAGGCCATCGCCAAGATCGTCAGCGCCACTGACTCCATCCTCGTCGTCGATGGAATCACCGGCCTCGGCACCACCCACTTCGACGTCGACGCATGGGGCATCGACGTGCTCATCGGCGGATCGCAGAAGGCCGTCATGATTCCTCCGGGCCTCGCCTATCTCAGCGTTAGCGAGCGCGCCTGGGCCGCCATGGAGAAGACCAAAAATCCGCGCTACTACTTCGATCTCCGCAAGGAGCGCAAGAACGCCGTCAAGGGCGAAAGCGCCTACACGCCCGCTGTCGCACTCATCGCCGGTCTCGGCGCTGCGCTCGACTACATCGCCGGACAAGCGGGCGGCGACCTTGAAAAGGGCCGCATCGCTCTCATCGACAATGCGCAAGTAAACGCCGAAGCCACACGCGCGGGCTTGGTAGCGCTCGGCTTCACGCTCTTCGCTCCCACCGCTCCCGCCGCCGCAGCCACCGCCGTCGCGGTCCCCGAAGGCATGGACTCAGGCACCGTCGTCAAGGCGCTCAAGACGCGCTTTGCCGCCGTCACTGCCAACGGCCAGGGAGAGATGCAAGGAAAAATCTTCCGCGTCGCTCACCTAGGCTTCTTCGACTATCTCGATACCGTCGCCCTGCTCGGCGCCATGGAGCACATCGCCAAGGACACCCTCGGCCTGCCCGTTGTCTACGGCCAGGCAGTCGCCGCCGCGCAGGAAGTCTACGCGCAAGCAACAAAAAGCTAGAACTGGTTGTATAAATCGTGTTTTGAAAGGGCGCGGCTTTAGCTGCGCCACTCGATGACCTAAATGAAGGGGGGCTTTAGCGTCTGCGTGAGAACCGACAATTTTGACGCCGCGAAGCGGCAAAACCTCCCGGAGGGAGCGAAGGATAATAGCCCAGGATGGAGTCCGAGTCGTAGGCGAGGACGCAATCCTGGGAAAAGCACAAAAATTAAACCTAAAGCCCCGTAGGGGCGACGCGAATTCGTACGACTGAATTGTGCCTCGTGAACAGAACCTAAATTCAACAAGTTCTCACGCAGACACTTTAGCCCCTGAGAGATGCTCTGCAGTGGTTGGATGTCAATTATGCAACGAGTTCTAGCGATCAGGGATCAGTGAACAGTGGTCAGCAAGAACTCTCCACTGTCGACTTAAACTTTGGGTGCCCCCGGTCCCGCGTTTGGGACCGGGGAGAGCTAGAAGCTAGAGGCTAGGAGCTGTTTTATGGAACTCACCTTCGGAGAAAAGCTGCTCATCGCACGCAAGCAGCTCGACCTCTATCAATATCAGATGGCTGAAAAGCTGGGCGTGCACGCCAACTCCATCACCAAGTATGAGCGCGGCGAAGGCAAGCCGCACGCCGCTGTGGTGCGCATGTTCGATCTGCTCTGTGAGCAGCAGGGCATCCGCTTTGACCAATACGAATCCACGCAGAAGGGCAAGGGAGACCACATGAAGATCGTGCTTGCTGAAAAGGTTTCTCCGGCAACTCTGGCCGTGTTTGCGGCCGAGCCGGATTGGGAAGTGAAGACGCACGACCAGTTGCCCGACGGCCTTGCCGCCGCGCTCGCCGATGCCGACGCCCTCGTCGTTCGTTCTGCCGTGCAGGTCGACGACGCCCTCATGGAAAAAGCGCCCAAGCTCCGCGTCATCGGGCGCGCCGGCGTCGGCGTTGACAACATCGATGCGGAAGCAGCCACGCGCCGCGGCATCGTCGTCATGAACACGCCCGGCGCAAACGCCGTCGCCGTTGCCGAGCTCACCATCGGCCTCATGCTCGCTCTCGCCCGCAAGCTGCCCGCCGCCAACGCATCTATGCACGCCGGCAAGTGGGACAAGAAAAATCTGCAGGGCGCGGAGCTGCGCGGCAAGACCCTCGGCATTCTCGGCCTCGGCCGCATCGGACTTGAAGTGGCCCGCCGCGCCCGCGGCTTCGGCCTTGAAATCATCGGCAGCGATCCATTTGTCTCCGCAGCCGTCGCCCGCGAAAATGGAATCCGCGTTGTCTCCATCGACGAGCTCATCGCTGGCTCTGACTACCTCACGCTCCACGTCGGCCTCACGCCGCAAACCACCGGCATCATCAACGAACGCACACTCGCAAAGATGAAGAAAGGCGTGCGCATCATCAACTGCGCGCGCGGCGAATTGGTTGAAGACGCTGCCCTCGTTGCCGCGCTCACCAGCGGCCAGGTCGCGGGCGCGGCGCTCGACGTCTTCACCGTCGAACCGCCCAAGGAGTCGCCCTACTTCGCACTTGGACAACGTCATCCTCACTCCGCATGTCGCCGGTTCCACGGGCGAAGCGCAGGAGGCGGTCGGTATTCAAATCGCTGCCCAGGTGCGCGACTACCTCAAGCTCGGCGTCGTGCAGAATGCAGTCAATCTGCCTTCGCTCACGCACGAGGAGTACAAGCTGCTCTCGCCTTTCATTGACATGGCTGGCCGTCTCGGCGCATTTCTCGCGCAGGCGGGTAAAGGCGGCATTGAGTCCGTCGACCTCACCTATGGTGGCACGCTCGCTGAAGCAAAAACCGACCTGGTGCGCAACGCAGCCATCGCTGGCCTGCTGCAGGGTTCTGAAAATGTGAATCGCATCAACGCCAACGCTGTCGCACAGGAGCGCGGCATCCGCATCTGCGAACAGAAGGCTGAAACTCATCGCGGCGGAGCAGCCAGTGTCCTCACCGTTGAGCTGCATACTGCTAACGGAACCAGCCGCGCCAGCGCAACCGTTATTCATGACGAACAGCCGCGCCTGCTGGAGTTCGACTCCATCGACATCGAGACCCCGCTTGAAGGCAATCTGCTGGTCTGCCGCAATCTCGACGTCCCCGGCGTCATCGGCCGCATCGGCACCATCCTCGGCGAGCAGGGAGTCAACATCGCCAACTTTGCTCTCGGCCGCGAGCGCGCCGGAGCCAAGCCCGTCAAAGCCCTCGCCGTCGTCCAGGTAGACGCACCGGTCAGCGAAAAAGTGCTCGCCGCTCTCGGCACCATCGAGGCCCTGCTGGAAGCCCGTTCCGTAGTGCTTTAAGAAATTGCAAAGGAATAGCGCGAGTAGCGCCGACCTCCTGGTCGGCCGTAGTGTGGGCCTCCCGGCCCACATAATCCGCTAACCCCACGTCTCGTCCGCGGGCGCCTCCGCCGGGTGCCCCCGGTCTCGTTTCTGAGACCGGGGATCGCAAGAAGTCCGCTTCGTCCTGTGCCCCATCGATTGCGCGCTCGTTGCGCAATCGATGGGAGTCCGCATCCCGAACACTTACATGCAACTCAGGCACCGCTTTACATACGCAACCTGTCCCAGGTGATACCACTCGTGGTGCGACAGGAAAATCACGACCCCGCTCATCTTTCCATCAAAACTCGGCGGTAATGTGTTGGGCGGCGGCGGAACAGCCTCCGCAAGTTTCTCTTCCGATGCATTCTCAAACGCAGCCGCAAGGCACTTCTGCGAGTCCTGCCATGCGTCGATCATCTCGCTCACTGTGGGCGGCACCTGGCCCTCCTCCGGCTTTGCCGCGCGCGCAAACTGGCCCAACCACGGCCTTGTCCACGTCGAGCCAAGAAAGCGAATCGTCGATGAACGCGCCCAGATCATGTGACCCACAATCCAAAGCAGATTGTTCTGCGCGCCGCTCGGCAGCTCAAGCCACTGTGCCTCGGTTACGTTTTTAAAGCCTTTCTCCAGCATTGTTGTGTTGAATGCGAACGCCGCTGCAGCCGGCACTACTGATTGGGGAATTGCCATTGCGTCTTTCTCCTTTGCGCGCATGCGCGCCTTCCTGTGATTGAACTTCGATCAAAAACGATCCCGCCTCACGCGTATATAGCATTCGGCATCGGCAGCACTTCATACTTGAATCCCTTGTCCGCGACAATCACCGGATCGGCCGCGGTCAGGGTGTTCGCTTCCACTGCCTCATCAACGCGCATGATGCCCACGCCCCACCCGCCGGCCGGATCGGCAACCGGACCAAACGCGATCACTTTGCCCGCGGCAAGTTGGCCGCGCCAATAGACGCTGTGCATCTGCATCAACGTCCGCTCCTCCGCCGACATATCCATCATGAAGCTCGCCCGCGGCGGCAGCAGCCTGAACAGGAAGTGGTACGCCGGCGGAGCGCTCTTGCGCAGATCCGCTTCGAGCAGTGCCACCACGCGCTGCCAGCCGGTGCCATGGTTGCGGCACATGTCCACGCGATCCCCAAAGCCTGTATGCCGCAGCGTCAACCGCGTTCCACCGTCAATCGCCTCCAGCATGTAGACCACATGCGTTTCGTGCCCCGGATCCCAACTCGGCCGCCATGTAAATCCAAGCCGGTGCGGCTCTGCCACTTCCGTGAACTCGCCATCAATCGTCTGCGTGCTTCCATTCGACATCGTTCCCGACGCGTGCAGCCGGCCGCCCTTGCGCACATCTGCCGTCCACTCGATCGTTTTGTAGCCATCAGCCGACTGCCACCAGCGCATCACATCTTCGCTCCGTACCAGCGCCTCGAACACCCGCTCCGGCGCGGCCGCAATCTCCACCGTCGCCAGAACCGTTCCTTGCTCCACGTCCGCCACCGCTTGCGCTTTTTTCAACGCCGCCATTTACGCCCCTCCCTTTTCGCTTTCGAGATGATGTTTGAGCCTGTTCAGATTGTGCTCCCACAGGTTGCGATACTCTTCCAGCCATCGAGCCACATCGCGCAGCGGTTTCGCCTCGAGTGAATAGTGCCTTTCCCGCCCCGCGCGCCGCTCCTTCACCAGGTGTGCCGCCCGCAGAATCCGCAAATGCTTGCTGATCGCTGGCCGGCTCTGGCTGAAGTCCGACGCCAGCGTGTTTACCGGCGTTGGCCCGCGCCGCAGCTTGTCAAGAATCGCCCTCCGCGTCGGATCGGAGATCGCCCGGTAAACATTCGCCCTGCCATCTTCGCGCGCCGCCTTGAAATGCGTAACCATACGGTTACATGATCTTCGCCCCGCGCCTTCCGCCTGTCAAGAAGAAAAATCTGCGCAAAAGAAAAAAGCCACCGCGCGGAGGCGATGGCTTTTTGAGACGCGGTATTTTGAGCACTTATTTTATCCGGTAAACAAACGCATCTTCCAGATACTGATCCCCAAAGGTTTGACCTCCCAGTCGCATTCCGTAAGTGTCGGCTGTCCTCGCGAAAACTTGCCTGAGCTCCTTAATGAAGGGCTTGTCCATTGGGCGAACCGCGATTGTCGGACGCCTGCTCATTGGGATTCCTGCGTTCTTCATCGATTCATTGATTTGGGAATAAGCAAAGAGCGAGCCCGCTTGATTCAACCGGTCGGAAGCAATCACCAGTCTCCACTCCTCGTATTCGGGGAGCTTTGCCCATAGCGCCACGTTCGGATTCTTGCCGTCCCGATCGAGCGCCTCTATGACGCGATTCCCACTTTCGATATCCAAGCTCACCAACGCTGCTTTATCCATGTCAGGAGTCCCCCTGCCGGACTTTCTATTGCCTGCTGCAGTTCTGTCGCCTCTTGCGCACTTTTATTCTCGTATCGACTCGCCTCTGACCAATCTTGGATAGCGTTCAGGCTGGCTTGAAGCGCCGGGTCAGCTTGCATAGCGATTTCCAAATCGACCTTTAGATCCGCTAATTGCAAGAGCTTTCCGATGTCGTGAGTGTGGCTGTCGTTCACAAGCTTCTTGTCAGGAAAGTCATGTTCGCGTGTTCGTCGCGCAATACATGCCTTTAATGCGCATTCAACCGAATAGCCAGCCAAATAATACGCGCCATCTGAGAACCCGGCATTGAGTAAATGACGGGATTCCTGAAGGCGAATTTCTGCAAGTTTCTGCAAGTCAAAACGATTCATGAGGTCTTTCCGACTCAATAAATCTACGCCCGGCTCAGGTAAGCCCCTTCGCTCGTATCCACGCGAATCTTCTCGCCTTCATTAATAAACGAAGGAACCTGCACCACCAGCCCCGTTTCCGTCTTCGCCGGCTTGGTCACGCTTGAAGCGGTCGCCGACTTCAATCCCGGCTCCGTCTCCACAACGGTCAACTCCACAGCCGACGGCAACTCAATGCCCACGGCCTGTCCATCGTGGTAGCTCACGTGAATCTGCAGGTTCGGCGTCAGGTACTCCACCGCATCGCCCAGCGTCGTGCCCTTCAGCACCGTCTGCTCAAAGTCCACCGGGTTCATAAAGTAGTAGTCGTCGCCGTCGTTATACAGAAACTCCATTGAAATTTCGTCCACCACCACCTTCTCAATCGCGTCGGCGGAGCGGAAGCGGTGTTCAAACATGGCGCCCGTTCTCAGGTTGCGCAGTTTGGCCTGGATAAAGGCACGCAGGTTGCCCGGGGTGCGATGCTCCACCTTGAACACCAGGTGCAGCTGGTCGTTGTGCTTGATGATCATGCCCGGACGCATTTGTGTGGCGGGAATCGCCATAAAGGTTTAGTGCTCCTTACAGATTTTGCACACAGTGTGCAATGATTTCTGGCCTTAGCCCATCTTTCATTGTAACTTAGCTGTGCCTCGGCCCTTCCATTGGGCCCCACTCTCGGATTCCACCTCCTGGGTTTCCGCCCGTATTGCCGGTCACTGCCATCCCTTCGCACCGACGGTAGATTTCTATCCGCACAGAAAGCATCCATCCGGATCGCATGGAGGCATACATGCAAGTTCAGGCCCTGGCCGTTTCTCGGGTCGAGTTGGCGTACATTGCCCTCGGAACCATCTTTGTCTTCTTCGGAATTGCCTCTTGCATCGTGGCTGCCCTCCGCCGTCGAAGCCAGGCCATGGTCCTCATATGGCTGGGGCTGTGGAGCGCAATCTACGGAACCACCCTCTTATTCAGGATTCCGGCCTTTGTCCTGGCCCTGCCACATGCGGTACAGACCTGCGTGCCCTTGACCAACGCCACCATCAGTTTCCTCAACCTCGTTACGGGGATGTTGGTCTGGTCGGAACTCACTTTGGGAAAAATGCGGCGGATTTCCCAAGCGATGGCCATCACTGGCATCGTCATCGCTATTGCCGGCGTTGTTGAAATTCTCGCGACGGGTTCTGACTTCAGGCTAGTACTCTGCAACCGCATTCTTGCTGTCTGTGCTCTGCTTCTGCTCGGAGCACTGGTCACGGTCCCGGCGCTTTCCAATCGCTATCTGGCTTTTCCCAATCGAATACTCGCAGTCAGTACGATCGTTTTCTTCATCGACGCGCTATATAGAAACGTGTGGCTGGGCCTGAGCATGCCGAGCCTTGGCCTGCCGTACATCGTCGACGACGTAGTCTTCGCGATCTTCCTCCTTTCGTTTGCCTACGTTGCCGGAGTCAAGGTATTTGCCAGCGAGCATCGCCTGCTGAGCATTGAAAACGAGTTGGAAATCGCGCGCCAGATTCAGGCTTCAATTCTTCCCGACGGCACGCCCCAGACAGACTCCCTCACCATCGCCGCGTCCTACCTCCCCATGACTGCCATAGGCGGCGACTTTTATCAGTTCGTTCAAGTGGACCGCCAGCACCTCGGTTTCCTCCTCGCAGATGTTTCCGGCCATGGCGTGCCGGCTGCGCTCATCTCCACCATGCTCAAAGTGGCCATGCACACAGTTTCGTCCTGTTCAAGTCAGCCCGGCGAAGTCTTGTGCGGCCTCAATCGCGTGCTCAGCGGAGAACTGCGCGGTCAGCTTATCTCCGCCGCCTATCTATGGATCGATACCGTACAACGCAAAGCATGGTACTCCTCCGCTGGCCATCCCCCTCTTCTGCGGTGGAGGGCAGGGAACTCAAATCAAATTGGGAGTTCCGGCCGCGCGGCAACTCTCGATTCGATTGAGAGCAACGGCATTCTTATCGGTGTCCTCCCCGACGCAAAGTACCCAGTGCGCGAGTTAACACTTAATCCGGGCGACCGCTTTCTGCTCTACACAGATGGCGTGGTGGAACCGGAGAACGCAGCCGGCGACGCCTTCGGAGCCGGCGAGTTGGAACGGATGATTCGCAAGCATGCGCTTGAATCGCCAGCCGAACTCTCGGCCAAACTGCTCGAAGAAATTCGCCTATGGCAACCGCACACAGTCGCTCAGCAGGACGACATCACTCTGCTCGTTATCGACGTCACTTAGTCATGCCCCGCGAAAATTAAGCTCGAGGAATGCGGTCGCCGTGTTCTCATCAATTTCATGGCTCCGAAACCATTTGCTCGGGTAACAGGCGGCATGGCAACCTCTGGCAGGCTTTTTCCTGCTCTGCTTCCTGCTCGCTGCCGGCGCCATGCGTTCCGATCTGTTTCCCGATATGTCTGCGAGCGCCATTCCGCAAATGGAGCGCGAAGCCATCTCGTTCGCCATCTTCGCCATTGCTGCCGGATTGCTGAGCATGTTGATGGGCGCGTCGCATCGTGCCGAGCGCCCGCTCCGCCGGCACTTCTGGGCCGCCGTTCTCATTGGCGTGGGATTATTCGTAGCGCCCGCGCTGCTCATCTACCTTTCGCGCGCGTGGATTTCTTCACTCACGCGTGTGGCTCTCATCTCGCTCGCGCCTGTCTTCGCCGTTGTCCTCGAGCCTCACATCTCCGGCTCGGAGAGCAAAACCAGTTCCAGTAAAACCATTTTGCTCGGTGCGCTGGTCGCCGTGCTCGGTACACTTTGCGTCTTCCCCGTATCTATTCCCGACTCCATTCAAGCAGGCGCCGCCTTTGCTGCGGTCATCGCATCCGCTGCTTGTGTGGCTGCGGCCAATTGCTATGCCGTGCGCATTGTCAGCCAATCTCCAGCGCGCGTCCTCATTCCCATCGCTGGTGTCGCCGGTGCAACTGCTGCTGTCGGCTTAATCATTGCATCCGCACTCACCGGTGGCCTCGCCCTGCAACCTGGCGCTCTTGTGTCGGAACTTGGCTGGTCCGCGATCATATCGGTCCCGGGTCTGTTCCTGCTCTTCTGGCTCATGTCGCGCATGACGGCCACGCGCATGACCACGCGCTTTGTGCTCGCGCCGCTCTTCGCCATCCTGTTCAGCGCGGCCCTCGAACATCCGAAAATTGAACTGCGGATTTACCTTGGGTTGCTGTTAATCGCCGGCGGTGCTGGGTGGATCCTGTTCGCGTCCGATGAGGACATGGACGCAGCTTTGCCTCTCAGCCTGCATCGTGAGCCATAAAGTTTTTTCGGAAAAGCAACTAGCGTCTAGTGCGGCGCCTCGTAAGGCTCAACCTTCAGAAAGTCGGAGAGAATGCCCCGTTCCTGCGGCGAAAACGTCCCCTGGTAGCGCGCCGAATTCAGCACCGTCTGGCGCTGATCCAGCGGAACTCCACGCAGATTCTGGAACGCCTGCTTCATGATCGCCCGCCTGTCCTGGGGAAGAGCAGCCCATGCCCGTCCCGATTGGTTCAGGCTCATCCGGTCCTGGGGGGAAAGCCGTTCCAGCATCTCGTTCCGTTCCAGACGCCGTTCCCGCTGCGCTTCCGGCAGCCGGTTCACCTGCTGCAATTGTTGCGCCAGGCGCTGCTGATCGGCGCTCGGCAGTCGCCTGAACGACGGATCGTTGCTCAACATCCGCTCCTGGTCCTGCACTGGAACATTTCTATGTTGGTTTAGCCAGTCTTCCAGGTGACCCTGCGGAGCCACCGTCCCTTGTCCGCCATACGCTCGCCTTTGTTGCTGGCCGTACCCTGGCTGCTGCATGCCGCCGTAAGCCGGCCGCTGCTGATTGTTGTACGCAGGTTGCTGGCCATACGCCGGTCGCGCGGCTTGCCCTCCATAGCCCCCACCCTGTCCCATTTGTCCTTGCGCCGGCTGGGGTTGTCCGCGCCGCGCGGCGCGCCACTCCTGGTTCAGCTGGCGGTTCGTCATGCGCGCACCCGATCCCGGTCCTAACCGCGCCGCAGGTCTCTGCGGAGCCGGACGCTGCTGCTGTCCGCGAGCCCAACCCGCCACCGCGCACACAGCCAGCATCGTCACGGCCATCGCCGCCCGCCCGATGCTGTGCGCCCAGGCCCATCCCAACCCGGCCTGCCGCGTCCCGGTCTTTCCCGTATTGTGCGCCCCGTTCACAAACTTTCTCCATCGGCCCCATGCCGAAAAGTGCAACTAGTCTCCGTTTGTGTTGTCGTCCGAAATCGACGCCAGCTGGTCCAGTATCTGTTGATTGCTGTCCAGCAACTGCAAATCATGCACCACCGCGGTCTGCGCCGGAGGTGCAGGAACCGGATGATTCCAATCCGTCAGGCCCAGGTAGGTGCCCCCGCCGATCAGCAACATCACTGTCAGCGCCATCGCTCCCAGCGGACGCAAATGGCCCACCGGCCCATAAGCGAAGCCGGCGCGCATGCGGGCAATCTGGCGTGCCAGCCAACCATTCGGCTCAGCCTCGCGCTCTTCCCGCATCCGCGCCTCCATCCGCGTCATAAAGTAAGGGCTCGCTTCCGGAGCCTTCCACTCGTCAAGCAACGCCATGGTCGCCTTCAGTTCGGCCAGCTCGGCCTTGCAGTTGTCACACTCCGCAACATGCGCTTGAACCTTGGCAGGCGCCGCCGCCGGATCGAACAACAGATCCGCCAGCTTCTCGTGCATCCCAGTGCAATTGTTCTTCATCGTTTCCATGGTTGCTACCCCTGCTTTCCGCCGGTTCGTTCCAGCGTGTCTTTGCTTAAACAAATTCCTTGAGCTTGTCTCGCAGCGTCTGGTACGCCCTGAACAGCAGACTCTTGGTTGCTGACTCGCTCAGTTTCAGCACGTCTCCAATCTGCCGGTAATCCATTCCCTGGTACTTGTGCATCAGCACGGCCATCCGCTGCCGCTCCGGCAGCGCCATCACGTGCGTCCTGATGGCCGCCATGCGCTCATCTCTGATCAGCTTCTGTTCCACCGACGGTTCGTCGTCGGCCACGTCCGGCGTCGTCCCGGTCTCTTCATCCGGCGCGTCCAGATAGATCGTCTGCGCCGACCGTTCGTGCTTGGTATCCCGTGCGTGGTTCACGGCCAGGTTCGTCGCAATCCGGTAGAGCCAGGTCGTAAACCGCGCCTCCGCCCGGTAACTGTCTCTTGCTCGATAGACGCGTAAAAACACTTCCTGGGCCAGCTCTTCGGCCACTGCCTGGTTTCTCACCATCCTGAAGAGGAAGTGAATCATCGCCCGGTGGTGTTTCCCCACCAGGAAGTTGAAGCTCGCTTCGTCTCCCGCTGCCACCTGCAGCATGATGGCCGCATCGCTGGTCGGGTCCAGTTCAGGATGCGCGCCAACCGATCCCGGCCTCTCCGCCGGTCCAGCACCCAGCGCCGAATTGTCCAGGACGAGGGTGGCCATGTCTTCTGGAACCCCATCCCCATCGGAATGTTGCGCTTCTAGGTCGTTTTCCCGCCCGTTTTCCGCGTCATTTTCTGGGTCCGAAAATTCCCGCAAGTCCCCATCAAATCCATGGTTTCGCCCGCCACCTGTCCCGTGCACCGGCCTGACGGGCTTGCCAGTCTTGTCCGCGCCATTTTTCGCACCCTCAGGCGCGTTCGCCGCCGACAGTCCGCCGCCCCCAAATCCGGGCCCCGAAATCCGCCCAAACCCCGAGCCGGACCCCAGCGTTGCCTCCCCGTCGTCCGGGAAATCGCCTCGCAGGCGCCCTGCATCGCGGATTGAAGGCAATCTCCAGCGCATCGTCTGTTTCTAAAGACCTCAGCATCCCTCGCTCGCCGCCAATTCCGCGCTACCCAAGGGTTGGCCCTAAAGCCATGCTGATGTTAATCTAAACCAGAGAGAGCCTCGCAGTCGCTCCCCATTTCCAGCCCTCCCGGGGGCGCTTAACTCAGCGGTAGAGTGCCACCTTCACACGGTGGAAGTCGCAGGTTCGAATCCTGCAGCGCCCACCAAGATTAGATTCAGAGACATCCGAAGACATCCAAGAAGGAACGATAAACCGCTGATAAATCAGCGGTTTTTGTGTTTTTACGTCCAGAGGCGTATCGTGGAAGCCATGCTCCCGTGGGGGTATAGATGGGGGTAGATTTTCCGGATGTGGGGGTATTTCCACTTTCGGGTATTTCGGAGGGATTCCCGATGGCGCTCACTGATACCGAAATCCGGCGCTCCAAGCCCGGAGACAAGCCCTACAAACTGTCAGACGGCGGCGGCCTTCACCTGATGGTCACTCCGTCAGGCGGCAAGCTCTGGCGCTGGAAGTACCGCTTCGAAGGCGCAGAGAAGCTGATGGCGCTAGGCCGCTACCCCGAAATCACGCTCGCCGACGCCCGCGAACGCCGAGATGCGGCCAGGAAGCAACTGGCCAAAGGCATCGATCCGATGGCCGAGCGCAAGGCCGAAAAGACCGCTGTCATAGTCGCCACGGAATACACCTTCGAGAAGATTGCTGAGCAATGGTTGGAACACTGGCGGGGGAACAAGAGCGCCCGTCACGCGGCGACCACCCGGAACCGGCTCCGGGCGAACGTCTACCCCGTTCTTGGGTCGCGCCCCATTGCCGATATTGAGCCGACTGAGCTGGTCGAGCTGGCCAAGGGAATTGAAACCCGTGGAGCCTCCGACATGGCCAAACGGATTCTCCAGATTGTCGGCATGGTACTGCGCTACGCCGTCGCGCACGGCTACAGCAAACGGAACCCGGCATCCGAAATTCGCCCATCGGACATTCTCAAGCCGACCCGCAAAAAGAACATGGCCCGCATCGACGCCAAAGAGTTGCCCGCTCTTCTGCGGTCAATCGAACTGTATCAGGGAACACATTTGACCCGGCTAGCAATGAAAATGATGGCACTGACTTTTGTCCGGACCAGCGAACTGATTTGCGCCCGATGGGAGGAGTTTGACTTGGAGGCGAATCGCTGGATGATTCCGGCAGAGCGGATGAAGATGAAGACGCCGCACATTGTCGCCCTTTCCCGGCAGACGGTGGAGGTTCTTGAGCTTTTGCGCGACCTATCCGGTTCCGAAGAACTGCTTTTCCCCGGCGAGCAAGACCGGAAAAAGCCCATGTCAAACATGACGATCTTGAAGGCGCTGGAGCGGATGGGTTACAAGGGCCGGATGACCGGCCACGGCTTCCGTGGTCTCGCGTCAACCATCCTGCATGAGCAGGGATACGCGCATGACCATATCGAGTTGCAGCTCGCCCACGCTCCACGAAATGCCGTGAGCGCCGCATACAACCACGCCCTCTATCTGGAGCCACGCGCCAAGATGATGCAGGACTGGGCGGATTTTCTGGAACGGACCCAGCGCGGCGGCAAGGTATTGCCCTTCCGTGGAACTGCGGCATAGCCAGTCAGTCAACTTGGCCGGCAGAGAATCAGGCCAGGTCCTGTAATCCAATCCAGCGATAGGCGCCAAGCCGGAATCCCGCTCTTGGCGTCATCTTGACGACAACGGATTCACGCCAGATCTCTGGCTTCGGATTGTCCGGCTGACTTCAATCTGGCGGGCAATCCACTCCTCCACCTCTGTTTCGATCCAGCCGACAGCCCTGGCTCCCAGCGAAACTGGCCTTGGGAATTTTCCTTCCGTGACACGCTGATAGACGGTACTGCGTGAAAGGCCAGTGCGATCCAACACGATTGGTAATCTCAAAATCTTTCTCGGCATTCCCTTACCTCATTAATTGAGTTGCGTTTGATTTACGCTCAGCCTCACTGAACGCACCGACCACAGCATCCGTCAAATTTGCCTGCAAACCATCCGTGTCCGATGTCGGTTCACATGCGCCGTTGTCTGACTTTTCTCCAGAACGCCCCGCACGGTTATGTTGTTCTCGTCTGGAATAGCGTCAGGCCTGTTCGCAAGAAGGACGTTGTGCAGTTTGTCACTCGACGGGGACATCGTTGCAGCCCTCATCTGCGATGAGTTGAGTACAATTCGGAAACCACCATTCGGTTTCCGCTGGGTGCCCCGGTGTTGCATAGTCTCGACTTCTACTCCACCA
>CAWFZC010000006.1:0-701193 GCA_963820245.1 uncultured Acidobacteriaceae bacterium | reverse complement strand
CATGAACTTGCGTAAAGCTACCCGCTACGTGTTGAGTTGTCCAGCTCAGTATCGGTGGGCCACCTCAGACGGGCTTCAACAAAACGGCACAGGCGTCACTCGGGACCTGGGGATGGGCGGGGTGTTCGTTCGGGGGGATCGGAGTCCTCCGGTGGGGACTCAAGTCGAGTTGAATATTGCTATCCCGAACTTTGAGGACACAGGGTATGGAATGAGCTTGCGCGGTATAGGCCAGGTGCTGCGCATCGAGCAAGAAACCGAACTCCGCGCTGGCGGTTTCGCCGTATTGGTGCGTCTTGATGCTCGTTCTCCGTGAAGCCAACCCCTTCAGGAACCGGAGCTCTAGGCGCAGGATATTGATCAAACGAATCTAAAACCCAAAAAGGAGATGTACAAATCATGAAGAAGATCCTCTTTGCACTTACCGCAGTTCTTGCTATTACGATGTTCACCGTTCCGGCAGTCGCCGCTCCTATCAATGCCACTCCGGCTACCATCAATCTCTCAGCGACTGTCCCGGAGAGCGCTACTCTGACCGCATCGCTGAAGTCTGTGGCCTTTAACGTCACTGACCCCACTGCCATCACACCCGGATTGGAGAGTGGTTCCGGCTTTACCGCTTCAGGCAACTGGAAGTCGGGGACCACAGCCACTTTGAGCATCAGTTCAACGGACCTGATTGGTGTCAGCGGTGGCACCATTCCGGCTGCAACCGTTCAATACAAGTATGACGGCGGCTCCTTCATTCCTCTGAGCACTTCTCCGGCACCGGCACATGTCTACACAGCTGCTGTCGCCGGACAGCAATCGTTCGCTGCGCCTATTACTTTCCAACTGATGGCTGTTCCGAACGCGGCCGCTGACACCTACAACGGTGTGGTAACCCTCACCTTGCAGGTCCTGTAAGGTCATGGCAAACACACGAAGCAAACTCGTTTGCCTCGTGCTTCTCACCATCGGAGGAGTGGCGTCTGCACAGACGATTACTCCTCCGATAGAGGAGTTCCGAGGATTGAAGGCGGAAAGCTCTTTCCGCATCGACAACAATGCTGATACTCCCATGTCGGTTGTGCTCGAAGCGAAGAGCTTTACAGTAGATGAGAGCGGGAAGGTTGTCTATAGTCCGCTCCCAACCACAATGCGCGTCAGTTTGGGGTCATCAAGCGTCGTCATCGCGCCCCATGACGGTTACACCGTCTACTACAAGGCAGCGTCGACCGTTACTCCCGCCAGCTTCTCCATAATCCCGACGATGACACCCATGACACAGACCAAAGGTGTAAGGGTGAACTTCCGCATTCCTCATATGATCTACCTGTACCAGAAGGCCAAGCTAACGAAGTCCGATGTTCAGGTAACCGTGAAAGATGGCAAGGTAGTCATCGTGAACACGAGTGGCAAGCTAGGCCGAGTTGAGTTCATTCACGCTGGGTCAAACGACCTGAACGGATTCCCAATCTATCCTGGCCAGACAAGAGAAGTTGCAATCACTGGAACCAGCGCCAGTGTCCACTTTGAAGAGGGATTCAAGGTTGATGTCCGCTGAAAGAAGTTAGTATGAAAGCCCTGTTGTTCCTGCTCCTTCTACCGGCGAGCCTGATTGGACAATCCATTGATACTGTTATCGGTGGGTCTCAGTTCCTGGGTACAGCAGGAGTGCAAACGCAGTTCCGGTACAATGGGCGGTTCGGTTGGACAGGTATTGGATACTACAACGGATTCAAAGCCGGTGGCTACATGAACATGCCCCTCCGTATGTTCACGTTCGAAGATACCAGCCGTGACAAGTACCGTATCGGCATTGGCGACCAAGAGATGGACTCCAGTATTACCACGGATGAATCCGACCAGAACCAAGCTATGATTCGCGGGAGCAGTCTTCTCCGTCATACAAAAACCAGTGATTTACAGGTCTTCGTTGGCAACTTCAGCTCCCTTGATATGGAACCTTATCTTTACTCCCTCTATCAGTTTAACCCCAGTATCATCGGTGCGGTAGTTGGCAAAACCAAGTTGTCCAAGACTGTGAGTCTGAAGTCATACAACGTGTTCGGAGGAACCTCTACCTCCATACAATCGGTGTCTTGGAAGCCCAGGCAGAACTGGAACGTGAGTACTGCTGCTGGATTGGGAAACAGCAAGCCCTACTTTGCCAACGCCGTTGAGTATCATCACCAAGCTCTGGATCTGCGCGCGGCTTATGTGTTAGCAGACAGCAACTTCCATCGTCAGGACGGTACCTATGGCATTGAACCTTTGGGGTTCAATGCCAAGGCTGAGATTCCCATTGGTAGAGTATACAACGGTACGGTTTAACCGTAGGCACCAGCTTATGACCGTGCCTAAGTATCTGGGATTCCAGTATGCTTCCTCCCTTGAAACCACAGATTCCGCTGGAATCTCCACCTCATTCTTTGGCTTCCATGCCAATGCCTACGCCACGAAGTCCACGAGCAATCGTACCGTAGGTAACAACTACACTGGGTTGACCTCTGTTTCCCGCAGGATTATCCCTCGCTGGAACACCACGTTCTCCTATCTGCATCTAGTAATGAACTCCTCAAACGTCGTGGTCTACCAGAACACGAATCAGTTCCGGATCAGCAATCATCTTGCCTTGTCACAGAACCTTGCTGTGGTAAATGGTGCCGTTAACAACACCTTTGGTGGTCAGTGGTCTTCCAATCGTATTAGCTTCTCAGTGGACAACCAAGTGTATGTGAGCCCGATCGCCGCCCAGTTCGGTCAGAAGTCGGTGTTCCAAGCATGGAACTTCTCCATCAGATTCCGTACACCACAGGGTACTCAAGTTCATTTGGAGACGACGGTCGACCCGTTAGGGAAGACTCAATGGGGTGGGTACATGTCTGGTCTCCAGTATCACGGGCTCAATACCTTTGCCACCGAAACACAGCATGTGAACTTCTCCAAGTACATCATCGCGGGTAAAGTCGAAGACGAGCATGGCAAGGGAGTCTGGGGCATCGCTCTCAACATCGGCGGGGAAATAGTGATGTCGGACACCGATGGTAGCTTCTTCGTTCACGTCAGAAACTCCAAGCCGATTTCTTTCGAAGTCAACGCAGACGCTTCACTGCAAAGTCGACGCTGGGTCCTCACAACCGCACCGCCGACCGTCCAGGGCCGCCCAGAGGACAAGCCCGGCGATCCGGTGCGGGTCGTCGTGCAGATGTCCGGTAATTTTGTGGTCAAAAACTCCGACAAACCAGTCGTTGTCGAACCCCGACTCGAGACAGCAGAGATCTCTTCCAGCGTCGAGCCGCGAGAGCTGCAAGTGGCAATGCTCAATGAACCGCAACTACCAGGAGACCATCGGATCACCCAACCGAAGCACGAGGCCGAACCGGTCCCTCCCAGTGACCAGGTGCGCGATTCGCTATTTGCCAGACATTTTGTAGTCCAAGAAGGACCGGGCATTGTGGATTATGAGCTCCCGAAGAGGACCAGTGAGACCTCTGCCAGTGATCAGGTACGGGATCTGCAGGCCGCAGTGGAGGCTCTCAGGGCGCCCGCTGCAGGCCACTCAGAAAAGCGGCTCGAAGTTCGTCCGGCAGGGATGCGTCCCGCAGGAAAGAGCGGAAAGGTTTTGCGGGTTCTGTGCAGGATTATTAGTTTTGGGTTGATTGGCAAGACGCACAAAGAACCGGGCGACATGTGAATAGACGAGAGAGAGTAAACATCTCGAGTTTTGAAAGGCCGAACGCACGTGTGACCGCGGACTGGTGAGCAGAACCGTCACATTCGGCCGGCGCTGAATCGGATCGGAGTCACAAAGCGAATAGGATGGCACTCTCTCCGCCATGGCCTTGGCACCATGCTCCGGCAGCGAGGCGTCGATCTAAAGACGGCACAAGAGTTGCTACGACATGCCGGCAGGAGAATTACGGAGGAGATCTATCAGCAGGCTGTAGGGGATGAAAAACGAGTTGCTCAGAACCTGGCCTTCCAGGGTCTTCTTGAAGGGAGCTCGCTTCAGCACCCTTCGACACCCCAGAGGGGGCATGAAAGAAGAAGCCACACCCATAAACCATTGATTTACTTTGGTTTATGGCGGGGACGACGGGGCTCGAACCCGCGACCTCTGCCGTGACAGTGAGCGGGAAACCCGTAACTAACAGAAATCAGGGGCAACGGACGACACCGGTAGCGCCCTGAGGAACCCATGGGAACCCTTATTGCACCCTTAACGAACCCACGACCTCTGTCAATTCGACCTCTGCCTTTTTACCCAGATTGCCTTTTGCGGGGCTTTTCAATGAGCCGCTCTCCCAAAAGCTCCCTCGACTTCTGCCCATTTCGACCTCTGCCTTTTTACCCACGACTTTCGCATCATTAAACATGCGCAATTTGCGTCCGTTTGCACGCATTCCGCGTAAATGGAAGACGACAAGATTGCCGGATCTCTGCGTGAATATAACTAGACGTGTTATATTTTAGGTATGACTGGAGCCGAACTCAAAAGCGCCCGCAAGACGTCGTCATGGACGCAGGCCCAGGCCGCAGTCCGGCTAGGCGTGACGCAGGCTTATTTGTCGATGGTCGAGCGCGGGGAGAGGGCAGTATCCTCCGAACTCGCGTCGCGGACTGTAGAAGTGCTGGAGGTTCCCGCCACGGCGCTCCCTCTTACGGAGTACCAGTCACACGTTCGCGATGCTGGCTTCTTCCAGGCGATGCTGGGGACTCTAGGATATCCGGGCTTTGCCTACCTGCGGGGTGCGGCTCGGCAGAATCCAGCGGAACTGCTAATGGAGGCGCTGGACTCGGACGATTTGGACTCGCGGGTCATCGAGGCGCTTGCATGGCTTCCACTGGCCTATCCGCACCTGAACTGGGGATGGCTGACTGCGAATGCTAAGCTGCGGGATCGCCAGAACCGTTTGGGGTTTGTGGTCGCGCTGGCGGGGCAGGCCGCCGAGAGAGATGGAAGCTCCCAGTTAGAACAAGAGTTGGCCACCCGCGTCGCCAAGTTGGAGCCCTCCCGTCTGGCGAAGGAAGATACTCTATGCAGAGAATCAATGACCCGCGCCGAGCGGGCCTGGCTACGCGAGCATCGGCCTAAACTGGCAGAACACTGGAATCTATTGACGGACCTCACCGTGGAGCAACTCAATCATGTCGCCGTCTAGCCGACCGCCGGAACCGTGGGACTCTTTCTTCAAAGAACTTGACGAGGCGGTGGATACGACTGTGCGCGTGGACTGCATCGGCGGCTTCGTCGTCACACTGCTGTACGGATTGGAGCGACCTACGGCAGATATCGATGTAATCGAGCTTGCGCCGCGCGCAGCCGCCGAGACCATGATGGAACTTGGCATTCGTGGCGGCCCGCTTCATCAGAAGTACCGCATCTACCTTGACCGTGTGGCTGTCGCCGCCATCCCGGAGAGCTACGAGGACCGCCTTGTCGAGATGTTTCCTGGTGCCTATCGCCACCTGCATCTGATGGCTCTCGATCCCTACGACCTGGCCCTGTCCAAACTCGAAAGAAACAGCCAGAAGGATCGCGACGACGTACGCTTTCTGGCGCGAACGGTTCCCTTCGACCTCGACATCCTTCAGGAGCGTTACGCCACGGAATTACGATGGCAACTCGGTGTGCCCAAAAGAGAAGATCTGACCCTGCAACTGTGGCTGGATGCGATCCGCGAGGACCGCGGAATCGCACGGATATCAGGAGAACAGAAAGATTCCTGAGTACCCCGCCCAGCGATGTCTTCTCTTCCTGGAATGCGTACACAGATTAGACTGCTCGTAGTCAGATATCTTATTCTTTACGCCAGCGACTCACTGAGGCGCTCGGCGTCGTGGAGGCCGAGGCATTGGAAGCGGTAGACCAAAGTACCGAAGCAGTGAATTCAGATGATGACCTCCCATTCTGAATTAGTGCATCAACTGCCTGCCAAAATTGTTTTGCTTATTTTGCGGACCACTTCTTGGCGAGGTTCTCGACACGCCGTGGAACACCCCATGAGCCGTTGATCTGTCCGTTACTTTCTTCCGCCATGAGAATTCTATTAGCAAATGACGATTCCCATACCTCCAACTCTTCAAGATAACCAATTCTCGCCTTAGCTTCCAAGAAGCTTCCACTCTCCTCAAATAAACGAACCAATACCTCACTCATCAATTTCTTCGTCTGTTTGTTCTTGTGATACGCCTTGAAGATTTGATGCGCCAACGTTGGTGGATCACTCTTAGTTCCGTTAAATGCTTGAAACCGTCCAATAAAACCATACGGGGCTTCGCCGAAGTGAACTGAAAAGACGGGGACACCGCGCCCCATTGCAAATCCGATCTCTTGATCTGTCCACTTGCTTTCATGAAACTTGTCATGCAGCAGTGCAACAAGAGCATCACAAGTCAAGAGGGCAGTTTCAATTTGATCTTGCCATTCGGTTGTGGGTTCAATATCGCTATGAGCGACGAAAGCAGATATGCCAAATTCTAGAAGAGCTTCCTGCAATTCACCTGCCCATTTCTTGTGAATAGCCAGGTGCGATATGAAGAGGCGAAACATTCCCTTCCGCCAAAATGCTGGCTCAATGTACGACGAAACAGGCGATTCGAGGGTAAAACCAAGATGCTGCGCTAGCTCAAGTAAGGCTTCGTCAGACGCCTGTTCGATCATCTCAAGAATGTATCCGCCGGTTTCGCCGCTATATGCGTTAGTCACCGGCAGCCTGAATTGCTTAAGCGTCAGATCGATCAGCGTCCACGATTCGTTACCGAGTCGCTGAGCGATCTCCTTCATTAGTGAAACTCGCTTTGAAGCTGAAAGTGACATTTCAAACACGATATACTGCCATGCCCCATTTTCGAATTCATTCCCCGGCTTGACGGAGCAGTATCCCCGCGCTTCGCAGGATTGTTCTAGGGGGGGTGGGGGGTACCTCGGCAGGCTCTCACGATAAGCACGCGCTGCGAACGGATCGAGCGACACTCCCCCCAGGAAGCTACGGCAAAGATTATGTCGGTTTTGCCGTACTATTGCCGTACGATGGGTTTTGAGATGCTATTCGCGATACTGTCACTTGCCATAAACCGCTGATTCTCTAGGGTTTAAATGGCGGGGACGACGGGGCTCGAACCCGCGACCTCTGCCGTGACAGGGCAGCGCTCTAACCAACTGAGCTACGTCCCCAAAAGCAAGTTGCCGGTATTTGAAAAGCCAGGCGGAGCAGGCGCTCCAGCCTTCAGATTCCGGTCACTCATGCGTCCGGAATTCTGCCTTTCACCCTGCCACCGAAGCTGTCACAACTCCGGCACTTTCCTGCCCTTGCAACATGATTGAGTGTATCAGAAACTCGGGCGCTTTTGTCCAACCTGCCCGGGCCCAAGTCCGCACGCGATTCGCACCGTTTGGTCGCGCCCCTGGCCACCAGCTGACCTGTTCATTCGCAGCGACGCTCGTTGCATTTCGCCTGCTGAGGATTTCGGTCGTCGGATCTTGGCCGCCTTGGTGCAGCTCAAGTTGTAATCTCAGAGGCATGAGACCGTTCCGACTCGTCCTGCTGGGCATGATGGCTCTTGGATCCCTGGCCGCGACTGCGCCCGAAGGCAGCCTCGCTCGCCAGCAGGAGCTCATGCGCGAGCTCCACATGTCGCCGCTGCCCAAAGAGTCTGGATATCTCAGCTTGATTGGAGGCTCGGCGCAGACGGTCACCATCGGGGGCAAGCAGCTCGCTGTGCAGAGCCAGGTCTACTACATGCTCACGCGCGACAAGCCCATCAACTATCTTCACTGGCTGGCCTCTGACGACACTCACATCCTTATTGAAGGCGGGCCCGTCGACTACTACATCTTTCATCCGGATGGTCACGCGGAAGTTGTCACCCTCGGCCGCGACGTCTCGGCCGGGCAGCGTCTCGTCGTTGCCGTGCCCGGCGGCTGCTGGAAAGCGCTGCGTCTGCACAAGGGTGCGCAGTATGCGCTGATGGCGAATGCGCTCTCGCCTGAATTTACGCCGGATCGTGTGCGCATCGGCGAAGGAGCCGCTTGGGTCAAGCGCTTTGCCGGCGCTACGCCCTGGGCAACGCATGAAACGCTCAAAGCCCTCATCGGACCGAACTGGGTTCAGTAGCCAATTGCGACGAGCTTTTCCGCCTGAATGCGCGACAGATTCGCTGGGTGGCGATTGACTCCACGAATGTGGCCCGGAGGAGGTTTGACCAATTCGCTCTTGACATGGACCTCATACTATTTTACTCTATGCCTTGAGAGACAAGGCCAATGACTGACACGACTCCTCGCGACCTGTTTCCCGGCGCTCTTGAAATGATGATTCTCGAATCCTTGCGCCGCCAGCCAGCCCATGGATACGCACTGGTCCAGCACATCCAGCAACGGTCCAACAATCTTCTCCAGGTTGAAGAGGGCTCGCTCTATCCAGCGCTGCAACGCCTCCTCAAGGCCAAGCTGGTCAAGGCCGAGTGGGGTGTCTCCGCAACCAACCGCCGCGTAAGAACCTACCAAATCACCGCCACCGGTCTGCATCACCTTGAAGAGCAAATTTCGAGCTTCGAACGCATGTTTGAAGGCATTGCGCTGGTTCTCAATCCCGGGAAAACAACCGCCAACTAAGAGGCATTTCCATGAGTTGGATTCGCGACATCTTCCGCCGCCGTACGCTATATGACGATCTCGCCGAGGAGATGCGCCTGCATATTGAAGAAAGAACTGAGCAGTTGATTCGGGAAGGCATGAGCCGAAAAGAGGCCGAGTTGGCAGCGCGGCGCGCCTTCGGCAACCGGACTGTGATGGAAGAACGCAGCCGCGAAGTCTGGCAATGGGCGACACTGGAATCCCACTGGGCCGATGTGCGCTATGCAATGCGCCAACTGAAGAACTCGCCCGGCTTCGCCATTACGGTGATTATCTCGCTCACATTGGGCCTGGGTGCGAACACAACCATATTCACGTTTGTGAATGCCCTGCTGCTGCGGCCGCCTGCGGTTGCGGATGGCGTACGACTTGTGGAAGTGATGACGCACAATGCAAAGGCTTCAGGGATCGAGGCGTATTCGAATTTAAGTTATCCAGGGTATGTGAATCTTCGCGACCACAACCGCAGCCTGTCAGGGTTTGCGGCGTTTGACGGGGACCCTCGTATCGTAAGTTGGAGCCACGGCGGTCAGGGAGAGATTGTTTACGGCCAACTGGTTTCGAGTAATTTCTTTTCCGTGCTCGGCAGTGGAGCCAGCTCTCGGGCGCTTCTTCGCGCCGGACGAAGACAAAGGAGGCGCTGGCGCGCCTACCGTGGTGATCAGCAATTCATTCTGGCAGCGCCAGCTTGGCGGAGACCGATCGATCCTCGGACGCGTCCTCGTTTTGAATGGCGCCAGCTATACGGTGATCGGAGTAACGCCCAAAAGCTTCACAGGCGTGATCATCGGCGCGAGGCATGACTTCTGGACCACTCTAGCGATGACGCCGATCTTGATTCGCGATCGGGACCGGTTGAGCAGCGATACTTCATCCTGGCTGTTTGGTGTGGGCCGCCTGAAGCCGGGAATTTCAAAGAGCGAAGCACTGGCGGACCTGACCGTACTTACCCGTACCGCTCCTTCTTCAAGGTCAGATGGGACACTCATGGATGCCAGCGTGTTCCCTCTGCAAATCATGCCGGGCCCTCTTCGCGGCTACGTGGCCGCGTTCACCGGCTTGCTGATGGCGGCCGTGGGGCTGGTGCTGCTGATTGCGTGCGCCAATGCGGCGAATCTTGTGCTGGCCCGGGCAACCGCACGGCGGCGCGAACTTGCGGTGAGGTTTGCGCTTGGCGCGAGCAGGTTCAGAATCATTCGCCAGGCACTTACTGAAAGCCTGATGCTCTCAATGATGGGCGGCGCCGGTGGACTGCTGGTCGCCTACTGGTCCATTCCAGCCTTGATGAGTTTAAAGCCAGCCAGCATCCCTGTTTCCATTGACGCCCCGCTCGATTGGCGTGTTTTTGCATTTGCTTTCGTTGTCTCGCTTTTGAGTGGGATTACGTTTGGCGTCTTTCCGGCGTTGCGCAGCACGCGGCGCGACCTGATTCCTGCATTGAAGGATGAGAGACAGCTTGCGGGTCCAGGGCGCTCGCGGCTGCGGGGCAGCCTTGTGGTCGTGCAAATCACGGTTTGCCTGGTGCTGTTGATCAGTGCCGGCCTTTGCGTCAGAAGCCTCTTGAATGCCCGCTCCATCGACCCTGGATTCAGCACGCATAACATTGCCGTGGCGCATCTCGACCCCGGCAGCCTTGGCTACACAGAAGCGCAGGATCGCCAGTTTTATCAGCTGTTGCTTGAAAGAGTACGGGCATTGCCGGGGGTGAGTTCCGCAAGTCTTTCTGACTATCTGCCGCTCGGCACCAGCCGCTCGGTTCACGGTATTCAAATCGATGGAGTCAACCCGGCTCCAGGCCAAAAGAGCCTTATGGCTCAGGAAGCATCGGTTGCGCCGGACTTCTTCAGCACCATGGGAGTAACGCTGCTCAACGGCCGCGATTTTTCACCGCAGGACAGCCAACCGGGCGCAGGAAAAGTGATTATCAATCAAGCTATGGCCGCGCACTACTGGCCAGGGCGCAATCCCATCGGGGAGCACTTCAAAGATGGCAAACAGACAGTAGAAATTGTTGGCGTGGTCAAGACCGGTAAGTACCGCACCTTGAGCGAAGATCCAATCGACTTTATGTACCTGCCGCTTGGCTCGCAGTCGCAGGAGTTTCTGGTAGTGCGTACAGGTACCGGTGAAGAAGCCGCGCTTGACGGGATTCGTCGCGTAATTCAGACCCTCGATCCGAATGTTGTGCCGCTGGAAATGGAGTCGATTTCGCAATACATGGGACTGCCACTGTTCGCGGCACATACCACTGGTGTGCTGCTGGCACTGTTTGGGGTGGTGGCTCTGCTGCTTGCGACCATCGGGCTTTCCGGCGTGGTGTCTTACTCCGTGAGCCAGCGTACCAATGAAATTGGCGTGCGCATGGCACTCGGTGCGGACCGTCTCGACGTGGTGCGGCTGATCCTGAAACAAGGAATGCTGCTCACGGGGATCGGCATCCTGATCGGGCTCGTGCTGTCGTTCGCGTCGACGCGTGTGTTGGCCGGACTGCTCTACGGGATCAAGGCAGACGATCCTCTTACCTTTGCTTCCGTTGCCGTTTTCCTGGGTGCCGTGGCGTTCATCTCTTGTTACGTGCCCGCGCGCCGCGCCGCTTCGCTCGATCCGATGAAGTCGCTTCGAGCGGAGTGAGCGACGGTGAGCTGATTAAGCCGACCAGGCGGCCCGGTTCGCGCGCCCTGAGGTGATGTACCCCATATCCACTGAGATGCCGCGCACGCATTGCAACAGATGATTGGCAATCGACGGCAGCTTTTGGGCGGTCACGCGAAACGATGGTCCAGAGATGCTGACAGCCGCCACTGGCTGGCGTTGGGCATCCAGGAGAGGCACTGCGATGCAACGCAGCCCCTCTTCAAACTCTTCGTCGTCCACCGCGTAGCCGCGGCGCCGCGTTTTTTCTATCTCCGTCTTCAAAGCTTCTGCCGTTTGAATCGTGCGGTTGGTGAACCGTTCAAACCGCAGCCGTTTTACCACTTCGGCAGCCCGCTCATCCGGCAGAAACGCCAGAATCGCCTTCCCTACCGACGTGCAATGCACCGGGTTGCTGGCGCCAATCCGCGTAATCATACGAACGGAGCGCGCCGGTTCAATCTTGTCGATATAAATCACCCGCGAAGCTTCAAGCACGCACAGGTGCGCGGTCTCTTCGGTCTCGCTGACCAGCCTGCGCAGATGCGGCTGGGCGCGGTCGCGCAAGTCGTACTGCTCAATCGCACGGTTTCCAAAATCAAAAAGCCGTAGTCCCAGACGAAACTTCCCGGTCGTTGTCCGTTCCACCATGCGATGCCGTTCCAGCACCATCAAAAAACGGTGGGCAGTGCTCTTGTGCAACTGCAGGGACGCGGCGACCTGCGCCAACCCCAGGGGCGTCTCGCTTTCACCAAGCAAATCAAGAACAGCAAAGGCTCGGTCCAGCGCCTGAACTTTATAGGTTCCTTGCGGGGCGGCGTCTCGCATAATGGTCCTCCGTATCGCGTCTTGGCTTTGATTTAAGCTTCTCAAGATATGGGACCCGTGTCAAGGCGTGATACGCACCAACTTACCTGCCACCCCGCCGTCGGGCGCGACTTTACCCTTTTTGTTTCAATGGTTTGAACTTCTATCTGGCGATTACCGCCCTTACTCCGGAACCACGTCGCCTTCGCCCGGAGCGAGGAAGAGGTTGGCTTCAAGTCCATGCTGGCGCATGTAGAGGTCGTAGTAGCGGCCCTTCATCGCGAACAGTTCCGCGTGATTTCCGCGTTCTACGATGAGGCCACCCTCGACTACCAGGATCTGGTCTGCGCGCCGGATCGTCGAAAGCCTGTGCGCAATCACAAACGTCGTCCGGCCCTGCATCAGCTGGTTGAGTCCAGCCTGGATCATCGCCTCCGATTCTGAATCGAGGGAACTTGTCGCTTCGTCCAGAATCAGAATCCGCGGCTCAGCCAGCAACGCGCGCGCAATCGACAACCGCTGCCGCTGGCCGCCTGAGAGCTTGACGCCGCGCTCGCCCACAATCGTATCGTAGGCTTCAGGAAAGCGCTCGGCAAACTCGTCCACCCTCGCCGTTCGGCAGGCAAACAGAAACTGCTCTTCCGTTGCTTCCGGTCTTGAGAACATGATGTTCTCGCGAATGGTGCCGTCGAACAGGAACGAGTCCTGCAGCACCACGCCCAACTGCGAGCGGAACGAGTTCAGGTCGACGGTGGCCAGGTCGATATTGTCGACCAGCACAGCACCTTTGGACGGCGTATGAAACGCGCACACCAGGCTGATGATGGTTGACTTGCCCGAGCCAGATGAGCCCACGAGCGCGGTCACCGTCCCCGGCTGAGCATCAAAGCTGATGCCATGCAGAACGGTTTTCTCCGCCGTGTACGCAAACTCCACATCGTCAAACCGGACGTTGCCTTCGATCGGCGGCATCTTGTTTGCCCGGCCTGGCGTCTGGTTTTCTTCGAGCTCCGACATGATCTCGTTGGTGCGGTCAAGACCTGCAAACGCTTCCGTGAGTTGCGTGCCGATATTCACAATCTGAAACACGGGCGCAATCATGAACGCGAGAAACATGTTGTATTGGAAATAGACGCCCACCGTCCACGTATTGCCCAGCACGCGATGGCCGCCGAGCCACATCACAATCGCTGAAACCAGCCCCAGCACCGTCGTGGACGCAGAGCCGAGCGCGCTTGTCATGGTGAGCGATCGCATCACGTTTTCCAGCAGCCTTTGCACGCCGCCGGCAAACACCGTCGCCTCGCGCTCTTCCGCATGGTAGCCCTTGATCACGCGCACGCCGCCCAGCGACTCAGTCAGCCGGCCTGTTACTTCCGCGTTGATCTTGCCCCGCTCCCTGAAGATTGGCCGGATCGTCTTGAAGCCGTACTGCAAGACGAACACAAACACCACCATCACTGCGAAGACGGTGAGAGTCACGGTCGGACTGAGGTGCAGCAGAAACAGGAACACGAGAAAGGCCGTAAGGATGCCGCCGACGAAATCCACCAGGCCGGTGCCAACCAGGTTGCGCACGCCTTCCACGTCTGTCATGATGCGCGCGACCAGGGCGCCTGTGCGGTTTTCGTCGTAGTAAGCCACAGACAACAGGCCTACGTGCTTTTGCACCTGACGGCGCATCTCCGCGATCAGCCTCTGGCCTGCCTTTGACAGCAACTGCGTGAGCGAGAACGACGTGATGGCCTGCACCACCATCGCAGAAAAAACAATCCCGATAATCCTGGGCAAAAGTTCAGGATGCGGATGCGAAGGCGACAGCACCTTGTCGAGCAGCGCCTTCGAGGTCCACGGCAGCACCAGGCCGGCAATGCGATTGACCACCATGAGGCACATGCCGCCCACGATCAGCCACTTCCGCGGCGCCACCAGCGCGCGCACCTGCGGCCAAATCTTCTTCAGGTCGGGCTTCTTCTTGGGTGGATCAGGCTGTCCGGTCCTGGCCCCGCGCCCATGCGGCGAGCGCTCTGCGCGCATGCTCATCCCCATCCCGCCGCGCATTGTCGCCATTTGCTTAAACCTTCCCTGTGCGCCGTGCTGCGATAAACGACCGAACGCACAAGATGACGTAGATCAGCATCAAGCCCGCCATCGTCACCTGCGAACCCAGCGCAATTGCGTCCGGAGCAATGCCTAGTGAACTCGCATGCACGTAGCCATAAACCGCGCGTCCGCCTGCGCCCAGGAATCCAAGCAGGGCAATCGTCACATTGATGTGCATGAAGAGCTTGCGCTTTTTTTCATCCGGGCTGATGGCCAAGTAGCCGAAAAGGCCCAGCGCCAAGCCAAACCAGGTGGGAATCAGGGCCGTTTGATGGATCCTGCCGGTGCCGAGAAATCCAGCAAGCCCGAGTACGCACAACAGGAGTGCGAATACCAGTGTCACTTTTGCCATGCCAATCCTCCAACCTCATCTGTAGACGGGTGCACCCGAAAGCGAAGTGTTTTCTCGAGAGGGGCGCATGGCAAGGATAACAGCCGCACGCACACCAATTCCTGCCCGCAAGTCCATCTCCATCAGATGACTGTCGACAGGAACCGGATGGTTTTTCTTGGGCTGGAGCGGGAATTAGCGCGCCCGATGCTCGAAGCCTGGGTGAAGCGATGTTGACATAGTTGTGCGACCACCGGTCCCTCCGCCGGGGCGGACGAGGGACCGGTGGCACCCACAGCTTGGCTTGGAAGGGCGAATCTCTGCTCCCCAATCTTTACCGTTGAATGCGAGCCGAACCGCCCTTGGCGAACGCCTTTACCTGGTCCACCGTCGCCATGGTCGTGTCGCCGGGGAAGGTGGTCAGCAAGGCCCCGTGGGCCCAGCCCAGCTTCACCGCTTCTTCCGGGATCCGCGCCGGTCAGCAACCCGTAGATAAATCCGGCCGCAAAGCCGTCGCCGCCGCCTACGCGGTCAACCACGTCCAGCTCCGCCATCGGCGCCTGATAGGTCTTGCCATTCATCCACGCCACCGCGCTCCAGCTATGCCGGTTGGTCGAGTGCACTTCGCGCAGCGTCGTTGCCACAACCTTGGCGTTCGGCAGCTTCTTCGTCACCTTCTCCATCATGCCGAAGAACACGCTGGGGTCCAGTTTCGATTTCGCCGCGACCTCGGGCCCCGGAATCCCAAGCCCCATCTGCAGGTCTTCTTCGTTGCCCACCAGCACGTCCACGTTCTCGACGATCTTGCCGATGGTCTCCACTGCCTTCGCATCCCCACCCTGGATCTTCCAAAGCTTTGCACGATAGTTCAAATCGAACGACGTCACCGCGCCTGCAGCCTTGGCTTCCCTCATCATCTCCGCGGCCAGCGCGGCTGTCGAAGCTGAAAGCGAAGCAAACAACCCGCCACAATGAACCCAGCGAACGCCCTGCGCAAAAATCGCCTTCCAATCAAAGTCGCCTGGCTTCAGCATCGCGCCCGCTTCGTTGCAGCGGTTGTAGAAAACCACCGGAGGCCGCACGCCGTGTCCCTGGTCGCTGAACACCGTGGCCATGTTCGGGCCCGTGCACGCCGTCATGCTTGAAGTTCTTGTAGATCGGCTTGACGCCCATCGCTTGCACGCGCTCGGCAATCAGATCGCCCACCGGATAATCCACCATCGCTGAAACAATGGCCGTCCGCATCCTGAAGCAGTCCGACAGATTGGCAGCCACGTTGAACTCGCCGCCGCTCACGTGAATCTTGCACTCAGTCGCCTTGCGAAACGGGATGATCCCCGTGTCGAGCCGATGAATCAGTGCGCCCAACGACAGAAAATCCAACTCGCCATCTTTGCGAATATTCAATCCGTGACTCATCGCGCCTACTCTCCTGATCTTGGTAACAGTAATTTTAGAGTTTGAAAACTGCAGGAATTATAAACTGGTCTGACCACTTAAGGAAACTTCACCCTGCATTTCCCTCGAGCTTCGTGACATCCCCCACCACCTGCTCCGGGGTCCACTCGTTCCCAGGGTAGAACTGCGGCAACCTTCCCGTCGGGACCGATCAGTGTAGTCGAAAGTGTGTGCGTGATGGAATCGTCCGCTCCATGCGTGATGCCCACATCAAAAAATTTCGCCATCTCCAGGAGAACCGCCTTTTCGGTCGTCGTCGCAAAATCCCAGTGCGCAAATGCCTTCTTGTCATCGCTGCCGATATAGGTTACGCCGTAGGCCCGCAGCCGCTCCGGCGTGTCGTGTTCCGGATCGAAGCTCACGCAGATCAAATGCGTCTTCCCGTAGAGCGCAGGATTTTTGGCTAGCGTCGCGTTGATCACTGCAAAATTGTGCGTCACCAGCGGGCAGAAATTTGGCAGCGGGCACCGCGTATAAATAAAGGTCAGCAGCAGCGTCTTGCCCTTGAATTGGCCGAGGTGAATCGCGCGCCCGTCCTGGTTGCGGAGCGCAAAATCCGGCACTTTGTCGCCGGGCGCCGGCACGTGATAAATCACCGCTGGCTTGTAATCCGGCTTGGCCTGGGCTACCACCACAATGTGATCCAGCACAACCGTTTCTTGCGAGCTCTTGGACACAAGAACGTCGGCGGTAATCACGTCGCCCGGATGCAGTTCGCTGATGATGCTTGGATCTTTGAGCTGGTAGGGCATCGTCATCGCTTCCATGAAGCCGGGAATCGCCTCATGATCGAGCACCACGATGCCATGTGGCGCGTCGGTTGACACCACCTTGCCGCGCAGATGGTAGACCGCAGCATTGTCGGCTGATTGTGAATTGGAATTCTGGCCCGAGTGGCACCCGGCCAGTGCAATACACGCAAGGAGAGCGGAAGAAAGAAGTCGGCGAATCACATTGCAAGTGTACAACTGGGAGGCAGGTTAACGCCGTGCGATTCCCTGCCCGGGATTTGTCCGCCAGAGCCGGCCCACTTGGATCCACCAGACGATAAAAATGAAAAATGCTCAGATAAAATGAAACTGCCGGGAGCGAAAAAGACATGCCTGAGAAAAGAGATCAGTACAAAGTTTTTGAAGCGCTTGATCCGTACTTCGCGCTTGTCATGAAGGGTCTAAGCGGACTCGTCGATGGCGATCACTTCTTCGAGACATTCGCCGAAGACACAGTCTTCGAGTCCCGCTATCAGTTTCCGGGTTGGCCCACGACGATACGAGGCCGGGCTGATTTGATGGCGAGCCTTTCCGGCTACGGCAAGTCAATCAAGGTTCATGCCGCTGACGCACTTGTCGTCCATCGCTCTCAGGACATAAACACAGTAATCCTCGAATACGAGGTGCACGGCACGATTCTTTCAACTGGCGGTCCCTACGAAAACAGACTGATCTCGGTGATCACGATTGAGAACAGAAAGATTGTCCGATGGATTGATTACATGGATTCTCTGGCAGCATGGAGTGCGTTGAATCCTAAATAGCCGCTGTTTGCAATGCGCAACCAGGAGGACGGTCGACCGAGTCAGGCCATTACAGCATCAGCCACTCACCCTCGTCTTCGAGGACTTCTTCAAGCACCTTGCCGCAGCCAGCTGGAGCCGACGGTCCCGCGCAGCCCTTCTTGTCCACGGCCTTCATCCTCGTTACAAACTGGTCGTTCGTCTTCAGCACTTCGTCGTGGCACTTCTTGGCAACGGCCATCAGCTGTTCCCAGCTTCCTTCCAGCACCATCCCTTTGCCGGTCGTCTTGTAGTGCAGGCCACTCTGGTCGATGATCTTGCTCATGCCCAAGTCCGAGCCGCCCTCGCCCTCGCACCCATGTTTCCCCTTCACCGACACGCTCAACTCAAGAAGCATCTGAAGACTCCATTTCTCGCTACTCTCCATCAGATACTTCCAATCGCCCTTGCATACTGTGACCCGAAGCACACCTACGCGTGAGAAGACTCACTCCGAACAGGAATGTGTTCTAACTCACCAAGTTAACGAACTTACTCAAGCTAACATCAGCAGTAACTTGTGAGAGAGCTCACTTATTTGCATATTTCATTTCGTCTCCGCATTTCGTGCGTTATCCGAGTGACAGCAGTCACTGAACTCTGGTTAGACCACTCCTAACTTGAGTAACTGAACCAGTCTTGAATAAGAAGTTAGACAAGAGGATCGACGATGGCAGCTACGGCAACGCATCCTGTAGAACACGCACCCGAAAGCTCACAGCATATTTCGTTTGATCTGGCTGAGCTCATCCGCATGTATGATTTCACTGGCATGGTCGTCGTGGTCACCGGCGGAGCCGGCATCCTGGGCAGCGAGCTCTGCCGCGCGCTCGCAGGTTGCGGCGCGCAGGTTGCCATCCTCGATCTTAATATCGCGCCGGCCCAGGCGCTGATTGACGATCTCGGCGAGCATGGCAAGCAGGTTTCTCTCTTCCCGTGCGACGCGCTCAACAAGGACAGCGTTACCCAGGCCGCTCAGGCCGTCCTCGCGCAGTTCGGCAAAGTCGACTGCCTGATCAACGGCGCGGGCGGCAACAAGGCCGCCGCCACCACCGGCCCCGATCTCAGCTTCTTCGATCTGCCCGCCGACGCGCTCCGGTGGGTTTTCGACCTCAACATTCTCGGCACCATGCTTCCCTGCCAGGTCTTCGGCAAAATTATGGCAGTGCAGGGCCACGGCACCATCCTCAACGTCTCTTCGATGAATTCCTTCCGGCCCCTCACCCGCATTCCCGCCTACTCCGGAGCCAAAGCCGCCGTCAGCAACTTTACCCAGTGGCTTGCCGTGCACATGGCCCAGGAGTACTCGCCGCATATCCGCGTCAACGCCGTTGCTCCCGGCTTCTTCCTCACCAATCAAAACCGGTTCCTGCTGACCGACAAGGAAACCGGCGAGCTGACCAAGCGCGGCAATTCGATCATCTCGCACACGCCCATGGCCCGCTTCGGCGAGCCGAAAGATCTGTTCGGCGCTGTCCTCTGGCTGCTCTCGCCCGCCTCTGAGTTCGTTACTGGAACGGTCATTCCGATTGACGGTGGCTTCTCCGCATACAGCGGTGTCTAAATTAGTCCCGCCATAGAAACACAAAACGGCCGGGCTAGCATTGCTACCCCGGCCGTATATTTTTAGGCCCCGCTAACAAATTTTGTTAGTCCCGAGTGCCTGCTCTATTTGCAACTGTCGTTCCCCGCCTTTGGGAATGCCAGGAAAGTAATGCTCGTCGGAGCAAGGGTCACGTCTCCCGCCTTCGTCGACTTTCCCTTGATTCGCGGGACGGCGTCGCCGGAGCCCAGTTTCAACTCCATACCGTTCAACTCCACTGTCTGGCTCATCAGGTCGGTCGATGTCAGCGAATACCGCTCTGCTCCCGTAGGAATTGAAAGAGTCTGCGCAGTGTCCTTGTCCGCGTTGATCGCCAGCAGCGTGACGCCGCCCGGTGTGCCGCGCATGCACTGTGCGTACAGGTGCAAGCTGGTCGAAGGCGACGGACCCGCATCCAGGACGGTCGTGCCCATCAGCTTGCGCCACACCAGGGCAGCCCAGTAGTTTGGCCGCGGCTCGTAGGTCTTTTCATCCAGCAAGCCGTAATCGCTCGAGGCAAGCGTGTTGTGCATATGCACCTGCACGCCCAGCTTCGCCAGGCTGCCTAACTGGTTCAGATAGCGAAAGCTGTCGAGGAATGTTGAAGCCCAGCGATCGCCGCCGCAGGCAGTCTGCGCCGTCTCGGTGAGCCAGATCGGCTTGCCCGGCAATCCCTTGTCGCGGATCGAAGCATAATAAGCCTCGCCTTTGCCTGCGCGCGCCAGCCACTCGTCAGTTAGGGCCGACTCAACCGTTGCCCCGCCCATCCCGCGGCCACATCGGCTTGAAGCACCTCCGTAAAAGTGGTACGAGAACGCATCAAACGCCGGGCCTGTTGCTGCAAGAATGTCCTCTGACTTGACCAGGTGCATTGCCGCCGCCATTTGCGGAGGAATCAGCGACCCGCCCTCGCCCACGCCGCCCGGTCCCAGAATCAGCATGTCCGGCAAATCCGCCCGCGCAAACTGCTTGAAGACTACATAGTCCTTCGCGTACGCCGCTGCGTCGTAGCCCTTGGGCGCTCCGCCCATCATGGCAAACGTCGGCTCGTTCATAAACTCCGCCGCCGCAAAGCTGCCGCCGATTGACTTGGTATAAGCCGCCAGCTTCTCCGCCTGGTCCGGCGTCCAAACGCCTGCCGCATCCCGCGTTCCCGCACTGGTTGCGAACGAGGTCACAATCTTCGCGTCAACCGCATGCGAAAAATCAACGACGCCCTTCCACTGTGCCCGCGTCAACACGCTATTGAAGCCCGCCGGCGGAGTCGCAGGGGCCGGCCCATCCGTATCCTGAAAGTACGTCGAATTCATCCACGTCCCGCTCACGCGGACATATGCCGGACTCAGCGCCGCAGCCAACTTCCGCAACCGTGTATTGCCCAGGTCGATGGGTGCCCGGTACTCGTAGAGCGACGGATTCATCCCGCCTGGGGCAGTAATATCCGGTGCCTTTGCCTTGTCCTCGGCCTTCATCTTGTCAATCGACGCGAACGGCTTCCAGAACCTGCCGCCCGTTACTTCGACCGTTTCGATGTTGTACGACTGGAAACGCTCATCGATGGTTCCCACGCGCGCCATCGTCGCCGGCGCAATCTTGTTCGCCGTCGCATTCTCATCCTTGGGCCCGCCAAAGCATGCCGCCGTTCCCGCCAGCAACGCCGCTCCACACATCAAACTTCCCGCCAACCTGCTTACGATCATTTTTGCCTCTCTATTGTGCTTATCTATCTGCCATTGAAACCGACCACCAATTATAGAAGTTTTGACGCGGCCCGGTTCCGGCGCCATTACTCGCTTTGGAACGATGTGCGGGCGAGAACGACCGCATAAGAGCCGGACTGGAGTCCGGCGTTTCAGATGGCGCTTTGGCGCGGGCCACGCCGGTGGCGTATAACGCTGGAATGGGGGCAAGCAAGCAACCGGATGCGGCTGCGGAAATCGACGTCTGGCTTGCAGCCGGCGGCCGCGTCGTTGCCGCCAGCGAACGCGCTGCCCGTGGCCTCCAAATCCGCTATCATCGCGAACGCCGCGCTCAAGGTCTTACTGCCTGGCCTGCTCCTGCAATTCTTGACTACCAAACCTTCCTCAGCACAGCCTGGCAGGACTACGCACCCGCAACGGATGCCCGCCTCATCCTCGATCCCCTGCAGGAGCAGTCCCTCTGGACCAGCCTGATCGGCTCGGCTGAGAGCGTGGCTACTCTGCTTGAAGGCCCGCGCAACCGCATGGCCGCGCTCGCCATGAACGCCCACAACCTTCTCTGCGCTTATGCGCCCAATTACCTTCGCCGCGCTGCCCGCGCCGGATGGGACCATGATGCCGCCAGCTTCAGCGTGTGGCTCGCTGCATTCGACCAGGCTTGCCGCTCGTCGAGCCTGCTGAGCCCTGCCCGCCTCCCGCTTGAACTGATTCCACTGCTTGAAAGCGCCGCTTCGCCGCGACCGCCTCTGTTGCTTGTCGGCTTTGACCGCATTCTGCCCACACAGCGCCGACTCTTCGACGCCTGGGGACGCTGGCAGGAGGCCTCGCAAGCCGCGCCAGCTCCCGATCGCCGCTTTTACTCCTCTGCCGACACGCAATCTGAGCTCGTCGCCTGCGCTCTGTGGGCAAAAAATATCCTCTCCGCCGACTCGAACGCGCAACTCCTCGTCATCACCCAGGACGTGGCCATGCGCCGCGGCGAAATCGAGCGTGCCTTCCTCAACATCAGCGACCCGCTCGACAACCTCCCGCTCTTTGAGTTCTCTCTCGGCATTCCTCTTAGCCAGGTTGCTCTCGCGCGCGGAGCGTCGCTCGTCCTTCGCTGGCTCTCCGCGCCCATCAGCGAAAACGAGCTTGACTGGCTCCTCTCCACAGGCCAGATCGCCGCCGATCAGGACGAGTCCGTCGCCCTTCAGACGTACGTCCGCGCCCTCCGCCGCCGTGCGCTCGAGCGGCCCGTATGGTCTCTCGATGCATTTCTCTCGCAGCCTATGCGCGCGCAATTGCCGCCTGCATTCGTCACCCGCATCACCCAGGCTCAACGCCGCCTCAGAGAAAACGACCAGCGCACCAAGCCTCCGCTCGAGTGGGCCGAGCTCGTTCCGCAACTCTTGCAGGCCGCGGGTTGGCCCGGCTACCGCCCGCTCGCGAGCGCGGAGTTCCAGGCAAGCCGCCGCTGGCAGCAGGCCGTGGACTCCTGCGCGACCCTCGGCTTTGATGGCCGCCGTGTGCGCTGGTTCGAGTTCCTCAACATAATGGCCCAGGCCCTCGATCAGACACTCTTCGCACCCGAGTCGCGCGACGCCCCCATCCAGATCGCCGGCCCTGCGCAATCCGCCGGACTCACAGCCGACGCAATCTGGTTCCTCGGCGCTTCAGAGAGTGCGTGGCCGACGTCCGGATCCGTGCACCCGCTGCTCCCGCTTGATGTGCAGCGGGAGGCTGGGATGCCGCACGCCTCGGCGCAGCTTGACTGGGAACTCTCCCGCGCCATCACTATCCGTCTGCTCGCCTCGGCGCCACGCGTCTGCTTCAGCTACGCCCGGCAAAGCGAAAACGCCGATGCGCGTCCGTCGCGGCTGATTGCTCCGCAAGCCGGCCCGCCACAAAACCTGCCTGACGAACTCAAGCCCCCCGCAGCGCCGGAGCCGCTCACCGAAACATTTGAAGACGCGAGCCGGGTTACCTTTCCGCCGGGTAAAGTCGAGGGCGGGTCAGCCGTTCTCACCTATCAGTCCCAGTGCCCCTTCAAGGCCTTCGCCACTGCCCGTCTCGGAGCAACCGATTGGGAGCCCGCCGAGCCCTGCCTCACCGCATCGCAGCGCGGCCAACTTCTGCACGCCGTTCTTCGCTCCGTTTGGGCCGGTCCGCCTCAAGGTCTCCACTCGCTGGCCGATCTCAAAGCTGTAGCCGATCTGCCGGCCTTCGTGGCTGCGCACGTCCGGCCAGTCCTCGATGAAAGAATCTACGCCTCGGTCCGCGAGCGCATGCCGCGCCGCTATCTTGAGCTTGAAGCCACGCGCCTCACTCATCTCGTCACCGAGTGGCTCGCGTATGAAGCCACCCGCGCCGACTTTGAAGTTCTCGAGACGGAGGCGCAGCGCACCATTTCCCTCGCCGCGCTAAGTTTCGACGTCCGCCTCGACCGCACTGACCGCCTCAACGACGACACCCTTCTCGTTATCGACTACAAATCCGGCCTGGTATCGCCCAATTCCTGGGCGCTGCCGCGTCCTGACGATGTGCAGCTTCCGCTCTACGCCACCTGCGCACGTGGCCCCGGTGAAGTGCTCGGCGGTCTGGTTTTCGCCAAAGTCCGCATCGGCAAAGACCAGGGCTTCTCAGGCTTCGTAGGCGACGCCCGCGCCACTCTCCTGCCCGGACTTGGGTCAAGCGCTGCGCTCGTCAAGAATCCCCTCTCTGCCGAGCAACTCGACGGATGGAAGGAAAAGATCGAAGAGTTGGCCGGAGACTTCCTCGAAGGCCGCGCCGAAGTCGATCCGCGCGACTACCCCAAGACCTGCGAGTCGTGCGGCCTGCAGACCGTCTGCCGGATTACGGAAAACCGCGCAATTCTTGAAATGGAATCAGACGATGACGCCACCGATGAGTAAATCCTCGACGACGCCTCAAACCCTGCCCCCGGATCAGGAGGAACGCATTCGCGCGCTCAATCCTGTCAACTCCGTCCTCGTCCAGGCGCCCGCCGGCTCGGGAAAAACCGATCTTCTCACCCGCCGCTTTCTCGCTCTGCTCGCGCAGGTCCAGGACCCCACACAAATCGTCGCCATCACTTTCACCAAGGCTGCCGCCGCCGAAATGCGCCACCGCATTCTCGAGAAGCTGCAAAATGCGGCAGACGAAATCGCCTCATCCTCCGCCCCCGCGCCTGACACCGACGCCTACACTGTGGAATCGCTCGCGCGGCGCGCTCTGCTCCACTCCCAGGCCCTCAATTGGAATCTCCTCGATCAGCCCGCGCAGCTCCGCATCTCCACCATCGACTCCTTCTGCCGCGAAATCGCTCTCCAGCAGCCGCTGCTCTCCGGCCTCGGCGATGGCATTGGCATTTATGAACAGCCCGAAGACCTTTACCGGCGCGCCGCCCGCCAGACCCTTCAGCAAATCGACGGCTCTGACGCCGCGCTGGCCGCCGCCGTCGAGCGCCTGTTGCTTTGGCGCGACAACAACTGGCAGGAACTCGAAACCCAGCTCGTGGAAATGCTGCGCAATCGCGATCGCTGGATGCAGAGCTTTGTTTTGGCCCGCGACGCACGCGAAGAGGACTGGGACCATCTTCGCCAGTCGCTTGAGCAGTCTTTCCATCGAGCCATTGCAAAATCGCTCAGCGCACTCGGCCAACTCTTCGACCAGGTCCCCGGCTCGCGCGAACAGGCCCACGCTCTGGCCCGCTTCGCCTGCCAGAATGGCGCGGCCGCTCTCTTTCAGCCGCTTGCGGAGCTGGCCGACTTCCCCGGAGACACAGCTCCAGACGACCTTAGCGCGCTCGAAGAGGCACACCAGGCTTATCTCTGTCTGAGCGAACTGCTTCTCACGCAAAGCGGATCCTTCCGTAAAACGGTCGACAAACGCCCCGGCTTTCCTGCCGAACGAAAAGGTGAAAAAGCGCAACACGCTTCCCTCGTCGCCGACCCTGACCGACATCCCGGGTCTCGAATCCGCGCTTGCCGACGTTCGTTCGCTCCCGCCGACTCGGTACTCCGAGGATGACTGGCAAATTGTTCGCGCCAGCTTCACACTGCTCCGCCGCGCCGCGGCCGAGCTCCACGTCGTGTTCGCGGAAACCGGCGCAGTGGACTACACGCAGGTGGCGCAAACCGCGCTCGGCGTTCTCCAGTCTGCCGACGGCCAGCCCACCGATGCCGCGATCTCCGTTGGCGACGGCATTCATCATCTGCTCGTCGATGAATTTCAGGACACCAGCCGCCGCCAGCACGCTCTGCTCCGCTCTCTTATCGCGGCCTGGCCTCAGCCTGAAGGCCGCAGCTGTTTCGTCGTCGGCGACCCCATGCAGTCCATCTACTTTTTCCGCGACGCCGATGCGGAGCTCTTCCCGCGCGTCAAAGCCCTCGGCCTTGAAATTCCCGGCGCTGAACCGCTCCTCTTCGACTCCGTAGCTCTCACGTCAAACTTCCGCACAGCAGCGTCTTTGGTCGAAACCCTCAACCAGAACTTCGCGGAAATTTTCGCGGTCGACGACGGCAGCGGCATCGAATTCACGTCGGCGAACCCGGCGCGTTCCCAATCCACGTCCGCTTCGCAGCCCTTCAAGCTTCATCTTGATTTTGCGCCGCAAACCAAACGCACTACGCCAGATGATGCCGATGAAAGCGACGAACGCGAAGACCTCAAATCCGCGCAGATCGACGAGATCGTGGAACTCATCCGCAGCCATTCCGCGCAAATCGAACAGGCGCGCGCGACCGGCAACAAGTACCGCGTCGCCGTCCTCGGGCGCACACGCAATGCTCTCGCTCCCATCGCTCTGGCCCTCCGACATGCCGGCATTCCCTTCCGCGCTGTCGATCTTGAAGGGCTTTCAGCGCGCTCTGAAGTCCTCGACGCGCTCGCCCTCGCCCGCGCTGTTCTCAATCCCCTCGACCGCGTTGCGTGGCTCGGCGTTCTCCGCGCTCCCTGGTGCGGGCTCTCGCTCGCCGACCTTCATACGCTGACCTCCGACGACTCGCCTGAACTGCTGGCTCGCCCCATTCCGGAACTCCTTGCCGAACGCCTTACGCTCCTCTCGGACGATGGCCAACTCGCTGCGACGCGCCTGTTTGACGCGATCCAGATCGCGCCCGCAATCCGCTTCTCCCAGCCCGCGCGCTCGCTTGGAACCTGGCTTGAGCAGCTGTGGTTCGCCGTCGCCGGCGACGCATGTGCCGACTCCACTGCGCGCGTCAATCTCAATCTCCTGTGGCAATCGCTCGACGGCCTGCCCAACGGTGAGCAGGATCTGCTCGGCCCCGCGGTGGACGAAACCCTTGCCAAGCTCACCGCGCAACCTGATCCTGAGGCCGATGCAAACGCCGGCGTCCAACTCATGACAATCCATAAGTCGAAGGGGCTTGAATTTGAAGTGGTCATTGTCCCCGAGCTGCAGGCCCGCTCCCGCATAGGTCAGTTCAAAATGCTTTCGTGGCTCGAGCGCGGACTCCTGCCCGACGAAATCGAGAATGCTCCCGACGGGTCCATGGAAATTACGGAATTTCTCGTCGCGCCGCTTCAGTCCAAGGGCGCCGAGCGAAGTAATGCGCGCGTCTGGGTCGATCGGGTCTATCGCGACCGCGAATCGCAGGAGACGCGCCGCCTGCTCTACGTGGCCGCAACCCGCGCCCGCGAAGAGCTGCACATCTTCGCCCGCCCCGCCTGCAAGCGGGACAAAAACGGTGAATGGATGCTCGCCGAACCCGCGCCCAGCCTGCTCAAAACAGCGTGGCCCGCCCTGGAGCCGGAAGTCCGCCAGCAGTTCGAAGAATGGAAACAGACCCAGGCCGAGGCCGAGCCCGAATCCGAGATAGTCGAATCCCTGGCAGCCTCCGCCGATTTACTTGTGATGCCGGCCCCTATCCAGGCGACCATCCTTCGCCGCCTCCCGCCCGGCTTCAGATCAAGTTCGCCTTCGCCGGTTCGCGCACAAACGGCGGGTGCCCCTGGTCTCGCTTCTGACACCAGGGATGAAATGCTCTACGCCCGCCACGAAGGCGGCCTGATCTCCCGCGCCCTCGGAACCGCAGTCCACCTCCTCTTCCAGCAACTCGCCAAACTCCGCGCGACCAGCGACTGGCCTGCGGCCCGCGCCGCACTGCAGCAGTTCGAGCCCCGCATCGCCACTGAAATCCGCGCTCACGGCATCGACCCATCCAAGTCCGCTGCTCTCGCTGCAGAAGCTATCGACCTCACTCTTAAAGCCTCCAACGAGCCCAACGGCCAATGGATCCTCTCGCCCCACACCGACGACGCGACCGAAGCCCGCTGGGTCGGCATCCTCTCCGGCTCGCTCCGCACTGTGCAGGTGGACCGCGTCTTCCGCGCCGGCCCCACGCCACTCTCAGAAGGTTCAACAGTCTGGTGGATCGTAGACTACAAAACCGCCCACGCCGACGAGCCCGATCCCGCAGCCGCACTTCCACGTCTTCGCACAGCCTTCGCGCCGCAGCTCGAGGCTTACGCCCAAGTCCTCCGCAAACTTCACGGCGCAGATGCACAACTCCGCACCGCGCTCTACTACCCGCGATTACAACTGCTGGATTGGTGGGAACCGTAATCTGGGAATCCTCGCAGGGCAACAGCCATCGAAAAGTTAAAATAGCCGCGTGGAACCCCTCAGCCGGCTACTCCATTCGGACCCTTGCATTCGCTGGCAAACGTTGCGTGATCTAACGGACGCCTCGCCTGCAGAGATTGCTGCGGCGCGCGCCCGCGTTCCCCGCGAAGGACTTGCCGCCAAGATCCTTGCCCGGCAGGAATCGGATGGCTCTTGGCGTCTCGCGGATGCTCCCGTCTGGTTATCAACCCTCTTCACCTTTCTCCTCTTGCGCTCGACTGGCGCGGACCATCAAGATCCGGCAATCGAATCGGCGGTTGCCCGCCTGGAGACCAGCTTGTGCTGGAATGATCTGGGTGGCCGCTGGAACCTGCGACCTGCGGAGCTCGGCGGGATCCGTGGCGTCCCGCGTCTGAACTTCCAATCAAAACTGCCTGTCATCTTGAGCGGAGCGCAGCGAAGTCGAAAGATCTGCGGTTGCCTTTTGCAAAACTCAGAAAACTGCCAATTGATACTCTGGCGAATGAGATTCGAAACACTCTGGCTATAAATCTGAATTAGCGGCTGGATCTTGCCCGGCTCGATCGATTCTGTTTGCCGCTATTCCTTAGCCACCGGCATCAAGTTCGCTCCGAAACAGGTCGGATCAGGCTCGGTCGGAGCGGAGAGCATCAGGTATCCATCCTTCACTTCACGCACATGAAAATAGAGACTGCCAAGGGGCTTCGGCTCTCCTCCGGGCTTGCCAGGGATGCTCTTTTCCAACGTGGAATCAATCTGAACCTGAAATACGCCAGGGGCCGTGCAGGCTCGAACTGGCCCGGCACGATGACTCACATACTGGTCGCCGGTTAGTTTGAGTGGCGACTGAAACGATTGATAAACCGCTTGCAGGTCAGCTGCAGCCTCAACCGCAGAGAGCCCCCTGGATTCAGACCACGGTGCGGAAAGCCACTCTTCCACGTAGCCACGGGCATTGATTGCGATTGGACCCACCCGGCGCACATGATCGTCGCCGTCGACAATATATCGGTAAATCACACGTCTTTCGAAACAATTATCAGAAAACATCATCATGCAATCATCATTTAGCCGCAACTCGAACGCGTTTCCTGACGACTTGAGTTGAGGCTCGAATGAGAATCGGGAATACCCCCTCCCGGTATTCCAGAGAACGCGCGGGGCCGCGGGATCTACCCCTGGGGTTAGCAGATCAATTCTGAAGTGGCTGAAACGCGATGTGCACCAGGATGTGCCGTTGGCAACGGCAACGCGCCATTTTGTATCCCCATCCCCCAATGCTGATGGACCAGGGAGAATGGCAGTTAGAAAGAAATCGCCAAAGGCATCTGAAATCAGTTTCAGTGGCGGCGATTGCCAGCGTAGTTTCTCTGTCCAGGCTCCATCATGAAGTTCGTATACCAGGAGCATGGAATCTGATCCGCATTCGATCGTAGTCGAATACTGAAGTTCAATAATTCCAGCAACGCTTGTTGGACGCGTTACCTGAATCTGCAGATTATCTCCGTACAACCCCGATATTTCGTCGGACCCCTGATCGCCCTTGGAAATGGCGGCGCTCGCAGAAGATTCCGGCACATTGGCGTGGAGCATCCGAGCAAGGCTCCTCTGCAATTCAACTGGGTCTACTGAAGGGTCAGCACAGGAGAGCGCAGCATCAGACGAACGGGCTAAGGCGTCTTTCAGCTGAGTCAACTTTTCTGCCACTTCGGGAGGGACGAGCTCTTCCAGTTCCTCAGCCTTAATCTGCAAAAGCTCCTTTTGAAGAACCGAGACTCGAGCAGCAGCTTGAGAAATAGCATTGGGGTTGCATAGCTTCTGAGCGGGACAGCAAGCAACGAAAGGTAGAAGCATCACCCACGTCAGGCGTTTCATGCGCCCGATTATATCTCCCGTTCTCTATGGGGAGTTCAGAAATGGCAAAGCACTCAGTATTACCCCCGTTGAGCCTCGATGGGCACAAAAAAGAGGCGCGGGCCAAAGCCCGCGCCTCTCGTCTTGCCTGCAGCAAACTTACTGCAGATTCTTCATCAGGCTTTCCAGCGCTTCCTTCGGCGGCCGTGTCAGCGACTGTGGAAGTGTGGCCAGCGGCTCATCGACCATATTCAGCTGATCGACGAATGTCGGCTTCTTGGTGTCGATGTAGAACACACCGGTCAGAACTTCTTCCTTCTCACCAGCCTCCATCAGCGTCCGCACCGCGTTGGCCTTGTCGGTCGGGTCGTAGTCTTCAAGCAACTTGCGCAAGCGAAGGCTCGATCCGTCGTGCATCTGCACGTCATACACCTGGCCGGAATCGTAGTCCACTTCGATATCGTCGAAGCTCGCGACAAATCCGATCTCGTTGATCGGCTCGTCGTTCTCCTGCAAGAACTTGTAACTCTTCGTCGAGCCTTCGTGGTCGTTGAACGTCACGCACGGGCTGATAACGTCGAGCATCACTGTACCCTGGTGCGCAATCGCGGCCTTCAGCATTTGCAGCAACTGCTTCTTGTCGCCAGAGAACGAGCGGCCCACAAATGTCGCGCCCAACTGGATCGCAAGCGCGCAGGTATCGATCGCCGGCAGTTCGTTGATGACGCCGGTCTTCAGCTTTGAGCCGATGTCGGCCGTCGCTGAAAACTGGCCCTTGGTCAACCCGTACACGCCATTGTCTTCGATGATGTAAATCATCGGCAGGTTGCGGCGCATCAGGTGAACAAACTGGCCAATGCCGATTGACGCGGTATCGCCGTCACCGGAAACGCCCAGCGCCATCATGGTCTTGTTGGCCATCACCGCGCCGGTCGTCACTGAAGGCATGCGTCCGTGCACGCTGTTGAACGAGTGCGAGCGGTTCATGAAGTAGGCCGGGCTCTTGGACGAACAGCCGATGCCGCTCATCTTCATCACCCGCTCCGGCTCCACACCCATCTCGTACATTGCGTCCACAATGCGCTCTGAGATTGCGTTATGGCCGCATCCGGCGCACAGGGTGCTCTTGCCGCCGCGATACTCAATGATCGGAAGGCCGATATGGTTCACTTTCGGTGTTGGGGTTGCGGTTGCCATTTAGAGGCCCTCCTTCGTCGCAAATTCCTCGGTGATCGTGCGGGCATCCAGCGGCAACCCGTTGTAGTGCAGAATGCTGCGCAGCTTCGCCACCTGGTCGGCCGGAAGATCCAGCTTGAGCAGGCTTGCCAGTTGTGCGTCGCGGTCCTGTTCGACCACGTACACACGCTCGTGCGAAGCCACAAAGTCGTGAATCTCGTGCGCGAACGGGTAGGCCCGGATACGCATGTAGTCCACGTCCTTGCTGTACTCCTTCTTGATCTGGTCCATGCTCTCGCGGAGCGCAAAATCCGTTGTGCCGTAGGCCAGAAAGCCGATCTTCGAGCTTCCCTGCTTGACCGCCAGCGGCGCGGGAACCAGCTTGCGCGCGCTTTCAAACTTGCGCAGCAGCCGGTCCATCACTTCCTGGTACTCATCCGGTTTTTCCGTGTAGCCGGCCGCGTCGTTGTGTCCTGACCCGCGCGTAAAGTACGCCGCCTTGGGATGCATCGTGCCCGGCAGCGTCCGGTAGCCGATGGCGTCGCCATCCACATCGCGGTAACGCGCAAAACTTCCGAGCCGGTCGAGGTCTTCCTTGGTCAGGACCTTGCCGCGGTCCTGCGGTTTCTCAGGATAAGCAAAGGGCTCTGACATCCAGTTGTTCATGCCCAGGTCCAGATCGGTCAGCACAAACACCGGAGTCTGCAAACGCTCAGTCAAATCAAACGCTTCGCAGCCAAACTCAAAGCACTCCTTCACACTTCCCGGCAGCAGCACGATATGCTTTGTGTCGCCGTGCGACAGGAACGCGGTGGACAGCAGGTCCGCCTGCGACGTGCGCGTAGGCATGCCCGTGGAGGGCCCTGTCCGCTGCACATCGAAGATCACGCCCGGCAGTTCGGCATAGTAGCCAAGCCCGGTAAACTCCGCCATCAGCGAGATGCCCGGTCCCGACGTCGCCGTCATTGACCGCGCGCCTGCCCAGCCTGCGCCCAGCACCATGCCGATCGCCGCCAGTTCGTCTTCCGCCTGGACCACCGCAAACGTTGCCTTGCCTTCCGGCGTCACGCGAAACTTCTTCAGTAGATCTGTAGTGGCTTCGACGACTGAGGTCGAAGGCGTAATCGGATACCAGGCCACGACGGTCACACCCGCAAACACCGCGCCCATGCCGCACGCCGCGTTGCCGTCAATGATGATCTTGCCTGCCGTCTCATTCATTTTCTCAATGAAATAAGGATCCTGCTTGGTGAACGTCGTCTGCGCGTATTCGAACCCGGCCTTCACCGCGCCAAAGTTCAAATCGAACACCTTGGGCTTCTTTGAGAATTGCCGCTTCAGATTGCTTTCAACCACATCCAGGTCGATGTTCAGAATTTGAGCCACGGCGCCCACGTACACCATGTTCTTTACAAGCTTGCGCAGCTTGGCTTCAGGACAAATTGCTGCCGTAATCTTGTCGAGGGGCACTGGGTAAAACACCACGTCGTCACGAAGCTGCTTAAGATCGAGCTTTTCTTCGTAGATGGCCACGCCGCCGGTCGGGAGTGCAAGCACGTCGTCTTTTGCCGTGTCCGGATTGAGGGCCACCAGCACTTCTGACTCGCGCTTGCGGGCAACGTACCCGTCTTTGCTTGCGCGTATCGTGTACCAGGTGGGTAATCCGGCAATGTTCGACGGGAACAGGTTTTTTCCGCTGACGGGAACTCCCATTCCGAAGATGCTCTTCAGCAGTACGCTATTGGCGGATTGCGAGCCGGACCCGTTCACCGTTGCTACGTTGATGCTGAAATCGTTTGTGATGCGCTGGCGCGCGCTCAGTTGGCCCTGTTCTTGACTCAAGGCCACGTTTCCTGTCGCCATTTGGCGGGGTGTCCTTCCGAGTTGATTCTTGAGAAGCGGCGATGTTTCACGCCCAACTGTGATTATAGTCACTTTGAGACAGACACGTACCGCTTCATGACTCGAAGGTAATCCCCTTCGGCACTCCACAAACAGGTCATGGATCACACCACTTGGGCGGCCTAAATTTTCCCCTGCATGCCGCCTTTTCTGCGCCACCGCAGGGGAACGGACCGGCGGCGCAGGAAAGGAGGTATCCTGCTCTATCCAGACATCTTAATTTCAGAACGTCGATCCAGGTTATGGTGCCGCCTGCACCGCCAACTCCACCTCCTGGCGCCGCGTGCTGCCTGGAATATCCAGAGACCCGAGTACCAAAGACTTTCCCGGAGTCAGACTCGTTGTTCCGTCCAGAACCGACTGACGAACCACCGGATCCCTAGCTCCCATGCCAGATGGCTCATTGGAAGGGCTGGTCTGCTCCACTTTGGTGTGCAGGCTCGAGCCGTCGACCGTGGCTTCAATACTCAAGCCCACGTCGAGGTATTGCACCTGCGTGTTTGCGTCACCGCTGCCTTCCTTAAAGGAACCGGTCACAATCGGCATGCGCGAGCCTTGTTTCATCACCGTCCTGGCCCCGGGCACCGCAACCATGCTGAGGTGCTGCACGCCTGTCTTCTTGTCGCCGTCGGTCTCGGTAATTGTGAACGTCAGCTTGTACTCCTTCGCCGGCTGGTCGAGTTCCGCTACGATTTTCCGCGCCAGTTCGATCTCTTCCTGTGTGCCCCAGAGCGAAATGGCCGTGCGCGATTGAACGCCATAAATGCGCGCCCTCGGCAGCATGTTCCTGAGGTCCGTCATCACGTCGTTCATCTCGCGCTGCTCGGTCATATTCTTGAGCGTCAACATCTCATACATTTCCACGCGCGGCGGCGCGGCGGACCGTGCTGGCACAGCCGCCGTTGGCACAGCCGCAGTTTGCTCTGCTGCCTGTGTCTGTGCACCTGCGCCGTGGGCTGTCAGCATCAATGCCAGCGTGAGTCCGGCAATCGTACCCACACACTTCATCCCTATCCCGGTTGTTACAGGATTCCAATTCATCATGACCCTCTCCGGATTGTCGTGTTGATTTTGATGAGCCGCCATCCTGCACCCCGCAGTCAACGCCGCAGACCCATCTAGTCAACAGACGACCGCAGTTACCAACCGCTCAAAAATTGTTCCGAAAATCCTCCATTTCCTCAGCCGCACATCATCGTGTAGACTCCATCTCTCTACATTCCCCAACCGAACGAGGTCAAAATGGCAACCGTACTCATTACTGGCACCAGCAAAGGCATCGGCTACACCACCGCAATCGCGCTCGCGCGCGCAGGCCACTCCGTCTACGCGACGTTGCGCAGTTCGGCGCGCGCACAGGAGCTCGCCGCCGAGTTCGCCGTGCTGAATCTGCCCATCCACGTCTCCGTCATGGACGTTGACTCAGACGACTCCGTCGCCGACACCATCGCAGCCATCTACAAGTCCGCAGGCGACATTGACGTCCTGGTCAACAACGCCGGTATCGCGCACGATGGCGCCATTGAAGAGCTCTCCATGGCCGAGATTCGCGCCACCATGGAGACCAACTACTTCGGCGCGGTTCGCTGCATCAAAGCCGTAATCCCGTCTATGCGTAAACGCCGCAGCGGCTGCATCATCAACGTTACTTCCGTCGCCGGACGCGTTTCCACCTCGCCGCTCGGCGTTTATGCCGCCTCAAAGCATGCGCTCGAAGCTCTAAGTGACGCGCTCGCCCAGGAGATGAAGGCCTTCAATGTCCGCGTCGCCGTCGTCGAGCCAGGCATCATCGATACACCCATGGCCCGCGAACTCGGAGAACCCGATGTCAACAGCCCTTATCCGCACCAGCGCCGCATGGCTGCATACTTCGCCGCCACGCTCACCACCCCGCGCGACCCGCTCCTCGTTGCAGAGAAGATCCAGAGCATTATCGAGAGTGGAACCTGGCAGTTCCGCCATCCCGTCGGCCCCGGCGCACAGGAGCTCCTCGACCATCGCAAAACCACGAGCGACGAGGACAACATCGCCTTCCACAGCGCCGACGACGATACCTGGTACGGCGGCATGGAGAAAGCAACCGGCTTGAAAATTCGTCCCAGCTAGTTCTTCACACTCGACCCGCAAAACCAAAGCCCATCCGTCAATGGATGGGCTTTGGTTTTGCGATTTCTTAGAACCGTTTACTTCTTGCCCCAGAAATCCGGTGAAGAGCTGAGCCACGAATCAGGCGCATAGCTGATTCTGGAACTAAATGCATACAGATCGGCTTCAGATGATTCCACCGCTGCATCCATGGCGTTTCTAAGCGTCTGGAGTTGGTCTTCGCCCACCGCGTCTCTGAATTTCTTGCTGTTGTTGTGCATGTCATCCACCATCATGAGCGATTCCATCGGCGTGCACAGGATGTAGGTGTTGTCGCTTCCTTCGCCGTACTGCTTCTCAAACAAGGCCCAGCGCGCTTCGGGAATCGACGACGCATAAGCCTTCGCGAAGAGCTTCACGATGTGCTCAAAGTCCTGGTCGTGTCCTGAGCGAACGTGGAACAAGAGGATTCGCATGAACCGCATTTTCGACAGGTCGATGGGACCGCCCAGGCTCAGGTCCTTCTCCCATGTATAGATGCTGGAGTGGCGCGCGGCAATCAGCGAAGCCTCCTGAGCATTATCAGCTCTCAGCGTGTCCTCGAGTTGCGTCATCGCCATCGTTGCATCGTGGTCCTTCGTTAGTTCGGCGAAGGAGTCAAAGGTATGGAAGTAGAGAATGTGGCTTGCGCCCGTGATGGAATTCATTGCCACGTAGTGACTCGGAGCTTTGGCCGCACGCAAGGCCGCTGCCTCATCGTTTTCAATCTTCGCGTAGGCGGGGACTTGCTCCGGTTTGAGCTCAACATTCGTCAGAAAAAGGTACGTGCCTGGAGTGCCAACCTGGCCCGCTTCGCCTTGCGCCAGGGCCGCGGGAGCAGGGCTGAGTGTGAGACCCGCAAACAAGAGACACAAGGGGGCCCTTGAACTGAAATGCAATTTCATGGGTTTTCCTCCGGGGATGATTTGAGACACGAGCGCAAGCATAGCACTGAATGCAAGCCTGGACGGTTATATTTTCCGCCAGGCCCACATCCTTACTCTTGCTCGTCAGCGGCGCACCAGCTACAGCGAGTTCAAATGCGCAATGTTTCCCAGCACAGCTCCGCTCGGCTTTACAGTCCGCTTTTGCGTTTCCCGATCCACGGCCACAATGCCGAACTTCGGCGTGTAACCCGACATCCACTCAAAGTTATCCATCAACGACCACGCCACATAACCGCGCACGTCCACACTGTCGTCAATCGCTCGCTTCAGCCCCGCCAAAGCGCGCTGGTAATACACCACACGGCGCGAATCGTCTTGTGTCGCGATTCCGTTTTCACTCACGATAATCGGCACCCGCGCTTCCTTGGCCGCGTAGCGCACCACATGCTCCACGCACTCCGGATAAAACTCCATCCCCGTCTGCGTCAACTCCACCCCATTCGGCGGCGGCAAATCTCTGTCACGCACAATCGATCGTCCATACGTCTGCACGCCCAGGTAGTCGCAGCTGCGCGCCTCCTCAAGCCATGGCGCGTAAACCTCCGCGCGCTTCTGCTCCACATGGTTGTCTTCTGCTGCGGGCTGGTCATCCTGCATCGCGAGGTTAAAACCCACCGGCAAACTCGGCCTGACGCCCTTGATTGCGTCCTTCGCAGCGCCATGCGCAGCCAGCAGACCGTCGCGCCGCCTCTTTGTATCGCCCAGAAAGAAATTCGAGAACTCCGCCGCGCCCGTCTGCTTGCGCACTCCATCCAGCGCCATCTGCATCATCTCCGTTACCGTCTTGTCGCCTGGCAGTCCGGGCACGTGGATCCAGTTCAGCAGTTGCGGAAGGTCGCTCTCGTTCATCGTGGATGCATACCCAATCATGTCGCCCAGATGCTTCGTCACCTTTTCGCAATAGCGTGCGTACAACGCTGCCGACTTTTCATTCTGCCAGCCGCCCTTCAGGGCAAACCAACGCGGCAGAGAGAAGTGGTTATACGTCACCATTGCTGTCAGCCCATGATCCTTGCAAACACCCAGCACGCGCCGGTAGTGTTCCAGTTCGGCGTTTGAGAAACATCCTTCCTCCGGCTCAATCCGCGCCCACTCCACTGAGAAGCGGTACGTATTGAATCCAAGATCGGCCAGCATCGAAATATCCTGCGCATACAGGTGGTAGTGATCGCACGCGTCACCCGACGGCTCCTTGAACATCGATTGCGGAAGATGCTCCATCATCCAGAAATCGCTGTTCACGTTGTTGCCTTCCACCTGGTGCGCCGCGGTCGCACAGCCCCACAAGAATCCTTTTGGAAAAGTCCCCTCCCCCTTCGTCGGCTGCGCTTGATCCGTCAGCGGCCCCTGCGCCCATCCGATCCCCGTGGCCGTGCTGAGCACAGCGGCTGCCGATACTCCCTTCAATACATCTCTTCTCGTCATGGTTCCCGCATTCGTGCATTCCATCGTCTGCTCCGTCATGCCTGTTTGCCTTGCGTCCGTGTGCTGCCAGCTCGTGTTGCCTACAGTACATTTCGTCCGGCAGCTTTACGCGCCGGTCATCGTCTCACTGCCAAACCACTTTTCGAATAAGAAGTTGCGGCAAGCCTATCCGACCACCAAGGCCCCTGTAAAGATCAGCACGACCGCTATCGCCGCAACTCCCGCCCCAATTTGCCACAATTTTCTGATAGCATCGCGGATATTATGGAAGCCATCAACAGGAGAGCGTTTCTCGCCTCGTGCATCGCAGCCGCATCCAGCCCGCACTTCCTTTTCGCCGCCCCGCCGGGCCCCGCCCCAATGGGTGCAATCTTGGATGACACGCTCCGCAACGGCATTGCGCGGCGAAACATTCCCGCCGTAGTCGCCATGGTCGCCGGCCCCCGTGACAACTTATATAGAGGTGCATTCGGTCTCCGCGAATCCGGCGGCCCGCCCGTCACGCCCGAGAGCATTTTCCGCATCGCCTCCATGACCAAGGCGGTCACCACTGTCGCCGCGCTCCAACTTGTCGAACAGGGCAAGGTCTCGCTTGACGAACCTGTCGCGCGCCACCTTCCGCAATTTAAAAATATTCAGCTGCTCGCGGGATTCGATGCGCAGGGCGAGCCCATCCTGCGCACAGCCGTCACCGCGCCCACCTTGCGGCACCTGCTCACCCACACTTCCGGCCTCTGTTACGACATGTGGGATCCCGACATGTTCCGCTATACCGCCAAACATCCGATCGTTGATAATGTGCCCGGCCCGCTCATTTTTGAACCGGGAACGCGCTGGCAATACGGACAGGGGCTCGACTGGACTGGGCGGCTGGTTGAAGCTGTCAGCGGCCTCACGCTTGAAGAATATTTCCAGCTAAAAATCTGCGAGCCGCTCGGGATGACCGATACAACGTTCATCTTTCCGGCTGAGAAATTTGAACGCCTGGTCACCAACAATCACCGCAACGAAAGTGGAGAACTTGTGCAGGACGAGCGCAAGATGCCGACTCCGCCCAAACAATTCAGTGGCGGCGGAGGCCTCTTCTCTACGGCGGCTGACTACATCCGCTTCATGCAGATGATCCTCAATCACGGCCTCGGCTCCGACGGGGCGCGCGTACTTGAGGCAAAGACCGTGGCTGAAATGGAAGTCAACCAGATCGGCGAGCTCACGGCCGGAAAGATGTGGACCCAGCGGCCAGACCTCACGAGCGACGTCGATATCCAGCCGGGTAAAACGGAGAAGTGGGGACTGGGATTCCTGATCAACACGACAGCCTATCCCGGCGGGCGGTCAGCGGGAAGTCTCGCGTGGGCAGGGCTCTACAACACCTACTATTGGATCGACCCGAAGCGCGAACTCTGCGCCGTGATTCTCATGCAGTACCTGCCCTTCGCCGACGAGCAGGCGCTCGGCTTGCTGGGCGAATTCGAGCGAGGGGTGTACGGCGGGAAATTTTCCTGAAGGGCGTCGTGATGCTGGGGCTCGCTTTTTTTGAGGGGTTTGGAGGGTGAGGCGGCTCACTTATCGGGAGATAAGTGGAACCATTTGTTGTATTTCGACAACGTTTAACGTTCAATGCGACTGTTGCAAAACGGTGTGAAATGCTCAATCAGGGTGATACGAATCAGCGTGAAATAGAACACTTGAGTTTCGCAAAACCATGCGAAATGTTCAAATTTATTCAACCCAAACAGCCTGGATTGGAACCCGGGATGGTTGCAAAAACGTGCGTAATCTTCAATTCGATGGTTAGGATTTTCGACATACTAGACCCAGAAATTTACTGAAATAAGCTTTTAAAAACCCAGGAATTTTGCATTTAATTCAAGGTACTCGATCTAAATTTCACGAAGATCTGCGCAATGCGTGTTTTTGGGGCGGGAGACAGGGAACTTGCTCGTTGTTACGGGGTTGTACGCGGCTTCGCCGCGTACACGGTCTTTCGAGATTTGGTGGCGGATTGGCGGCACGGCTAAAGCAATGCCCTGATACAAAACTTTCGGGGCGGGATGCATTCATTCCCTGGTCCCTCCGCCACGGCGGACGAGGGATCACGACCCCAGGAACGAAGACCTGCCACTGGGGACCCCGACCGGGAGCACCCGGCTTCCCTTCTACATGCCTTCTGAAATGGACAAAATCTGTAAACCATCTCCCCGGTCTGTTCTGTAAAGTATCTGGCCGGTTCGTGCCATCTCCGAAGTTCAACTCAGTTGTCATCCGCGCCGAAATTCCGGTCCTATTCACATTGCCGTAACCTTGGCTTAACTGCAACTTCATTTCCGAGTTTGCATACTGGTAATGCCTGTCGCAAATCGCGGACCCGGCCTTTGCACAGCGCACCTCCCACATGCGCGTTTCGCAACCAAGCAGCCTAAGAGTCACGCCGCTCACCTTGTATGGGCTGGCGATGGGTTTCGTTGTCGCACTTTGGGGCGCCACCTACAAAATCGAGCAGTATCCACAGCAGGGATGTGCGTTCCGTGTGATGGCGCCGGCCAAACTGCTCACGGAGAAAGAGCGGCCCAGGAGTTTGGGGATCCGGCACCGCGTGCCTCCTCACCCTGTGGGAGAACGGCCACCTCTTCGGCATCTGGCTGCAAGTTTCGCAAGCGACGATCTTTCCTCGTTGCAAGGTCTTCCTGTGAAAGCGCTGGTTCCGTCGACCCGCCGCAGGATCGCACTTCCCGAACTCACCTTCTTCTTTTTCCGACCGCCTCCTCCGCAAATCCCATCCTGAATCGATCTCTTTCGTTTAGGAGAAGCACCCTCGCCCAATGAGGAGCAGGGTCTCCTGTTCTCTCGGCACCGGTTCAGCCGGTAAAGAGGGATCACCGCGAATAATGGCGCCAAGGATTTGATCGGATAATGTGCTCCGGCACAAGTCCGACGAATCTGGCCGCCTGACTCGCCTTGCGGGTTCGTGTGTTGCGTGGCCTGATAGCCGCCGGGCATGACGCGCAACCAGCCTTCGACATGGAGGATTTGGAGATATGGTGCGAAGACTACTTGTTTTTCTTATCGTTGCGTTTTTTGGTCTAGGGGTGGCGAATGCCGCGAACCCCGATGTTCGAGGGAAAGTGGTAGACAACTCCGGAGCGATGATTCCCAACGCAGCCGTTTCATTAACAGATCTGACCACGAATCGAGTGACGCACACGACGACGGGGCCAAACGGGCAGTTCGATTTCAGCGATGTACCTACGGGGCCACAGATTCTTTCAGTAGAAAAGACGGGATTCGAGTCGTTCACGGAGCGGATCTCACCGGCGACAGAGCACTCCGTCACCGCGACGCTGCAGGTGGCGGCCTTGAATGACAGCGTGGTGGTGCGCGGAACCGTTGACCCCGAGGCGAAGCCAATACCCACCCGAGAGGATGTGATGCTGATGCCAGAGACGGTTCGGGTGCTCGACCGCAAGCAGCTGGATGCGGCGGGCCCGGTGGCCGGCGGCGCACAGGTGCTTCAAGACACGCCGGGCGCGAACGTGATCGGCTATGGAGAAACGGGCGGTCAGAAATATACGGTTATCGTGAACGGAATCCAGCAGGGCTGGGCAGGGGAAGCAACCAGCTTCACGGCGCCGGGCTCGCTGGGCATCACGTATGACGGGATTCCGGTGGCTGACCCTGCGACCGGATTGTGGCAGTCAGCCACCATGCCGCAGAACCTGATGATGCAGGACGTGCAGGTAACCTATGGCCCCGGCCAGGCTGCGGACCGATGGTATACCGATGTAGGCGGACGCGTGGAGTACACGCCGATTCAGCCTACCGAGGAACGCCATCTCAGCGTGGCTGCGACCGACGGTCCTTATGGAACGCAGAATTTCGCCTTTGTGGGCAATACGGGCATCTTCAAGGGATGGTCCACAGTGGCTGGCGGCGGCCTGGGGCGGGGGGACGATTTTCGCCAGGCCCCGGACGGCTTTGGCAACCCGACCAAGAATGGTTCGGTATTCGGCAAGACTGTAAAGACATTCTCGGCAGGAAGTTTGGCGTTCGGCGTCCTTTACGCGAAGGGTGGTGGCTATCGTCCCACCGTGATTCCCACCACGGATGTTGGCCTGGTGGAACCGAGTACGGGCGCCCATTTCAGCCAGGCGACCAGCGGCTTTTACAGCTCGCTTGCCTACGCCGACTACAACAAATACGACACCAACGAAGGGCTCATGGCTTATGCGCGCCAGAGGCTTTATTTGAGCCACACATCGACGCTGGCGAATTCAGCCTGGTACACGCACATTCGCCGTTTTCACCGGCGCAACGAGGACGCGCTGGCGGGGGGCGCACAAGTGGACGAGTGGAACAATCCGCACAGCAACATGTTTGGCGACCAGATCGGGTTTTCACAGGTTCTGCCTTACAACACGGTTCAGTTCGGCGGCTACTTAATTCACGAGGTGTATAACCCGCACAACCTGTTTTACAATCCCGCCGAAGGCGGAAGCGGTTCACAACAGATCGTGGGCGCGGGCTCGAAATTCCGCTCAGGTTACTTTCAGCAGGACAACGTAACATTCTTCGCGCAGGACGACATTCATCCGATACCACAGATTCATATCATCCCCAGTGTGCGCGTGGACGGTTTCAGTACGAGCTACAGCGATCAGGCGGCGCGCGACTTCACCTTTGCCCCCAGCACGTACTTTTACGCAGACCCGACGACAGGAGCGCCCGTCGCGTCGAACGCTCCTGTCTATCAAACCCACTGCTCGCTGAACCCGCAGAACAACGGCAACGTGTCCGATCCCTACCACAACCTTTGGGGAACTCCCGTTGCTACGTCGGACGGCAGCATGGCGAAGGACCAGGGTTCGCTCTGCGGAGCGCATGAGAGCCGCTCTGCCGTGGAGCCAGGCATCGACGCTTCCGTAATGCCGTACCAGTGGCTGACGCTCTATGGCGGCTACGACACGACCTACCGCAGTCCCGCGCTCGGCGGCGGCGGCGGCTTGTTCCAGGCCGTGAATCCCAACTACTACATTCTGGCGAAAGGCGCCTATGCTCAATTCGGCGGCAAGGTCCACTTTACCAACGCGCCTGGGCTCCGGAATTTTATCGCGGGGGTGAATTACTTCAACAACAATTACACGAACCAGGAGATTGATGTTGAGACAGCGCTGGGTGTAGAGGAGACCAGCGGTGGCAACTCCACCTATCACGGGGTTGATGCCTTCTTCGATGCCGACCCGCGCAGCAATATCCATTTCTTCTTCAACTTCGCGGGTGAAGCGTCGAATTTCACAACCTACGTCACGGGCGGCCCCCTGTCAGAGTGCGGAACGTCGTCGAATGCCACCGGCCTCGCCAATGGATGCGCATACTACAACAACCTGCCCGTATCGTACGTTCCGAACTTTACATTGAACACGGGTGTGTACTACGGAATCCGGCATAACAACAAGGTAATTGTGGAGCCGCGCTTCTGGTTGCAAAGCACCGGCGCTCAGAACCTGTGGTCGAACCTGAGCGGCGCACCCACGTCGCAGACCATGCCGGCCTACACGACGGCGAATGTTTCATTCAACGCTCCGATCACCTTCGAAAAGCAATCCTTCAACCTGCGCCTCGATATGATGAATGTCGGGAATTCGCAGTACAACGAATTCGAGTACGTCTCCAGCGGCGGCTACTTTGCGTCGCTCGCACCGAATCCCAGTGCTCCTCCCAACGGATACATCAACGCGTATCCGGGAGCTCCGCGCACCATTTTCGGCACCATCTCTTATCAATTCTGATTGTGCTCGCCCATCGCCCAGGGCGGGCAGGTTCGTCCGCTCTGGGCCCATGTACGGAAAATTATTTATGTTGCTGATTGAACGAGATTGGACAAGTCATTTGCTGTTCGCGTGAAACCGGGCGCGCATGATAGTCGGGTTCTGAAAGTCGCCGAGGTGATTGTCAGTCGGCTTTTTTAGGGGGGGCGCGGCTCAAGCCGCGCCCTTTCAAAACCAATTCAGGCGACCTTTGGAGAACATGCTTCCGGGGCTAAAGCCCTCGTGAATTTTCGCCTTGATTCAGGGGCATGAATGCCCCTGCTCCCTCCGGTGAAACGAGCGGCTGAGGGCCGGGAGAAACAGGAACGTTGCGGCGATGGGGCTCCCTCCGGTGAAATGAGAGGCTGCGGGCCGGGATGTGCTGCTACTTCCCTGTCGCGTTCCCTGTCTTGATGGTTAGCTTGGCTGGGGTTAAGTCGGTTGCGCCCCAGCCTTCTTTTGTTGCTTCGATCTCGATGGCGCCTGGCTGTTTTGTGGACTGGACGATGGCTTGCGCGAGTCCGTTGAAGAGAGAGCGCTTGGAGTCCTTGTCGCTCTCCTGGCAGTTGGGATCGCCGTTGCCTACGCCGATGAGGGCGCCTTCACCTGTGACATTGAACTTGATGAGGTTGTCGGCTGTGGGGACGGATCGGCCCTGGTTATCAAGCACTTCAACCTTGATGACGGCTACGTCTGCGCCGTCTGCATCAATGGTGGTGCGGTCGGCGGTGAGCTTGATCTGGACTGCCGGGCCGGTGGTCTCGCGCTTCTGAGTCAACGCGAGCTTGCCGCCCTTGAAGCCGCGCGCCTCAATCGCGCCGGGCTCGTATTTGGCCTTCCACTCCACATGGCCGAGGGGCGGAACTTTTTGACGGCCGAGGCTCGCGCCATTTACCAGCAGCTCCACCTCATCCATATTGGAGAAGACCCAGACCGGAATCTCTTCGCCTTCCTTGCCGGCAAAGTTCCAGTGCGGAAAGACGTGGAGGGATGGCTCGGTGCGCCACCATGCGCGGTAATAGAAGAAGAGATCCTTGGGAAATCCGCAGACATCGACGATGCCAAACTGCGAGTTGATTGACGGCCAGCCGTAGGGAGTGGGCTCGCCGCGATAATCGAAGCCGGTCCAGGCAAAGCCGCCTGCGAGCCACTCGCGCGTACCGTAAAACTTCCACCACTCTTCGGTGCCGTTTGCCCAGATGGGATGGTTGAGGTCGTAGGCGCTGACAGTGTTGCGGAGCTTGTCAGTGGTGTAGACGCCGCGTGTGCTGACGGTGCTGGCCGTCTCCGATCCGTAGATGGGGCGGGTGGGATTCTTCTTGTGGAATTCGTCGGGGAATTTGAGGTTGTAGTTGAAGCCGATGATGTCGAGCGCATTGGAGACGCCCTTCTCGTTGCTGCCGTTGACGGCGGCCGAGACGACGCGGGTGGGGTCGAGCTCGTGGCAGCGGCGGACCATGGTGGCGGCAATTTTTTCGCCGAGCTCGGCCTGGTCGTTTTGCAGATGGTTTTCTTCGTTGCCGATGGACCAGATGATGATGGAGGGCGAGTTGCGATAACGCTTGACCATGGTTTCGAGCTGGGCGAGGCCCTCGGGACTGGAGCTCATTTGGCGGGTCTCGCACATCATCATCATGCCCATGCGATCGCATGCTTCGACGAGTTCGGGGGTGGGCATGTTGTGCGATGTGCGGACGGCGTTGCAGCCCATTTCGCGAAGGACGCCAAGACGAAAATACTGGAGGCGGTCGGGTACGGCTGCGCCTACGCCGGCGTGATCCTGGTGATTGCAGGTTCCTTGAATTTTGACTGACTTGCCGTTGAGGAAGAAGCCGTGGTCGCCATCGAAGCGAAGGAAGCGAACGCCGAAATTGATGCGCTCGGCGTCGCGGAGCTGGCCGTGTGTTTCGACGGTGACGAGAGCGGTGTAGAGATTGGGGGCCTCGATGGACCAGAGGGCTGGATCGCTGAGGGGCGCGATGGCTTCGTAGGTCGCTTTGCCGTCGATGTCGATCATCTGGGCGGTGGACTTTGCGGAGGCGACGGTGTTGCCAGCGGCGTCGATGATTTGCCAGTTGACCGAGGCGAGTTCGGGGGTCTTGCCGGTGTTCTCTACTAATGTGCCGAGGCGGACATTTACCGATTTGGTGTCGGTTGCTTCAGGCCTTGCCCAGCTGTCATGCATGCCCAGGTGCAAAGCGTCGGTCTTGGTGAGCCAGACGTGGCGGTAGATGCCGGCGCCCTCGTAGAACCATCCGTCGCCGAAGCTTGCATCGACGCGGAGAGTGATGCAGTTTTTGGCGCCGTAGTTGAGAAAGTCGGTGAGGTCGAAGGCGAAGGGCGCGTATCCATTGTCGTTGCGGCCGATGAAGCATCCGTTGACAAAAAGCAGAACATCTCTGAAGGCGCCATCGAAGCCGATGACGATGCGGCGGCCGAGGTCGGTGGAGGGGATATCGAATTCGCGACGGTACCAGCCGACGCTTGTGTCGGGATAGCGGCGGCCGAGCGGCTTGTAGCCGTGCGCTTGCAACTCATTGTCACGGACAAAGGGCAGCTCGACTGCCCAGTCGTGGGGCAGATCGAGTGCGCGCCATTTGGAGTCGTCAAAGCCGACCTTGGCGAACCGGAAGCTGCCGGTCTTGGCGAAATCGTCCTGGCCAAAGCCGAATCCGAGATCGTGCGCGGGATCGGTGCCGTGGCCAAATTGAAATTTCCAATCGAAATCGAGGAGTTGCTTCTCGCGCGGGCCGGGTGTGGCGGAGAGTGCCTCGACGTCTGGTGCGCCGGCAAGCATGGCCATGGTGCGGCCCCAGGCGGAGCGCGTGACCAACGAGGAGGCAGAAAGCGCCAGACCGCTCGAGAGCAAATCGCGACGAGACACGGTAAACATGGAGATCCTCTTTCGCAGATGAAGTGCCGCCGCAGGGCGATGAACAAAATGGAATGGCGGGCAACCGTGAACTATAAACCAGCCGCCGGAGACGAGTAAACGGTTTGATATGTGGTTGAAATCTCGGCGACTGGAAGGAAGGGCTGCCAGGTGGGGCGCGGCAGACAGAGGGTCCATTATGTTAAATTCAAACAGTTAGCCGAGTCATGGAGAGATGGCCGAGTGGTTTAAGGCGCACGCTTGGAAAGCGTGTGTACTTTAACGAGTACCGTGGGTTCGAATCCCACTCTCTCCGCCAGCACTTTGGTCCTTCGACTTCGCGCAGGATTTCGCCTGCGGACTCCCGCTGCGCTGACGCCCGCAAGACGGCTCAAGTTCGAATCCCACACTAATTGTTTTTCCTTGTTTGCTTTTTGTTTCGGAGGGTTCGGAGCGGGCGGTGAGCTTTGCCGGAAGCAGGAAAACCGCCTCGAGGATCGATTGCGGCCGGATGTTTTCCCTGGGATTGGGCGAATTTGCAGGGGCATCAATGGGGCCAACAATGAAACGCATCACGTCGCCCTCCGGAACCAGCAGTCGAAAGTCGCGCCCGTCACTGGCCATATCAAATTGACCGGCGGGATGAGAACGGAACAACTCCAGTCAGACGCATCCTACTTAGTGCTTTGAATTTGAACGAGGCGGGGAACGGGCGTGCATCGCGCATCGATGGCTTCAACTCTGTTCCGACCTGCAACCGCAGGAAGGTCGATGCCTGCAGGGTGTGCACCAATGCAGCCTGGGCGTTGTAGGCGGCGACCAACTCCTGCGCGCTGAAACTGCGCCGGGGCTTCTGAGTGAGTCCGGGGATCGAGCAAGTGGAGACTGGTTCACTCTTTGTGTGCGCAGGAGGCTGGGGAAACTGCGCTGCGACCGAAAGATTGTGTAGTCCAAAGGGCACGGAAGAGGCGACCCATAAGGTACCAGCCATCTTCCTTGAAAAATGAGCCATAGGCGCCCCAGTTGGTAGGGAACGCATCCTTTGTGCAGCCCTCTTGAGATGCGCATTCGATGTTGGTTTACGCAAGACCCTTCCTTTCTATCATGGCGTGAAATGGAAACGTGCGAAGCCGCCCGCGTGCAACCGGCGAAACGTTTTCATTTTCACTAAACCTGCCATCCAAGGACGCGCGCAGCAAAAGTCAACCATCAAGTAAATGGCTTTACATCTATAGTTCTTCTGACAGTTGTGATCCAGTTTTGGTAAGCTTGCTGCCAGATGCCGACGCTACGCGAGAAGCTATCTGAGTCGAACCGCTTTCTGATTGCAACGGAACTGGTGTCCGTACGCGGGTCGATGGCCGAAAGCAGTGCGATCAAGGCTCGTCGTTTTGCGAACGAACTCATCGAGTGCAGCGATATTGACTGGATCTCGATCACTGACAATGCGGGCGGCAATCCCCAATTGGCGCCTCTTGCGATGGGCCGGCCAATTCTCTACGCGGGCAAGGAAGTGGTCATCCACCTGACCTGCAAGGACCTGAACCGCAACGGGCTGGAAAGCGAAGCCTGGATGTTGAACAGCGAGGGCTTTAACAACATCCTGGCCATGACCGGCGATTATCCGGTGGCCGGCAACGATGGCCTGGCGAAGCCGGTGTTCGATATTGATTCAATCGGACTGATTTCCCTTTTGCAAACCATGAACCAGGGGCTGGGATCGAGCCAGACGGGCAATTCCGCCAAGGCCGCGAACGATGCGCGCTTGCAACAAACGCAATTTTGCATCGGGGCTGTGACGACTAACTTCAAACTTCAGGAAGGCGAATTGATACCGCAATACCTGAAGTTGAAGAAAAAGATCGCGTGCGGCGCGCAGTTCATCATCAATCAGATCGGCTTCGATTCCCGGAAGATGTCGGAATTGATTTGCTACATGGGCATGCATGGGATGGGGGACATTCCGCTTATCGGCAATGTTTATCTTCTGAGTCCGCGCGTGGCGCAACTGTTCAGCGATGGCAAAATTCCCGGCATCGTCGTGACGCAACCGCTCTGTGACCTTGCGCTCAAGCATGGGCTTTCCGCAGATCGCGGTAAGGCTTTCTTCATGGAGTTTGCCGCGAAGCAGATTGCCATCTATCGAGGGCTCGGTTATCGAGGCGTCTATCTTGGCGGTGTCCACGACTTTCCCACGATCGCCAGAATCCTTGAGATCGAGCGATCCTTCGCTGCGAATGACTGGAAGCAATTTGCTCGCGAAGTTCGATTCTCGCGGCCGGACGAATTCTATTACTACGCGGAAAATGCCGCGAATGGTCTGGCCGATCCGACAATCGAGAGTTCGAGAGCATCGACTGGAAGCAGGCATCTTACTGCTGTCTACCAAATCTCCAAATGGTCGCACGAAACGATGTTCGTGCCAGGCGCCGCCATCGCCAAACTGGGAGAGAAGCTCTGCAGGGGTTCGAAAGATACCTCTCAAGGACCGGGCCCGATGCGCGCGCTGGAACATCTGAGCAAGGCCATGCTGTATCACTGCAAGGATTGCGGCGACTGCTCGCTGCCGGAGATCGCCTACCTTTGTCCGGAGTCGCAGTGCGCGAAGAATCAGCGCAACGGTCCCTGCGGCGGCACGCGCGGAGGACGTTGTGAAGTGAACGGATATGGGGACTGCATCTGGCTGCGTGCTTACGAGCGCCTGAAACACGACGGCCGCGAGATGTCGATGTTGGAGCATGTGCCCGTTGTCCAGAATCAAGGACTGCGCGGGACTTCAGCGTGGGCGAACCTCTGGCTTGGACGGGATCATTCATCAAAACCAACGGCCGCACACACGACGCCGCCTCTTCCTTCGAAATTGGAGCCGCCCAAAGAATGAGCCAGAAATTGCATATCGTCGGCGAGTTGATGAACAACTCGTACTTACGCGCACGCAATGCGTTCCTCAAGCGCGATCCTGGTGGCTACCAGAAACTTGCTCAAATCCAAACCGCGCTTGGTGCGGATTATTTGACTTTGAATCTTGACGGCACACAACAGATTCAAGTGCAGCGAAATGAGATGCTCGATTTTCTGCCTGACGTGATTCATGCGATTCAAGAATCGACAAATACACCGATTGCCTTCGACAATCCGTCCGTTGAATACCACAAGGTCGCATTAAAGCATTACGACCGCGCCAAGAGCGGACCGCCGATCCTCAATTCGCTCGCGGCCTCGCGCGAGCATCTTGATGAAATGGTCGAACTGGTCCATCACTACGACACGCTCGTGGTTGTGATGGCATCGGAGAAATTTGCACCGGACGGAGCCGCGCAGTGCCTGAATCCCCAGGACGCCTATCGCGCTGCGAAATATTTTGTGGAGTTGCTGGTGACCAAGGCTGGCCGCCGCAACGACCAGATCATCATCGATCCGGGACTTGCGCCGGTGGGCGCCGACACGTATGGCCTGGTGAACATTGGACTGGACGCGATGCGGCTGATTTCGAACGATCCCGATTTAAAGGGCGTCCACATGATCGTGGGTCTCTCAAATTTTGCATGGGGAACGCCGAAGGGGGTCCGCGAGGAACTGGAGAAAGCCTACCTTACATTAGGTATGGAGGTCGGCCTGGACTTTGCACTGGCAAATCCGGAAAAAATGCCGGGACCATTGCCCAAGGATCATCCAATGGTTGCCAGTCTTCGGCAAGCTCTGGAGCAGGGCCGAGCGCGGGATGGAGAGGCCAGTGATGTATCGGGCTATCGCCAGGCCGAGGCTATTATGGCAGTTTGCAGGGGCTCCGAGGGAGATGACTGATGCGGCGCGGCAAGTCCAATCCACGTACAAAGAACGCGTGCCCTGCAGAAACTGAGATCGACGCGGTCTGCTCGAACACGGTCTTGCTGCGGGTAGAACAATGGGACTGATCATTCCTCCCGCCAACGGGATACGGCGCATCTGGCTGCGTGTTGGATCGCTGCTCGACGGCTTCAGCAAATTCCCAATCGTCGACGCTCATGTGGTCTACGACCAAGAGGGGATCGTCTACGCCGGAACAGATTTTCCGCCGGCAAGCGTGTTGGATGCTGGTCAAAGCGGCCCGGATTTTCATCTTCCGGAGTACACACTTCTGCCTGGATTGATTGAGGCGCATGCGCATCTGTTTCTCGAAGGCGGGGAGTTGGACCCGGTCAAGCGGACTGCTTACCTGAAACAAACACCAGTGGAACTGCAGCGGCTCGCGCGGACGCGACTGGAAGCGCTGGTGCGGCTCGGCGTAGGTGCGGTGCGCGATGCAGGAGACAAGGATGGCGTCGGCCTGGACTTGAGCAGACTTTATGAGCAGGCCGATCGCCCGCTGATGCCGTATATCGATAGTCCGGGAGCGGCGATTCATCACCAGGGTCGTTATGGCGGATTCATGGCCGAAGCGTTGGAGGACTTCGCGTCGCCAGCTGAGTGTGTGCAAGCCCGTCTCAAATCTGGTTCGGATCGCATCAAACTGATTCCGACCGGCATTATCAACTTCAAAAAAGGTGCGGTCACAACCGAGCCACAAATGACTACGGAAGAAGTACGCGCATTTGTTGAGGCCACGAAGGTGTTCGGCAAGCAAACCTTTGCTCATGCTTCAGGAGATGTTGGCATTGACCGTGCGATTGACGGCGGAGTGGACTCCGTGGAGCACGGTTTCTTTGTTCGCGAAGATCAACTGATGAAAATGCGCGACCTTGACATAGCGTGGGTGCCGACGTTCGCGCCTGTTCAAAAGCAGGTTGACCACGCCAAGGTGGTTGGATGGGATGCAGAGATCGTTTCGAACCTTGAACGGATTCTCGAACAACATGCCGCTTCCCTTGTGAAGGCTTACGAAATGGGCGTGCAAGTGATTGCGGGCAGCGATGCAGGCTCCTACGGGGTAGCCCACGGTTTTGGACTCCTGGACGAGTTAGAGTTGATGGAATCTGCCGGCCTTTCGCCGATTGCCGTGATCAACTCTGCGACGGGAAGCGGTTCAAGACGGCTGGCATTCAAGGAGAACTTCGGCCAGATCAAGTCAGGATTCCGGAGCCGCTTCATTCTTACTCGTCATTCTCCGCTGGAAGCAGCATCTAATCTTCGGAAAGAGCGGATCGTCATCTTCGACGACCGTGTCTTCGAAAGTGATGAACGTTTAAATCCGAGCGGTCTTTGAGTTCTCTTGAGGTTGCTGCCTTAAGGGTGACGCAGCATCACACTGGTCAACAGGCTTCTCGAGATTTCTCGGGATTTCTCGAAGCCCTCGGCAATCAACTGAATTCGCGAGCGCCCCTGAAACAAGGGCATCGATCTCTTGCGGAATGAGCATTTCAGCAACGTTTATTGGTATGGACAGCTTTTTTAAGGCCGCGGATGACAAGCTTGTCATTCACTTTCATGGAAGTGACCTTGAATTGGGCTGAACTCAGGGCTGCTCGCCTGTAGCCAACCAACTATAATAGGTACATCTTTCTTCTCGTTGCCCGGGATCTCAAAGGTCATTGTTGGCCGGCCTGCGAGTTGCCCGAAAATACGAGGTCGGTTGCTGCATGAATAATGATGAACTAGTCCTGGTTACCGGCTCAACCGGGTTTCTTGGTGTGCGGCTGGTGCGCGAACTGCTGGAGCGGAATCCGACCGCGCGACTTGCGCTTCTGATTCGCGACAGACCAGGGCAATCCGGGCAGCAGCGAGCGGATCTGTTCGTGCCTGCTTCAGAGCGGTCGCGGGTTCAGGTGTATTCCGGCGACGTGAGTCAGCCAAGTTGCGGTTTGAGCTCCGCGGCCTACGAAGGGCTCGCAGCCGAGACCACCCGCGTGATTCATTCCGCGGCGACGGTGCGCTTCGATCACACGCTGGAGGAGGCCCGGAGCATCAACGTCGAGGGCACCCGCCGGGTGCTGGACTTTGCCGCGAGCGCACGCGGGCTGCGCAGCGTGGCGTATGTCGGCACAGCTTACGTGGCCGGCGAGCGCAACAATCTGATCAAGGAAGACGAACTTGCCGTGGGGCAGGGCTACCGCAACACATACGAGCAGACCAAGGCTGAAGCTGAAGCGCTGGTTCGCTCGCGGCTGGGCTCACTTCCCGGCGTCATTCTGCGTCCAAGCATTATCGTGGGCGACTCTCAGACCGGGGTTACTTCAAGCTTCAAGATGATGTATTGGCCACTCAAGATCTATGCGCGCGGCTTGTGGCGGACTGTACCGGGCTATCCAGACGCCGTGCTCGACATCGTGCCGGTGGATTACGTTGCCAATGCCGTAGCCCGCATTGCCTTTGACGACACGGCCCATGGAACGACGCTTCACCTTTGCGCTGGCCCGCGCGGGAGCGCCACGATTCTGGAAGTTGCGCGCCGCGCGCAGGAGTATTTCAACGGCCCTGAACCGCGCTTCGTGGATCCGAAGTTCTTTTTTGCGATTGTGCGACCGCTGCTGTTTGCCTCGCTTTGGGGCCGCAAGCGGCGCGTGCTCCGCGATGGCCGAGCCTATCGCGACTACTTCACCATGCGCATGCAGTTTGACACGACGAATGCCGAACGGCTGCTTGAGCCTGCGGGAGTGCGCCCTCCCCATGTGCTCGAATATCTGGACCGCTTGTTCAACTACTGTGTTGCCAGCGATTGGGGGCGTAAGCCGGTTTCTGCCCAATGAATATCCTTCGTTCTTTCCAAATATCTCGCGACCGCAACGTCACCGTTGCAAACCTTGTGGATGAGTTGTTGTCTCAAAACGGAGACAGTGTTGTCTCCATCGAGAATGATGGTCCATATCACCTGGTTGATTTCCACGCTGATATCTGCACCATCGATGCATTTCTCCGGCGAACTGTAGGTATACGTCCAGGTCAACCAGTGGCCACGTATCGCACCAACGACAGGCTTTGCTTTCGCTGGTTTCTCGCCATTATCCGGGCCGGCGGAATCGCGGTTCCTCTGAACCCGATGCTCTCCCTGTCTGAAGTGCGCCGCATCCTTGAGAAAAGCGGCATTGAAATTCTGGTCACCGACACGACCGTTTTCGAGCGTGCAATCAAGGAACGCAGCGCTCTGCACGTGAAGACCTGGATCCAGTCAGATGAAGAGCCGGAAACGCTGGAAGGATTCCTTCGAGTGCCGGAAGCCAAGGCTCAAGAATTCTTCCCACCGACGGCGATCGATCCCACTGCGACGATCGCGGTATTTCATACGTCCGGTACGAGCGGTTTTCCAAAGGGTGCGGCGCTCTCAAGCCGCGCGCTTCTAGGCGGACGCGCGTCGACAGTACTTGCGCGATTGTTTATCGGCCCCAAGGACCTGGCATTCATTGCGCTTCCCTGGTCGCACATTATGGCTGTGAGCATTGCCCTGTATGGGCTGATGGCCGGGATTCGCGGTTGTTTCCTTAATCACTTTGACGTTGAAAAGGCGCTTGAACTCATTGAACAGAATCGCGTGACTTCTGTTGTCGGTGTTCCCGCGATGTTTGCACGTCTCGTCAACAGCAATCCAAATCCGGCACGGCTTTCGAGCGTGCGGCTGTGGCTGTCAGCAAGCGACAATCTGCCTTCTGAAGTGCGTCAAAGTTTACGCAGCTACGGCGCACTGGCCCGTTTGCCGTTTGGCCGCCGCATTCCGCCTGTACTGCTGAACGGCTATGGCATGGTTGAGTTGGGCGGACTCGCCATGATGGGTATCGAATTGTCGTTGCTGCCGGGAACGGGCGACGTTTGTTTTCCGGTTCCACCATTTCAGATTCGCGTGGCTGACGAAAACGACCGCCCTGTGCGCGCCGGCGTTACCGGCGAGTGCCAGATTCGCCGGCGAGGTCTCTCACCGCACTACTGGAAAGACGACCTGAAGAACGGTGACCTTTTAACGAGCGATGGCTGGCTGCGCACGGGCGACCTTGCCAAGCGCAATCGTTTAGGCATGGTTCGGTTGGTCGGGCGCATCAAGGAAGTGATCAAGTCAGGCGGCTACTCGGTGTACGCGCGCGAACTTGAAGAGGCGATTGGCTCCCATCCCGCAGTTGCCCATGCCGCTGCTTTCGGCCTGCCGCATAAAGATAAGGGCGAGTTTCCTGCTGCAGCGGTTGAGTTGCACGCTGGGGCCGAGGTGAGCGAAAGGGATCTGCTGGAATGGTGCAAACAAAACCTGGCCGCTTATAAGGCTCCACGGAGAATCTGGATTATCCAGGCAGGCAGTTTGCCACGCAACCATACAGGCAAGTTGCTCCGGCGAAGCCTGCAGGAACGCTACGCGGGTGAAAGCGATAAGGTGCAGTCTTCCCAAGAGACCTTTGCGTAAGGCGGCAGAATTACTTTGCCGGCGCGGGACTGAGTGAGTCCGCGAGCCCCTGGGGCGTGAAGAGCTTTTCATCCGGCTTTGTGTTGAATTTCACGTCGTCGATTGTGAATACGGTTCTGGTTTCGTCAGCCAGTGTGCGCATTTCAGTGTGGCGCGCGCCCCAGATTCCATTCGCCTTTTTCAGATCGGTGGCATGAAGGATGCGTACTTCCCTTCCCTGGGCGTCGTACATTTCAGCATGAAGAATTACCGGGACGTCTTTGGCGACCCAGTAATAGACGAACTTGTATTGTGACTTCGATGGATCGATGGGCGTGGCTACAACCTTGAAGCACTTGTGCCCGTCGATGGTTTCCGAGTCGCTGATGAGGCTATAGATGAAATCGTCAAGCACGCGCTCGCCAATATCTTCAAAGGTGAAATCTGTGCCGATGAAGCGGGCTGAACGTTCCTGCGGAACAACGCTGCGCACCCGCTGGGTGGCCGGCGTATAGACAAACTGCCTATCGGTGGTCCCTTGCTGATTGATGGACAACAGTGCGACGCCCTTGATCTCTTTGGGCGCGGTGAAGACAACCAGCGTCCTGCTGTCGCCGGGCGAGCCGATGCGGCGTAGCAGGAACTCCTTCTTTGAACTGTTCCCTTTGATATCGAATACCTGAAAGTTCGCCTTCATGGTGATGTCGTGACTTGTGTCCTGCTTATACACATCTTCCATGATCTTGCGCGCGGAAGGATCGGTGGAAGCTGCGAAGGAAGGGGCGGAAAAGGCAATGACGGCGCACAGGCATGCGGCCGCCTGAATTCCCGACTGCCTAATCTTTTGAAATGCATTTTTCATCATTGCCAATCCCCTCGATGGCTGAAATTCGCATCACGGCGCGCACTGGAATCCAAACCTCTGGTCTTCCCGCTCTTGAAACCTATCATAAAGCGCGCTCGCAGAATCTGCCTGAATGCAGTCATCATTGTTTCAGGAATGCGCTCACTGAGTGAGGTTCTTTCTGCTGAGATTGTTTGCCATTTTCGTGATGAAATTCAAACCCTCCCCCGCCTGTGTACACTGGATGCGACGTTCAGCCGTCCGCTCCGTCGAAGCCTAATGATGTGAGGGCTGGGGAATCCTTCTCCGCGAGGTTCTATGGGAACGAATCAATCTTCAGGCGGCCGCACTGCGCCTCAGTCCGGAGGCACCCAGGCATCGATCTTGGCCTCCTCACTTACCTTCATCATTGCCGGGATTCTGGTGATTCTGGCCACGATCTACCTGCTCAAGACAAATCCAATATCCGGCATCTGGGCTCAGGGTTACGACCCGATGGGTCACTGGTGGGTTTCGACGATCTTCGCGGCTTTGCCGATTTTCATCCTGCTAGGCGCGATGGCCATTTTACGGCTGAAGGCGCACGTAGCGGCAGTGGCCGGCCTGGTCACTGCACTGCTCGTGGCAATCGCCATTTTCCATATGCCTGTGCGGCTGGCGTTCACGGCCGCGGCTTATGGGGCCGGCTATGGAGTTTTTCCCATCTGCTGGATCATTCTTCCAGTTATTTTTCTCTACCAACTCACGGTCAAGACGGGGAGATTCACGTCGCTGCAGCAGAGCTTGACCAATATTACTGACGATAGCCGGCTGCAACTGTTGCTGATCGCCTTTGCTCTGGGCGCGCTGTTTGAGGGCACGGCCGGCTTTGGCACGCCCGTTGCCGTCTGCGGCGCCATCCTGATCAGCCTGGGTTTCAGCCCCCTTGAAGCTGCGGGCCTGAGCCTGATTGCCGATACGGCGCCGGTGGCCTTTGGCGCTCTCGGGACTCCAATCATTGCCCTGCACGCTGTAACCGGCATCGACATGCTCATTCTTTCCAAGGTGATCGCCGTCATCCTGACGCCGTTTTGTTTGCTTGTTCCCTTCTGGCTCATCTGGGTCTATGCGGGATTCAAGGCGATGATGGAAGTATGGCCGGCAATCATGGTGGCCGGGCTCACCTTCTCAGTGACGCAATGCCTGATGGGCATTTATACAGGCCCAAACCTGGTCGATATTACCGCGGCCATTGCAACCATCGTTGCACTGGTTGTCTTCATGCGATTCTGGAAGCCCAAACGCATTTTGAACGCACGCAAGGAGGACATCACGGGCAAGGTGCGACAGCGGTTTGACCACAGCGCCGCGATGACCTTGAGAGCCTGGCTGCCGTGGCTCATCCTGAGCGTTGTGGTGTTTGCCTGGGGCATGCCGTTCTTCTCACAGTGGGCGGACCAGATAACCACCGCCAAGTTCACGGTGAGCGGGTTGCACAACATGGTTGAGCGGATTCCTCCAGTGGTAGCCAAGCCCACCGCAGAGGCAGCGGTCTTCAACTTCAACTGGCTCACGGCGACCGGGACGGGGATCTTGATCGCGGCAATTTTGGCCGGGCTACAGATGGGGGTTGGGCCGATTGACCTTGCCAAGGAGTTTGTAAGAACGGTCTTCAATATTCGTTTTACGGTGGTCACGATTGCCGCAATGCTGGCGTTGGGCTTTATTACGCGATACTGCGGGCTCGATGCAACCCTGGGACTGGCCTTCGCGCGAACCGGCGCACTGTATCCGTTTTTCGGCACCCTCATTGGATGGTTGGGAACGGCGAGCACCGGTTCCGATACATCAGCGAATGTGCTGTTCGGCAGCCTGCAGAAAATGACTGCTCAACAAATTGGTGTTTCCCCGGCGTTGATGGCCTCGGCCAACTCCTGCGGTGGCGTGATGGGCAAGATGATTGCGGCGCCAAGTATTGTGGTCGCGAGCACGGCAACGCAGGAGTACGGACAAGAAGGGACCATCCTTCGCTATGTTTTTCTCCACAGTCTCGCACTCGCTGCGCTGGTTGGGGTGCTCGTGTACCTGATGGCCTATGTAGCTCCCTTCACGGCGCTGGTTGCGAAGTGAGCTTGATCTCTTAAGGATGAAGGTGGCGCGCGCTAGAATCGTAAATTAAAGGTGAACCGGATGCGCGTTTGTTTTTTATTGAAAGTCCGCAAGGAGAAATTGGAGGAGTACAAGGCGCGGCATGCGGCCGTGTGGCCGGAGATGCTCGACGCCTTGCGGGAGACCGGTTGGCGTAACTACTCCCTGTTTCTGAGACCGGATGGCCTGCTGATGGGTTACCTTGAAACCGACGATTTTGCGAAGTGCACGGCGGAGATGAAGGACCATCCCGTAAACGCACGCTGGCAGGCTGAGATGGCTCCCTTTTTTGAGTCGCTCACGGGAACCGGCGCGGATGACAACATGTTTCCGCTCGAAGAAGTTTTTCACCTCGACTGACGGGTGAATCAAGAAACACTAATCAGGTTGTAAAAGGAGATTTCAATGAACTCGTTCAGTTCGTTTCGTCGCGATTTTTTGCGCACGGGCAGCCTTGGCATGGCGGCTGCCGCAATTCCGTCTGTAGCCCTTGCTGCCGCGAAGACTACGACACCCGCCTCCACTTCCGGCGTGTTCGATGTACGCAAGTACGGCGCCATCGGCGACGGCAAAACACTCGATACAGACGCGGTGAACCGCGCCATTGAAGCGGCAGCGGCGGCGGGAGGGGGCACCGTTGTTTTTCCTCCGGGAGTTTATCTTTGTTTTTCGATTCGGCTGAAAAGCTACGTTCATCTTTATCTCGATGAGGGCAGCTCCATTATTGCGGCCGAATCACCCAAGCCCGGCGAAACCACGGGGTACAACGGTGGGGTGTACGATGCCGCCGAGCCTAAAACGGATTGGGATGCCTACCAGGATTACGGACATAATCATTGGCACAATTCGTTGATTTGGGGCGAGGAGATTCATGACTTCAGTATTACTGGAACGGGGTTGATTTACGGCAAAGGCCTGAGCTTTGGCGCGGGGCGATCGGCACGGGGCAATTATCCGATCTACGTAGCCGAGCAAGCTGGTGTTGGGAATAAGGCGATCGCGCTGAAGAATTGCCGCAATGTTGTGTTTCGGGATTTCTCGGTGCTGAAGGGCGGACACTTTGCGCTGCTGTTGACGGGCGTGGACAACCTGACGATTGACAACCTCAAGATCGACACGGACCGCGACGGAATGGACATTGACTGCTGCCAGAATGTGCGGGTTTCGAACTGCACGGTGAATTCGCCGTGGGACGATGGCATCTGTCCGAAGTCAAGTTATGCGCTGGGGTATGCGCGGCCGACGCGGAACGTGACCATCACGAACTGCCTGGTGACCGGGTACTACCAACTTGGGACGGTGCTGGACGGAACGTACAAGAAGTTCGATGAGAAGGTGCGCGCGTTTGGGACTGGACGCATCAAGTGCGGGACGGAATCGAATGGCGGGTTCATCAACATCACGGTGTCGAATTGCGTGTTTGAGGGTTGCCTTGGGTACGCGCTGGAATCGGTGGATGGGGCTCTGCTGGAAGACATTGCGATTACCAACACGACGATGCGGGACATCGGCTGCGGGCCGCTGTTCATGCGGCTTGGCGCGCGTTTGCGCGGGCCCAAAGAAACCACGAAAGTGGGGACACTCAAGCGCATCCTCATCAGCAACCTGGAGTGCTACAACGCGCCGAAACGGCAGGCGTCGATTTTGAGCGGGATTCCGGGCTACCCGATTGAAGACGTGAAGCTCTCGAACATCTACATTGAGACGGTGGGCGGGGGCGTTGCCGATGATGCGAAGGTGGTGGTTCCCGAGCTTGAGGACGGGTACCCCGAGCCGGGACGCTTTGGGCCTACGCCGACTTCGGGGTTCTTTCTGCGGCATATGAAGCACCTGGAGATGAGCCACGTGGAGATTGCGCATTCGACTGAGGACGCGCGGCCTTCGTTCTACCTGAGCAGCGTGGAGCGGGCGGACTTCTTTGCGGTGACGGCACCGAAGGGAGCGGACGGGGCTTTTGCGTTGCACGACGTGAAGGATCTTCGCATTGGATGGAGCCGTGCGGCGGCGGATACGACGGAAAGCAGCGTGGATGGCAAGATGCTGTGAGCTTGCGGCGCTTGTTTCCGGAGGGGCATAGGTCAATTTGAGTTCAGCGGTCCGGAATTCCGGGCCGCTTGCCGCTTCGGTCTGAGTCGGACGCCCGCTCATCGCGGTAAATAAGACCGCGATGAACGGGGCACAACTTCTCGAGGCTCGGATTCTCTCGGCTCATCGTGGTCGATTGGAGTTGATGAGCGGGCCGTGTGCATTTTAGCCGTTGGTTCCCTACGTGACTTTCGGCACCTGTACGAACCGGACTTTTCTCTCTTGATTGCATCGAAGCTAGGTAGGATGCCGGTGGATGAGACCGGTGTGTCCGGGAATCGGGATGAGGCCTGGGCGGGAGACGAGGATCGCTATGGCGAAAGTTACGCGGAAGGCGGCTGTGGGCGGCAAGGGAGTGCTGTTTGAGGAGCAGCAGCGCACGCTGCTTCCGGGCAGCGAAAAGGCGGCGGCAGCGGGCGCTGTGCATGTGAAGGCTACACCGGCCGGCCAAAAGGTGACCGTGTCTGTGATCGTGAAGCGGAAAGAGGCATTGAAGGTAAACACGGGCGGGGGACGGCGGAGCGGTCCGGTGCGCGTGACGCGGACGGAGTTCAAGCGACGGTTCGCGGCCGATCCTGATGCTGTGAAGCTGGTGAAGGCGTTTGCGCGCGAGTATGGGCTGAAAGTTGAAGCGGACCCGATGGAGGCGGTGCGACGCACGGTGCAACTGACGGGCACGGTAGCGCAGATGCAGAAAGCGTTTGGCGTGTCGCTGGAGCAAAAGGCGATTGGCGAGGCGGAGTATCGCGTGCGCGAGGGTGGAATCCATTTGCCGAAGGGACTTGCGGGGGCCGTGGAGGCCGTGCTGGGGCTGGATAACCGGCCGCAGGCGAAGCCTCACTTTCGGCTGCAGGGAGCGAAGTCAGTGAATGCAGCCGACCCCACGAGTTACACGCCTGTGCAGGTGGCGGAGGCCTACCAGTTTCCGGCGGGGGCGAGTGGAGCGGGGGAGACGATCGGCATCGTCGAGCTTGGCGGCGGATACCGGCAGGCGGACCTGACGGCCTACTTCAAGACATTGAACCAGGCTGCGCCGGCGATTACGGCGGTGAGCGTGGACGGGGGAAAGAATTCGCCGTCAACTGCGTCAGGGGCCGACGGCGAGGTGATGCTGGACATTGAAGTGGCGGCATCGGTGGCGCCGGGGGCGAAGGTGGCCGTGTACTTTGCGCCGAATACGGACCAGGGATTTATCGACGCGATTACGACGGCGGTGCATGACGCGACAAACAAGCCGAGCGTGATTTCGATCAGCTGGGGCGGGCCGGAGCAAAGCTGGACTACGCAGTCGATGACGGCATTGGATGCGGCTTGCCAGTCTGCCGCGGCGTTGGGAGTGACGATTACGGTGGCGGCGGGCGACGATGGGTCGACGGATGGAGGAACGGGGAACAACGTGGACTTTCCGGCGTCGAGCCCTCACGTGCTGGCCTGCGGGGGTACACAGCTTGAGGCGAACGGCGCGACGATTGTTTCAGAGGTGGTGTGGAACGAACTGGCGAATAACGAGGGGGCGACCGGTGGGGGAGTGAGCAGTGTGTTCGCGTTGCCGAGTTGGCAGGCGAATGCGCATGTGCCTGCGCGGAGCAATGGAAGCGGCGGGCGCGGCGTTCCGGATGTGGCCGGGGATGCCGATCCGACGACCGGGTACACGATCAGGGTGGATGGGCAGACGACGGTGATTGGCGGGACCAGCGCAGTGGCTCCCTTGTGGGCGGGGTTGGTGGCGGTGGCCAATCAGCAACTGGGGACGTCGGTTGGATTTCTGCAGCCAGCGCTGTATGCGGCCAAGGCGGCCAAAGGGTTCCGTGATATTACGCAGGGGACGAATGGAGCGTTTGCGGCTGGACCGGGTTGGGACGCGTGCACCGGGCTGGGTTCGCCGATCGCGGCGATGCTGATTCCGCTGCTGGCTCCGGCGCAGGCTACTAAGAAGAAGCCTGGGCGGAAGAAGACGGGCGGGAAGAAGAGCGGGAAAAAGTGAGTTGGCCTTCTTCCTGGAATGTGCGAAAAGCAACCGCAGGTCCTTCGACTCCCCGTTCGCTTCGCTCAGGGTCGCTCAGGATGACAGCCCGTTACTATGCGAACTTCCGAGACAGCGCACTAAAAGGTTGGACGCGGAGGCTGGGTGCTACAGTTTGAAGGATGGCGCTGAGGAAAGAACTCACACGCAACGATGCAGCGGCAATGGTGGTGTGTGCCCTGCTGATTCAATTTGTGGAATTGCTGCGGGCGGGCGGCTACTGGGAGCGCGTGCAGGGCTGGCTGGACAACCAGGGATACGTGGACCTGGCAAGCGTGATTCGATTGGGCGGGACACCTCTCGATCAACATTTCTGGGGCTTGCCTGCGCTGATTGCGCTGATCGAATCGATCTTTCCAATTTCCGGATTCCCCACTCTCGTGGTGATCTCGGTGATTACTTCGCTGGGGGCGTCGTTGCTGATGTACCGGCTGTATGGCGCGGCGGTGGCGGTGATGTTTGTGATTCTGTGTCCGCAGTGGGTTCGACTTTCAACGATGGGCGGAAGCGAGCCGATTTTTCTTTGCCTGCTGCTGGGCGCATGGTTGCTCTACAGACACGACCGCGCGCTGGTTGCCGTGATCCTGGCATCGCTGGCGACGACGATCAGGCCGATTGGGGCGATTGCAGTGTGCGCGTTTGCCGTGGCGATGGCGATGCGCCGGGACTGGCGACGCCTTGCAGTGAGCTTGTGCGCTGCGGCTGCGATTGGGGCGCTCTACCTGGCGCTGATGCGCGTAGCCACCGGTGATCCATTGATCAGCGCGAAGATGTATTCGTCGCATATTTGGAAGTCGAACGGCCCGTTTTCGTTTCCGTTTGCGCGGTTGGTGATCAGCTCTGTGCATCGACTGCAGAACGAACCGTGGTCGCAGATGGTGCAGCCTGTGGTCTGCATGGTGCTACTGGGGTTTGGAGTCTTTGCACTGGTGAAGCATGCGCGCGAAAGTTTGAAAGAGTATCCGGCTGAACTGTTCTTCGTGGTCGCGTATTTGATTTTTGTGGCGTTCTACAATGACCATGATCTGGCGGGATTTCTTCCCCGGCTTGCGATTCCTGTTTATCCGTTTCTGATTTTCTGTTGGCGCACGCGGTTGCCGAAGAACCGGTTTGTCTATTGGCCGCTGGTTGTGATTTCTGCCTTGATTGCGGCCGCGGACCTGGTGGGCTTTCGAACGGTGTTTGGATTTGGGCTGCATAGCTAGTGTGTACTGCATAACTATTCTTGCGAATTGTAGAATCGGTTCAGTTAGGGATTGAGGCAAGAACATTGGCGGAGATAAGGGAACAGAGAGAGACACCGCGGCGGATGGATTGTCTCCTGATTCTTGCGGTGGTTTTGATTTCCGCATTGCCTTATGTGGGCGGGCTTGGCTTCTATCTCGACGACTGGGTGTTCCAGGCTAATCCGCTTGTGCGCTCGGGAGATGGAATCGCGGGGAAGTTTCGTGCACTGGTCACGATCGATATGGACCAGAGGGTGCGGCCAGTGCAGGCGGCCTACCTTGCAACGAACCTGACGGCATTCGGCAGCGATCCGGTGCCCTATCACGTGGTGGGCACGGTTTTGCTTGGTGTTGCGGCCGTCCTCCTGTACGCGGTGCTGGTTGAAATCCGGATCGGGTACCGGGTTGCCCTTGCCGTCTCGATTTTGTATGAATTGCTGCCGCAATACTCGACTGACAGAATCTGGCTGGCGACGCACCAGGCATTGCTGTGCATGTTGTTTGCGATGCTTGGCATCTATGCGTTGTTGCGATCGATGCGAGGGGGAACCAAACACCAGAAGATGTGGGTGGCGGTTGCGATTTTCGCCTTTGCGCTCAGCCTGCTCTCCTACGAGGTCGCACTCGGATTGATTGCTGCTTCGCTTGCCGTGGCCGGTTGGCGCGGCTGGAGGGAAGCCCGATCTTCGCGGGAGCGCAGAAAATCGACGCTTGCCGGATTTGCGCTGATGGCGCTTGTGCTGCTGGCGATCGGAATCGTGAAGATCCGGATGCAGCAGAGGATGTCAATCAACCTGCACCTGCTGGACAGCAGCGGCAATGGAGGCGTGACGAACCTGACGGGCAGGTTTGGAAGCCTGGCCGTACATGCCGCAACGCAGGCAATCCAATTCAACTTCTGGAGTTATTTTCTGCGACTGCCCTGGGTGATCACGAGCCTGTGGCAACACTCGGCGCTTACGACGGGGGCAATTGCGTCGGCGGCAATCATCTCCGTTACCGTGGCGGCGGCGCTGTGGTTCAGCAAGGACCAGGCAGACGTTCCAGGATGGCGCGCGTGCCTGCGGCTGATCGCTGCGGGGCTGATCATTTATGGATTGGGTGTGATTCTCTTTGTTGACGATCTTGAAAGGAATTTTTCAGCCGCAGGAAATGACAACCGTGTGACGATTGCGGCTGCGCTCGGGGAACCGTTCCTGTGGGTTGCGCTGGCGGGACTGCTGTGCGGCGTGCTGAGGAGCAAGGTGGCGCGGACCCGGGTGTTCAGCGTGATGATCGGGTTGATTTGCGGGATGAATTGCCTTGCAATGTGCGGCATTGCCTATTACTGGAAGGATGGAGCGAAGCAACAAACCGAGATCCTGAGATCGGTGGATGCTCACGTTCATTCTCTGCCGCAAGGAAGCGTGCTGCTGTTGGATGGGACGTGCAGGTTCACTGGTCCGGCATTTGTTTTTATAACGGACTGGGACACCACCGCGGCGATCGATGTGAGCTTGAAGGACGACACGGTGAAGGCCGACCTGGTGACTCCCGATGCACAGTTTGGGCCTGATGCGGTGCAGACGACGGTTTGGGACATCGGGGGAGGACATCATCCGTATGGGGATTCACTCTTTGTCTATAACGTGAGGCACACATATCTGGCGAGGCTGAGTTCGAAAGGTGCGGCGGATGCTTACCTGCAGGCGATGAATCCCGCGGGCGATTACCATTGCCCTTATGCGCCGGACGGGGACGGCGTGCGGGTGTTTTGATCGGGCAGGGACGTGGGGGATGTGCGTACTGTAGACTCGGTGCGAACGTCGAGCGAGATCACTGACAAGGTGAGGAGTTGAAGATGCGCAAAGTATTGAGCACTGTATTGTTGTTGGGGTTCGCTGCGGCGATGGGCCTGGCACAAACGCCGGCAGCTCTGCAGGCTGCCGCGCCACGGGTGTGGCCGACGCGCGACGCACATACGCCGGGGTACGTGGAGGCGAAGGATTTACCCGACGGCGCCAACGCTCCGGCGGATGCGGATGGGAATTTCATTCTTGGTCCAACGCACACGGCCGCCCCGGAGACGGTTTTGCCGGGGTCGCCACTGGGGACGATCGTGGAGTTCACGATGAGTTCGGCTGACAGCAAGATGTATCCGGGGATTGCGCGCGATCCGCATACATTCGGTACGCCGGACCCGGATAATCCGGCAAAGCTGATTGTGACGACGAGCCATCCTGCGCCGTACATAAGGCGGGTTGCGGTGTATGTGCCGAGGGAATATGTGCCGGGTACGGTGGCTCCTTTTATCGTGGGCGCGGATGGGCCGGACCGGCTGCTGTTCAACGCCATCGACGGGGATATTGCGGAACACAAGATTCCAGTGATGATTGCGATCTCAATTGGCAACGGCAGCGGGGATGCGCAAGGGAGCGAGCGGGGCCTCGAGTACGACACGATGAGCGGCAAGTATGCCGAATGGGTGGAGAGCGAAGTGCTGCCGCTGGTGGAAGCGAAGGCGCATGTGAAGTTGACGAAAGATCCGGATGGCAGGGCGACGATGGGCGGCAGTTCAGGCGGATCGTGCGCGCTGATCATGGCTTGGTATCATCCGGAGCTTTACCATCGCGTGCTGACGTATTCGGGAACCTATGTGAATCAGCAGTGGCCGTGGAATCCGGAGACTCCGCACGGGGCGTGGGAGTTTCACGAGCATTTGATTCCGGGGAGCGCGGTGAAGCCGATCCGGTTGTGGATGGAAGTGGGCGACCGGGACATCTTCAATCCAAACACGATGAACGACGGGTTTCATGACTGGGTGGTGGCGAACGAGCGGATGGCGTCTGTGCTGGCGGCGAAGGGCTATCACTACCAGTTTGTGTTTGCGAAGAATGCGGGGCACGTGGATAAAGGTGTGAAGGGTCAGACGCTGCCGGAGGCGCTGGAGTATGTGTGGCAGGGGTATAAGAGCAGTGGTCAGTGATCAGTGGTCAGTGGTCAGGAAATGCTCGAGGTTGAATTCCTTGTTTCCCACTCATCCACGATGAGGCCGTGGATGAATGGGGCACGGGGTCTTTTTTCGGCGCTGAGTAGAACAAAAGCAACAGCAACCGCAGATCCCTCGTCTCGGCTCAGGATGACAGTCAATTTATGCGCTCGGGATGACAATCAATTTTGAATTGAGGTGGACGGTTCATGACGGGCGAGGACGCCCGCCACGACAGCCGGACTGGAGTCCGGCGCTACTGCTGCGGTGCACCTGATAGGCTGACAGTCTGAACGTGGGGGTAAGCGATCCGATACCGGACTCGAGTGCTTGGGCTTCTTTGCCTGCTGCTGGTGATTACGTACCTTGACCGGGTGTGCATCTCGGTGGCGGGGCCGCGGATTCAGGATGCACTGCACATTGGCCCATTCGAGTGGGGATGGGTGATCGGCGCGTTTACGATCGCGTACGCAGTGTTCGAGATTCCGACGGGCGCGCTGGGCGACAGGATCGGGCCGCGCAAGGTGCTTACGCGGATTGTTCTGTGGTGGTCCGTTTTCACGACGATGACCGGCCTGGTGCTGGGGTTTTATCCGCTGCTGCTGGTGCGGTTCATGTTTGGCGCGGGCGAGGCCGGGGCATTCCCGAATGCTTCGATCTCGGTCGGGCGCTGGTTTCCCGTTCAGGAGCGGGGGCGGGCGCTGGGCGTGATCCTGATGGCGAGCCAGTTGGGCGGGGCGGTGGCGCCGCTTCTGGTGGTGCCGATCCAGATTCACTACGGATGGCGGGCTTCGTTTTACGTGTTCGGGCTGGTGGGCGTGGCCTGGAGCGCGGTGTGGTGGTGGTGGTTCCGGGACTCGCCGCGCGAAAAGAAGGGAGTGACGGAAGCTGAGCTCGAAGAGACGGGCAACGTGGTGACCCGTGCGCACCGGGGGCTGCCATGGAAGATCGCGCTGAGGTCAGCGAACTTCTGGGCGATGGTGACGGTGGCATTCTGCTATGTGTACACGTTCAATTTTTTCCAGTCATGGTTTCACACTTACCTGGTGAGGGCGCAGTCCTACAGCGAAGAAAACCTGCTGATGTCGAGCCTTCCGTTTGTTGTGGCGGCGGCGGCGAACCTGGCGGGCGGACTGGCCAGCAACGGGCTGGTGAAGCGATTCGGGCTGACGTGGGGACGACGGTCGATTGGGCTGGTGGGGCTGGCGATTGCGGCGCCGTGCACGCTGGGCGTGATGTTTGTGCATCATTGGCTTTGGGCGCTGATTCTGTTGTCGCTGGCCTACGGCGGAATTACGTTTCAGCAACCGACCATGTTTGCTGTGTGCCTTGATATCGGCGGCGAATACGCGGGAGCTGTGGTGGGCGCAATGAATACTTCGTCGCAGATTGGGTCGCTGACGTCGTCGCTCATGTTTGGCTACCTGGTGAGCCGGTTCGGGAACTACAACCTGCCGTTTATTCCTATGGCGGCGCTTTCTGTGCTTGGATTTTTCCTGTGGCTCAAAGTGGATGCCGGGGAGATGCTGACTCCTGAGTGAAAGGGGCTGAGCTGGCTTGAAAGAGCTATCCATTTCCTTGACGTCACTCAATATCCCAAGTTGTGTTTTGGGCAACCTTGCAAGCGGGACGTGGAGTGCTTCGGAGGCCGGCAGGCTAATAGGGAGAATCATTTGCAGCGGTGGCTTGGGCGTAAACATCTGCTAAAGAGACATGGTTATAACTTATGTTATACTCAGAAGGATAGTAGGAGACGCTCTATGGCTACGACCGCCAAGATCATCGCCATCGGCAACTCGGCAGGCATCATTTTGCCCAAGGAAACACTGGCGCGGCTGAATGTTCAGAAGGGCGATACGCTCTTCATTACCGAGGGTTCTCAGGGTATTCGCCTGCTTCCTTTCGACACGGAATTCGCTACCCAGATGGAGGCGGCGCGCGAGGTCATGCGGGAAAATCGGGATGTCCTACAGAGGCTCGCTGAGTGAACGAGCCGGTCTGGATCAGGCCGGACGTCGTCCTGCTGATGCACGAGGAGGCGTTGATGCTCCACGGCGGCCCGGAGGGCGTGCGCGACCTCGGGCTTCTGGAGTCTGCGTTGGCGCGTCCGAAAAATCTCTTCTCATACTCTGAGCAGGACGTTTCATTAGCAAAGTTTGCAGCCGCTTACGCCAAAGGCATTGTCGCAAATCATCCCTTTGTGGATGGTAATAAACGCACTGCGTTCATTGTGTCGCTAACATTTCTGAAGCTGAATGCCCTTGAAGTGACTGCGACCAAAGAGGACCGGGTTCTCACTTTCTGGAGATTAGCGGCGGGCGAAATATCTGAGGAGCAGCTCGCGCTGTGGTTCGAGCGGAATACTTCTCCAGCAAACCCCGCGTCCAAACCATGACCAATTGTCGCCGGTGACATCAAGTAAATAGCTGGAAATTTAAATAGCAGGAAATTTGAATTCTCGCCGATAGCTTGCTCAGTCTGCGGGATGGAAGCGCTACCTTGAATCTTGGCAACACCCAGCCATTACCAGCATTTAGCGCGACCCGCTTTGAGCGCGATCGTGCGCGTGATGCGGATTTGCCCGTGAATATTGGCTAACCCCCGTTGACGCTTTGCATCCAACTGCATGTAGAATTTTGAGAATTCCCCAGATGCAGTATTGAACACCAGGAACCAGAAAGGCCAAATATGGCTGCAGTAATCGACAAGCGGATGTCCGCTGAGATGGGGGGCGAGTTTGTGGTTTTCCTGATCGGGATGCGGATCAACAAGATCTGGAAGATTCACAAATGGCTGCCCGTGCTGTTTGCAATGCCCAGGATGCTGAAAGAGCTGGAGGCGCATCCGGAGTCGGGGTTCATGGGCCACACCGGATTTGGAAAAGTGATGGTGCAGTATTGGCACACATTTGAGCAGCTTGATTATTATGCGCGGCAACATGACAAGGAGCACTGGCCGGCCTGGGTGAACTTTAACCAGAAGGTAGGCAAGTCGCGCGGCGATGTGGGGATCTGGCACGAGACCTACCTCATCAAGCCCGGGCAATACGAGACGATCTACAGCGGGATGCCGCCGTTTGGATTGGGCAAGGTGGGCAAACTGGTTCCGGCGAGCGGAATGAGGGAACGTGCCAGCGATCGGCTGGCGGTGGAAGTGGGTTAAAGGCAGGGACCGAGGGAACAAGGGACCAAGGAAACAAGGGACGAAGCGAACGAGGTTCCAGGGAACAAGGATTCGGAAAAAAACGAAACGCCCGGTTTGTGCCGGGCGTTTTTTGTTGGGTTGAATTTGTTCGCTTGGGCTAGCCGCGTAACCAGTCTTTGGCTTTTTGGACGAGGACGTCGCGGCTGATGTCGGAGATGGCCTCGGTGAGCGGGAGTTGCTTGGGGCAGGCTTCAACGCAGTTCTGAGCGAAGCCGCACTCCTGAATTCCGCCGTCGCCGGCCAGGGCGCGCAGGCGCTCTTCCTTGAAGACCTTGCCGGTGGGGTGATTGTTGAAGAGCTTGACCTGGGCGATGGTGGCGGCGCCGACGAAGTTCGTATCTTCGTTGAACTGCGGGCAGACTTCCATGCAGCAGCAGCAACTGATGCAGTTGGAGAGCGGGTAGTTGGCTTCCTGCTGCTGCGGGAAAACGCGCGGGCCGGAGCCGAGATCGTAGGTTCCGTCGACGGGGACCCAGGCCTTGACGGCCATAAGGTTGTCAAAGAGGACGGAGCGGTCGACCTGGAGGTCGCGGACGAGGGGAAACTTGGAGAGCGGCTCAATCTTGATGGGCTGTTCGAGATTGTCGACGAGCGACGAGCAGGCCATGCGGGCCTTGCCGTTGATGCGCATGGCGCAGGAGCCGCAGATCTCTTCGAGACAATTCGAGTCGTAGGTGATGGGGGTGGTTTCGCGGCCGTCGGCGGTGACGGGGTTGGCGGCGATCTCCATCATGGCGGAGATGACGTTCATGCCGGGACGCCATTCGAGCTCGAACTTCTCCCATACGGCGGGCGCATCGGGGTTGGCCTGGCGCTTGATTTCCAAGACTACGGTTTTGGTTGCCATGATGTTTTTGTTCCCTCTTCAATCTTGTATTGCTTCTTCAACGAAGTGTTATTCCGGCGCGGAGTCAATCCGTCTCTTCAATGCCAAGTAAGCCTGCCAGGTCACATAAATCGGGATTCAGGGGCCTCGACCCACTTTGTGGGTACCCCGCCTCTGCTCCCTCCTTCAAAAACATCCGGTGGCGGCGTGGACGCCGCCACTACAGCCGGTCTGGAGACCGGCGCTACTTCCCTATTTGGCGGCGTCGTAGCGGCGCGGACGCGGCTTGATGAATTGCGTGTCTACTTCTTCGAATTCGAACTTGGGTCCGGCTACGTCGCCGGTGAAGCTGGCCTTGGTGGTCTTGAGAAACTTTTCATCGTTGCGATCCGGGAAGTCGGGCTTGTAGTGCGCGCCGCGCGATTCGTCGCGGAGCAGCGCGCCCTGGACGACGGTGCGCGAGAGCTCAAGCATGTTCTTCAACTGGCGGGCGAAGGCGAAGCTGGTGTTGGCCCACTGGCTACGGTCGCTGAGGTTGACTTTCTTGTAGCGCTCGAGGAGTTCGACGATTTTTTCGTCGGCCAGCTTTGAGTCCCTTGTTGTAGCGGATGACGGTGGCGTGCTCGGTCATGGTGGGCCCAGCTCGCGCCACAGGCTGGAAGGGATTCTCGGTTCCCTCGTTGTTCATGATCTTCGCGTTGATTTCGGTCTGGCGGGCGAGCTCGGCCGCGTGGCCGCCGTCGCCTTCTGCTGCCGGGAGGCTCTTGGCATACGCGAGCGCGTTGGGGCCGGCGTGGAATCCGCCAAAGATGCAACTGACGAGCGAGTTGGCGCCGAGGCGATTGGCGCCGTGGTACTGGTACTCGCACTCGCCGGCGGCAAAGATGCCGGGGATATTGGTCATCTGGTTGAAGTCGACCCAGAGGCCGCCCATGGTGTAGTGCATGCCGGGGAAGATCTTCATGGGCACTTCGCGCGGATCGTCGCCGACGAACTTCTCGTAGATTTCGAGAATGCCTTCGAGCTTGCGATTGAGGGTTTCGCGATCGATGTGGGTGAGGTCGAGGTAGACCATGGGCTGGCCGTCGATGCCGAGGCCCTCCTCATAGACCACCTTGTGAATGGCGCGGGTGGCGACATCGCGGGGGACGAGGTTGCCGTACTTGGGGTACCACTCCTCAAGGAAGTAGAAGCGCTCGGCCTCGGGAATCTGCTTGATGGGGCGCGGGTCGCTCGGCATGCGCGGAACCCAGACGCGTCCGCCTTCGCCACGGGCTGACTCCGACATGAGGCGGAGCTTGTCTTCGCCGGGAATGGAGGTGGGGTGGACCTGGATGAATTCGCCGTTGGCGTAGTACGCGCCCTGCTGGAAGATGGCCGATTGCGCGGAGCCGGTGCAGACGACGGAGTTGGTGCTTTTGCCGAAGATGGCGCCGATGCCGCCGGTGGCGATGATGATGGCGTCCGCGGGAAAGGACTTGAGCTGCATGGTGCGGAGATCGAGAGCGGTGATGCCGCGGGCCTGGCCTTTGGTGTCGAGCACGGCGGAGAGGAACTCCCAGCCCTCGTACTTTTTGACTTTGCCGTCGGCTTCGTAGCGGCGGACCTGCTCGTCGAGCGCGTAGAGGAGTTGCTGGCCGGTGGTGGCTCCGGCGAAGGCGGTGCGGTTGTAGAGCGTGCCGCCGAAGCGGCGAAAGTCGAGCAGGCCCTCGGGCGTGCGATTAAAGGGCACGCCCATGCGGTCGAGCAGATCGATGATGGCCGGTCCGGCCTCGCACATGGCTTTGACGGGCGTCTGGTTGGCGAGGAAGTCGCCGCCATAGATGGTGTCGTCGAAGTGCTTGTCGGTGGTGTCGCCCTCGCCCTTGAGGTTCTTGGCAGCGTTGATGCCGCCCTGGGCGCAGACGGAGTGAGAGCGCTTGACGGGGACGATGGAAAACAGATCGACCGTACCGCCCGCCTCGGCGATCTTGATGACCGCCGCAAGGCCCGCCAGGCCTCCGCCAACCACGATGATTCTGGGTGCTGCCATGAAATGATCTTCCTTTCCGAGGAAAGCAGTGAAACAGCTTCTAGCTTTTAGCTACTAGCTTCTAGCCTGTTACTGCTGGCTGCTGGCTTTTAGCTATCAGCTATCGGCTTTTGGCTTGAAGCTGTGCGTCCTGTGACGGCTTCGCGCTTAGAAACTAATGTCGGCCGAGCCGGCTGCGCCTGTTGAGGCGGCTGGGATCGGGTTTTCTGGAACGTTGGGATACTTGCCGCCGACGAAGGCCCAGATGCTGGCCAGTCCCATGACGGCCAGCAGAACGCCGAAGGCTGCGCAGGCGTAACCGAGGCGCTTGCGGGCGACTTCGCCGGGTGTGATGCCCCACTTGGCGGCGAAGAGCCAGATGCCATAGGCGAAGTGCCAGCAGATGGCGATCATGGCGATGACGTAGACGGCCACCATCCAGGGATTGGAGAGCTCGACCTGGACTTTATGGAAGGCTGCGTAGGGATTCTCCGGCAGCATGGTTCCCATAAAGCGCTGGCGAATGACGTGCTGGAGGATGTAGGCGAAGGCGATGAGGCCGGTATAGCGCTGGGCGACATACATCCAGTTGCCGGCCCAGGGGTAGTAGACGACGTTGGACTTGCCGCGCAGCCAGATGTAGATGCCGTAGCCGGCGTGATACATGAGCGGCAGAAAGATGAAGACCCACTCGAGGACGCGGACCAGGGGCAGGCTGTTGAGGAACTTGACCTGGGCGCCGTAGGCGAGGGGGCCTTTGAGGGCTTCAAAGTTCGACAGCAGGTGCTCAAGGAGGAAGGCGCCGATGGGGATGATGCCCAGCAGCGAGTGGAGCTTGCGCCAGATGAAGGAGGTTCCCTGACCGGCGCGCAATGGCTGGACGCCGCGACGGACCTGTGGGCGCGGCAGAAGATTGAGCAGTTGCCATGAAAGTGTCGGCTCCTAGAGGCTGCAGGCCAGGTTTGTTTCAGATTGAGAGACGAAAACTGCGCTTGATTGCCTCAAGCATTATTGGTGTCGCGGATTGGGTCCGTCAAGGTGGTGAAGCAGCTATTAGGTCTCAGCATTCAGCTCTTAGCTCTTAGCTGTTAGCTTTTGGTTCCTCGGAGCTTGCGGGGTTGTTCTGTCCCACTCATCCACGATGAGACGTGATAAGGGGCACGGGGCTTCCCTTTGAGGTCGGGTAAGAGCAAGTGCAAAAGCAACTGCAGATCCCCGTCTCGGCTTGGGATGACAGTGTTTTTTAGATAGAAGCCGGTCTGCGGGCTAGAGCGCCCATTTGGCGAGCAGGGCTACCATGGCGCGGCCGCGGTGGCTGAGGGAGAGCTTGGTTTCGATGTCGATTTCGGCCATGGTGTGCTGGAGGGCGGGCAGGTAGAAGAGCGGATCGTAGCCGAAGCCGCCGGTGCCGCGCGGGGAGTCGAGGATGAGGCCTTCGACGGCGCCTTCGGCGGAGTGGAGGGGCTCGCCGTCGAGGGCGGCTACGAGGACGCAGCGATAGCGGGCGGTGCGCTGAGCGGCGGGATGTTGGCGAGGCGCTGCAGGAGGACGATGTTGTTCCAGACGTCGGTGTTGTCGTTGGCGTCGGGCGAGTCGACCAGGCCGGAGTCGGCGGCAAAGCGGGCGGAGCGGACACCGGGCTGGCCACCAAGGGCGTCGACTTCGAGACCGGAGTCGTCGGCGAGGACGAGCTGGCCGGGGGCGAAACGGGAGTAATAGACGGCCTTGAGGGTGGCGTTGGCCGAGGAAGGTGTCGCCGTTTTCTTCAGGGGCGGGGATGTTGTCGGCCGCGGGTAGAGGATCGATGAAGATGGAATGGGCATGCGGCGGCGGTGCGGAAGTCGCGGAGTTTGCCCTGGCTGGTGGTGGCGGCGAGAAGGCGGAGAGCCATGGTGAGAGTGTAATGGTAGTTTGGGTCCCGACTCGGTGGAAATGCAATTGACAAAGGCGGCGGGCCTTGCATAAGGTGATTCCGTTTGTAATTTATTTCATTTGAGGAAGTCAGGCGTCGAAATCGCGGGGCCAAGGGGAGTCCCTCAGGGCCTGAAGGCCGGACACTCTTTGGAGACTTTTATGTACGGGCTAAAGCCCGCACCCTTCCGCTGGGGTCCTTCCTTCAAAGTTCTCTGAGATCCCCGGTCTCATCCGCCGCGGCGGGCGAGCCCGGGGTCACCCGGTGTCCTTTCATGTACGTGAGGGAAAAATGAAAGCCCAGAAGATCTCTGTTTTTGCGTTTGTGCTTGGTGCGGCGGCGATGGTGCCTTTGAGCGGAGCGGTTGAGCCGGTTGTGGGTCCCACTGCTTTGCGCGTGGACAATTTGACGACGCCGCTGGGCATAGATGATGCGGCTCCGAAGTTTTCATGGCAGTTGGCGGATGCGGCGCGGGGTGCGCGGCAGACGGCTTACCGGGTACAGATTGCTTCGCGGGCGGAGCTGCTGAGTGCGGACAAGGCGGACGTTTGGGACAGCGGCAAGGTGGAAAGCAGCGAGAGCCTGAACGTGGCGTACAAAGGGCCGGCGCTGAAGGCGAGTACGCGGTATTGGTGGCGCGTGACGGTGTGGAACGGGACCCAGATTTACACCAAGTGCGACATTTCGTGGTGGGAGACGGGCCTGCTGACGGAGACCGGCTGGCGCGGAGGTTGGATTGGCTACGAGACTCCTGAGGAAGCGGCGGTGCGGGGTGCGGCGTCAACTTGGATCGCTAGCCCCGATGCGAAGGTCGTGGCGGCGGAAAAAGGTACAGAGGAGCGCTTTGACTACCGGACTACGGTGAAGCTGGCGGGGCCGGTGCGCAAGGCTGTGCTTTATGCGACAGGACAGGATGCTGTGTCGGGCTGGATCGATGGGCAACAGGTGATGACAGCAGGGAAACTGCCGCCGTGGCAGCAGTTGGCTTGGCGGAAGTTTGTGCGCGAGGACGTGACGGACAAGGTGAAGGCGGGCGCGAACTCGATTGCTGTTGAGGCTGTTCACTACGTCGTCGATCCGAACGGCATGGCGACCGCGGATGCGCCGCCGATGATGGCGACTTTGGTTGTGGAGTACGCGGACGGGAAATGGGCGACGTTTGGCAGCGCGCCGGGATGGAAGGTTGCGGGGCATGCGGCGGCAGGTTGGGAGCAGCCGGGGTTTGACGCTTCTGGTTGGAAGACGGCGGTGAAGTTTGCGCCGGAGCCGGGGTCAACGGCGGATCCGCTGCATGCGCCGTGGATTCCCGACTCAGTGAAGTCGCTGCGGCACGAGTTCACGGTGAGTGCGCCGGTGAAGTCGGCGCGGATTTATGCGACGGCGCTGGGGGCGTATGAGCTGTTTGTGAACGGCAAACAGGTGGGACACGATTTGATGGATCCCGGATGGACGGACTTCCGACAGCGGGTGAAATACCAGACGTTCGACGTGACGGATTTGGTGCGGAAGGGCGCGAATGCGATCGCAGCGTTCATTGCGCCGGGGTGGTACGAGACGTCGCTGGAGTGGTTCCAGCAGTCGAATAACTACGGCGACACGCCACCAGCGCTGCGGGCGCAGATGCGGATTGAGCATACAAATGGACGCGTGGAGTGGGTGACGGCGGGGACGGACTGGCAGGCGCACACGTCGAGCATTGTGAGCGCGGAGCTCTATGACGGCGAGCGGAAAGACGCGCGGCTGGAACAACCTGGGTGGGAGGCCGCGGGATTCAAGGGTGAAGGATGGACCCGTGCTGAGGCAATCAAGCCGACGGCGGTGAAGATTGAGGCGCAGGATTTTCCGTCGATTCGCGTGGAGCGGACGATGGAGGCGCAGACGCTGACAGAGCCGAAGCCGGGCGTGTACATCTTCGACTTTGGACAGAATTTGTCGGGCGTGGAGCATTTTCATGCACAGGCTGCGGCGGGAACGACGGTGCGGCTGCGGTTTGGCGAGATTCTGAATGCCGATGGCACGCTTTACACGGACAATCTGAGGACCGCAAAAGTGACGGACGAGTTTACGTTTGCCGGGAAGGACGGCGGGGAGACGTTTGAGCCGCACTTCACGTTTCATGGATTCCGGTATGCGGAGGTGACGGGGTTGCCGACTGCTCCGACGAAGGATGCGGTGAAGGCGGTGGTGTTTCACACGGACGCGCCGTTTACGGCGCAGCTTGAGACGGGCAGCGCGATGATCAACAAGCTGTGGAGCAATATTCTGTGGGGGCAGCGATCGAATTTTGTGGGGATTCCGACGGATTGTCCGCAGCGGGATGAGCGGCTGGGGTGGATGGCGGATGCGCAGGTGTTCTGGCGGGCGGCGAGCTACAACATGGACCTGGCGGCGTTTTCAAGACAGTTTGCGGAAGACATGCGAGGCACGCAGACGGGGACGCCCTACTACGGAATCTTTTCGCCGGGGACAGTGACGGAGAGTGCGCAATCGGGCGCTGGCTGGAGCGATGCGGGCGTGGTGATTCCTTGGACGACCTGGCTGCAGACCGGCGACACAAGCGTGATTGAACAGAACTGGGCGGCGATGGAGAAGTATCTGAATGCCATTGCCGCGCACAATCCCGACATGCTCTGGAAGAACGAGGCCGGGATTCACTTTGGAGACTGGCTTTCTCCAGAGGGCAAGACGGATTACACGCTGATTGCGACAGCGTACTGGGCCTACGACGTGACACTGATGCGGCAGATGGCACGGGCGACCGGACGGACCGAGGACGAGGCGCGCTATTCAGCGCAGTTCGAGAAGATTCGTTCTGCGTTTGAGAAACAGTTCGTGCACGAGGACGGGTTCGTGGCGGGCGCGGATAACAACGAGCCGTCGTTCGGCGTGATCAACAACCCGGGTTTGAAGGCGGTGGGCGGCGATACGCAGACCGGGTACGTGCTGGCGCTGCACATGAACCTGCTGCCCGAGAATTTGCGGACTGCAGCGGCCGAGCGGCTGGTCAAGAAGATTGAAGCGAATCACGGCATGCTGGGGACGGGCTTTCTGGGGACGCCGTACCTGCTGGAAGAGCTGACCAAGGCGGGACACGCGGATCTGGCCTTCCATCTGCTGCTGAATACGACGTATCCATCATGGGGCTACATGGTGGAGCACGGTGCGACGACGATGTGGGAGCGCTGGAACGGCGACCAGATGCTGAAGCGAGCCCAGCATGAACTCGTACAACCATTACGCGTACGGAGCAGTGGCGGACTGGATTTACCGCTACGCGGCGGGCGTGGATGCGACGCCGATCGATGCGGGATTCCACACGGTGGTGCTGCATCCGGTGTTTGATGAGCGGCTGGGGAAGATTGCGTTGGATTATCAGTCGAGTTATGGGGCGATTCACTCGGATTGGAAAGTAGATGGGGCGACGGCTGAATGGCATGTGACGCTGCCTGCGAATACGACGGGGTGGCTGCCGTTGAGTGCGGTTGAGGCGGCCAAGTACAAGGTGGATGGGGTTGGGATCACGGAGAGCAAGCTGGCGAAAGCAGGCGCGCGGGGCGGACAAAGTGGATTTGAACTGGCGGCGGGGTCATACAGTTTCGAGGTGGGTCTTCAGGGAACGACCTAGCGATCCATTGAGAACGGATTTCAACTATTTGGCGAGTTGGCCTCCGCAGTGCGGAGATGGCAAGTTGGCAAGTTCGCAGTGACGATTGAGGATGAGGCTTCCTTCCGTCGCGGTTCGGTTTAGTCAACGCGGCTGTACAAGGAGATCGTTAGCCGATAGGCTTTGAAATTGCTTGCGGGAACTGCGGCCTGCGGCCAGGAGAAATGGAGAACGAATGCCGGTAGCGATTTTGGCGGGGATTGGGTGGCACATTATTGGCGCGGCCATGGCGGCATCGTTTTATGCGCCGATTGGGAAGGTGAAGAACTGGTCGTGGGAGACCACGTGGGCGATTGCGGGGTTGTTTTCGTGGATACTGCTGCCGATCGGAGTGAGCCTGATTCTGCTGCCGGATTTCACGGGGTTCTACGCATCGATGGGGCCGCACCTGCTGCTGAAGGTGGCGCTGTTCGGCGCGATGTGGGGCGTTGGCAATGTGAGCTATGGGCTCACGATGCGGCACCTGGGCATGTCGCTGGGAATTGGCGTGGCGATTGGCGTGACGCTGGTGGTGGGCACGCTGGTGCCGCCGTTGCTCCACGGGCAGGGCGCAATGCTGATTCAAACGCGAGGCGGACTGCTGACGCTGGCGGGCGTTTTTGTGGCGGTGATCGGGGTGGCGATTGTGTCGTATGCGGGCCACCAGAAGGAAGTGCAGCTGGGGGCGGAAGTACGGGAGTTCAACGTAAAGCTGGGCCTGCTGCTGGCAGTGATGTGCGGCATTTTCTCGTCGGGGATGTCGTTTGCGATCGATGCGGCGCGTCCGATGGAAGCTGCGGCCAAGTTGCTGGGCGTGAATCCGCTGTATGCCGCTCTGCCGAGCTACGTTTTCATCATGGGTGGTGGCGCGGTGATCAACCTGAGCTACTGCTTTATCCGGCTGGCAGCGTTGAAGCGGCTTTCACTGCGAGCGGATATGAGTCAGCCGCGGCCGGTGGTGATGAGGAACGCACTGCTGGCGGCGACGGGCGGAATCATGTGGTACCTGCAGTTCTTCTTCTACGCGTGGGGCGCGGCCAACATTCCAGTCCGGCTGGCGTATGTGAACTGGATGCTGCACATGAGCATCTATGTGCTGTGCGGCGGGTTGGTGGGCTTGGCGCTGGGCGAGTGGAAGGGCGTGGAGAAGCGTCCGGTGCGGTTGCTGTGGGCGGGCGTGCTGGTGATTATTGCGGCGGCTAACCTGGTGGGGCTGGGGATGGCGTCTTAGAGGCAGGGGTCAGGGATCAGGGATCAGGATTCAGAAAAGCCCGAGCGTTGAGTGAAGCAGCGTCCCCTCAATCGAACTTCCGCGACTGCCCTTAGCTAATAAATTAGCTAAGTAGTTGGATTGGGCAGGGGAAGGTAGGCGTCGAGGCCCTGTGCTATGAGGTCGGCGCGCAGCTGGGTGGGGGTTGTGAAGACCAGACCCCGGATACCGAGCGCCTCGGCGGCTTCGACGTTGACGGTCTTGTCGTCGATAAAGATGGTTTCTTCGGGCTTCGTGCCGAGCTGCTTGAGCACGTGGTGGAAGATGGCGGATTCGGGCTTGGCCATGCGTAGCTGGTAACTCCAGACAAGGACATCGAAGCGGTCGAGCCAGGTGAACTCGCGCTGCATGTTTTCGAGCACGCTGTCGCCGATGTTGGAGAGGATGGCGGTGAGGATGCCGTGCTGCCTGAGCCGCTGCTGCCAGTCGAGCATGTCGCTGTTCTGGGTGGTCCACATGCGGGCGTCCCAGAGGTTCAGCTCTTCCGCGGCTGAGGGGTAGAGTTTGAGTTTGGCGTCGGCCAGAATCTTCTGCCAGAAGGCGAGGCCGGTGAGTTTTCCCTCGTCGTAAGCGTGGCGGTCGGCCCAGTAATATTTGTCGAGTTTGGCCGAGGTGAGGCCGGTGATGGCGAGGAGCTGCTTGTAGGCTGCCGGGTCGGGTGGGCCGGTCAACACCATTCCGTAGTCAAAGACAACCGCGCGAATCGACGTAGTCGGGCCCAAAGCTCCTCCGGTTGGCGCCCGTGTATGGTGGAAAAAGACGCCCTGTGCCTATTGTGCACGATGGAGAGCAAGGACCGAGCTTCAAGCTACTAGCTATGTTTTTCTCGCTTTCAGCTATCAGCTTTCAACTATCAGCTATCAGCTTTCAGCTTTCAGTTTTTTCCGCCCTGCAGGCGCACAGGGAAAAGGGTTAGAGATTCGGGGCGATGGGGCACCACGCGGCGTCTGCCTAAGGCTGGATGGGATTGATGAAGTTTTCGAAGAGAACGGGTTGGAATACGGAAGAGAGTGAGCTGGCTCGGGCGCATCGGCTGCGCGTTAAGGCCGGGCTGCCGATCGTCGACCTGACGGCGTCAAATCCCACCCGCGTTGGGCTTGATTATGGGGACGGCTTGCTGGATGCGCTGGCCGATCCCAGAGCCTTGGACTACGACCCGCAGCCCATGGGGCAAATGGCGGCGCGCGAGGCGGTGCGGCAGTATTATGCCGAAGCTGGGGTGGCTCTCGATGCGGATCAGATTCTTTTAACCACAAGTACGAGTGAAGCTTACAGCTATCTCTTCAAGTTACTTTGCGACCCGGGATGCGAGGTGCTGGCGCCGCAGCCGAGCTATCCGCTGTTTGATTTTCTGGCCGATCTTGACGATGTGCGCATCCGGCCGGTTCCGCTTGTCTATGACCACGGCTGGCAGATTGAGCCGGAGGGGGTGCGGCGGGCGATTGGGCCGCAGACGCGGGCGATGGTGCTGGTCCATCCGAACAATCCGACTGGTCACTTTACCAAGCCGTGGGAGGCGGAGGAACTGGGGCGGCTTGCCCGGGAGTTTGACCTTTCGCTGATTGTGGATGAGGTGTTTCTGGACTATGGCTTCAAAGAGCAGGGTGGCTTTGCGGGTGGCGGGCGGAGCTTCGCGGCGGGGTTGGAGGGGGTTCCGGTGTTTGTGGTGAGCGGACTGAGCAAGATTGCCGGGCTGCCGCAGATGAAAGCGGCATGGATTGTGGCAACCGGGCCGGAGCGGGCGCAGGCGCTAGCACGCCTTGAGGTGATTGCCGATACGTTTCTCTCCATGAATGCCCCGGTGCAATGCGCTCTGCCGGCGTGGCTTGGGGGACGGGGTGCGATTCAGGATCAGATCAGGAAGCGGGTCGCGAGGAATCTGGCGGAGTTGGACCGGCGTCTGGAGCGGCTGCCGGCGGTGGAACGGCTTGTGGTGGAGGGGGGCTGGTACGCGGTGCTGCGGATTCCCGCCCTGGAGCCGGACGAGCGGACGGTGCTTGAGCTGCTGGAAGTTGGGGTCTGGGTGCATCCGGGGTACTTTTTCGGGATGCCGGAGTCGGGGTGGCTGGTGTTGAGTCTGCTGGCCGAAGAAGCGGAATTTAGCACGGGATCGGCCGCGTTAGAGAATTATTTTAAGGCGAACCAAGGTAGTAATATGGCACGAGAGTTGCATTAAGTTTTAGATTAGGTTGCTGCGGCAACTTATTTATTTTACTCGCCAATGACGAAGTGCAAACAATTTCACATTGTGCGCAAGAAGGGGTTACTACGACGTTCTTCGCCGATGGTGGTCTGGGGGCCATGGCCGGGTAGGACGCGGGTTTCGTCGGGCAAGGCGAGCAGGCGTGCGCGGATGGAATCGATGATCTGGTCGTAGTTGCCGCCGGGGAGATCGGTGCGGCCGATGCTGCCGGCAAAGAGGGTGTCCCCGGCGACGAGCAGCTTGAGCGGGGCGAAGTGAAGGCAGATGGAGCCCTGGGTGTGTCCGGGGGTATGGAGGACCTGGGCCGGGAAGCTCGAAAGGCCGACGATTGCTCCATCGGCTAGGGAGACATCGGGTGGGGTGGTTTCCGGGGTCTCGACGCCGAGCCAGGCGGCTTGCTCTTCCATCATGGCGAGGAGCTCAAGGTCGTTCTCGTTCATATAGATAGGGGCACCGGTGAGCTTTTTGAGGTGCAGGGCTCCGCCGACATGATCGATGTGAGCGTGGGTGATGATGATCTGCTTGAGGGTGAGGCCTAGCTCGATGAGGCGGCGGTGGATGCCGGTGATGCCGTCTCCGGGATCGATGATGATGGCCTCGCGCGTCTGCTCGTCGCCGATGAGGGTGCAGTTGCAGGCGAGCATGCCGACTGGGAAGGACTCAAAGATCATGCCTCTGATTGTAGGCGGGATCCGGGCCGCCGCCGTAAGGAACGGATAAAATCGGGCGTTAAATTTGTGGTGGCGCAGGCGATTTGGGACCGGTATTTGCACAGGTACACCCCCGCAGGAAAAAAAGATCGAAAGCTGTTGCGATTCGCTTTTTATTCGCTATAATGCGGGCATGGCAGTGACCCGCAGGCAAAAAGAGGTTGTGGACTTTCTTGAGTCGTTTGTGGCTCGCAACGGCTACTCCCCTTCGTTTGAAGAGATTGCGCGGGGGATGGGTCTGAAGAGCCTGGCGACGGTGCACAAACACATCACGAACCTTGAAAAGAAGGGTTTGCTCGACCGGGTGCATAACCGCAGCCGATCGATTGACCTGCTGCCGCCGGGGTCGAAGACCCGGTCGAGTACCAAGCTGCCTCTGATGGGCAAGATTGCCGCGGGGTTGCCGGTGGAGGCACAGGAGACGCCGGAGACGATCTCGCTGCACGACGTGGTGGGAAACCGGGATGTGTTTGCGCTGGAAGTGCGGGGCGACTCGATGCGCGACGAACACATTATCAACGGGGACTATGTGCTCGTGGAGCGGACGCGGACGGCGCGGCAGGGTGAGATTATTGTGGCGCTGGTGCATGGGAGTGAGACGACGCTGAAGCGCTTTTATCCGGAGGGTAACCTGATCCGCCTGCAGCCCTCAAATGCGGAGATGGACCCGATTTATGTTCCGGCGGCGCAGGTGGCGATCCAGGGTCGGGTTCTGGGGGTTCTGCGAAAGTACCGTTGAGGCTTGGGCTCTGCTTTCCCGGCGGGGCGGGCACCTGCCATAATCTTGAGCTATGCGCACGACTCTGACCGCAAAGTGGTTGTGGGACGGCTCGATCCTGCTCGAAAACCCTGAAATTACGATCGAAGACGGGCGGATTGCGTCGATTGGCAGTCGCGGACCGGGCGCGGCTGCGACGGACGGCGGGATGGACTTTCCCGGAGCGACGCTGGCGCCCGCGTTTGTGGATGTGCACATCCACGGAGCGGCTGGGCACGACGTGATGGAGGCTACGCCGGAGGCTTTGAAGGCGGTGGGGGGCTTTCTGGCGACGCGGGGGACGGGTAGTTACCTGGCGACGACGGTGACTGCGCCGCTGGACACGACTTTGCGGGCGGTTGAGGGGCTGGCGCGGCTGATCGGAAAGCCGGAACTGCTGGAGAGTGGGAAGGCTGCCGCGAAACCGGTGGGGATTCACTTGGAGGGGCCGTTTCTTTCGCCGAAGAAGTGCGGAGTTCAACCGGTGGAGCACATGCTGACGCCAGACATTGGGGTTTTCGACAGGCTGTTTGAGGCGGCGGAGGGACGGGTTCGGCTGATGACGCTCGCTCCCGAGATGCCGGGGGCGGTGGAGCTGACCAGGCACGCGACGGGGCGGGGGGTTCGGGTGAGCTTGGGCCACTCGAATGCGACGGCTGCGGAGACGCGGACGGCGGTGGAGGCCGGGGCGACGAGCGCGACGCATACGTTCAATGCGATGAGGGCGATGGACCACCGGGAGCCGGGGATTCTGGGCGTGGTGCTGACGATGGAGTCAGTTTACGCGGAGCTGATCTGTGACGGAATTCATACGGCCCCGGAGATGGTGCGGCTGTGGTTTTCGGCCAAGGGGCCTGAGCGCGGGATCCTGGTGACGGATGCGATGAGCGCAACGGGGATGCCGGATGGCGAGTACACGCTGGGCGGGTTTGCGGTGCAGGTGGCAGAGGGCAGGGCCATGGCGCGGGGCGTGCTGGCTGGGAGTGTGCTGACACTGGATCGGGCGCTCGCAAATTTTGTGGGGTTCACGGGTGCGCCGTTAAAGGATGCTTTGCGGCTGCTGACGGCTAATCCGGCGGCAATGACGGGGCTTGGGGATGGGGCTGGTCAAGTGGTTGTGGGCGGTCCGGCTGACCTGGTGGCTGTGGATGACGCGGGGCGGCTGGTTGGGTCGATCGTGGCGGGACAGGTCGCGAAGTGACGAATGCCAGTAGTTACGGGGTGAGCATTCGAATTCCGAGAGATTCTGCGACCTTGCCGAAGGCCGCGTCGATGGTCCAGATTTGCGTGCCGGGTGTCGCAAGACATGAGGCAATGAGATGTAGGTCAGTCAGCCCTACCCCACGGGAGGCCAGACCTCGAGCTTCGATCATGATGCGAATGTCGGCCAAAGGAACCTGGCGCAACGAGATAAGCTGATCGAGCCTGGCGAGCGTCTTCTGGCGGTTTGGAAGAGTTTCACAGGCCAGTTCTGCCACCACGCATGGATGAATGCAAAGCTGATCGTTCGCGATGAGCGTTTCGAGTTCCGTCTTGAATGTTCCGCGGCGAAAGAAATCGATCCAGATCGAGGTATCCGCCAGAATCACTTTTCGCCGATGCGCAGTCTGCGCACGTCCTCGATGTTGGGTGCGGTACCGGCGAGAGCCATGAGCTGGCGTCCCGCTTCTCGAGCAATCAGCGACCTGAGAGCCTGACGGATGAGCTCAGCGCGTTCGGTGACCCCGGTGTATTCGTGGGCCATCTTTAACAGGTCGTCGTCGATGGTTACACTGGCACGCATGGGGGCTCCTCTCAGCACCAATTATAGCACCTTTTCGGTGCTACTTCTGGTGCGCCTAAAGGGTGCCTCCAACTTTGACGCCGGAATTTTAGATTCTGGAGGCGGCGAGGCGTTTTGCGCGCCAGATTGCTCCGTCGAGCGAGACAACTTCGGAGTCGCCTACCGGCATCTGCGGCGCCGCCTCATGCAGTCCCTTAAAGAAGGCATTCCGCACGATGGCCATCTTGGCGATCACGCTCCCGGTCCAGGCTACGGGGACTTCGGCCGTAATGTTGTGCTTTTTGCGGAGCTTGTCGCGAACTAAAAGTACGAATTCGATGAGGTCGGTTGAGGCCTGGTGGAGGACGCCGAGGGCCACGGGGTCGCCGGCTTCAGCAAGCTCGTTGATGGCGGGGGCGAGGGCGGCGAAGTCAGGGCCCGGCGTTCCGTCGCCAACGTTGACCAGTTCGTCGAGTTCCGGGGTGTTCCAGATTTCGCCAACCTTTTTGAGAATCTGCGTGGGCTGGCCGTGATCGTAAGCGCGGAGGGCGCGGCGGACGCTGTGGAGGCCTATCCAGTAGCCGGAGCCTTCGTCGCCGAGGTGGGAGCTCCAGCCGCCGGCGCTTTCCTGGCTGCCGTCAGGCGCGCGGCCGATGGTGTTGGAGCCGGTTCCTGCGATCTGCAGGATGCCGGGGCCACCGTGGAAGGCGGCGTCGAGCGCGATGACCTGGTCGCCGACGACCTCGGAGAGTTCGACTCCGAAGTCGTCAAAGACGGCGGTGACCCATTCGGTGATGCCGGGCATGGTGGCGCTGGCTACACCACAGGAGGCAGCGCGAACACCTTTGACGCCGGCCTTTGAGAAGACTTCTTTAAGAATGGTGCGGAGATTTTCTTCAGCCACTTCAGCGCCGACACGGAGACGCTTGATGGATCCGCCTTCGCCGTGTGCGAGGACCTTGTCGCCGTCAACAATTGAGGCGCGCGTGCGTGTTCCACCACCATCAATTCCAAGAACCAGACTCATGCTTCCCTGCTCCGTTCAAAATTCTTACTTCTGGGGTTCATCTGCTTCCGGCTGGTCAGGAGTCTCGCCGCGGTCACGGAGAGTTCCAGCCAGGATGTTGAGGCTTCCGTCGTTGCTGGGCGGTGTGAGGCCGAGCATGTGGGCAAGCCATGGATACAAGTTCACGTTCTCAAAGGGGGCAACGGTCTTTCCCTTCACTATATCGGGTCCGGCGGCGAAGAAGCTGGCCTTCATCTGCGGGACCTTGCGAGGGTCGAAGCCATGCATGCCGGGTTCGGGCGCCGGATTGGTGGCGCCGGCCGGAAACGGATGGGCGCGAATGGGATAGGGGCCGGTGGCGATGACGACTGGGTCGCCTTCGCGGGGGTTCTGGTTGAAGTCGAGATTGGCGGGCACGTTTTTTAGACGATAGACAACGAATTGCGACGAGGCCCGCTTGAGCTGGTTATAGACGCGGTCACGATCCTCTTCGGTTTTGCCGTAGAGCAGATGGCCGACGGTGTCGAAGGCGGCGAGGTCGGCAAACTGGTCGAGGGTGACCCAGTCGCCCACTTCGTGGACCATGCCGTGATCGCTGACGACGACCAGATCGATGGGGAGATGGGTGGAGTCGAGCGCGGCCTTGAGTTTGCCTACGAGGCCATCGACTTTGCGTTCGGCGGCGCGGGTTTCAGGAGCGTCGGGGCCAAACTGATGACCTTCGTGGTCGGGCTCGGAGTAGTAGATGGTGATGAAGTGGGGGCGCTGGTCGGGTGGAAGCTGAAGCAGCGCGACGGCGTCGTCAATGCGCGCCTGCTGGACTTCAGGAGTGGACTCGGCCTTGTTGAATTGCGCATACCAAGAGGGGCGGAAGCCGGCGATCTTGGCTTCAGAGCCGGGCCAGTAGATACAGGCGGCGTGCATTCCCTGGCTTTCGGCAAGACTCCACAGGGGAGTGCCGGAGTAGAACGAGCTATCGGTGACGGCTGCGGCGTTGGAGATGGAGTAACGCTTGCCGGTGGCGGGGTCGAGGAAAGAGTTGGCGACCAGGCCGTGATGCTCAGGGTAGAGGCCGGTGACGATGGTGAAGTGATTGGGAAAGGTGAGCGAGGGGTAACTGGGGATCATGCCTTCAGGAGCCCAGACGCCCTGCCTGCCGAGAGCGAGAAGGTGGGTGGTGTTCTCGCGCTTGGCATAGTCCCAGCGGAAACCGTCGAGCGAGACGAGAACGACGTAGTGCTGGGCCTGCGCGTGGGCTGAGTTGGGACCGTTTTCCACGTGAACGAGCGGGAGGACGGGATTGAGGGCGGTTCCCTGCCCTGCGATGGAATGGGGTGCGGCCAGGCCAAGAGCAAGAAGTACGGTTGCAGCGACCGCGCGGAACGGAGCTCTTGCTGTCAGCATGGAATCCCCTAGGCCAGCTTATCGCATGGGATGGCAGTTCATTCCCTGCTCTTCCGCCGCGGCGGACCGGACCCGGGGGCACCCGGGCTGCATCAGGAGATGAATCAGGCAATGCCTTTCTGGCGGAACCAGAGAGAACCCCATGGCGTGCCCGGCATTTTGACGGTGGTTTGCCCGGAGTATTCGCCGGGGAGAGGGGTGCGCTGAAGGGTGAGCGTGTCGATGTATTCGGCGGTGTAGGTTTTGGTTTCGGGGAGAGTGTAGGTGCCTTCGGCGGGCTGGTGCTCATCGTAGTAGTAGAAGATGACGGCGTCGTTGGGGCGGCGGGCACCTGCCGGATCGTCACTGAAGTTGGTGAAGCCGATGGGGCCGGGGCCGATAGCGATGGTTTCTTCAAGCAACTGGCGAAGGAATGCGATTTTGGCGGGGCTTTTGCCGTGCAGGACGCCGCCGTGGGACCACCAGAGAATGTCTTCCGGCGAGAGATAGGTTTCGCCGTGGCCGCAGTAGGTTCCCATTGCGGCTGCGATCCAAAAGCGGCGGGTCATGGCTTCGGCGGAGATGTTGCCCCAGCGCGAGGCGATGTTGCCTTCGTATTTGCATTCGTCGAAGACTACCGGCTTGCGCCAGTCGGCGCGCCAGCTTGCGCCCATTTCAAGATGCGAGTCCTGCACGCCGGCGTGGGTGCACCAGCCGCGGAAGTATTCATACTGGTGGCGGCTGTAGTGGATGGAGCGCAGGTGGTCGAAGGCGTCGTATTCAGCGAGGATGCGGGCGTAGCGATCCCAGTCGGCGGATGATTTGTCGCGGAGCAGGTCGTATTCGTTGGCTAGCGACCACCAGACATTGTGGAAGGCGCTGAAGCGGGCGATGACGTAGCGGAGGTAGCGATCGTCCACATCGGCGGGCATGGACTGGTAGCCCCACTTGTCGTAGGGATGAAAGAGGATGAGGTCGGCTTGGACACCAATGCGGCGCAACTCGAGAATGAGGCGGTCGAGGTGCTGAAAGTAGGCGGGGTTGAATGTGGAGTAATCGTTGGTGTCGCCGGTGCGCGGAAACGGGTACATCGGCGGCTCTTTGCGGTTGTGCTGATACCACTTGGGAAAGAGGCACATGCGGAGTTTGTTGAAGGGCGACGTGATGAGTGTTTCGATGGTCTGCTGCTGCGTGGCCTCCGATTGGAATGCCCAGGCGTAGCAGGTGGTGCCGCACTCGACGAAGGGGGTGCCGTCAGCGTAGCCGAAGTGGTAGTTGTCGCGCACGGAGACGGGACCACGATTGCCTGGCTCGGAAGCGACACACTCGAAGGTGCCGGAGAGGCCGTTGAGAGCGGGCGTGTTGCTGGCAGTGGTCCAGGTCCAGGTTCCAATTTCGTCGGGCATGAAGCGGATTTTGTAGGAGCCGTCGCCGTCGTAGAAGCCTTGGACGCTGATCGTTCGATGCAGGAATTGAAAAGTCGCGGAGAGGGTGACGTCGATGTAGGGATTGCCGGAGGCGGGGCCGGGGAGATTGAGTTCCAGGTGATCCCATCGGGCGATGGGATGACACGTTGTTCCGGTGGCCTGGGCTTTTGCGGATTGAGAAAGCGAGGCGGCCGAGGCGGCGGCAGCAGCACAGGAAGAGAGCTTGATCATGTCGCGACGATTCATGGAGATCCTTTCAGCGGACCGTGCTGCTTGGGACGAGAGAGCGCGAGACAGATGCGATTTTTGTTCCCGCCCATGATAGCTGCCGGGGCGAAGCGGATGCAGGAATGGGAGTTGCCGGTGTTTGAACGGAGCTATGAGGTTAAAGGATGAAGAACGATGCGGCGGGAGATGGGAAAAGCGGCAGGATTTGCACAGCCACATTCAGGGCAGATTCGGGCGATACTGTGTGCATGGCTACCATGACCTACAAGGGCCTCGAAATTCTTTTTTCGCGCCAGCAGATTGCAGAACGAGTCGCCGAAATGGGCGTCCAGATTACACACGACCTGAACGGCGAAAAGCTGGTGATGATTGGCGTGTTGAAGGGTGCGGCGCCTTTCCTGGCCGATTTGTCGAGGGCCATTGAGGTGGACGCGACCTTTGATTTCGTGGCGACGACAAGTTACGGCAAAGGACAGCGATCGTCGGGCGCGGTGAAACTCATCAAGGATCTGGACCACTCGATCGAGGGCAAGAATGTGCTGGTGGTCGAAGACATTCTGGACACAGGGCTGACGCTCTCGTACCTGCGCAAGCTGTTTCTGCAGCAGCATCCGAAGTCCCTGCGGATTGCGACCCTGCTCGACAAGCCCTCGCGGCGCATTGAGAAGATTGACGCGGACTACGTGGGGTTCTCCATTCCAAATCTGTTTGTGATCGGGTACGGGATGGATTACGCGGAACGGTACCGGAATCTGCCGGACATTTGCGTCATGCCGCCGGGAGATCCGGAGTAGGCAAACGCGGGCAGCCGAAAGACCTCCACGCCTGTCAACCGAATCCAGCCGATTGCATCCAATCATTACGTCCCCCTTATTCCGGGGGTACTATACTCAAGTCCCGGAGGCGGCGAGGCTTGCCGTGGGCTGGGTCGTTTATTGCCTTCGAACGGCAACGGGCCAAGCGCAATGGGCCAGAAGCAACCTGCAGAGCGCAGCAGGGGCGGTGCAAAGTACGAGGCGCTGGAGTACGAGGAGCTGGAAAGATGGCAGTGCCCATTCCGATCGACAGGGCAGATCTCGAATTCGACAACGGCAGCTTCGACTCCTATGGATTCGCCGCGGAGGCCCTGAGCAGCCGGGCGGCGCTGGCCGCGGTGATTGACCACACTCTGCTGAAGCCGGAAGCGACGCGCCTGGAGATTGTGAATCTTTGCGACGAGGCAATCGAATACCGATTTGCGTGCGTGATGGTGAACCCGATGTGGGCGGCAACGGCCGTTGCGCGGCTGGCCGGGACGGGGATTCCCGTGGGAGTTGCGATCGGTTCTCCGCTGGGAGCTTCGCTGGTGTCAACGCTGCGCCATGAGGCTGCGACACTGGCCCGGCTGGGGGCGCGGGAGGTGGACATGGTGATGCCGATCGGGCAGATGAAGAGCGGTAATCACCACGCGGTGCAACACACGATTCACGCGGCAGCGACGGTGGCTCACCATCACGGCGCGGTGCTGAAGGTGATCCTGGAGACGGCGCTGCTGAGCATGGAAGAGAAGCTGCGCGCGGCCGAGATCGCGATCCAGGCGGGCGCGGATTTTATCAAGACATCATCCGGGTTTGCCTTGACCGGCGCGACAGTGGCGGACGTGGCGCTGATGCGCGGCGTGGCAGGCGGCCGCTGCGGGGTGAAGGCCTCCGACGGGATTCGCACGGTGGCCGACGTGAAGGCCATGCTGGAAGCTGGGGCAAACCGGATTGGCTCGTCAGCTTCAGTGGCGATTGTGCGGGAGATGGGGAAAGGCAGGGATTAGGGAATAGGGATTAGGGATTAGAAAAGCTCCCGGGTAGAGTGCATTGCTGTCCCTCCCCTCCCCATGAAGCCGCGGAAGGATGGGGACCCCGGCAGGACTAATTAGGGAATAGGAAAACTGCAACTCCTTTCTCAATTCTGGTTAATTCAAACAGACAACTTTTGAAACTTACCGGTAGGTGCTAATCCCTGCTCTCTGGCTTCTATTCCCTATTCGCGGCGCCCTATTGCCTGCCTTTCAGTTATGATTCCCTTCGACACTTATGACAGACGCTACAGACACTCCGCCGCACGGAACCGAGTTCGAAGGTGACTACCGCCCGGCAAGCGATACGCCGTTGGACGTGATGAATCCGCGCGTGGAGCCGGCGGACGTTGTTTACCTGATGAAGCTGACCGACGCGCTGAATACGACGCTGGATCTGCAAACGCTGCTGACCCGCACCTCGGAACTGGTGCGGGCGGTGATCAATTACCGGATCTTCGCGATTTTTCTTTTGAACGACCGCACACACGAGCTGCGCATGCGGTTCCAGATCGGGCATACGCCGCAGGTGGAGCGGACCAGGGTTCCGGTGGGCAAGGGCGTGGTGGGGCAGGTGGCACTGACGCGGCAACCGATTTTGCTGAACGATGTGGCCGGCGCAGAGTTCTACATCAGCGCGAATCCGGAGGTTCGTTCGGAGCTTGCCGTACCGCTGATCGCGAAGAACCGGTTGATCGGCGTGATCGATCTGGAGAGCACCGAGGCTGGGTACTTCAGGCCGGAGCACTTGCGGGTGCTGACGGTGACAGCTTCGCGCATTGCCCAGGCGATTGAAAATGCGCGGCTCTATGCGCGCGTGTCGCGGCAGGCGCAGACGCTGGAAGTGCTGAACGAGATTGCTGTGGAGCTGGCATCGATTCTGGAACTGGGGCCGCTGCTGGAACGGGTGGGGCAACTATTGCGGCGGCTGATCGACTACCAGATGTTCACCATCATGCTGCTGGACGAGACAGGCGAGACGCTGATTACGCGCTATGCGTGGCGGTTTGGATACGCGCACGCGCCACGGCGGCGCATTCCCGTGAACAGCGGGTTGGTGGGAGCGGCGGTGCGTGAATGGCGCTATGTGAATGTGCCGGATGTGCTGAAAGATCCGCGCTACCTGCCCATGAACGAGGAGACGCGGTCGGAGCTGGTTGTGCCGCTTTTCTACAAGGGGCGGATCATCGGCGTGCTCGACCTGGAGCATACGCGGACGCACTTCTTTACGGAAGAACATGAAAAGGTGCTGACCACACTGGCCGCGCAGGTGGCGATCGCGATTGAAAACGCACGTCTGTACCAGGCGGTGCGTACGCAGGAGCGGCAACTGGAGCGGGACATTGCGATGGCGCGCGAGGTGCAACTGCGGCTACTGCCGTCAGAATCGCCGGAGCATCCTCATGCGGAGATGGCGGTGAGATTTCTGCCGGCGCGGACCATCGGCGGGGATCTTTACGACTTTGTAGATTACGGCGCGGGACGGACGGCCATCGTGCTTGGAGACGTGAGCGGCAAGGCAGCGCCGGCTGCGCTGTTTGCGGCACTGGTGAGCGGGATTATGCGGGCGGCGGCAGCGCAACAGCCCGAGCCCGCCGAGATGCTCAAACTGCTGAACGACGCGATGCAGGAGCGCAAGCTGGAATCGCAATACGTGACGATGCTGTTTGCGGTGTGGAACGACGAGAACAGGACGCTGACGGTGGCAAACTCCGGCGCGGTGCAGCCGGTGTTCTGCAGAGCAGGGCAGTCGGTGACGGTGAAGGCCGAGGGATTTCCCCTAGGACTGTTTCCCGATGTGACGTACGAGGAGTTGAATGTGGCCACGCAGCCGGGCGACGCGATTGTGTTTGTGTCGGATGGCATTCTGGACGCGGAAAACGAAAAGGAAGAGATGTACGGGGAGGATCGGCTGGCTGGGCTTCTTTGCGCCAACCGGGATTTGCCGGCGCTGGAGATTGCCGACGCGATTCTTGAGGATGTGGCGCGGTTCCAGGGCGCGAAAGACCGCTTTGACGATGAGACGATTATCGTGCTGCGGGTGCGGTGAGGGACGGATGCGTGGAATCGGCGCTGGATTCATTCCCAGGTGCCCAAATGCGAGGCACCTGGGGCACCCATTTTTCTGCCTGATTCGGTAAACTTGAGTGGAAGGTTCCGCCACCCCGGAGATGGATTGCACATTACAGCATGCAGATAACTACAGAGGAACGCCTGATTCGCCCCGCGCGCAATGTATGCGGCAGCCTGCGCCTGCCGGGAGATAAGTCCATCAGTCACCGCTACGCCATGCTGGGCGCATTTGCGGAGGGCACTTCGCGCTTTACGAATTTTTCGACGGGCGCAGATTGCGCTTCGACGCTGGCCTGCATGGAGGCTCTGGGCGCACGCGTGACGCGAGGCGAGGGCGACACCGTGGAGATCACCGGTGTGGCCGGGAAGGCGACGCCTGCAAAGGAAGCGCTTGATTGCGGCAACTCCGGCTCGACGATGCGCATGCTGTCGGGCCTGCTCGCTCCGCAAGTGGGCAGTTTTACGCTGACGGGCGATGCCTCGCTCTCAAAGCGGCCGATGGAGCGGGTGAGAAAGCCGCTGGCGGAGATGGGCGCGCGGCTCACGCTGACCGACGGACATGCGCCATTGACGATTCAAGGCACTGCGTTGAAGGCGATCGACTACACGACGCCGGTTCCGAGCGCACAGGTGAAGACAAGCGTGTTGCTGGCCGGACTGCAGACGGCTGGAACGACGATTGTGCGCGAAGCGGTGCGCACGCGCGATCATAGCGAACTTGCGCTGCGAGCATTTGGAGCTTCAGTTTCCCTAGCGCATGACTCGGTGACGATTGTGGGGCCGCAAAGGCTGACAGCCATTGAGGCAGCAGTGCCTGGGGATTTGTCGTCGGCCGCATTCTTCCTGTGTGCGGCTGCGCTGTTTCCGGGCTCGAGCCTGGTGCTGGATTCGATTGGGCTGAATCCGACGCGCTCGGCACTGCTGGATGTTCTGGCGGCACTGGGCGCAAAGATCGCAGTGCTTCATCTTGAGGAGCGGTGTTCGGAACTGGTGGGCGCCGTGCGGATATCTGCGCCGAGCGAGGGACTGGGAACGACGGCGATTGAAGGAGCATTGACGGCACAGTTGATTGACGAGTTGCCCGTGCTCGCGGCCATTGCCCCTTACACGAGCGGTGGGATTCGCATACGAGATGCGAAAGAGTTGCGCGTGAAGGAGTCAGACCGGATTGCGCTGGTGGCGAAGAATCTGCGGGCCATGGGCGCCGAGGTGATGGAGTTCGAAGATGGGCTGGACGTGCCGGGGGGACAGACGCTGCATGGAGCCACGATTGACTCGGGCAGCGACCACCGGATCGCGATGGCCTTCAGCGTGGCGGCGCTGCGCGCGGAGGGCGACACGCTGATCCAGGGAGCGGAGTCGGCAGCGATCAGCTTTCCGGAGTTTTTTGATTTACTGGACAAGGTTGCGGAGCGGTAGAAAAACAGGGAATAGGGATTAGGGAATAGGGATTAGAAGAACTCTTGGGTTGAGTGAATTGCGAGGCCCATTCGGCGAAGCGGAGAAACGATAAAAGCAAGAGCCCGAAAGCCGTCCCTCAGGGGCTAAAGCCCAAATTCATATTGCGCCACCAATGGCGCGGCTAAAGCCGCGCCCCTTCAAGACAATTCCACAGCAAAATAAATCCCCTTTTCAATGCAATGCTACCAAAATACAAGTGCCCTTTCAAAGCAATGGCACCGTAATGCACTCCGGCAATCATTATTGTTCAAAACGAACATGCCCGGCCATTGGCCGGGCATCTTCGTTTGTTGCGTGCTGGAAGTTACTTGCCGGAGGGTGGCGTGAGCGAGGGCTCGTTGCCGGCGGGTGCAGGTTTGACTCCAGGAACGACCGGAGTGGTCTTGATGTCGCCGGAGGCTGCCTCAGGCAGGTTGATGCCGTAGTGCTGCAAGGTTGTGGCAAGGGTCTGGTAGATGCCTGAGCGCGCGTTGGCATAGGCCGCCTCGGCGGCGATCAGGTTGTCTTCATCGATGGCAAGAGTGCGCTGCTGGAGCAGTACATTAGCCGTAGTGGATGCGCCGAGATGCAGCTTGGTGATTTCAGAGTCGACGCTCTGCTTGGCATAGTCGCGTGCGGCGATATCTGCCTGGACCACTGCACGATCGTTGGTGAGCGCGAATCTTGCGTTGACCACCTGCATACGGATCTGGGTATAGAGCTGGGCGAGGCGCAACTCAGCCTGCCGGTACTCCATGAGGGAGCGCTCCTGGACGGACTGGGCCGTACGATTGCGAAGGGGGATGGTGATGTTGAAGCCGACGCCCTGGTCGCGCGCCGAATCGTTGAAGACGTGGTCGAGGGCCGTGCCATAACCGGTGCCGCCGGTGGGGCATGTGCCGCCGCAGTACAAGGGATTGAGGTTCTTGTTGATGGAACCGGCAACGCCCTGGCCCGTGAGATAGCCGTAAATATCGAACTGGGGCAGAAGCGCATTGCGCGCGCCCTTGAGGGTGATTTCGTCGTTGCGAAGCGTGAGCACGGCCTCTTCGAGCTCGGGCCGACGCTGGAAGGCTTCCTGCACAAGTGCCTCGATGGGCTGCTGCTCTTCGGGAATTTCCTCAGTGCTGACACGGTCAGTGGGGATGACAGGAGCGGCCGAAAGAACCGGGTCGTTGAGGTTGCGGGCGATGGCCTGCTTGATGATCTGCTGCTGGTAGTTGAGGGTATTCTGTGAACTGATGAGCGCCTGCTTGTCAGTGGCGACGGCCGAATCGTCCTGGACCACCTGCAGGGGAGCGACGGTGCCGATCTGCAACTGCTTGCGGTCGTCGCTGTCGAGCGCTGTGCTCTGTTCCAACTGCCGCTGCTTGGCTTGAACGTCTTCATATGCCTGCACCAGGCCCCAGTAAATGGTTTCCACCTGGTTGACTGTGTAGAGAATCTGCTGGCGGAAGGAGGCGTCTACGATGCGGCGGTCATTGAGCGCCTCATAGATGAAGCGCTTGTTGACCCAGATGCCGGCGCCCTGCAGCAAATGCTGGGTGACGGTGGCCTTGAAGGAGGAGCTCAGCTCAGGGCTGAACTCAGTGACCGTGTTGTTGGTGCTCAGATAAGAGTTGTTGAAGGCGAGCTGAAGATTCGTACCGGTAACGAAGCCCTGGTTGAGGTTGAAGTTGTAGTTATTGGTGGAGCTTGTGCCGGTGGAGAAGAAGCTTGTGGACGGGATGTGGTCGCGATCGAAAGAGATCGTCGAGCCCAGGAAGGGATCGAGATTCTCAGGAGCGGGGCCAGCGCCGGCGGTGGTGAGGGTCAACCCGTTGACACCGGTACCAGCGCCGGCCGCGCCGCCAGTGCTTCCACCCGGCCCGCCGCCCGTGCTGAGGATCGATGTCGAGCCTCCCAGTGTATTTGCAATCAGTCCGGAGGGCGCACCCAGCGGGGTCTGGCCGGTGCTGGTGCGAAGGATGTCAGTATCGGCGATGCTCAAGTCGTAACGCGCAATGGCGATGTCGTAGTTGTTCTCAAGAGCGAGCGCGATGGCATCTGAGAGACTCAGGTAGAGCTTGCCGTCCCTGAGCATGTCATTCAGGCGTACGGAGTTCTGAAAACTGGCCTTGGCCATGTTGGTGGCGCGGTATTTGTCGATTGGATTTCCCAAAAACCTGGCGTAGGGTTTGGAATAATCGCGCGCGGTCCGGCTGAGAGCAAAGGGCTCGGTAGGGATTGGCGCTGGGGCTATGGGAAGGTCGGACGCAGCCTTGTCAGGACCGGTGGATCCCGCCGGGGTTTGCGCGGCAAAACCGGGAGGGACACAGGAAGCCATGGTGAGCATGATGGCCGCCACGGCGCGCAGTTTGCCGCCAGCCTGCCTGCGAGCTGATTGTTGATTCCCTGCCCGTTCGCGACACTGTTGCTCGGTTAAAACCCGGCCGTCAAACACACGAGTACGATCCAATTGCATGATTCCTCTCCACGAAGAGCTGGGGCATGTGGGGTGCCATTCTCTAAGACGTCCGGAGGGCCCCTCCAGACGCAAATTTGTGATGATTCAGGATGAAAATTGCTACCGGACAGCCACTTGGCTCATAGCTACCTACGCGATTACTGGCCCATTCGTTCCCTGCTTCGTTTCCTGCGTCGTTTCCTCCATCTGGGCCAGTGCAGATTTTGGCGGCCCGGGAGCCAGGAAATTGCAGAAAACTGAGTATATCCCACGGACGCTTGCGTGCCTGTGAACGGCCGGGTCGGGTACCCTGATAGGCAAGCGCAAATCCATGACAGAATTCACCGAAACCGGCGGCAGGACCACGAACTGGAAGCTGACTTTGGCCTATGACGGCACGGACTTCAGCGGGTGGCAAGTGCAGCCCGGAGAGCGGACGGTCCAAGGCGAACTACAGGGGGCGCTGGGGCGGGTAACGGGGGAATCGCCACTTCCGCAGGGCTCGGGGCGGACCGATGCCGGGGTTCATGCGCTTGGCCAGGTTGCCAGCTTCGCGCTGGCGGCGCCGATTCCGCCGGGAAATCTGCTGCGGGCCCTGAACCGGACGCTGCCCGCGGCGATCAGGGTTGTGGAAGCGAAGATGGCGCCCGGGGCGTTTCATGCACGGCACTCAGCGGTCGCCAAAACTTACGAGTACAGGATCTTTCGCGAGGCGATCTGTCCGCCAACGCTGGCGCGGTATGTGCATCATTGCCCATGGCCTCTGGATGATTGGGAGTTGAAAAAGTCGGCCCGGCTGTTTGAGGGGGAACACGACTTTCTGAGCTTCGCGGCGACCGATCCCGACCTTAAGACGAGAGGTCTGGTTTTGGATGAGGCCTCAGAAACGGGTGAGGAACCAGTCAAGGGGGCGGTGAGGACCATCTTCTCTTCCGGCTGGGAGAGGCGGACGGGCGAGGCCGGGGAGTTGCTGGTGTACCGGGTGCGGGGCAACGGATTTCTGCACCACATGGTGCGAAACCTGGTGGGGACGCTGATCGATGTGGGGCGCGGGAAGCTGAAGGCGGAGATGATTCCGGGGATCTTGGAGGCGCGGGCGCGGACGGCGGCTGGGCCTACGGCTCCGGCGCGGGGGTTGTTTTTGCATTCGGTGGAGTACTGAGGGTAGCTTCTAGCTTCTAGCTTCTAGCTTCTAGCTACTCGCTCTTAGCTTTCAGCTAAAGGCATGGTTGATTTGCGAAGACCCGCTCATCGACAAATTAAGCCGCGATGACCGGGGCACAGTTCTTCTACGACAGCTTCCTTTTTTCCGGACAGTCGATCAGTATTTCCAACTCATGTCGGCGTTGGGTGGGGCGGTTTTGGCGATGCGGTCCATGATCTGCGGGAGGTACATGGTGTTGTAGTGGAGGCGCGAGTATGCGTTGGGGAGAGTGGGATCGCCGTTCCAGCAGTGCTCGGCGCGGGGACCGTACTTCACTTCTCCGTCGTAGGGTACGCCGTGGCCGGGTGTGCCCGTGGTTTTGAGAAAGTCTTCCATCAGGTACACGGCGTCGTTGAGGAAATACGTGTCGTCGGAGCCGACGTAGAGATGAAGCTTGCCCTGGAGCTTGGGGCCTAGCGTGTTCCAGTCGCGCTGGAGGATGGCGTTGAGGTCGTAATGATCGTGCCAGTAGGCGGCAGTCTTGTGGTCGATGACGCCGGTTTCCTTGTCGAAGATGGATTGCGGATAGCCGTCGTCGCCGACAGGGCCGTAGACGGCCTGCCAGATGTCGAATTGTTCGCCTGAGCGGCCGTGGTCGCCGAGGGCTGCTTCGTAGGCCACGTTGTCGCGCATGCTGATGAGCGTGTGGCCGAGGTAGTCGCGCATGGCGGGCTGCTCAATCTGCTTGGTGGCGCCCTGAATGTAAAACATGTTGGGCGAGTTGTAGAGGTCGGCGGTCATATAGGCGTGGAAGTCGACCGGGTCGGGACAGGCGACGAAGGCTCCGTTGTAGTGGTCGGGATAGAACATCTGGACTGCGAGCGACTCCCATCCGCCGGTTGAGCCGCCGTAGAGGAAGCGCGCCCATCCCTGGCCGATGCCGCGAAATTGTTTTTCGATGGCGGGCATGAGTTCGGTCTCGATGGCGTCGCCATAGGGGCCGACGTTGGCGGAGTTGACCGCGTAGGAGTCGTCATAGAAGGGGTTGGCGTGCTGAATCTGAATGACGAGCACGCGGGGAAAGCCGGGGCTGATCCACTTTTTGTATTCGTCGTACGCTTCCTGCTGCTGGATGCGGTTGTAGCCGGCGAGATGGAAGCGATCAGAGTAGTCGGGCTTGAGATCGGGATCGGGCGGGGTGGTGCGAAAGTCGGGAACATCGTCAGGATAGTGGCCCTCGAAAACCATCTCGGGATAGTGGGCGTTGGGATGCTCGTCGAAGCCTTCGGGGAGCAGGATGATGGCGGAGAGGAACATGGGACGGCCCCAGAACTTTGTGAGCAACGCGCTCTGGATGCGGAGATGACGGACGAACTTGGTGTCGGGCTGAGGGGCGATGGGGCCGATGACCTGGTCGAGTGTGAGGTTGATCGGCGGCGCGCCGGGACCGATGTGCATTTTGCGGGGCGTGCTGTAGAGGTTGCCGGGGGCGAGGTTCCAGTGCTGGCCTTCGCCGCGATCGGGAGCGAGCTTGACGGTTTTGCCGTCCCCGCGATGGAAGGTTTCGTAGATGTTGAGGACGGCCTGGACGGTGTAGTCGCCGGGAGGCACGTCCTTGAGAGAGCGGACGGGGTAGCCCGCGGCGGAGTTGTCGATAGTGACGGGCTGGCCGGACTTGAGGCCGTCGACGGTAACGCCGAAGATCATCTGGGTTCGGGGCGTGTCGTCAATCTGCATGCGCGGCTCGTCGCTGGGATCGTTGGAGAGCAGAAACAGGACACGGCCATCGAGCGGATTGGCGGACCGCGAGGTGGGAAAGCTGACGGTGATGGTCTGAGCGTGGGCGAGCGAGGCGATGACGATGAGAAGGAGAGCTGAAAGACGGAATGTGGAGCGCATAGGGAAAAGTATAGTGTCGGACCGGAAAATGAGCGGGGTAAAGTTTTGGGACCAGACAAGTGCGGCGAGTTCGCCTCCGCTGCGCGGAGGTGGCAAGTTGGCAAGTTGGCGGTGGTGATTGTGTACGAGGCTTCATCGCCTGGCGCGTGGGTTATACCGGTTGTGGCGAGAAGATTTCGATTGGACCGGTTTGAGGATGGCGGCGTAATTTGGAAAGAGCGCTGAAGGAGTGGGGCCGAAGACGATGAGCATGGTCAGGGATTTGTTGGCGGATATCGCGTTGCCGAAGATGGTGAAGGTTGGGCAGAAATTCTCGACGCCTGAAGTGAAGGACGTGGCGGCGACGCTGCGCGAGGAGATTCGGCGGGCTGAGATTGCAGGCCGCGTGAAATCCGGAATGAAAGTTGCGGTGGGAGTGGGGAGCCGGGGCATCGGCGAGATTCCGCTGATTGTGCGGGTGACGATTGAGGAGTTGAAACGGCTTGGAGCGGAGCCGTTTATTGTTCCTGCGATGGGAAGCCATGGAGGCGCGACGGCGGAGGGACAGATTCAAGTGCTGGCACGGCTGGGCGTGACTGAAGAAAGCGCGGGCTGCAAGATTCGCTCGTCGATGGACGTGGTGGAGCTGGGCGCTCTCGAGAATGGGCTTCCGGTGCTGGTGGACAGGAATGCGTATGAGGCCGACGGGATTGTAGTGATCAATCGCGTGAAGGCGCATGACGGCTTCAGCGGACCGCATGAGAGCGGGCTGGTGAAGATGATCACGATTGGGCTGGGGAAGCAGAAGGGCGCGGACTCGGCGCATGTGCCGGGATTCGGGTTGATGGGCGAGTTGAGCTTGAAGATGGCCGAGATCAAGCTGGCCAAGCTGCCGTTTTTGTTTGGAGTGGCTACGGTGGAGAATGCGAATCACAAGGTAGCGCACATCCGGGCGTTTGCTGCGGACAAGATCATCGAAGGGGACGGGGAGATGCTGGTCAAGTCGAAAAGCATTATGCCGAAGCTGCTGCTGGCGCCGTTCGATGTTCTGATTGTGGATCAGCTGGGCAAGGAGTTTTCAGGCGGGGGTATGGATCCGCACACGACGGGGCGGGCGGGGACGCCCTTTGTAAAAGTGGGACCGGCACCGATGCGGCTGGCGGTGCTGGATGTGACCGAGCGCAGCCATGGGAATTGCTGCGGCGTGGGCAATGCCGACATAACGACGCGGAGGCTGTTCAACAAGATGGATATGGAATACACGTATATGAATGTGCTGACGTCGACGGTGACCAATTCAGGCCGCGTGGGAGTGATTATGGATTCAGACAAGTTGGCGATTCAGGCGGCGCTGAAGACGTGCAATGTGATTGACCAGACCAAGGCGAGAGTGGCACGGATTGCGAACACGCTGCACATTACGGAGATGTTTATCTCGGAGTCGCTGCTGGACGAAGCGCGCAAGAACGAGAATGTTGAGATTTTGAGTAAAGCCGAGCCGTGGGTGTTTGATGAGAAGGGCGATCTGACTGACATTGGTGTTTGGCATCAGCGGGATTGAGGAAAAACAGGGACCAGGGAATAGGGATCAGGGACTAGAAAAAGCGCGAGGGCGAGTTCGCTCTGTCCCATCCTCGGTGTTTTCCTGGAAGAGAGAAGAGCAAGGGCAACGGCAACCGCAGATCCCTCAGTCGCCGAGGCGACCTCGGGATGACAGTGCATATTGTTATGAGGGCCGCGAGTCTGGAGACCCGCAGGACAGCCGGCCAGAAGGCCAGCGCTACGATTAGTCGCTTGAATGCGGCGCGCCTGCTACCCTGAATCCATTCCATGAGTTTGTTCTCGCGCAACTCGTCGTTTTCTCGCGTCACAGCGCTGGCTGCGTTGAGGCCGGTGCATGCTGCGTTTGCGTGGCTGCATGGAAATCCCAAGAAAATAATGGACTGGCAGATGAGGCTGGTTGCGATTCCGGCTCCCCCATTTGGTGAACAGGCGCGTGGGGAGTGGATGGCAGAGCGCTTCGCAGAGGCCGGACTCAAGAACATAGAAATCGACGCTGTGGGGAATGTGCTTGGCTGGCTGCCGGCCACCAAGTTGCCGCCTGAGAGCACAGGGCCGGTGGTTTTGCTTTCAGCGCATCTGGACACGGTGTTTCCGGCGGAGACCGCGCTGAATCCTGTGATTGATGGCGAGCGGCTTGCAGCACCGGGCGCGTGCGACAACGGGGCGGGCGTGGTTGGATTGCTGGCGATTGCGCATTCGCTGGTGGAGGCGAACGTTGAACTGGCGGCGCCGTTGATTTTTCTGGGCAACGTGGGTGAGGAGGGCGAGGGCGATCTGCGCGGAGTGCGGCAGGTGTACAACGGCGGCGCGCTGGCTGGGCGCATTGCGGCACACATTGTGCTGGATGGAGCGGGTGCGGACAGCGCGGTGACGCAGGCGCTGGGCAGCAGGCGGTTCCTGGTGACGATCAACGGACCGGGCGGGCACAGCTTTACGGATGCAGGCACGGCCAATCCGATTTCGGCGCTGGCGATGGCGCTGACGACGCTTGAGGAGATTGAGTTGCCGGAAGAACCACGCACCACGCTGAACGTCGGCAGGATTCGCGGGGGAACCAGCGTGAATTCGATTCCGGAAAGTGCGCAGGCTGCGATCGATTTGCGGTCGACCGACGCCGGGCAGCTGGTGCGAATGGAAGTAGCGCTGCACAGAGCCGTGGAAGACGCGGTGGCGCACAGCAATGCGAAGACGAGAAATGGGGCAAAGACGGCGGGTGGAAATGCATTGAAGCCGCTGAACTTTACGATCATGAAGATTGGAGACCGGCCGGCGGCGTATTTGCCCAGCGACTCTCCTCTGCTGGACGCGCTGCGGGCCGTGGACCGGCACTTGCGCTTGCGGACGGATCTGCGGCTGGGATCGACGGACGCGAATATTCCACTTTCGCTGGGCGTTCCGGCGCTCTCAATGGGCGCGGGTGGCGAGGGCGGCGGGGCGCATACGCAGGCTGAGTGGTATTCGGCGAAGGATCGCGAAACGGGCCTGCGGCGGGTGCTGCTGCTGACCTTGGCGATGGTGGAGTGGGCTGCGGAACAGTAGGAAGGTGATCTGCTACACTCCGCGCATGCGAGCGTGGTTGAGTGTGCTGATGGCGATGTTTGCCGCGGGCCTTTTGCCGGTGGGTCCGGCTGCCGGGCAAACAGCGGGACGGGGCGGCGCACCCGAAATCATTTTCTACAACGGGACAATTTATACCGGCGAGGGCCTGGCGCAGGACAAGCCTCGCGTCGTGGAGGCGATGGCTGTGGGGGGCGGCAAGGTGCTGGCCGCGGGCGGCGACGGGGAGATCGAGCGACTGGCCGGGCCGCGGACGCGCATGGTGGATTTGAAGGCACGCGGGACTGGCATGTTCGTGTTTCCGGGGTTCAACGATGCGCATACACACCTGGGCATGGCTGCACGAACCAAACTGAATTTGGATTTGACGGGTGCGGGGTCGCTGGCCGAGATGCTGGCGCGGATTTCTGACTTTGCCAATGGCGAGCCGAGCGTGCATTGGCTGACGGGTGGCGGGTGGGATCACACGCTGTGGGCTGAGAAGAGGCTGCCGACTCGGCAGGATCTGGACAGAGTGACAGGCGGGCATCCGGCGTTTCTCGTGCGCATCGATGGGCACATTGCAGTTGCGAATTCCGCAGCACTCAAGCTAGCAGGGATTACGGGAAAGACGGTTGCGCCGGAAGGCGGGGCGATCGACAAGGATGCGCGGGGTGAGCCGACCGGGATTGTGCGCGAAGGAGCGCAAGGGCTGGTAGCAAAAGTAATTCCCTCCCCCACTCACGAGGAACGCCTGCGCGGCGACGAGTTGGCGATGGCGGACGCCGTGATGCATGGAGTGACGAGTGTGCAGGACTTCAGCGACTGGGAGGATTTTCTGGTCTTTGAGGAACTGGAGAAGGCTGGCAAGCTCAATGTGCGGATTTCGGAGTGGCTGCCTTTCAAGGATCCGTTGCCTGAGTTGATTAAAATGCGTAATCACCACGACCTGAACGATCCTGTGCTGCACACGGGAATGTTGAAGGGATTCATGGATGGGTCGCTGGGCTCACGAACGGCTGCCCTGAAAGCGCCTTACTCGGACGATCCGGGCAACGTTGGACTGCCGCAGTACGCGCAGCCTCGGCTCAATCAGATGGCGGCTGAACGCGCAAAGGCCGACTTTCAGATCGGCTTTCACGCGATTGGGGACAAGGCCGTGGAGATGGCTTTGGAGGCGCTGACTGAAGCGAATGCCGCGAGTATGAGTCCATCTTTTTGCCGCCCACCGGGCGAGGCGCCACGCCCGATGGACGAAAAGATGAACTGTCCGGGGCATCGCTTCCGCGGCCGCGATCGAATCGAGCATGCGCAGGTGGTTGATCCGGCGGATATTGCGCGTTTCAAGGAGCAGGGCGTGATTGCTTCAATGCAGCCCAGCCACCTGCTGACGGACATGAACTGGGCGGAGGCGCGGCTGGGGCCGCGACGCGCAGCCTACTCGTACGCCTGGAAGGCGTTTCTGGATGCAGGCGTTCGGCTGGCGTTTGGGACCGATTACCCGGTTGAGCCGATTACGCCGATGCGGGGATTGTATGCGTCGGTGACGCGGATGAACGAGGCGGGAACGCAGAGCTACTTTCCTGAGAATAAAATCTCGCGCGGCGAAGCGCTGTTCGCCTACACGCAGGGCTCGGCTTATGCGGAGTTTGCCGAGAGGCGGAAGGGCAAACTGGAGCCAGGATTCGATGCGGACTTTATTGTTGTGGACCGCGACCTTTACACGGCAGGAGCACCCGAGCTTTTGAAGGCCAATGTGCTGGAAACGTATGTTGCCGGGCACCAGGTATTTGCCGCGGGTATGAAGACAAAGTAGATCGAAATCCTGGCTGATCATCCGATGCGGCGCTCTGGGGCGGCGGGGCGGGTTCGACCGGGTGTGGGCTTAGCAGGCGCCCTGAGAGTGGACGCCGCAACTCTTTTGCGATCAGAGGCGTCTAAGCAAAGACGTTGAGCGCCGAATCGCGGTTGAATATTTGGATTCGGCGAGGGAGCTTTGAACCGGACGGGTAGGCCAGCAACTGGCTATACTAGGAGTTGGTGCAACGAACACTCCAGCCGCAAGGTTGGTCACCTTACGAGGTTAATGAAACGCATGAAATCGCTCTTTGAACGGCTGTTTGCCCGCCGTCTTGCTTCGACGTTCGTCCTGCTTGCCACCTTGACCGCAGCCATTGTGGGCGGATCTTTTCTAGCTCACGGTGTGCGAGGACAGGAGAAGCAGAATGATAGCGCAGACGCTACTCCGCTGAAGGTGGTCAGTACCCCGGTTCCCCCAAATGATTTTGTGAGGATTGCACGGCAGGTTGGTCCGGCGGTGGTGAACATCAACACGGAAACGCTTCCGAAGCAGTCCGCGGACAAGGGAACGCGCCGGTTTCATATGCAGCGCCAGCCGAGCCAGCCGGCACCGGGCGACAACGGCGGCGATGACGAAGACCAGCCAGCACCCGGGCAGGGCCAAGGACAGGGGCAAGGTCCGGACAATTTCCAGGACTTCTTCAACCGCTTTTTTGGCGGGCAGGTTCCTGGAGCACCGGACGGCGGCGACCAGAATGGCGGCGTTCAGGAATCGCTGGGGTCGGGTTTCATTGTGGATGCGAAGGGCTACATCATCACGAACTATCACGTGGTGGAGAAGGCCGACAAGATTTACGTAAAGCTATCGACGGATCCTGACACGCAGGACCTGGGACGGCCGGCGCGGGTGATTGGCACCGACAAGGCAACGGACCTGGCGGTGATCAAGATCGACACCAGCACGCCGCTGCCGACGGTGAAACTGGGCAACTCCGATATCGCCGCGGTTGGCGACTGGGTTGAGGCGATCGGCAGCCCGTTTGCGCTTTCGCAGACGGTGACGGCGGGCATTATCTCGGCCAAGAACCGGACGATTGACCCCGGGGCCAGCGGGCAGTTCCAGCACTTTATCCAAACGGATGCTGCAATCAATCCAGGCAATTCGGGCGGGCCGCTGCTGAACATGAACGGCGAAGTGATTGGCGTGAACACGGCGATCTTTACACAGAGTGCGGGCTACCAGGGTATTGGATTTGCGATGCCTTCCAACACGGTGGTTCAGGTGTACAACGACCTGATCAGCCCGAGCCACAAGGTGACGCGCGGGTCGATTGGGATCCAGTTCCGGGAAGGACTTTCGGGCGCGGTGAATCGCGTTTACGGGTTCAAGAACGGCGTGCTTGTGCAGGAAGTAACGCCGGGTGGGCCTGCGGACAAGGCGGGCTTGAAGGCGGGCGACATCATCGTGACGATCGACGGCCGGAGCATCAAGGACGGCAACGACCTGGTAGACGAGATTGCCAGCCGCCGTCCGGGCAGCACGGTGCGGATCGGCTACATGCGTGACGGCAAGCAGGGCGACACGACGGTGACGATCGGGGACCGCGACAAGGTGTTTGCCGACCTGGGCAACGCACAGGTCGAGGTAAATCCCGATAGCCAGGGAGATGAGGGCGAGGCGAAGCTGGGCGTGGTGGTTCGCGAGGTATCTCCAGCAACAGCAGCCAAGCTGCATACCGGCGGCGTGCTGATTGAGTCGGTCCGGTCGGGCTCGTTTGCCGACTTGCAGGGCCTGCAACCCGGCCTGGTGATTACCCGGGTGAACAAGCAGGCGACGGCGACCAAGGACCAGTTTGACGCCCTTGCGAAGAAACTGAAGATCGGCGATGACGTGGTGTTCGAGATTATGGACCCGCGACATCCTGATCAGGGGATCAACTACGTGGGCGGGACACTACAGTAACGAAGGAAGCGCGCCGGCCGCTGACCCCAGTAACCGGCGCGCCCCTTACTAAAAGGTGTAGAATCTGTATACAAACCGATTTTTGATCTTGCCGCAATGTGGTACTTTCCGCTAGACTGCACGCACTAGCCTTGGTTAACGCTGCGTTTCAACGAGGTAGCTTTACCGTGTTTTCAATTCGAACCAGTTTTTCACTCATCGTTACAGCGGCGTTGATCGTCCCGTCCGCATTCGCATCGCGCGTACACCGCGCTCCCACCAGCGGACAGACCCACACCACCAGCCACAAGATGAGCCACAGGGGCCGCAAGCCACGTGGTCAGCAAGCGATTGAGCCGGAGCGGGTCACGCAGATCCAGCAGGCTTTGATTCGCGAACACTATTTGACCGGAGAGGCTACGGGCAAATGGGACGCCGCAACCACGTCTGCAATGCAGAAGTATCAAGGCGCCCAAGGCTGGCAGACCAAGCTGACACCGGACTCACGAGCGCTGGTGAAGCTTGGACTTGGTCCAGACTACTCGAGCGCCATCAATGCGAAGGACTCGTCGTTTGCGGCGCCACCGCCTGTGAGCACGATTCCCCAGGAGCAGGCGTCGGGATTTGCGGCTGCAGCCGGCGTGAATCAGTAAGCCATCGCGCAGGACGAAGTTTTGACGAGAAAGGCCGCTGCCGAAGCAGCGGCCTTCAGACTGCTGACAAAGTATCAAGAAAGGCTCTCGTTTTCCACGGGAGCCTTTTGTATTTTGGAGACATGCTTAAGAAACCGGAGCCGGATCAGTCTGAGCTTGAGTTGGTATCGATCGCGTCGCTGGTTCCTGAGAATCACCTTTTGCGGAAGATCGATGCGGCGGTGGATTTCAGTTTTATCCGTGAGCGTGTGAAGCATCTTTACTGCGAGGACAACGGCCGTCCGGCTTTGGCCCCTGTGGTACTTTTCAAGCTTTTGCTTCTTGGTTATCTGTATGGCGTTCGCTCGGAGCGTCAGCTGATGCGGGAAGTGGAGGTGAACGTAGCCTACCGCTGGTTCCTTGGACTAAGGCTGCGCGACAAGGTTCCGGATGCCTCGACGTTGAGCCAGAATCGGCGGCGGCGTTTTTCCGAGAGCACGATCTACCAGGAGATCTTCGATGAGATCGTGCTGCTGGCAGTGAGCAGGGGGCTTGCCTCAGGCACGGTGTTGTACACCGATTCAACCCATCTGAAGGCCAACGCGAACAAGAACAAGTACGACCTGGCGGAGGTTCAGTTGAAGCCGCAGGAGTATCTTGCATCTCTGGATGCGGCCATCACTGCGGATCGCGCAGCCCATGGCAAGGCGCCCTTGAAAGAGCAGCCGGAGGCCGAGGCGGAGACCAAGGAAATCAAGGTGAGCCGTACCGACAAAGACTCCGGCTACATGGTGCGGGACGGCAAGCCGAAGGGGTTCTTCTACCTCGATCACCGCACCGTGGATGGCCGCCACGCGATCATCACCGATACACATGTGACGCCAGCCAACGTGCACGACTCGGTTCCTTATCTCGGTCGCCTGGACCGGCAGCGGGAGCGGTTCGGGTTCGCTGTCCGGGCGGTAGGCGTCGATGCCGGCTATGCAGCCGCAGCCATCACGCAGGGGCTTGAAGAACGCGACATCTATGCCGTGATCGGCTACCGCATGCCGACTCATCGCGAGGGCTACTTCTATAAGCGCGAATATCGCTACGACGAGAAGCTGGATGTCTACATCTGCCCCAACGGGCAGCTGCTCCCCTACCGCACCACCAACCGCGAAGGCTACCGGCAGTATCACTCCGACCCGCAACAATGCAGCAACTGCCCGCTGCGGCACAAGTGCACCCAGAGCAGCAACCGGACCAAGGTGGTGACGCGGCATGTATGGGAAGCAAGTCGCGAGCGGATGGACCAGCACCGGCTCAGCCGCGTGGGCAAGCGCATCTACAAGCGAAGAAAAGAGACGGTGGAGCGAAGCTTCGCCGATGCAAAACAACTCCACGGGCACCGCTATGCCAGGATGCGCGGGCTGGCCCGTGTGCAACAGCAATGCCTGCTGGCCGCCACAGCGCAAAACATCAAGAAAATCGCCCTGATGATCAATCGAATGGGCCCAAATACACCCCTTGCGGGCCTCCTGAAGCTATCAAACGCATATACAACACAACTGAAGCTCTACCAGGCCATCGACCAAGCACACTGCGACAACGACTGAAAGAACCCCTCAAAAAACAAACCCCACCAAAATGATGGGGTTCGTCAGCAGTCTGAAGGCCGCTGCCGAAGCAGCGGCCTTCTTGCGTTCGGGCTCGTATTGAGCCGGACGCCCGATTGTGTCAGCGCGCGAGAGGCGGCATTCCTTTCATCAGGAACTCATAGCGCGGCTCTACAGTGGATGGACCTGAGGTGATTGGGTTGTCGAGGTGGATGATCTGGTTGTCCGCACCGAATTTGGGCCAGACGGGAAGGCCGGGGCCGTTGGGGTCGCCGGTTTTGGCGAAGTTGGTCCAGTATTCCATCATCTGCTCGCTGAGTTTGCGGTCTTCCGGCCGCCATTCAGCACCGGGACGCGTGTCGAGCGCGCCGAAGACGTACTCGATGTCGTCTGAGTGGAAGGCGTAGCTACCGGGATGGAATTTGCTGGGAGGGGCGGCGAGCTCGAAGTGATAACGATAGACGGGCGAGTCGCCTGTTTTCCTCTGGGCCTCGATCCACTGGCGTGTGCCGAAGGCTATGAAGGCATCGCTGCCGTAATCAATCGCGGAGCGGACTGCCTGTTCGTCCGTGGCGCCCGGATAGAGCGAAAGGAATTCGTCGGCACGGTCGCCAAAATGCTCGGTGGCGAAGTCCTTCCACTTTTCGACGGTCATATCTTTGGAGAGTGCGGCGTTTTCGTCGCGATTCCATCCTGCGAGCAGCGGGATATGGGCCTGCTTTCCGGCGGCATATGTGGCCGTTACCTGCTCGGTAAGGAACTGGCCGTCAATGATCGGGCCGAAGCGGGGAGTGCCTTTCTGCTGGCCGGCCTCGATGATTTTTTCTGCGGGCATAGCGCGCAAGTCGGCAAGGGTAGGGGCGCCGATGGATGCGGCCCAATTCTGGTCGCGCTTTTCAGTGACTTCAAGGGAGGCGATGGGCAACGTGGAAGAGAAGGCACCGCCGCTTTCGCCGATGGCCCTGTGGAACAGTCCCTGCGCGGGCGCCGCAGCCATGAGCGTGCTGACGGCGAACGATCCTGCGCTCTCGCCGAAGATGGTCACGTTACCGGGATCGCCGCCAAACTTTGCGATATTGGCTTTGACCCACTGGAGCCCGGCTACCATGTCAAGCAGGCCGTAGTTCCCTGCCGAGCCATTGGCCTCCTTGGCGAGTTCGCCGGTGGCGAAGAAGCCGAGGACGCCGAGGCGATAGTTGATGGTGACGAGGATAACGCCATGGGTGGGCAGAGCGTCGCCGTTATGGCGCGGCTCAGAAGCGGAGCCACCGGAATAGCCGCCGCCATAAATCCAGAACATGACGGGAAGCTTGCTGCCGGCCTTTGCATTGGCGGGAGTGAAGACGTTGAGGAAGAGGCAGTCCTCGCTGGGGCCGTTGTCCTGGAAGGTCATGTCGTCATAGACGTGGCCCTGATAGCAGTGCGCTCCGTACTTGGTTGCGTCGCGCAGGCCTTTCCATGGCACGGGCGGCGCTGGCGCCTTCCAGCGGAGGTCGCCTACAGGCGGAGCGGCGAAGGGCAGGCCGAGAAAGGCTTTGACCTTGCCTTCATTGATGAGCTTGCCCTGCGCCTTGCCCTGGGCGGTTTTGACCGTGAGCGAATCGGCATGGACAGAAGCGGACATAGTTGAAAAGAAGCCGGCGAGAATCAGCGCGAAGATGACTTGCAAACGAACTTGCATAGAGATTTCCCCCGCGCAACACGATAGCAGGACGGGGCGAGGGGTGCACGCGCGCATTCCCCGGGGCAAAGGTTTATTTGGGCCTTAGAATCAGCACCGCCCGCTCAGGTTCCGCCAGAAACTCTGCAATCCGAATCGCCTGATCTCTGATCATCACTTCGGCGACTGCGGTTGGATAGTCGCATCCACGGAGCCAGATCACTTTGGGAGGAGGTCCGAGAGTCGTGGCGAGTTCATAAAAGTCGGCATCGGCGGTGACGATGCAGAAATCATGAGATTTTGCATATTCCCACACAAGTTCGTCAGGCACCTGGAGAAGTGCATGGGAACTGACATGTGCTGAATCCGGGAACAGGTCGGCGATGCGGGACACCAGTCGCCGTGACAGATTCTCATCGAGCAGCAACTTCACAGCGCAACACGTCGTCCGACGCGGGCCGCGAATTCGAAAATTGCCGGGAAGTCGGCCGGTTCCAACTCGGGATAGTCGGCGAGAATCTCATGCTCGTCTTTCCCGGCAGCCAGCCAACCAAGAACATCCCACACGGTGATGCGCAGTCCCCTGATGCAGGGTTGACCTGAACGCTTTCCTGGCTCGATTGTTATGCGGTTCTCATCCATCACAGTCTCACCTCAAATGATACCGCTGCCGGTGGGAAATTGAACACCGTCTGTAGTCCTGTCAAGGAATCTCGGGGGCGAGCAGATCGGCCATGGTTTCGCGGCGACGGATGAGGCGGGCTTTCGATCCTTCGACTAGGACTTCGGCGGGGCGCAGGCGGGTGTTGTAGTTGGAGCTCTGCGCCATGCCGTATGCGCCTGCATCGAGCAGTGCTACGAGGTCTCCAGGCTTGACGGGGGCAAGTTTGCGATCACGGGCGAAGAAGTCGCCGGACTCGCAGACCGGACCGACCACGTCGACGGTGCGGGCGCTGCCGGTGCGAGGGCTGACCGGAACGATGTCGTGGTGTGCCTGGTAGAGCGCGGGACGGATGAGATCGTTCATGGCCGCGTCGGTGATGACGAAGGACTTTTTGCCGTTGCGCTTGACGACGAGGACGCGGGCAACGAGGGCGCCGGCCTGGGCAACGAGGAATCGGCCGGGCTCGATGAGCAGGCGGCCTTCAAATCCGGCAAGGGCTTGCTGAATGGCCGCTGCGTATTCAGCCACTTTGGCCGCTGCGTCGAAGGGGCCACCGTGATAGTCGATGCCGAGCCCGCCGCCCGCGTCGATGACTTCGAGGACGATGCCATCGCTGCGGAGTTGGCTGACCAATTTGGCGACGCGTTTGATTGCCTGACCGAAGGGCTGGGCTGAGCGGATCTGCGAGCCAATGTGGACGCTGACACCATGAGCCTGCAGCCATTTGTTGCGGGCAACGCTCTCGTAGAGGGCGCGGGCGCGGCGGATGTCGATGCCGAACTTGTGTTCGCGGAGGCCGGTGGAGATGTAGGGGTGGGTATCGGCAAAAACGTCAGGGTTGACGCGGAGGGCGAAGGGCGCGGTGCGCTGGAGTTTGCGGGCGCGGGCGGCGAGGAGCGCAAGTTCGGCTTCGCTTTCGACGTTGAACTGCAGGATGCCGACGTTGAGGGCGAAGTCGATTTCGGGGGCTGTTTTGCCTACGCCGGAAAAGACGACGCGGCCCGCCGCATCTGGTGCGGCGGTGAGGACACGCTTCAATTCGCCGCCGGAGACGATGTCGAACCCGGCGCCACGGTCGGCTAGCAGCTTGAGAATGGCGAGAGCGGAGTTGGCCTTGACGGCATAGCAGACGAGAGGTTCACGGGAGGCGAGCGCGTGTTGGAAGAGCGCAAGACGTTCGGCGATCTGGTCGGCGGAGTAAACGTAAAGCGGTGTCTGATAGCGGCGGGCCAGGGTTGCCAGCGAGACTTTTCCGCAAGAGAGAGGGCTGCCGGGGGCGGGATAGTGAAACGGGCGCGGAGATGGGACGGGGGATTTGGTCACGATCGATTTCCGGGAAGTGAAGTTGCTGTCTTGAGGTTACAGCATGGCATGGGCGGGAGTGGGGTGGTGGAAGTGTTGCATTCGGTGCGAGCCCGTGGGTCGAAGAACGCCGTCGGTGTTATTTCGGTAACTTGGACTGCTCCTTTTGTGCAACCATAGCGTCTACACTGAGTTACGGTTATAGCGTACCCACAAATTTTTCAATGGAGTTCTGGGGACGGAATGGCTAGCGAACTGGTCCTGGTCACAGGTGGGTCAGGGTTTATTGGCGCGCATTGCATCTTGCAGCTGCTTGCGGCGGGCTATCGTGTGCGGACGACGGTGCGCGACCTGACGCGGGAGGCGATGGTGCGGGCCATGCTAAAGACCGGAGGCTCCGAACCAGGGGATGCTCTCACGTTTTCGTCTGCCGACCTGATGTCGGATGCGCGGTGGGCGGACGCGGTCGCGGGATGCAGTTACGTTTTGCACGTGGCATCACCCCTGCCCGCCTATGTTCCCAAGGATGAGAACGAACTGATTGTTCCGGCGCGAGAAGGAGCGTTGCGGGTGCTGCGCGTGGCTCGCGATGCGGGGGTGAAACGCGTGGTGTTGACGTCTTCGTTTTCGGCAATCGGGTATGGCAGGGCGCCGTTGAACCGGCCATTCACGGAAGAGGACTGGACCGATCCAACGGCGAAAGGACTGACTGCGTATACGAAGTCAAAGGCCCTAGCGGAGCGCGCGGCATGGGATTTCATGGCACGCGAGGGGGGCGAGCTGGAGCTTGCGACCGTGAATCCAGTGGCGGTTTTTGGTCCGGTGCTGGGGTCGGATTATTCGACCTCGATCCAAGTGGTGCAGCGGCTGCTGGACGGTTCCATGCCGGGCTGCCCGCGGTTGATGTTTGGCGTGGTGGACGTGCGGGATGTGGCGGATCTGCATTTGCGAGCGATGACCGACAAGGCAGCCAAGGGTGAGCGGTTTCTGGCGACCGGGGATGGCTTTATGAGCGTGCGGGAGATCGCCCTTACCCTCAAGGCGCGCCTGGGTGACGTTGCGAAAGGCGTTTCAACGAGAGAGCTGCCCAACTGGTTGTTACGGGGAGCGGCGATCTTCAGCCCGGTGGTGCGGCAGATTGTGCCTGAGCTGGGCAAGGTGAAGAACGCGAGCAACGAGAAGGCCCGGCGGGTGCTGGGATGGACGCCGCGGTCGAATGAAGAGGCAATCGCGGCCAGTGGGGAGAGCTTGCTCGAGCTCAAGCTGCTGCCGGGCACAAAGTGGTTGATGTAGAGAGACCCACCGGGACGAAAAGGCTTTTCACGACGACAGACTGCTGACACAGCGGCGAACCTGAGCCAAGGGCCCGAAAAGCGCCCCTAAGGGGCTAAAGCCCACGTTCATATTCCGCCACTTACGGCGCGCCTGAAGCCGCGCCCTTTCAAAACAATTGAGCGATATGAGTGTGTCATCGAACTGGAGAGCCTTCATGCCCGATGTGCGGCTACTTGAGGCCCCGGAACGTCTAGATCCTTTAGCTCGGGATTCGGTGCCTGAAAGTGATGGATGACCGGGATAAATTGCCGTTTCGGCCATTACAATATTTGCATGACGCAGTTGGCGAAAGTTGATCTGGTAGGCGTGGGATTGAACGCCACCGACACGGTGATTCCGTTGCCCGAGTATCCGGTGCGCGGCTCGAAGATGGAGTATTCGAACTCCAGCGTACTGCCGGGAGGCCAGACAGCGTCCACTGTGGTGGCTTGCCAGAGCTGGGGACTGAGCACCCGGTACGTGGGCAAACTGGGCGACGACCACGCAGCCTGCCTGCATCGCGAGGCCTTTGACAAGGCGGGCGTTGAGGCGCGGCTGATTACCGTTTCAGGGGGCGTCAGCCCGCAGTCGCTGATCCTGGTGGATGGCGGCGGCGAACGGACGATCATGTGCCGGCGCGATGAAAGCATGGCACTGAGGCCAGAGGAGCTGAAGCGCGAGTGGATTGTGAATGCGCGGGTGCTGCATGTGGATGGACATGAGACCGAGGCGGCGACCCAGGCGGCTATCTGGGCTCAAGAAGCGGGGATTCCGGTTACGGCGGATCTGGATGAGATCTATCCCGGCCTGGAGAACTTGCTGATCCACATCGACTACATGATCGGGAGCAAGGATTTTGCGTGCAGGCTGATGAAGGACGCGAACCATGAGAGCGCGCTTAAGCGGATGCATGCGCGCTACAACTGCAAGCTGAGCGCGGCAACCCTGGGCGAGGGCGGGGTGCTGGCGTGGGACGGAAGGAAGTTCTATCGTTCGGCTGCGTTTTGCGTGCCGGTGGTGGATACAACGGGAGCTGGCGACATGTTCAGGGCCGGATTTATCTATGGAATGCTGAAGGAGTGGCCGCTGGAACAGCAGCTGGACTTCAGTTGCGCCGCGGCGGCTCTGAATTGCATGGCTGCGGGAGCCCGGGGTGGCATCAAGACAGTGGAAGCGGTGGAAGAGCTGATGAAGACGGTGTCGCGCTATGGAAGCGTGATCGAGATGCCGCTGATGGACCGCGCTGCGCGCTGAACGGCGGCGGGCGCGGATTCCCTTTTTCAATATACGGAGCGCTCAAGCAACAAATTGCTTAAGCCAGTCTGCGACCAGGGCTGCGACCTTTTGCGGCTGCTCGTAGGCTGCAAAGTGGCCTGCGTCGGGTAGCAGGTGGAATTGACAGCCACCGGGCACGGCCTTGAAGGCTTCCATGTCTGCTGGAGCGACGGCCGTGTCTTCGCCGCCGGCTATGGCGAGGACTGGAACATCGATGGTGGAAACAGTTGGCAGCGAATCAGGGCGCGCGGCCAGGCCAGCCTGAACGGCGATTTCAGCTTCGGGCGTGAGGACCATGCGGGAGCGCAGTTCAGAGACGATCTCTGGATGAAGGCGGCGGGCGGTTGGGCCGACGATGGATTGAGCGAAGCCGTCCATGAGCGCTTGATTTCCACCCGAGCGGGCCTGGGCAATGTTGGCGGCGCGCTTTTGGAGATTGGCTTCAGCATCGGGCTGGGGCTTGGCGCACAAAAAGGCGAGTCCGCGGACCCGGTCAGGCGCCTTGCGCCAGAGTTCAAGCTGCACATAGCCACCGATGGAGCAGCCGATGAAAACCGCCTGAGGCAGTGCGAGATGGTCGAGCAGGGCGAGGATGTCATCGGCCAACAACGCCATGGAGAGAACGGGTGCGTCGGGGACGAGGGTGAAGCCGCCTTTAGGCAGCAATACACCCAAATCCGAGCGGCCGTGACCGCGGAGGTCGGGAGCAATGACGCGTACACCGGGCAGATTTTCCGCCATTGGGCGCCAGTAATCGTGATCGAGCGGAGTGGGATGGAGGCAGACGACCGGCAGACCGGAACCGGTGTCATTGAAGACTAGGCGCGCACTAGCTGAGAGCCAGGACGAGATCATATATGGGGAGGATACGCTCCTGTGTTGGGAGGATATCCACCAGGATTGGGGGGATAGGGTCCAGCATTCGGAGGATACCCTCCGGGCTGGGTCGTTGGCATCGGGAGGGGCTCTTCGGGAATGCCGATCCATCCTGCGAGGTAAGCGACGCCCACGAATCCGCCTGAGAAGAGGAAGCCAAGAATGGTGAGAATGCGGACGACGGCGACGTCCCAGCCATTGGCCTGGGCAAGAGCGATGCAGACACCGGCAATGGCGCGGCCCTGGTGAGGACGATAAAGCGGACGGCCGGGCATGGCCTGCGCGGCAGGCAGGACCGTGCCGCAGCTTGAACAGAAACGGGCGGTGGGGGGCAACCCGGTTCCACATTGTTGACAGAAGAACGCCATGACCAAACCTCCAAAAGAAAGGCCGAACACTCCAATCATACGAAAGATGATGGGCAGCGGTTCCCTGCTCCCGGGCTGCCAGCAACATTGGTCCGGTGTTGGGAGAGAAGGCCTCAGGGAATGTTCGTTCTGTCCCGCACATCCACGATGAAAATGGGGATGTACGGGATACGGAGCGCTCATAGGGAACCGGCGCGGTTGCCGGGAGGACGAATTGGGGTGATCAGTTTTGGATGTAAGGAGTGCGGAGGTGTTTGCGGGCGGTGTCGGCGCGGGAGGTGTTGGGGCCGGCGCTGATGGCTGCCTGATAATCGCGGATGGCCAATTGGCGTTCGCCATTGAGGTCGCGCGATTCTCCAGCGGCGAGAAGGGAGCGGATCTTGAGCTCAGGTCCGACGTTGGGGGCGAACGCGGCTTTCTCATAGGCTTCGGCTGCCTCGCCGTAGTGGCGTTGGCCGCGGAGAGCGTCGCCCAGACCGAAGTAGGCCAGTTCCAGCTTGGCGTCGACGAAGTATCCCGGCTTTTCGGCGTCGGCGAGGAGGGCGCGATAGGCGTCGACGGCGACCATCCCTTCACCACGATCTTTGCGGAGATTGGCTTCTTCAAGACGGAAGAGGAAGTCGTGGGGGTATTGCGTTTCAAGGGTGCGCACCACCTGGATTGCCTCGCCATAGCGGGACTCGCGACGCAGGAAAAGAGTCATGGCAGTGCGCGCCTCCAAACTGGTGCCGACGCCACGAGCTCCGGCATCCTTGAGCATGGCCATCCCTGTTGTTTTTGAGCCAGTTATGCCGGCAAACCCGATGAGAAACTTGAAGGGCCAGGGGAGGGCGCCAACCACGTATTCGTAGATGCCATCGACCAGCTTGGCGTCGATGTAATTGGGATCGATCTGCAAGGCGTGAGCGGCATCGTCGCGGGCCTTGGTTGCCAGCTTGAAACCGGTCGCAAACTCGCGGTCAACCATGGCGAGATAAGTGCACTCGAGGGCACGGGCCCAGGACCGGGCAAAGAGCGCGTCGACGTCGTTGGGATTGCGGCTGAGGCGCCAGTCCGATTCGTGAATGGCTTCGTCGGTGAGGCTGACAACGCGAGCGCGCACCTGGGGGTCTTCGCGGGTGGCATGCTTTCCGGTGAGAAAGCCGTCGTTGGCGTAGAACGTAGTGTCGAGAAGATCTTCTTCGTAGAGTTCCTGGAAGACGACCGCTTCAAGCAGGTAGGCTGTGGCCTGGGGATCCCCGGGATGCTGGGCATGAAAACGTTCGAAACGGGAGACGGCGCCGGGAAAGTCGAGGTTGTAGAAATGCTGAAATGCCTCGCGCACCTGGGGATCATAGTTCATTTGATTGGTGTCGACGGTGGCTGCTGCGACAGAACAGGAAGCCGAGGCCAGGAGGGCGACGCCCAGAGATAGAGCCAGCAGCGTGAATCCGCAGGAACTCGAAGCCGCCCAGGCCGATCGCTTGTTCAACCGCAACACCCCTACCTAATGTAACGTATTGGCGAATGGGGTTCTGCCCGCGCCCGGTGATTGCCGCACCGGGAGGAATTTAGAACAATGAGGGGATGAGTTTGGCAACTGGAACATGGAAGGGCCGCCTGAAATCAACTTTTGGTGTGCACTGGCCGGAAGAGCCCGTGAGCCGGGCGCGCTGGGTGTTTTACGTCCTTTTCTACGCAGTGCTGGTGAACATTCCCTACTGGTTCGCCTCCCGCGAGTTCGGCTTTTTTGACCGGCGCGGGGTATTTGGCATGGAGTTTTTCGCGATTGGCGTGATTGCCTTGTTTGTTCGGCCGGCTTTGTCGGCCCTGCTGCTGCTGGCGGCGATTACGGCAGACATGGCGTTTGCCATCAGCGAGTCCTATTCCATTGCCATTCCGGAGATTCTTTCCAACATGGGGGCCTACAGCTCGTTTTCCGGTCACCGGCGGTTGGCTGCGGTGGGAGTGGTGTTGCTGGGGTTGCTGGTGACGGCGATCGCGTGGATTTTGCCCGTCAAGACGGTGAGAAAAAGCGACCGGCGGCGGGTGGCTGGATGCCTGGTTCTGCTGCTGGGGCTGACGCTGACCTCGGACGTGCTGACAGTTTGGCGGGAAAGCGGGAGGTTTCCGAATCCGCTGCGGAGATCGTTCCGGGCTGACCTCGTGGAATCGAGCTGGATGAAGGCGCCCAAGCTTGACCGCAATTTTCTTCTGGGATTCGTGCGCGGCGTGGTTGCCGAGGAGGGACCGGGCGGGAGTGACAGCGCCAATGCGGCTCCGCATCCGGTGCCGAGCGCGACGGAGAAGGCTCTGGAAGGGATGAATCTGGCGGCGATGAATTTGAAACCTGGCGGGCTGGCCGCGGGCGACAAGGGACTGCCGAACGTGGTCATCGTGCTGGTGGAGTCGTGGGGCCTGGCCAATGATGCACCCCTGCGTGCTGCACTGACAGAACCGTACGCGAATGCCGAATTAAGAGCCCGCTACCAGGTGGTCGAGGGGATGGTTCCGTTTTATGGGAGTACGGTGGCAGGCGAGGCTCGCGAACTGTGCGGAAACTCACTTGGTTTCAATATCATGAGCGCGAAACCGAGCGATCTGGCAGGATGCGTGCCGAGTCGGCTTGCTGCGCTTGGTTACGACGATATCTCGGTGCATGGCATGAACGGGCACCTGTTTCGAAGGTCGACCTGGTACACGACAATCGGCTTCAAGGAGCAATGGTTCGGCGATCAGTTCAAACAGATTGGCTTGCCTGAATGCGTGGGAGCGTTCAACGGAACGTGCGATGCGGACATTGCGCGTTGGATTGGAAAGATGCTCGAAGAGAGCGATCCTCATCCGCGATTTGTGCACTGGATGACGTTGAACTCGCACCTTCCGGTGGTTGTGCCGGCGCCACTTTCGGGCGGGGCGCCGTGCACGGCCGATCTTGGTCTCTCACCGAGGACCCCGTTGTGTTCGTGGTATCAGTTGGTTGCCAACGTTCACCAGTCGGTATCGACGCTGGCGATGGGCAACCTAAACCGGCCTACGGTTTTCATTGTCGTGGGCGATCATGCTCCACCGTTCAACGAACCGGCTGCGCGCGACCGGTTTTCGCAAACCGATGTGCCGTACCTTCTGCTGTTGCCGCGAGCGGGAAACTAAATTTCCCTTATCTTCGCAATGCCCTCGGCAACTTCCCGCGGTCCTTTGGACAGGTGGTACGACCCAACGACGACGATCAATGCGGTTCCGTGGATCACCGCCATCACAAGCACAGCGAGGGCACAACCCGCGAACCCAAGCGTGTTCATGGCAACCGCACAGAGCCCCTGGGCGAACATCACCATCAGACCAATGCCTGCCGGAGCCCCGACGAACATCACCCAGGCGGCAATGGGAGTGCTGCCGCGCGCTTCATGAACGAGCAGCGCAAACCACAGAATGGCGCAGGAAAGAAACATCGCAATCGCCCAATTTCCCGCCTTTGCGATCTGGACGCACGTGTATAGAACGGCCCGTGGAGACGCGCTGATGACGTGCCAGACTGATCCGAGCATGGATCGCCTGGGAGCGGGATCTGTGAAGTGGCTCAACCTGTCTGCCATCGAGGTGTAGTTTGAATTCGAAGGGATTGGCTCGCATCGAATGAAGAACGGGCAATTGTAGGCATCAAGAAAGAATCCGAAAGAGCCCGTGAGGCCGCCGGCATCGACGCCTTGAAGACTGCCAACCTGGTCTTTGATCATGACGTTCATTCTTCCAACACGCGTACTGGTATCTACATTGCTGCGCTGCTTGACGAATTCTTCTTTGAACGTGTCGCCGGCTTCAACGAGATCGTAGAGTGCGTACCCCAAACACAAAAGGAGGATGGCGAGCGGCAAGGAGCGGCGCACCCTCCGCTTCATCCTGCCCAGGCCGGATTGTGGTTGCTGCGTCTCCATGCTGATGGCCGGACTGTTCCTGAAGAGATTGGAGGGGAAGTTCTTTCGCGTTCTCGAGCGACGTGAGCGGGACCGGGTGGTCCCGGGGTCGAAGAAAATTCTACCATTGAGCTTGGCCCTCCGATCCTTTTCCCGCGTCACTTTTGGAAACAGGGGGAACTCGAGCAACGGTCTTTTCGGGTTGGAACGATCGCCGGAACGCAATCTGCTTTAAACTTGAAGCATGCCCATTCCGGAACGGCTGAATCCCAGCTTTGGTTCTTCCCTGCCTTCGGCCCAGGTTCAAAATGACCCGATGGAAGAGGCGCGCAGGCGCCTGATTGTTGCCCTGGATGTGCCCAGCGCAAAAGCAGCCCTCGAACTGGTGAATCAGCTTGAATCGACTTGCCAGTGGTTCAAGGTGGGGATGGAGTTGTTTGTGGCGGCGGGACCGGCGGTGCTGGAACCGCTGATTGCACGGGGCCACTCGGTCTTTCTCGATCTGAAATTCATCGATATTCCCAACACGGTGGCCGGGGCGGTGCGCTCGGCTGCGGGGCTTGGCGTGAAGATGATGACGGTTCACGCGGCGCGGCGGACCGGCGATGCTGGCGGCGGCACGCGGCGCCCTGGAAGGCATGACGGACCCGCCGGAACTGCTCGCCGTCTCCGTGTTGACCAGCATGAATCGGGGCGAACTCGAGGCGACCGGGGTGGAGCGCGATCCTGCGGCGCAGGCTGAGTTGCTGGTGAGGATGGGCATGGCCGCCGGGTTTCGCGGATTTGTCTGCTCACCGGAGGAGGCAGCCACACTGCGAGCGATTACGGGGCCGGAAGGCGTGCTGGTGACGCCGGGCATTCGGCCGACCGGATCCGCGGTTGGGGACCAGAGCCGGATCGCGACTCCCGGAGAGGCATTGCGGATGGGCGCGAGCTACCTGGTGGTGGGCCGGCCGATCAACAAGGCGAAGGATCCGGCAGAAGCGGCGGATGGGATTCTGAGGGAGATGGCTGAGGCCATCGAAAGATTATTGAATTAGGCGCGACCAGAAAGGAAAACGCCCGGCTTGCCGCCGGGCTTTTCTTGTGGATCAAACTTGAAGTGATACTTAAAGTTTCTCGTAGAACTCGCATGCTGAGCATGAGATGTAAACTCCGCCCGGGACGCCGCGCTCGCGGTCTTTTACACGCTTGACGATGCGCGTGGGCTTGCTGCACTTGGGACAGTCAGTCGACTTCGTCGTGTCCATTACCTTCTTGCGATCACCGGTTTTTGCAATCTTTGCCATGCTCGGGTGTTTCTCCTTCAGGGGGTTGTCTCTGCACACATCCGCTGTGGCGGACGGCTTCAACGGCGCGGTCGTTTGCTGCCCTCATCGCAATTGGATTGCCTTTAGGGAGCGAGACTCGCTTTGACAAGTTTACATGAATCGGCTTGCCGGGTGGATGGGCAAGCCTGAGAACGAGCGCCAAAGTCTAGTTTGGCAGGTTGGTACCCTGAGCCGGCGAAGGGGTCTTGACCGGGGCGGGCGCGGTCGCGTCTGGCGTCGCGCCGGGTTGAGCGTCTGAGACGCTGTCGGGGTTGGAGCCGGGCTGGGTTTGGGTCTGGGAATCAGTCTTCTGCTTGGGGAATTGCACCGGCCTCATCACGCCGACGTTCTTCTGGTTGGACTGGCCGGCAATCGACGGATCCTCTGGCGTCTCGCCATCCTTGCGGAGGGTTGGCGGAGCTGCCGCTTCCTGCCTGTCTGGGTCGCGCTGGACATCACCCACTTTGTCAATGTGCGTATGGTTCTCAGCGGTGATGATGGGCGTGCCATCGGTGCGCATCATGCCGGAGACCACGTCGTCGGTAAAGACGACCGGCTTTTCACCAACTTTGGCGACTTCAAGACGAATGACACGGTTGCCGTTGATGCGGACGAAATCCACTTCCTCGGGCGGCGTGCCGTAGATCCACTCCTCGAAAGGCATTTGGCCTTCCATTTCGCGGGACTTGGTCTGCGGTTGCCCCTTGGCAAACAGGACCATATCGGTGCTCATGCCGACCATGACGTGATGGCCGAGAATGGCGTCCTTGAGTTGGGTGGGTAGAGTATCAGTAAATGCCTGGATGGGGGTTTTGACGTCGAAGGAGATAAGGGGCGCGAGAAGGGCCTTGACCTGGGCGCCTGTGATTTCAGGGACTCGGCCATCAAAGGAAAGCGTGAGACGAGAACCGACAGGCTCATCCGAATCGCCTTGGACGACGGGCGTGTCGATGTCAGGCCCGCCCATTCCAATGGAGATGTGACGGAGGAAGCGGTGCTTGAAGTCCGGTCCGCCGTTGATGAGAAAGACGATTTTTGAGTGATCGAACTTGACGTCGGTGATGACGACGCGGTCGCCGGGTTTGGCTGCGGTTCCGTTGGCAATGACCATGTTGAGGTAGGGTTCGCCGGCCGGTTCGAGCTTTCCGTTGGCAACGAGCGTGAGCCCCTTGTGACCGCGCGGAAATGGGCGCATGGCAAAGCCCTGCTCGGCCTGGAGCACGCGGATGAGCTCAATGCGGGCCTTTGCATCGAGTTCGGCCTGCGGAAGCGGAATGTTGGTGGGCTTGATTTGCGCGTAACGGCGGTCGATGGGGGCGTTGGCGGTAATCGGGCCCTTGCCGCTTGTATCAATGGTGATGACCTGAGCCGCGGCGGCGCCGGTTGCCACCAACCCAGCGAGCGCGCACGCAGATGCAACCTTCAGGAGAAGCCCGTGAGAGGGGGTGAGGATTCTGATTGGCAGGGTCGCGCGCATCCCGAAAGAGGGGAATGTCCGGATCATGGGAACCTCCCATGCACACCAACAGCATTGAGCAAACGATAGCCCCGTTCTGGCGGAAAAAGCAAGGGCCAAGAGACTAGGGAAGTGAAAGGCTGTTTTGCGGCATACGACGGCCCTAACCAACTTGGGTTCCTGATCGCACTTTTAATTCGCAGCCCGGAATTCTTCTTCTTCAGGAGCACGCCTGAGCGAGCCCGATCAAATTGCACTTCTCCCTGGCGGCATTCTAAGAATAATTAGTTCGGAGCGAAGTTGAAGGATCGCTAGTTCTATTGGTTTCAACATTCTCTTAGGGTATCTCAATGCGCTGAGTGGTCAGGCTGGAAGATGATTTGACAGACCTGGACGGCATAGCCAAAGTGCGCGGGTTGCTTACCGCAAAAGCGGTGGGTCTCGTGGTATCCGTGATTGACCAAAGTCTCATAGATTGGAAGGCTTTGCCAGGAGAATCCGATCGGTTGCCTCAACAGGAGCTGATTTGTAGGACTTTCCGTGCCCCTGGCTATTTCTCCGTCGATGATGTAGGGCGGCCGTTGATCAATCGTCTCCATTACATGGTTGAGCGGGTTCGCGGGGAGGTCATAGTGCCAAAACGCCTTGGTGAAATTGGAGAAAACCTGACCATCGAAATACGGTTCGACTGCAACGGGAAAGAATCCGACACATGCAATTTTCTTTGTTCCCACTTCGGACTTGATGAAGTGTACGGCTTCGAGGCTGCCATCAAACGGTTCGAGCATTCCCAGGCGTACCGCAGAGCCCGTCCAGCAGATCTGCTCGACCAGAACCGCCAGAAGCAAGACGGCGAAGGCCTTGTCGACGAAGGCCGAACCGAGTGGCACATCAGCACTATCCCAAATGAGCCAAAGAGTTCCCACTAGCGCCGTGAGCGGCAGAGACGCGTGATGATCACTGAATGCGAGAACATAGCAGGCAATGAGGGTGAGAACGAAGGGGAGAGACGCAACAAGGAATCGATGACGATACATCCAAACAAAAAAGAAAAGATAGAACGCGGCCGCGAGAATGTTGAAAGACGAGATACAGAAAAAAAAGACCGAAAGAGAGGCGACTAGCCGCTTAAGCAGCAACCAACCAATGGAGGGGTGCGACAGGCCGTCAATTCTCTCCAATATCCAATGCTGCCATGGGCTCACACCGTCGGGCTCTTGCCAGGGAGCAATCACGGTAACGGTCGGAGTCTGAGTACCTGCCTGACTGGGGATGGGCGCATTTGGCGGCTGTATTCCAGTAAGCCTGATTAGCACACGGTTTAACTGCGGATGAGCCGTGATCACCGAGGCCGATCCAGCCGCCAGACCAGGAGCGGGAAGCGCAACGAGAATCGCACTCGCCCAAAAAGCCAGAAGTATGACACCGGCTGAAGCCGTCTGCAACCGCGCGGCCCCAGCGGAACCCACCGGAGAGTTCGCACGATCTCTGCCCAAAGAGAGAAATTCCCGCCAAAGAAAAAGTGTGACAAACCCCGCAGACATTACCGCAGCAACAAGTGCGCAGTTTGCCAGGAGACCAGCAACAATCGCAAAGGCAATCGGGCGCTTTTTATGGCCGGTAAGGAGGATACAAAGCGTGAACACCAACAGAGGAACAAGGCAGTAACTGCGCGCCGTAACCGCCGTTTGATAGACAAAACCAAAAACGAAGGGCAACCCGAGACGGGGAGTCCTCGGGAACGGCGAATACCGCAGAATCACCCACGCTGTTAAAACGCCGAGCAGAGCGACGAGCCAATGCATTGCACTGTATGAAAAATGAAGCCGACACAATAGCCAAAGAAAGAAATGCCAGAGCCCCGGCGTCCCTTCATAATGGAGCCGATTCAACAGGAGTTCACTCAGACTGCAGTCGCGCGCCAACAGCCATGCTTGTGCCTCATCTCCCCAAGGTTGGTGATATCGAGTGAGCATTGCAACCAAGAGTGCATAAAGACCAAGCGAGATGCCCTCAGGCAATCCAAATTGCTGAGGACGCTCAATTCTTTTGAAGTCCATGTGAACAACTTTAGCACCCTGTCTAAAGCCACCTTGTGGCAGGGAAACCTTTTGAATCGTCAGCAATTTACGGACAAGATTTCGAAGAGGTCCGGCAGGGCTTCGACACTCTCTTTAGTTTGTTAAAAGCTACCGGTCAAAATCTGTGGTGAGCAGCTTCCCTTGTTCGGGCTGAGTCGAACGACAGAGCTGATCGCAATTCACAATAGTGTTCTGGGCCTCACAATATGGAGCTTGCAGGTGGCAAGCTGACCCATTCAGATTAATTGAATAGGGGCTATGTCGGTCGTTTTGCTGAGTTGTTTGCAGTCGGCATAGACGCTGCTGGCGGTGGCGTGGAGGCGGGACCGATCTGGACGAGGGCTGGAGGAGCCGGCTCGGCTGCGCCCATTGCCGCTTCGTGCTGGGCGCGGGCTGCGGCATCCATGTCTACCGGCAAGCCCGCGGGGATGAGCACGGGGGCGTTGTAATGGTAGTCAAGATCGCGGGTGATGCGAAAGACAACGAACAGGGCGAGAAGCATGAGGAAAAAGGTGATCCAACTGCCTTCAAGACCAAAGCCACCGCCAGTTAGCCAGAAGGGTCCCATCGGGTCGCCCTGGATGACGGGCGAATGGCTGTTGACGCCGGCGACTGCCAGTCCAAAGAGGAGGGCGCGGCTTGCCTTCCAGGCGAAGTTGATTCCCCACCCAACCCACAAGGCCCGCGTGCGGAGATAAGCGGCGGAAAGTACCAGCCCCAAAGCCAAAGAGACGAAAAGACTGGCGCGGCTGGAGCCGGGCACGAGAGATTGGATGATTGCGTAATAGGCTGCAAAGCCGATGGAAGCGCCGATGGGGCCCACCGCAACGGCAAAGCGCTGGAAGCCATAACCGCGAAAGGCGACTTCTTCGGCGAGGGCTGTAAAGGCGAAGAAAACGGTATCGGCTACGAGCCAGCCCCAGGCTGAAGCGCGCGTTGCGATGGAGATGGCAATGCCGCCACCGAGTGCGAGCGGCAGCACGCAGACTAGGGCAAGTCCCCATCCTGTGGCCAAACCGCGCGCAACTTCGCCGGTCCAGCCCGGGCGCATGCCCAATCCCTGATCGGCGACCGGCGAGAGTTGATGATTGAGCCAGTAGCCAAAGGCCGCATATCCGAAGACGAGCAGGAATGCCAGGGTGGCTTGCTCGACCAGCGGAACCAGCGGGTCAGAAACCAGTACGGCGGCGCCCCGGGAAGCGAGCGAACGCGCAAGGAAGAAATAGAGAACCGCTGCCAGAAATTGCACGTAGGCGCGCATGCGGCTGGTTTCAGCTTTGGGGGCGCTCACCGGCAACCTCCGGACACAGCCAGGCGGTGGGCCGGAACAAAAGATGCAGGTTGCGGCATTTGGCGCATTTCCTCTTTAGATGCGGCGATGACAATCCGTTTCGGCGGCAGAGCCCGCTACGAGAACCGGCATACCCTTAGTGTTCCGTATAGCACTGCGCGATATTGCGAAACTTGCGCTGGCGCATGGCCACCAGGGTATCGATGGGCGTGGCCTTTAACTCGGCCAGGTGCTTCATGAGCGCGCGGCCCAGCAGGCCTGTACCCGCTTCCTGATCGGTATGGATGCCGCCTGGGGGCTCCGAGATGATCTGGTCAACGCAACCGAGCGCGGCAACTTCTGCGGCCGAGATGCGCATGGCCTCAGCAGCCTGTTGCTTGTATGCAGCATCGCGCCACATGATGGCGGCACACGACTCTGGAGTGATGACGAAGTAAAGTGCGTTTTCAAGGATCAGGACACGATCAGAGACAGCCAGGGCGAGTGCTCCACCCGATCCGCCCTCACCGCTGATGACTGAAATGGTGGGAACGCGGAGTTTTGCCATTTCAAAGATGTTGCGGGCGATCGCTTCAGCCTGCCCGCGCTCTTCGGCTCCCAGACCGGGGTAGGCGCCGGGAAGATCAATGAGGCTAATGACGGGGCGACCGAACTTTTCGGCGATCCTCATGCAGCGGAGGGCCTTGCGGTAACCCTCGGGGTGGGGCATTCCGAAGTTGCGCTTGACGCGCTCCTTCGTGGAGCCTCCCTTGCGGTTGCCAATGACCATGACCTCTTCGCCGCCGAGGCGGGCCATGCCGCAGGCAATGGCTTCGTCGTCGCCAAAGGCGCGATCCCCGTGAATCTCGCTGAAATCCGTGAAGATCCGCTCGATAAAGTCCATGGGGTAAGGCCGTTGGGGGTGACGCGCCCGCTCAATTCTGGCCCATGCCGGCGAAACTGCTTCGGCCGGGCGGGAAGTCCCTGTCTCGTGTTCGCTCATCGGTACCTGGTGCCTCTCCCGGCAGCAATGCCGTCGGGCCCTTCCTGATTCTACGGGTATTAAGCCACTTGGACAAATGTAATTGACGGTTCTGGCGGGCAGTGAGGCTGGATGGACTTAACTCACGGTTTCAAGATGTGCGAAACCGGAGTATTGGCTGGAGCGAGCGACGGCCAGCGAGGGACGCCCGCGTCGACTGACCAGAACATTCAAAAACGCAGCCGGTACGGAGCAGCGCCTAAATCGGGCTTTTCGTGTGGCTGGACCGTTGCACAGCCAGCCTGGTGACGGCATCGCTCTGTTTGACCATTTCGTGCACGGCGAAGCCCTTTTCAGCGAGCGCACCCGTGGGGCACGCCTGAATGCACTTGCCGCAGCTGGTGCAGTTGCTTGCATGACCCCAATCGTCCTTGAGATCGGAGACAAGGCGGGCGTGGATGCCGCGCGAGGCAATCTCCCAAACATGCGCACCTTCGAGCTCCGCGCAGGTTCTGACGCAGCGGGTGCAGAGGATGCATCGATTGTGATCGAGGACGAAGCGCGGGTGGGACATGTCAACGGGAAGGCGGGGATTGTTATAGGCGTAGCGGACATGGGTTACGCCAAGGGACTGAGCCAAGGACTGGAGTTCGCAGTGACCGTTGGAGACACAGGACGAACAGATGTGGTTGCGTTCGACGAGAAGTAGTTCAACGGCCATACGGCGGTAGAGCGTGAGTTTGTCAGAGGAGGTCCTAATGGACATGCCGTCCTGTATGGGCGAGGTGCAGGCGGGCAGCAAGCGATCAGTGCCGGCCAGTTCCACCATGCAGACGCGGCATGCGCCCACGGCGCTGAGGCCCTTCAAGTAGCAGAGCGTGGGAATCTTCTTTCCGTTGGCGCGGGCTGCCTCGAGGATGGTATCGCCCTCGTGCGCGGTGACCAGCTCACCATCGATGCGGACGGAAATTGTTTTATTCGGCACGGCGCTGTTCCTTTCGTTTTCCATCTTGTTCACTCCGCAGTCGCGGTGATTCGTAAATCGCAGCGGAGGCAGCGGCGACACTCTTCAAGCGCCTCCTGAGGGCTGAGACCGGCCACGACTTCCTGCTGTGAGCGAGCCCTTGCCTGCGGGCTGAGAGACGTTGCCTGGTGGCGGTGGCTGAGACTTGGTTCGCCGGGCGCCTGGCGGCTGTATTCGAAGTCGGGGAACAGTTGATCCCAGCGAGAGACCTGACTTCCCTGCTCGGGCACGAGACGCTCGTCGATTTTGCGCGCCGCCTGCTTACCTCCGCTCATGGCGTTGGACATATTCGATGCGCCGGTGATGACGTCGCCGCCGGCGTAGAAACCCGGACGACTAGTCTCAAGGGTGAAACGATCGACTGCAAGCGTGCCCTCTTCTTTAAGAGCAAGGCCGGAGGCGCGGCAGAAATCCTGGTCAAAGGTTTCGCCGACGGCGAGGATGACGCTGTCACAATCAAATCGCTGTACTTCATCGGTAGGGATGGGACGGCGGCGACCGGACTTGTCGTACTCGCCTAGACGCGTTTTGACGATCTCAATTGCCTTGACGCTTCCGTCTGCGCCACCGATGATGCGATGCGGCGCGGCCAGATAAACGAAGCGCACGCCTTCTTCTTCGGCCGCCTGGATTTCTTCATCGATGGCGGGCATGTCTTTGCGTTCGCGGCGATAGAGAATGGTGGCGCTGCCGCCCATGCGGAGGACGGTGCGGGCGGAGTCGATGGCGGCATTGCCACCGCCGATGATGGCAACCTTCGCGCCGATGGCTACCTTGTCGTGACGGGCGATGGATTCCAGGAATGGCAACGCAGGATAAACATTTTTGAGTTCGGTGCCGGGCAGATAGAGCCAGGATTCCTTCCACGTCCCAATGGAGAGAAAGGCCGCGTCGAACCTGCCGGCGAGTTCGTTAAGCGGAATGTCGAAGCCGGCCCGGGTGTTGAAGACCATTCTTACGCCGACGCGCTCAATCAGGTCGAGCTCACGGCGAAGCACCGACTTGGGAAGCCGGTATTCGGGAATGGCAAAGCGCAACATGCCGCCGGCTTCGCTGCGTTCTTCAAAAATGGTCACGTCATGGCCCAGCATCGCCAGATAGAAGGCCGCGGTGAGGCCGGTGGGACCAGCACCAGCGACAGCCACCTTGCGGCCGGTCGGCGGAAGTCGGCGCGCGAGGATGCGCTCGACCATGGGCTCAAAGCGATCGGACTGATAGATCTGGTCCGCGATGAAGCGGTGCACTTCGCGCATGTTGACCACTTCATCGAAGGACTGACGGCGGCAGCGATTGTCGCAGGGGTGCTGGCAGACCCTGCCGGTGGACGCAGGCAAGGGATTGTCGAGAACCACCGACTCGAATGCATCTTCAAGGCGGCCTTCCTGGTAAAGCTCAAGGAAGCGCGGAATATTCATGCGCAGCGGGCAACTGTTTTCGCATGGCGACAGGGCGAGTTCCTGGCACACCCCCGCGCGGCAGCGATGCGCCACGATGTGATCTTCATACTCTTCGCGGAAATGGCGAATGGTGGTGAGCACCGGATTAGGCGCGGATTGGCCGAGACCGCAGAGCGAACACTCGCGAACCATGCGGCCAAGCTCGTCGAGAAGGGCGAGATGGCTGGAGGTGCCATCGCCTTTGGTGATGGCGCTGAGAACGCTGAGCGCCTTGTTGAGTCCGACGCGGCATGGAACGCACTTGCCGCACGACTCGGAATGGGTGAACTCGACGAAATAGCGGGCCACATCGACCATGCAGTTGTCTTCGTCGAGTACCACCATGCCGCCGGAGCCCATGATGGAACCGATCTGCGCAAGGGATTCGTAATCGACCGGCGTGTCGAGCATTTCAACGGGAATGCAGCCGCCTGAAGGTCCGCCGGTTTGTACAGCCTTGACGCGTCGACCGGCGACCGCACCCTCGCCGATGTCGTAGATGAAGCTCTTGAGGGGCGTGCCGAGAGGCATCTCGACAAGGCCCGTGTTCTGGATTTTGCCGACTAGCGAAAATACCTTGGTGCCGGGACTCTTCACGCTGCCCGTCTCAGCAAACCAGCCCGCGCCGCGGCTGATGATGGGAGCGATGTTGCACCAGGTCTCGACGTTGTTGATGTTGGTGGGCATGCCCCAAAGACCCTTCTGCGCGGGAAACGGCGGACGGGGATGCGGGCGGCCAGCGAACCCTTCAAGCGAGGCAATGAGCGCCGTCTCCTCGCCGCAGACAAAGGCTCCCGCTCCCTGCACAAGCTCGATGTTGAAGTTGAACCCGCGGTCGAGAATGTTGGCTCCAAGCAAACCATATTCACGAGCCTGCTCGATTGCGCGGGTGAGGCGGCGGACAGCCAACGGGTACTCTGCTCGCACGTAGACGATGCCTTCCGTGGCGCCCATCACGTATGCGCCAATGATCATGCCTTCAAGCAGCGAGTGCGGATCGCCCTCGATCTCGTTGCGGTTCATGTACGCGCCGGGATCACCCTCATCCGCGTTGCAGATCACGTACTTGGTTTCAGATTTCGCCTTGGCAAGAAAATCCCACTTGTTCCCGGTTAGGAAGCCCGCGCCGCCGCGGCCGCGCAGACGGGATGCCTTGATCTGCTCGATGACCGAATCCTTGCGGCCATCGATGAGGACCTTGTAGAGAGCCTGGTAGCCACCTACAGCGATGTACTCCTCAATATCAGCGGGGTTGATGAGGCCGCAGTTGCGGAGGACGATTTTCTTTTGGCCTTTGAAGAATGGAAGCTCATGCCACGGTGGAATATCCGGGTAGCCCTGTCCGTATTTGACGGTGGCCGTGATGTGATCCCATTCCTCGATCTTGCAGTAGATGAGTTCGGGCGGAATGATGCCAGTGGAGAGCCCTTCAAGAATGCGGCCGGCATCATGAGCCTGCACGCGCCGCAGCACCACCAGCGGACTGCCGGGTAGACGGACACTGACGAGGGGCTCCTGAAAACAGGAGCCGAAACACCCGACTCCCGTGAGCTGCACGTCGAGCCCGCTGGCCTGAATCGCTCCATTGAGGGCGTGAAAGAGCTCTTCAGCTCCGTTGCCCCGGCCACAGGTTCCCATGCCCACCGTCAGGCGCGGCACAGCCGGCAACAGCTTGGCCAACCCAGACTCGCGAACCGCGTTGAATGCGCCGATGTCCTGAATGCGCGGCATTATTTCCTCCCCTGGGTGAGTGCCTTCACTTCCCTTTGCAGCGAACGCTCATTCACGTGGCTCAGGATGTGGTGATTGATTTCAACCACCGGAGCCAGAGCGCATTGACCGAAGCAGGCGACCGTACGGATCGTAAACTTGCGATCGGGTGTGGTGAGGGCCAGCTTGTCGGCTTCGCTGGGATCGTCGGCCTGGTGATCGCTCAGGCCTAGATCGAGACATACCTTCGCCAGCAGGTCCCGCGAGCCGCGTGTATGGCAAGCCGTTCCACGGCAAACGCAGATGACGTTATCTCCCTGCGGGTCGAGATTAAACAGCGCATAGAAGGTAGCCGCACTGTAGATTCTTGCGGAAGGAACGCCGGACTCGTCGGCAATGTAGCGCAACGAGGCCATGGAAAGAAACTTGTGGGGATTGGCAGATTGGACGGCTTCGAGGACTCCGAGAAGCGCTCCGGGATGGTCTCGAAACTTCGCGATCACCTGGTCGATAAGGAGCTTTTCCTGAGGCTCCAGAACCTCAGGCACGACTTCATGAGCGGCGGTTGGCATGATCCCTCCCCACCTTCAATTCCGGACCGGCTCTGAGGAGAGGAGTAAGAGAAGAAGAAAAGAGCTTCGCCAACAACGCTTGGTATACCTGGCGAAAGAGGACGATGCGTCTGCCGGGGCAGACGCATTCCGTGCGCACTTCTCCCCAGAAAATGTCCGCCGGGAACTTTGAACCTGTGAGCCATCAACAGGATGTGCCTCAGGTCACAGGCGGATGTGATTCCTCAATTCAGGTTGCGCCATTGACCCAAAAACACCACAGCTGGCAACGGCAGGGTATCTCGGGTGACAATGATTGCCAGGAAGTTCTGGAGACAGGCATGGCGGGCAAACTGGAAATGATCGTTGGCCCGATGCGGAGCAACAAGACCGCCGAATTGCTGCGCCGCATTGAAACGCGGCGCCAATATGCCAAACAGTATGTCATGCTGCTCAAGCCGAGCGCTGATACCAAGGCCGCGGCCGGGTTGGTGGAGAGCCGGAACAGGAATGGCTGCGACAAGATGGAGGCGGTCGAGTTTCTGTCGTCTGATCCGTGGACGGTTCTGCCGGTTCTGGCGGCAACGGAAAAACAGATTGGCAAACGCGTGGAATGCCTGGCGATTGATGAGGGCCAGTTTGTGCAGGACCTGTTTCCGTTTACCAAGCTGCTGCTGGAGTCGGGATACGACGTGATGGTGTCGGGACTGGAACTGGATTTTAGAGGAATGCCGTTTGGGGAGATGCTGGACCTCTCCTGGCTGGTGCGGACTTATTCAGGAAACATCACCGAACTTGTGGCTTATTGCAGTTGCGGGGCCAAGGCTCTCTATCCGCAGCGGCTGATTGACGGGAAGCCCGCCGAATACGGAAGCCCAATCATCATGGCAGGGGACAATTACGAGCCGCGGTGCGCGGAGCATTTTGTGTTGCCGGGGAGGCCGCACTAAATTGTGATATCAACCTGATCTTTGCAATTCGGCAAGATATGGTTGATTTTGAAGTGGTCCCCGGTGCGGTTTCATCCTGGTTTCGGCACCGTTGTCGTTTCTCGGGCCACTTGATTCAATAGGCGCTATCCCGAAGCATATTTCGGAAGTCATTGGCAGTCAGCGACTTAAGCCATACCCCAGGTTGATCAACCTATTCCGATTTCGATGTCACCTCCCGTTATAGCTTCGTCATGAACTCTGATTCTTGGCCATTTTGGCCCTTACCTGGTGGATTCTCGGCCAATTATGTTTGATTTTTCCTCAAGGACCGTCTCAGAACGAAAGACTTAAAGGTTGGGAGCGAAGCCATTCTCGGCCAAAGCCAGCGTGACTTTGCATTCTTCTTAGAGCGCCGTCTCAGAACAAATGACATAAACGTCTAGAGTGGAGCCATTCTCGACCGAAGCCATCGTGACATTGCTGTGACTTTACACAATGCTCACTTGAAGCGCCATCTGACGATGCGAAACAATCTATGGCACTGACGATAACAACTAAATTAGATAAACCTACACATCCTACATAACCTCCATAAGGCTTTTAGTTTGTTCGCAGAGGGTGCAATGTAGGTTTTGCTCTTCTTCGCTCAAACCTACACAACCGAAAACTGCCGCGACCTCATGGAGAAGAACCTGAGTTGAATGATCCAGCAGGAACCCATTTCCCGCTCCGCCCAGCCGGCGAGTCAAAAGACCAACCTTCTTCAACTTGTGGCCCACCTTTTCCGCACTAAACTGCGATCTGTCTCCGCGGCTGCGCAGAATTCGATTTACCTCCGCGGCTATCTCTCCAACTAAAATCTTGTCTTTGCCTTGGTGGCAGAGACGGAGCGCCGCGCCGACGGCGACCGTTCCCAGGTCATCCAAGCGTTCCGCGGTCTGGTGACGGGCTTGCGGCATTAGCAAAGACGCAATCTTTGCCCGAAGGTCTGGCGCATCAACAATACAACTACCGAGAGCATTCGCTATCGCATTGGCCTCAGGAGGGAGGCCTGATGCATTGAAATCCGATTTGAACACTCTTTGCATGTTCATCGCTCGATAACGAAAGAGCTGGTCCTGGAAATGCTGCGCCATTTCATCCGACAAATGGAGGGCCCGACGTGATTTGCCGCGCCGCGTATCGGATGCGTTGATGTGCACGCTATTCGGCATGGATCTAGCGGGCTGGTCCTCACCTATGTAGATGGCCTTGGGACCAAAATAATCGAAACGCTCTCCTTTGAGGATCGCCTGGTATCCACGCGAGGTAGAGCAGTCCAGGAGCAGCGCCATCCGCCTGCTCAAGTACGGCTCTGCGATGAGCAAAGTTGTAGGCATGTAGTGCGGGAGACGATTCAGATTGGCGCTGGTCAATCCGGCCATGAGAAGAGGATGGTAGGAAAACGATCTAAGAGTGTTGAGAATCGTCTCCCCATCATGGCCCCACCCAGTGATTACCAGGCAGGGTGCCAACGAAAGGACCTCCCTGAACCAGGTGGAAAAAACCCAAAATGTTAGCAACGCACTGACCTCGTCGGGCAGATTGGTTTGCTCGCCAATGCCCTTCTTGATCCGGTTAAAGAGCTCTTTTGTTGTGCCGTACTGCTCCTGACAACTGGGAAGAAGGATTCGAGCCCACGGGTTGCATTCGGAAGCACTGCGATCAACGATCTTTCTGATGTCGCTTTCACAACCAGCCTCAACGGAGTACAAAACAGTCGAGTAACCGTCTCTCTCGTTCGTACCTCGGAGCATCTCTCGGATCCCAGGCACTTGACTGACACGGTTGACCGCCGCAGCTTTGGAAATTCGAGATGAGGGCTTTTCAGCCTGGTTTCCAATATCGGCTTTGTCGCGCGATTCGCTTTGTTCGCTACGATTGGCGTCCTTGGGTTTCGGTTTGGGCATACCCGATTCGTCCGCATTGGCGTCCAGCGCTCCAGATGCTACTGGGACTCGTGTCGGATCTACGGCAGTACTCACCTCCGGTTGCGAGCTACTTGGCTGAAGTTTTCTGACTGACGTGTCGGGAATGGTTATTGCGCCACCTCTGGATTCGAGGCAACAGAATCCATTACTCGCATGGCATGAAGATCGATCATTGTAGGAGCATCTGCTACATTTACCGGATCTGCCAGTGTCTTGCGTCACACAGTACGGTGCTCACTGAGATGCTGGGCTGCGACTACCAGGCATCATCTTCGGACTCTTGCGGCGGTCTACACCCCGGGCAAACATAGTGCGCGTCACTGCCGACCACTGTCGCTGCCCCCGCTGGAAGACTCATGGTCTTCTGAATGCGTACCATGAAGTCTCTCCGGCGAAGGATGCAGCGGTCCAGGAGAAGCAGGAAAGTGCCTTGGCTTGGATCTGCCGTTACACGTCCTCGGGGCACCTCGTCATACTCGACGTCCATTGGCACTACACCGCGGCGCTGGAGTTCCTCCCAATATTCCGGATGGCCTTTCTCATGAGTCTTAAGTGCACCGTATTCAGCAGCCTCGTTAACCGGGGTACTGTCGATCCAGAGTCTGTTCTCGTGAAGGAAGATGATGCCGACCTCCGCCGAAAGATCCATTTCCTTTGGCTGCATTGGAATGTTAAAGGCGGTGAACCCGTCTGCCAATGCACCGCCTTTGGGGGCCTGATCCTGCTTTTTCTGCAGGCCAATCAGGGGCCCTACTCCTTCCGCGCTGTTTGTGTCAATGCCATCAGGCCGTTCTTGCTTATTCCTCGTCATCGGCAACATCCTTGTCACTTGGCTTCTGTGCCTCCTCAAGCATGATCTGCAGCACTGGTGGCATAATGTGCTCGTCCTTCAATTCCTGAAATGCCCAGCAGTTTGCCATGTCGTCCGCATTATGAGCTTCGACCTCTTCCATCGAGTAAAAGTCTTTGTTGCACCACAGGCAGAATCCGACAGTACGATTTCCGTCCTCATCTGTGAACATTGACGACGGTTCAGATTCAGATGTGCGCGGTTCTTCGGTGTACCCGGGCTCAAACCCCATGGCTCTCATGTGGTCTGCACGGTGTTCTGGACAGGATAGAAGCTCGATGGAACACTCGCTGTGGTCCCCATCCTCCATGGGAACTCCGTGATTCAGACACCTACAAACGGACGGCTCCGGCGCAAGGAGGCGGGTGGCGGTACCCTGACACTCCCAATAGTGGCCCTCGAAATCACACCAATGCCGGTGAGTCATATTCGTTCCTTTCAATAAAATCAAGGCGTTAAGTCGGCCTCTGCAATTTTGGTGGCGCGGTTCGACGGAAAGACTTGCCACCGATCGTTTCCATGAATCAACTACCGAGTTGTCGCTCCAGGAACCGCTTCAATTTCGTCCTTGGCTGCTATGAGGTTACTGAGAAGTTTGTCCCGACGAATCCTGTTGCCTAACTCTTCCGAGAAACTCTGATCGTGGCTTCCCTTGGGCAGATTTCCCCCTAGGAGTTCGGTTCCGCGGAGTCGAGGACCCGGATAAGAAGTTGAGATTAACGCCATTGAAGGTTAAAGTGCCTGTGATCACATCTGCATTGTCCAGGTTTCTTACGAGCCGGTCGTTTGAAACACACTTGAGGTAATCAAAAGGGCTTGGCCTGGTTGCAACGAGCGCGATGAACTCCTGCAGCCAACTGCGTCAGCTTCACCAGACGGCCGTACCCAATGGGTGAATGCCCTGTAATATGTACTACCGAGCTCAACCCGTTCTGGGGACAGGCCAGGCAAGAATATTTTGAAGAATGCTTTTCAAGGCGAGCTGATCCCGGAAGCGGAACAAGGAACCGCCCAGTCATCTCTGCAGTTGATGACGATCTGGCTATCAAGCAGGGATTGGCAAACAGACGCGAGGACTTCGCCCACAGCCTATGGTTCAGGCATGTTGATTGAGTCTTCTTCCGTCGGCCTTGTGGCTTCGGGCTGCGTCGTCACCTTATTAATCGATTCGGCGGTCTCTTCGACGGGTGTCTCTTCGTCTGCAGGAGCAGCTGCACCGAGATGCTGATCGATTCGGTATTTGGCGGCTTCGGCGGTAGCGAGCGCCTCTTCGACGGTCTTGCTCAGTTCCTCAACATCGGCGCGGCTGGGAGCGGGTTCTGCGGCGACGCGAAGCAAGGACGGCATGAGCAACCACCAGAGGAGCTCTTCATATTGCTCGCGGACCAGATAGGCGTGGCCTTCGGCTTCGTGGACGCCCGTCAGCCAGCGCACATCAGGATCGAGCCAGAGGGCTGGCGCAAGGGCTAACCGCTCATCGCTGGGAATGGCGGATTCAGGGGCCTCCGTCTGTCGGCTCACGGGTTCTGCGGCTGGAGCCTTCGCTTTGGGCGTGGCAGCTTTCGGGTCCGTTGTTGCTGGTGATTCTTGCTCAACCGGCAATTTGGGTTCTTGAGGAGGCTCTTCCGGCTTTCCTGCGCCTGTGGCTGCAAGAAGCACGACCTTGATGCGGGCGGCAACTCGCCAGCCTTCTTCGCCTTCAAATCCGAGAGCATTAAATGCCTGGGCAAAAGGTTCGCGGAGGCGCAGGCGGTCAAACAGATCGAGGGCTAGGCGCTCCGGGTTTTCAAGATCGATGGACTCGGCCAGGAGCTCAAGAGCGCACCAGGCGAGGATGGGTCCCCATATTGCGGTAGCCGTGAGCTGCGGACTGGGGCTGGGCAATATGCGGCGGGCGGCTACTGTCCATGGAGCCGGGAACAACGCTTCAGTGGCGGGGATGCGCATGGCCGCACGCAGGCGCTTGCGGAAAGCAGAAGCGAGCAGGCCGGGGTCGGCAGGCATGGCGTCGATGGATGGGCGATCCTGCTCAGGAAGACGCGCAATGTAGGCTGCTTGTGCGGCGCGCAGGAATATTTCGCAACGCGCCCAGGCCTGGTCAAAGAACTCGTTCCGCTCCTTCTCAAGACTTTTTGGCGTCTCCGGAGCGACAGGGCGGGGATGATCGGCACGGTCGGCGAATAGGCGGACGATGGCCGGATCCAACTGCCGGCGGAGGGCGTCGTGAACGGGACGCAGTTCCATGTTGATGAGCGCATCTTCAAGGTTGGGAACGCCACGGCCGTTGAGAAAATCACAGAGACGGTCCCATGGGTACTGCGCGGTGGAGTGCATTGGACGCCAATCGAGAAAGACGTGGCACTGGTATGCGTGCAGGTCGACGGTGAGACCCTGATCAAGCACATCGTTTGCTCGGCGGAGGTATTCAAGGCCGGTGAGCGAGTCGCGAAAGGCAAGAACGACGCCGGGACCGCCACCAAGGCCGAGGCCATCGCGCAAGCGCTGCTGGCGAAGCTGGCCTGAGCCCTTGTCCGCGTAGGCCGCAGAGTAATCGACGGTGCCGCGGGTGCTGCCATAACGATTGTTGTAGACGACGAGAGCGCGCTCGTCGCCATTGCGGTTGGAGTAGGCAAATACGTTTTCGTCCACCGAGCCACCGGCGTGGAAGAAGTCGTAGAGCAGGAAGTTGCTGCTTTCAGCGAAGAGCCAGCGACGCTTGAGCAAGGGCGCGACTTCGCGCTGATGGCGATCGACCAGCCGCTGGTCCGGATTCTCTTCGTAGCGGGGCCAGCGGTACTCCATGCCGTACTTCTCAGTGAATCCCTTCAATCTGTCCGTGGCCGAACATGGGCAATCCAGGCAGCGTAGACATCATGACGGCGACGCCGAAACACTTATCGCCAGTGCCGAATTGGTCGACCGCGGTACGCTCGTCGGGATTGCTCATGAAATTGACGTAGCGCTTCATGATGTCGGGATCGAACTCGAGGGTGTTCTTGATGACCGAACGATACTTGGCGTTCTCCTCGTCGCGCATCATGTTCATGAAAGCGCTGTTGTAGACGCGATGCATGCCGAGGGTGCGCACGAAGTAGCCCTCCATGAGCCAGAAGGCCTCAGCGAGGAGGAGGGTGCCGGGAACTTCGGCGGCAACACGATCGACAACCTCGCGCCAAAACTCGTGAGGCATGCAGCGGTCAAAGTCCGCCTGACTCATACCATATTCGGCTCGTGAGGGGATGGCGCCGCTCGAGCCGGGCCCGGGAAACCAGAGGCGATGAAAGTGGCGCTTGGCCAGCGTCATGGCCGCGTCAAAACGGATGACGGGAAACAGGCGAGCTACATGGAGGATGGTCTGGATGACCTGCTCGCGCACGGCGGGATTGAGGTAATCGAGCTGGGCGGTGTCGTTCCATGGGAAGCTGGTGCCGTCGTTGCCATGGTAGATGTAGCGCGTTTCACCGGAGGCGCGGTCGCGGCGGCGAAAGACGACGGCGGCGTCGGACTGGGAGAAGTAGTGGTCCTCGATTTTGATTTCGCAGCGGCCGTCATGCGAGAGATCGGGGCCTTCAAATGAATAGGCGGGATAGGGTGAGTCTGGGCGCGAGATGAACCACTCGGGGTGTTCGATGACCCAGGGCGAATCGATGCCCATGTGGTTGGGCACCATGTCACTGGCGAGGCGGACGCCGTGGTGGTAGCAGCGATCGCGCAGAGTGATGTAGGCCGCCTCGCCGCCGAGGTCATCGGCGATGGTGTAGTCGAAGAGCGAATAGGCGGAAGCTACGGCGTCCTGATTGCCGCAGAGCTGCTTGATGGTGCGGGAGGCACGGCTGCGCTCCCACACGCCGATGAGCCAGAGTGAATTGATGCCGCGATCGGCAAGTTCCTGCAGGTCCTGCATCGGGAATCTCATCGAGGCGGCCGATGTGACGTCCGTACTTGCGGCTGAGCTGCGCGAGCCACACGTAGGTGCTCTTGGCGATGAGTACGGTGTTGGGCATCCATGCCGTATCGGGCGAAAACTTTTCGTACTCGTTGGCCGGGTCGCCAAAGACAGGCACCTCGGAATGGCCGTCGGCAAAGGGGCTCTTGTGCCCGTGGCGCCGCGCGCCCTCGGCTGCATTCGCGTCGGGAGGGTTGAACTGCGTCCAAATGGCGAGTTCTTCCTCGCGGAGGATTGCGGCCGCCAGTTCAAGGAGGCGCTCCAGGCTGTCGCCAATGAGCGGCTTCCAAAGTTTTTGTATGAGGGCAAGCTGATCGCTGAGGGAGTCCGGTGAACCGACGGCCGGGGCGCGCAGCAGCTCGAGGAGGCTCATCGGCTTGGCGTTCGGGAGCGGGATGAGCGGCCGGGAAGCAAAGTACTCCGGCATGCGCTGGGTTACCTCGCGGTAGACGGTCTTTTCCGCGAGCGTGCGATCTTCGAACAACTCCTCGAAGGGCCGGAATGCCTGGTTACGGTTGGCGGTCCAAAGCAGGAGGAGTTCTTCAAGAGCCGCCTCGCGGTGAGGCATGCCGTCAGATTGGCCGGCAAGCCATTGGCGGGGCGTTTCAAGCCCGCGGATCACGCTTGAACCCGGGAATTGCTCGACGAAGGCGAGCAGCATGGCGTCAAGCGGCATCGGCACCCACATGGGCGGAGAACCAATCCAGGGCCGACGGTCATGACCTCCGGATCGAACTGCTCGCGGTAGCGCGCCATCAGCACATGGCTGGCCTCGTCGATGAGGCCCATGGCGTAAAGCTGGCCGGCATGGACGACGCGGTCGGGATGCTTTTCGACGTCGCGAACCTGATTCATGCGGTACGCGAACTCGCGGCAGGCAGGCCATATTGGCAAAGACCACGTTGCCCGTATAGGAGAAGAGAGACTCAGCGAACTGATAGCGCTGGCGCGCATTCCGCGAAATGTGGAATTCCATCATTGGATCACTTGCTCCCTGAGTTTCCCATCCTGCCAGGCGGCGTGGGCCGCATATTCCCGGGCGATTCCGGCCAATTCGGCTCGGCTTTGACCGGAAGTTAATTGAAGGCCAAAGGTAAAGGTACATCAACGGGGGGGCAAGTTGTCGATGGCGCTGCCTGATCCGCAATCACGGGCATCAGGCACGGTGGAGACAAGGGCAGGACCCGCACCTGCAGGTCCGATCTTGCATGAGGCACATCAAAACCGGCAGGACGAGAGTCAAGTGCTGGATCGGTGGGCCACTCCCCCATTAAATTGCACGTCGGCCCTCGGCGTTGGTGCGATGACAGCATTGGGAAACCTCCTCACTTTGGAAACCCTATGCAATAAGAACTGCCATATTTCAGTGCCGTAGCGTAAATCAGTCCCTTAAACTCTCAACATGCGCCAACCGATGCCGACCGTCGAACGCGAACATTTCAACAACTTCAATGCCCTTCGTCTTGTCCTCGCCGTCCTCGTGATCGTGTCACACGCCTTTCCCCTTTCTTACGGCGGAATGGACCGCGAACCACTGGGGAGAATTACAACCTGGCAGGACTCGTTTGGAGGGGTGGCTGTCAATCTTTTTTTCCTGATTAGCGGCATGTTGATAACGGCCAGCTGGCTTCGTTCAAAATCAATGCAGAATTTCCTATTCAAACGGATTCTTCGCATCTATCCGGGATTTCTCGTCGCGACCACCGTTTCCATTTTGATCGCTCTGGTCTTCAACCCAGCATTTCGCCACTCGATCTTATCTCGCGCATGGGTTTATGGGTTTTTGAATGATCTGGTCTTCCTTGGCTCCTTTAGCATGATTCACCCGAGCGCCTTCTCAGCCAACCCCCTGCCCGGTGCGATCAATGGGTCTCTGTGGACAATTTCCATAGAGTTCGGTTGTTACCTCTTGGTTGCGGTCGTCGGACTGTTTTGCCTTTTCAAAAGAAGATGGCTCATTTTGCTTTTTGCTTTTGGCGTCTGGCTCTTCTATGTGGCCAGGATATTTCTCGGACGCGTGGTTTGGCAGTCCGAGCCGCGATTCCTGACTTATTTCCTTGCAGGAATGCTGTGCTGGCTATTTCGAGACAAGATCATCCGGGTGTTGTCTGTTCCGCTCGGAGTCGCATGCGGGGCCGTTTTGCTTCTGTCTTCCAGGTTTCCTCCACTCTGGGGGGTAATATTCCCTTTCGTCGGAAGCTACCTGATCTTGTCAATCGGAACCGGCCGCCGCTGGCGCTTCACCCGCTGGACCGAGAAAACTGACCTCTCCTACGGTATCTACCTTTATGCATTTCCGGTCCAGCAGGTCATTGCTTCCTTTCCTTCCCTACGACATGCTGTTCTTAATTTCCTGATTGCACTCCCGGTCACTGCCGGCCTGGCATGGCTGAGTTGGCATTTTGTTGAAGAGCCATTTCTCCGAATGAAGAATTTGCAGATGTCAGACTATGATCCGGCCGAAGCGTTGCACAGTTCAGCGACAACGCGGTAGCCACCGGCCAGGGTACCCTGCTCGGCCATGTCGGACAGGACCCTAAGATCGTCTCGACGTCTACAGGCGCGTCCTGGCTAACCTGTCGGTGGCAACCAGTTACCTGGACGGCAGCTAATCCAACGGGGAGTTCCCCCGGCTTTGCCGGGGAGGCAGTAGCAGTTTGACATTTCCGGGAGTCCATCCAGAAACTCTTCGAGGTGAGCCGCCAAGCACACATCAAGGAGAATCCGGATGGACGAGTATGAAAGCTTAAGCCACTCGAAATGGGAGTGCAAGTACCACGTTGTTTTTATTCCGAAATGCCGCAGGAAGGTGCTTTACGGCAATCTGCGCCAGCATTTGGGCGAGGTGTTCCGCAGACTGGCCGAGCAGAAGGAGTGCCGCATTGAGGAAGGTCATCTTCTGGCCGACCATGTGCACATCATGATTTCGATTCCGCCCAAGTATGCGGTGTCGCAGTGGTGGGGTTCATCAAGGGCAAGAGCGCGATCCATCTGGCTCGGATGTACGGGGAACGAAAGCAGAACTACGCTGGGCAAAACTTCTGGGCGCGAGGATATTTCGTGTCGACAGTGGGGCGGGATGAAGCCGTGATTCGCGACTACATCCGCAACCAGGAAAAGGAAGACGAGCGCTTGGACCAACTGAACCTGTGGAAGTGACCAGCCACCGTCAAGGTGGCTCAACGCAACCGGGGCCGCGTTAGCGTCCCCGCTCAAGCCGCTTTGAGCGGCTCACATCGTAAAGCCCCCGGCTCTGCCGGGGGATACTTACTGAGGGCCGTGAGCTCCAAGAGGTCACGGAGTGGCATCGGCTGGTGGCCTTCGCACACAGATGAGATGATTTGCGATTATGTTCGCAAGGACGCGAGGGTCCATGTGGAGGGGTAGTTACAGATATGCGTCTGGGAAAAGGACGGGGAAAAGCGCCAAACGACGGAAATTGTCATTCGTGGATTGTCCCTGCTCGGGTCCAAGCCCGGGGCGGCGGCTCCTCAAGTTCCGGCGGCGGGCTCCGACCCGAAAATAACCGACGAAGATATCCCTTCTAAGATTCACCGATGTTCACCGTGTAAACAACGACACCCAGACAGTAGTCACCATATCCTCCTGGTTAATGATTTAGAATCCGGCGTGAAAAGCTACAAACAACTGCGAAGCCTCCGGCTGTGCCGGAGCGTATTCGCTCTGGGCCGAGAATAGGATAAACTCTGCTGAATGACCTCCATTGAGACCGTTTCACAGAAAAACAGGATCGCCGCTTCGTGGAACATGGCACGCGTTTGGCGAATGGTCATACTGCTGATTCCTATCGTCGCACTACTTGCGATTTACGCACGAACCGAGAGCTTTTTTCGCCACCAGTACGACGACACCTACATTACATATAGGTATGCGATCAATCTTGCGCAGGGCCACGGCTTAGTCTTCAACGTCGGCGAGCGGACAGATTCGGCATCCTCCTTCCTGTACACTCTTGCCCTCTCCGCCAGTTGGCTCCTTCATGTAAGAGATCTTGAATTGGTGGGTGGCCTGATAGGCGTTTTATCGCTGGGTTTGATTTCCGGGCTTGTTTATAAGCTGGCCCATTATCTCTCTTCAGACAGCCGGGCCGCACTCATCGTTGCGGTTGCGTGCTGCTTTAACGGGTTTCTTTCGAGTTGGACGCTCAGCGGCATGGAAACTCTGCCGTGGGCTACTCTCATGATACTCGCGATCTACCTCATGGTGATCGACGCACGACCTGCGGTAATATGTCTGGCCATCGCTGCAGCGGCCTTCACCCGCTTTGAAGGCATCCTTTTGGTTTGCCCATATGTGATAGTGCTTGTGACATGCCGGAGGTGGAGCAAGAGAAACTGGGTACCTTTAGCTGGAGTGTTGCTCGCGTTTGCTGGCTTTTACTTTGCCAAACACGCTTACTATGGCGTGTGGATTTCTCATGCCTATCAGATGAAAAAGGTTTCGATCTATTACAAGGCGGCCCCGCTCGAGATGATTTATTTGTGGAAACGCTACGCGTCCATCCCTCTTCTCCTGGGGGTGCCTGTGCTGTTTAGCCGGAGGTACGGTTTTGTCCTGGTATACCTAACATTGAGCCTCACTTCTGTAGCTCTCGGGCCAAAATCGGATTGGTCTCGGTATTCGGTTCACCTGCTGCCAATCGTCTATGCCTTTTCAGCCCCACTTCTTGCGCAAATGATGGTTGAGTTTAGGACCCTGATAAGAATATCCGTCCTCGCCCTGATAGTGGCGGCACTATACGCACAGGCGGCGGCGGGGGCGAGGTTCGGCTGGCGAAACATGACAAGCTTAGCCGGCCACCAGGAGTGCCGGGAGAATCTCGGCAAATTCATCAATACCGAGATCGATGGACGTGCATTCATCGCGTCGTCAGATCTCGGGGAAATAGCATACGTCGCGATAAATCACCGTTTCGTTGATTTGATGGCCTTGACCTCCGCTGACGTTCTTGCTGATTATCTGGCGGGAAAGACGGCTGATGATATTTTGAGGTCAAAAGACGTGAAGTATCTGGCCGATACCCGCTACCCTGCAAGTTCTTGGGATAGATTGGAACAGCTTTTGGGGCAGTTTCCGGCGATCCGCAGTCGATCCGGGTTTGTGACCGATGCTCGAGAGCCCCTATTCATCTGCAAATACAATGGCTTGGAATTTGTCCTGACCACAATCACGCCCAGAAGCAAATCAGATAAGCCATGAACTCGGATTGCGCGATGTCCCAGGGCAGTCGGCCCAATGAGTCTGCCGCCCAGCGGCACGAGACGAAGCCGTGGCAAGGCGGGCGTGCCAGTTCGGACACGTGATTCTGGTGTGATTGCCAGCTCAACTGCTCGCCACTCTGCACCTTCTTTCCAAACGATGCACGGAATTGCTGCACCGTCATCGTCCCGTCGGGCTCGTCGTTGATCGTTTTTCGATGACGATATACTATCGCCATTTATTCGCCTGAGCGAGATTGACGATCATCTATTGGAATTGACTGCCAGCCAGGGCCCGCGCCTTCAAAGACGCTCTAATCCAATGCCTTATGAAAGCGGAGAATGGCGAGGGTGAGCAGGCCGAAACCCAGGCCGGCCATCGCTGCCATTTGCGGCCAGAGGATTTCCATCCCCACGCCTTTCAGGTACACGCCGCGCAGCACCACCAGAAAATAGCGAAGCGGCATCAGGTAGGTGAGGTATTGCAGCCATTGGGGCATGGTGGCGATGGGGAATCCGAAACCGGAAAACGTAATGGCCGGCATGATGAAGAAGAATGCGGTGACCATGGCCTGCTGCTGCGTGGCAGAAATAGTGGAGATGAGCAGGCCCATGCCCAGCATGCAGATGATAAAGAGGACCGCGCCGGTAAACAGGACCGAGATGTGACCGCGGAAGGGGACCTGAAACCAGAACGTTCCGACGACGGCGATGAGCGAGACGTCGAAGAGGCCGATCAGGAAGAAAGGCAGCGTCTTGCCGAGGATGAATTCGACAGGCCGGATGGGCGTGACCATGATCTGCTCAAGTGTGCCGATTTCGCGCTCGCGCACCACGGCGAATGCAGTAAGCGTGATGACCAGGACCAGCGTGAGACTGCCGATGACTCCGGGAACGAAGAACCAGCGGCTGCTGAGGCCGGGGTTGTACCAGGGGCGCTGCTCAAGCTCGACCGACGGCATTTGTTCGATGAGTTGCGGCGCGATGCGGCCGATGCGGTCCTTTTGATAGCTCTGCGCAAAGCCGAGTGCGATCTGGGTGATGTAGCTGGATGCAATGAGGGCGGTGTTGGAGTTGGTTGCATCCACGATCACCTGCACGGGCGCGGTCTGGCCCTTGAGGAGCTTTTGCGCGAAGCCTGCATCAATCTCGATGCCGACGGTTGCCTGTCCACTATCAATGAGTTCGCGAATCTGGCTGGATTGCGTGAGTTGGCGCTGCACGTTGAAGTAGGGGCTGGAAGTAAAGCGCGAGACCAGATCGCGGCTCTGCTGACTCTGATCGAAATCGAGCACGACAGTCGGCACATGATGAATGTCGAATGTGGCCGCGTATCCGAAGATGAGCATTTGCACAATCGGCGGACCGATGAGGATGAAGCGCGTCCGCTTGTCGCGGAAGACCTGGATGAACTCCTTGATCAGCATCTGCTTGAGGCGACCGAACATCATGGTTCTCCGTTACTCCAGCCGCTTGTGGAAGGAGCGGGTTGCGATGAGCGCCAGCAGCACAGCAAAGATGGCGAGCGGGATCAAGTCCGCGTAGAGCATGGACGTGGGCGTTCCCTTAAGGAAAATCTGTTTGAGCACCGAGACGTAATAGCGAGCAGGAAGAATGCGCGTGATGTATTGGAGGACAACGGGCATCTGGTCAATGGCAAACAGGAAACCTGACAACAAAAAGGCGGGAAGGAAAGTGACAAGGAGTGCAATCTGGCTGGCGGCAAACTGATTTTTGGCGAGGACCGAAATGAGAAAACCGAGCGCAAGTACGACAACCATGAAGAGAGCCGAACTGATCGCCAGGGTGAGATAAGAACCGCGAAATGGAACATGGAACCAGTTGATGGCGAGAAACGCGCACACGGCCACATCGAACATGCCGAGGACGAAATAAGGCGCGAGCTTGCCCAGCATGATTTCCATTGCGGTGACGGGAGTCGAGATTAGCTGCTCCATGGAACCGCGTTCCCACTCGCGCGCGATGGTGAGGGAGGTAAGGAATGCGCCGATGACGGACATGACCAGAGCCAGTACTCCGGGGATGATGAATGCGCTACTCTCAAGATCCTCGTTGAACCATGTGCGTACATCCACGCCGATGGGCGCCGGCTGAATGGATTGTCCGTGGGACTGCAGCCAGTTGAGCTGAATGCCTGAGGAGTAACCCTGAACGACGGCCTGAGAGTATCCCATGAGGACGTTGGCGGTGTTGTCATCGGTGCTGTCGACGAGCGCCTGCACTTCGACGGGGCCGCCGCCGGTAAGGCGCTGCGAGAAATTCCAGGGAATGACGATGCCCATCTTGGCGCTGCCGTCATCGAGCGCACGGGTGACTGCGCCGTAACTGGAAACCACGCGCACGATATGAAAATATTCGTTCGACTGAAAGCGCTTGAGCAGATCCTGGCTTTGCTGGCTGCCGTCCTGGTCGTAGACGTAGACAGGTAGCCCCTTGAGGTCGAGATTGACGCCGTAGCCGAAGAGAAGCATGAGCGTGACGGGCATGATGACGACGATACCGAGGCTGCGCGAATCGCGCAGGATATGAATGACCTCTTTGCGTGCAACGGCCAGCAATCGCGTGAAGCTCATGCTTTGACCTCCTGCCCGCCTGCGCGTGAGGTGGTGAGTGAAACGAATACGTCCTCGAGAGTAGGACGGATCTTCTCAATGTGGGTAACCGTGACGCCGCGACCTTCGAGAAGTTTTTGAAGGCGCGGCTGCGCTTGTGGCTGCGTCGTCAACAACGATGTGGAGCGCGTTGCCAAAGACTGCGGCATCGATCACGCCGGGCGCATTCTGAAGAGCCTCAATCGCGGTACCCAGCGGCTCACATTGGACCAGCAGGATTTCGCCTTTCATGGAGCCGCGCTTGAGCTCCGATGGAGTGCCGAGGGCGACCATTTTCCCGCGAAAGATGAGAGCGAGACGATTGCAGTATTCGGCCTCTTCCATGTAGTGCGTCGTGACAAAGACGGTGACGCCGTCTTCAGCCATGTTGTGAATAAGATCCCAGAACTGCCGCCGCGAGATGGGATCGACACCGGAGGTTGGCTCGTCAAGAAACAGGACGGGCGGCTGATGCAAAACGGCGCAACCAAGCGCCAGACGCTGCTTCCAACCGCCGGGAAGCGTTCCAGTAATCAGGTTCTCCTGGCCTTTGAGGTCGGCCATTTTGAGAGCCCACCCAATGCGGTCTTTGAGTTTGGCTGAAGGTACGCTGTAGAGTCCGGCGAAAAGATGGAGGTTTTCAAGGACTGTTAGGTCGTTGTAGAGCGAGAACTTTTGCGACATGTATCCGATGTGCTGGCGCACTTCCTCGGGCTTGCGGCCGACATCGAATCCAGCAACTTGAGCACGGCCCGATGTGGGTTTGAGGAGCCCGCAGAGCATGCGAATGGTCGTGGACTTCCCTGCCCCATTTGGGACCGAGAAAGCCGAAGACTTCGCCCTTGGTCACCGTGAGGTTGAGATTGTCGACAGCGACGAAGTCGCCAAAGCGCTTTACCAGGTTTTCGACCTTGACCGAATTCACTGGCTCAGGCATGACGCTCCGTTTCCGCCGCTACTGCATTCACAAACAGGTCTTCAATCGTCGGAGCCACCTCAAAAATCCCGTCGAAGCTCACACCGGCGTTCTGGAGCAGGGCGTAAAACTCGGGGATGCGTCTGCCTGCATCGTCAACCACAACATGCACACCGTCGCCGGTCATGACCAGGCTCGAGATGCCGTCCGCATGCTCGAGTTCCTTTCGCAGGTGGCGAGGCTCGGATGAAGTAACAGACAAAACGCCCTTGCCGAAACTCGACTTGAGATTGGAGGGCGTGTCACAAAAAAGTAGCTTGCCTTGATGCATGAGGGCGACGCGATGGCAACGCTCGGCCTCGTCGAGATAAGCCGTCGAGGTGAGGATTGCGACTCCTTCAGCGATGAGTTCATAAAGAATGCGCCAGAAGTCGCGGCGTGAAACCGGATCGACACCTGTGGTCGGCTCGTCGAGGAGGATCACCTTGGGGTGATGAATGAGAGCGCAGACAAGGCCGAGCTTTTGCTTCATGCCACCGGAAAGCTTGCCGGCCATACGGGCCCTGAACTCGCTCATGCCGGCAGCTTGAAGCAACTGCGCGGAACGCTGGTCACGCTCAACCTTGCGTATCCCAAACAGGTCGGCATAGAAGCGAATGTTTTCGTCGACGGTGAGATCTTCATAGAGCCCGAAGCGCTGCGGCATGTAACTTAGGGCGTGTTTCGCTCCTTCAGGATCGCGAACCACATCGCGCCCCGCCACAGTTGCCTTGCCGGAATCGGGAGGAAGAATGCCAGCCAGCATGCGCATCGTGGTCGTCTTGCCTGCTCCATCGGGGCCAACCAGGCCGAAGATTTCTCCAGGGAACACGTCGAAGCTGAGATGATCGACGGCACGCACACCAGGAAAACTCCTGGTGAGATTTTCGGCACTGATCGCCGGGCTGTCAGCGGATTGGTCCGGAGTTGTCATTTCCCTGCCGGCGTAGATGCGGGCGCGACGGCGAGTTCGATGTGCGCGTCAGCTGGCATGCCTGGCTTGAGCTCATGGTTGGGATTATCGATATCGATTTTGATGCGATAGACGAGGGTGACACGTTCAGTGGTTGTCTGGACGCTCTTCGGCGTGAACTCCGCATCCGGCGAGATGAAAGAGATGCGCCCCTGGTACTGTTTGCCCGGATAGGTGTCCGTCGTGATGGTTGCTGTCTGGCCCCAATGAATTTTTCCAAGGTCGGTTTCGGCAACGTACGCACGCAGCCAGAGGTGATCCAGATCCGCCAAGGTCACGACAGGAGAGCCCGGGGAAACGACTTCTCCAAGTTCGGCTTGGCGCACGGTAACGACTCCGGCGGATGGGGCTCGCAAAGTGGTATAGGTTTCGTTGATGCGGGAGAGGGCGAGATTGGCATTGGCTTGAGCAAGGTTGGCGCGGGCAATGTTGATGTCTTCCTTGCGGCTGCCTTCCTCTGCCTCGTTCAGCCGCTGCTGAGCAGTCTTGAAGGCGGCTTCGGAGCGCTTGAGTGCGGTTGCTGCCAGGTCGCGATCCTGCGCAGAAATTTCATCTTTAGCGAAAAGCTGCTGGGCGCGATCGCTGTCGAGTTTTTTCTCGTTCAGATCGGCCTGCGCATCGGCCACTGCCTGCGCGGATGCCTTGACTTCCTGCTCGCGGGTTCCAGCCAGCGTGAGCGCAAGATTGGACTCGCGCACATTGACACCGGCCTCGTCGATGCGGACTTTTTGTTTGATGTCGGCATCTTCAAGGCGCGCCAGCAGAGCGCCCTGCTCGACTTGCTGGCCCTCCTCTACGGGAAGGTCGGTGATGCGGCCTGGCACTTTGAAGCTCACAAGGCTCTCGTGCGCTTCAATGTTGCCGGAGAGCGCGAGCTGATTGTCTGGCGCCGGCTTCTTAGTGAGCCGCGGATAGAAGTAGAGTCCGGCGGCAATGGCCACGGCGAGCAGAATGAAAACCGGAATGAGTCGTTTCATGGTGTCGATCCTCGTGAGCAAGAACGTATTGCGCTCGTAACGGATGTGAGCGCTTTTTACGGATTGCCCAGAAACTCAAGAATGTTTTTCTCCGTGTCGCCCAGGGCGCGAGCGAGTGCACACTTGGCGTCCATATGGCTGGTGACGGCAACGATGTAGTTCTCGTCGGCGCGGGCGAGTTCGTCCTGTGCAGTGACCACCTCAACGTTATTGGCAGTGCCTGCCTGGAAACGATCCTGAGCGAGAGAGAGTTCCTTCTGCGCCAGTTCCCTGCCCCTGCTCGGCGACGGTCACTTGCTGGGCAGCCGAATCCAGATTGAGAAGGGCTTCACGGATGTCTTCGTCAACTCCGCGGTCGAGGTCGGCGATTTGATCGTCGATGCGCTTGATGCGGCTCGCAATCTGCTCTGCTTCACCATCGCGATCACGATCGAAGACGGTGAAGTCAATTTGCCCTGAATCAGGCCGGTGGTTTGCACGCTGCCGATGCTGCGGCCGAGCTCGCCGATATTCCCGTTGATGCTGAGCTTGGGATAGAAGCGGGCTCGACTGGCGCGCTGCTGCTCGACGAGGGTCTGACGTTGCGCAACTAGGGAAAGATAATCGGCACGGGATTTGAGAGCTGCGGGCAAGAGGCTTTCAGCTTGAGCCTCTGGGAGGGCTTTGTAGTTCAGCGTCTCTGCCAGCTCAAGCGGCGTGCCGGGATTGAGGCCCAGATTGCGCGCCAGGGACAGCAGCGACAGCTGGAAGTTGTTCCGAGCGACCAGCAGTGCCTGATTATCGTTGGCAAGCTGCACCTGGGCGCGGAGTACATCTACGCCAGTGGCTGTTCCTGCGTCATGCTTGTCTTGCGCGAGCTTGAGAAGGCGGTTCGAGTCCGTCACTCGGGATTGTGCGGCATCCACGCGAGCGGCGGCGGACTGTGCTTGAAGATAAATTGCTGCGACCGAACGAACGATGAGGTCGCGCGCATCCCGCTCATCCAGCTTGCCGGCGTCGACCGCGAGTTCACTGGCTTTGAATGTGCGATAGCTGGCGAGGTCGATCACATTCTGCTGCGCGTAAATGCGGAAGTCGTAATTCGAGAATGGCCCGACGACGCTGGGAAGAGGCAGACCCGGTACCGAGATGCCGAATGCTCGAAGGTTGCGATTTTGATAATTGGCGTATGTTTGCGCGTTAACGCGAGGGAGTAACGCCGCAGCCATGCTTCGTTCTCGCGCGCCATTTGCTTCGTCCACGCGTGTGCCGGCTACCAGCACGTTGAGATTGGCCTGAAGAGCCTTTTGAATGGCATCCTGCAGGGTCAACCGGTAGGGCGGGGACTGCTGTGCTGAGCAGGTTGCGACCGGGACCACGCCCGCAACAAGGAATAGAAGAGCGATCTTGATTACGTTTAATTTCATAACGCCTGCTTCTTTTCGACTACAGCTATCGATCTCCAAAAGTGTTCAAAGCTGTCATCAATCCATGAGCCGAGCGCGGGCTTCTGGTGCAGCGACCACAACAAGACAGTTCCCATGACCGACTGAACGAATTGCATGGCAACCTTCTCTTTCTTCAGCTTCGGATTGATCTCGCCGCGCATCTGGCCGGCGGCAATGACTTCCCCAATGGTCTTACGACCCACATGCATGTTTCGTTTCAGGATTTCTCTGACGCTCTCGGTGGCCAGGAAGGAGGAGATGAGCGCGCGGGCAAGGCTGGGGCTGCGACCGGGCTCCTCGGAGAGGCGCTTGGCGAGCCGACCGAGTACGGCTTGAATGGGCAGTTTTCCAGCGGAGGCTGCGAGCGCTGCTTCTTTGATTTTGCCGAGCTGAATCTCAGCCATCACGCCAAGGACATGGTCTTTGGTTTCAAAGTAGTTGAAGAAGGTTCCCTTGCCTACGTCAGCTGCTTCGGTGATGTCTTCGACGGTAACGTTGGGCAGGCCGCGCTCGGCGATGAGGGCGAGTGCGCAGCGAAACAAGCGCAGGCGGGTTTCGCTGGCGCGGCGTTGGCGACGACCCAGGGGCTGTGGATCGATTTTTTGGGGAGGGGCGGACGCGATTGACAATGCCGAGCGGCCGGTGGAGCGACTGATACGCATGAATGACTTTTCCTCATTCTTGACCAACAGTCATATTGTGCGATTGAAACTCGCCGGATGTCAAGGAGCGAAGACAGGGAGGGAGGAGCCCGAAGGGACGGTGGGCAGCTATTTCAGCCGGTTCGGGCCCTGGCCGGAGATGGTGCCGATCAGATCGGACTCAACTAGATCGGTTCCTGCGTCGGTTAGATGATAGGTGTCCTGGTAGATCAGCCTGCCCCGGTCGTCAGCGAATCGAATTACTCCTTCGCTGTTGATGAGATCTGGATCTACATCGACGACGCTGACGTTACCGCCTTGAAAGCTTGATACCAGGCGGTTGAGACTGGCTCGCGCCGCGCGTTCGCCGGGGGCTTCAACAAATGGCAGGCGATTCCCTGCCCGAACGCCTTCGCGGCTTTCGTTGCTGGAAAGAGTTGGCGGCTGCGTGAGCAAGATAACGGAACGAGCCAAGGGCTCGAGTTGCTTGAGCGCCAGGCCAAGTCTGGCCGGGTCGCTTGCAAGTTTTGCTGTCCACATACACGCAAGAATGAGAATGTCGGGTTTCTGTTGTTTGACGATTGCGAGCGAGTCAAGCCACAGCGGAGAGGTTTCACCGGATGAATGCGGGAGTGGGTCGCCTCCGTCCACACTGATCACGGTCAGCGTCTGATCCCGCTCCCGGGCCAGCTTCTTCATCATTCCTACGTACATTGAGGCATCGCTGTCGCCCATCAGAACGATTGAGCCACTCTTTGCAGAAGAATTGAAGTGGAGCCCGCCATTGGCAACGTCCCTGGGCTCGGCGCTAACGTAGTAACTGTTTCTGATGACGATACCGAGCGGAATCAAAATGAGCAGTGAACACGTGAGTGCGGTAAACGTCAGGCGTTTTTTGTCCGGTCGATTCAGGAAGACACGGCTCGGGCGTTCGATGCAATAGAAACAGAGCACAGTAGCGATTACACTGATGAGAATTTTCAACGCCATGCGATGCAACGTGGAAGCGGCATAGAGCTTGTAATCGACCAAAGAGAAGACAGGCCAATGCCAGAGATAAAGGGAATAGGACATGCGTCCGATGAGTACCAGCGGCGGCCAGGACAACAGCCGCTCAGCAAGACCTGTGGGGTTGTTATAAGGATTCAAGAGAAAGGCCGCGCCGAGGACCGGCAGTAGTGCTTGATGGCCGGGAAACGCGCTGTTTTCATTGATGACAACGAACGATAGAGCGATGAGCGCCAGGCCCGCCCAGGGAAGGAGATCCCACAGGCGGCTGTTGTTTGCCTCCCTAACTGTGAAGGAAGCGAGAATGCTGCCGGTAAGTAGCTCCCATGAGCGAGTGGGTAAGAGATAAAAGGCCCACTGAGGTCGAGTATGGGTGAGAACCACACAAAAAACCAGGCTCGCGATCCAGAGAATGAACAAAATCAAGGTTCGATGCTTCCGTGCTTTCCAATCGACGAGAAGAAACATTGCGGGAAAGAGGAGATAGAATTGCTCTTCAACTGAGAGCGACCAGCAATGCAGAAATGGCTGCGCGTCTGGCGACAGGACGAAGTAATTGCCCTGAAACATGAACTTGAAGTTTGCGATGGATGCGGCTGCTGCTGAGAGGGTTGCGCCGGCTGAGGCAAGGTCGTGACTTGTATAGATAAAGGAGGCTGCAACAATCGTAGAGAGCGCAACTGTAAAAAATGTTGGGAGCAGGCGGGCAATTCGTCTTTGATAAAAGCGTGTGAAGCTGAATCGATTGCGCTCAAAGTCCCGAAAAATAATGGAAGTAATGAGATAGCCGGAAATGACGAAGAAGACGTCGACTCCGACGAAGCCACCCGGCAACCAAGGATGATCGAGGTGGAAGAGAAAGACTGTCAGGACGGCAACAGCTCGCAGCCCGTCGATCGCTGGACGGTAATCCCCCGCAGACGAAACTGAGGCAGTGATGGTTTGCCGCGAGGCGGAGACCTGCATCTTATATTGCAGTCTACGATTCCGCTGCAGGGGCTGTCAGCAAAATCCGGGCTTAAGCTGCGAGAACGACGTGCCTGAAGACGACGGCGCACGGCTCAATGGCGGATCGACAGACGAGTGACGCTAGCGGTGGGCGAAGCCTGTGACAACACCCAGAGTGTGGGCGGCGATGCCGACTGTCGGCGACAGAATCCACAATTTGCTGTCGCTTTTCTTCATCCGGTAGCTGGCCAAGGCTCCAAAGCCGACCGTCGCAAAGGCTACGCCCAATTGGCCTCCCATGGACGAAGGCATCAGCGGATTTCCCTCAACGCAGTGATGGTCGGCGAGGCAATGCTGGGTCATCTCCACATCGAAGATGGCCATGCCCAAATGCAGACCATTGAGAAGGAAGAATCCAGTACTCGCGGTTCGAGGAAACCTGTGTTTCGGCGGCGCAAGGAGAAATCCGGCTGAAGAGGAAGACGCGGCAGGCATCTCGAATGACCGCTTGTACGAGAGTTCACTGGAGGGAGCCGTCCCGAGAGCGGACAGACGCGCCTCCTGGTTCATCTTACGAATTGGGCCAGGAGCATCTTGCGCACAGCACGCCAGGCAGCCGAAGGCCAACACGATACCAATCAACGTACCGTGGACTGAATTCATGCTGCTCATGCTGCCTCCAAGCGCGTCACGATTGCGGCTGGAGGAGTCATCGGCTGATGTGGACTGTGGCTAAAGGGCTGTTTGAATGCGCGACAGTGAAAGGTGTGTTGAAGGTCGAAAATAGGCCGAAGCGCCGGGGACGCCTAGCCTAAGAAACGTATTCGGAGGTCTCCATTCCGAGCTTCGAGCCGGTGCATGTTCGAATTGCGTTTGGCTCCGAGTTGTGGCATACAATTAGGCATTGCCCGTCGTGCCTATCAACGCGGAGCCCGGGTCGATGAGCCCGGCGGTCACTGAAAATCGGCGAGCGCCGGTCGCTATCCCCATTTGCCTTCTTTTGCTGCTGGCGTACGCGACCGCAACGATGTTCGTGACGGCGGCCTGGGCGCTTCAATCTTTCCAGATTGGCGTTTTCGCGTTACTGGCTGTGTACTTGCTGGCCGGAATTTCCCGCGGAAAAGAACCTATAGCCCGCGGCGTGGCGCCCATGCTGATCTACTTTGTCCCGCTATGGGGGCTGCTCCAGTTGCTGGCACACACAACAGCCTCAAGTGTGGAGACCCGAGCCTCAGTGTTGCGCTGGGGCGCATTAGCGGGAGTCTTTTTTCTAACCCAGACCCTGGCGCAAACCCGGGAAGCGCGGCGCACTCTGTTAAGCGTATTTTTGATCTTTGCCACGGCTATGGCCGTGCTTTGCCTGACGCAGCTGTTCACATCCGGGGGGCTGGTGCTGTGGTACTTCCCGAGCGGCTATACGGATGTGTATGCAACTTTCCCGTCCTATAACAATTACGCGCAATTTGTTGAGCTCGCGCTGCCGATTGCATTGTGGCGGGGATTGCGCGAGGGTTGGCGATCATGGTGGTATTCGATAGCGGGCGGTCTGCTTTACGGATCCGTCATAGGATCGGCGTCGCGCGCTGGAGCGGTTCTTTGCACAGCTGAGCTGCTGGTGATGATCGGCATTGGACTGGTGAAGCTGCGCGATCCTGAAACCGGGCTACCCACACGGTCAACGACTGCGATGCTCGTGCTTGTGCCTGTGCTGGCGGCTGTCTTCACATTGGCAGTAGGCTGGGAGCGGGTATGGGAGCGGTTTCAACAGAATGACCCCTACCTGGTTCGGAAGGAATTCATGCTGGCGGCCGTGGATATGGCTGAACACCGGCCGCTCATCGGTTATGGCCTGGGCACCTTCCCGGAGGTCTATCAAAGATACGCAATCAAGGATTTCCCGTTCTATGCAAACCACACCCACAACGACTGGGCGGAGTTTGCTGCAGATGGTGGAATTCCGTTCCTGCTGCTGCTCTTGATTCCCTTCGCGGTTGCGGTTCCTACAGCGATTCGGAATCCCTGGGGATTGGGCCTGGTCGCAGTGATGCTGCACGCCTGTGTGGATTTTCCGTTTCCGCGCCCAGCCGTGTCGGGTTGGATGTTTCTTCTGCTTGGCGTGCTCTATATGACGCGCGCCGGGGATGGAACGAGCAGGCGCATGGAGCGGGGCAGTTCAAGCCTGCCCTGAAAGCACGCAGTCTAAAAGCGGAACGCTTCGCAGAGCGGTACTCCAGGCGGAAATCTGCGCGCGGCCAAGATCGGGCGACTGCGAAGGGCGGTTCCGGTGCGCTGAAATTAAGCGACTAAGGTACTGAACCAACAATTTTATCGAGCAAGAGCCAAAACAGCCCGAAGGCTAGTGTGAAGACCGCGACCAGGATGATGCGGCGGACGATGCGTCCCCTGGTTCGCGAACTAAACAGTTGTTTCGGCCGCCGGACGAGAGGGTTGCCTGACTTCATCGCAACGGAACGCGAAACGTAAAAACGCTCCCGGCATTTTCTGCAGCGGATAGACTCTCTGCCAAACACTCTCAGGATGTTATCTCTCCATAGAGACTGTTTGGAAGATCGAACGTCGGAACTACCACAGGCTGGACAATTCATGAATTGGGGAGCGATTGAATCTGGGTTGACTGCACATCAAGCGTGCCCGAAACGTGTGTTGTACCCAGGGTTCGCTTGTAGTAGAGGCGCAGGCGGAGTAGGGACGCGCCAGGAGGTACATTAAATCCAAAAGAAGAATATTTCAAGTCCTCACTGGAGAGGTCAGGAGACTCGGCGAGAACGGTGTTCGAAACGGGATTGATGATCTGCCAGCGGATACCGGTATCTGGAGAAATTTCTGACGTGCGGTAGGCATAATTCATTGCATAGTTCCCGGGAGCGAGGGTAATTGACTGCTCGGCAATAACGCAGTCCTCCGGCTCTGTTCCACTGAATTCCGTCTCAAGGCCCGAAGATCCGGGCCAGGAATGAAGGCCTGGGTATTCCGGAAGCGACCAGTCAAAACCGACAGCAACCGGAGCGCGCCTAAAAGCGGCGTTATTGGGAATCGTCTGGTCGGCGAAGGTCCACTGATGAGCGACCAGTAGATGCCAGACGGCATTGGCAGCGCTTGAATCGTTGCGAGTGATCAGTTGATTGACGACGGAAAGGAATAACCCGAGATCCGATTGTGGATCGCCTGCGCGGACCAGGTCTGGCGCAATAACCGCAACAGCGGCTGGCTGGTCCTTCCCGAGAAGAAAGCTTATGTATTGGCGAAGAAACTCCGGCTTATCATTCAGGAGCGTTCTGGTCAAAACAGCGGGATCGGGAGAAGCCCGCCAACAAAGCTCGAGGAGCGAACCGATGTCATCGGACGGCATGTAAGCGGCACTACGGGCCCATTGCCAGAATGCCGGAATGTTGTCGCGCCGGAAATAATAGTTGGCAAGGCTCCAGCGGGGCATATAGGTGTGGTCGATGTTGTATGCCTCAAGGAACTGCTTCTCCGCACCGGCATAGTCGCCATCGGCTTCGAATTGCAGTCCCAACTCAACGTCTGCCTGCGCATCATATGGGTTAAGGCGCAAAGAGGTTTCAAGGTGATCTCGCGCATGCGCCTGATCGAACTGGGCAAGGCGCATGTAGTATTCCCAGCCGTCGGGTACGAGACGAATTGCAGCGCGTATCGATGATTCCGTGTCCTGCTTGAACAGGAAGTCCGCGCGGGCCAGCTTATACGAGAACCAGATCGCACAACAGCATGCGCAGGCTACAGAGAAGCGCAGCGCAACGAAGACCCATTGACGATTGGTGGACCTCATAGCTAACCCGCAGCATATCACCCGCATCAGAGTCTAAAGAAGAAGGCTGCGCTATTGCTGTTTTCCAGGTCTAGCGTCGGCCTGGATGAACTTTGCGAGCCCCGTTGAATACAAATGGTTAATCCTGTGGAATACTGGTCAGTCTTGCTTAAGTTCAATAAGGGACTGTGATTATCGCCGTTTCGTATTACTTATGTACTGCATAACTTGCTGATTTTAAAGAGGGCTTTTGTTGCCATCTGCAAGATTTTGCGGTATAACCAAGAGCAGGGACCGCCGGGGTGTGTCTGCACCACGAGCAGTGAGGGCAAACGATGTTGAGGAAACTGCAAATTGCAGCAATTCTGTCGTGCATGTTGTCCTATGCAGCGGCCGGGACCGTTTCGATTGGCACTGCAAGCGTGCGCGGAAACATGCGCGTGGACAACTACGTGGTCAAGGGCAACGCCACCCTGTTCAACGGGTCGGTGGTTGAAACCGATCAGGCCACCGCGAATCTGCGACTGAACAAAGGCACGCAGATTACCCTGTCAACAAATTCGCGCGGGACCATGTACAGTGATCACGCCGTACTCCAGCAGGGCGAGACCCAAGTCATCGCGTCGAACTCATTTCAGCTCCAGGCGAGTAACGTCCGCGTATTTCCAAATGAGCCGAATTCAGTCGGTGTAGTTTCCCTGAAGCCCGGCAATACTGTGGAAGTTGCAACGTTGGCGGGAAGTTTCGGCGTCTCAAGCAACAACGGAATCATGCTTGCGAACGTTCACCCGGGCCATGTGGTCTCGTTTGCGATGCAGGCCGCCGGAGCGAGCCAAACCGCATTTTCTGGTTTGGGCATCGTGAGCTTTGAAAATGGAACGTACTATCTGACTACGGACGAGGACGTGAAGTACGTACTCACCTGCCGTGATTCCCATCGATATGTCGGCGACAAGGTTTACGTCACCGGCACCGTCGAAGCGCCCGCAGGTCAACCGACAGGCGCCAGCTGGTACTCTTCTTTGCGTAAAGACGATGGACATCAATGGTCCTGGTGGAATGTCGAGAGGAACCAAGTGGCTTATCGCCGGCCTCATCGTTGGCGGTGGCATTAGCGCCGCGATCGTACTTGGCGAAAAGAACCATCCGCCGCCTCCAGCCAGCAAGTAGGCCGAAGGCTGTCTTTGATTGGTCCCTCCGGAAAAGTTTAATGCAGTTCTACAACACCGATGACGATTCTCACACCAGCTGATCCAGCCAGGCTAACTTGCATCTGACTAGAAGGCGCCGCGCAGAGGGAGTCAAAGAACTTCCCGCGCGGCAAGCCTGAGATAAACCTCAAAGCCTATCCGGAATTCCATCCCATTCCCTGGTGACAGGCGTACTCCTCGATGAAGGGTTCGTAAACTCCGAAGGGTCATACAAACGACATATGATCGTCATTCAATGAAGATTGGATGACTGCTTGATGAAGCGAAGAACTGTCTTGAATTGATACACATGGGCGAACACAGTGCATTGCGAATTTTGTCTAACTTTTGTATCACAATTTTGTTGTAACTTTGATGGATGCATGGTATTTTGAGTCATATTCTTAGTTTGATTTGACTTAAAATTTGCGCTGCACCCCCAAAATCGGGCAGCGCTCGGCGAAAGTGATTTCGCACTGCATTCATGAGTCTGCCGGGTTTGCTCAGTGTCCTTAAGAATCATGGGACATAAGGGGGCGAAGCCTGCCCATCACCCAAAAGCGCAGATCAATCATTCACAGGCAAATTGAAATATATCTCCTCCCTTCGCCGGTGAGCAGCCTTGCGCGAATAACATCCAAATCCCACTATCACACGCCATCCCTTTTGTGACATGACTGTACTGAACCCTCGCTCACGCATGATCAGTGTCCGCCTCTCCGAAGAGGAGTATTCGGCTCTCCGACGCCTTTGTACTGTGACGGGCGCACGCAGTGTGTCAGATTTGACACGGGACGCAATGCGCGTTTTGTTAAAAGGCACAACCCGCGAGGATGTTTTGGGCATCCACGTGGATGAGTTCCGGAGTCAAATGAGAAGCCTTGACCAGAAAATCGAACAGCTTGCTGCGGATATCACGTCGTTGAAGTCCAATGGTAAGCACTGAAATGAGTTCAGAGGACAAGCAGATGATTCATTTCATTGGCAGCAGCAACGCGGTCAAGCGCAGGAAACATACATCAGGGAGTTGTCTATGAGGTGTATTGTCATTTCTTTTCTGGCGATTGTTATGGCTGGGACCAGTTCGGCTCAGCAACAGCCAGATGCCAGCCAGGCAACGGCTGTAACTCCATCCCGCAGCCAGACCACGAGCCCCGTACGCGAGACCCTGGGCCCGGGAGATCTGGTTAGCCTTGTCGTCTACGATTCTCCTGAGTTGAGCCGGGCCTTTCGAATCGACGAAGACGGGAGTCTGCGACTGCCGATGTTAAGGCAACATATTCAAGTCGCGGGGCTGACACTGGACGAGGCTGAGAATGCCATCGCGGCCGCCCTCGTGAATGAGCAGGTGCTGGTCAACCCGATTGTGTCGCTTTCAGTGACCGAGCTCCGCAGCCGGCCGATTACGGTTGTGGGAGCTGTGAAAACTCCGACAACCTTCCAAGCGACATCATCGATTAACCCTACTCGATGCAATTACACGAGCCGGTGGAATGGCCGATAATGCTGGACCGGAGATCCTTATCACGCACCAGCCATCGAGCGGGAGCAACGGAACTGTTGGTCTTGTCGAAAGAATTCCCTCGAAGTCATTGCAAGACCCTGACAACAGTTCTGCAAATTTGGAATTGCGGGGGGGGGACATTGTTCGAATCCCAGTTGCTGGTCAGATATTCATGGTCGGCACCGTAAACCACCCAGGACCATTTTTCATCACGAATAACGAAGATATGACCATCATGAAAGCCCTTTCGATCGCAGGCGGTTTGAGTGGCTATGCTTCTCACACCGCATATATCTACCGTGCGGACGCGAATGAATCACACAAGAGTGAGATCCCGGTCAAACTCGGCAAGATTCTGGCGCGCAAATCCCCGGATGTGCCTCTCTACGCCAACGACATGGTTTACATTCCGATTCGAACGCTGGCGCAAACGAGTATGAAGACTCTTGAAGTTGCTGGGGCCGCTCTAGGCGTCGCCAGCTTCTTTCTCTACGCCGTCAGATAGCTTTTTTGAGAGGTTCCATGGCCGAACAAGCGAGATTACCTGAGGTTCTCCCCCCCAACCCGTCTAGCCACCTTGCGGCAGCAGCATATTACCCGCCGGTAGCGGCGCCTCCCGAAATCGAGGTGACAGCCCCGAGCGTGCCGCTGTCGCACTATATTTGGATCCTCCGGCGGCATCTTTGGAAAATGCTCGCCTTTGTAGCCACCTGCTCCCTGGTTGCCTTCATTGTTTCTGCAAGAATTGAGCCAATCTACCAATCCACGGCGACTATCGACATCGACCTGGCTGCCCCAACGGGAGTTGTTGGCCAAGGTGCGATCAATAGTGCCTCATACGAAGATCCAGACATATTTTTTACCACCCAGATCAGACTGATTCAATCCGATGCGGTCGTAAGGCCCGTGGCAGAGCAGTTTCATCTCATTGGTGGTGAGCCAAAGACGAACACCCCGAATTCCCCGGTGAATCAATCTCTCGCGAGCGCGCCCGTGTCTTTGGGAGGGCTGAGTGTAAGTCGGCCCGCAAACACTTATCTGCTGTATGTGAGTTACCGATCACACGATCCTCGCCAGGCAGCGGACATCGCCAATGCAGTCGCGAACTCGTATCTCGCCCGAACCTATGATTTGCGAATTCGGTCTTCCGCTGGAGTCTCCTCCTTTATGGAGAGGCAACTCGATGAATTACAGGCGAAGATGGAAAAATCAAGCCTTGCACTGGCGCAATTCGAAAAAGAACTGGATGTTGTCAACCCTGAAGAGAAAACCAATATCCTCTCGTCGCGCCTTCTGCAGTTGAACGGAGATTACACTTCTGCTCAAGCCGAACGGATTAAAGAAGAATCCGACTGGAATGCCATGAAGTCTGGATCGCTGGACGCGGCCGAGATTTCGGCGCAGGGCGGCAATCTGGGCAAATTGCAGGACCAACTCAATGCAGAGGAGTTGCACCTTGCCACGGTGAAGTCGACCTACGGTATAAGGCACCCGGAATACCAAAAGGCAGCCTCGCAACTCGCGGAGACTCAGAGGCAGTTTGACGAAGAGCGCACGACTGTGGCCGACAAGATTGAATTGCTCTATCGCGAAGCCGCAAGCCGCGAACAAATGCTGCAGCAAGCTGTTGCGGAGACCAAGGCGGAGTGGGACGCGATCAATGCAAATTCCTTCGAGTATCAGCAGCTAAAGCAGCAGGCTGACGCAGACAAGGGTCTATATAATGAGCTAACTACCAAGATCGAAGAAGCTGGCATTAATGCGGGCTTCAAGGACAATGACATTCGGCTCGCTGATCAAGCGCGCCCGTCGCCTTATCCGATTTATCCGAACAGAAGCCATAATCTGTTGATGGCATTTCTGCTCTCAAGTTTCCTTGCAATTGGCGCCGTAGTCCTGCTGGATGCGCTCGATACGACACTGCGTGACCCTGAAGAGGCGAGCCGGTTCCTCGCCATTGATGTGATTGGAACCTTGCCATTGGATCGTGGCCTTGCCCAACTCCCGGACATTTCAGAATCGGATTCTGGAGAGTCTGCGCAGGCAAAAGAAAACCTTGCGGTTGGCAAAGCCGGAGACCGCAAGAAAGGCGGATACTATCGTTCCATATCCGGTTTTGAGGAAGCTGTGCGCACGATCCGCAATACCATTCTCCTCTCAGACTTCGAGCAGAGATTACGCTCGATCGTACTGACGAGCGCGACGCCAGGTGAAGGGAAAACAACCCTGGCGGTATATCTTGCGGTGGCAAATGCCGCGCGCGGGAAGAAGACACTTCTTGTGGACGGTGACCTTCGCCGGCCTAGTATTCACGCAAGATTTGGCCTGTCGCCACGAGAAGGGCTCTCCAATATTCTGACCAGTGAGATGGCGTGGCAAGATGTGGTGATCCAAGTAAAAGATCGACCTCATTTATATTTGCTGCCCTCGGGGCCCGGCTCGCATCGAGCCGCCGACCTGATTGGTCCACGTCTTGCAGAGTTGCTGGATGAGTTTGCGAAAGAATTCGACCTTGTGATTCTTGATTCGCCCCCGCTTCTCGGTTTTGCAGAGTGCTTGCAGATGGCAACCGCGGCGGATGGAGTGCTGATTGTGAGCCGAGCAGGAGAAACCAAACGCAAGGCTGTCGCGTCGGTAGTGTCCGCGCTTCAGCGTCTTCGCGCCAACATTATCGGCGTGGTGCTGAACCATGTGACCCAATCAACTTCAGAGGGCGGGTACTCGTACTACGGTCAGGACCGCTATCAGTACTACACGGAGCGAAGGGATTAATGGCATAGTTCTCATTGTTCGCGTCGGCACTGTACCAACCGCAGGCGCAGGCGGCTTCTTGTTGGAGACGATCCAAAGGGTTTGGCTATGGGTTGTGTTCGAGAACCGATGCTAAAAGCGCAATCCGCTGATTCAAAGAGAAGCATGTTGTTTGTGTTTTGACTGAACCCAAGCATGAGTTGCCATCACAGGTTCGCAGTTATTCAGGTTGGCGCAAGGATGCACTACGCCGTTCCCGCTTTACTTGCTCAGGCTGGAATGCTGGAAGTCTTCTATACCGATATTCATGGCGGTGATTGGCCAATCAAGCTGGGGCTTTCATGGTGGCCCAAGGCGATTCGGCCCAATGCGGTACAGCGTCTTTTAGGAAGACGCATTCCCGCGGTTTTGGCGCAAGCGACCCGAAGCGTACCGTTAGCGGCGATCCATTGCATGGTCACGGACTCAGACATTGAGCCATCAATCAGACGGGCGCTCGAGCGTGATGGATTCGGTGGTTCGAATGCGCTCTACACCCTGAGCAATGGCGATATCGAAGTGGTGCGGAAGGCGCGAAGGGCCGGCTTGTTTGTCGTACATGAGCAGATTCTCAACCCAGACGTCGGACGGATTCTTCACGAGGAACGCGAGCGGTTTCCGGGTATCGAGCATCAGGAATCGCTGGATCGAATCATGGCCGATGAACGTCGAGACATTGCCCAGTGGGAAGAGGCTCAATTGTTGTTGGCGCCTTCGGAGTTTGTTCGTGCGGGCATGATACGAATGGGCGCAGATCCGGACAAGATAGCGATTGTGGAGTATGGGTTGCCGAAGGAATGGCTCAATAACGTGGCGGACCCTGTAAAGGGACGAGTTCTTTACGCAGGAATCGTTGGACTTCGAAAGGGTGCCCACTATCTGGCACACGCCAAGCGAATGCTCGACGATAGAAGCATCGAGACAGAAGTTCGAGTTGTTGGGCCCATCCATTCGAAGATTGTTGAGCACCCCGCGTTTCAGGGGCCGATGTATTGTGGCCAGGTTCCGCGAACGCGAATGGCTGAAGAGTTTCGTCGCGCGGATGTATTCGTTCTTCCGACAATTTCTGACAGTTTTGCATTGGTCCACCTGGAAGCGCTGGCATGCGGTGTTCCGGTAATCACTACGCCAAACTGCGGAAGCGTTGTCCGCGATGGTGTGGACGGATTTATTGTTCCAATCAGAAATGTAGAAATGCTGGCAGATCGAATCGCGCAAATTGTGAACGATCGCGCTTTGCGGGAGCACATGTCCCAGAATGCCAGAGAGCGTGCACGACAGTTCACATGGGAACGCTATGGCGAGCGGTTGCTATCGGCGATCGCAATGACGATGCCACACGGAGCTGCGGAAATTCATGTTTGATTTCTATCTTTGGGGTGTATCGATCGTTTGCATCATCGGACTCCTGATGGCGTTCGGGAAGACCCGCGACTGCTTTCACCCATTGATGATTCTGCTCCCGATGATCGTAACCAATTATTGGTACACACCCTGGACTCTTGCCAGGAAATGGACTACTCGATGGCTTCCTGGATATTGAGCAGCGCGATTTTTGTGCAAACAATTTATTTCTTTGGGGTTATTGCACTCATTCTAGGCTGCTTTGTAGGCGGCGGACTGAGACGGGCTTCTTTCGGTCGCTCGGACAGGTTGACGGCAGCGCTATCAAGCCCGACACTTCGTTCTGCCGGTTATTTCGTGGGCGCGCTTGGGTTTGCCGGCTGGTGCGTGACCATCGTGGGAGTCGGTGGTATCGGCCAGGCTTTCGGTCAGTCGTACGGCGGTGGATGGTCTGATTATGGCTACTTGCGCGATGCCCAATTGGCCCTATTCCCCGCTCTGATGATGCTGATGCCCACGATGATAAAGAAGAAAAGCGACCTTGGCCTCAAAATTGCCGTCGTGCTCTTTACGCTCCCATCCCTCATGCAAGGCCTGCTCGGAGCGCGTCGTGGTCCAACCTTTATGCTTTTTGCAACATTTGGCATGGCCTGGTACCTGTATCGGAACCGCCGGCCAGCCCTCTTCAGAATGGCAATTAGTGCCACATGCCTCGGTTATCTGATTTTGTTCCTTGTTGCCAACCGCGATTCGATCTACATCGGATCCAGTTTTTCGGGCCTCAACTATGATGTCGTGGGCGAACTGACGGGAACGCAGAACCCAAGCGAGAATCTGGAAGCAGCGGCAACGAGTATGTGTACGGAGCCGGGTCGATACTGAACGCGGAAGCATCCAATCACTTCTTTTGGGGCAGGCGATACCTTGCAGAGATACTGGTACGCCCTGTCCCGCGCCAGTTATGGCCCAACAAATATGCCGACTTTGGAGTTCCCGAACTTGAAAAGAATGCCGGCACCGGCGGAAAGATTTTTCATGAGACGCTTGGATGGAACGGGGCAGTCGGCTCAGCTCCAGGAATTATTGCCGATCTTTGGATTGAATTCAGGCTCGGTTCAATTCCTGCGATGGCGGTAATTGGATGGCTCTATGGACAAAGCTGGCGCAAAGCTATTGATAACGGCGGGTTTTGGATTCTGCAGTATATTGTTGCGGTTGTATTGTCACTCTATCTCGTAATGCAAACCATGGAAGCTGTGATCTTTCGCTTTTTGATTCTTTCCGCACCAATCTGGCTCACCTGGTTCCTGATGAGCCGGAATTCGCGACGTCGCCCAATGCCGGGACAAGCGAGAGTACGGAGACTTCGCGTTGCCTGAAAAAGTGGCCGTGCTTGGGGTCCATTTTGGCCCTTATCATCTGGCTAGACTTCGGGCTCTCAGAGAGAAGTGTGAGGTTGCAGCTATCGAATTCGCCTCAGGGCAGCAGATGTATGGATGGCAGTCGAAAGGCAACTCCGAAATCATCACACTGAACGAATCCAACTATGAAAGTAGTGGCTCTTTTAGAAACGCGATTCGTCTATGGCGTACTCTCAACGAAGTCGCGCCCAGGTACCTATTTATTCCCGGCTATCGAGAACCGCTTGCCATTCTAGCTTCGCTCTGGGGAAAGACGCATGGCAGAATCAACATCCTGATGTTGGATTCGACTGCAATTGACCAGGTGCGAACCCCGTGGCGAGAGAAGATCAAGGCATTGATGGCCCGGAGTTCCTTCCACAAGGCGTTTGTAAGTGGAAAGCGGTCAGCTTACTATTTGCAATCGTTAAGTGGCGAGTACGCTTCCATTTGAAGAAGGTTACGATGTGGTGGACAATGCGTTTTTTGCCCGTCGCGTCACAGAGATTCGATCCAACGGCAACGTTGAATGGCAGAGTGGCGCGTTTCTATTTGTAGGAAGGTTGGCCGAGGTGAAGAATTTGCCGGTTCTTCTCGATGCCTATTGCAGTTACAAGCGAAATGGCGGACACCGAAATCTTGAAATCGTTGGGCACGGTCCGATGGAAGACACATTGAAAGCATCAGTTCAAAGGACTGGGCTTGAGGATTCCGTCCGGTTCTTTGGCTTCCAGCCCTATGACTCGATACCGGAATGGTATGCACGAGCCGCGTGTCTTATTCTTCCAAGCATGAGTGAGCCGTGGGGACTCGTCGTCAACGAGGCGATGGCGAGCGGTCTTCCGGTAATCGTCTCAGACCGATGTGGCTGCGCAGATGATCTTGTCGAGGATAGTGTGAACGGCTATATCTTTCCCGCCGAAGACGTCGATTGGCTCACGAGACGCATGTTGGCCTTCGACGCTCTCAGCGGAGCAGATCGCAAAGCTATGGGAAGTCGATCGCAGGAAATCGTTGCTCGCTTCTCTCCTGAAACCTGGGCAGATGCGGCCTTGCGACTGACTGCAGGCGGTCCGGCAGTTACGGCACTAGTGTAGTGTCCCGAAACAACTTCAAGAACACACCGAGGTAAACCAGTTCCTTTGGCAAATCTGTTTCATCGCATGAGCAATTCACTTCGCCACTCAGCACCTTCGATCCATCACTGGTTTCGCAGTTTCGCTTCCCGGTGGATGAAGGCTGAACATCCGGCTTTTGCGATTCCTAAGTCGCTAGCAGGACAGATTGTTTGGATGCACCCGCGCTTCTTGACGAGCAACTTTGCTTCGATGGAACCCCATGTCTTCGCCTGGATCGGTAAATTTATACGAGCCGGTTCCGTCGCGTTTGATATCGGCGCGAATTTCGGAATGATGAGCCTCTACATGGGACGCATTACAGGATCAGGCGGCCGCGTTTACGCATTCGAACCGTCCCCTGCAAATGAGGCGGTGTTGAGGTTTCATTGCGAGCATAATCGGCGGCTTAACATTCAGCCCGTTCGCGCTGCAGTCTCAAACGAGCACGATAATTCAGTCTCATTTTTCCTTCTTGACGGCGGACTGCACTCCGGCAATTCCCTAACTTTTGACAGGGATCATGTCCCAAATCTTGATCCAGCGCTTCACGCCGCGCAGAAGGAGATCCAGGTTAAGACCATCACCATCGACGGGTTTTGCGAGGCGCAAAATGTCACTCCAGACCTAATCAAAATTGATGTGGAAGGGGCAGAACTTCTTGTGCTTGAGGGCGCGCGACAAACCTTGCTGAACAAGCGCCCAGCCGTAATTCTGGCGGTTCATCCTTGGTGGTTGCCAGTAGGCCGTACAGTAAGCGAAATTCAAGATCTGCTTCGTACTGTGGGATATTCGATTCTGAATCCCGACGGCGAAGTCGCACATGAACTAGATTACGCAGAGTACTTGTGCATCCCATGGAGCTTGCCTTCGTAGGATCACTTAACGCAATTGCCAAACCTATTCAGATTCTCCTTATGACCAAAGCTGATAACTACACCACAATCTCCTACACGATCATCGGGCGCTCATGTCGGTAGTTGCGAAATCGCCTCCGGATTGCACGGAGCGTATCCTTGTTACAATCGCACGGACGACGTCGTTTGAGAAGTGAATTAGAACGCGTGGGACCTGGCCGAACTGGTCTTGTACTTCCAGTGAGCAAACTTACCTAATTGGACTTGATTTTCAATTGAATATGACTACTACTGCCGAATTGGAATCCGAGAGCACCAGTCCCGCCACCGCAAGCGTCGCACATCAACCATCCGGCGCGATCACGGTGATTGAGCCTTCGCGGGGTTGGGTTTCACTCAAACTTACCGAACTGTGGGAGTATCGCGAACTTCTCTATTTCTTAACCTGGCGCGAGGTCAAGGTTCGCTACAAGCAGACTGCACTGGGCGCGGCATGGGCCATCATCCAGCCGCTTTTCACGATGCTTCTATTCAGCCTCTTTTTTCGGACGGCTAGCAAAGATGCCCTCCGATGGCATCCCATATCCACTTTTCAGTCTTACCGGATTGATTCCCTGGAACTTCTTCTCCAGTGGACTTGGGCAGTCCTCGAACAGCCTGGTTGCAAGCGCGCACCTGATTTCAAAGGTGTATTTTCCCCGTCTGGCAATTCCACTTTCATCGGTACTTTCAGGCGTGGTTGATTTTGCGATTTCATTTGCACTTCTGATTGGAATGATGGCTTTCTATCACGTGACGCCTTCCGGTCGGTGCGTGTTTCTGCCATTGTTTTTTCTGCTCGCCTTTGTTACAGCTCTTGGTGTTGGCCTTTGGCTTTCGGCACTCAATGTGGAATATCGCGATGTACGCTACACAGTTCCCTTCCTCACGCAGTTCTGGATGTTTGCGACGCCGATTGTTTATCCGGCCAGCCTGCTTCATGGCGTGTGGCGGACACTCTATGGACTGAACCCAATGGTGGGCGTAGTTGAGGGATTTCGCTGGGCACTTCTAGGAACCAACACCGCACCTGGACCGATCATCGCAGCATCGTCGTTCGCTTCGCTCCTCATCCTCATCGGTGGCGCGTTTTACTTCCGTCGCATGGAAAAGACCTTTGCCGACCTTGTTTAAATCTGAACCCAACCAGATGCGACTAGTCCTTAACATGCGAGGCGTTGGAGGCAATTCTCCGCAATGAAGACTCTTGTTACAGGCGGCGCTGGCTTTATTGGCAGTCATCTTGTTGATCGTCTTGTGCAGGAGAATGCTGGTCAAGTGACGGTTCTTGATAATTTCTCAAGGGGCCGCGAAGAGCATCTGGATCACAGTCGGAACAAGATTGAAATCGTTCGAGGTGATATTCGCGATCGCGCCATGTTACAAAGCGCCATAAAAGGTGTTGATCTCGTTTTTCATCTTGCAGCTCAATCCAATGTACTCGGCGCCATAAAAGATCTTGACGACTCGTTTGAGACGAATGTTATTGGAACCTATGAAGTTCTCCGCGCAGCTGAGGCGGCCGGAGTAAAACGCGTAATCTTCTCCTCTTCGCGTGAAGTTTACGGCGAGTCCGCTTCCCTGCCCGTTGCGGAGACCGCACCCATCGCCCCCAAGAATGCCTACGGCGTAAGCAAGGCGGCGGCCGAAATGTATTGCCGGCTTTTCGCGGACAGAGGCATGGAAGTCATCGTTTTTCGGCTTGCTAATGTGTATGGGACCCGCGACCACGATCGAGTGATCCCCTTGTTTGCGGAACAAACGTTTGCGGGAAAAAGTTTGACCGTGTTTGGCCGAAACAAGATTCTGGATTTCTTGTGGATCGAGGACCTGCTTGACGTTCTGTGCAAGGCGTCTACGTGTTACTGCCCTGAGAGCGCTGTCAATATAGGTAGCGGCAAAGGTGTCAATCTGGTGGATCTTGCTGAACGGATCTCCGCGCTCGCGGGCAACAGCTCAGATGTACGTGTGACTGAGGAGCGAGCGCCGGAGGTCGGGCGCTATGTTGCGGATGTTGGCCTGGCGCGGAAACACTTTAACCTTCACTGCCCCGACGATGCAATCGAACATCTACCAGCCGTGGTCAATTTCGTTCGCTCTGAGATGCTGGCGTCGGCACTAACAAAGGAAAGTTTGAATCGATGAGTGAAATTGCCATTCGGGTCGAACAACTCGGCAAAATGTACCGCATTGGCGCACTTCAGCAAGCTGGGAGTGCCTACACATACAAGTCGTTACGCGACGCAATCGCGAGTGTGGCGTCCGCCCCGTTCCGAGCGGCCCGCGCATTGATTGGGGGAGATCGCTCTCCAAAGTCTCCAGAGGATGAAACAATCTGGGCGCTTCAGGACGTATCGTTCGAAGTGAAGCGCGGCGAAATCGTGGGAGTGATCGGACGAAACGGCGCAGGAAAGAGCACACTTCTAAAGGTGATGTCGCGCATCACGGAACCCACCGTCGGCCGGGCTGAATTCATGGGCGCGTTGGGTAGTTGATTGAGGTTGGCACGGGTTCCATCCCGAACTAACCGGTAGAGACAACGTCTTCCTCAATGGCGCGATCCTCGGAATGAAGCGCGCCCAAATCGCTCGCCAGTTCGATGAGATCGTTGCATTTGCAGAGGTCGAGCGATTTATCGACACTCCCGTGAAGCACTACTCAAGCGGAATGTACCTTCGGCTGGCCTTTGCGGTTGCTGCCCACCTTGAACCTGAAATCCTGATCGTCGATGAAGTGCTCGCAGTCGGCGACCTGCAGTTTCAGAAGAAATGCCTTGGCAAGATGAAGGACGTTTCCAGCCGTGAGGGCAAGACGGTATTGTTTGTAAGTCACAATCTAGAGGCAGTGAGTAAACTTGCAGCCGCTGCATTCTTTTAGAGAAGGGCAGCGTGTTGTACAACGGCTCGACCGACGGTGCAATTAGAAGGTACATTAACCCCGATTCAATCCTTAAGACGGCCTTCCCAATTTCTCCACCACCAGCAACTGAAAATCCGCCGGCTTTTGGAACAGATATGGCAATTGAAAACGTAGAAGGACACGCATTCAACGGCTTTGCAGTTGGAAAGCCCTGGCAAATCCGAGTCCTTTTTACCGTTACGCGCCGCGTAGAACATTTCATTGTCGCTCTTGGCCTGGTCAACGATCGCGGCGTCCCGATCTGGACAGTCTGGAGCACACCGAGTGACATGGAGCCGGGATATTACCAAGCTCTGTTCCGCAATGAGAAAGTATTCTTGTGCTCAGGCTTCTTTCCAATCGTCCTAGGACTGTCCTCGCATGTTAGAACGTTTCAATCCGTTGAAGATGCCGGGATTCTCGTGGTATCCGAGGTCAGCGTCGCTTCCGAAGTCATCAAGGCGAATGGTGAATGCGGGTTCATTACAGATCCGATGTCTATAACAATTACAGATCTGGCATACCAATCAAATCAAAAAATCGCTGCAGAGGCCACCTAGCACTCAATGATCAACATCATCCGAAGACTTCGACGCATGACCAGCGGCATTGGTCAAAAGTGGGCAGATCGCGAACGGAAGCAGCAGAAGGTACGCTTGTATTCGAAGTTTTTGCGTCGAGGAGAACTATGCTTCGACGTAGGCGCGAACATCGGAAACAGGACTGAGGCCTTTTTGGAGATTGGTGCACGAGTTGTTGCAGTCGAGCCCCAAGCGGAATGTGCCAGAATTCTAAGGGAGAAATTCCACGCGAATCCGAATTTTACCCTGATCGAGGCAGCACTTGGCGATAGTGAGCGCGAAGCTGACATGCTAATAAGCAATGCCAACGTGCTTTCTTCTTTGTCTTCCAATGGGTGCAGACCGTAATGGCTAGTGGGCGTTTTGCCGGTTACAATTGGGATCGGAAGCAGAAGGTCACGATCACCACGCTGGACCACCTTGTGATGGCCTACGGTGAACCAGCCTTCGTAAAAATTGACGTTGAGGGATCGAGTACCAGGTGCTGAGGGGTTTGTCACGACCGGTAAGATCACTGTCATTTGAGTTTGTTCCAGAATTTGGGGATGCAGCGCTAAGAGTTATTTCACATCTTCAGAGTCTCGGAAATGTGGAATTCAACTACTCCCTTGGCGAGTCAATGGTTTTGGAATTAACCAAGTGGGTCAGCGGTCCGGGCTTGGTCGACATTTTGAAGGGTTTTGGTGCCGATTCGATTATCTTCGGTGACGTATACGCTCGATTTCTCAAAGAAACGCTTTCACGGTGAACGGAGACTGCGGTTTTCCGGTCATTTCTATATCGGTTAACGATTTCGCGCGTTCCTTCAAGATTATGCGGAACGGAATGAGTCTAAACTCGAGGGAGTGGAATGACACCAAGGTCATTGATCCGCAAGCTACCTGGTTATTCAGTCGGAAGTGCCTGGTACAATCGCCGACGAGCAGCACTCAGACTCAGAGAGAAGTTGCAGGCTTTCAGGCAGGAGTTCGAGGCCTTTGAACAGATGTCCCTATCCACAAAACGCGCCCAAGAGTTCAGCTTACGATGGGAAGATAGATGGCCGTTTCTGGAAGATAAAACAGCCACCACCGAGTTTGACAGACATTACGTTTATCACACAGCTTGGGCGGCCCGTGTCCTTGCCAGCACGAGGCCGGCCATGCACATCGATATCAGTTCGTCACTATATTTCGGGGGCATCGTATCAGCCTTCCTTCCCTATCTTCTACGATTATCGGCCGGCAGATCTGCAGTTAGATCGTTTTACGTCCGCAGCCATCGACCTAGTTAAACTACCCTTCGCCGACGCAAGCATCGACTCGCTGTCCTGTATGCACGTGGTCGAACATATCGGCCTCGGGCGTTACGGCGACGCATTGGATCCAGTTGGCGATTTAACCGCTATGCTGGAACTGCAGCGGGTTTCTGTCGCCCGGCGGCTTGCTATTGTTCGTAGTTCCGTCGGTAAGTCTCGAATTTGTTTCAACGCTCATAGGATTTATAGCTTTCATCAGGTACGCGCCGCATTTATCGGATTGGAGCTGAAGGACTTTGCTCCGATCCCAGACAGGCGAGAGCAGGGCGGGCTGATTCATGACGCGTCTGAAGATTTGGTCAACTCTCAAGAATATGGATGCGGCTGCTTTTGGTTTCTGCGGAGGCGAGGGGGCGCCAACGACGAATGCTCTTGAAGATAAATTACTTGCCTCAGTGATTCAACTGATGCGGGGGCCATTTGGCGATAGGGGCAGGCGCGATCGGACATATGATAGTTGTCAAATTGATCAGCGGTCTAGGAAATCAGATGTTTCAGTATGCGGCCGGGAGGGCCTTGTCAATTCTGAATGATACCAAGCTTCTCCTTGACACTGCTTGGTACGAATCTAGCCATCCTTACCAGCCCCGCAAATTTGAGCTTGGGACCTTTAATATCTCCGCGAAGCCGTTGGGAAGTCGGCTCAGAGCCTGCGACCTTCAGTTGCGCCGCAGGCGTTATGCATTCTTGCGACCACTGTTGGATGCGCTTGACGTCCCATTTGCTCCCGGGGATATGGTTGACGCTCAAAACGGATATGACGATCGGCTGGCAAAGGCGGGGCGCAATGTCTATTTGGATGGGTATTGGCAAAGCGAACGTTATTTCGGCGGTATTCGAGGCACGCTGTTGCAGGAATTTACATTTAGATACCCACCTGACCCTGTAAATTCGGCTATGCTTGAAAAGATTTCTCAATGTAACGCTGTGTGCATACATGTCCGGCGAGGGGATTATCTTACGACGGAGAATCAGGGAACATTTGGACTTTGTGGGCTCGATTATTATCGGACAGCTATCGACTACATTCGGAGCCGGGTATCGAACCCGAGGTTTTTCATCTTTTCAGACGATCCGCCGTGGGTGAAGTCACAGTTTCCTGATGTTGCGCAAATGACTTTAGTTACACACAATATCGGAATCAAGGACCCCGAGGACCTACGTTTGATGATGGCTTGTCGACATTTTATTATTGCAAATAGTTCTTTCAGCTGGTGGGGAGCGTGGCTCAGGCAGTTTGAAAGATAAGATCGTGGTTGCCCCAAATCGGTGGTTTGTCTCAGAGGTTTGCAGCAAGGATCGGGTCCCTCAGGGCTGGACTCGCTTCTGAGGATGACTTACTCCCGAAAATGCCAGCTTGTGGCAATGTACGCAGGTGTTGGGACTTCGACATTTCATTGCCTCCAATCAGCGCGCACGATCTGAGGCAATGACCAGAGACCTGAATCTGCCCTTTGCCTCAGGTTTCATGTCCAGATTGGAGGCTTCGTGAACAACCCGTCAATTGCGGCGGGGAAGGTGTCGATTATAATACCCTGCTACAACCCTGGCTCAATGTTGCTGGATACACTCGCGAGCATCGAGCGGGTGCGCAGCAGTATCATCGCGGACGTAGTCATCGTCAACGACGGGTCGAATGAGCCAACGACATGCCGGATTCTCCAGGATCTCGATCGCGATAGGTATCAAGTCATTAACCAACCTAACGGAGGGCCGGCGAAGGCGCGGAATGCAGGCATCCGGATCGCCAGAGGCGAATTCATCCTACCCTTAGACAGCGACAATCTGATCCGGAGAGCCTATTTTGATTCTGGATTAGAAATTCTCACCAAATTCCCTGACGCAGGCGTGGTTTATGGGGACGCGGAGTATTTCGGTGAACAGACCGGGCGTTGCAGGGTTGCGGAATTCGATCTGCGGCCTTTAGTCAACTTGAACTACATTGACAACTGTGCCTTGTACAGGAGGAGCGTCTGGGAATCCGCGGGCGGGTACGATGAAGAGAAGCTGTTGGCTGGTTTGGAAGATTGGGACTTCTGGATGCGCGTGGCCATTCGCGGCTGGAAGTTCGTGCACATCGACGAAATTGCATTCGATTATCGAGTGCGCCAAGGTTCGTTGGTTTGCGAAGCAAGACGGCGCCACACAGAAATCGTTGCATACGTGTTCGAGAAACCTGAGTATGCCGCGCTAAGAGAGTTGAAGAGCCAAGGTGAGGAACTTGAGCGAGAAAGAGCGTTGCGCATCCAGTGCCTTATATCGCGGGATTATAGAGTCGGGTCGGCCATCCTCGCTCCGCTTCGGACGTTAAAGCGAATGATGTCCGAGTTCTCCAAAATGATCCCTCTGCACACGCAACATAGCGCCGCCACCTTCCACATACGTGTGTCTGCGCTTGGCAAAGCTAATGTCAATTGACCACCTGGGAAAGCCCGTTTGGTCGGTAATGATTCCGACGTATAATCCACGCCTTGATTACTTCGAAAAGGCACTTGGTAGCATTCTCGAACAGGATCCCGGGCCGGCAGCCAATGCAGATTGAGGTCGTGGACGATTGCTCAACCAAGATTGATGTCGCTTCGATGGTCAAGGACATCGCCGGAAAGCGAGTCACCTACTTCCGAAACCAGGAGAATCTTGGTCTGGCAGGTTGCTGGAATGCTTGCACTGCGCGAGCGGAGGGAATCTGGGTTCACATCCTGCATCAAGATGACTTAGTACTACCGGGCTTTTTCGAATGCTCTTCTACATGTCGCGCAATCTCATCCGGAGGTCGGCCTGATTGCGTTAAGATCATTCTTTGTGGACGACCAAGGAATTATCGAAAACGTGACTCCCAGGCTCCCCAACCTTGAGAGCGGTGGTCACGCAGTGGACGATATCTTCGAGACCAGCCCATGGGCCAATCCGCTCCAATGCCCGGGAGTGGTTGTGCGTCGAGACGTTTATGCCAAACTTGGCGGCTTTCGGTCGGACCTGAAGTACACCCTCGACTGCGAGATGTGGGCACGGATTATCGGGATATGCGGCGGAGTGGTTGTGCCGGACGTTATGGCAGCTTACCGCAATTCTTCTGGAAACCAGAGTGCGCGACTTCTGCGGACTGGTGAGACATTGCTCGACCTTGCCAAACTGAACGAGATTTTTTCCGGACGTATCCGAATTTCAGCGCGGATCACGCGAGAAGCGACCTTTGCGAAAGGGCGCTTATCCAGGCAAAAGAGTTCTCAACGATGGGCGATAAAGAAGCCGCTCAAGCCAATCTGAGGTACTGGCGAACAAATGCACCCATCAAGCGACAACTGAGTCGCTCAATAAGCAATATGGTTCGAAAGCTGATCGGATAGCCGGGCAATGCAAAGGGGCAACTCGATGAAAGGGCCCCATGCTTTCGAATCCAAGATGATGAACGCATGGTAACAGTTGGTCCAGTTGGCACATCAACGGTTCACGGAGAGGAGCGCTTCATCAGGCCTGCAATTGAGCCTCTCGCGATGCGTGTTTCCATTTGCATCCCGTGCTTTAACAGCAGTGCGCGTCTCCCGGAGACACTGCGGCATTTGCAGAAGCAACGTACCCCTGAAGGCTTGAATTGGGAAGTTATTGTCATCGACAATAACTCGACGGATGACACTGCAGCCGTTGCTGTGCGCACTTGGGCAGATTGCAACGTTGCCCCGTTAAGGTTAATCCGTGAAGCTCGCGCCGGACTTTCTAACGCTCGTGAATGTGGACTTCGCGAGAGCCAATCTGAAATTGTGGCGTTCGTGGATGACGATAACTGGGTTTGCGACTCGTGGGTCGCTCTCGTCGACGAGATCATGACGGACCATCCCGAGGTAGCAGTATGCGGCGGATGCGGCGCGCCAGTCTTTGAGAGCCAGACGGGACCGGAGTGGTTTTCGAGATTTCAGCTGTACTATGCAACAGGAGCGCAGGTGGCGGATGCAGGGTATGTTCCCCTCAGCCGCGGCGCACTCTATGGCGCGGGCATGTCCGTCCGCAAATCTGCATGGCAGGGGCTCGTTTTGCACGGGTTTGCACCTGCTCTTTCGGATCGCAAGGGGCAGGAACTTACCTCTGGCGGAGATACGGAGCTGTGCTATGCGTTGCAGCTGGCAGGCTGGAAGCTTTGGTACGACCCACGCCTCACCTTTCAACACTTTATCGAAGCACGGCGTCTGGATTGGTCTTACTTGCTTCGAATGACTCAAGGCTCCGGCGCTTCCCGCTGTTGGGTGGATATTTACGCGAGGCAATTGAGCCCGGAGAACCAGGCATTCAGTCGCCTTCCCATTCCGCCCGCACTTGCCGGCAGAATCAGAGACACCTGGCTTTATCAGCTTTACGCTAGGCTCCGAGCCATCAGAAGCCTCCGAGCCTGGTCACAGCGAAATTCGTCGCATGACCCGGAGATGCGGGAGGTGACGACGGCTTACGTGGAGGGACACCTGAGGGAATTACTGAGGAGCCCCTTTTCTTACATGCTATTCAAAGCACGATTACGCAAAGCGCAATGGCGTAAACAGCAAGGAACTTGACCGTCGGCTTCCAATTGATTCTAATTTTTCCTCGGCCTATTTCATGAGAGTTCTGTTGATTTCCGCGGGGTCGATTGCCAAAAGGATCGGCGGGGTTCCTATTTACGTTTCTGAGCTTCGGAGCGCGCTCGTGCGTCGCGGATACGAAGTCATTTATCTTGACACTAACTGTCAGGATGGCACGGGGCTTGTTAGGATCGTGCGGAATGCTGACTCGCCATTCGAATACTCCTTTTTCAATTCTGGCAGCAGGGTGCCGTGGGGAGTCTCACCCACTCCGATATCGGACGTTCGTTCCTCGCGGCGATCCAAGATGTGCTTCTTGAGCTTTATTGATGAACTCAAGCCTGATGTCGTGCACGTTCAAGAGACTCTCTGCTTGCCCCTCGATTTGGTTTCGGAATTGCGCGCTCGCGGTCACGCAGTGATGCTCACTGCCCAAGACTATTCTGCAGTTTGCCCCACAATAACGCTATTCCGGCACGATAAACAGATCTGCACATTAAGGGCTCATGAGCTTCAATGCCACCTGTGTGTTCGAGAACTACCGTCTTCGCATTTTCCTACGGCAGCCGAATGGGCTAATCCGCTAGTTGAGGGCATGTCCCTTTGGGCTCGCGCCCTTAGGGCCTCGTTGCGATGGGCACGTGCGGTGATGAACGTTCTTGTTCTTCCGATTGTCTTCGGACGATCGGCATGGGAAGCTTCGGCGTCTAGAGGCAACCAACCATCTGGCATCTTTTAATCTGGTTCTCTTTATGTCAAAACGTCAGCGATCTTTGGTTGAAGCAGTTATAGGCGAATGCAGTAACTTTGCCCAAACCTATCTATCCCTTCCTAGTTATGAATTCCTGGCGCGTGCGCAACCGAGGATTCGTCGCAGCAAGGACGATGGTATTGTGCGTTTTGTAGGTCTCAATCTCACTCATCCAGCTAAGGGCAGAGAGGTTCTAATACGTGAATTTCAAGACCTCCGCCATGATTTCGCGAATGCCGAGTTGCACCTTTTCGGAGACTACGGAAGCGAGTGCCTACCTGGTGTCTTTCTTCACGGCGAATACGACAGGTCGCGCCTGGATGAGATTCTTTTAGGGATGGATGTTGGAATCATTCCATCGATCTGGCCAGAGGCCTATGCCTATGTTGGACCCGAGATGCTTTCTCGGGGGATCCCCTTGATTGTGAGCGTCGCCGGAGCCATGACGGAATATGTCATTCCAAACTTCAACGGCCTTCATTTTGATCCAGCCAAGCCAGGTGACCTGCAAGTCGCAATGCGTGCGCTCCTAACCGATGCGCCACTGCTTGCAAGGCTAAGTGACAATGCTCCGAATAGCAGTGAGGGAGTTGTCAACTTTCAAGACCATGTAGATCGGATAGAGCTTATCTATTCTAACTTGACCCGTTCTCGACCTTCGCCCGGCCGCTGAGTGCAAATGCAGTCCTTAAAATCACCGTTGATAAAAGCCTCGGCAAAATGAATCTGACCAAGACTTCAGCCCCAAATTTGGCACGGCCGTCGCCAGCGGGCATCTCTGAGGCCGATCCGTTCTGGTCGGTCATGATCCCCACCTATAACCCCCGGCAGGATTACCTGAAAAGCTCTCCGGAGCGTTCTCGAACAGGATCCGGGCCGGAACGAATGGAGATCGAGGTCGTAGATGATTGCTCGACCAAGGTTGATGTCGCTTCAATGGTCAAGGACATCGCCGGAGAGCGTGTGCCTATTTCCGAAACCATGACAATCTCGGGCTGGCAGGCTGCTGGGACACTTGCATTGCTCGAGCAAAAGGAGCCTTGGTTCACATGTTGCACCAGGACGATTACGTGCTGCCTGGTTTTTATAATCGGCTCGATACTGCCGCACAATCTCACCCAGAGATCGGCCTGCTTGCGTCGAGATCATTTCTTGTGGACGAACATGGAATTATCCTAGGAGTAACTCAAAGACTTCACAACCTGGAAAATGGCGGATACTCCGTTGCCGATTTCTTCTATACCAATCCGATCCAATTTCCAGGTGTGGTTGTGCGCCGAGAGGTTTATGCGAAGCTCGGCGGCTTCAGGAAGGACCTGAAATGTACGCTGGACGTCGAGATGTGGACACGCATCATCGGCAAATGCGGCGGGGTCGTTCTGCCGGACGTCATGGCATTTTATCGCATTTCCTCTGAGAATGAGAGTCACCGACTCGGCCGCTACGCGGAGACATTGGTCGATATTACAAGGCTCAGCAAGATCTTCGCCGAACGATATCCCGATTTTGACTTAGAGCATGCGACAAGAGTGGTTTGGAAAAAAGCTCTCGACAACGCAAAGGCGTTCGCAGAGATAGGCGACAAGGAAGCCGCTCAAGCCAATTCAGATACTGGAGAATCAATGCCCCAATCAAGCGTCGTTTGAGGCGATTGATAAGTAATACAATTCGAAAGCTGTTTGGGTAACCATCCTGAGGAATCTAGATGAATTCTTGGAAACCTCTGAAGAACTCCCAATGACTAAGGAAATCGGACCTCCCAACAAAACGCTTATCTGCCTTCGCGAGACATGGCCCTGGATGTCGCAAGTGAGTGGGTTTGACCCACTTTTCTCCTGTATTGAGCGAGCCAAAGGCCTTCATGTAAAAAGCCTGTTGGTCCCTAAGTATTCCAAGCCGCAAAGCTTAGCAAGGAGAGTGTTAAAGCGGTTTTCCAAGCCAGATCAGCATATGGCGAACCTTGGATTTTCGCTAGGTGAACCTCGTCACGAGGCTGCTGCGCGCGAATTGCTCGCAGACCTTAAGGCGCAGCCTGAAGCATTAGCCATTCTTTCAGCAGCAGAAAACCAATATGGCTTTATCCTTTCAAATAGTCCATCAGATGTCCGTTCGCGGCTCGTTGCGTGTTTTCATCAACCACCTTCCTGGTGGCGGCTGCACTGGAGCAGCGCAACAAATCTGGAAGGTTTGCGAGCCATTGTGTGCCTTTCGCTGACCAGCAGAAGTACTTCTCGTCGGTAAGCGCAGTGCCAACCATACTCATTCGGCATGGGGTATGCCTCAATTTCTTTACTCCTCTCGGTGTTGGGCATGAAGACGTACCGCGCCTGTTATTTGTGGGCCAATGGATGAGGGATTTTGAAACACTTCTTGCATCGATGGAGATTATCTGGAGAAAGAACCCGAGAGTGGAGCTCGACTGCGTGGTGCCACGTCAGGCGCGAAACAATTCGGCAGTAATGCAATTGGCCAGGAATGCGGCCGTTCGGTGGCATGCAGACATCGACGCCAACGATCTGCGTAGCCTTTATCGTAAGGCGACGATTCTATTTCTTCCGCTCATCGACGGCTCTGCGAACAACGCCATTGTCGAGGCACTTTCGTGCGGCCTTCCTGTCATTTCCACCAACCATCCCAGCGTAGAAGAATATGTTCCAGACGCATGCGGCCAGCTTGCCGAGCCGGGCGCTGCGGACAACATGCGGAGGCGGTGATTGAGTGGCTGGAAGATCCCGACCGGCTATCTGGTGCTCGAATAGCTTGTCGATCATATGCTGAGCAGGAATTCGATTGGGACAGAATTGGGTCGACACTACTTCATTCACTTGACCTGATTTCGACTCAATCTCATTAAATACTTATTGCTGAACCTTGCGTTACCCCAAGGGTCAGTCCATGACGTTTTCGGCAGATCGAAGCCGGCATGAAACGAACATTTCGTGGCGCTAATGTTCTCACGAAAAGTGAGTCAGTAATGCGCATCGTCTTCCTGAGTGACAGCGACTATCTGGGCGGCGGGGGTGTGGCCGCCGCAACTCTGGGCCGGGCAATCGCCGATCAAACAGGTCCGTTCGACTGGATCATGTTGCGGGCCGGTTCGGTCAATGAGCCTTGGCGCCGGCATCTGCTCCCGGCTATGACCGATATGCCCGTTAGCTGGCGGGCGCTGGCACGCGCTTGCGGGTTCAGTCTGGCGGGATGCGGCGACTGTGCGTTCGCATCAGTACAACCACTGGATTCGGGGACTGCTGCGAGCGCGCCTGAGAGAGCTGAAGCCAGATATCATCCAGGTGCACAGCCTTCATGTGGCTGGATGGGACTTTGAAATCCTCGCTTGTTGTCAGGAATTTGCGCCCGTCATCTACACGATGCATGACTTCTGGCACACAACGGCGCGTTGCATGTTCCCCTATGAATGCACTCAGTTTGAAACTGGCTGCACCGCTACATGCCCGACAGCTGATCAGCATCCGCGCCTTCATCCGGCGGAGATTCATGGCGAGTGGCTTCGACGCAGAAGAATTGTTTCGCAGTCCCGCCGATTGACGGGGGTCGCAGTCTCGGAATACATTCGCCGCGAAACGCTTCGCGGGCGCCTGGCAAGCGGCCGGCTGTTCAAGTCGTCAGAAATGGATTGAATCTTAGTCAAGATTTCAAGCCCATGTCGTCGGTGGAAGCGCGCGAACAACTTGGGCTTCCGCGCGATCGTCCGGTCCTGTTAATTGCTGCGCTGAGCCTCGAAGATCGCCGAAAAGGTTTTTCACTCTTGATGGAAGCACTTCAGTCGATTCCCTCGAAGGAATATTCGATCCTGGCCTTTGGGAATGACAATGTCGAAGTGCTGAGCAAGCAGCCAAACTTTCATCATTTAGGCTATCTTTCACTGGAATCGGAAAAGCGGATTGCCTATGCAGCGGCCGACTGGACAGTGATTCCATCGTTCGCGGACAACCTGCCAATGGTAGCGGTTGAATCCATCGCATGCGGAACGCCGGTGATTTCATTTGCGGTTGGCGGACTTCCTGAAGTCGTGATTCCCGGACGTTCGGGAATTCTGGCCGGCTTGCCCTGCGCTTCGTCTCTTGCGAATGCCTTGAGTCAGGCGCTACAGCAGTCGCCCGTTGCGGCCTCACTTCGCGCCAGTTGTCGAGCGTTAGCAGAAGAGTTCTTTGATTCACGTCGAGCGGCACATGAGTATATTCAGCTTTACCAAGAATCACTCGGCCGCCAATCTGCTCGCCCCTGAAGGGTACGCGCTGTCGCTTCATTCGCGGAGGGCTGCGCAATCCGAATGAACCTCGAAGAACGATCTGTTTCTGGATCCACGTCCAAGCCTCATTGATGACCAATATGACGAGTCTCGAAGCGAGCTCCAATTTGAATCAAATTGTATCGACGGGCAAGGGGTCTGGATGCAGTGTCGCGGCAATTATTGCCACCTATAACAGAAGGCGTGATTTGGAAAAGTGCCTCGACGCATTGTCTGCCCAGTCCACTCCACCGGATGCGGTCTACATCATTGACAACGATTCTACCGACGACACGGCGGAGAAGATTCAGCCTCACCTCACTGATCGAGTAAGGTATTTTCGTATGCCGACTAACCTCGGCTCCGCCGGAGGGTTCCGCAAAGGGATGGAGCTCGCTTTCGAAGACGGCTACGACTGGCTATGGATTACCGACAATGACAGTACGCCGTCTAGAGACAGCCTCAAGCAGTTGATGAAGGTTGCAGTGGTAAATCCTCAAGTGATGGCACTAGCTCCCAAAAAACTGCGGGAGAGCGACGGGGCGATTTTGAAGTGCGACTCTGTTTGGGATCGCACGACAAATGCCGCACGGACGCCCAGCGACAAGGAATATCGAGAATCCGCACTCATTGAGGTCGACTGGGTACCAAATACCGGGCTGCTTGTGAGCCGGAATGCTGTCTTGACAGTTGGTCATTTGCGAGCAGACTTGTTCGCCTTTGGAGAGGATGTAGAGTACTGCTTGCGGATCAGGAAACATTCAAAGATTCTCCTGGTTACTGACAGCGTTGTAGTACATCCGGAGATGGGCACAGGGTGGCCGGTTCCATTTGCATCTCTCCGCAAGCTCTATTATTTGCGAAGAAATGACGTTTACTTGGGCCTTCGCGGATTGCAGCTTCCGAAGAGGAATATCCTTCAAATTGCATGGCAATGGTTCCGGCTTTCACTCAACATTGTCCGAAAGCAAGATCACCCCTGGAAGCGACTGAAGGTTGTAACTCTCGCTACTTTCCACGGAGTGTTGGGGCGGCTTGGGCCGGCCCCAACGACACACGACTTGTAGTTCATCGCATTCTGGGCGCGATTCATGAGCGATCAAAAAATAGCCGCAGTTATCCCAGCATTTAACGGCGGCCTGGCACTTGCTGCGTGCCTTGACAGTTTACTGAAGCAGAGTTGTCCGGTTAACCGAATTTACGTCATCGATAATGCTTCAACTGATGATACTGCGACTTTGATGGTGAAGTACCAATCGAAGCAAGTGAGATATCGGCAATTGAGTGAAAACATCGGGCCGACCGGCGGATTTGCGGAAGGGATGCGGGCGGCACTGGATGACGGTTGCGACCTGGTATGGCTGATGGATCAGGACAGCACGGCGCAGGCAGACACGCTTGAGAAGCTTGTGGCTTGTATGGATACAGATGGAAGCATCGTTGCCGTGGCGCCAGCGAAATTAGAGGTGGATAACCAAGTGTGGGTGGGGGAGAATCTCGCCGGTGGAATTGGCGCAGACAAGCATCTCTATGAGGGTCCTCCTTTCGCCGTCGAATCCACGCTGTGGTCGGGCTTGTTGATCAGGGCGAGTGCAATTCGAGACGCAGGAATGCCTTTGACCGAATTGTTCGGATGGTGGTGTGACGGCGAGTATTGTTTTCGCCTGGGCAAACATGGGCGTATCGTTCTGGCTCCTGACAGCCGAATTCACCACCATCGGACTGGGGCCGTTCATCTGGATTATGCGGGATACTGGAAACACTACTATTACCAGAGAAATTCAATCTATTTGTATTTGAATGGCCACCTTCCCTCACCTGGATTATGGCGCATACTTTCAGATCTCACGAAGCAAGTGGCGTACATATTGCTGCGACAAGATCACAAATCTCAACGTCTTCGCATTCTTTTGACCGCCGCGGTTCATGCCTTTTCAGGACGAATGGGTCGTGGACCTGCCTGGCTACATTAACCGAAAGTGGTGCTCATGCAAAACGGCTTTGCTTGTATTGACGACTTACGCAGTGCGGAATGGGACAGGTTGGTTGCAAGTCTTGGTGAACGCGGACTTGGCAGTGCGGAGATCGACGGTTGGAAGCGTCATTGGTCGCGAATCTGGGAATTTCCCTGGACCTATACCGCGATTTCGACCAACTTTTCCCCGGTGACTCATCCACTTGCCATTGAATCCGGTTGCGGTGTTACGCCAATTCCCTTCTGGCTTGGTGGCGATGGATTTCAGGTGATTGGATACGACCTGGACACAAGTTGCGAAGCACGTTGGAATCGGACTGGAGTTCCGTGCCGCCCCGACCCATCCAAGACCAAATTCGAATGTGGCGATATGTTGGATCTTCCGCTGGCAGATGCGACGGTTGATATCGCGTACTCGGTCAGCGCCATCGAGCATACATCCGATCCGGTGCGTGCCGTTGCTGAAATGCTGAGAGTTTTGAGGCCTGGCGGCGGGCTCATCCTTACGATGGACGTCGATATTCGCGGAAGTGATTCTGTCAGCTGGGAGGCATTCAGTGAAATAGTTTCCTTTCTTGGAAAGCATACTCGGCCGTTGCTTCCGGTTCGACATGTAACTCCTGAGAGGCTCATTACTTTCGAGAATCGAACTTTAAATCCGCAGAGCAGCACAAGGCTGTTGTCTAAAAGAGTCCTCGATCATCTTGGCATTCATGCACGGTCAGACCAGACCGTCTTTGCCTGGGCAGGCGAGAAGAGCTAGGCCCCGCATGCGCTGGTTAATGGTGAGTCAGGATACGCCGCGGGACGTGCTTGGAGGAACAGAACTCTATGTTCGTCGACTCTCTGAGGCGCTTCTCGACCGCGGAGCCGACATTTCCTGGACCTACAGTTCGGAAGGAGACCCGGACCTCACCAAAGAGGGCGTTCAAGAGGACGGAATTGAGTATTACAAGATCTCAAGTCGCAACCAGTCAAGGACGAGAGAGCAAGCCTGGCAAATTGACCCAGTTGGTCTAAGCGAGTTTCGACAGGTACTTCAACTTGCAAAGCCCGATTGCGTGCATTTCAACGGATTCGGCCGCAACCAGTCTCCTGAGCACTTTGCCGCCGCGAAAAAAGCGGGGGCAACGGCGCTAATGACGTACCATTCGCCCGGTCAAAGTTGTTCGCGGTGGGATTTGCTCTACAAGGGGCAGGATGTTTGTTCGGGCCTAATTGACGTTGAACGCTGCACGGACTGTGTATTACACCGGATTGGCGTACCCGAGCCGCTGCGAGCGGTACTCTCACGGGTCGACCTATCGAAGCTTGCGACAGTTCTGCCTCATAGTGTTCAGCATCCTTTTGTACGACGCAAGGGATTAGAAGACTATCAGCGTCGCTGGAAGCAAGGTATGGCTACGACAGACAAGGTCGTATGGCATGCAGCCTGGGTGAGAGACCTTCTTCTCACGAACGGAATTTCGGAGGATCGGTTGTTTCATTTGCCGCTTCCTCCACCCAAGTCATTCGCTGGCGCTGATTCGAATGAACAGAGTCCACGCAGCCACCGCAAGTTTGTATTTATAGGGCGCCTCACAGATATCAAAGGGGCACATATTCTTACTGAAGCGGTCCGCTTGCTTCCTCCCGAGGAGAACATCGAGGTTCTGCTCGTGGGGGCCAAAGGGCCGGACGAGTACCTGGAAAGAATCCAGAAAGAGTGCGCACAGGATCATCGAGTCAAGCTTGTTCCTCCGGCCGCCTCCCATCTGGTCCCGGACATGATGCGCGATTCGGATGCAGTCATTGTTCCTTCGCTCTGGCCGGAAACCGGACCTTACACCGTGCTTGAAGCATTTTGGACCGGCACACCTGTCGTCGGAAGCGACCGTGCAGGTATTCGAGAGCTCATCAATAAGTGGGGCGGAGGAGTTTGTGTTTGAGGCCGGAAATGCCAGGCAACTTGCTCGCCTGCTCGCAGAATATGATTTCCAGACGCTGAGAAGGGATCCGGCTGATTTTCCGAAATGAAATGGCGCAACGAATTTAACACTCAGATTGATGGGCTGTCCAAACTTGTTGAGGCCAATGAAAGTCGTCGCGATGAAGCCCTCCGCTAAGAACCTCGCTTCCGGGAGTTCGCCTGGAGGCGTCGTTACGCAATCTGCACTGCTTGGGTTGATCACTCTGGCTACCAGGATTGCGTGTCATGGGTCTGTCTATTTCGCGGATGGCCCCGCTCACATCCGTGCAATTGCGACGAAGGTGTATGTGATTCAGCCGCCAGGGTATTGGCTCTTCGATCGTCTCGCCAGCCTATTTCCGGATCCGGCTCTCGCCATTTCGACCATGAATATTCTGTTCTCGGTTGCGGGCGTCGTTGTCTTCTACCTTACGGCGCTTCAATTTGGTTCGAAACGGATGCATTTCTGGCCGCATTAAGTTACTCCTCCATCTCTTATGTCTGGTTCGCGGGCGAAGTGCACAGTACGTACGCATCGCAGATTCTATTTCCAGTTCTACTTTTCTACGCGCTACTTAGATTCGACTCGGAAAAACACAATGGCGCATGTGGCTTGCAGTCTGCATTTTTGCGCTTGGCGCCGGACTGAGGCCTTTCGACGGATTGTTTCTTATCCCGATGCTGGCCTTCTATTGCTTCAGACGCATGCCACGCATGCAGGGGATGTTTTACTTTTCTCTTGCTTTGTTTCTGTGCCTGGCATGGCTTATTCCGACCGGTCTCGCTTACCGCCATGCATACGGTGGCATGCGAGGTGTGGTGGCCTACATGGTGCTGATCATGAAAGTCAGATCGATCACAACCGGCGTGAACGCTGGAACCATGGCCAATGTTGTCCGCTACGTCTTCCCACTCCTCGTTGCGTTCTGGGCGGTACTCCCCGCAGTAACCGCAAACGCCTTCCGCAATCGCAAGGATTGGAATGTTCAGATGATGCTTCTCTGGATCCTGCCGGGCTCCCTATTCTTTGTTCTCTCGTATATTTCCGACGCGCCCTATTTGACGTTTCTATCTGCGGCGATCTTGTTGCTCGGCATTGGCTCTTCACGCATGTTGATGGTTACGATGATATGGAACGCCGCCATTTTTCTCCTCATTACCCCGGTGCCTTCACACAATCTTCTGGTGAATACCTGGAACATTGATATCGGCAAATACACACTTTATGCGATTCATCACCAGTGGCAGCCCAATCTTTCGGAAATTCAACCGCTGACCTAGCAGCGTAACTAAACGATAGAAGCCGGCTAAATGAAAATGAGCATGATCGCTCCCAGCCTGAAAATGGATTCCGCCATTCAACCAAAGCGGCATGTAAACATGCTTGGCTATGGGGTCGTTGCGCTTCTGATTCTCACGACTGTTGTGTTTGCCATTCGACTTTTCTCCGTCATCACCATCGGCTCTCTCTTCACTTCCACGGGTATTGAAGAAGCACCGATCTACTCCGTCTGGAAGGTTGCGCATCGCTATCGGCTCTATGAGTCGCCGCTGTCGGGCTATTTCGGATTGGGCTTGTACAACTGGTTGTTCTATACGCTCTACGGGTCAGTCATCCGCCTGACTGGGCTTGACGCATCAGCGCTGATTTTGGCTGGGCGCATGATCACGATGGTTTTTGCGGTCCTAGGCTGCATCGGTTTCAGGCTGGTCCTGAGCCGCGTCGCCCCGCAGCTGAGTGCAGCATCGACATGGATCCTGAGCATCCTTGTTTGGGCTGACTCCGGTGAGGCTGGATGGTGGCAAGTCTCGGTAAGGCCCGATTTTGCCGCATTGGCTGCGGCAACATGGGCATTTTGGTTTTGGAGCGGAGCGATCGGACATCGCAGACCCGGACTTGCGTTGACCGCCTGACTCTTTTCTATGCGGCCTGGTCATTCAAGCAAACGACAGTGCTGTTATTCATTGCATGCTGCCTGATCGTACTGCTTGTTCAACGCTGGATGCTTGGATTCGCGGCACTTGCAATTCCGTTTGCCGTTCTCGTTGCAGTGACATTTGCCCTTGGCGGTCACAATTATTATCTCAATACTGTTTATGCGCCCTCGATCAATGCATTCGTTGCCTCAGCCGGACTTGCGGAGATAGCAAAGGCAGTTTTGGCCTCGCCCTTCATCTGGATTGGCGGGGCGGTGGGCGTTGCAGCCTTAATTTCCGACCGACTTGAGATCGGTGGCAAGGGACCGCTCCTTTCACCGGTTTCCTCAGCCCTCCTTTTAGGCTACTTCCTAACTATCCTGGGAGACTGCGTTGGTATCTGCCGATTGGGTTCCACTAGGAACACGCTGTTTGAAGCGTTCCTCGTTTCTGCGATTTCTACATGCATGGTGGTGTCTCGGTCGTTGACCAACGGAGTGCCATCGGGTCACGGTCAACAATGGAACAAACTACTTCTCATTGCGGCTTTGGCCAACGTGATGGCTTTAGGTGGAAGACTTTGCGCCTTGCCGGAGCTGGGCGATTAACGCTTGCGAACCGATCTGAATACTCCTCCCGCATGGAGTTGACAAAGTCCGTGGGGAGTCTGCCGGCACCAGTATTCATCCGCGAAGGAATTCTCTCACTGCCCTGGCACGCAAACAGGAATCATTACCCTGCGGTCATGGACGATTTTCTCTTCTATCGACCGGCCGTGCGCCGCGGTGCTCTAACTGAGTATCCAATCAAGCTGCTTGTAACTTCACATCATTTCCGGTCGCTACTCGTCGACAAACAGGATCCGGCTCGCTGGGCGCTTCAGACCGGTTGTGAGCTGAGCTCGTCACAGGACTTTTCAAAGTGGTCACTGACACGGGTAAATTGCAGCAGCAACGAGCCAGATCGTCCTAATAATGAATGAATTTCTGGCCGGCGGCCAAGAGCTTTTCCATTGCTCGCCAGCGAATTAAAGACAACAAGCTATGGAAGAAATGGCCGCGATAAGTGCGCAAAGTAGATTCTTAGAAACGAGAATCGTGCCGTGTCCACTTTGCAATTCCACCGATTTTACTTCGGCCGAGAAGGCGAAGTCACAATGGCCTGAGCTTCAGCGGGATTACACTGTTGTTCGATGCGCAACGTGCGGCTGCAGATACCTCAACCCGCGATTGACGGAAGAAAGCTTATCCTCAGCATACGCAGTGATTCAGGAACAGCTCCCACCAACGGCTGCGTATTCGACAGCAAAGGGCAGCTTTCTGACACGTATGTGGAGGCATTACGGGTCGTACCAAGTAGCCGACTCAATCGCAGAAGGGCCCGTACTTGATCTGGGTTGTAACCAGGGTGAGCTGCTTGAGGAATTGCGCGACAAGGGGCTCAAGGCATTCGGTGTTGAGTTCTCGCCCGAGGCCGTTACCTGGTGCAAGAACCTTGGGCTCGACGTTGTCGAAGGGAGCCTCGAAGATTTCGAGATTCAACCAGGCAAATTTCGGACTATTGTCCTGAGCCATGTTCTTGAGCACCTTGCGGACCCTGTCCGTCTTCTTAAGCGGATCGCTTCGGCTCTCGGTGACGAAGGCAGACTGGTCATCTGCGTACCTAACGTCGATAGCCCGACAAGGCGTCTATTTGGGCCTGACTGGCACGGCTGGGACCCTCCGTTTCACCTGGTTCATTATGATGAAGCTTCCCTTCGCGCAGCTTGTAAGCTCGCAGGACTCTCGGTGACGCGCACCGTGAAAAGAATGATTCCTGAGGATGTGCGAAGGTCGCTGCTCCTTCGGCAAGGGCGGAGCGGTCGACATCTCTTTTTTCGCGCGGCCACAATTCCAGTACTCGCTTTCCTGACCATGTTCGGTTTTGGAAGCTATCTACTTATGACTACAAAAGTGGATGTTGAAAGTTAGCAGGATCTGATTGGCCGCAAGTCCCAAGCACCGAATACTCATTCTTCTAAGCTCCTTAACAGCGGAGGGTACACCGGTGCTGGCCCTCGATATGGTAAAGAATGGCGAAGACAAGGTATTGACTTCAAGGTGTGCACCTTCAAGGATTCTCCCTGCAGACCTGGCGGAAGAGTTCAAGGCGGGCAGGAATCGAATTTGAGAGTCTCGGAGTGCGCTTTGCGGGCTATGGCAAGTTTCCAACACTTGTTTGGCGAATTTTCAAGTACTGCCGGACGTAATCGAATCGATGCAGTTTTGAGTTTTCCATTTGGATGGCACTGCTATGTTGCTTGGGGTGCCAGGCTTGCAGGTGCCCATACGGTAGTTGCTCACGCGGGCAACTACCCTCCATTCAAAAGTCCAAGCTCCATTAGACGCCTCCGAGCGACTCTGGCAATTGGCAGAATATGGGCAACACATATTGCATGTTGCAGCGATCACGTTCGAGACGGACTTGAGCGACTTCTGCATGTTCCAGCATTTACTGCACACTATCTACAACGGCATTGATCTTCCAAGATTCACCAATGATTTCGCGGATCCAAACTCTCCATAAGCCGCTTCGTCTTGGAATGGTGGCAAGATTTGATCGAGACCAGCCAACACTAATCCGGGCCGTTTCGCTGCTTCTACAGCGGGAGTAGATATTCACCTCGATCTCGTTGGAGACGGAGGCCGGCGGGCCGAGTTCGAGTCGTTGGCATTGGAGCTCGGCGTTCGTGAGCATATAAGGTTTACTGGAGTTAGGAGGGATATCCCACAGCTTTTACGCGAATGGGATGCGTTTGTGTTTTCTGTGTTGCCGGATGAAGGCCTGGGCATTGCTTTGATAGAGGCACTTGCTTCTGGAGTTCCGGTAATCGCATCTGACGTTGGAGCAAGCCGAGAAGTCCTCTGCTCGGCGAGTGACGGATTTGGGGGAGCTGTTCCCTTTTGGTGATGCCGTGGCGCTCGCAGATGCGATCTTGAGCTTTCGGTCATATCCGAGGCCTTGGTGGAATCGTGCGAAGCGAGCGCGCGCGTCTGTGCCAGCCAGATTCTCGATTGAATCGATGGCGGATGAATACTTGCATCTATTGGGGACTGATTGAAGATTCTCCATGTGCAAGGAGCCGCCCAGCTCGCCGGCTGCGAGCGCACATGTGAGCTCTTCATCGATAACCTGCGCCACGCTGAACATTCTGTCTTCGTGCTCAGTTGCGATGGTCCAGCATCGGCGGCCTGGATGCGGGCAGGCGCCACGGTGGAGGTGAATGGCAGCGTTCCTGGCCGGATCAAGGAATATTCGCTTATTGCGCGTGCAGTTCGACGTGAGCGCCCAGATGCCGTGATTCTTTGGACCTCCTCGCGATTGGGACTCAAGGTTGCTGCCTGCCGAAACTCTGGAATTGAAAGAATCGTTGTTCATGTTGGAAATCCGATTCACTTGTCCTTAATGAATGCTTTGGCCGCTGAATCCTATGCCCTGCTCCCTCGCTCTCGAAGAGCGATTCTGATTCCAGTGAGCAGGCACGTAGAGCGTTCATACCAGAGTGCCGGCGGGTTTCGCCATTTCCAGTCTCATGTGATCTACAACGGAATTGCCATGAAGCAGTTTGAATATGAGCCACGGCGCGAATTGGCCGGCGAAATACGAGTTGGGATGGTGGCGCGTCTCGACCCGATCAAGGACCACGTCACGCTTCTGCGTGCCTGGCCGCGCGTGCTTCAATCCAGGCCCGGGTGGCATCTCGAATTGGCTGGAGATGGACCGCTACGGGCACGGCTTGAGGAACTTGCAGACGACCTGAAGATTAGCGATCGAGTGCACTTTAAAGGTTGGGTATCCGACATACCAGCTCTCATGAAGACATGGTCAATTGTTGTCCACTCGACAACGGCCGCCGAAGGACTTGGAAACACTGTGCTTGAGGCAATGGCACTGGGCCGCCCGCTTGTGGTTACGGGCGTGGCTCCGATCCTGGAAATGACCGATGATGGACAGGTTGCACGAATCAGCCGAGTTGGTGATCCGGAGGACCTTGCGCGTCAGATACTCGACGTCGAAGCTGACTGGACAAGGAGTTGCAGTCAAGTCAAGTCTGCGCGAGCCCGCCTGGAAGAACTTTTCACACCTCATAGAATGGTTGATGAGTATCTCCATTGTCTTGGTCTCGAGATATAGTGACGAGTTATCAGTTGGGCGTTGCCTGCAACGGCGACAGCGATGATATCAGTACATGGAGCGGAATTCCGCATTACTTGTTGCGGGCGGGCCGCGCGAGCGGGTTTCTGAAAGCGGGGTTGGATCTCCGCCTGGGTAACATAGAGTGGAAACGGAAGATTTGGCACGCAGGCCGGATTCTTCGCGGTGAGCGCCCGCGGGGGTTTCAATATTCTTCCTCGTTCCTTCGCGAACTAGGCCGAAAGACTGTTGAAGAGTGCCGCCGCCTGGAGCTAACGGAAGTCATAAGCCACTATCAACTTTTGCCCGCCCCATTTCTTCTTGAACATTCCATTCAGACTTCCTACTACATCGATACGACGCTTCAGGAATTATTCACGACACATGACATGCTCTCATGGCTAAACACCGGGGTTGCAAGAGAGGCCATCGAGGCCGAAGCTGCCGGCTATCAGGCTGCTTCGCGAGTGGTCACAATGGCCCGCTGGGTGCGATCGTCCCTTCAGGATGCCTATGGCGTGGCTACTGATCGCATTCATACCGTATTGCCTGGAGCAAACCTCCCCGAAGATTCTGTAAACAAGTTCCTCGATGAGACTGGGCCAGCTAAAGGACCCGATCGATTCACGTCGGAGCGTCCATTTCGACTCGGGTTTACTGGAAAGGACTGGAGGAGGAAGGGACTCGCACGCCTGACCGCGGCCGTTGAAATACTCAATCGAGCCGGAATTCCCACCGTAGTTGTCGTGATTGGAAACATGCCACGCGAATATGAGGGACACCCTCACATCCGACAGGCTGGATTCATTGACAAATTCAGAGAGGTGGACCGCTTCATCGAGACCTTGGCGAGTTGCGATTTGGGTTGCGCACCTAGTCATGAAGAGCCAATGGGCATTGCGCCGCTCGAGTATTTGAGGCTCGGCATTCCGGTGTTATGCACGGCGGCAGGCGGATTGATTGATGTGTGCGACGCGGCCGGGCCAGCTTCACTTCTCCTTGGGAAGGATGCGACTGCAGAAGAAATCGCTTCAGCCTTGGCGAATCTGGCCCGCAACCCAGACGCCCGCCAGTTCATGCGCGATTGTGCATGGAAACGAAAAGAGTACTTTCGTTGGGAGAGAACAGTTCTTGAATTGCAAGACATTTGGGCCGGCTAGTTCCCGACATCCAGTCGCTCGACTTGTTTCTAACGGCGGATATTGCGAGCATGTTGATTTAGAAGTTGGCCCGCACTCAATTGATTCATCATCACTCCCCGCAACGGATGTCTTTGTCAGGAAAAGATTGACGCCGCCTCAAACAAGAAGAGTAACGCTCCTCGCAAATTCGATTTCTCGTGCAAACGGCGGTGTGTTTGATGCAATGCGCAACCTGGCCATTGCGATCAAGGCGGACGGCAGGTATGCCCCTTCGGTGATGGGCATGAAGGACACGAAGACGGATCGCGATCGACCGCTCTGGGGAAACGTTGAGACAACAAGTTTCGCCGTCAAGGGCCCCCGTACTTTTGGATATGCGCCTGAACTTGCGGGAGCGCTCGAACAAAGCGCGGCCGACCTTCTTCACACTCATGGATTGTGGATGTATCCATCTGTCGCAACAATTCGCTGGTCGAATAAGAGGAAACCCTATATTGTCAGCCCTCATGGAATGCTGGATCCCTGGGCACTTCGCAACTCTCGATGGAAGAAACGTGTCAGCGCTTTGGCCTACGAGAACCGGCATTTGCACGGCGCTGCCTGTCTGCATGCATTGAGCATTGCCGAGGCAAAGGCAATGCGCGAATTTGGCCTTGGAAATCCGATCTGCGTAATACCGAATGGAATCGACTTGCCGGAGCGCAGCGGACCGCGACCTAGTGGACAGGCGCGCACGCTTTTTTATTTAGGCAGGCTGCATCCGAAAAAGGGATTGCCTCTTCTTCTTGAGGCTTGGTCTCTTATTCGTGACGAGGCAGATCGCTCGGGCTGGCGTCTCGCGATTGCGGGCTGGGACCAGGGTGGGCATCTGACAGAACTGCAGGAACTCACCGCGCGCCTTCATCTCGAGTCAAGCATCAGCTTCGAAGGGCCGCACTTTGGAAATGCCAAGGCGGATCGATTCAACGCTGTGTCCGCTTTCATTCTCCCTAGCTTGAGCGAGGGTTTACCGATGACCATCCTTGAAGCCTGGTCCTGGGGATTGCCGGTGCTCATGACTCCAGAATGTAACTTGCCCGAAGGAGCCAGTGCCGGCGCGGCTATCATGATGGCGCCCGAGGTTGAAAGCATTGCCAACGGAATGCGACAGCTTTTCTCAATGAGCGACGGCGAACGTGAGTGCATGGGCATGAACGGACTCAAACTGGTCGACGAAAGATTCAAGTGGCCGCGAATTGCCGAGCAAATGGCAGATGTCTATGACTGGGCTCTCGGTGTTGGCCCTCGCCCAAGTTGCTTACTTAATTAAGATTGGTTGCGTAAACCATGGTTGAACCTGATCTATCTTCGTACGACAACTCGTGGTACTCGCCCCAACGCGGCCAGTTGGTAAGGTCTGTGTGGTTTTTTCTGGGCCTGCCCATTTTGCGATCCCGGATGCTCCCCTCCTCCTCCGTACGCTCGTTCTTGTTGCGACTCTTTGGAGCCAGTGTCGGCCGAGGAGTGGTTCTAAAACCAGGTATCCGCGTAAAGTACCCATGGCTTCTCTCGATTGGCGATTACTCCTGGGTTGGAGAAGAAGTCTGGATCGACAACCTGACGATGGTGACCATTGGAACGAATGTTTGCATTTCTCAAGGTGCCTATATTTGTACCGGCAATCATGATTGGTCCGATAGATCCTTTGGACTACAGGTGAAGGCAGTCGCACTGGAAGACGGCTCATGGGTCGGAGCAAAAGCCTTAATCTGCCCTGGAGTGACGATCGGGCGATGCGCGGTGGTAGCTGCCGGAAGCGTGGTCACATCCGACATTCCCTCCTACGAGATTCATGCGGGGAATCCGGCCCAATTTCTGAAAGTGCGCGAATTTCGTGAGACTATACAACGTCCGGACGAGTCACTGAAGGATCCAAGCGCACGGGCGGGAAGCTAGCTTAGAGGCTAGCTTGCGTTCGATAACCTGGCCCCGCCACTCGGCCGTTTCCATTGCTGCCAAGAATGATTGGCCAACTTCCTATTGGAACGGCGAACGCAGCAACCCCTGATAAGAGAAAAGTCGAAAATGCATATCGTCCTTCTAAATCAGTTTTTCTGGCCCGATACGATCGCGACCAGCCAGTTCCTCACCGACCTCGCGGAACCACTTGCTGAGGACCACGAGGTTACGGCGATCTGTGGAGAAAGCAGGTCCAACGAGAGCTTCACTGGGGCCTGGCCCGGGCCACAGATATCCATCATTCGCACAAGGAATTTTGCATTTGAACGGGACGGCTATACGCGGATGGCATCGTATATTTCTTATCTGGCGGGCACGCTTTGGCATGGGCTTTGGTTACGCCGACCCACAATTTACATCACTCTCACGACGCCACCCGTCCTCTCGATTGTTGGTTCAGTACTGAGTACGCTAAGGCGTACCCAGCATGTGATCTGGGAAATGGATGTATACCCCGACATTGCAACGGATGTTGGTTACTTCCCGAGAGACGGAGTGACCGACCGCATCTTTGGCCCGGCGCTTGACTGGTCCCGCCGCCGCGCAACCGCGATCATTGTACTCGGCGAAGATATGAAGGCCCGACTGGTGGCTCGGGGAATTCCGGAGTGCAAGATTGAGGTTGCTGACAATTGGGCCGATGGAAAAGAAATTACTCCTCAGCCATTCCCAGTCGGACCTTTGGTGATCCACTACTCAGGCAATCTTGGAATCGCTCATGAGACCGATACAATTGCCGCTTTGATCCGGCGACTAGGCAACCATCCCGATTTTCGTTTCATCTTCTCAGGAAGCGGATCGAAGAGGCCAAGGCTAGAGTTACTCTGCCGGAACGAGGGCCTTCGCAACGTCGACTTTCGGCCATATTGTCCACGCGCCGAACTTGGTCACAGCCTGGCGGAAGGTCACATCGGCCTTGTGACTCAGTTACCAAAGACTGTTGGATCTGTGGTTCCGAGCAAGATCTATGGCATCATGGCTGCGGGACGTCCCTTGCTCTATATTGGACCAAGCGAGTCGACTCCGGCGCTCCACATCCGCCGCTTTGATTGCGGGTGGAGATTCGAGCCGGGTGACGTTGATGCCTTGGAACAACTATTGTTGGAACTCAATGAGAATCGACGTTTAGTGATGGAGGCGGGAGCCCGAGCCAGAGAGGCATTCGAAGAGAATTTTGACCGACCCATCGGGATTGCGCGCATACGCAAAATCCTTCGTATTGATAGCAGCGTTCGCGAACTCATACCGGGATTCAGCGAGTCTGTCAGGGGCGACTGAATATGTACTCACTCATATTTCTCGGATTTGCTTCACTGATCTTCTCACTCGTGCTGACACCACTTGCGAGAAACATGGCGCTTCGCCTCGGCTGGGTCGACCTTCCGGACCAGCCGCGCAAGATTCACAGTGCGCCGATTCCACGCATCGGCGGCGTTGCAATCTTCGCTTCTGTCATTTGTTCCTATGGATTGCTCCTTATCGTGCGGCTAAGTTCGGGCCTGATCGTTTGGGCTGATTTACCTCTTGCCTTAAGGCTTCTTCCCGCCCTTCTGATTGTCTTTGGCGTTGGCCTGATCGATGACATCGTCACCGTTTCACCATGGATTCGACTCATCGCTGAATCCATTGCCGCAGTCCTGGCCTGGAGCGGCGGAATTCAAATCATTGCGATCAATGGACACTCCGTTTCCGACCGAGTCTTTGGTTTCTTCGTTACAGTATTGTGGATCGTCACTTGTACCAATGCAATTAATCTGATCGACGGCGTAGATGGCCTTGCTGCCGGTGTGGGCTTTTTCGGCGCAGTCACCATGTTCCTTGCGGCTCTGTTCGAACACAATTATGCGATGGCATTAGCAGTCTTGCCGCTCGCAGGAGCTCTTCTCGGATTTCTTCGATTCAACTTTGCCCCGGCGAGCATCTTTCTCGGTGATTGCGGCAGCCTGACCATTGGATTTCTGCTTGGCTGCTTTGGCGCGCTGTGGACTGAGAAGTCAACGACTCTGCTTGGCCTCACAGCCCCGCTGATGGTCCTCGCCATCCCGCTCCTCGACATTTGCCTTGCGGTAGTGCGCCGCTTTCTCCGCGGTGAACCCTTCTTTGTCGCAGACAGCGGCCATATTCATCACAAACTGCTTTCGCGAGGCTTTTCTCCCCGGCACCTGCTTTTCGTTCTGTACAGTATCTGCGCGGTCGGCTCGGGCGCCTCCCTTTTGTTGACGATCAATCACAATCAAAACCGTGGTTTCGTGCTGGTGCTTGTTGTCCTGGCAGGGTGGCTTGGCCTGCAACATCTTGGATACACCGAATTCAGCGTCGCAAAGAAAATGGTATTTGGGGGCACGATTCGTAGTGTGTTGAGCGCACAGCTTGCGCTGGAAGCGTTCGAACAAGAAGTAAAAAAAGATATGACGCTAGGGCAAAGTTGGGATGTGCTTTGCAGGACCTGTCCCAAGTTTGGCTTTTCCGGAATTGTTTTTGAGCTAGATGCCGTGGAGCGCCGGTGGGGAAACCATACTGGCTGGCAGGCTCGGATCGACTTTCCAGGTCATGGCTTTATCAGCGTATGGCGGGAGTCGGGGACCATCAATCAAGGCGCCGCTGCGGTCCTCTTCATCGATTCCGTGTCGCGTACATTCAGCCAAAAATTGGAATCTGTGGAATTGATCAACAATTTGGCCACTGTGGAATTGATCAACAATGAGTAGGGGCGGTTGTTGATGCTAACGAAGAAGAGCTTATTCATCATTTGGTGCGTTCTCATTCTGGCAATTATCTGGATTGCAGTTCTCCCCAGTGAAAGCTTTGTTCACCATCTCGCAGTTGAATACGATTCGAATCGATGGCTTCGTTTTCTGGCCTACGCATCGATTGTTGCGATCCCTGCGTCTGCATGGAAAACTCGAACAGAGATCGCAATCTCCGTCATACCAGCTGTAATAGGAATGGCATTTGAGGTGCGGCAAGCGCATATTCACGGACTTCTTGGGCGACCAGAGAACGTTACACCGGACCTCTTTGGTATTGCTGCGGGAGTTCTGTTCGGATTAAACATACGCATGATGCGCAAGTCTGCAAAGCCCTCCGGCGATGCAAACTCGGCGACTGCTGGACACGGGCCCGAATGAATTGGGTCCATCGTGAGCCAATCCCTCACAAGTTTCCAGTTGTCAGGGTTCCGAGTCGCCTGCCCGGATGCTCCTGCCCGGAACCAATGAGCGGTACAAGGTACTCCGGCTTGATCTTTGGATCCCTTATGAACACGCGGCTTAAAATCAAATCGGAAACGCGCCTTCTGGAGTCAAGACAATGATCAGCGGAAAACGAATTGCGGTTGTGATGCCGGCGTATAACGCTGAAAAGACACTTGAGAAAACCGTGAGTGAACTAACTGATGTCGTTGACATCAAGATTCTCGTTGACGATTCAAGCAAAGACGACACCGCAGCGCTTTCCAGGAGGCTGGGGGTACTGACATTTGTCCACGATGCCAATTACGGATATGGACGCAATCAGCAGACTTGCTATCGCGAAGCGCTTTCCGCCGGAGCTGACATTGTGGTCATGGTCCATCCCGACTACCAGTACACACCGTCGCTGGTTCCTGCGATGGCAGGCATGATCGCGAGTGGAGTTTACGACATGGTTTTGGGATCGCGCATTCTTGGCGCCGGCGCGCTGAAGGGCGGAATGCCGTTCTACAAGTACGTGTGCCAACCGGTTCCTTACCGCGTTCCAGAATCTCTTTTTAGGCGTCAAGCTATCGGAGTATCACACAGGATTCCGAGCATTTTCGCGGACGTTGCTTGAAACACTTCCGTTGCTCGAAAACTCCGATGACTTTATCTTCGACAACCAGATGATCGCGCAGGCCGTCATGTTCAATTTCAAGATTGGTGAGATTTCCTGTCCCACAAAATACTTTGAAGAGGCGTCCTCAATCAACTTCACGCGCAGCGTAACGTACGGCCTGGGGGTACTGGCTACAACTGCCGGTTTTGTCGCGCATAAGCTAGGCGTCATTCGCGCTCCGCGTTATGGCGCCAATGGCAGAAAGCTTACACCGGAGTATTATTCCCAAGTCGAAGATGGATCGTAATAATCTCGTATGGATCTCTGCCGCTTTACATTCTGACTTTCAGTTTTCCTGAACTCTCCAAGTTGTCTGTTGAAATCTCTTACCCACCGCCATTTTACGCCGGTGCGCAACTATATAGACAAATGGACCACGTCTCGCGCCAAACAAGCATGACGTGGTCATTCGCTTTTGAGCACACCTGTCCCCGAGCTCCACAAGTCAATGCGCGTACGCGAACGGTACGGTGAAACACCTACTGCCCGGCGACCGGCCGGAATGCGGTATTTCATTGTCTCCTATCGCCCCGTTCTGCCGGCCCGCTTCGTGTTGCGTATACTGGTAAGAAGATTGCTTCTGCTTAATCCTCTACCGGAACTAGCCTCAATACCACTGATTCAGGGAAATAAGATCCGGGTGCCGTTACATCCTTAATCGTTCATTTGAATGGTCAAGTCACACCATACAGAAAGAGACGGAGGGAACGAATGTCGAAGTCAGTTTCCATTTGCGTAATCGGGTCGGGATATGTCGGCCTCGTTGCGGCTGTTTGCTTTGCTGAAATTGGCCACCAGGTTATTTGTGTGGATAATGACAAGACCCGGGTGAAGATGCTCTTGGACGGTGGCGTTCCTATCTTCGAAAAGGACCTGCCAGAGATGCTCGCCAAACACAGGGGCCATGGGATTCAATTCACGACGAACCTTGGCGAGGCTGTGAAGCAGAGCGAAGCGATCTTTATCGCCGTTGGCACCCCACAAGGCGATGACGGAGCCGCCGATCTCTCTTTTGTTGAGGCGGTGGTGGCTGAGATTGCACGCACGATCAACGGTTACAAGGTAATCGTCGAGAAGAGCACGGTGCCCGTCTACACCAACGAGTGGATAGACATTGTCCTTCGCCGCCATGGGATCGATCGGGAAGACTATGACGTGGTTTCAAATCCGGAGTTCCTTCGCGAAGGCACTGCAATCAGCGACTTTCTTCATCCGGATCGCATTGTTGTTGGTGCTCGTTCTGAACGTTCGGCAGAATTGCTGAAATGCATTTATGAACCTCTAACTTCGGGTAGCTACTATTCCACTCCTGGCGCCCTGAGTGGCCCTCACAGCGTCGAATGTCCTGCTCCGCTGCTCGTGACCTCGGCACAAAGCGCGGAGATTATCAAACACGCATCCAATGCTTTCCTGGCCATGAAGGTCTCGTTCATCAATGCGGTGGCTAACTTGGCAGAGGCGGTAGACGCCGACATCGAAGACATTGCCGCTGGGATGGGGTTAGACAGCCGCATTGGCCCCAAGTTCCTGCGAGCTGGGCTTGGCTACGGAGGATCTTGCTTTCCCAAGGATGTGGCAGCGTTCCATTCTGTTGCAAAGAAATGTGGAATGGATCTTCAGCTTCTCCAGGAGATAAGCAAGATCAACGCAAATCAGAAGGAAGTCTTCTTCAATAAGGTTGTATCGGAATTGTGGACTCTGCGAGGCAAGCGCCTGGCAGTTCTTGGTCTGGCCTTCAAAGGAGATACAGACGACGTTCGCGAATCGCCTGCAATTGACATCGTTCGGAAACTACTGAAGGCGGGCGCAAAAGTGTCCGCATATGACCCGGCTGCCATGGAACGCGCAAAAGAATTGCTGCCCGTGTCAGAAAATCTTGAATATGCGGGCGACCTTTACGAAGCCGCAAAAGATGCAGATGCGGTTCTGATCCTCACCGACTGGAAGGAATTTTCCAGAATTGATCTTGCGCGACTCCGCGAGACCGCACGCTTTCCAATTGTGATTGATGGCCGAAATCTTTACAAACCGCAACAGATGCTGCAACACGGCTTCAATTACGTGAGCGTAGGCAGGCCTGCAAATCGTCAGGGCAAGAAGAACAAGATTCAAACGCCCCGGGTTGAGGTTGCTCAATAAGCCGTGATCTCGGAAATGATGCCTGGTGCGACCGATCTGGATCTGATTCATCTATTTTCTGCACCGCAATTCTGCTTTTGGAGACCGACCTTACGATGCACGTGCTAGTTACCGGCGCCGCTGGTTTTCTCGGCTCTCACCTTACAGATCGGCTTTTGGGAATGGGCCATTCCGTTCTCGGAGTCGACAATCTTTCGACAGGCTCCCTTGAGAACCTGTCGCATCTTGTCGATGAATCACGCTTTCAGTTCGAAGAGCTGGATATATGTAAACCGTTCAAGACCGGGAAGGTCGACTATGTTTTCAACTTTGCGTCTCCCGCCAGTCCCCCGGAATACATGCGCCTTGCGATTGAGACACTGCGCGTAGGTGCGGTGGGCGTAGAGAATACGCTTGAAATCGCAAGCCAATACGGCGCAGGCTATCTTCATGCCTCGACATCGGAGTGCTATGGCGACCCGCTTCAGCATCCCCAAACCGAGAGCTATTGGGGCAATGTCAACTCGGTTGGACCGAGGTCGGTATACGACGAGGCGAAGCGATATGCAGAAGCGTTGGTCATGGCTTACCACCGTTCTCGTGGCGTGAATACGCACCTGGTCCGCATTTTCAATACATATGGTCCGCGCTTGCATCCCGATGATGGCCGGGTTATTTCGAACTTCATGATGCAGGCATTACGCGGCGAGCCCTTGACGATTTATGGCGATGGGAGCCAGACACGGAGCTTCTGCTACGTCGACGACTTGATTGAGGGCATCCTGCTTTTGTCACGGTCTGACGAGCACATGCCGGTCAATATTGGCAATCCCGGCGAGTTTACGATCCTCGAATGCGCGCAAGCAGTTCTGGAGGTCACAGGCTCGAAGAGCGAGGTACGCTTCGGAGCACTTCCAGAGGACGATCCAACTCGGCGCTGCCCAGACATTACAAAAGCCCGCACGCTTCTGGGATGGGAGCCGCAGGTTACGCTCAAGCAAGGGCTCGAGAAGACACTCGATTTCTTCAAAAGCAAGGTCAGTTCTGCGCCAAATGAAATTCGTTGAGTCGTGATCTGCATCTAGCTAAAGAGAGCGTCGTCCCATATTACTCCTGGACATTCGAGTGTCATTCGATCTGAAATCCCCACCCAAAGCCCACTGCATTTCTCTTCAAGTCTTCAGCATGATCGCAGTTAGGCGCCGCCTTATTTCACCCTCGCAATAGACGGCGAGGCTTGGCCTATGGAACAATCGATAGCCGCAGCGGAATTTGAACTTGGGAGCGTACGGCCATGAAATCGGACAATTCACGAAGACAGATTTTGAAGGGTCTGGCCGCAGGAGTGGCGACGTCAATGCTTCCTTCGCTGGTTACTGCCCAGTCCGATGCGCATCCGTGGTGGCTCGGTGACGGGATGCCGCAGGAGAGCTCCGGTACACCGAAGATTGCCTGCGCCATCAGTCTCGCGGATGGCGTCACAGATGCCGCTATCCGCGGCGTCGTCCAAATCGGCGTCTATCACGTACTAAGCGGCGGACCGGCTCTGCCCTGGTCGGTAAGCCAGCTTCGGCCACTTGTGGAGAAGCTCAAGGCTGGCGGCGTCGCGCTGGGCAACCTGATGATCGGGGGATTCTCCGAACACCCTCTACGGCAAACCCGGACGAGATGAAGAGATTGAAAAGATCCGTCAGTCGATTCAGGCAGCTGGCCAAGTGGGCATTCCGGTTGTTGAATACAACTTCTACGCACACCGAGCGATGGAAGGCTACTACGAAGAGGTCGGTAGAGGTGGGGCGGGATTGACCGGCGTTGACTATGGCAGATTGACTGGCCTGCAGCCGTTGCCCGAAGAGGGCGCGCACACGCTTGATGAGATGTGGGCCAACGTTACTTATTTTTTGAAAGCGGTTGTTCCTGTTGCAGAAAAGGCAAACGTGCGCCTAGCCCTGCATCCCAACGACCCTCCATTTCCTTTGAGCCGCGGATCGCAGCAGATTATGGCAACGGTCGCCGGGTGGAAGCACCTGATCGAAATTGTGGATAGTCCCGCAAACGGCATCACCTTTGATTGCGGGGTCACGAAAGAGATGGGAGAGGATCCGGTTGAAGTTTGCCGGTATTTCGGCTCCCGCGATCGCATCAATCATATGCACTACCGAAATCCGCACGTGATGACCCCATACGTGAAATACGACGAAGGGTTCATCGACGAGGGTGATGTGAACATGTTCTCAGTGATGCGGGAACTGGTGCGGCTTAAATACGCGCGTGAAGTCTATCCCGAACATCCACGCGCTATTGACTATGACCGTGCCCGCGGCCCTATCAAAGGCTATCCGGGCGGTGGAGGCTATGGTGGAGATCTTTACGATGTAGCTTATGCCAAGGCCATGCTTCAAGCAGCATTGGAAATCGAAAGATAAGCACGAGCCGGCTTTCTGTATCTCCGCTTTTCGCGGTTTTGCTTGAGATGATCAGCGCTCGGCCTGAGCCTTTGACTTGGCCAGCAGCGCGTCAAACTCAGAGCGTGACATCTTCAGCTTATCGGGGTGGGCATCGATCCACTTCGCCAGGCCGTCATACTTCGCTGTTTTCCAGCCACCTTCGAATTCAGCTCCATTTTTGCCTTCGCGATTCAGTTCGAAGTTGTAGTCGTCTTTGAGCGATGTGAATTCCGCGCTGCTGATTGCATCTTCCGCGAGGATGGCGGGGATGAATAAAACCCCATCCGTTTTGGCAAGGACCAGATCTCCGGGCAAGACAACCGCGCGACCAATGCGAATGGGTGCATTGATTGATGTCAGCTCCATCTGAGCCCATGCCGAAGGGTCATACCCGCGATAAAACCCGTTGAAGTCCGGAATCTCGCGGTTCTCTTCCTGATCTCGAATACCTGCGTCGAAGACAAAACCTGTATGCGTATGCGCAGCGATCCCGTTACCCAGATTGGAGCCGATGAGTGTGCCTTCGATGATCTTTCCAAAGCCATCGGCGACGTAGACATCTCCTATCTGCAGTTCATTAATGGGCCACATATTGTTGCCGCCAACGCGCCCTTCCGCCTTCCCCTCAGCGACGATCGCCTTCGTCATGTCCGGCCGCGTGGGCATGTACTGTGCTGTGAGTGCCCGACCAGCAAAGGGTTTCTCAATATGGAGCGCCTGCCAGCCCCCTTCAAACTGATTCTGATATCCGTGCGCCCTTAGAAAATCCCACAGGTCTTCAATGGAGAGATCCACCACCCTTTTAAGCAACGCGTCTGGAAGCTTGGGTCGCCCATCAGGGAATCGGTCGCCCTTCCAGTCTGACGTGTAGAAAAGCATTTGATCCCGAGTCATCTTCACCTGCCCAAAGGCAGGAGAGATTCCCAGCAGGGTGCAAGCCAGCAGAATGGAGATTGCCAGATTCTTCATGAAATTCTCCGCGTTCAATACCTACAGCCACGAACGCAGGGGGCTCGCAGGGCCGCTGTTCAACGGCAAGCGAATTGTACCATTGGCCCTGAAGGCCATCTCGAACGCCGGCGCGTTGTGGGGCTCTGAAGTTATTTGAGGCTTATGAATTGATGGAGAACTTGCCGTCCGACAGATCCCTTGATGCGAGTTCCACGCTCTCCGGCCGTCCAATATCGCGCCAGTAGGAAGCATCGGCACGAAAAGCAACGAACTTCTCGCCGGAGCCTGCCAGCCGCAGATAGCTATCGAAGAGCGGAAACGCACCTTCCTCTTCCAACTTCGTAAGCAGTCGGGGAGAGATCACCTGAATGCAGGAATACGCGAGCGCCTGTACATCCTGCGCGAACCGAGCCATCTGAACCTTTCCATTTTGATCGTTGCGATGCCCGCACAATTCGTCCTTCTCATCGAAGAGAAGGTACCTTGAGGTCTTACGGTCCTGGACCGCGATTGTTGCAAGAGCGCCGCGAGTAGCGTGAAGGCTCACCATGCGCTCGATATCGATGGTGCTCACGATGTCGACGTTGTGCAGAATGAATGGCTCGTCCTGGCCGCCAGAAGATTCGAGAAAGAAGTGGGCAGCGTTCTTCAGGCCTCCGCCCGTGTCGAGCAGATCAGGCTCCCGCGAAATTTCAATGCGCATGCCGAAATTGCCGTTGGCTTGCAGGTAGTCCACAATCATGTCGGCAAAGTGATGTACGTTAACAATGACTTCGCGCACGCCAAAACGGCGCAAACGGGCAAGAGTGATTTCAAGCAGGGTGTGTCCGCCAACTTCGACGAGTGCCTTCGGGCGGTCGTTGGTCAGCGGCCGTAGGCGCGTCCCGAGCCCGGCCGCCAGAATCATCGCCTTCATTTGCCCATCTTCTCCAACCCGAGATGCCGGACAATCATTTCCACCCGATCGTTATCACGCAGATGTTTTGCCAATTGCTCCGCCAGGTACACCGAACGGTGCTGGCCGCCGGTACAGCCGAACGACACCACGAGGCTTTTGAAACCGCGACGTTGATAGGTGCTCACGCTTGATTCCACCAGCGACAGCACACTGGCCAGAAACTGGTGAACAGATCCCTGGCGATCGAGGTAATCAATCACTGCTGTATCTTTGCCGGTGAGATGCTTGTATTGCTCTTCGCGGCCGGGATTGGGAAGACTTCGGGCGTCGAAGACAAAGCCGCCGCCATTGCCCGTGGGATCGACAGGCTTCTCTCCGTGAAATGAGAAACTAAATATCCTCACTGTCAGGGGATCGGCGGAATGGGCGAGACCAATGAGCTTTTCCGATCCCGTCATCGCTTGCATCGCATCCATCAGTGCAGGCAGTTCAATGGGTAGTCTGACGTTTTCTGCAAGCCAACGGAGGTTCTTGAGCGCAAAGGGCACGCTTTGCAGAAAATGCGGCTTCCGTTCATAGAACCCCCTGAAGCCATACGCGCCGAGAGCCTGCATGATGCGCACGTAAACGTACCCGTAATAGTGCTCCATGAACACGTCGCGATCGATGTCGATAAAACTCGCGAGGCGATCAATATAATGGTCGAGCAATTCCTGGCGGAGTGCTGGAGGAAGATCGGCCTTACCATCGTAGAGCAAGGATGCAATGTCGTACTGAAGGGCGCCCTTTCGTCCTCCCTGGAAATCGAGGAAGAACGGCTGACCGTCGCGGAGCATCACGTTCCGCGACTGGAAATCGCGGTATAGAAAGTAATCGTGATTGGCTCCGAGGAGGAACTTGGTAAGCCTGCCAAAATCATATTCCAGCGCCTGCTCGTTGAAGGAGATGCCGGCCAGGCGAAGGAAATAATACTTGAAGTAGTTCAGATCCCAGGTGATTGATTGCCGATCGAAACTGGAGCGCGGATAGCACACCTTGTAATTCAGATCGCGACCGGCCTCGATCTGAAACCGCGGCAACTCTGCTACTACTTTCCTGTAGGCTTCGACTACCTCTGGTGCGATTGCATCGCCGGCTCGATTTCGGCTGAGATACTCAAACAGAGATGTATCTCCCAAGTCCTCTTCGAGGTAAGCTCCCTTGCTTAAATCCTCTGCATAGATTTCAGGAACGGGCAGTCCGTGGCGGCGAAAATGCTTTGAGAATTCAAGAAAAGCTACATTCTCTTCACGCACGCCGTACAGGATGCCGATCGAGGTCATTCCCCCGCCGGTTAACCGGAGAATGAGGCGTCCTGAGCCGCCTAATTGCCCCTGAATCGGGCGAACGATTTCGGCCGGCTGGTGAAAGTGCTGCTCAAAGAGCTGCTCTAAGACGTCCATCAATCTCTTTCCAACATCGCACAGGCTAAAACTCAACGATACCTAGCCCGGGTAGCGGGTGCAAGTCGTTTAAAGATGGAGAATCAGAGGATTAAGCGCGATGTCAGGACCAGGCTCCGCAAAGTCACAGCCGTTCTTCGCTTGAGGGGCTGCAAACCCCGCTCGCAAGCCTGAAGGAGCGCGTTTGGCAATGCTTCGGACCTAATTTTCCTCCTGTTACCTAAGGTCCCCGACACACGATAAAGTCATTGAGAATCAATCGGATTAGTATAGAATGACGCTACGGATGAAACCCTCCAGCCACGGCCCAGGCCGAGATAAAAGCAGTGAAGATGTGGTGATTGAAATTGGCGGTATCCCCATTGCGCTTGAAACAAATGATGCCGGGTTCTTAACCATCCTTCGGGGTCGTTATGGTGAATATATGAGGCTCGGCGGGAAGTCTGACTTCAAGTTTCGCGTCGAATTGGTTGAACCGGAATCGTTCAATGCCGACGACGATGCAACTGTATGGCTTGAAGATGGTGAATGGCGCCTGGAACGCGGCGACTTCCGTGCCCGCTGGAGCCCTGATACGCGCGAGGGGCTTATTCATCAATCACCAAACCAATATTCAATCGACTCGGTACTGCGCATTACGCATACGCTGTTGCTGGCCAAGACAGGCGGCTTCCTTTTGCACGCCTCAAGTGCGGTGCGCAACGGCAAGGCTTTTCTTTTTTCCGGTCTGTCCGAGGCGGGCAAGACGACCATCGCGCGGCTCGCGCCACCGGATGCAACTCTGCTTACCGATGAGGCCTCCTACGTCAGGCGATTGGACGACCAGTATCTGGCTTACGGCACCCCGTTCGCCGGAGAGTTGGGCGAACCTGGGAAGAACGTTTCAGCACCGATCGCCGCAGTCTATCTGTTGGCAAAATCGCCGGAGAACCGGATTACGAGGGTTGAACCAGCCGAAGCCACCCGGCAACTGCTGCGCAATATCCTCTTTTTTGCGCACGACGAAGATCTTGTGCGTCAGGTATTCGAATCGGCTTGTGCCTTTGTTGCGGCTGTGCCGGTCTATCAACTTTCGTTTTTTCCTGACGAACGTGTCTGGGATTTGATTGGATGAGACATGCCGCAAACTGAAAAATATTTGGCCAAAAGTAAAACCGTTTCAGCGCGCGTGCTTGGTGACGAGGCGATCATCATGTCCACGGTGGATTCGACAATTTTCATGTTGAATCCTACTGGTACAGTCATTTGGCAGGCAGCGGACGGCAATACTCCGCTTTCGCGCATCATAGTAGAAAAGCTGTGCGAGCAATTCGATGTCCCCGTCGAACAGGCCGTGACTGATGCGGAAGATTTTGTCGCTGAGATGGCGGCACACGGCGTTTTAGTTGTCTCTGAAGAACCGATCCCCCGGTAAGGAGGTCCCATGAGTCTGCTAGCAGAAATGACGCAAAAGGCGACTGAGCAAGGTATCCCTTTGAGCGCGCACCTCGATATCACATGGCGCTGCAACGAGCGCTGCGTCCATTGCTATCTGGAACACGATGGCGAGGGCGAAATGTCGACAGCAGAGATCAAGGACGTGATCAGCCAGCTCGCCGATACGGGAACCTTTTTCCTGAGCATCAGCGGAGGAGAGCCGCTTCTCCGGCGGGATTGCTTCGAGATCCTGGAGTACGCTCGCGAGCTTGGCTTTTCAGTCAAGCTTAAGACCAACGCGGTGATGATCGGCGCTGCGCAAGCCGCGCGCTTGAAGAATCTTGGCATCGAACAAGTCCAGATCAGCATTTATTCGCATCTGCCCGAGGTTCACGATGCCATTACCAAGCTGCCCGGATCACTTCGTCGTTCGCTGCAAGCTATCCGTTATCTAAGGGCCGAAGGAGTGAAGGTCTCCATCACGAATGTTCTGATGAAGCAGAACGTCAAGAACGCAAAGGCCGTCAGGCTGCTGGCCAAGGAGCTGGACGTCGAGTTTGTCGTTGATCCAACCATCACGCCGATGCTCAACGGTGACCGTTCCGTCATGAACCTTGGTATCTCTAACGAGGAACTCGATGAGATCTTCCATACTGAGGAATTCATCGGGAATGTTGGTGAGTTTTGCGCGCCGGTTTCAGAAGTGGACGAAAATGTTCTTGAGGGATACAGCTGCAGCGCCGGCCATACACTGGCTTATATCTCGCCTTCCGGCGATGTGTATCCCTGCGTGCAGTTTCCCATGCCTTGCGGCAACTTGCGCGAGAAATCGTTCCGCGAAATTTGGTACAGATCAGAGGCACTGACGGAACTGCGATCCGTGCATGTACGCGATTTGCCGACATGCTCGAGCTGTAGCCATACGGCCTATTGCACGCGCTGCCCAGGCCTTGCCTACATGGAAGGAAACATGCGCGGACCTTCAAGCGTCGATTGTGCAAAGTCAGAAGCACGAACGGGGATCCCCAGCGCCTGGCACCTCAGCCCGGAATTTGCATTAAGCCAAGCCGCGGCACCGTCTCAAGCAAATCTGGTCCAAATCAGACTGGCATAGCACCAGATCAAACCGTTTCAAGAGCGACCCGGAAAATGGTTATCATTTTCCGGGTCGTATTTTTTTGCCTGCCAGGGGGCAACATACTTGTACGCCAATCGCAACGCCCGCAACACTGGATAAAGGAAAAACAGCATGCGCGGAAGCTTGAAGACTTCAAAGTCGCTCAAGGTCGGGCCAAGCATGTTTCCTGCCAGAAAGCGGAGACGGTCTTCCAGGTCTTCACCGGCCGTGCGTGCCATGAGCCAGTGAATCTGCGATTGCTTTGAGGCTTCCAACTCAGGAGCCGGCCATAGCTCAGTCTGGATCAGCTCAGCCAATGCAGTAACGTGCGGGTCAGCCGACAAACTGGCGGCGACGTCCCGTGGAATCTGAATCGGCCAGTGCCGGCCCACGAGCAACAGACTCACATAAACCATGCGGCAGGTATTTGAGTCGCGCAGATGACTAAGTACAATCTCCCAGTCGAGCTCAGGATGATGCAAAAGCAATTGACTTATATCGCACATGGTGGAAAGGCGCGCCCATTCATGTTGCCCGGCATGAAGGCAAAGCACGACCAACATGTCTTCCGCGCAAAGAGTGGGCACATTCCGCCCGAAGAAGCCGGCCGTCGTAACACGCTTCCAAATGCGCTCCATGTCCAACGAAGAGGAAATTGATTTTGGAATGATGCGCCAATGAACGTCCAGGTCAAGCTTGCCCGGTGCTGTAAAGATATGCTGGCTGCCAAATCGAAAGGCTGCGACTTGCTGCGCTTCATTCAGGCCATACCTGTCGACAAAACCAATCTCGGAAAGTGCATTGCGTGTCAGCAAAACTTTCGCGGGCGGCACAATCACGTCGAGATCGTGAAATACCCGCAACGCGCAATTGCCGTAATAGACCTCCGCGAAGAGGGGACCCTTGTACAAGATGTGTTCGATGTTGCGCGAGTCCAGATGATCTGCAATTCCCTGAAGCCGCGAGGCGAGAATCATGCCTCGCTGTGCGGTCTCTCTGCTACCGGCACGCAAGGCCTGCATCATCTTCTCGGGAACTCGGGCGGCAGGCTGCTCGTTGAGATGATGAAACAAGAGCGGCTCGAGGCCGTGGGCTGCGGCCAGAGTGAGCAGGCGATCCCAGTTGAGGGTCGCAGAGAGCAGACTGCTGATTGCGCTCTCATCTTGGGGACGCAGCTCGACTTTTGCGACGGCAATCAACAATTGAAGCTCGGGCGAGAAGTTCACCGATGCCGCCAAATCGCCCCCTTGGCGCACATGGCCAACTCCCGCTCGAACGCGATCGAAGCCCGCGAGGTTTCGACGGAATCAGAAGTCGCCAACATCTTCACTTCCCTCCCGGCGTCGAGCTCACGCCGGATGGTTGCTCGCTCGGTAGACCATGCAAGCGGCGATGGATCGAAAGCACGACCCGCATGAGGAAGTCCGAGCGACTCAAAATCGACGAGCCGATACGTTGCCAGGGTCTTTGTTCGGTCGGGACGGTCCGGCCTCCCCGAGAGATCCATACGACCTGGCCAATGATCTCACTTTCCTCTACAGGTGGATCAACCGCGACAAGCGAGTCGCCCTTCGTGATTAACCGGCCGTCCGACATGGACAGAACGCGATGCGCTACGAGCCTGTCGTCACGGCGAAAGAGGACGATCTGCCCTGGACGCAGATCGGGCCAACTCCGTCTCTGGACAGTGATGACATCACCGGGCCAGACGGCCGGCAACATACTCGCCCCGGTGACGCGCAGGCGTGATTCGCCAGCCGTTCGTGTTACATCACCGACTAACTCGCAGCAAGCGGCGTGGCGCAGGGGCTCGGCAGTCATGGGCTGAATTCATCATAGCCCGGGAGATGCCACCAGGGAGCGCACGAATCGTCAAACGCCAGCGAGGCCCATGGAGTCGCTTGCGAATGGCATCCCGCATGCTCTCCCGAGCAAGCCTGGAGTGCCGGCCAGTACTTTCGCGAATTGGCTGCGCATCGCCGGTCCGCTTATGGCGCCGATTGCGCCGCTTGTACGGCATTGATCGTTGCTGCGCCGCCCGTTGCGCAACTGCTGCTGGCAGGATTTGCGCCATTGGCTCCGCCCGCTGTGGCGCCATTCAGATTGACGAAGTAGATCTGCTCCGCACCTGCTGTACCTGTTGCCGAATTGTCAATCACAATCCCACTGGTTGCCCAGCAGCCGGGACTGGCAGCGTCTGTAACATTCAGTGCGCCGTTGTTACTCATGGTGATGGACGCAGGGTTGCTCACATTGAGGGAATAGATGCAACCATCTCCCGAGGCGTTCAAGCAGGTGGTATTCTTGGCGCCACCGGGAAAAGTAACGGAAGTCGTGCCGCGATTGACGCTGAAGAAAATGTAGTCAATCCCAGCACTCGTTGTTGATCCAGTCACCGAGCATGCGCTCGTCCCATTGTTACAAAACTCTGTCAAGGGCGATGGCCAGGGGTACTCGGTGCTGTTCAGCCCCGAGACCGCAGCCGTGACAGCCGTCATCGAGCCGCTGCCGATTGTCACCCGATAGAGGCTGGCCCCGCCTGTTGTATGTGTGTTTGCAACCGAATAAAGGCTGCCCGATGGCGAACCTGTAGACGAGTAATACACATTGTCAAAGGTTCCTGCATACAGGTTGTAGCCGGCAGCGCCGGTCCCGAGAGCTTCAGACAAGGTGGGGTTGGCGTTGGTGCTGCCGATGGTGATGGTATTGGTAGCGAATTCTGACACGCAGTTTCTTCCAGCGGTGCAATTGCCCGTGCTCCCAGAGCTGTCGGTGACGAAAACATAAACGTCGTGGGCCGTGGAATCGACCAGCGGAGCATCGTAGATGCCGCCACCGGTCACTCCGAGCTGCGTTGAGTGGCCATAAGGTGCAAATGCCCCCGAACATATGGTTCCACCGTTTCCGGAATTGACCGAATAGAGGACTCCGTTTTCGTCGCCCACGAATACGCATCCTGAAGTCGAGTCGTAAACCGGCGAGGCCATCATGTCCGTTGTGCCGCCAAGACTTGCGGGAGTCTGCGTCGTTACGCTCGATCCCCTGAGAACGCCGGTAAACTTCTGAAGGTCACCATGGTCGTCCCCGACGAAAACTGCATCATCGCCGGCATAGTCGTAGTACGGGGATGAGTTGGTGTCGTCCCGTCCGCCGGAGAAGGCCGTCGCTGTCATGCAAGGGGCTGCGCATGTGGATATATTACCGGTCGCGGTCAGCGATTGCGGGGCTGCAAGCGAACCGCCCGTTGCCCACTTCAGCACCACTAACTGAGCGCTTGTACCATTCGACTGGACGAAAACCACCTCATGCCCGTCCTGACTGATAATTGGTGAGGTCGTGACAGTGTAGCCCGCTCCTGTGTTGTAGGCCCAATAGACTGGCGGCTGGGCTCCAGTCGCCGCACAGGCGCCTGCTCCGGTGCCGTCATAGAGGTTGTTGTAGGCCACAATGTTCGCGGCTGTTGACGAACCCGGTTGCCCGACGGGGTAAACGACAAAATCGCTTTTGCAGTCAGTACTTGTCAGGCTTGCTCCCCACTTGGCAGGCAAGGCGTTCGGCTGCACGGTTACGGCCGGGTTCCCGCCGGTGAGGTCCGTGCCGTTCCAGGCGGGAGAGAAGTTGAAGCCTGAGGTTGTGGTCAGCGCGATGCTGTCTCCGGCAGTGCCCGTCGTCGTTGCTGTGATGGTCACCTGGCTGCCGATTGAGCCGGCGCTGACGCCAACAATTGAGCCGCAAAAACCTTGATTGATCAGCGCCGCAAGGTTCGTTGCAGCGGCAGATGCACTGGTTCCAGGATCAAAGAAGCCGACGTAACCCCCAGTAAAGATGTCGTAACCACAATATCCTGCGAGTCTGGAACTCTCGTAAAGGGTGAGCGTATTGCCGCCGCCAGTGATGGTAAGGGAGCCACCCGTCGGCGCGGCGGAAAACGATCCCGAGGCGCTGGCAGCCGTTGGTCCCGTGCTCAGGGGGGTGCTCCAGTCCTTCTCAATTGCGCCCGCACTTTGATTGTTACGGTCATGGTCCCGGTCGCGGTCGCGGTCCCGCCGCCACTCCTCATCGGGGGCTGCCATCACTGGGCGCCCGCCATGGCTCCGCTTGCCTTGCTGGAGCTGGTAGCGCGGGTCGTGCGTAATCCGGTCCCACTCCTCCTGCCGGCCATGCTTCACCGCGTCCTCGCGGGAACCGGCGTTCGAATAGACCAGGTGATGATGGGTCCAGTCGTCGAGATAAGGCGTTTTTTGCGAGTCAGATGGGTCCTGGGCTACGGCCACTTTCGTGCCCGCTGCGAGCATAACTAAACAGGCAACAGTAATGATTACCATCGTAACCACAGTACTACGCAGCTTGAGGATGGATGAGGGCAGGGTCGGCATGCTGGAATTCTCCCGTGTGTTTGAAAGCAATTTTGCTTCCAACTTTGAAAGCAATTTGGCTTCCAACTTTGAAAGCAATTTTGCTTCCAACTTTGAAAGCAATTTTGCTTTCAACTCGTTTTGCTTCGAACGTGGTGGTGCCACGCTTCGCAATCTAGAGGGGGGATCTTCGAGGGTTGCGAAACAATCGCTCTAAGCTACTAGCTGTAAATAAGCCGCAGCCGAGCAGGCTGCGCTCGCGGAAAGTAATCTTAGCATAAAAGAACAGCAGCGCTCTATGCGCGCCGCTGTCACTTTCTGTAGCGCCCGGTTCCTAGGAGGTTTTGCGGTTGAATCGGCACCCGCCCTGGGTGGACTGCACCTTGCCGCATGAGAGGGCCATGGTCTCGAAAACCCGCTCGTGGCGCACTTCCGGCTTCTGGTAGGGCTTCTTGACAGAGGCCTTGGTCTCTGCCGACTGAGTAGCTTCATTCTTGGGGTTCGAATGACTCATCATGCAGCCATCATACCTCGTTTGGTGGTTGTTGTCATCGCACAAACTGCGCGTACATGGATGGATGGCAAGCAGAGGTAACGGGGTTGCTTTTGGTTTACTTTCAGTGATGGCGGAGGCGGGCCGGCGGTCGCGGATCGCGGGCGGAATGGATGGCCTGGCGCCTTGCGATCGCGACGGGGAGAGCGATAGTTGCCGCGGTTGAATGGGAACTGAGATGGGGTGGGACTGGCCAGTTCCCTTGCCGATGGTTTCGATCAAGCCAGGCGGGGGTTTCGATCAAGCCAGGCGAGGGTTTCGATCAAGCTGGGCGCGGGTTTGCGGGCTTTGATGGGGTTGGCTTTCGGCTATTTGCGTTCAGTTTTTTGAAATGTGCGGAACACGTAAACTACTTAAAGTGTGTGTTTTGCGTTAAATGGCCTGAAATCATCGACTTTATACGACCCAAAAGGCGCGCAATGTTCCATCAGGTAGTTGCGAAACAGGCCGAAATATTGAATGAAATGGTTGCGATTTTCGAGATACTGGACCCAGAAATTCAGTGAAATAAGCTTTTCAAAACCGAGAAATTTACCATTTAATTCGAGTTGTTTGCAGAGAATTCCACGGTAATTCGCAAGAATGAGGTTATTGACGGTTTAGCAGGCACTTTCAGCGAGACGTTGAGGTGCTTATCGTTTGTTTTTGCGTACAGGGAGGGGGTCCGGAGACGGGCCCCTTTGGCGTTTGGGGCGAAGGGCGGAGGAGTGGAGGATGATCAAGATTATGCGGGAGCGGGCGAGGCTGGAGCTGGAGCGGCAGATGCGGCCTTAGCAGATTCGGCCTTATCGGCGAGCGCGGAGGAATTCGCGGCCGCGGGAGGGATGGCTGCGGGCGGTGTTGCACGCATGCATGAGTTTCTGGTGGATAAGAGCCCGGAGGCAGCGCAACGAGCTATCAAGGCGATTCGCCAGGGAGTGAAGTCGCCCGGCAAGTATCCCCAGATGGGTCGGCCCGTAGAAGAACTGCCACCCGAGTTTCGGGAGTGGGTGATTGAGTTCGGCAGCGGCGCGTATGTCGCCCTGTACCACTACGACGGGCGCGAGGTGGTGATTCTTGCTGTTCGCCATGGGCGCGAGTGCGGCTGCTGAGGCATTTGCCGAGCATCAGAGATCATCTGGCATTTCGAGTGAAGGCCCCGGGCTGAAGAGGCGGCGGAAACAGGCTTGATTCCGGGTGGGAATCGGGAAAAAGCATGCCTCAGGGCCTGAAGGCCGCATTGATTCTGTGCTCTTTGTGCCGGGGATCAATCCCCGGCCTACCGCCCGATGGAGTTTTTCCGCAAGCTGGAAAGCCCGTTGATTTAGCGGCGGTTACCAGAGGCGGCGTCCGATGCAGCAGCCTGGGGTCGTGGATGCTGGCGCCGTTGACGGCGATTGACGGAGGGAGTCTGCGGCCGTCGGCCCACAAGCCGCGCCTGCGCTCTTCCCCGGCCGGTCGGGTTGGGGACTGCATATTCAGTGGCGAGCGGCGCTTTGAGTTTGATCAAGGCAGAAATACCCATCGTTCGGGGAACGATGGGTATTTTGGTTTTTGCGGGGTGGGCCTGGCGGGCTGATGGCCCGCCGGGGCTGGTTGGATTGGATTATGGGGCCGACTGGGAGGTCTGGACCGCACAGCCGTTGTTGCCTGTGAAGCCCGTAGTGGAACAGGTGGCGTTGCCGAGAGTCGTGTAGTAAATCTGGGATGCGCCTGCTTTTTGCGCGGCCGTGACGATGTTGTCAACAATAATTCCGCTGGTGCCGCCTGTAGCAGTTATTCCCGCGGTCGCATTAGTCGGCATTGCCCCGGTGGTGACGGCTAAAATTATAAAGGCATGCTCCAGGCATCCTGTCGCCTGCCGCTCCGCCGTAACACTCAGGTAAATCCAGTCCTGAATGTCCTGGACGGCAGCATTGCGGCATGGCTTGCTGCTGCGGTACCCAGCTTGTTTCTGGCCCTGTCGCTATTTACTGTGACAGTGCCTGTGCCCCTGCCGTCACCAGCATAATCTCCGTGTCGATCTGAATATAGTCGCCAGTCGGATATTCCAGAATTGGAAGCAACCGGAATGGTCCCAGTGGTTGCGTTTAGCGACGAAGACAGCGTCGTGTTGGCCTTTGGAGCCGAGAAATTCGGTAACGGGTGAGCAGTTCGCAGCCGTGGTTGTCTGCCGGGTCGGTGGTGTATGGTCACAGTGCTTCGTGCCTAAAGGAAACGCGATCTGATAAAGCCTCGGGATAGTGCCCGTGTTGTGGTAGCCACAGACGTAGATGTTTCCGCCTGTCCCTCCGGCTATGTCGTAGTGCAAGTTGTCAAATGCTCCAGCGAATTGCACGGTGGTTGTGGCGCGATGAGCCGAGCGTTACGGTTGTCCCCGTCCCTCCATTGAAACGTAGCTGACATTTGTGTTACGCCACCGTTTCCGGCGGCGTCGTCTCCCGAGAACACGTAAACGACCGGTGTTGCCGGCATCGAGTCTACCATTGGGGCGTCGGTGAAGTCTGTGCTGCCGGAAGTGGCAATCTGACCTGACGCCGTCGAGCCGCCGCCGGTGGCAGGTACTCTATATAAAATTCCATTGTTCCCTGCTGCGAATACATTGTTTGACACAATGTCATAAACCGGGCTTGTGAGAACAGTGCCGGTTGCCGTGGAGACCGGCCAATTGGTTGTAACTTCTGTCGGCGAGCCATTAAAGATGCCTGTAATTTTGTGGATCTTACCATTGTCATCGCCTACATAGAGGAGATCGTTGCCGTAATCATAGAAAGGAGCAGAGTTGGTGTCTGTAGCACCCCCGTTGAGCGCAACCTGCGTATAGCAACCGTTGCTCCCCGCACTGCAGCTGTGGTAGTTGGCTGGCAGAGCAAATGTCGGCGTTATAGGCCCAGCGACTGTACCGCCCGAACTCGCCATCTTCAGCACGACGAGGCTCGGTCCACCGACGGTGAGCGTAAGACTAGAGCCACTTGCCGTTGCTGCGGCAGCCAAGGTCCCATGCGTTGCGTTCGTAACGCTTGCGATGATGTCGCCTGTGGGAATCCCTGTCCCGGAAATTGGCGCTCCAACGTCGCTGGCAGTGAGTCCGCTGGTGACCGTGAAGGCAGTTAGTCCGCTTGTAACTGCGCCGCCGAGCAATGTCGCATACGCAACAGTGCTCTGGATGTAGGCGACCTGGTCCCCGTAGAACGAAAGAGCCGGTGAGAGGTCTTGCGGTTCCGTAGGTGTTGTAGGCCCAGTAGACGGTCGGAACATTACCTGCGCACGAGGTCTTGTAGATGTTGTTGTAGGCCATGATTGTCGCCTGGCTGGTGGAACTGCCCGCAAGTCCTGTAGGAAATACAATATAGTCGCTGCAGCTGTACGAACTGACCTCGAAATTATACTTGGCCGGATACTGACCGGCACGCATGGCGCCCGTTCCGGTAGTTGCGCTGCTGTCCAGACTCATGGACCAATCACCCTGCAGGGTGGTCTTCTGCCCCGGGCCTACTCCCTTGCCGTGGTGCAATCGATCCTTCGCGCGCACGTGGGCGTCTCTCGATTCCACAAACTGTCTATAGGCTGCGTCATCGGCGCCGGGCCCAAGAGACAGAAGAGTGGTGCTTGAGTTGATGCATTACGTAACGCGGTTCGTTAACAATTTTGACCCATTGGTCGTAGGTGCCATTCTTGATTGCGTCTTCTTCGGTGCCCGGGTTTGTATAGACCACATGGTGGTGAGACCAGTCGTCGGGCAGTCCCCTGATTTCAGTATTCCCCACCCTGACAGCAGGGGATTCCTGTGCGCTGACGTGCAGGGCGAAGGGGGTTGCAATCACCAACGTAAAGAGGGCTGTCATGAACCTTGAGGGAGGAGGGATGACGCTCAGCATGGCTCGAATTCTCCGATCTTGCTATGTGACGTTGACCGCTTAGATGCGGCCAGGGAACTTAAGGTTAACCAGCAGCGTTTTCGGAACTTTGAAGTCCATTCCTGACGCGGGCCCCATGATTGCGGGAAGTACGACCAAACAAGCGGCTGCCGAACAGGCCGCCTTTGGGTTCGATTGTAGCGCTGTTCTGCATCGATTCAAGTGAAAATCGGGTCAGGACTACACCAAAGTGTTATCAAAAAGTGGCAATAATTTTCCACTTGGGCAGATGACGGAAAAATGAACGTTGACGGGACGGAAAAAAGCTCTGGAGTGCGCGCCGTTCGCGGGTTTGCGGGGTCATAAGGCGGAGACGTCGCGAAGAAGTCCGCGTTCGCGATGTGCAGCGCCGTCGGTAATTATTTACTCTTTTTCCTCAGGCGCGGTTGTCTGACGGGGGTCATACGGCGGCGGGATTGATGCTGTTGGCTGTGGATGCGGAGAGGTGCTGGTTACTTTGGGAACCATGCGGAGCGGAAGAGATGGAAATGCGTGGAGCGCCCAGGAGCGCGGCGTGGCCTGCGACAGCAAGTGCGGGCGGCGGTTGATGGCCTTGCGGTGGGGGATCTGCGCCACTGCAGAACAGGAATGCAGAACAGGAATGCAGAACAGGAATGCAGAACAGGAATGCAGAACAGGAATGGAGATCAGGAATGCAGATCAGGATCTGGCGCGGGGTGAAGCGCGCGCTTTAGCTGGCGAACGCGCGGCGTTGCGCGCCAAGTGCGTTGCCCGGTAGACTGGTCGGGAGGTGAGCCCGGGTACGATTGCGGCCGGCACAGAGGCGCGGCACCGGGAGCAGACGCGGATGGGCAGGCGCGAGGGCGAGGAGAATTGAAGTTATACTGAATGCAGTATTTACCAGAGCGGAGAGGTGGCAGAGCCCGGTTGAATGCACCTGACTCGAAATCAGGCATAGTCGTAAGGCTATCGGGGGTTCGAATCCCTCCCTCTCCGCCATGCAGTATAAGTTGTTTATTTTGTTTAACGTAACCTTACGAAAGAGCCCGCATTTCGGGCCATTCCAGCGATTCAATGCCATCAGAGAAAGTCTAGAATCCGCCTCACTTGGGGTGAAATAAGAGCTTTTTCTCTGCCTTGATCTCTGGAAGTCCCCTTTCTCGGAGAGATGCCACAGAGAGACTTCGGAGTCTCCTCCTCTCGCCGGGCGGTCTACCCTTTTAGATCGAAGTTGGTCTGCAGGCAGAGGCTGTGCGTGAAGATGCCTGAACACCCGGGTATTTCCAGACGTTCGTCCTGTTGCGACCAAACTGGCCAAGTTGGACATTGTTCCGATGTGCTCCTTGTCCCTTCCGGAACACCGCGATCAATTCATGTTGTGAGCGATAGAAGCTGCCCATTCCGCCGCCGTCCTTCACCCAAACGCAGATATTCAGAAGCTCGTCATAGATCTGCTTGCCGACGGCAATCAAATCCCCAATGTGCCTCCAATCGATGCACCAATACTGAACCGAATTGTTTGAGCTATGTCTGGCCGACAGTCGCAGACTCGTTCCCAGGAAAGTGAGATACCTCTTCAATGGTGTTTTTGGGAAGTGTGGTTTCTGCGTTTGCGGCGCTGAACAAGCACAGGTGGGCAAAGGTGACGGTCATTGCGAAACTCCCAAGAATGCGCATCGAGGGGTAGGTGTTTTTATATGAATTGGCGGCATTCATTGGTCAGGCTCCGCGGATTTGTGGTTAGTTTCTGAGTCCTGTAACGTTATTCTGAGTTGTTGATTCTGGATCAGAAGTTCGCAGATGCATTCTTGTAAGCTGTGCAAACTCCGACGCCAATCTTCTTCCAATTCCTGGACCTGCCCTTCGTATTGCATCCTTGGCTCGACGGCATCGATCTGGTGCTGTGCCGAAGCGGTGCAAAGGGGCAAAGAGGCGTGAGACTCTTGATGTTGGCGTTCATACATAACATCTCCGATGCAAAATCGTGTGGAGCGTCGGTGCATCGTAGGCGTTTCCTGTTCGGCCGAAGGCGGTGGAACGTGTGGTATCGCTAGCCGCGAAGTCAGGCATGTTCGTCACTCCCAGCAGAATTGCACCTGCAGTGCGAAGCTTGGCGACTATCGTTGCATCGCGCGGTGCAACAAGCTCGTGGCCGGGGAGCATGTAGCCAATCCACCCGTCCGTGGTGATCAGGCCGGCGATACTGGTATTGGCTTTGGTCACGATCGGCACACCCCATAGAGGCCCTGAACGGAAGCCTGGCTGCTTCGCCTCAGCATCTTCGCGAGCGGCGTCCGCCAGCGCAGCCTTGGCGGTCACGGTCTGGAGCGCTCGATAAATGCCGTTATAGCGCTCGATGCGATCGAGGTGCCATTGAACCACCTGCACGACCGTGTAGCGATGTTCGCGGTAGAGCGCATGCAGTCGGTCCACGGTGACGTCCATAAGGTCGCGGTCCATCACGGCATGACTGGTTTTTGCAGGAACAAGCAAGGGGCGCTGGGCGAGCAAAACCGGCAGCCCGAACAGGACTAGGAGGAGTAGCGTGCGCATGTCGCCATTTTAGCTTCAAGGCACCGGCAGATAGGTATCGGCGGTTGGCATGGGCTTACCGACTCGCCTCAGGCGTTAATATTCGGATTGCCGGTCGTTCGCCGGAACCCCGGAATTTGCCCTCTGAGCTGCTTCCCGTCACCGACCTCTATGTCGTCCCCTCCAGCCGGGCCTACACCCGCTCAGGAGACGGCGAGCTCTGGCTCTCCGGCTTCAATCTCAACCCCGAGAAACATACCTTCCGGATGAGCTGCTACTTCATCAAACCCCCAACCAAGTACGCCTGGCAGCTCTCCGGTCCCAACCAGCTCATTCTAACCCCGGTCCCGCCCGAACCACCCAAACCCGCCGCTCTTCGCTCCCGCCGTCATCACCCTCACCCGAACCCTGAGGCCCGACCACTACCCGCTCCTCGAGCACGGCTTCCACTTCATCAGCGAATGATCAGCAATGGCGCTACGAGCGTTAGCCAGCGGGGAAGACACTGCTGCCTGGATACACCCAGAGCTCGTCAATGAGCGATGATAGTCTCGTCGAGGTTCAAGCTTGCTATGTTGATCGCACCCTTGACATCCGACGACAATGGGCGCTAAGTTGTTGAATATCAAAGGAAAGAAATGCCTACCCAAACGGACCTTTTGCAGGGGACGGTCGAACTTCTTATTGATGGGTTCTGCGGTCCGGGGCCAAGCTGGTTAAGACATCCCAGGCAAGAAAATGAATAGAGACTGAGAGGTTTTAGGTATTTTCTTCACGAATTCCTTATGGGGTTTCTGTTCTCTTATTCCTAAGGGTACGACCGGAATATCAGAATTAGCCCCTTCATCCCATCGCCTGGGGATCAGGGCAGCGGGCCGCTAGAACAATTTAGTTGTCTTTTGTTTCTTCGGACGATTACCGCGAGCGAGGTTGAACCCAGATGGATTTGGCCCAACTAAAACACTTCTTAGCTGTAGCCGATCAGCGCTCGTTCACCCGGGCAGCAGAACGCATCTTCCGCACGCAGCCGGCGCTCAGTCAAAGCATCAAGAAGCTCGAAACGGAGCTGGGCGCCAGTCTCTTCGTGCGCGATAACGGAGACGTGTCGCTGACTGGGGCGGGCAGTCTTCTAGAAGACTATGCCCGTCGCATGCTGAAGCTGCATGACGAGGCCGCGCAGTCCATCGCGGAACTCCAGAATCTCGAGATCGCAACCTTGACCATCGCTGCCCATGAGTCCGCTGCACTGTACCTGCTTCCCAATGCCATCATGCGCTTTCTTCAACTCTTCCCGGATGTGAAAGTGTGTGTCAAGCGGGCCCGGCTTGAAGAAATTCCTCAGATGGTGCTCGATCGCGAGGTCCAGATCGGCTTCTTGAAGGACGCGCCGGCATTTCAGCAATTGGAGTCGGCGGATGTACATTCCGATCGGATGGCGCTGATTGCCTCGCCGAAGCACGGGCTTGCGGAACATACCGGAGTTGCCTTGAAGGACCTCGATGGTGTGCCGATTGTCGTCCATCACCTTTGCAGCTCCACCGAACGAGTTGTTCTTCAGTTGTTCCGTCAGAAAGGGATTCGCTGCCATGTCGTCGCCGAACTCTGGAGCTTTGAGAACGTCAAGAGCTTCGTTCTGGAGAATGTCGGCGTAGCCATTGTGCCGCGCATCACGGTGATGGAAGAACTGCGGGCCGGGTCTCTGGTCGAGATCGGCTTGGCTGAGTTGAGCTTTCACCGCGGAACGGTGGTGACTTTCCGGCGCGACTGCAACTCCGAGGCTGCCGGACGTCTGGTCGAGATCATGCGCAGCAGCTATCGGCGCTCAGTCGTGAAGGCATCGAAGCAGCGAACCCCTCCTCGTTCGGAGAGTGCAAGCTATGAGATAGGATCCCGCTCCGCCTGATCCCGGCTCGGGACATCGCTTGTTTTCTTCAGGCTTATGGCGGAAAGAATGGCTCCAGCGGAAAGCCATCCCGTCACGTTCGCCGTCGTCCTAAACATGTCTGGAATCGTATCGACCGCAAGCAACATCGCCATGCCCCCCAGGGGTATACCCACCGAGTTCAGGATCGGCGTCATCACAATGATCGCTCCACCGGGAATTCCCGGGACGGTCAGGCTGACGGCGACTGCGCTCACAGCGATTGCTGCAAGCTGGGTCCAGGAGAGCGGCACGTTATAGAAGGTCGCAAGAAAGCAGATGCCGACCATCTGCGCCATGCAGCCGCCCACGCGGAAGATCGAGGCCGCGAATGGAAAGAAGAAGCTGGATACCTCATCCGGAATCCCAAGGCCTTCGTGTGCAGCCTGGAATGTTGCGGGCAGCGCTGCCAGCGAAGAACGCGAGGTGAACGCCAAGGCCTGCGCCGGTGTGGCGGACCGGACGAAGACCGAGAAACCAACAGGAGAGAAGACCGCGACGCTGGGGTAGAGCACGAAGATCATGAACGCAGCACTGATGAGCGAGAGCACGACGATATAGCCGAGTAACGCGCCCGCGCCCCCCAGTCCCATCGCTGCCGGAAGACTTACCGCTAGACAGAAGACGCCGACCGGCGCTGTCTGAAGAACAGCGGCAATCAGGCGGGTGAAGGCATCTCTTGTAACCTCGAGCCATGGCACTAGAACGTCGCGTCGCGAAACCGGCATCCCCGCAAGGGTAATTCCGAAAGCAATGGAGATGACGATCAGCGGAAGAAGTGCGCCATCCGCTGCGGCTTTGAAGATGTTGTTGGGAACGAGACCGCTTACCCATTCACCGAGTCCACCGGGTGATACTACCGGAGCCGCTACTTTCGAGATCGCTTGAGCATTGCCTAGCGACCAGCGATGCAGTCGCTGAAAGAGCGGGAAAGCAATGCCGCCAGCAAAGACCGCGGATATCGAGAGATATCCCAGGATAAGGGCGAGCGACCTTCCGGCGAGCCTACCGATGCGATCCATTTGCCCTGATGCAGCGCATCCCACGATCAGGCTGCTCGCGACCAGCGGGATGACGCACATTTGGATGGCGTTGATGAACAGCGTCCCTACGGGAGCAACGATCCCGGGGATTTGGGCCATCAGGGGAGAATGGCTCTTAACGCAGAGATAGCCCAGCGCCACGCCCAGCACAAGGCCGAGGAGAATACGTGACGGCGAAGCTTTCAAGGTGTTCTCTCCTTTATTCGAACCGAGCTCTACGGCACGTTGACGTTCAGCACGCGGTTCGGAAGCCGCTCGGAGGATACTCCGGCAACTTGCATAGTCTGTCGTCCCGACTTGCCGAATGAGGTCACTTCGACATCCACTGGGCCTTCCTTCGGCAGACCGAAGTGGACCGGCATGACGTTTTGCGAGCAGTAGCCGCCGCCGGTATCGATGATGCGTGTTCCCAGGCAGGTGCGTGTTCCCGACCTCGAAGATCCTCACCTCGGAGCCTGGCTTCGTGGCATGCCCGTTTTTATCCAGAACCATAACCTGCAAGGAGCGCCCGGCCCGCTCGGGCGGAAGCAGATTTCTCCACAGATAGTGGTGTCCCTTGGGATTGTTGTTGCACATGGCGATGCCGAGTGCGCCGGTGCCATTGAAGTCGGCCCATTGGATTCCGTGCGTCGCCCCGTTTCTCAGCATATCCCAGGGAATGACTTCAGAAAAATGGTCTCCGGCGTTGTGGTACATGTGATCGTGCTCATTGAGGGGGCGCATGATGTACGAAGAGACATAGAGATCGGGCCTTCCGTCGTTATCGTAGTCACCCCATGTGGATGGGGTGGACTCATCGCCATTGAACAAATTCAGCTCTGGAGCTACATCGCGAAAGCTGCCGTTTCCCTCATTGCGATACATCATGTTCCGTCCGTAGCCCGCCACGAATAGGTCCAGCAAACCATCGTTGTTGTAGTCGATGACGGTTGGCCCGCAGCTTCCGTGATTGGCCGGCCTTCCGGCTTGATCCATATTCATCTCGTGGGCCACATCGACGAACTTCCCTCCGTCATTGCGGAACAACCCGTCCAAATCGCCGTCCTGATTCGCCGCAAAGCAATCCAGGCGTCCATCCTGGTTGAAGTCGAACCACACGGAACCTACGGTCTTTCGTGGATCGGCGATACCCATATCTTTTCCGACTTCAGTAAAGCGGGTGCCTTCATTATGGAACAGAAGGTTCGGTGCGTCGCGAAGCGCAATGAACAGATCAAGCCTTCCATCGTTGTCGAAGTCGATCCACGAAATCTGCCGCGACTCGCCCACGGCGCGGATTCCCAGATCGCCGGCAACGTCGACGAATTTGCCATTGCCAAGGTTATGGTAGAGCTTCCCTGGAAGACCCGAGCGACGTGTAAAGCCTACAAAGATGTCTGGCCTTCCATCGGCGTCGAAGTCTCCCCAGCCTGTACCGCGTGTGTCCGTTAGATCCGCGATCCCGGCCTGCTGAGCAATCTCGACGAAGGTGCCGCCATCATTCCGATAGAGCCTGTTCGGAATGTCGTTCTTGAACCCAACGAAGAGATCGAGATCGTTGTCACCGTCGAAGTCCGCCCAGCAGTTGGTCTGTCCTCCCGCAAGAGAGAATAGTTCCGGCTGCACCAACTCGAACGTCGGCATCAGGAAGTCTGGTGGGAGGGGGGGGCGTGGAACACGAGTGGGGGTAGAAGGAAGTTGCATCGCACCAGAACTGATGCTCTGTGACAGCGCCACCCCTGCCAGGCCAAACGATCCTGACGCCAGAAATCTGCGACGGTTCATATCAGTCTCCATTTCCTTTTCGTCTGATGCGCAATAAACAAGCTAAAGGTGCGCCGTGTGTGATGATTTATCTGGCAATCGAAACGGAAGCCGAACTTTGCGGTCCGCTTCGGGTTCTCTTCCTGCGGAGTTTCGAAACCCGAGGATAGAATTCTGCCATCATAATCGGTGAAGTTGTTCGTACTGAACAATTCGAAGACCACAGCGAACAGTGTAGCGGTGTACCGTTTCTTGGAGAACGCGGACGCTGATATCTGGTCATTGTGCCTCCTGAACGCCTTGCATGATCGAGGTTGGGTGGCTGTGCTTTAGCGTGCTGCACGGCTGTGCTGAAGCCTTAATTCGTGAACTCTGGCGCGTCGATATCGGTCTCGGCGAGAGGGACGCCTAACGCAAACGGATCCAACACCGTCCCCACGTGGCAGCGTTTTACGATTTCGAATAGCGCTGCTGCAACGGCAATATCCTGGAGCGCCACTCCTACTGATTTGAAGATGGTAATCTCCTCGGCGGAGGCACGGCCCACTTTCAGTCGGGTTGCCAGTTCGCCAAGTTCGGCATACACCACATCGGCCTTTACAGTTCCGACCTCAATGGCCTCCCGAAGATCACCGCATTCCGCGATGACCTGCTCCCGTGAATCTGCGACCACACGCGCGTGTTCAAAACAGGTTGGATCCAACTCTTTCTTGGTCGGGGTGTTGGCGCCTATTCCGCTGACGTGCGTACCTGGTTTAAGCCACGCGCCCTGGATGATTGGTTCGGTGGAACTCGTCGCCGCGATAACCAGGTCGCTGTCCCGCACAGCGTCTTCGGCGCTTTCCACGGTTACCGCGTCGACCGACAGCGTCGTCTGCAGACGCAAGGCAAATGCTGCAGCTTTGCTTTTGTTCCGGGAGTATACCTTGGCGGTGCAAATGTCTCGCACGGCGCACAGCGCCTCCGCCTGGTACCAGGCCTGCACGCCGGCTCCTACGATACCCAGTGAACTCGCGTCGGCGCGGGCCAGGTACTTTGCCGCGACTCCACTGGCAGCGCCAGTCCGCAGACCCGTCAGGTAATTCGCAGAGATCACCGCTCTCAGTGCTCCGCTTCCCATCTCGAAGAGCAGGATTGCGAAGTAAACTTCGTGGTCGAGCCGCCGACCGGGAAAGCCCGTGAGCGTCTTCAAGCCAAACATCCCCTGCTGAGGAAGCGTAGCGCCCAGAATGCGAAACATCCCGCTGGTTCCTGGCAAAGTCTGGCTCACGCGAGGCAGCAGGGTGGCTTGCCCAAGCGCGTAATCGCCGAAGGCCGCTTCAACTATCGCCAAAGTCGCTGGCATTGTAATGGCTGTCTGGACATCATTCTCTGAAAGAAAAACAATCATGCTGCTCCCCTGTCGAAGTGGTGGAATGAGGTTGCCGTGCTGCCGGAGCTCGCTAGGTAGCGTAAAGCTTAAGTCGAACAGCCCTGCGGAGTCCAATGAGTAATTGTTCTAGACCTATAAGCGCCGCTATTCTTAAGCATTGCCATTAGCAGCGAGCGCCCTCAGTTATGAAACTGATTCGCTCATAAATGCTTCTAATTTGCTCAACAGGAACCAACCCATAAGAATGAGCATGCTGAAGAATCTATTCAAGTGAGAGAGACCCAACATGCAGATCACCTTCGAGCCACTCAAATTGGCCGGTACAGCCGTCATCTCCGACGTATTCGACTCGCTGCATTTGCTGCCGCCTGTCTTCGACAACAGCTTGCAGCCGATTGGAACCAGCTCGATCTTTGCCGGACCGGCCTACACCATCACCGGCGAGGCCATCCAGTTCGAGGGTGGAGACAGGACGAAGCTTTCCGCCATCGATGCAATGCCCGCAGGTATCGTTGCCGTCTGGTCTAGCATGGACGCGAAAGGCGTTTGCTGCTTCGGCGATCTGCTGGCAAGCGCGATGCGTGCGCGCGGATGTGTCGCTGCTGTCGTCGATGGCGGTGTTCGCGACGCGTCGTTTCTGGAGCAGTTCGGCATGCCAGTCGTCGCGAGGTACAAGACGCCGGCGCAGGGTATCGGTAGGTGGCGCGTCACTGCTTCGCAAACCGAAGTGAGGATTCGCGGAGCTCTCGAGGAGTGGCTCACAGTGATGCCGGGCGACATCATTGTAGGAGATGCGGATGGAGTCATCGCGATTCCCGAGCAACTCCTGCCTGAGGTAACCGCCAAGGTAATTGAGTGGTCGCGATCTGAAAGTGGTGCAAGAGAAGAGATCATCGCCGGACTTCCACTGCTGGCTGCCCTGCAAAAATATGGCCATCTCTAGGAACTTCTTGAAATACTCCGTGACCGGATAGCTTGGCTTCGAAAAGGGAGATGCAAAGGGTTCACCAAACAGACGCCAGACGCTCTTGGGGCATCCTCGTACGATCAGTTTTCGGCAGACCTCGGACTCGCAGCCTTTATCAACGAGCTCCTGGAAATCCAGAGATTATACCCAGAAGAGAAGTGCAGAATAGCCAGCCAAACCGGACCATCGCGTGAAGTTCCTCATCGCCGGACTTATGAAGCTATCAATTTTTCGAACTTGCTTCAGGCTCGCATCGCTGCCAATATGATAGCCACTCTGCTTTATTCGGTAGGCGCCTCGCATCATTCCGGCTAGATGATTATGAAAGGATCCATTAGACATGCGTTCTTCACTGCACTCCGTACTTGCCGCCTCTGCGCTCCTTCTCGTTCTGTTCCCGGCGGCCATTACTCAGGCTGCACAAGGTACGCCGGCGGGTCAAAGCGCGCCGTTCGACGTTCGCGCGCACTACACAAAGTCCGAGTACCACATAACGATGCGTGATGGCGTCAAACTCTTCACCATCGTCTACGCGCCTAAGGACACCTCCAAGTCCTATCCGTTCATGCTCACCCGCACCTGTTACTCCGTCGCTCCCTATGGTCCGGACGCTTATCGTCCGACGATTGGCCCTTCCCGTGAGTTCGAGGAGTCCGGCTATATCTTTGTCTACCAGGATGTCCGCGGCCGCTATGAGTCGGAAGGAATTTATGCCAAAGCGCCGGTGCTCCTCGACCACCCCACCGGCGCCCAGCACGACGAATCCACCGACGCGTACGACACCATCGAGTGGCTTCTGAAGAATATTCCTGACAACAACGGCCGGGTCGGTGTCTATGGAACCTCCATGCCGGGCCTTTACACTTCGGCCGCCATCATCAACGGGCACCCTGCCATCAAGGCGGCCAGCCCGCAGGCGCCGGTGACCGACTATCGCGATAACGACGACTACTACCACAACGGCGCCTTAATGCTCGAATCGCGAAACTTCTTCGGCAGCTTCCGCCCGCAGCAGAACCCCGTCCTGCCCTCGCCCCCAACCCCGCTGCCGTACTCCAGCGCCGACGCGTACACGTCCTTTCTCAATCAACTGGAGCCGCTTTCAAAAGCGAAGGCCTTCATCGACAACCCAGATGACAACCCATATTTCGATGAAGACGTCGACCATCCCAACTACGACAAGTTCTGGGAGGCTCGCGACTCAGCCGCCATCTTCACAATATCCACGCCGCAGTTCTCGTCGTCGGCGGCTGGTTCGACGAGCAAGATCTCTCCGGCCCATGGAAGGTCTTCAACGGCATCGGAGCCCAGAGCCCAACCACCTCAGTCCGCATCGTGGAAGGACCTTGGATCCACGGCGGCTGGAACGGTTTTGATGGCGAGCGCATCGCCGATGTCCACTTCGGCTCGAACACCGGCGACTACTTCCGCCAGAAAATCGAATTCCCTTTCTTTGAGCACTACCTGAAGGACGCCCCCGATCCGAACCTCGCCACGGCCACGGTGTTCGAAACCGGCTCGAACGTCTGGAAAACCTACACCGGATGGCCGCCTCCCGGCTCGAAACCGCGCATGATCTATTTCCAGCCCGGAGGCAAGCTCTCCTTCGATCCACCCGCTCCAGCTGCAAAGGCTGCTGCTTACGACCAATACACAAGCGATCCCGCCCATCCCGTTCCCGAGGTCTCCTATGCCCACGCTCCAGGTCCGCCCCGCGACTACATGGTTGCCGACCAGAGCTACGCCGCGACGCGCCCTGACGTCCTCGTCTACCAGACCGACCCCCTCACCGAGGACGTCACGTTTGCCGGACCGTTGCGCGCGAAGCTGCACGTCTCCACCAGCGGCACCGACTCCGACTTTGACGTGAAGCTCATCGACGTCTACCCGAAGGACTTCTCTGCGCCGGGCACCCCCGCAGCGCATGCTCGCAGCACCGATGCCCTCGCACCACCGGACCTGCTCGGCAGTTATGAGCAGCTCGTCCGGGGCGAACCCATGCGAGGCAAATTCCGAATCAGCCAAAAAACTCCTCAGCCCTTCACACCCGGAAAGGTCGAAGCACTCGACTTCTCGCTCCTCCAGGTAAACCACACTTTCCTCAAGGGACATCGCATCATGGTTCAGGTCCAGAGCTCGTGGTTTCCTCTCACCGACCTAAACCCTCAAACATTTGTCGATATCCCCAATGCAAAACCCGGAGATTTCAAGCCTGCCGTCGAACGCATCTACCACACCGCACAGCAACCCAGCGGCCTCCAATTCCAAGCGTTGCCGTAGCCAACTCAGCTTGTCTGGCTTACAGTTCAGATGGCACCTCCGTATTAGATAGGGAAGCGCTGATTAAGCTCTGGCCTGTTCTCCCCGCGCCACAATCATGGCGCCTGATTGCACGCGCATGGCGTGGGGACTCGGCTTTGGCTTTGGATATGGCGGCATTGCCCTCGGCGGCCTCTACTATTACGCGGTAAAACCCGACGGAAGGGATGCGCGCGCCGTCCGGGTGGAAAGCGCAAAGCCAGAAGGTATCGGGCAGGTCGGAATGCTAGCCAAAAATAGTTGAAATTTGCCCCTACCGGGCGCATCTCCGATCATCTCATTGTGAAGACGAGAACACTGGAGGGCGTCCGGTGGAGACATTCACAAGACTGTTTGGCAGCCTGCTGCTCTCTGCATACCACTGTTTTGACCGGGCGGTGATCAACAGTGGAGTTGACAAATCATGAATACAAGATCTCTTTGCAAGGCATTCTTACTTAGCTTCGCCGCCGCATCTTCGACAATGCCTATGAATGCGGCACGCAATCCTGAACTCCAGCGTTGGAAGGAGGAGTCGGCCCATGTCACCATCATTCGCGATGATTGGGGTATTGCGCACGTTCTTGGTCAGACGGATGCCGATGCGGTCTTCGGAATGGAGTATGCACAAGCTGAAGATGACTTTAATCGAATAGAGATGAACTACATCAATGCCTTGGGACGGCTCGCAGAGACTGAAGGAGAATCCAAAGTCTACCAAGACCTCCGCATGAAGCTTTTCATCGATCCTGTTGCCTTGAAACAAGAGTACGCTGAGAGCCCAGCCTGGTTGAAGGTGCTGATGAATGCCTTCGCAGATGGTCTGAATTTTTACCTCTACAAGCACCCTGAGGTCAAGCCGAGAGTTATCCAGCACTTCGAGCCTTGGATGGCTCTATCCTTCACTGAGGGCAGCATCGGTGGAGATATCGAACGTATTAATCTAAGTCAGTTAGAAGCTTTCTACGGCAACACGTCCGTGACTGAGGGTAGGAATAAAGACGGGTCTGCAGTCCAGAGCGCCTACACTTTCGATAGCGATCCGCCGGAGCCCACTGGGTCGAACGGTATCGCTATTGCTCCGTCGAACTCGGCCGATCATCACGCATTGTTGCTCATCAACCCGCACACATCTTTCTTCTTTCGCTCCGAACTTCAGATGGTGAGCATGCAGGGCCTGGATGCCTATGGAGCGGTTACCTGGGGCCAATTCTTTGTGTACCAGGGGTTCAATGAGCATATCGGGTGGATGCATACATCGAGCGGAGTCGATGCCGTCGACAGGTACCTCGAAACGATTGAGAAGAAGGGCGATCAGTTCTTCTACAAGTATGGCAGTGAAGAGCGCCCTGTCATTGCCACGGTGATTACGGTCCCCTATAAGACAAATCATGGCATGGTGGAGAAGGAATTCACCGTCTACCGTACGCACCATGGACCCGTGATTGCACGGGAGGGCAACAAGTGGATCAGCATAGAGTTGATGCAAAAGCCGATCGAAGCACTCATACAGTCATTCAACCGCACCAAGGCTCATGATTATCTGTCTTACTGGAAGACAATGGAACTAAGGGCAAACTCTTCAAACAATACGATCTTCGCCGATGACGATGGCGACGTCGCCTACTTCCAGGGAAACTTCATTCCACGCCGTGACACCCGATTCGACTTCACCAAACCGGTGAACGGTAGCAACCCAGCGACCGATTGGAAAGGGCTGCTAAGTGTCGAAGAAACGCCGCACTTGCTCAATCCGAAGAGTGGTTGGCTTTACAACTCCAATAACGCGCCATGGTCCGGGGCCGGGGCGAGCAGTCTTCGCAAGGCCGATTACCCCGCGTACGTGGAGACTGGCATGGAGACTGCGCGCGGACTTCATGCGATCAGGGTGCTTGAAGGAAAAACTGACTTCACGCTCGACTCTCTGATTGCTGCGGCGTACGACAGTTACTTGCCGTGGTTTGAAGAGACGATTCCGGCATTGATCAAGGCATGGGACGCTGAGCCGGCTTCCGATCCCTTGAAGGCCAGCCTTGCTGATCAAATAGCTCTGCTACGAACCTGGAATCTCCGCTGGGGAGTTGATTCGATTCCCACTTCGCTCGCAGTTTTGTGGGGCGAGGATATTCGTAGGCATGCACTTGATCACGCGAAAAGAGACGGCCTTCCTGTGGAAGAGGAGATCGCGAGCAAAGTTTCCGGGCAGCAACTGCTCGAGTCTCTTTCCGCAACGACAGAGAGGCTCAATGAGGGGTTCGGAACCTGGAGAACGCCCTGGGGCAAAATCAATCGATACCAACGTCTCACGGGCGATATAGTGCAGCCATTTAACGACGCCGACGCAAGTCTGCCTGTCGGTTTCACATCGTCGCTGTGGGGATCGCTCGCTTCGTTCGGCGCCCGTCCATATCCTGGAACGAAAAAGTGGTACGGAACCAGCGGTAACAGCTTTGTCGCGGTAGTCGAGTTTGGCAAAAAGATTACCGCAAAGGCCGTGACCGCTGGGGGAGAGAGCGGAGATCCATCTTCACCTCACTTCAACGATCAGGCCCTGCGATACACGACCGGAGATCTGCGCGACGTCTATTTTTATCGCTCGGATCTCGAAGGTCACACCGAACGGGCGTACCACCCCTAGCCGTGTTTCCGGAAGGTAGCAGCGCTGCCTCCCGGAAGAGGGTGTGCACCTATCAAAGTATTTCCTCGGCTCGAACTGGTCGCTGCTTTTCGAGTATTTCATTGACTTGACGAAATCTTCGCTATGGAGCGCACAGCGCAAAAAGGGACCTATGAAGAATCTAGTTTATGGTTTGGTCATATGTTTGGCGATGATGCCTTGTCAGGTGCAGGGTGCAGGAGCGGCCACGCAGCCAGTGGTGCTTCACGCAGCCAGGATGCTTGATGTTGCCAACGGAACGGTCGTGTCTCCTGGGGAAGTGCTGGTGCAGGGAGAGCGAATTGTGGATGCCGGAACTCATGTGGACCGGCCGGCGGGAGCTAAGGTGATCGATCTGGGGGATACCACCCTAATGCCGGGGTTGATTGATGCGCATGTCCATCTATTTCTGCATCCCGGATTGGCGGAGGATATGCAGACGATAAAAGAGAGCGTGCCGGAACGCACATTGCTTGCTGCGGATGCGGCGAAGGCTGATTTGATGGCGGGTTATACAGCAGAGCGGGATATGGGGACTGAAGGAGCGCAATCGGCCTCGACAGCGGTGCGCAACGCAATCATTTCGGGGCTGATTCCGGGACCACGGATGCGGATGAGTGGGAACGCGATAAGTATTACGGGCGGACATGAGGATGCGATTGGCTACAACCCCGACCAGCATGTGCTTTCAAATGCAACATATGCGGATAACGCGGACGAGATTGTAAAAGTGATTCGCCAACAGATCAAGGAGGGAGCTGATTTCATCAAGGTCTATGAAACGGGGAGGGACTCCTACGATGACGGTGTGTTCAAAACTCCCTATCAATACACAGAAGCCGAACTGAAGGTAGCCGTTACGGAGGCGGCACGTGTGGGGACGGTGGTTGGGGTGCACTGCACGGGTGAGCCCGGCGCAGGCTATGCGGCTGCGGCAGGAGTCGCATCGATCGATCACGCATATGACTTAACCGACGAAACGATGAAGACCATGGCGCAAAAGCAAATTTACGCCGTGCCAACGTTTGCGATCGCTGAGTATTTCGCGGATCATGCGACCTCTCAAGCCAGGGCAGAGCATGGACGAGCAGAGCAGGCATTCCACGCTATGCAGTTTAAGAAGCAGTTGGCGGCGGGAGTTCCGATGGCGGTAGGAAGCGACGTTGGACCCTTTCCGCACGGCACTCAGGCGCTGGAACTTGTATTAATGGTGAATTATGGAATGAAGCCTGCAGCAGTGCTCCAAGCAGACATGTTAAACGGCGCGAAGCTGCTGGGTTGGTCCGGCCAGATAGGGCAGTTGAAGGCCGGCTACTTTGCGGATGTCATTGCGGTGCCAGGAAATCCTTTGGACGATATCTCCGTGGTGCAAAAAGTGGTGTTTGTGATGAAGGGCGGAGTGGTCTATAAGCAATAATGCGAATCGGAATCTACTTCATGTATCGAAGTGGGCGTTTTCCATCACGATGCGGAAGTTCGCGGCAGCAACCAAAGCGAAGAATGGGTCAGCAAGAAATTGAGAAATTCGTCGGGCAATCCGGCGGTCAGTTATTTCCTGGAGATGCCCATACTTAGCAAGAGCAGCGAGCAAGGGAAGACCGGCAATGATGTCTGCGCGCGCGCCAGTCTCAGATTTCGACCATTCAACTCCGGGACTTTCTTGCGGCCGAGTTCCTTCTCGACAAAGTTGTCGCCGTTCAGATAGTAGGTGGTTTGAAACAGAAAGAATGAGGCCACACGCGTCACCATTGGCCCCAGCGTTTCATTGCGGATGTAGAAGTGGTAGTGCGTGAAACGGCTTCGCTGGCGGGCCAGGATGCGGTAGTTGGGATCGTTGGTGGCAAAGCGAGGAACCGTGGAGCCGAAGGTCTGGCCTTGTTCCATGTTTTCAGAATGAAGTAGACGCTTTGCTGCCCGGCCCGTTCCATGCGCCGCAGGACGGGACGCACATAATCCTCCTTGCGCATCTTCCACTCAGCCCATTCGGAGGGGGGCGTGGTTGACGACAATCGCCTCCACCCCTGCCTGATACTCGGTAAAAGGAGGATTTGGGATGCGGAAGATGCGGCTCACTGTGGAGCAGATTGTGAACCTGCTGAAGCAGTTTGAGGTTGGAGTGGCGAACGGGAAGACATTGCTTCTTATGACCGAAGAAAAATTATTAATTGGACTTGCAATATGAACTGGCCTAGGCTCATTCCAACAAGGACGACTGCTCCATAGCTTCCCCGGTCTCGCCAGCGCTCTCGCGTTGAAATAAGCAGTACAGAACCACTTATTGCTTACAGACGGATCTCCTGGCTTAAAGCCTGGTATCAACTTTGCGCCCGTAAGCAGAATGAAATCAGACTGCTTTTTGGAAAGTGACTAGGATCCAGAGGAGCACCGCAAATGCATTCCGCATCAGATCTTGCGAACATTGCGTCTTGCATGGGTTTCGAGCACTCGGGCAACTCGAGCCGCTCCTCAAACTTATAATACCTGGCTCTAGGAACAGAAGGTAGCGATCAGGGTCGGCGTTGGTTCAATTCAATCTTCTAGGAGGCTTTGCCGTGATTAAGCGACTTGATTCTCATCTTTCTTCGTTTATCTGCTATGGTCGATTGCCGTTAATGACATCTTGCAAGCTTCAGCACACAGTCCGCACTATTCAGGCTGTTCTTATCCTTGGATTCCTGTTTTGTACGAGTGCATTTGCGCAGTCCACCTATGGAACAATCCTGGGAACAGTGAAGGATCCCGGAGGGAACGTAGTTGTCGGAGCTAAGATCCTGCTGACGAACCAGGGGACCTCTGCCCAACGTAATGCGGTCACCGATGGATCCGGAAACTACGTTCTACCGAACCTGGAACAAGGCACTTATGAGCTAACCATTCAGGCCACCGGCTTTGCAGAGACAAGGGACACAAGCCTTATTCTGCAGGCGCGCGAGACCATGCGTGTGGATGGCGCATTGAAAGTGGCGAACCAGTCGCAATCGGTCACAGTGGATGCCGGCGCTGCAACAGTGATTAATACAGATGTCTCGAATCTTGTTGAAACGAAAACCAGCATCGAACTGACAGATCTGCCAGTTGCACTCACTAGCCGTGCCCTTGGTTCGACCAGCCCGATGACGACGCTTACGACGCAGCCCGGTGTTCAGACGGACCAGAGCGGGAACATTTCGGTGGGTGGAGTGGCGCCCAGCATGCTATCGATGACTCTGGACGGACTGAGCACCATGGGAACACGAGCGGGGGCCCCACTCACCGAGCTTTTCCCATCCTTCAACGGAATCGAAGAAATACGCGTGAGTGAGTTCAATAATTCTGCTGAATACGGCGGCATCAGCGACATTGCGACTGTCTCAAAGAGCGGTTCGAATAAGTACCACGGGGGATTTTATGAGAATTGGGAAAACCGGGATATTACAGCCAAGAATACCTTCAGCCTCGTCAAGCCCGCGTTGAACATGAACGATTTTGGCGCCTACGCGGGCGGACCATTGTCGATTCCAAGGCTCTACGACGGTCGCGATAGAACATTCTTCTTCGGAAGCTACGAAGGCCTGAGGCTTCCCAGTACTACGACGGTTGTGGAGAGTGTGCCTTCACTAGCTCTTCGTTCAGGAGATCTCTCCGTGTACTCCGGGCAAATTTATGACCCGTATACGGGTGCTGCATACATGAACAATCAGATTCCGGGGAATCAGATCAACTCAGTGTCTAAGAACTTCCTCACTTATCTCTTCCCAATGCCGAACACTGGCTCCGCCAGCTCGATTGTCAACAACTACACGAACAATTTTCCCACGCCAATCTCGAGCAATCAGGCAGACGGTCGCATCGACCAGAAAATAAATTCGAAGCAGCTTATTTTCGTCCGCGCCAATTACAAAATCCGGTCTGTAAAGGCGGCGCCCACCACCGAGTCAGCCATGATTGGTTCCATCTCACAGCCCGAGGATGACTATGGCCTAACCGTAGCTCACAACTTTATTTTCACTTCGAGCTTGTTGAACGAATTTCGCGCAGGCTTCGATGGGAACCATACTTGGACGACATATGATCTCCCGGCACAGACAATTTACGCAGAGCTGGGACTCACTGGATTGTCGTCGAATCTTCCTCCTGGCAGTGACGTACCCTACCTCGCCATCACTGGATTTCAGTCGACGGGGCCACTGCGCGAAACTTCGCAATCAAATAACACGACGGAAGTTATGGACGCCCTAACCTGGACGAAGAAAAACCACGAAATGAAGTTTGGTGCCGATTACAGGCGGGCGCGAGGCAATGTAGCCAACGTAGACGCAGAATATCGGATGGGCCAATACAACTTCACCGGTGCGGTCACAAATCTCACTGCAAGCGGTGGGAATCCGGGCGGTGTCAATCACGCATACATAGGTAATCCATATGCGGCATTTCTATTGGGAATTCCCGATGAGACAGGGCTGGATCAGGTGACCGAGGGGAACCTCAAAGGCTATTCCAATGACTTTGCGTTTTATGGAGAGGACAATTGGCGCGCCTCCTCGACGCTCACATTCAACATTGGAATCCGTTGGGAATATCATCCGATGTTCCAGGATCATCTTGGCAACGTATCGAACTTCGTGCCCAACTACCCGTCCATAGTTAACGGAGTCCAAGTGAACGGTGCGGTGATCCTCGCGAACAAGGCCGCATTCAGCATCCTGAATCCGGATTTCGCGGCATCCATCGCGCCAACTCCGATTATCACCGCGGCGCAGGCAGGCGTTCCGGCGAGTCTCCGCTTCTCCGATAAAACGGACTGGGGGCCGCGCTTAGGGCTTGCATGGCGGCCATTCGGAAATAACAAAACGGTAATCCGCGGCGGCTTTGGACGGTTCATCATGACGCCCATGGAGGGGCTGTTGTCTGCGGGCTTTGCGGTCCACAGCGTGGATCAAGGTAAATATAACCAGACGATCGTCAACGGCCAACCGCAATTTGCCTTTCCATATGCCTTTCCCTCAAATCTGGCGGTTGCTGGATCGCAGGACTTTAAGCAGGCCTTTGCGCTGCACTACCAGGACCCTGCCTTCTACCAATGGAATCTGACGGTAGAGCGTGATCTTGGGTACAGCACCGGGCTGCAGGTGAGCTATATCGGCAGCGCGGGAACAAATCTCGTCTTGAACGGAAATACGGGCCAGGTTCCAGTGAATACGATCGGCTACGCTGCGGCGCAGGCGTTCGCGCCATATCCGTTGTGGGCTGAAATTGAGACGGTGCAGAATGGCGGAATCAGCCACTATAACGCCCTCAACATCGCTGTGCTACACCGTTTACGCAATGGCGTCCAGTTTCAAAGCAGCTACACCTTCAGCAGGAACCTTTCGGACGCGCAAGGTCAAGCTCCCACCTCATTCACGGGTGAAGACGGCGGGCTTGCGGAGAATTTGCTCGAACCCCGCCTCGACTACGGAAACGTTGCGTACACCAGGCGTCATCGTTTCCTCACCACAGGACTTTATCAGCTTCCCTTCGGAAGAAATCATGCCTACTTCGCATCAACCAATCCAGTTGTGGATCAGCTTATCTCGGGATGGGAACTCTCCGGGGTTATTATGCTGCAATCAGGACCATTCCTCACGCCGACCGCTGCTAACGCGGACCCTGCCGGTGTAGGCTTTCCTCAGCTCATTGGTTCTGGACGGTCAGACCGCGTAGCAGGTGTCTCGATGCGAACCCAGAATAGGAGCAAAGTCGGCAGCTGGCTCAATCACGCTGCTTTCGCGGTGCCTGCGAACAATATCGGCCGCTTCGGAAACGCCAGCGTTGGCAGCATTCCCGGCATAGGTACGGAAGTCGTCTCAGCATCCCTCATGAAGACTGTCCAGATCAGGGAAGGCGTGATCTTCGAGTTTGGCACCCAGGCGGCCAATATTTTCAACCATGTGAATTACGCTCCAACCCAATACGCTTATCACGACCGCCGCCTTCGGAACTGTCAGCAATGTGCAGACAGCCGAGGGTGCAGGGCCACGAGCGTTTCAGATGGTTGGCCGTTTCACGTTCTAAGGATAAACGCAATATTTCAAGAGGATGATCCCGGTGAGGCCATGGCTGGTCGAACCGGTTTAGGTCCGGCTGGCAGCGATGCTCTTGCTGCCAGCCATCGGTTGCAACTCACGTCAGAGTGCGCAGGCAGCCACCCATGGAGTGCTCGAGGCTACGTCGGGGCTTGGACGGGCTATGTACGCTCTGCCGGATCACCACGCGATCATTGCAGCGCGCAAAAATCCGGCAGACGATCCTCACGATGTCGACATGGTTCTGGCGCTTTCGAAAGCCGAGGCTGGCCGGCGTCAGTACCGCGAAGCGCCAGACAAGTGCAACTGCCTGTCTGCTCGGGGTCTTTGCCGGTGCCTCCGCCAGCGTGTCGCAGTCGCGCGGAAGCAAATCCTGGAGGGCAGGAACCAGAATCGGAGCATAGATGAACGAGTCCATCCCATCGAGCGTCAGGGCGCCGGTCAGCCGTTCGGGGCCGAAGATCTCGGTCCACTCGCGCTACACGCGTCCCGCTGCTCCACACTCCTGACTGCGACGAGATATCAACAAAACTCGCCGCGCTACATGAACAATGAAACTGGTTCAAAGGTCGGGCAGACCAAATTCGAGAAAGGACATTTGAATGAATAACGAACTAAATAGGTTGTTAGAAGCATTCGATGGCGGTCGGCTCTCACGCCGGAAATTGTTAAAAGCCCTGGGAGCGGCTGCCGTGCTGGCGCCGGTCTCGTCGCTCGCCATGCCGGTGCTGCCCGGTGAGCAAGCGGGGATGGGTCCGCTAGCACCGGCGCCATTCAAACCGACCGGGTGGAAGACGGTCTTGCTCGATCATCTCTCTTGCAAGGTTGCGGACCTCCAGAACGAGACCGACTGTTACAACACGCTGCTGAACTGGGCCGTACGAAGCGATAATGCACAGGAGTCGGTCCTCGACATCGGCGATTTCGGCGGCATCATTATCCGTGGCGGGTATCAGCCGACAGCGGACCAGGTCGCGGAGGAGAAGGCGGAGTACGACCGCCGGGCGGCCATTGCCAGCCAACGTGGCCGTAAGCTGGATCCCTTTATGCCCCGCTATGGGGTGTTCGACAATTTCTGCTGGGGCATCGACCAATGGGACGCTCGGAAGGTCGAAGCGGCGTTGAAGGAGCGTGGTCTGAACCCGGTGGCCGACAACCACGGACACGACTTCGAGAGCTTCCACGTGAAGGATCCCGACGGATTCGACGTCCAGATCAGCAACGGCAACCGGCACAACCGGCGGACGACGCCACCGCGCGGTCATCTGTCCGCGGCGGCGCCGTTCGCCCACACGGACTGGAAGACGGTCTGGATCGACCACATCTCCATCCAGTGCACCGACTACAGGAAAACCGTCCCATTCTATCAGGCGCTGCTCGGTTGGCAGCCGACGGAAGCCGTCCAGGGAACCGCGAAGTTGCTCCTCATCAGCGACATCGGCGGCGCCATCATCCGCAATCGCATTGGCGTCGGACAGGGCACGCTCATCGATCACATCTCGTACGGTATCGCGCCCTTCAACCCCGCAGAGGTGAAGGCGGAACTCGAGAAGCGCGGGATGCTGGCGAGTGTGGATACGGACGGCGGAGGGCCGATCGAGACGGCGGCGTACAAGAGCTATAACTCGCGGACGCCGAACGGCATAGGCCTGCAAGTCAGCAATGTCACAATAGCGACACGCGAAGCTTCATTCTGATGTTTCCGCGTAGATGGTCTACACGAATCGATGTAGAAACCTGACTTCGCTCATGAATATCTATGCGCAGGTCCATCTTTGCGAAGGTGGCGACATCGCGGGCGTTCGATTGTTCCATGATGAGCAGCCTCATTTTGATGCCATTTTGCAGTCCAACAAGAGGATTGCCGAGGGCCTTCGCGGCAACGCAGCAAAGCTGTACATTGCTCGCGCGGATTTCGATTTCCGCGAGTCGGCGCCTTGAGCTTCGCTCGATCGCTCAATTGGACCGGGCTTCAGGTTGCGGACGTGGTCGCTGGATTTTGCATGCGCTACGCAAGAGACTTCTTTGAGGGCCCTAGCGGAATATTACGTGCTGCGCGTGAAACATTCGGCTTACTTATCGAGTACTGCAACCCACGGAAAGGAATCGGGGTCAATCTCGTGATGTCTACGCGCCGCGCACAAGCATTGATGAGAAGTGAATTCTGAATTCATTAAGGAAGCACCCTGAGGACCTGCCGCAAGCGGAACTTCGACCGATGCGCGCGATATCTTCGCCGGTGCCGACCCGTTCAGGAATTTTCCCGCTGAAGCTTCTCACTAAGTTCAGAGCGAATGCGCTCGTTCTACCTGAGCCACGATAAAGTAGTATCCCGTTGCTCCTTAGCTTTTCGGATAATGACAAATCGCGAAGTCACGCATCGAGAAAGCGGATCCGCATGGACGATTTGTCGGCTGTACGTCCAGGTACTGCGGAGCCGGCTCACCCGGGTTCTATGCCGAGTTTGTCGTTCACCGCGACTCTTAAACGCTGCCTGCAACCAATATAGCGTTCAGTGGTTTGAACTGAGACATGCCCGAGAAGAAACTGAATCTGCTCGAGCTCGGCTCCGGAATCATGGCAGAGCCTCGCGCATGATCTCCGCAGATCATGTGGCGCGAGATGTGGAATGTTCATGCTCGCGGCAGTCTTCTTGACAACGTGCCAGACTGTCTTCTCTGAAATGCCGTCTCCCCATGGCTTACCTGCACGACAGACACATCGAAAGAGAGGGCCTCTCTCGATACCGGCTACGGTTAACCAATCGTCAACCGTCTCATTCACCCAATTTGGGACCGGAACGGTGCGGATGTGTTTTCCCTTCCCAATGAGATCAACGATAGCCCAGCGCTCCTCCCGACGCTGCAAGCTCTCAAGCGTCAGCTCGGCAAGCTCGCGGCGGCGCAAGCCGCAGCCAAGCAGCATGGCCAGGATCGCTCGATTGCGCTTTCCAGTAAGGGTCTGTCCATCGGGTGCTTGCCAGAGCGCGGTCGCCTCGCTCGCTGTAAGCCAGTTGCCCAAGCGAGAGCCCAACTTGCGAGCACCCTTAACGCGATGGATGCCGGCGGCCAATTCAGGGCTCAACAGTCCGCAGTCTGCTGCCTCGTACGCCAACCGTCGCACGGCCGCCATTCGCACGTTGATAGTCCCGGGCGCGAGACCGAGTTCCTCCAGGTGAAAGCGATAGCGCAACACCACTGTCTTGTTGAAGGCCAATCCTGGTTCAGAGCAATACCAGGCGACGAACTCATCGATGGCATGTTGGTAGCCCCGCACTGAGTCCGGAGAACCAAGGCTCCGCAGGACCGCGGCTTTCGAATGTTCGAGATCCGGAATACCAAGCTTAGTCTTTGGCCGGATCTTCTTGCCTTTTGTATTCGTTAGCGTTTTCCTCATGATTTCCGCCCTCCAATGCGGCGGATCATGAGGTTACTTGGTCAATGAGACCTGTGTCTGCAATTAGCTGTTCTCTATCAGCTGACCGGTAGCCGGTTTTACGTCCAGGTGGACTGGAAATGTAGAAACTGTCCGAGCGGGTCGAGGACTGGCACGGTAGCCCGTGATACTCCCGGAACTAAAACTCTGGCAGCATCCTCAGAGGCCATGTTTCAAAAGGGGTGTTGAAGATCGATCTCCCGCTACAGCCTTTTGAAACGGCTAGGACCCTGGAATCGCTGCCATTTCCATTCGCAAAGCCCTCGCAAATTGCGCCATCTATCTGACTGTAAAACGAAAGGTAGCCTTGGACGAAAAGAGCCGTTTCAAAACCTATGCGTTGTGTGACAGCTACGCTGCAAAGCTAACACCAAAAAGACTGGTACGACACTCGACCGCAACAGGCTCAATAAATGCTGTCAATGACGGCATCAACTGAAAACTGCGTCAAGAAGAATGTTGCTTTATTAAGCAGGCCCAGAGATTCTGTCCACCGTCAGTCATCATCGGAACACACCTGTAAGAGCCACTCTCAACAGTGACTCTGCGCCTCTCGGTTGAGTGTTTGGGCTACCGTTCCTTTACGATTAGTCAACTTCAACGCTCTTCAACAGGCACCTTGGAATCGTCCAGAAGATTGTCAGTGGAGCGAACAAGTTTTAGTCCGCCCAATTCTGTTGATAGAAATGTATCAGTTCCCGGGAAAGCGCGGCTGTCCCTGAGGATTGATCCAGGGCTCTTGGTCAGACGTATCACGGGCGATCCACTCACTGGCTGCCGTGAAGTGATGTCATCCATTAACAGATTCCTAGCGTTATCGATGGTTAGAGCCGGGCCCGCCTCGGCATTCACTTGGATGTGATGTAACTCCAGGCTGTCTGTATATGTGGCGAGCAGTCCCGCTTTTCCTGAGGCCACTACATCGGTTAAACGCAGCCCGACGATCGGCATCTCGGGAAGCCCTTCTATATCGATTGCCTGCTTGGTCGCGTGTGTGATCGTCACATTACTAATCGCGATGTTGCGAAACCCGGGCGTGCGCTTCGATAACGGTTCTTCGGTCGTTTTACTTTCACCCCCCATGACGTAGTAGCTCGTCACGACAATTCCAGTGCCAACATTCTCCATCGTCCAATTGTCGAAGCGCGCGTCCTCAACCGTACCGCCGCGGCCGCGCCGGCTTTTGATGCGGATGCCGTTTTCTGTGTCAACGGCGGTAATATTACTCGCCACCACGTTCCGAATTCCGCCCGACGTTTCGCTTCCAAGAACTACCGCTCCGTGCGCATGATACACCGTGCAATTCGTGATTGTGACATCCTGGCTTGGACGGTTTACGCGCAATCCATCAGCGTCTTTCCCCGATTTCACTACGATGCCGTCGTCGCCGGTATCAATGTAATCGTCTGAGATACGGACGAAGCGGCTCGAATCCACTACGATGCCATTGACATGGGGGCCTGGATTGGCCTCGATCATCACATTACGGACATCTGCGTTTTCAGAGTAGAGCAAATGCACGACAAACATGGGTGCGCCGATAATCCGCACATCCTCAACAAGAATGTTTCTTGAATTCATGAAATATACAAAGGATGGTCGCAGTTCCATTGCAGCAGCACGCGATTCTTCCTCAGTTACGGGCTTCCCGGACTCGATGGATTCAAGCAGCTGCGCCCAATGAGGGCCGTTTGCATTCTCTGAGCTGTCCTTGATTGCCGGCGGCGGCCCGTATGCTTTTCCCCAGTCCGCGTAGCGGCTCGTAGTGAGAATTCCGCGCCCCTTAACGGTCACATTCTCCGCATTGCGCGCACCGATAAGAGCCATGGGAGCGAGCGCTTCCACACCCAGATAGCGAGTCTTTTCAAACGGTATCGCCGATACTGGAAAATCTACAGTGGCCCCAGCGTCAACTTCAAGCGTCATGTTGCTAAAAAGCTCAATCGGCCCGGTAATGTATTTACCAGGAGGAACATAGATCGTGCCACCCCCGGCTTTCTTGACAGCTTCGATTGTCTTTCGGAATGCCTCTGTTGCCAGAGAAGATGCATCGCGCTTTGCTCCGAAGTCGACAATATTGAAGACCTGTTCACCCGTGCCGGCAGCGCGTGCGACCGGCGGCCATTCGATCGAAAGGGCCAGTGCAACACCGAATAGAGCAATCGCGTTGAAGGATAACTTGTGATGTGAGTTCAGTCTATTTTCTCCTGTGGTCCAGAACTGGACTGCACTTGCCATCGTTAACGATAAGTCTGATCGTCGATTCGTAAGAAGTTTGCGTCGTTCATCACCGCAATTGTTACGATGGCGGACGTAAAGACGCGCGTGTTGTATTGGAGGTGGCCGCCAATCGCCTTTTCCGGTGTCGCGATTGTGATATGAGCGTGCACGCGGCCTCCGATAATATACCCGTTCATGCCTATCAACTCGGCCGGCGACGTTGGATTGCTTTCCATTGTGTTTTTTGACGGGAAATCCCGTGTGCTGATCTGGTCGATTTGATAGCCGCGCAGAGAACCAATCGCAGCCACAATCACACCATTCCGGATGTCCTCCTGCTTCACCATCTTTTCAATACCCGCGAGCAAGTCCGTATCGTACTTGAACCGGAGAACGACCATCCTATCGATATGACTGGGAATCGCATAAACATCGGGAACTGCATCACTGCCCGAGTTCGGCGCAGAAGACGCAGCATTGGAGACCGAAGGGCCCGATTGCTGCGCTGAGAGTATGCTGGCCACTGCCAGCAGAAAAGCCAAACTCTTCACGCCGATTGGCATTTGGTTAGAGTCCTTCCTTAGATTGCTTCTTGTCTTGCTGGCTCGTCACCTGCAGGTATCGCAACCTACTTGGGCTCGATGGCAATAACCCAAAGGTCGGTGTGCCCCATGTTATGACCGATGTGCGTCGCACCAAGCCGCCACACAATCTCCCCGGTCTTTAATGTCGAAGGCTGTTTACTGCCGTCAGGAAGAATATGTTCCAGCTCTGCTCCGGAAAGTGAGACCACGACGCGGTCATGATGAGTATGTTGCGGCTCGAAAGTCTGCGCGGGGATTTTGATGTCGTATGCGCGTGCGTACTGATTCTCGATAATCATCTTATAGTTGGGGGACAGACCCGTCATACCCCACGTATCTGGATTTCCAGACCGGAGAAATTCAATGCGCGCAAAGCTCAGCGGCGACGATCCGGAATTTCTGATCGTTCCAGCCTCTGCTGATTGAAATACTGTGTCCCCACGTTTGACGGATTCCTTATGCCGCGTGCCAACGGCCGGAATGACTTCAACCGAACCTCCAGTCATGTAAACGTTCATGCTGGGAAGCTTCGCTGGCATGGGAGTCGACTCGCCTGGAGCCAACGATTCTTCGGATACCAGGACCATTTCGTTCCTGATCTTCTCGACGCTCGTAGCTGCCATTGCCGACGGCATGATCACTAGAAGAAATGAAAGCCACAACATTACACGATCAAGACGCATACTATCTCCCTGAAATTTGCTTTTTGTTGTGAGAGGCCGGGCCGCGGCTCATGCCTCTCACTGTGTTTGGAGTTGCAGAGTTTCTTCTCTCAAGAGCGAACCAGACAAACGCTCGCAATCATTTTCCGCCGACTATAATTTTTACTTCGACTTCGCCCGAGAATGAATGTGCGCCACCACTCTTGTCCTCAACCTTGTAGCCATAAGGCGGCAATTCAGTGCCGTCCTCAAGCTTGAAAACAAAAGATCCATAGTTCACCGTTATTGCGATGCCCGAGGAGAACTCGGTCCGTTGAACGTTTAAATCCGGCGAAAGGAACTTGTGACTCAGGAGTTCCTCGAAGGCAAGACGCCGCTGATGAGGCGTCATGACTGCATTGATACTTTTCAATGTATCCTTCCAGCCCCAATAGTCCCGATTCGACAGGGTCCAACTGGATTCATCGCCATAAAGCAATCCGCGCAGAAATTTTGCCGGCCATGGCTCGCGGACAAACCCATACTCATCCATACCGGAATCGTACGGGGTTCCATGCTGACGGTATAGCATCGCGCATTCGTGATAAACCATGCCATAGAGCGGTACGTCGATGCCAACGGGCGTATTCGGATGTTCATCGTAGTAGGAACATTGATTGAGATTCCAGTCCTGAAAAGAGCCCTCTGCGCCCAAAACGAAATTTGCGCCCGTGGCTACCTTCATGATGTCGAGTCTTGCTTCCTTGCATTCGGTACGCGTCATGGGATGGCGCGGGTCATAACACTCCACCAGCGCAAGGCCGCCAATCGTATCCAGATAGATCATGTTTGGATCGAGAGCCTGTTTGTAATAGGCAACATTATGTTCGATCAGCTTCAAGGCCTCTTTCGGGCAAATCTCTTCCGAGCGTCCACCTTCGGACGAAAATCCGGGCACAAGAGCTCCTTCAGCATCACGCAAGATATACTTTTCGTCGTAACTGGGCGAATTCAGATCGAGATTTCTGTAGTTGTCGAATAGCCCCGCAAGAAAGCCCGCCGACTTCGCTGCTTGAATGGCAGCGGCGAGTTTCACTGGTCCGCCAGCTTCTGTGTTTACCGGCAACTCATCAATTGGCCGATAATTGTCATAACCTGCCTGACCCCACCCGGCGATTCGAATTACAGCATGCTCGAGGCCTACGCTGTCCTTCAGGTCGTGAATAATCTCGGTAAGTTGATCGAAACTCATTTGCACAGCATGATAGCCGTCATAGACGGCGCTCGACTGGCCCTGGTACTGAGGTTCCAATGGATGATTGGAGATAATCATCATTTCGAAATTTGGCGCGCCGATGAGCTTGGCAACATTGGGATTGGCAGCAATTTTCTGCTTCAACGTCACAAACCTGCCCGTTTTCTGTGCGTGTTTTCTGTAAGTCTTGCACATCTCCACATAGCCGCCGTGCGGTTGAAAAACGTATCGCGCTACGCGCGCGTATCCAAGTTCGCCTTTTACCGAGTTCCAGACCGGCCAGACTGCAGATAGGCGCGGAGAGTAGAATGATTCGTTTTCCCGTAGACTACCGTTTGCGGCCGGGGGTTCGGGTGGGCGAACATTGTTTGCAATGAGCCCGATGGCCACATCATCCGGAGTTTCGACAATACAGATAAACGAGCTATCACCCTTCTTGGCGCCAAACCATGGCATTGAGAAACTGGAAACAACGCGGCCCCACCCTGCAATCCGTTCCCAAATCCAGTTGAGATTTCTGAAATACCCTTGTCCGAAACGCGATGGGATAAAAATGCCCTGTTCTTGCGGCATGACGATGTATCCGTCGTCCGTTACCGTGCGGACCGGGAACAGGCGAAGTGGCCAATCTATCGATTCAACTGTCCAGTAAAGAGACTGGTTATGAACTTCCTCAATCCGAAAGACGAGTTCAGAAGTGTCCTTCACGATGAGAATCTTCAACAGCGCCGACAAATGGTTTCCTGGATCGCGATCTTCGCGCCCCGGCATCATGCGCTGGCGGAACTCGGAGAGCGACAGTTGAAAGCCGACATCCCCGTTTGCGTCGCTCGGGTGCAGGGGTACAATCTTCTTTTGCGAGGCGCCGCTCAACGCGAGCGAGGCCAGTTCGCCATGCTTTCCCCGCAGGTGAATGCTTCCTGCACTGTTTTCCCACGGATCGGATGACCAGGTTTCTTTCCCAACCTTGTCCTCTACGGTCACAGTAAGTGCGTCCGGTCTAAGCCGAATGCGAAGCTTGCTGTTCTCCGCAATCCAGTCTTCCACCGCAGTTTCTGCCGCGCGACTGATGCCATCCGCTTCCCCGGATGCTCCGGATTGCAGTGAAGAACTTCCTTCTGCCAGCGATGCCGTGCTCGCTCCCAAGATGCCAACTGCTCCAATTACTCCCATATCTTTGAACAGCTTTCGGCGCGAAATGGTCTTAGTCAAAGTAATCTCCTTGTCGTGTGGTGGTTCGGCTCCCTAGGGCGCGGCTGTGGCAATCAGTAATGCAGCTTCATCGAGAATTGAAGGATACGAGGATCGTTCGCGGACGTAATTCTCCCGTAAGTTGAAGAACTTACCGTCGCGACAGGCGACAGATAGTTAGGATGATTAATGGAGTTGAAGGCATCTACGCGCACTTCCAGCTGATAGCGCTCCTTGATGATTGGAAAGGATCGGCTTCCCGAAAGGTCCAGATTGAATTGAGCACGAGCGAGGTATGCATCCCGGCTAAGATTGCCGAATGTTCCAAGTGCGTTCGCCGTTACAGCCGCCGGGTTGAACCACTGGTGGTTCGTTCCCAAGGAGGATGCATAGCGGGAAACTCCGGGGACCACATTCGGGCGGTCCAAACCATCGCCCGTCAGGGAATTATCTGTCCCGGTCTTAACATTGACTGGGAGCCCGCTTGCGACGCGAAGCAAAGGTGCAAATTGCCATCCACGGACGATGTGGCTTACCAGTGCATTGCCGAATGCCGGGCTAATGCCGACAAACGAGACGTTTACCAGATGGCGAATATCGAAGTCGCAGTTCCCCCGATCGGCGTTCCTTCCGGCCGGAAGAGCCTGCTCTTGATATTGCGCATTACCCACATTTCCTTGGAAATCTCCATCGCTAATGCAGTGAGAGAATGTGTAGTTAGCCAGTAGAGTAAATCCCTTGCTCATGCGGTGCTGGATCGATGTAAGCAGGCCGTTGTAGGTTGCATTCGCTCCCTGATCCGTGACGATCACCTGACCGTAGTATTGTCCTTGGGCCGCATTCTGCAAATAAAGTACACGCCTTTGAGCAGTGTTCTTCGTTGTTGAGCAAGCAGAACTCCCGCATGTTCCGGGAATATACACAGACGGATTAATATCGTCGCTCAGCCAAAGGTGAGTTGTTTTGTTTCCGAGATAGCCGACTGTCAGGAGCCACTCCTTTGCAATCTGGCGCTCATAACTCGCGTTCCATTGCACCATATAAGGAGTCTTGAGGTTTAGAGGAATAAATGCATACGTTCCAGCTACGGGAAATGCATCGGTTGGTGCGGGCGGATAAGGGAGCGGATACGGGTTACCGCCGGCGTATGTAGACCATGGATTGCTCAAAGGTCCAGGGCTGGTTAAAGTGATCTGAGTACCGTAGGGAGAATTCGTAGTCAGGCGCTCGGAGTAATATTCCTCCGGTGTGTCGTAAAGAATGCCACCGCCCATGCGAATCGTATCTATCCCATTTCCGTGGGGGTTAACAATGAGTCCGAGTCTCGGCGAGAAATTAAGCGTTCGATTGTTTGTGAACGACCTCGGGACGCCTGGATCTCCGTAGAAGAGCATGCCTGCCGGAGCATTCACGTACTTTGTGCTTTTTAGATTCGACGCGAACCCTTGCGCGGAGAACGTGTTGCCCCGGGCAAACAGATCCTGTGGGTACAACATTGGTTCCCACCGTACCCCTGCGTTCACCAAGAGGCGGCTGTTGATCTTGTATGTATCTTGAACGTAGAGCCCCGGGATTGTTTGCCTGTAGACATTTATCTGCGAGCGGCTCTGTCCGAACGAATTCATATCTCCCAGCAGGAAGTCCAACAGGGGATCGTTCGTAAACTGCCCATTGAAGCTGAATATTCCGTTTGAATTGTAGTGGCTGTCAAGATTTTGATCCGCACGCATGATGTTAACGCCGAATGCGAGCTGATGCTTTCCAAGCATCCAATCAACATCGTCAGCTTCCTGGAATGTGTTCCGGTCGAAATATCCGGGGGCGCAGGTTCCGCAACTTGTTGAGAACCCATTGGAGACCGTTAACTGCATACCGACGGAATCGTAATCGTACATCTTAACGCCATAAGAAGCCGCATTGGGTGTACTGGGCGCAGGCCCACGGTTGTCCCGAAGCCTGTCAAAGGTGAAATGAAAGGAGTTCAACAAACGAGGGCTGAATGTATAGGTATCGCCTATTGTAAAAGTCTGCGAGCGCTCCAGGATGCCGGGATTGGTGGCCACCAGCAGATTTGTTGGGAGAAAGGCGGCCGGAGCTCTCCAGTCTGCGATAAAATACCGCGCAAAGAGAGCCTGCTTTTGACTACGGTTCCAGTCGGAGCGGCCAATGACCTGATCTTCATTCCCCAAAGTGGGTATGTTGTATGTGATTTTTCCGCAGGAGTTTGTCGTAACCGGCAAGTTCTTCATGATACTCACAGCGGCGGGATCGAAAGTAGATGGATTCACCTGAGCCCCAGCGTATGGAAGTTTTGTCGTCGGATTAATGATGGTCCGTGCGACACCATTGGACTGGCAGGAAGCAGACTCCAGTGCCGAGAAATCGCCAGTCAGAGCGGCCGGCGTCGGCACAAACGAGGTTGTTACCAGCGGTAGTGTGGTCCTGGTCCCTTGGTATCCCGCGAAAAAGAACAATTTGTCTTTCCTGATAGGTCCGCCAGCGGTTCCGCCAAATTGGTTGCGGCGCTCGGTGTCGGGCAGAGTCGCGAAGTAGTTGCGCGCGTTAAAAGCTCCATTGCGGAGAAACTCGAAGAGAGTGCCGTGGAGCTCGTTCGTTCCTGACTTGGTGACCACATTGACCATGCCGCCGGGATGGAGACCATTCCTCGCGGGCAGAACGCTCGTATCCACGCTGAATTCCTGGAGAGCGTCAGGGAACGGAAACGGAAGATTTACGTTGGAAAAGCTATCGTTATTGTCGCCTCCGTCCAGCACGTAATTCGTGCCGTTGCCCTGGCTTCCTGCCACCGAAATCGCAACTGAGCTGGGGTAGTTTTTGCTGCTGATCATGTTGCTCGAGGGCGCAGGTTCCGACGCTCCCGAAATCAGGATCAACTGCGTTGCCTGCCGGCCATTGAGAGGAAGGTCAACGATCTGCTGCTGGTTGATGACCTGGGCTATCGAGTTGCTTCCAGTCTCTACCATGCCTTCGGCTTCGCTGGTCACCTCAACACTTTCAGTAGCTGCACCAACTTCCATTGCGACGTTTATTTGTACGTTGCTACCTACTTGAAGGACGATACCCCGATCCTCGTGTTTCTTGAAACCGCTGGCCGTTACGCCCAGGACATATGGGCCGACGGGAAGATTTGAAAGTGTATAGGCACCTTGCGCATCCGTCGAGGTCGCTCTGATAAAGTGGGTCTCAGTCTGCGTCATGCTCACTTGGGCGTTGCGCACGGCCGCCCCAGTTGAGTCCATGACCTGGCCACTGATTGAGGCAACGGATACGGCTTGTCCACTGAGCATGACCCCGCAAACCGAGAGCGTTGAAACCGCCACGAGCATCAAACGACCACTTGTCACCAAGCTCTTGAATGTCATTGGTCTCCCTCCCCTGTCAATAATGTCCTGCGCCGTAAGGGCGGCCGTCCCATGGATTTTCAAGAAACGCGAACATGCGGTTATCCAAGGGATAGGCGTTGCCCCTTCGCCTCATACAGATCGTCTTCGGGGCATGCATCCATGAAAATTGTGCAAGGCATCCAAGGTCTCTGTAATGCCGTGCCCCACGTGTTGATTGGACGTAAAAAGAGGACGGTCAAGCCGAAATATGGGCGCATTCTCGCTTCCCCTACTCGAGCAACGCGAATGGTAGGGTGGTCTTACCAGTATTGTCAAGGGGTTTTCTTGAACTATCTATTTGCTTTGAGCTTGCAACGCGGAACAAATGTAGACTTGTCCAAATGTTGGACGACATCTCTTGATCGATGCGGATATTCTTTCAGTGGTCCCAAGGCGATTTGCCAATGGAACTTTAAGCTTATTTTCGAGGGACAGGGCTCCGACGAGTGATGGAAAGATTTGGCTGCGATGGCTTTCTCTTTGCGGCTGGGAACGACCGCCTTAGCGCCCTCAATTGAACCTCGAAACTATCTTTGCTTTTTCCGGAGCTTTACAACCTGCGTTACCAAACTGATCGTTTCTTCCAGGTGGAGGCGCATTGCATTGCGAGCCGCATGAGGCTTTCGTGCCGAGATGGCACGATAGATTGCGATGTGGCGCTTCAGTACAACTTTCGGGATATCCGGAATAAGCAGTTTATAGTTGATCCATTGTCGCATTAGGTTTCGCAGTAGTTGCACTGCATTGCGCATGACTCCATTCCGCGCCGCCGCGGAGACAGCCAGGTGGAATGTCATATCGGCTTCGAGTATGGAGTCGCCTCGTGCGATGCTGTCTCGCATAAGTTGAACTGCCCTGCCAATTTCTGCAATATCCTCGTCCGAAGCACGCGTTGCGGCCAAGGCTGCCAGATTCTCTTCGATAATGGTCCGTGCCTCCATGATTTCTTGCAGTTCCTCGTGATCGGTGCCTGTAAAAGCCCACAGCAGCGGCCTGCTTAGAAACTCCGAACGAGGGCAGACGAAAGTTCCGTCGCCCGGGCGGCTGTCCAGCATTCCGATCAGTTCCATTGCCTTAAGTGCCTCGCGAAGCGAAGTGCGAGCAATCCCCAAGTGCTGGCACAATTCACGCTCGGGTGGAATCCGATCACCCGGCTTCCAGGCCCCACCAACCACGTAAGACAGTAGTTGTTCAAATACTGAAGTAGTCAGTTTCGCTCGTTCAATGGGAGTAACTGGTTTGAGCATGTTTTTCAGATGACTGCGAGGCATTCGAAGCTGGTCCTTTCAGAGTTCGAGAGCGTGCTTCACTTTATCCTCAAGGTGCCCTACTTGTACATAACCCACCCGTGCGTCTCAGTGCTAGGGCATCTGAATCCTCCCTGGGCATGGTCGATTCTAGCCTTTACGCTGCCCGTGGCCCCTCTTAGTTTGTCGGAGGTTGCTTGCGGTGTGACCGAGAGGATTTGATTCTCATGATTTATAGAGCCTGTTGCGGTCAAGTGTCGGAGCCAACTTTTTCGTCTTAGCTTTGCAGCGTAGTTGTCACACAACTCATACCTTTTGGAATGGCCAATTTGATGAGACCCGGTCGTTTGTTTTGTGCAGTTGGTGGAGGCGATTTTCGGCGATTTTTTGAAACGACGCGAGCAAGCGAACCCAAGAGCCGCGTGTCTGAGAGGATGGTCGACGACTGATATAACCATGGGGTACTTTCCACGGGGACGAAAAGTCGGCATTTCGGATAAGTGCCCCAGAAACCTGTTGTGAAGCTTGCTGCTCAGGAGTAAACGATAAGGGATACTAGAGCGCCATCCTTCGAGTTGAGCCTCTGGTGCAAACCCAAGTGGTTGGCTTACAGGACCGAACTATAAACCCAGTATTCTCAAAGAACTTCAGCAAACCAAGCGACCCACGGCTTGCGACTGAAGTTAATTCTAGAGTTGCCAGATTCTCAAGGTTCAACACAGTTCGGGCGATAACAGGGAATTCAATTTCCCTGATACCGACGTGATAATTCCCTGTTCGGTTTGCCCCTTGAATTGTGCATTGGGCGGAGTAAATTTCCATTATTCAACCAGATGGACGCATACGCCCTCTTGCATTTGGGACGAAATTCGCAAATTTCCCTGTATTCTTCCCTGTTAGCAGGGAATTTGGCCGGAGAACGGTTCGCTTTAGACTCCGTCCACCGCCATATATTTAACCATGTTCTTGATTCTAAACATAATCAATAGAAAACAAGTGCTTTATATCCGTTCTATACTGTCTCTTTAGTCGTCATTGTCGTGCCAATTTCCTCCATTCCCCTCTATTTGCACGACAAAAGAGGACGCGCACGACAACGCGTTCGGTTCTCGGAATGTGTGGCCTGGTCAAGCAGCCTTGGTCACCTGTGGGCAATTTTCGCCCATACTTCCCCCATAACGTCCTCCATCATTCACTATTGGCACTATTGGGAGGTAAGTTGCAGCAGGTTTCTAGCATATTTGGCCGAAATGCCGGTTTTACGTCCAGTTGCCGAAGCAGTAGACCAATGTGAATAGATCAATGAGCGCATTGGCGACAGGTGATGTTCTAGTTTTCGGGATCGATCGAGCAAACCCTGGGCGTCGTGCTTCGTAAGATCAAGAATGCCTGATGTCTTCACCGCTATAGAAATTGCTAGCACTCACTGAGCCGCGATCAGCTCTGCCCACGGTCACTTGGCCGCTCTGGACTTGCGTATGCGTTGTGGTGCCGTGACAAAAGGGATTGCAAAAAGCAGCGGCCAAGTTTAGGAGGATGAACGGCCGAATCTCAACGATCCGACCGTGTCAAGAGGTATGCCTTGTCAAACAACAAGGAGATATTGAGAACCGTTGTCGTGGTTATCCGGCGCTCTGATCGGAATCTCTTACTTCATTGCGCTCGTAAATAGTCTTGCCGCTGCTTAGGATTGACAAAAGGAATGGCGATTTAGCGTTGGCTGCATCCGCCACTTCGGCGGGCGTTGCGATCACCACATCGATGGGTGGAAAGCAATCCGAGGCCAATTGTTTCGCCCTTCGCTGATGAAGAATTACGTTGCCCTCGACATCGGCAATCACCAACAGATCCACATCGCTTGTGGCTTTCGCTGCCCCCTTGGCATGGGATCCGAAGAGCATCACGCGTTCTGGAGCGAATGCGCGAACGAGACGAGCCAGGGTGCGTTGAACAAGAGGCGGCAATTCCGGCACTCGTTGATGCGGCTGCAATTCAGCTTGCGTCATAGTTCACCAACAGCACAACGTCGCCAATGAGGTTCCTGGTAAGGGATCGGAAGTCTGCTGCGCTCGCCTGCTTGATTTTGAAACTCCAGGTACCGATAGGAGTGTTCGGCGGCATGGTTATTGTGGCTGCACAAACGTTTGGTTCAGTTACACCAGCAACGGGCGTCATGTTCACGGTGGCGGTTGGCAGCGGAGATTGGGGAGCGACCACGAAGCCCCCCGACTCCCACGCAACGGCGAGCAGAGTAAGAGATGAAACTGAGATGGTCTTGCCTCGTGTCCACGCGGGGAATTTTGAGGGAGAGATGTTCAGCGTTAGAAGCTGGTCTGCATTTACCAGTGTGGTGTTGTTGAAGACCTCCCAGCGCGGCGTTCCATCCGTCTGCATCGCGGTGCCGTTAAACAGCGATTTCTGCGTCGACACAAGTACTTGCCAGGGAGTGAGCGGGTAAGGATTATCCACGGTGGGTGCAGGCGCAGTGAAATCATTCTGCGCACTGAATACTTTGATCCCCGAAGTTGGCAGATTGCTCTCATTGTTCGCCTCGACGGCCGTTTGGAAGGTGGCCCCGCCATCCAGCGCAGTGTAGTAAAGGTGCAGGACCACATCACCAACGGTGGACAGGTCGACTTCGTTGCTGATCTGTGGCATTTCAAGGTGCCAGGAACTGACAGCGCCTGCATTTTCAAATGGCAAGTACCGCTGGTCGGAGATGTTGCTGGCAATGGCTGTGATGAAGAGGCCCGGATCGTCCTGCGCATTGCCCATGGCAATCTTCTGCGGAACGGCGCCGTAATTGTAGATGAAGCGCGGGTCGGATCCTACCGGAGACTCTGCATAGTCAGATCCGTCGGGTTGCGCCTGTGTCGACACGCGAACCTGATTCGAAACAAGCGTAAGAGTGGCCTTCACATTGTCGAATTTTCCGGGGCTTGGATAGACCACCGTCATGCTTACGCGAGTGAGGCGGCGATTGTAGTGTCCCGGGTAATCGGCGTCGAAGAGCGACTCAGGAAGAGTGAAATCGCACCAGCCATTTACGAGCAGGTTCTGCAACAATCCGGGGACGCCAGCCGAGCCAGGATCAAGCGACGATAGAGAGACGAAACGGCTCAGTTCATACCGGCGCGCGTTTTGTTGCAGATAAGAGGACTGCATCCGGCGCAGGTCGTGATTCAGCGTCTCACCGGCCAGCAAGCCTTTGTGCAGGCTGTCCCAATAACCGAATTTGATGAATGAGCTGTCATGGATTCCGAGTTCGTAGCCATAGCAGCGCTCCAACTGCTTACACATCTGGTAGGCGAGTTGGTAGCTCTGGAAGTACGTTGCCGAGAGCGAGCTGACCATCCAATCGTAGAGACTGTCACTGGTGAACTTGTCGGTGAGGAAGTCGATCTGCTTCTGGATATTGTCAATTTGTTCCTGATGCAGGATCTGATTCTGCTGCGCAATCTGGAGGGCGAGGTTTGCTCCGGCCAACTGATCCTGTGCCTGAGCGATCTGAATTTGGGCTTCGGTGGCAGCCTCATTCCAATTGTCTTTCCGATGCTGCCAGTTGCCGATGGTATTCGAGAGCGCTCCGCCGGCCGACAGCAAGTCCGCAACCCCGGTGACGAGGGCCTGTCCCGAGTAGTGAGCCGCCGAAGCGGCATGAACGCCACCATCGTTCATCGTCGCCACAGGTGAGCCACCAAACCCGGCAGCCCCAATCGTGAAGTTGGGAAGGACGGCGGCTACGGCTGCAGTCATATGAAGGGCGCCAACAATCGCTTTGATCACCGACGCGGTCAAAATCAGGGTTGTGCCGGTGATTTCCGCGGCGTTCGCAAAGTCTTGCGTGCTGTTAAAGGTGAATTTCTGCTGTGCCAGGGCGAGGCTCTGGGTGATCGCGTCGATGTTGCTTTGCGCCTGCTGAACCTGCCAGTCAAGCACCTGATTGCCATCAGTAAGCAACTGCTGCTGCGTCGTCTGTTGCAGCAGGGATAGTGCGCCCGCATCGGTCTTCTCCAGGGCCGCCTGCAACGAAGCTCCATAAGCCCGCACTGCGTTCACAAAGTCCAGCGCCTGCGGATAAAGCGCTGTAAATCGATAATTGGGAAGAGATGCGCCCAGATCTGTGAGCACACTCGACAGATCAACTCCCGCTGACTGTGCAGCGATTAGCAGACCGGGATCGATTGGGGCGTCGAAGAGCGCCAACTGCAGCGGCGCACCTGCGATGTTCTGGCAGTGGCGCAGCTTATAGAGACGGTCGGCAACCGTATCCCAATATCCGAGCAAGTTGGGGTTGGATGGGATTTTGAAGTAGAACGTCTGTGGCCCTGGGACGCCTTGTCCATTCCCGGAACTGCCGCTTCCCCCGGAGCCGCCAATAGAATTCTCAATTTCGACCATGGCATTTGCAAAGGCGTCGAGGGATGGCTCGAGCTGGCTGAACGATTCATCTGCCGTTGGCGGCGGCGTAACGGCAACCGGCGTGGGCCCAAGGATTTCGTTGGCAATTACGTAGAGCAGCGTTGCCTCACTGAGCGCTTCACGGGACTCAGTGGAGAACAGATTGTCACCCCAGGCGATCAGGTTGTCGAGGTACGACATCACCGTGCTCTTCATATAGGGCACGCCTTTGCGGAGATCTGCAAGAAGGAATGGGTTGAAGGAGTTTTGCCTCCAATTCTTAACTTCAGCTACCGCAGTTGGATCGCCCTGGTTGACAGCAAGCAACAGGTTGTTGATCTGTTGTGCCAGAATCCCTGCACCGGTCAGATCGTGCAGGGGTTTGGGAATCCAGAAGCGTTGAGGAACCGGGTCGCTGCTTTGGCGCGTGGGATTGAAGATGTAATTGAACCAGGTCTGCGCGTCTTCAAATTGCTGGTTCTGACTGAGCAATTGCGCAATGTACAGCGGGATATGGTAGAACAACTCCCAGTTGTAGACAGAAAAGGAAGAGCTGTAGTTGAAATCGAGATACTGACGATCCTGGCCGGTGACATCATCATGGTCCCACCAGACGCGCGATGTGACTGGTTGGTACCAGCCATTGAAGCTGAAGACATCTGCACCGCCGGGATCGATCTGATCCGGGTTCTGCTGCAGATTCGGATCGTAGAGCAATTTGAATCCGCCGGCTCCCAATTGATTCCAGAACAGGCGCGTGAAGGGGTGATAGAACGGGTGAAAGACATAGCGCACCTGGTATGCGGCAGTTCCCGGATCGGAAGGAGTCACCGGCGACCACATACTTCCGGTCCAATAGTATTTCTGGCTTTCCACCCAGTAACTGCGGCGGGTGTCCTGAAAGAAGAAGTAGGAGGCTGGGTCGAAATTCAAATCCGAATCCGGTCCAACAACGCGGAATGGATACATGGCCGCGTTGAGCAGGGGGCCGACATTCTGTTCCAGGGCACCTGCTGAAGTGAACGTAAGCGGAGCGATCTGGTAAGAGCCGGCCGGAACACTTGCAGGCCCTGTAATAAGCGCGCCGGCCTGCGGGTTCAAATAAGGTTCGCCAGTCAGATCGGGGTCGGGCGCGGAGAGAGGCAGAAGCGGTTGCGCGTCAGGACCATAAGTGTTTTGCGCCCAGGGGAGGAGTTGTTCTTGAACGCCATAGATGGCAATGTTGAGATTGTTCAACTCCAGATCGCTAAACCGGCCGTCGAAGACCGCACGGCCCACATGGACGGCCTGTGGCGTAATATCGTTTGCCTCGAGCGAAACGGCGGCTTGTTCAAATGCCGTTGCAATTGATGTTTCAATGTCCGACGCGGTTTGGTCCGAGCCAGCCTGCGATGCCTCAGCCATAAGCTGCGCTGCTGTAATTTCAAAACTTTCCGCCAGAGCAAGAATTCCGGCATCGTAAATACCGAATCGAAAAACATCGAGCCAAAGAGCAGAGCCGTAACCGGGCGTGACCGGAGCCGATTGCACTTTCAGCGTGTAGAGAGCTTCAACAGCCGCGCTGCTGCTGACTGATTGCGAATTCAGTAGTGGCTTGTCAAAGAGCTTACCCTTGGAGGTTTGCGCCGGAGCCCAACTCCCATTGCGGTAAATGGAGAAGTAGAGGCTCAACGTGACGTAACGCTCCACCTCCTGGCTCGGAGGGTTGCTGCTCGCCTGCACGTTGGGGAGGTTCTGATGAGGCTCGCTGGTCACCTTCGCATCCATCCAGAACAGACAGACGCGTCCACTATAAACCGCTGGAATTACCTGGTGAGCCTTGATATCGAGCGGGATTTTGGTCCAGCCAGTCCACGCGCTATTTGTGTAGGAGCGCAGATAGAAGACCGGCGGATCGGCGTGCGTACGCGCGACCACGTAGATATTGCCGGAGGCGTCCTCGCACGTTCCTGTCACCAACAAGTGCGCCAGCCCATCCAGCCTGTCAATGTAATTGAGCACCACGGTTTGCAGGTAGTCGGTCGTGCTTTGACCCTGATGAACCTCCTGTTCAAGGGTCTGATAGATTTCAGTGCGACTCGGACGCTGCGATTCAATGAGCCAGTTTTCGGGATAGAGGAAGACTTCGCGGTTCGCCTCCCAAACGCGATAGCGGCTCATCCATTCCCATTGGCTCCAGGTGTCGTCCTTGGTCAGGTCGACTACGACGGCGGGAGCTTCGAGATTCATGAGACATCGTTCAACGAAGATTTGGACGGCAATGTACGCCTGCACCACGCGCGAAGTTACCTGGCAGGAACTCATATGCACGTCAATCAGGAAGTAATTGAAGAGGCTATCGGCGTCGGGATAGATAAGGTTGCCAGCGCCATCGCGCTGCGCTGTCAGGAATGCCTGCATTGCCGCCGATCTGTTCTCGCGAATGGGATTCATGAGAGTGGGGGCAAGCGCCAGCCAGGTTTTGTTGCTTGATTGCTGCGCCTTGAGGGTGCCGAGCGCGCTGGCCGCCAGGCCTTCAGCAGTGGCTTCATCCTGCGGAACGGTGCCCCAACTCACGATCTGAGCGGCAAGAGTTTGCGTGACCGCGGCGCCCGCGACGGCGGTAGCGGCGGTGGTGCCCTCCTGGCCGCGGACAACTGTCCAGACTGTGTTGTCGGTGCCGCCCACGGCAGTTACCAACAAGATTTCGGCGCCGATGTACACGTAAAAGCTTGGCGCAGGGAAACCAATGTCGCTGGTGACGGTAATGGTGAGGTCGCCTGTTCCAATGCCATTGACCAGCTTTGTGGAGGGCGAGGCGAGGCCCGCTCCGCTCGCGGTTACAGTGCTGGACATGGCCTCGAGCGTGCGTAGTGCATCGTAGGTCGACGGGCTCTTGTAGCTGGCGGGAAAAGTCAACCCCAACGAAGCGGCGAAGGCTTCGATGTCCGTGAGGGGCCAGCCAGTTACTGTCGCCAGCGCACTCTGCGTCGATGCCGTATCAGGCAAGCTTCCGGTTCCAACTGCGCCAACAATGTCATAAAGCGTTTGGAAGGTGGAGGCCGGCGATGCAGCGGTCCAGAGACGGGCCAGCTTGACCATGAGCAGCGTCGTTAGCAACGGCTCCAAGGCCAATGCAGGCTGAGCAGTCGTTATGGGGAGCTGCGTAAAGTCAAGACCGGCGTAGATGGCGGCGTTTGCAACCAGCCAACTGAGGTCGGCTGCGACAAAGCGCAGGCTCCTAACCAAAACAGCAACCTTGTCGAAGAGCTGAATCGCCAGAAACTGACTGGGGAAATCTGTGGAGTTTACCGGATTGCTTGAGCCGGTAAATGCAGGATCGGTGAGAACGGTGAGCAGAGTGTTCGTGGTTCCAGGAACCTTTAATGTGTTAAGGATTAATGCGCTGACATCGTTCGCGAGCCCAGTCGACGTTGCGGTATGCGCATTGGCAGCAACAGCGGAGATGGCGACACCATCGACATCCGCCCCAGTTGGGGTTACCGAAGTCCCACCTGCGGCCGCGGCGGCAGTTGTTCCCTGTTGACCGCGTGTCACCGCCCAGGTTGTGTTTCCAACGCCGCTCACACCCGTGACGAGCAGAATCTCAGAACCGATGACGACCGAGAAATTCGGTTGAGGAAATCCGGCGCCGTTGACTACTGTAATGGAGGTTTGGGCCGCGTTAATAGGGGCAGACAGCGTAGTGCTTGCCGAAAGCAGGGTTATGACTGCTGACTGCACAGCCGATAGCGTGGACGCAATGTTCGCCTGCGTCATCTGTGTCGTGGTGCTCCAACCTCCTGTGATGGAAGTGGAGGGCGGCGACAGCAGGTACGTGAGCGCATCGAGAGAAAGGCCCGCCTTCTGAATGGTCCCGGCCTGAGCAAGAAAGGCCAGCGTATCAGAAGGCGAGCCGAGGAGAGAAGCCAAGGCAGATGCAGCGTTGGCTGCCGTCGGATTCAGCAAGCCGGCAACCGAAATAAGATTGGTGATGGAGAACTTTGATGCGATCGCAAGCAGGTTGACGCGATAGATGAAACTCAGATTGCTTAAGGTGAGCGTGTTGTCTGTGAGGGCAAAGAGCGCGGCCGCGGCCGCACCTGAAACACCTAGCGCCGGTTGGATCGCTTTCAGGTGATCGCTGAGAACGGGATCGCCGAGCGCGCCGCCGGTAGGCAGCGCGGCCATGTCAGGATCGGGCGCAATCCAGGTTACGGTGGGGTTCAGGAAGATCTGCGCGTACAGTGAAGTGGTTGTGGTGCCATCCGGGTCGCGGTGGGTAGCGGTATCGATGTTTTGATAGAAGGCGAGAAGCTGATCGACTGAAAGCCTGGTTGCATCCTGAAGCTGACGGAAGGCAAGCAGCGCAACGAGCGTTGCCGGGTTCAATACTCCATTTCCGACTTTGGGGGCACTGAGCAGGAGATCGAGTTCCCACATCTTGTTACCAGTGGCAAGCCACAAGCGAATGAACCGGTGCGCGCGGTCGAGAAACCCCGCATCAAGCGGCGAAGGCGACAACGATTGGGTGCTTGTCATGCAGGTGTCATCGATGCCCTGAATGGAGACATTGAGGCCACCCTGCACCCAGGCCAAGTCGAGCAATTCCAGCAACTGTTCGTAGGTCAGTGATGCGGCTTGCAAGAATGCGGGAATCGGCGCGACGGCAGTGGAAGGATTCGCGATGTTCCACGCCACTGCCGCCGTAACGTAGTTTGCATTCACCACCAGGTCCGTGGCGTGAGGAGACAACTTGAAGCGCTCCGCCGCAACTGCCAATTGCTGAGCGGAGGTGGCACCGCTCAGTGGCAGCAGTGCCTGGCGCAATTGCCACAGCGGAAGATTCCACTGCTGAAGGTAAGTTCGCAATGCATCAAGGCCGGTACTGTAAGGAAGAGACTGAGGGTAACTGGCCGAAGACAGCGCAATGAAGGCAGCCTGGTTAAAATACTCCGGCGCCGCTCTCAATTGATCAGCAGTGATGTTGGCTGACGTCTGTTTCCAAATTGGGTTGCTGATGGAATTAGGATCGGTTGGCGGACTGATCTTGTCGGCCAGTAATTCATTGACCAAATCAATATAGGGCAGTTCGATGTCGGTATTCGGGCAGTTGAGCAGCAGGTTTCGAATATCTGGGCGGCGACTGTCCAGCACATCCAATGCGGTTTGCCCGCCCTGGGGATGATTGCGCAGCCAAAGAAGCAAGTCGCACAGATAGGCAGCCGGGCTCAGGATCGAAGTGCAGTCATCCGTGGCGCAGTAGTCCTGGGAACCAAAGAGCGTGGATAACGTAGGATCGCCTTGCACCGCTTTTTGGATAGGTCCTGCCAGATCATTGATCGTTCCCATCGCCTGTGGCCATATTCCGAGCGAGTCTCTGTTCAGTTGCATGTAGGTGGCCACCAGGGACGCGTATCGCTGTGCCGCTGCCTGATACGCTCTGTTCGCTTCGGGCTTGGTGAGGCCCGCGGCCGTTGCCTTGATAAAGAATTGTTGACTGCCCATCGTCGCTATCTGGGTAGCCGAGCTAATACCGAGTCCAAGCAAGGTCTGGGCTACGTCCGCGTCGGGAGCAACGCGAAGCACCCGTTGAAATATCCTTGCATTGGTGACTACAGCGGCCTGCTGGTCCTGATCGATCCCGGCGAATGCCTTGCTCCCCTGGCTCGAAAGATAGGCCGGAATATTGTCTTTAAGGAGCTCAAGGCTGGGATTGTTCTTGAAGAACTGCAACAGCGGCTGCTGCTCGGCCTGAGACACGAGTGCTGATGTCGCGATTCTGCTGGAGAGAGCTGCAGTAGGATAGGCCCTGATCACGCGTGTGTAGATAACACTGGCGAAGACTTCGGCCGGCGTCGTCGTTCCTGCGGCGTCAATGCTCGGCGGCGCGCCTGTCTGATTCACCAAGTTGGTCCAATCCTGCTTGCTAAGACGGGCAAGATCGGGCAACGCCTGGTAAGTCCCCGAAGTGAACCCCTGAAGCAGGTTCTGAAGCAGTGGCGTGAAATTCTTTACGAATGCTCCAATCGAAAGTGTGCGTTCGATTGTTGAAGCTTCAGCGGCAGTGAATCCGTGTTGGCCGTTCCCGAGTGTGCGCCAGAAGTTTCGCATCGACAGGCTATTTGTGGCGAGGGCCTGGGCGAATGTCTGTTGTTTGGCAGCAGGAAGAGCGGCCACATCGAGTAACTGGCTAAGCGTAGTATTCCCGATCAGATACGGCTGGTTGAGCAGGTCTGTGGTGTGATGAGCCTGCAGTTCGTTCACGATCTTCGAAATCTGATCGGTGAATTGAGTGCCGATGTAATCGAGTGCAACTCCTGTTGTCAGTGTCTGCGTCTGGATCTGTGAAGACAGGCCGAAAATCATTGAAGCGATACTTTGTACCAGCGGGTCAATCAGCGTAAAGTTCTGGCTGGCGTCGAGAAGTGGTTTGGGTAGCGCGGAAGGGATCTGCTGACGCAGAAATGCATAGAACGCCGGTGCGGGAATCTTGAACGCCACTTCAAGCCGAGCGGAGATTGTAACCCGCATCAGAGTTTCGGCACTAGTGTTTAGCTCTTTTGCGAGGAAAGTGAGGTCTTGATGGCTGCTGCTTTCCACCAGTTCGCTTAATTTGACGCCCTCGAGTTGCGGTTCAATAGCGCGTACCAGCCTGGCCCACTCAGATTGATCTGCCGGCTCAAAACTGAGATTGATCTCCAGCTTTTGCTTAGCCTGAGTTAATGGAGAAAGGAGAGGAGCGTCGAGGTGCTCTGAAAGAGCCTCAACAACCAGAAGGAGGGGTTGAGGTGCATCATCGGGTACTTCGTATCGAAGCGTGTATTTACCGTGTTCTGAAGTCGCGCCTGCCGCGAGTTCAGTGCGCCCTCGCATATGCTGCCACCACAGTACGACCCGCGCATCTTTGAGGGGGAGGCCTTTACGGCCGGTGACAGTGCCGCTGATTGCGTAGGGTTTTCCGGACATGGGGACTCCTTGGCGATGGCAGTGGATTTATCGTTCAAACCAAGGAGTAGTGCAGGCAGAGCTCAAATCGTTTCAATCGTCGACCTAAATAGCTGGTTTTGCAGCTGGTTCTGCTTGACCAATTCTGCACAGGGGGGCAGTACAAGGTGCCGGCTTGGAAACGGAGTTTGATTGCTGCGGGTTCTGATTATTTGAGGTTCTGACTGACCGGCATGATCGAGCTTCGCGACTAAAACTGCACTGGGGAAAGTCGGGGTCTGTCTTCTAGCAGTCCGTATTGTCCGTTGGGTTGAGAAATCTTGTCAATATAAAATCCGATGAATACAGGCAGGCAACAAATCTTCAGTAACGTCCCCTTTTTCGCTCGACTTCTGTTCTATCCGCTTGGCTTGGCGAAGTTAGCATCTGAAATACGGCGGCGGGGTGTTTTGCGAGGATCTCCTTGTTGTTTGACAAGGCATGCGTTGTGTCACGATCTGTTGGGATACCTGAGACATAGATCCGGGCTGCCCTCTCAACCATGCACTCGTCGGAGATCAGCTCACAGAGCCTAATTCACGGTTAAAGTGAAGGTGGCTGTCGGCGCTGGACTGACCGAAGGACTGCCGGTGCCCGTGACTGTAAAGGTATAGCTGCCTGCTGTGGTACCGCTAGGCGCCGCGACACTTCCTCCGCATCCAGCCAGCGTGCCCAGAACAGCAACCAGCGCCAAAGCGCCGAGCATCGAGCGCCAGTTACGCCGCCGTGCAGGGATCCCAAGAAAGACCAGGAATGCAAGCACCGCTCCCCCGCCCGCCCAGCCGTGGGGTTTGCCGCCGACTACGGGCCACGCAAGCTCGCCGCTCGTCGAGGTTGAACTTACCGTGACGGTCGCCGATCCGGAAGCAGTCCCATTGCTGACGGTCACCGTCGGATTGGTGACCGCGCAAGTGGGCAGTTTGGTGGCTCCGGAGGGTGATGAAGTTAGAGCGCAGGCAAACGTTACAGTCCCGGAATAATTGGTTGATGAGCTGACGGAGATGGTTGAGGTTGCAGCCGTCCCTGGCGCAACGGCTGTTGGCGTTGTAGCCGACACCGTGAACACAGACTGCGCTACGGTGACCGGTGCTGTCCCGTTGCCTGAGGCATAAACTGAGTCGCCGCTATAGCTCACGGAGAGCGTGTCGGCGCCGCTGGTCAGGCTGTTCGCTGGAATTGTAAAGGTGTAGATTCCGGCAACGAGGGTTGACGCGGATGAAGTATAACCGCCGCCCGACAGCGTGACAGTTCCCGTCGGCTGGAGTCCTGAACCCGTGACTGTAGCTTTCACGCTCAGGCTGGCACCCGTGTCCAAAGTATTCGTTGCGGGCGCTACTGTAACAGTGGGAGTGAGTGGAACTGCTGACACCACTTCCGATGCTGTCCCCGTGCCCGCGGCGTAGTTGGCGTCTCCGCTGTAGCTGATGGTAAGCGAGTCAGTGCCTACAGTCAGACTGTTCGCCGGAATGTTGATGGTCGCATTGCCACCAGAAAGTGTGACCGCTGACGAGGCATAGCCTCCACCAGAGAGCTTGACCGTGCCGGTGGGCGTGGGATTGCTTCCGCCCCCGCTGACGGTGACCCCCACGGAAAACGCCTGCGCGGTCGTAATGGCCGTCGGCGATGGCGTGGCAACGATGGTGGGCGTGGCCAAAGGTACGACAGATACCGATTGCGCTGTCGAGGTTGATCCGACAAAGTTGCTGTCGCCGGCATAAGAGGCCGTGATCGAGTGGGTTCCCAGTGCTAGAGAAGTCGTGTTCAAACTTGCCTTGCCGGAAGCGATGCTGACGGAGCCAATTGATGCGGCGCCATCAAGGAAGGTGACATTCCCTGTCGGCGTAGCTGTGCCTGTTACTGCGGTGACGGTGGCGCCAAGCGCTACGGTCTGGCCAGGATGAGCAGATGCGGGCGATGCATTAAGCGCTACGGCCGATGTAAAGCCATTGATGGTGATTGTATCGTCAATGGAAACGGCAGATGCGAATACGGTATCTCCGCTGTAGCTGGCGGTAATGCTATGCTGCCCAATGGTCAGGCTGCTTGTTGAGTAGCCTGCGCTGCCGTTGACGAGGGCCATACTCCCGAGCGTGGCCCCGCCATCCTGGAAGATGACCGTTCCGGTAGGGGTACCTCCTGAACCGGAAACTGTGGCAGTGAAGGTTACTGAAGCGCCTACGGATGCACTGGCCGGTACCGACAGGTTCACTGTCGCGGTGGTGGGGGTGTTGATTGTCAGCGTCTTCGCCGTTGAGGTGCTGACATCGTAGGTCGTGTCACCGGAGTAGGTCGCCGTCACATTGTAGGAAGCCGCTGCCAGTGAAGACGTGACGAATGTGCCAGAACCATTTGCGCCCAGCGTAATCGAACCGAGCGTTGTTGCCGGAGTTGTGTTGGTGTTCTGCAGGGTTACCGTTCCAGTAGGCGTCGGGGTAGCCTGCGTTGTTCCAGCAACCGTGGCAGTAAAGGTAACAGCCTGGCCTGTGATGGTGGTGGATGGCGACACGGTTAATGTTGTGGCCGTTGGAGCCAGCACTGGGGAGATCTTGCCAAAGAAGCTGCGATTGCCTGGCCCCGTCGCAGTGGTGGCATAAGTGCCGGATGTGGTAGCAAAGGTTCCGTTGTCAGTGCTGTAAGCAGCGAAGTAGATGTTGCCTTCGGCGTCGAGAGCGATGCCGTTATTGTTGATCGGGTAAACGTTGGCTGCCGACGGGCTCGGGTTTCCCAGCGGGGTGGCAAAGAGCAACTTTTTAGCGTCTGAAGAAAAGGTTGCAACGAAAGCAAAGCTCGAACTGTTGCCGGGGCGGCCCCCAAGCGGATTAACGACCGGAAAATCATAACCATAGTTGTCGTTGATGCCGTACAGGTAGATCTGCCCCTTGGCGTCAAAGGCTATGCTGTCTCCCCATCCCGAAGAAGAGGTGAGCCCGCCGAAATAAGTCGACCAGACATAGGCGGTTCCGGCGGGGTTAATCTTCGAGAGGAAAGCAGAATTCTTGCAGCCCACATTGGCCGTGTCGCAGGTGGTTTGAAACACGCCTGTGGTTGTGGGGTAGTTGGATGTGTTGGTGTAACCCGTCACGTATGCGTTGTTGGAGCTGTCCGCAGCCAACCCATACACATACGTCGGCTGCGATGCAGGATTAGGAGACGCAGGGCCGATATACGTGGAGTAGACCAGTGAGGCGCTTCCCGTCTTGGTGGTATCGAACGCGCTCAGGAATCCTGTATTGCCATAACAATTCCACAAACTGTTGGGATTCTGGGCGCACGCCGGAGTTACAACACCTGGAGTCGTTGGAAAATAAAACGACTGGGTGTATCCACCAAGGTAGACCATCCCGTTGGGGCCTGTCGCCAAGGCGATGGGCACGCTATATCCGCTGCAATAGCCGAAGCCGCAGGGCAGCGTGGATTGTCCCATCAAAGTGGAGTAGAGCAGGGTGTGCCCGTTAGCACTCAGTTCGGAAAGCGTTGAGGCCTGAATATCTATCCCGGCCGACTCGTAGGCGCTTGCCGTCACCGGAAATGGGATACCCCCGTTTCCGTTATTCGGATAAGCGTTCGGGGTCGAATAAGCATCCTGCACGAAGCCTGTGAAGTAGATGTTGCCTGAGCTGTCCAGAGCTAGAGCCTCTGGGTAGACTGCGGAAGTACCGCCAAAGAATGTGCTGTAGAGCAGCGCCGAACCGCTCGGATTGAGTTTGGCGATGAACATGATCGGCCCATTGACCGTATATTCAGTTCCGCCTCCATTGAAGAATCCGTTACATAGCGGGCTGATGGGGCCAAATGTTGTGGGGGAAGTGTTCGGATAGTATGGCTGGCAAATTGACTGGTATGCATCGGCGGTGACCGGGAAATCATTCGAGCTTGTTGCACCCAGGATGATGGCATCGCCCGCTGCGTCCGCGGCAACCGCGTCTCCATATTCATTGCCGCTGAGTCCGTGCAAGTAAGTGGAATAAACCAACGACTTGCCATCCGCGCTGATTTTAGTCACGAAGCCGGAGCTCGCCTGGGTGTTCGTGCATCGTTTGTATGCGAGGTTATTATCGACCGGTGAGTTCGTATTGCAGGTTGTCTGCAAAGCTCCCGAGGTGGTTGGGAACGTCACATCGCGAGTGAGGCCTGTCAAGATCATCTCTCCCGCGCTGTCCACAGTCATCCCGTATGCCGTGGTTTCGTAGTTTCCGTTTCCGGCGCCAAGCACGCCAAGAAAAAGCAGCGTCGGATCGATCGTGAGTTCACGGCTTCGGTCGTAGGCCCCCAGCCTGAAGCTGACCTGATGGTTCTCCGCAACCTGAAAGCTTCCGTCAACTATTTCCCGCACTCCGTCTTTCAGTTGGTAGATCACGGGCTTGTGGAAGCGCACCTCGGGACCGCCGTCCTCTACGGGTAGCACCAGGTCGCCATCGGCAGCGAGTTCGGCTTTGGCTCCATCAAAATTCAGGCGGATGATCGACGGGTCGGTACCTGGAGACACCACAAAGTCGTACTCCAGTTGCCCCTGTGTCCCGTAGTACACCAGGTCGATTCCCGGGTAAACGCCCTGAAGGCGCACCTTACCGTACATCGGCACATCGCGCTGCCACTTATCGGCGTCGTTGCCTGTGAAGTAGTTGGCCTTGCCTGGCTGGAGATCTTCCCCGCCCGATTGCGGCACGGCGCCGGCTCCGAGCAGATGCATCTTGAGCGCGGACGAATAGATGGTTGGTTGCAGGCCCTCCGGTCGGTCGGATCCGCGCTTGGCCGGGACCATCCGGCTCATTTCCAGCACTGCATCTCTTCCGGCGAGATAAAGCGTATATTCAGGTCCGCGCGCCAGCCACTTGACTTGCTTCGCAGTCTGCCCCTGGTTCGGTTCGAAACTCAGAGGAAGATTGCCGTACGCGACTGTCATGCGGCCATTGGCCTGGCTTTGCTGGGCAGAGTTTGTGCCGCTTCCCGGAGTTGTTGCGGCCGCTGCAGCGGCGCTGAAGAAAAAGCCAGCGATCCCGATCGTTGACAGCAGGATGATTCGAATCGAACGGCAGCTCATAGCTGTACGGCCTCCTGAATCTCGTTGTTCTATCGAAGCTGCGTCCAAGGGTAAGATGACTCCAGAGAACCCCGAGCGAAGCAACACTGGTGTCGAGCGGAGTACAAAAACGATTTGCGCCGGTCGGATGTGATCGCAACGCGTCTTAATCGTTCTCATTTGTTGTGTATGAGATGCAAGAGCCGACACGGGCCAATTCGGGCCATCTTGGGCCGTTCCTTCATTTCTGCTAACTCTTCGCGCCGGATTTCTCTTCTGGACACCCTGATTGGCCAGACGTATGATCAGATTTACCTGCCGAACCCCAATCGGATATTCCGGAAGTGGCCATGACTTCCCCTAGCCCGGACCGACCAGATCAATCGAAAGCGCTGGTCTCCTGGAAGGAGATCGCCTGCTATCTTGACCGAGCGGAGCGAACCGTCAAGCGCTGGGAGCGGGACCGTGGTCTACCGGTGCATCGCATTCCGGGCGGTGAACGTGGAAATGTCTTTGCCTACCCCGGCGAACTTGCAGATTGGCTCAAGGGCAAAGCCCAGGAACTGGACGGCGACGGCCCCTCCGACGGCGACCGGGTCCCCGGCGATGACGCCCGTCCAGCCAAGCTGCAAACAGTCGCCCCAGTTGAAACCGTGCCTCTACCGGCGTCTCCGCGACGTCGATGGACTCTAAACCCGAAACGAGTCGTCGCCTGGCTAGCCCCTTTGGCACTCACTGCGGCTTTCATCTTCTATCTTCGCGGCGGCCATACCGATTCGCACGTTACGGCGGTGGATGTTCTCAATCCCTCGAATGCCGGCGCGCCGAATCTTGCACCCGATTCTGTCGCGGTTCTGCCCTTCAGCACAGTCGGCGGAGAGCCGAACTCCGATTATTTGAGCGACGGGATCACGGAGACCTTGATTGACAACCTCGCCCACATTCCACAACTCAGGGTCCGCTCCCGCGATTCGGTTTTTCGCCTCAAGGGAAAAGACATCGACGTGCAGGAGGCAGGAAGAGAACTTGGCGTGCCTGTGGTAGTCAGCGGCCGAATGCTCACGCGGGCAGGCAACATCGAAGTCAGCGTCGAACTCACTAACGTGCGCGACAATACGGAAACTTGGGGAAAGCGCTACTCCGCCAAGAGTTCAGACCTTCTCAGACTGCAGGTGAAGGTCGCCGACGACATTGCAGAACAGTTGCGCTTTAGCCTTAGTGATGCCGAAAAGCAGAAGGTCACCCGGCAAGGCACGCAGAACATGGATGCCTACACGCTGTATTTGAAGGGGCGCTACGGGTGGAAAGAGAGGAACCGCGCAAACCTGGATGCTTCGATCGACTATTTCGATCAGGCCATCGCCAGGGATCCAAAATATGCCGTCGCGTATTCTGCCCTCGCTGATGACTATTCGGTGCTTCCATTCTTTGGAGAGAATCCTGCCGAGGTCTTCCCTAAAGCCAGCGCCGCAGCTCGCAAGGCCCTTCAATTGGATCCCACCATGGCTCATCCACACGCCATTCTCGGCAGCCTCGAGATGGAATACGACTGGGATTTTTCTGGCGGCGAGGCCGAATTCAGGAAATCCTTTGCGCTCGACCCCAACGATGCCACGGCCCATCAGTGGTTCGCAGAAAGCCTTGGGATGATCGGCGGCCGTGAGCAGGAAGCGCTGGCGGAAATCGATCTGGCTCATGCGCTCGATCCAACGTCGCTGGTGATCCGCCGCGCAAAGGGAAGCGTTTTGGTTGCTGCGCGCCGCTACGATGACGCCATCGCGGTCTGCCAACAGTTGCTCGTGCAAAATCCAACATACAGCGTGGCTGACGACTGCCTGAGCTATGCCTACTGGGGAAAACGCATGTACCCCCAGTTCCTGGAGCATTGGGCGGCCTCTCTTCGCCTCACGCACAGCCCGAACGACTCGCTGTTGGCAGATGGCCTGGAGCGCGGATTTCGCTCCGGTGGTTGGAGAGGCGCCATCACCGAAGCCGCCAATTACTATCTACACCAACGCCAGATCGGTTATGCTTCCGCGTACACGATCGCCCGCTTGTACGCCGATCTAGGCGATAAGGAGAAGGCATTCGAGTGGCTGGGCACGGCTTATCGCGAGCATGACTTCCTGCTCAGAGAGCTGAACACCGACTTTGGAATGGATCCACTCCGCTCCGACCCCCGTTTTGCCGTGCTGGTTGGCAAGGTAGGTTTGCCCAAGCTGCACTGACGACTGTCAGGTACCATCATTTGAAGCGTTCGATCGAATTCGGTCTGCTCGATCCATAAGAAAATCAGAGTCTCATTTCTAACCCGGTGGAACTGCAGTCATAGCCCGCGACAATGAAATACTTCGAAGCCACATTGCAACGAACCAATGCTTTGGTCAGTCAATCGCCTAACGATTCACCTGGTAGAGCCGCCAAGTAGCCCTCCTTAAAGACCGCTGCATTCACCAACGTAAGACACTTACGAGACACCGGAAATTTTGATTCTCTTGGAAAAGTAACGGCTACTTGATTGGCGACAAGGCTCCCCAGCCCACCACAATAGGCAACTCCATCCCGTGCGCCTAACCCATTGAAAACGATCAAGCGGCCTTCTAGCGTGAACCTGTACGGCTCAATACGTGTCGCAGCCTCTGTTTAGAAGGTTCGATGGACTCGGAAAAGGCGGTTGCGTTCGCCAGTGCCCGATCGTTGAGCGTAGTAGCCGACATGTCGGATGTTCTACCGCGATTTAAGGGAGAGCAGCTTTGATCCGGGCCTTTAGATGGCGCCATTGAGTGTGCGATAACGCATAGGTTTTCACGCAGCTTCTTCTGAAGAGTTTCAGCCGTTAGTTTCAATGCGATAGCGCAGATGAAATGGAAGGCCTTTCGGTACAACAAATAAGGTCATACTCAATCTTCAGTCGTGTCAAAAGGCCTTGGACGGAGTTCAAGATGCGTCAACCCTTTTGACATAAGGCTCGGGCTCGCAGTGTTTGAAGAAGTGAGCGCATGATCGCGAATGCGCTCAGCGACAACAGCGCTCGAACCACACGGACGAAAAGTCGGCTTCTCGTACAACGGTCCTCTTGGGGATCCCATCCCGAGTCCCGGAAAGATGAAACGCCAGTTGTCTCGATAGCCGGTTATACGTCCAGGTGAACTGGAAATGTAGAAACTGTCCGAGCGGGTCGAGGACTGGCGCGGTAGCCCGTGATACTCCCGGAACTAAAACTCTGGCAGCATCCTCAGAGGCCAAGTTTCAAAAGGGGTGGTGAAGATCGATCTCCCGCCACAGCCTTTTGAAACGGCTAATACCCTGGAATCGCTGCCATTTCCATTCGCAAAGCCCTCGCAAATTGCGCCATCTATCTGACTGTAAACGAAAGGTAGCCTTGGACGAAAAGAGCCGTTTCAAAACCTATGGGTTGTGAGACAGATAGGAGGAAAGGAACAGACTACCAGAAGATAATCGTCTTGAGCATGATCGGCGGAACTTAGCCGACCTCTCGGAAATGAACCGGGTATTGGACCCTTTGCGAGCTATTAAGGCGCCATGTTTGGCATTGCGGATAAGGCGACGTGGTTGGGCGGTAGTTACTTGAAGACAATCCCTTTAGCCGACCTCTCGGAAATGAACCGGGTATTGGACCCTTTGCGAGCTATTAAGGCGCCATGTTTGGCATTGCGGATAAGGCGACGTGGTTGGGCGGTAGTTAGTAAGCGTCCAGCGAGCCCCGGTTGACACTCAGAGTGAGTGGTAGTTGCGATAAGGACTGATTTGGGGAAGTGTCCACTTAACTTAAGTGGACACTTGTGGAAGGACTGGTCAGGCGGCCTTGTTTTCGTCTTTAGGGCAGGCTTCTGCCAGGTTCCATGGCAGGAGTTCTGAGATCTGTTTAATCGGATGATCGGCAACTCGGGCGTAAGCGTCCAGCGAGCCCCGGTTGACACTCAGAGTGAGTGGTAGTTGCGATAAGGACTGATTTGGGGAAGTGTCCACTTAACTTAAGTGGACACTTGTGGAAGGACTGGTCAGGCGGCCTTGTTTTCGTCTTTAGGGCAGGCTTCTGCCAGGTTCCATGGCAGGAGTTCTGAGATCTGTTTAATCGGATGATCGGCAACTCGGGCAAGGACGGTCCGCAGATAGTGCTCCGGGTCCAGTCCGTTGAGTTTAGCTGAGCCGATCAGCGAGTAGAAGGCAGCGGCGCGATCTCCGCCGGCGTCAGATCCCGCAAACAGATAGTTCTTCCGGCCCAGAGCGACAGCGCGCAGCGCCCTCTCGGCGGCCGAGTTGTCTATCTCGAGATGCCCGTCGTCAACGTATCGCGTCAGAGCTGGCCATCGTGACAGCGCATAGCGAATAGCAGCCGCGGTCTCACTTTTCGGTGAAAGCGAACGCAGTGCCTTCTCCATCCACTTTTGGAACTCGTCGAGCAGCGGTCTGGCGCGAGTCTGTCGAACTTCCCGTCTCAACTCGGCAGGCTTACCGCGAATCTGTTCTTCGATTGCGTAGAGTGCGCCGATGCGTTCCAGGGCCTGGGTCGTTGTCGGCGATGCATGCAGCACATGGATCTCGTGGAACTTGCGTCTCGCATGCGCCCAGCATGCAACCTCGTAGATATCGCCGTCGCCATAAAGATGGTGAAATCCTGCGTAGGCGTCAGCCTGCAACGCTCCATGGAAGTTCTTAAGATGCCTGCGTGGGTGTTCACCCTTGCGGTCTTCCGAGTAAGCGAACCAGACAGCCGGAGCCGTGTCTTCGCCACCAGGACGATCGTCGCGTACGTAGGTCCATAAGCGGCCCGTCTTGGTCTTGCCGCTGCCCGGTGAAAGCACCGGAATCGGAGTATCGTCGGCATGCAGCTTGCTCCCGCTGAGGACATGCTTTTCGAGCGCGGCCAGCAGTGGTGCGAGCAACTCCGTAGCAGCGCCAACCCATCCTGCAAGCGTCGAGCGGCCGATGTCTACACCCTGGCGTGCGTAGATCTCCGACTGTCGATAGAGCGGAAGATGATCGGCATATTTAGAAATGAGCACATGCGCAAGAAGTGCGGGTCCGGCAATGCCACGCTCGACCGGGCGGCTCGGCGCCGGAGCTTCCACGACGCGATCGCAGCCTGCGCACGCGAACTTCGGACGCACATGGCGGATGACCTTGAAGTTCTCCGGGATGTACTCCAGCTGTTCGCTGACATCTTCTCCGAACTGACGCAACTGGCCACCGCACTCCCTGCAGCACTCACCCTGAGGAAGGTGCGTTACGATCTCGCGAGGCAGATGTTCAGGAAGCGGCTTGCGCGCAGGCTTCTGAACTTCGGGCTCTGGCGATGCTGCATCTATCGCGGTCTCAAGTTCCGCCCGAGCCGACTCCATCTCTTCCAGGTGCAGTTCGAGTTGATCGAGCTTGATGATGATCTTCTCGCTCTTGGTGCCGTACAGCATCCGCCGCAGCTTCTCCACCTGCAGCTTGAGATGTTCGATGTACTCGGTCCTGCTTAACAGCTCGCGACCCTGATCGACCAGTTCCTGCTTCTGGCTCTCAAGCTCTGTGGCAAGTGTAGCCAGCTTCGCATTACGACTGGCAAGTTCTGCATCACGACTGGCGAGCTCTGCTTCGCGACTGGCGAGTTCTGACTGCTTAGACTCAAGCTCGGCGCGATGCGCAATCAACAACGCCATCAGCGCTTGACGATCGAGCGAATCAAGATCGGGCAGAGGAGCCGAATCCATGCATGCAGTATGCCACAAAACACGACTCGATAAAACGACAAAAGGCCTGTGAATACTGGGGAATCACGCTCGTCACTCAGACTGCAACCGGTGGCGTCCAGGTGCGCTCCGGCCTGCGCCAATCAATCCCTTCAAGCAGCATCGAAAGCTGTGCGCGAGTCAGATGAATCGATCCGCTGCGTGCCTTCGGCCAGATAAATCTACCGCGTTCGAGGCGCTTCGAGAAGAGGCAAAGACCGTCGCCATCAAACCAGAGGCACTTAACGATGTCACCACGGCGTCCGCGAAAAACAAAGACGTGACCAGAGTATGGCTGCTGTTCGAGAACCGTCTGAACTTGTGCGCTTAGTCCATGGAACCCGCGACGCATGTCGGTCACCCCGGCCGCAAGCCAGATCCTGGTTCCAATCGGCAGTTCGATCACTTGCGGAGGCTCTCAAGAATCACTTGCAGCAACGCCAAATCGGCACTGTGCTCCACGCTGATCAAGGCACGTCCCGGGATCTCGATGTGAATCACGCCGCTCGCTGGCTTCGAGGCCTCAACTTGCTCAACAACGGTGCTCTGCTCATCAAATCCGTCGAGCCCTTCCTGCTGCACAACAACCGGCAACAGACATGGAGCGCCTGGATCAGGAAGCACAAGTCCACCCTGACGATATGACTGCCGCCACTTAAATACCTGGTGTGAGTTCACACCTTCGGCCAGCGCAACACGCGCTACGCTCGCACCTGGCGCGAAGGTCAGCTCGACGATGCGACGCTTATCTGAAACCGATCGTCGAACTCGAGTCCTTGCCTCTCCCATGGACTCAGACTCGCTCGACTTGCGGCGCTCAGTCCAGTGGGGATGACTGGACGCTTACGGTAGTTACTTGAAGACAATCCCTTTAGATGGGATGAGACGGCTGGTCTCGCGAATCAGCATTAAGCTGTTCGCACGCACTCGAAGTGCAAAAGGAGACCAGCCAATGAAGAAGGTTAGCAGAGGAGCAGTGAAGGTGGAAAAGCCAGAGATCACAATCGGCCTTGATTTGGGAGACCGTTTCAGCCACTACTGCATGCTCAACGGAGATGGCGACGCCATCGAATCCGGTCGCATTCAGTCCACGGAAGAGGCCATGCGGCGCCACTTCGAGGGCGAGCCGACGATGCGTTTCGCTCTCGAATGCGGAACCCACTCACCCTGGATCAGCCGCTTGCTTGAGCAGTTGGGCCATCAGGTGATCGTGGCCAACACACGCAAAATACGCGCCATCACCGCCAGCGAATCGAAGAACGACAGGAACGACGCCGAGAAACTGGCCCGCTTCGCCTTTTGCGATCCGCGCCTGCTGTCTCCCATCCATCATCGCAGTCCCGGGCGGCAACAGGACCTGAACCTGATCCAGGCGCGCTCGACCCTGGTGCGCGCCCGCACCATGATCGTCAACGCGCTTCGCGGCCTGGTCAAGAGCGCGGGAGGGCGGCTGCCGGCCTGCTCTCCGCAGGGCTTTCAAGAGCGCGTCGAAGCCTCGATCCCCACGGCTCTGGCTGAGGCTGCGCGCCCGCTGCTCGACCAGATCGTCGCGCTCAACGCCAGCATCCAGCAGATGGATCGCGGCATCGAGCAACTGGCCGAATCGCTATCCTGAGATCCCCGTTCTGCGCACCGTCCCCGGCATCGGACCGCTGATCGCTGCGGCCTACGTGCTCACGCTCGACCGCCCGGATGCGGTCCGGCACAGCCGTCAGGCGGGTGCGTTCCTCGGCCTGCGTCCGCGGCAAAGCCAGTCCGGCGACTCGGATCCGCAGCATCGCATCTCGAAAACCGGAAACGTCTACCTGCGCAGCCTGCTGGTACAAGCAGCCCATTACGTGTTGGGCCGCTTCGGCCCCGACTCTGAACTGCGCCGCTGGGGCATGAAGCTGTCTGCCTCAGGCGGCAAGCGAGGAAAGAAGCGAGCCATCGTCGCCGTAGCCCGCAAACTGGCCGTCATCCTGCATCGCATCTGGCAAACCGGCAAACCCTGGCAAGCCTTCCCACAATCTCACACCCAATATCGCCACAAACAATGCCATCGTCGCCTAACCAAACCTGAGAAACCAACAAGGAAATGATCTTTTGCCAAAGTGCATAACCAAACTCGCGTTCCGGCGACTGCGACCCGGGCCTTGGCCAAACAGGCCGTCCTTTAGATAGCAGCGCCCCTTCATCGTCATCGGACACCAACAGGCACCGAACCCAAAGCCGGGTTCACCCAGAGTGCGGATAGAAGCCCGAGATGAATGCAAAACACGAGCAGTGACAAGAGCAAAGGCAAAAACAAAACCGCCAATAAGGAAAAAACAAATGCAAAGACAAAAACCTTGACACCACCAGCCGTCTCATAGAAGAGTCGGGCCGGTACAACTCTCAATGGTGCCTCAAAACCGACTTTCACTTTGTTAATTCATGAGAACACATGTCTGAGCCCCACTGGACGGGTTCCACCTGCCGTACAAGCAGCGCCCAGATAATTGCTCCTGCGATGGCGACAGACCCCGTGATAAAGAATGCCATTCGTGAATCACCGTTGATTTGAACGATTGCTCCGGCGACCCAGGGAGCGACAATGCCAGCGAGGTTGGCGATTCCATTCTGCATGCTTGTCCACCGTCCCGCCATTGCAGGTCCAGCCAGGGTCTGGCTTATGGCCCAGTGGTTCGAAGCAAAGGCTCCATAGCCGATGCAGGCAACGATCATTATGCAAATGGACGCTGGAAGGTTGCCATGGGTAAACGCCATCAGGAGCAGACTCGAGGCAACTGTCAGGCCGCCTACAACTACATACTTGCGTACCCGAGTGGGCGAGGCACCGGCGGCGATCAATCTATCCGAGATCCAACCCGCGACAAGAGTCGAACATGCAATCAAAAGGAAGACCCCGGAAGCAAGCCGCGACATGGACCTGATGGAAAGTCTTTCCTCTCGGACAAGGTAGATGGGCAACCATGACAGTTGGAAATAGAGGAAGTAGTTTCCACAGAAATGCCCGAGAAATGTTCCCCATGCACTTTTCACGCGGAGCATTCTTGCGATGGAGGCGAGGGGAGGTGAAGCATCGCGACGCACATTGTTCCCGTAACGAGGCATGAAGCGGAGCCAGGGCAGAACCCATAGAAGACCGCCTGCTCCGAGAACGATAAAGAGCATCCGCCATCCAATGTGCACGAGCAGGAGGCCGCCCAAGAACGCGCCTACTGCCGGTCCAAGCTTTGTGCCGGCGTCGATGAGCGCATTGGCCCGGCCGCGCTGTTGTTGCGGAAGTTCAGCAAAGATGCGCGAGTAGCATGGATAGGCCACAGACTCACCCACACCAAGCAGAAGGAGCGCAAGGAACAGGCCGATGTAATTCGATGTCAGGCCCGTCAACACTGTTGCGCCAGACCAACAAACATAACCTCCGAACATGACCCAGCCCACGGGAAAGTGATCGGAGAGCCAGCCTGCAATTCCGGAGATCTGCATTAACGCATAGGTCCAGAAGAATGCCGACAGCATGGAGCCGATTTGGATGGGCGACAAGCTGAACTGCCGCTGGATCACGGGCGCAGCGATGGAAAGATTGCTTCGGTCTACATAGTTAATGATGGCCGAGAGCACGAGCAGCCAAACGATGGTCCATTCGCGGCGAGTCATCGTGAGTTCAACTCGATTACTTTCCGACGCCGCGACTTTTACTGAGGCATGCAAGGGAACATCGGGATGTGTTTCGCGCTCGTTCAGAACGGCAACCTGCTTGATGGTCGAAAGGTGAGTCTTTTGCAATGGATAATTGTCAGGCACGAATTATAGCCGGGTTGCCAGCGGTTCTGCGCCATCCCTGATTCCGAAGAGGTCTGTTTCAGCCCCGTATCAAACGCGATTTCAATTTGCGTCGACTAATATGTTTCTAATTCGGGTTGTTTGCCTGGGTTCCCCCTCCCAGAACCCGTTTGTCGATTCCAATGGCACGACGTCTTGGTTCATCAGGATTCCCCTCACTTGCCACCTTTCGATGAGTTCGTCATCAAAGGGTGGCAAGTTAGGTTTTATTTGTTCAAGGCGTCCATAGCTGTTAGAAAATTACCTTGGCAGCAATTTGCATCTGTCTTGCAGCGACGTCGCTTGTTAGTTGCCCGAAGGTCCCGGTACCCAAAGTGGTGCCCGGTATGTTGTAGTTGGGGTGGTTGGCGATATTGAAAACATCCCAGCGAAGCTGAAGATTCACAGGCTGATCCTTCACATTGAACATCGTCACCACTTTCGAGAGAGAGGAGTCGACATCAGTGTATCGGGGACCGACCATGGAGTCCCGTTGCATATTGCCGTAGGTATATGCCGTATTGGCTTGAAAAGCAGCGATGTTGAGAAAATGTGCTTTGCTTTGTCCACCAGAAACGGCATACGGATTGCCGACGATGTTGGGTCGATCGGTTTGCCCGGAGTTCGAGGGGTTTCCGTTCACCGTAACATTAAACGGGCTTCCGGCAGTCTTGGTCATGATGCCGTCCAGGCTCCAGTCGCCCAGCAATGTGTTGGCCCAGGTTGGAAGACTTGATCCGAACCGCTTTCCGTGTCCGTAAGGCAGGTCCCAGAGTCCGCTTATAACGAACGACTGGGAAAGGTTCGTGTCCAACGGACCATATTCGCCACGAAGGTTCGCTGGATTCTGGTAGTTATAGCTTGCAACACCGCCGCCGGTAGCTACGTCGTAGGTATCGCCGAGTGCCTTTGACCATATCCAGCTGCCTAAAATCGTAAAACCCTGTGATAGCTGGTGCGTCAAAGTTGTCTGCATGCCGTTGAAGTTTACATTTCCTGAATATTCCGTCCGTAGAATCTGCGCGAGAAGCGGAATAGTAACTCCCTGCGCAGCTCCGGCGGTGCCCGGAGCGGATGTGGGAACAAACAGGTTGCCGAAGCGACGCCGCGGGTTGACGCTTCCAGAGGCCAGAGATTTTACGTAGTTCGCATCGTATAAGTTCACGATATGCGTACCCTTGCTGCCGATATAACCAACCTGAAGCATCCAGTTCCTGGCAAACTGGTACTGGGCACTCAAATTCCACTGCTGGTTATACGCGTGCGGCGGATTGCGCTGCATGGAAGCCATCGTCACGTTATTTGCACTTGACAAAGCCACGAAGTTGGCTGGGATTCCGTTCATCAGTTGCGTGTAGGGAGTGATCCCATTGCTGCTCGTCGTGATTGAAACGTCATAAGGAGGATTCACAACCATGGAGTCGGAATCGCCGAAAGGAGAGAACCTTTGGAATGGGGAGTTGATCCCGTAGCCGGCGCGCAACACCACCTTGTCATTGAAGAGTTGATGCACCAGGCCGATTCGGGGCTCAAAATCAAGGGGGCTGTTGTGCACGAAGGACGTGTTCGTGCCGGAAGCCTCATAGATGATTTGGGGCAGCGAGGGATTGGTGTCGATATCGAGATTGGTTAGCCTGTCAAATAGGTCATGGAAAGGCGTCAAGTACTGGTACCGCAGACCCGCATTCAAAGTGAAACGCTTGTTGACCTTCCACTCGTCTTGAAAATACCCTTCCAGACCAGTTGCACGCGCTTGTACTCTTGTGTTCGTGCTGAAGGTAACGTTATCGACCTGGCCGAGAAGGAAATCGGCAAACGCGTTTCCGCCGGAACTGGTAGCGGGGTTTCTGGTGTACTTGCCGCTGAAAGCGATAACTCCGTCTTCGCTCCGGGAGTTGTTGCTGTTGGTCTGTATCCATTGAATCCCAGCTCCGAACTGGATTGTGTGAGCACCCTTGACCCAGTTGGTATCGTTCTGGATCTGCCGGTTCTCCCCCTGGGACCGATTGGGCAAGCTGTTGCCCGGTCCGATGGTTGCATAGCCGGTGAGTGTAAAGTTTGGAAACGATATCGGGAGCGGTGACGTTGGCAAGGGCAGGCCGATACTTGTGGTCAGGCTGCCTAGAGCTAACGCCGATGCAGGGTAGCTGATTTGGTAAGTATCCCCGAACCACCCGGCTTTGGTGCTTGTCACAAGATTCGGAGATAGAACATGGGTCCAGGTGATACCGCCGCCATAGCCCCAGGTGTTTCTCTGGCGCGAGTCGCCGCCAAAGGAGGGCGGAGGCAGGACAGGATACGAGGGAATAAATACTGTTTGACTATTGTAGATAAAGGACAGTTGGTCTTTCTGGGAGACCTGATAATCCTCTCGCGTATTGATCCGATCGAGATCTTCGTCGTTCGGCGAGATGTAGATGAAGTTTTGTGTGGCATTGGTGTTTTGTGGAGTTGGAAAGTACTTGAGGAGCTTTTGGGCCGCCGGGTCCCACCGACTCTGTGGAATGCTATTGCCCGGGAAGGCTACCCGCGTGTTTGTCGTTGAATTGTATTGGGCAGGGTCGTAGATGGTAGAGCTGAAATTGCCCAGCAGCATTTGCGCCGTTGGAATCGTGTTGTTGTCAATGTAGGACTCTCTCAGCTTCAAATCTTCCCAGGCAAAGAAGAAGAACGCCTTGTTCTTGACGATGGGCGCGCCGAGCGAGAAACCGTAGTCGTTGCGTTTGATCGGGGCCTGTTTGCCGGAATTAAACTCGTCCCTCGCATCAAAGAATTCATTGCGGACAAAGTTGTAGGCAGTCCCATGAAATTTGTTGGTTCCTGACTTCATGCTGATGTTCACGACACCACCGGCAGACCGCCCGAATTGTGCCGGGTACGAGTTCGTCTGGACCTTGAACTCCTGGATCGCGTCGACCGAAGGCTTGACTACCTCGGCTTGAGCCACATCGAACGATGTGTCATCGATGTTGTTGTCAAATCCATCGAGCAGGTAGCTGTTGTCCGTATCGCGAACTCCACCCGCTGTAAAGCCGGCGGCCCTGTTGCTGGAATTACCATCCGCGGTATGCGAGTTCGGAGGAGGCAACGCGCCCTCAGAAAGCAACGCCAGCTGAAGGTAGTCGCGGCCATTCAGCGGAAGGTCCGAGACTCTTTTCCCCTCGATTACCGAGCCCTGTGACGCATCGCTGGTATCGATCATCGGCGGGGCGGTTGTAACCGTCACCACTTCCTGGACGCCGCCAATCTCCATCGTGAGGTCCATTACTGCGGCTTCCTGAACCTGCAGCACGATGTCTTTATTGACGAGATGCTTGTAGCCGGCCAGTTGGGCTTCGATTCGGTACTCACCAGGGCGCAGCGGTCCCGACGAATAGCGGCCTGCACCATCTGTAGTAACGTCTTGGCGCTGGTTGGTTGCAACCGAAACGATGGAAACTTTCACGCCCGGCACCACGGCGCCGGAGGCATCCGCTACTGTGCCAGTAATGCTCCCGGTGTCCGCCTGACTAAAGAGTCTTTCTCCGCCCAGAAGGGAAATACAAAGAGCGAGCACAACCAGCCCGTACCAAAGCTTGTTCCCGTTCGTGTCTGACCTTGTCCTTTGCAAAGCACGGACAAAATCGTGAATTTGCAGTTTCATCGTACAAGCCTCCTTCTAAAATAAATCGACTCAAGATACGCTCAAGAATCTCAAACTGTCAACATGTATTATATAAATCATTTGTTATCATAAAGATCTGTACTGGTAGGACCTCCTATGTCTTACCACAACCATCCAAACTGTGCTCCCCGCATTGCGATCCCCAGGAGCAATGCAAGGGAGCGATCCGTGGCTGCCCTAAAGTGTGGTCGCTCGATTGGTGGTGATGCGCCGGTGGATTCGATAGGAACGAGGTTCATGACATGAGAAAAAAGAAGGAGCAGCCAGTGAAGGCACTAGCTGTGAGGCGCGCAGGACTCCGATGGCGATGACCGCCTAATCACACGAGATGAATCCGGCACTTCTGTCCTCGTGCATTATCGATAGGTCTTGTCATCCGCGCGACTCAGGTCCGCGTCGTTCATTACGCCGATTGCGATAATCGCAAAAGTGAAGACCGTGGTTCCGGGTTCGAGGTGGCCCGCGATCGCTTTCTCTGGTGTTCCCAGAGTCACATGCGCATGAATTTTGCCGGCAATGATGTATCCGTTCATGCTGACCAGATCCGCAGGCTGGGTTGGATTTGTCTCGAATGTATTGCGCGACGGCATGGTACGGTTGCTCACCTGGTGGATCTGGTAGCCGCGCACCGAGCCTACGCCGCTTAGGATGACTCCATTTTGAATTTGCTCCTGCTTCACCATCTGTTGGATACCGGCGAGAAGATCTGTCTTGTATTTGAAACGAAGAACCACGATGCGATCAAAGTGACCGGTGATGGCAAAGACATCGGGCACTGCGGCTGAATTCTCCTTAGCATCGTCAGCGGGATTCGGCGAAGGGTTCATGATAGCTTTGCGTGTTTCCTGAGCGGTCAGCAGGGCGGTTGTCATCAGCACGACTGTGGCGATTCTGAATGCAAGGCGAAAGGGCATGAGAGATAACTCCAGATAGTTGAAATGAGTTTCAAAATTGAATGGCGATCATGGTATAGCATTCGAGCGGGAAACACCAACCTCGCGCCTGCAGTTTTGACTTCGCCCACCAAGAAACTATTATTAGAGTTGATCGGGAGCTGCAAATGCCAAGGCCACTTGCCCAAAAAGTACGCAAAGTTCGATTCGGAACGGTAGGCAACAAGAATGCGCTGGTTGATCGAGTCGTCCATGCCATCGAAGACAAGATCCTCTCTGAACGACTAGCCGTTGGAACAAAACTCCCCCCGGAAAGGGAGTTTGCGGAGAGCCTTGGGGTGAGTCGGGGAGTCGTTCGAGAGGCGGTTCGCGTTCTTGCAGCGAGCGGGTTGTTGGAAACCTCCCATGGGATTGGTACGACCGTTCGTGCCTTGAGCCGCGAAGAGGTCGTCAAGCCGCTGAACATGTTCCTTCGCTCGTGGGGCCGAGATGTCAGCCTCAACCATCTGCATCAGGTCCGTTCCTTGCTCGAAGTGGAGAACATCGGTTTGGCTGCCGAGCAAGCTTCAAACGATGACATACAAGACCTTCGTCGTATCCTTGGGGAAATGGAAGCGGTCAAAGCAAACCCAGAACGCTATGCAGTGAAGGATACCGAGTTCCATCGACGTCTCGCCCAGACAACCCATAATCCGCTGCTCACTCTGTTGCTGGACTCGATCAACGATCTAATGGTCGAGATTCGTGAACTCGTTTCAACGGAGAGCGATCTTGTGGAGCGGGTCATGCCCGCACACATTGAGATGCTCGACTGTATAGAGAAACGGGATGCGAGAAGAGCCCGGCGAGTGATGCGCGAACACCTCATCACGGCGTTGGCTGTTCAGCAGAGGGCCATCCTTGCTCCGCCAGAACAAGTCCAACACTGAGGAGACAATCATTTTCTTCCGCATATCGCCCGCTTGAGGCTCACGGCGAGCAAGAAGACGGGGGCGTTAGTATCCGATTGCCAACCGAAGGACCGTCAGTTCGCGATTGTTATCGACATATCGGATCACACGGAAAAACCAACTCCAAGCCACACCTCGATCACGGCGGGCGCAGTGCGCTGCTTCACTGATGTGGTATGACATAGGAGGTCCTACCACATATTAAGTACATTATTTTAAGTAACATATAGATGTGTTATTGACTTTGCTGTGAGCTTTGGCCTAGTATTCTCCATTTGCAGCCCATGTTCAGACGTGGTTGGCAGCGTCGGCTTCAATGCGCCGGTCAAACCACCGGCGCTGGAATGCCATGTGCACGATTGGAGAATGGCAATGAAGATTGGTTTGGCTGTTTCCACCGCGGACGCCCTCCCGAGCGCATACGCTGTTTATCACGACGACCTCTGCCGCTCCATTGATCGGTGCGCCGGATTCGGGTATGACGGCGTGGAGCTTGTACTTCGTCATGCGGCCCAGGTGGATGTGTCGCGCATTAAGCAGTGTCTTGCGGCGACCGGACTCGAGGTGCCTTGCATCTCTACGGGGCAGGTGTTTGCCGCGGATCACTTGTACTTCACCCATCCTGATGCTGAGATACGCAACCAGGCTGTCGAGCGAATCGTCGACATGATTCGCCTCGCGGCTGAGTTCGGCGCGAAAGTCAACACAGGCCGCGTCCGCGGCGTGATTCACGACGGGGAGAGCCCGAAAACAGCTCGCCAACGCTACATCGACTGCATTCAACGCTGCGCCGATGCAGCAGAGCCGCTGGGCGTGGAACTCGCCGTCGAACCTGTAAACAGGTACGAGGTCAACTTCATCAATAACTGTGTGGAAGGCCTTGAAATCGTCCGCGAAACTCGGCGACCTTGCGTGAAGCTCATGCCTGATACATTTCACATGAACATTGAGGATGCTTCGTTTCGCGATGCGATCATTCAGGCCCGAGGTTTAGTCGGATATTTTCATGTGGCGGATTCGAATCGCAAAGCACCGGGATGGGGACATATCGAATTCGACGAGATCTTCGGAGCACTCCGCGAAATCGGCTACGATGGCTGGGTCACAGCGGAGATTTTGCCTGAACCGGACCCGGATTCGGCGGCTCGTCAAGCCGTACAGTTTTTGCGTTCGAGGTTTCCCGAACAGTTTGCACTGAAGGCGAACGTTCCGAGAGACGACATGATCACAGCAGAATCGGGACTCCTTCCAATCTCAACGACAGGGTCATAGTTTCGTAGCGCAATCATTGTCCAAGTTTCTCAATCGAAACTGAAGTCCGAAAATTGAAAACGGTGAATAGATGAGCACATGCATGGCCGGCCTATCCGGCAAACTTCATCAATACGGCACGAGACACACTGAAGAAATGGTTCGCGATTTGTCGCTGCGCGCTTACGAATATCGCGCCGAGGTGCTTCAAATGGTCTACGACCGCAAGAGCGGCCATATCGGTGGAGCGTTCTCAATTGCGGAGATTCTTACTGCTCTGTACTTCCATCAATTGCGGTTGGATCCTGAGAATCCTGAATGGATAGATCGGGACCGGCTGGTGTTTTCGAAAGGCCACGCGTGCGCGATGCTGTACACCGTCTTGGCCCACCGCGGCTACTTCCCTATTGAGGAGTTGGGAACATTTCGTGCATTGAATAGTCGTCTACAGGGCCACCCGGAACCCGCAAAGACTCCAGGAGTGGAAGTGGCCGCCGGGCCTCTCGGTCACGGAGTCGCCGTCGGTGCTGGAATGGCGCTGGCCGCACGGTTGGAAGGTTCTCGCCGAAAGGTCTACGTTATTCTCGGCGACGGCGAATTGAACTCGGGCGTGATCTGGGAAGGTTTGATGCTGGGCGCCAAGTTCGGATTGGACAACTTGAAAGTGATTGTCGATTACAACGGAGTTCAGCAGACCGGATCCACAAGACAGGTAATGCCTACAGAGCCGATCGCCGAAAAGTGGAAGGCGTTCAATTGGCACGTCATCGAGATTCACGGTCACAATGTGGCCGAAATTCTGGATGCGTTCGACCGCGCCGACGAGATTCACGGGCGGCCAGTGGTCATCATTGCTCGTACCACCAAGGGGAAAGGTGTCAGCTTTATGGAGAACGTCCCTCAGTGGCACGGAGGCATCCCGAGTCAAGAACAGTTTGAATCTGCGATGGAAGAATTGCAGAAAGGTGTTAGGCAATGGCGAGCATGATCAGAGAACCCTTTGGACCTCCTTCATTGATGAGAAGGGCATATGGAGATGCATTGGTGGCGCTAGGCCACGCTCGCGAGGACGTGGTGGTCTTGAGTGCCGACGTCAGCAGTTCCGACTTCAGCTATATGTTTGAACAGAGCTTTCCCGACCGTTTTTACAATGTAGGCATTGCAGAACCTGCGCTTGTCGATGCGGCCGTCGGCTTCGCGAACGGCGGCTACGTTCCGATTGCGAACACCTTTGCTTTTCTTTTTGCGACGCGCGCTTTGGAGATGGTGCGTACTCATTTGTGTTACGGAAAGGCCAACGTAAAACTTGCGGGGGCATACGCCGGACTTTCCGACTCGTTCGATGGCCCCACGCACCATTCCATCACCGATCTTGCCATCTTTCGGAGCCTTCCCGGAATGACGATCGTGGTCCCTGCAGATTCCATGGCCGTCGCCAAGTTACTGCCCCAGATTGCTGCCTGGGAGGGGCCGGTCTATTTCAGGTTGTGCCGCAACGAAGTGCCGCAGATCTACACTGATGACTATCAACCCGAGATCGGTAAGGGTATTACTTTGGTGGACGGCGATGATGCAACCATCGTAGCGTGTGGAGTGCTGGTCGCTCATTCCATTCAGGCTGCCGTGAAACTAGCGAATGAGGGCATTCGCGCTCGAGTCGTTGAGATTCACACGATCAAACCATTCGATGCTGACCTGATTGCAAGATGCGCACAGGAGACTGGGGCCGTCGTTACCGCGGAAGAGCACAGCATCGTCGGTGGTCTCGGCGGTGCTGTCGCTGAATGCCTCGCGGCTACTTACCCTGCGCCAATGGAGCGAGTAGGACTCTCCGACACCTTTGCGGAATGCGGTCCTTATGCTGATCTGTTAGACAAGTATGGAATGAGCGTGGACGCGATTGCTGATGCCGTTCGGCGCGTGCTTAAGCGCAAAGCTTCAACCCAGAATTACGATCCTCAATCCAGTGAGTTTCAGAATGCCTAAGTATGCCGCCAAGCCCTTCGACCGCGATGGGATGGAACAATTTGGCCATAATGCTGTCGTTGCAGATGGCCGTAGAGATTGAATGGTAAGAACCAGTAGTTGCATCTAGATTGGAGAATTCGATGAGACGGATTTTGTTGGGCTTAGTCTGCATCCCCTTGTTAATGGCTTCGGTTGCCTCCTCACAGGCTCCCATGCATGTGTGGGAAAAACAAGAGGTGACATTGACCGCGGCGCAAACCTATGCCAACGCATACACCGATGTAACGGTCTGGGTCGATCTCACCGGACCTAACTTCAAGAAGCGCGTGTATGGTTTTTGGGACGGTGACCAGACATTCAAAGTCCGGATACTTGCAACAGCCCCCGGAACCTGGACCTGGACCAGCGGATCTGATCCGGCCGACTCTGGCCTGGGCGGCAAGACCGGCAACTTCACCGCTGTTCCATGGACCGAATCAGAGAAAGAACAAAACACAATTCGTCGCGGATTTCTCCAGTCCACGCCGAATCATCACGCCATTGAGCAAGCCGACGGTACGCCATTCTTCATCCTTGGCGATACATTGTGGACAATCCCTACCAATGTTTTTCGCTGGTATGACGATGACCAAGAGCGGCCTATTGGACCGGCGGCCGGGTTCAAGGATTATATTCGTTACCGTAAAGCGCAAGGCTTCAACCTGGTCACCATCATCGCTGCGTTTCCCAGTTGGGCCAACGATGGAAAACCCGCGGAAATCGAGATGAACGATCCGGACCGGACTGTAATACGTGGAGCATGGCCCGTCGGTGGCGCCGGTAGCGGAGAAGGCAAACCCAAGGATTGGATACGAACAGACAGCAGGGCCAAGAACATGGAAAATGAAGGCGGACGCGCATTCATGTTTCCCGGAAAGGTCCCTGGATTTGAAACTATCTATCCCGACGTCGATCGCATCAATCCAAAATACTTCGACTATCTCGATCGAAAGATCGACTATCTAAATTCCCAGGGAATTATCCCCTTCATAGAAGTGATGCGCCGGGATTCGAGCGAACCGTGGAAGAAGTATTACAAATGGCCCGATTCCTACGCGCGCTACATTCAGTACATTTATAGCCGCTACCAGGCAAATAATTGCATTCTGAGCCCCATACACTTCGATACCTATGAACTATCGATCCCCCCGGAAGACTACAAGCCGGCCATCGAGATGGTCATGACCAAGTACGGCCCTCCCCCCTTCGGCACCTTGCTTTCTGCGAATGCAAGCCCATCAACGCTTGTGAACTGGGGGCCGAATTCGTGGGTTACGCTCCACCAAACTGGGAATATGCGGACGCACGATTTCTATTGGTACCTGACCCAGATTTACAATTCGAGTTCTCCGCAGCCAGCCATGAATGGCGAACCTCCTTATGCGGGCTTCATATGGAACAAGAGGGAGGGTTATCTGGAAGGTTCGGCAGATCCAGGCACTGAAAAGGACGATCGATATGTGCGCTCTGGCATGTATGGAAGCTTCCTGTCCGGTGGTCTGGCCGGTCATGTCTACGGCGCCGAGAATATTGAGCGTGCGGAGATCGAACCAGAGGTAAGTCCGAAGATGTGGGAAGCCTTTCAGTACACTTCGGCTTCGCAGATGAAGTATCTCAGGGACTTCGCATTCTCGATTGGAACCGCCTATCAAGACTTGATCCCCGAGCCCGATCTCATCACGCCAAGCAGGTCAGAGATCAAGGAAGGTTATGACGGGTGGGCATACTGTGCGCACACTCCGGACATGAATATCGTCATGGCTTATTTTGAAAAGGGCAGCATGGCCAAGCTGATTCGAGGCCTTCGTCCGTCAAGCACCTACCGCGCACAATGGTTCGATCCACGCACCGGCACTTGGACAGATGCCGGAAGCGGCTGGTTGCATTCAAGTCAAATAGCGGTCATCGCTCTTCCGTCATTTCCATCGGATAACGATTTCGGGCTGCGTCTCATCTATGCGGGGCCACAAGTCCCTGCACCTATTGCACCATCAAAACCTTCAGATCCAAAGCCATAAACAGCTTGCGGAATGCCCGATTGCGAATGACGAGTCCGCCTAGCGCGGCAAGAAACCGATCTATCTCGTGACCGAATTCTGGGGAGGTGGGAAGCTAGCAGTCGCCTTTAGCTCTCCGCTTTCCCATGCCCGTTTCTTTATCCAAGTCTGTATTACTGCGGGCCCTGGCGGCCCACAGATGATTGGAAGCACCGCAGGCTTCCAAATGCGGTATTTTCCAATCTTTTGGTGTTTGACGAAACCAATCCGTTGTCCTCCCTGTTGACCGAATTCGCTAACTGCAACGAGTTAAAGAGGCACCGGTGCGATTGCGGCCCTGTCATTGCACGTCCCATCTGCGCTCTTGGTCCACAGTAATTGTCGAAATTCGATGGTAGTTAAAGGCCTCCCATCAAGTGAGGGTCGATTCGCGATTCTCGTCATGCCACCGAGACTTCCGGGACATTGATGGTTTGGAGACGAAGATCAATTCTCTCCAGTGAGAATGAAAAGGCACTTCCTATTCCTGGCTTGCTTTCAACAGTCAACTGCGAGCCGTGCCTCTCCGCAATCCATGTAGCAAGAGAAAGGCCCAGACCGGAGCCGCCAGGGATAAGCCCGTCTGTCGGAACGCGGTAGAAGCGATCGAAAATTCGACTTCTGTGCTCAGGTGCGATCCCGACGCCAGTATCACGAACGGAGAAAACGACGCGCTCGCCATTCGCGACCGCACTCAGCTTTACAATGCCACCGGGGGGCGTGTACTTGCTTGCGTTCTCCAGGAGAATGGAAAGCAAACGTTGAATGGAGCGCATATCCCCCAGGACAACGATATCGTTTTCCGGCTTCACTACGCGCAATTCGAGCATTGACTCGTCCATCGCACGAATCCAAACACTTTCAAGCTGGTCGAAGAGGGCCCGGATCCGGATGGGGGCAAGGGTGATGGTCTCCGCTCCGCCGTCGGCTCTCGCCAACGAAAGGAGGTTCTCGACGAGACTCGTCATACTTACCGCCTCTTCATGAAGGCGGGTGAGAATTGCACGATACTCCTCCGTCTCGCGATCGCGATAGAGTGCGACTTCAATCTCGGTGCGCAACAGCGAGATGGGAGTGCGCAGCTCATGCGAGGCATTGCCGGTGAAGGTGCGCACGCTGGTGAAGGCCTTATCGATTCGCTCCAGCATTTGATTCAGCGTCTGCGAAAGGTCGGAGATTTCGTCGTTTGCATCTGACACCGGGAGACGGATATCGAGATTTCGATCGTTGATGCGACGCGACTGGGCCGCCAGTGTGGACACGGGTCTGAGCGCCTTGCGGCTCATGAAATGCCCACCAACTGTTGCCAGTAGAATGACCGCCGGTGTCAGCATGAGCAGGTTGAGACGAAAGCTGTTCAACAAACTCATGTTTTTATCGAGTGCTATTCCGGTCTGTACCGAGTACCGTACTCCTTCCGCGGAAACCGGATACTCCAGAGTTCGCACTATATGAGCTCCTTTATGTAAGTCCACGACAAGGCCGGCCGTGGGCAACAAATCCGGGGTGGGCAAATCAGGATTTTGGGAGAGCATGCGGGGCGACCGGTAGATCCAGTTGCCATGCTCATCTCGAACCTGCAGGTATTTTCCGTCATCCTTGAACTCATAGATGATGGCAAGCACATCGCGGAGTTGTTGAACATCTTGAACCTGGCCTTGATGGCTCAGCACCACTCGAACATCGTCCGCTCGCTCTTGCATGTCGTGGTATTCGATCTTGCCCAGGCTCCGCTCAAGCATCCATAAACTGGCCTGTCCGAGCAACGCCGCAGCCGAGGCGAACATGGCAAAGTACCAAAGAGTGAGGCGAACACGTATCGGCAGGGATTTCATCGTGCAGTCTTTGCCGGAGCGGCGGCCGCGTTTCCGAAGACATAGCCTGCCCCGCGCACGGTACTGATTAGCTTCTTTCGAAAAGGGGTATCGATCTTGGCACGCAACGAGTTGACAAGAAAGTCGAGAGTGTTCGGCCTGACAGTATGATCAGGGCCCCACACGAATTCCATCAGCGTATGTCTCGCCACGCATTGACCCGTCTCGCGAGCGAGGCACACCAGCAAGAGAAACTCATTCCGTGTCAGGTCGATGCTCTGCATATTCCGAGTGACCGAGTGGCGGATCGGGTCAACCACAACATCTCCCGCATTGATCGAGCCGCACTCTTCGTGATGGCGAGGCCGCGTGATCGACTGTAGCCGCGCCACGAGTTCGGCAAAGGAAAACGGCTTGGTCAAATAGTCGTCTGCGCCCAGTTCAAGGCCGCGAATGATATCGTCTTCAGCGTCGCGTGCGGTCAAGATCAAGACCGGCACCGTCATGCCGCGGGAACGCAAAGCACGGAGCACGCCGTATCCATCCAGCTTCGGCAAGCCGATGTCCAGCACGATCGAATCAAATTGATGGGTTAAGGCAATCTCCACCCCTGTCTCTCCATCGGTGGCTGTCATCACGGTAAAGTCGCGCTCGTATAGTCCCTTGCGCAACAACTCCTGCATACGTGGTTCGTCTTCTATTACCAGGATGCGCATGGCTCAAATGTTACGCGAGAACGAATACAAGAAGATGAACACACGGCAATCTCGAAGATTCAGATCTGCGATTGAGATCTGGCACAGGGTTGCAATCAACTGAACCATCGGCCATGCGGCGGTAGAACAGACAACTTCCGTGCAATCAGGAGTTTTTGCATTAGATTGTGACGCAGCGCACAGCTGTGTCAACCTTAGAGGATTTTCACGTGTTCGTGAACTGCCCTTGAAGGGGGACTCCTACGCTTCATGCAGGTTCCAACATCGGCCTGAATCCTGTTTGATTGCGCTGCCACGCGGCAGCCGTTAGGAGAACCATGCACAAACGAATCTCTTCTTTCACCGTTTTGATTCTCTGTCTCCTCGCATTCGCCGCAACAGCCCTGGCCCAAGTGGATCGCGCCACACTGAACGGCACAGTGACTGACGGTTCTGGAGCAGTCGTCCAGAATGCGAAGATTGAGCTGGATTCTCCAGCCACCGGACTCCATCGCGAGACCGCAACAAGTTCTAAAGGCACTTATCAAGTGCCCGCTCTCCCAATCGGCGCCTACAAGATCACGATGTCGAAAGACGGCTTCAAGCCTGAAGTGCTTGAAGACGTGGAATTTCAGGTTGGGCAATCCCGAACGATTGATGCCCGGTTGCAAGTGGGAGCGCGGGTGGATGTAGTCGAGGTAATCGCCTCGGAAGCGCTCGACCGCAGTTCGGCGGAAGTCGGCTCGGTGATCGAATCCGAGCAGATCCAGGAAATCCCTCTGGACGGCCGCAACTGGTCTGGCTTGATGGCATTGGCGCCAGGCGCTATCAACAACGGTTCCGGCGATCAGCACGACATCCGATTCAATGGCCGGTCGCTGGATGACGAAAACTATAGTTTCGACGGCATTGACGCCAGCGGCGTTCAGGAGCAGGCGCAGAAAGCCGACGCGCACTTGAACATCTCGCTGGAGTCGATCGCCGAATTCCGCGTCAGTTCAGCCGTGTACACCGCCGAAAGCGGTGCTGCCGGCGGCGCGCAGATCAACATCGTCTCGAAAGACGGGCAGCAACAAATTGCATGGCAGCGCCTTCGAGTTTCTGCGCAATAACATATTCGACGCGAAAACCTATTTCGATTCCAATCCCTTGCCGCCTCTCCGCATGAACCAGTTTGGCGGGGACTTTGGTGGCCCCATCTTTAAGGACCGCACCTTTTTCTATATGAACTATGAAGGTCTGAGGCAGTCCATCGGCGATACGCAGAGCGCCGCATATGTGCCGAACGCCGCGGCCCGTGCCCTGGTTATCGCCACGTCGCCGGTACTCGCGCCTCTCGTCAACGCATTATCCAAAAGGGGTGGCGCCCTATCGCGGCCGATCCGCAAATGGACTGACCAAACAATTGCCGTACGGAACTGACATTACTCGCGAAGACTACGGCATGGCCCGCATTGACCATAAGTTCAACGACAGCACCACGGCGTATATCCGTGGGAACATCGACAACGCTCACCTGGACCAGCCTGCGGACAGCGCGGGCGCTCGCACTCTGACTGACATCGTTCCGGAAAACATCGTCTTCGCCCTGCAATAAGGTCTTCAGCCCGCAACTGATCAACGAAGCAAAATTCGGCGTGAACCGTTCCGCGTGGAGGCCCATAGTCAACGGGAGCGCGCCGTTGGGTCTCACCGTAGGCGGCGACGTCCCCTGGAGTGGTCTTACCGGGAGTAGCGCTCAAGAGGAGAACGGCACCACGTACTCCGAAATTGACAACCTGACACGGCTTCATGGCCGGAGCAGCTACAAGTTTGGCGTTGAGATTCGACGCATTCAACTCAACAACTCCGGCAATTTCTTGACGACTTCGGACATCAGCTATACCAGTTTCAGCAACTTCCAGAACAACCTGGCAGATTCGATGGACCTGGACATAGCCCAAGGCATCGTCGGACTGCGCCGCACCTTCTACATGGGTTACGCCCAGGACGAGGTCAAACTCACTCCCAATCTAACGCTGAATGCGGGACTGCGGTACGAGTTCTACAGCGTGATGCATGAAGTGCAAGGCCGTTCTGTAACCGTGAGCGCTGCTTGCGGCGGGTTCTGTCCTTTAGGCGGGCCCTTCTACCAGCCCAACACGAAGGATTTCGGTCCGCGCTTTGGCCTGAGCTGGGCTCCGTCGGCCTTGAAAGGAAAGACGGTTGTCCGCACGGGCTTCGGCATCTACTACGGCGCCAATCAGAACGACGACTTCAGCGATCCGACCGAATCCCTTGCCCCCCGCTATTCCGCCAGCACGAATCTTCCTCTGCTCCAGCTTTATTATGGCTACGATTTGACCAAAACCAGCGCCCTTGGTTCGAGCACCAGCGCGAAGGCGATCGATCCGAACCGGAAAGACCTGTACTACGAAAACTGGGACTTCAACATTCAGCAGCAATTGCCCTTCAGCTTTGTGGCTCAAGTGGGCTATGTAGGCAGCGGCGGGCGGCACCTGTTCAGCAAAATAACCGCCAACGGCTTCCTGCCGGAAACGACCAGTCCGGCCCATTCCTTCGCTCGGTACCTATGGCCTCAAGGGCAACAGAGCCAACAGCAACTTCAATGCGCTGCAAGTTTCGCTGCAGCGTACCTTCAAAAACGGATTCCTCTGGCAGACCCAGTACATGTGGTCGCACGCCATCACCGATGAATTCTATCGGCGCCGGAGAGGCGGTGAGTGTCGAGAACAATTCGTGCATCTCCTGCGACAGGAGCAGCACCAACCAGGACGTTCGCCACACTTTCACCTCGAACGCCGTTTACCAACTTCCCTTCGGTCAGGGACGCCGTTTCCTGAATGATGGCCTGGCCGGGAAGATCGTCGGAGGATGGGATCTGTCCGGAATCATGACTGCCAGGTCCGGTCTGCCCGTGAACATTACCATCACGCGCAAAGGCAAACGTGATGCAGGACGGCATCACATCCGGCCAGCGCCCGAACCTGATCCCTGGCGTGGCGCTCTATCCTGCCGGAGGCTCGTACCCTCAACAACTGGTTCAGCTTTGCCCCGTTCGCGGTTCCGGCCAAGTACACCTGGGGCAACGAGCCTCGCTATTTTGGAAGGGGCCCCGGCAACTATGAGAGTCGATACGGCCCTTTCCAAGCGGACCGAGCTTTTCGAACACGGTGGCCTCACCTTCCGGGCCGAGGCCTTCAACCTGTTCAACCATCCGATGTTTGCCAATCCTTCCGGCGGTTTGGGATCGGTTACGACCGATGCCAGCGGAAATATCACCGCTGTAAATCCCGCCTTCGGGAGGATCACCTCGATCATCAACAGCGGAGCCACTGGAACCGGAACGCCTCGGCGCCTGCAGCTCAGCCTACGCCTCGACTTCTAAGCTGTCTCCTGCCGGCAGGGGACACGAGGTATTTCACCTGCCTCGTGCTTCCTGCCGTTTTATCTGCAATTTCTACGTCTGGAACAAATTCTAAGGAGATTCGATGAAGCGCGATAAATCCTTCCTTCTCGCTACGTTCGCAGCAGTTCTCGCGATGTCAATCGCCGGCGCCGCACAAACAACATCTGGATACCATATTGCAAAAACATTTGAAATCGGCGGCGATGGCGGCTGGGACTATGTAAACATCGACGCCACTTCCAACCGGCTTTACATCGCGCGCGCCACCCGAGTCATGGTTGTTGATGTGGAGTCAGGCAAGCTTGTCGGCGAACTCCCAGGCACGAAGGGCATCCACGGCGTCGCTCTCGTCAACAAGTTGGGCCGCGGCGTTACGAGCAACGGTAAAGATAACTCCGCCACCATCTTCGACCTCAAGACATTGAAGCCGATCGCCAGCGTTAAGACGGGCGAGAAGCCGGATGCAATCCTGTACGACAAATCAAGCGGGTATGTCCTTACCTTCAACGGTGGAAGCAACAGCGCCACAGTGATCGACGTGGAAAAGGCAGAAGCTGTCGCCACCATCGTACTGCCAGGACGCCCCGAAACTGGCGTTTCAGATGGAGAAGGCAAGATATTCCTCAATCTTGAGGACATTGCGCACATCGTCGAGATCGACATCAAGTCCGACAAAGTGGTCAACGACTGGAAGCTCGAAGGCTGCGAAGGGCCGACCGGCCTCGCCATGGACAAGAAAAACCGCTTATTGTTTTCGGGCTGTCACAACCAGGTCATGCCCATTCTGAACGCGGATAGCGGCAAGCAACTGGCCACGCTGCCAATCGGACAGGGCGTCGACGCCGTTGCCTTTGATCCTGAAACTCAGCTCGCTTTCAGTTCCAACGGTGAAGGCACACTCACCGTTGTCCACGAGGATTCGCCTGACAAGTTCAGCGTCGTGGAAAACGTCCAGACTCAGCCCGGTGCAAAGACCATGTCGCTCGATCCGAATTCGCACAACATTTACCTGGTCTCGGCGAAATACGAGCCGGCTCCTCCGGCTACGGCTGATGCACCCCGCCCGAAGCGGAAGATGATTCCTGACTCGTTCTTTGTTCTGGTGATGGGTAAGTCCTAACTGCACCAATGGTACTGGAACCTGCGCCAGATGAAACTCAGTCTGCGGCTGCCGGCCCAGGCGGAAACAATGATGCAGGGAAGGCGGCTTCATCAGCTTTCCCTGCTCTACCAAATTCCACGGAGAATAGACCAAATGAGGATTAGCCGTAAGCCGATCTTTGCAATTCTTGTAGTGCTGTGTTCCTTGCTCACACTGAACGCGCAGGAAGCAACGCCGAACGCAACAAAGCCAGAAGTCGCGAAGACGCCTGCGAAGTCAGGCGCCCGAAAGGGCCGTGAATGGGGCACCACTCCCGCTCCGGAATTCGCCCCTGAGCGTGTAATGTTGGGTTGGATTGGCGATCCCGCCCACACACAGGCAATTACCTGGCGCACCGAAAAACTGGCGGACACGCCGCAAATAGAGTTCACACTTGCAAGCGCCGACCCGAGTTTCATCAAGAGTGCAACATCAGTCCCGGCAAAATCCGGATCTCTGGATATCGGTGGCGGCAAGACGGTCGCTACCTACAGGGCCAATCTCGAAGGGCTCAAGCCGAACACGCGTTATCTCTACAGGGCCGGTGACGGAACCAACTGGGGCGAGTGGAACGGTTTCCGCACTGCGAACGACCAGCCCACCAAGTTCCGATTCATCTATGTGGGCGACGCGCAGAACGATATTCGGTCGCGGTGGTCGCGCGTAATTCAGGCAGCGTATACAAAGGCGCCAAAGTCAGCTTTTATCATCAACGCGGGCGATCTCGTTTCCGAGGGATATAAAGATGACCTGTGGGGCGAGTGGTACGACTCTATGGGATTCATTGCCGCGAACATGGCAAGCCTTGCGGTACCCGGAAATCACGAACTTGAAAAGCCTGCCGGTTCGCCCAAGGCCGAGACTTTGCCGTTAATTTGGAAGCAGCAGTTTTCCTATCCGCAAAACGGGCCAGATATCCCTGAAAACGAGTCGTATTATTTTGACTATCAGGGTGTCCGGTTCATCTCGCTCAATGTCAACATGATGGAAAACCAGCGGAACTTCGAAGCTGTGCGTCCAACGGTAGAGAAAGAGGCTGCATGGCTTGAGAAAGTCCTCAAGGATAATCCTAACCACTGGACCGTCGTATTCCAGCACCAGGGCATGTATTCCATGGCCAGCAGCCGCAACTATGTTGAAATGCGTGAAGCTCTTCTTCCGCTCTATGACAAGTACGGCGTGGATCTGGTGCTTCAAGGACACGACCATCTGTACGCCCGGAGTCAGAAATTGGCCGATGGGAAAGTCGTCGCTCCGGATGCTCCAGGAACTGTCTACATGATTTCAGTGAGCGGTCCCAAGATGTATGAAATCGACCATCGTTTTGAACCGCTGATGGCGAAGGTCATACCGAATACGCAGATGTTTCAGGTCATCGAAGTCGACGGAGAAAAGATGACTCTCCGCGCTTACTCGTCAGAAGATGAGCAACTCGACGGTTTCCAGTTGGAGAAGAAGAACGGCCACAGCGTCCTTTCGGAGCTGAGCAAGCCGCCCGCATCTGCGAACGCAATGACGGCGAAGTAGCATCTTGCCTGGAGTTGCAAGGCCGGGTGTGCCGGAATTCTCGGCGAGGTTGCATCAAAGTTTCTTGGGGCGGATTACAGGGGGAATGGATCGATGACAAACACAATTCGCCTGCTGCACCGATATTTGGGATTGTTCTTTGCCCCGGTCATTGTGTTCTTTGCCTTTAGCGGAGCACTGCAGACCTTTGGCTGGCACGAGACCTCGCATGGCAGTCATCGGCCGCCCGAATGGCTCGTGAAAATGGCGCAGCTGCACAAAAAGCAGACATTCAATGTTCCACCGCCCAAAATCAGGGAGAAGAAAGACGACAAAGGGGAGCTGAAGCCGATCGTGGCCGACGAATCACCTGTAGTGCCTGGAAAGAATCCTGACGGCGACAAGACAAGGTCCGCCCTGAAGTACTTTGTGTTCGTCATGTCGATTGCCTTTATTCTGACAACCATTCTGGGTGTGGTTATGGCCTTGCGCTACCGAGGCAACCCTCGCGTGGTGTGGACCGTTATTCTTATTGGCACACTATTTCCGGTTGCTGTCATGCTGCTTTAGCACAAGCGAATCGCCCTATATCAAATTTCCCGTGGAGGTGAATTGATCGATATGTCGAAGAGAGTATGTCTATACGGGCTGCTGCTATTCGGATTTCTCACTGTGGCAGCGGCTCAAGACCCTTCTACTGCAAAGAAGAAGTTGAAGGCGGAGGACCTTTCGACGGCGAGTCTCATCAGTGCTCCTGGTCAGAGCTTTGTGGTGGTGCATGCTAAGAAGCCGATAACCGTAATTGCTTATGGCGATCAGCGGTTCACAAACCCAACGAACACGAAGGTGACCAATCCGAAAGTGCGGCGGTGGCTTGTTCAGAAAATCGCGCAGGAGTCGCCGGACGCCATCCTGATGAATGGAGACGTACCGTACAGCGGAGACGTGGTGAATGACTACCAGGTCTATCTCACGGAAACCCAGCCCTGGCGGGATGAACACCTCAATGTCTACCCGGCATTGGGGAACCATGAGTTTCATGGGGACCCACAGCAGGCCCTTGATCATTGGTGGGCGGCATTTCCGGATTTGAAAGACCGGCGCTGGTACTCAGTGGACATTGGCCAAGCGATCTATACGATTTTACTGGATAGTGATACATCTCTGTTGCCCGGAAGCGATCAGGCCAAGTGGCTTGATGCGCAGTTGAACGGCCTGCCCAAGAAAGTTAAGTTCGTGATAATCAGCTTGCATCATCCGCCCGTAGCGGACTTTCAAACGAGGATCGAGGTGAGTCACAATCCCCGCCCAAATGAGATTGCGCTGCGGGATTACCTGGAGCAGATCGCTCCGCATTCAAAAGCAAGGATCATTGTGAGCGCGGGGCATATACACAATTACGAGCGGACGGTGCGTGGAGGCGTGACGTACCTGGTTTCGGGAGGTGGCGGTGCTGCACCTGTTCGCGTAGAGCGTACACCTGAGGACCTATACCAGAACAACGATTTTCCCAATTACCACTACGTCAAATTCGTTCTTGATGGCAATACGCTGAAAGGGAAGATGATCAGGCTTGCGGACGCCAATACGGATACTCCGGCCTGGCAGGTACGGGATGAATTCGCGATCACAGCGAAATAGTATGCCTGGTTTGTATGCCGCAATTTAGCCGGCATCGCGCTGCTTGTACATTCTCAACTGACGACGCCCGTTTGTCTATCAGCAGACGCGGATGCCATCCACAAAAAGAATCGAAGCCGACAAACGGTCGAGCCCTGATGCTCGCATCGGCGATTGCGAAACCGGCCTTACAACTCTCCTGATTGCACCGCGCGATTGCCCGTTGAATCCGGCACACCATCGTACATATAGCAGGCCTGATATTTTGAGACGCGGGAGTATTCAGCAAAGCGCTGCTTCGGGATTGGTTCTATGGTGCTTATATCCGGAGATCAGCTCGAGGTCTGATTCGTTCTCGGCAACCGCACTGAGTGGGGTATTCTCCGTGGTGCCACAACCCACACCTTTTGACACGGCCGGATCGGTGAGATCCGGCCGTTCATCCTCCTAAACTTGGCCGCTGCTTTTTGCAATCACTTTTCTCACGGCACTACAAGGCTATGCAAGTCCAGAGCGGCCAAGTGACCGTGGGCAGAGCTGATCGCGGCTCAGTGAGCGCTAGCAATTTCTATAGCGCTAAAGACATCAGGCATTCTTGATCTTACGAAGCACGACGCCCAGGGTTTGTTCGATCGATCCCGATAACTAGAACGTCAGCTGTTGCCAACAGGCCAATGCGCTCATCAAGCTAATCGATTGGTCTACTGCTTCGGCACCTGGCCGAATAACCGGCAATTGTCCATGTAGCCGACTTTTCGTCCATGTGGTTCAAGCGCTGTTGTCGCTTAGCGCAGTGGCGACTATGCGCTCAGTTGTTCAAGCACTGCATTCCCGGCATGTGCCATAAGGGATGGGTTGTGATTCAGGCAAATGTGACGACACATACACAAGTATGTCGCTCGAGCGACCCTCATTTCTCCGGCGTCTGCCTACCTGTATGAGTCGATTTCCTCCAGGTCTGCTTTGAGGGAAGAGACGCGGAGAGATCGCATATTCTATAGCCGAGCTAGTAACGTTAATCGAGCCTGCAGGTTGGATGGCTATTTCAATTTGAAGAGTTCCTTATCCTGATAGGCTTTCTGGAGAATGAAGAACGCCAGTTTCTTTTCACCTTGATCGGAGATCAGTCCCTTTAGGTTATAACCGTCCTGCACTCCGGGCAGCATCCTTCTTGGGGAACGAAAGTCGACCAGTATCCACGGACTCATGCCGCGCAGTTGGGGAATTCGATTCAGCATGCCCATCTGATGTCGGAATACATTAGCCTGGTATTCTTCTGTCCAACGTTCGGTCTGAGGTCCGTGCAATCCTGCTTTTGCGTCGGCGCCGAATTCGCTAATGATCAATGGCTTGTTGAAGGCGATGTGCCACTCCGTGGTGTCGGCGTCCTGGGGCCGTTGCTCATACCATCCGATGTACTCGTTCGCTCCAATCACATCGAGAGCGTCGCCTAGCGAGTCATCAATGTATTTATCGTGGCCTTCTGTGCGAACCAGCAAGGCCGCTGTAACCAGGCGAGAGGAATCGAGAGCACGCACATTGCCTGCAAGGGTCTTCAGAAATCGTGTTCTGTCCGGGGTGTTTGGTGTTTCGTTGGCGATGGACCAGAGAACAATCGAAGCCTTGTCACGATCTCGTCGAATTTCCTCACTCAATTGTTGTTGTGCTTTCTTCAGGACCGCGGGGTCGTCGAAGTGTTCGGCCCAATAAACCGGGATCTCTGACCACACCATGAATCCAAGACGGTCAGCCGCGCGAGTCATCCTCTCATCATGAGGATAGTGGGCAAGGCGCACATAGTTGCAACCAAGTTCCTGCGCCCATCCAAGCAGCGTTTCAACGTCCTTGTCGTTGTTGGCGCGACCTCCACGAAAAGGCGCTTCTGCATGTAAAGAAACACCGCGCAGAAAGATTGGCTTGCCATTGAGCAGGATGTTCTGCCCTTCGGCTTCGATCGTTCGAAAGCCGACTTCATCCTCCAATTTGTCATCTCCGGCAGTGAGCAGAATGCGGTAAAGCTTGGGATGTTCGGGAGACCAGAGTTCCAAGCTGGTTGCGGGAATCCGGATCAATCCTCTTCCCCTGGAATCCAATTGCGCGGAGACTGACAAGTGGGCTTCGGGAATCGCAACGGTAATCGTTGCTCCTGGATTTGCATCTTGTACATGAACCCATCCCACCACCGCCGCGCGTTCGCCATTGAGGTGAAGGTCGAAGTCATCAATGAAGCTATCGGATACGTCAACGAGGGCCACGTCGCGAGTAATGCCTCCGTAGTTGAACCAATCGGTCGTTGCAGTGGGGACTCCGTCGGCCTGCCTCTTCGCATCCACCGCTACCACGATAAAGTTCTTTCCCGCGTGCAACTGGTGAGTGGCTTCGCAATCGAAGGCGGTAAAGCCACCTTCGTGATCGCATACATGTTGCCCGTTGATCCATATCAATGCTTTGTAGTTTGCCGCTCCAATATGCAGGAACGTTCTGTGGTGCGCTTTGGGTTGAAAGTCGAAGTCTCGTTGATACCAAACCAAGCCTTCGTAGTAGAAAAGCTGGGCGCTTTGCGTATTCCAGTCTCCCGGCACCTTCAATGTGGGAGACTTTGCAAAATCGTATTCGACCAAGTGATCGCTTCCTGGCTGAGGGGCGCCATTCAGGTAAAATCCATCTTTGCGCAACTCATCGTGGAACGTATATAAACCAGTGGCGTATGGGTCGACGATGAAGTGCCAGTCGCCGTTGAGAGTCTGGCTCTGGCGATGATCCACATCGGCCAAAACCGTTGGCTCTGATTGGGCGTATAGGGAAATCTGACAAAGTACGAGAAGCGCAAAAATGACGCAAAGCTTGGTTTTCATCAAGGATCCTTACTGGAATTGGGCATTGCATAGAAAAAGCGGGATGGAAGGAGGCCTCCATCCCTGAGAAAGAGCCAGCTTGGACTGCCACCCTGACTCCCCAAAAATCTCTTCCGAATAAACCGACTGCGTCGGTCTCCGACGCCACCGAAAAGTTGTATGCCATCAAGCCTGATGGGATTCTTCAACCAGGAGTCTCTATCAATCAAGATGGGAACGTAGGGATGCCGACAAAAGAAATCACTCAAATTCAGAGATTGTGGAACATCCTGTTCACGGGCACAAGCTCCGTCTATCGTTTTTCTGTGACGTGCTCTTCCGCACTGATTGCAGTCTCGGAAAAGCACGTCGGGTTTTCACTCGTTTGAATTACGTTAGAAGGTCAAGCGTCCGCCCAACTGGATGACGCGCTGGGTGCCTGCGGCTGAGGTGATGTTGCCCTGATTTCCGTTCGTGATGTTCCCGGCGGCCGGGTTGTTGAGACTCACCCAGTTCATCACGTTGGTGACTTCGGCGCGGAACTGGAACACCACTCCCCGCTCGAAGTTAACGTTGCGGAGCAGGCCAGCATCCATATCCTTGAGGCCGGGTCCGATGAGGGAATCGCGTCCCACGTTGCCGTCTGCGCCGCCAGGTCCGATGCCGCCCGGCAGGCCAGGTCCGTTGGGCGTGTACGAAGCTGTGGTGGGGTTGGTGAGGTAACTTACGCCGTTGAACCATTGCGACACTACGCTATTTGGGCTCTGGGTGTTAGCGTAACCGCATACACGGCAGCGGTGCGGGTCGAGCTTGGGGCTTACGCTAGTAGCGATAGGACGGCTTTGGCCCGCAGTGTCAAAGTTCTTGTTTGATCCCGTGGACACCGAAAATGGCGCGCCGCTGATCAAATAGATGACCGGTGAGATCTGCCAGCCGTTGACCACTCCCTTGAGGATCTTGTTCGATCCGTGGAAGTAGTCGATGGTCCACATTCCGGAGAAGGCCGCATTGTGGGTGTGGTTTTGATCCATGAGGCCATATTCCTCCTGAAGACCACCACCGATGGCGCCCATTTGGTTGTTAGTTGGGGTGAAGGGCTTGCCAAGCACGCCGGGATCCTGCATGTTCATCCCGCCATTCTCTACCGGGTTTGAGCTTTCCAGCGCGCGGCTCCAGACATAGAAACCGCTGATTGAGAAACCGCGTGACATCGACTTGGTCGCCGAGATTTGAAGCCCGTTATAGTTGGAGGTCTGGTCTGAGATCAGGTAGGTAATCCCGCTCAAGGTGCCCGGCGCAAGGTTGATGCCGGCATCGTATTGACGACGTTGCTCCTGGCTTGCCGCTGAAGTGCTGAGACCGCCGACTAACGTGCCGCCGGAAGAGTTTACAAGTGAGTAAGGCGCGTAGTTGGCGTCGAGGAAGGATGACAGGTGACGGCCAAGGGTACCAACATAAGCTGCCGTCGCGCTGATTCTGAAAGGCAATTCTCGCTGCACGCTGAAGTTGAACTGGTAGACCGACGAATCTTTAAACGTCGGGGGGATGGCTTCAATGCCTTGGCTCGGGTAGAACTTTGGAGCCGACGGCGTAAAGGTGTACGGGAAGATGCCGCCACCGGGAGCGGTGCTGGGGAAACCGACATCGTAAATGTGAGCCATGGATGTTTCGGAGCCAAAGCCGTTGCGAATGGAGAACGGCATGGCGTTGCCGGGCTGGTTCCACTCATTGCCGCTGGGAGAGCCGTAGAAGATGCCCGCCGCGGCGCGGATTGAGGTCTTGCCGTCCCCAAATGGATCGAAAGCGAAACCGAGACGAGGCGAAATGTGGCTGAACGATGTGGAGGTGAGGCCGCGACCGATGCCCTTGTCCCCCGGGAACAGCATGCCCAGCGGCGCGGTCGGAGTAATGGTGGATTGCTGGTCGAGGAATAAACGACGCCGTCCTGTCATGGGCGTCGACGGGAGGCGTATCGATGTCCCACCGGAGTCCGAGATTGGCGGTTAAACGAGGCGTGATGCGGTAGTTGTCCTGCGCAAACGCCGCGATGTGCCAGGTGCTCAGATGCGTGATATAAGTCGAATCCTGCTCAAATGAGTTGACCTGGCCGGTGATAAAGTCGGCAATTGTAAGGCCCGTGGACGTGGGCGCAGAGGTCGAGAAGCCAATGTCGCCATAGTTATTCAGATTGGCAGCGAACATGGTCTTGTCGAGAGCGAACTCACCGCCAAAGGAAAGGTTGTGTTTGCCCTTGGTCATGCTGAGTACGTCGCGTAGCTCATAGTTGTCGGAACCGGTGACCGGGCCCGCGTTTGGGTTGCCCGTGCTGAAGCCAGCACCATTTATATAGGGCAGTCCGGCCGGCCCCTGGATGAGGAAGTTCGAGCCGAAACTGGTGAGGGTTTGGTTGGCTGGGCCGGTTACAGGGATAAGAGCGCGGCCGCCCATGGCCCGCGTGAAGGTTAGCCAGGCTTGATTGGCGGTAGTTCCGCTGAAGGTGTGAACATCGGCGAGGTTGATATTCGTTTGTTTCGAAAGGGACTGATTTCCGGTCCAATTGATGTTGCCGCCTCCGCTGGGAGTTGACGCGGTCTTGTTGTAGTAGTAGGTCGCCGTCACATGGTCCGCGTTGCCGAAGTTCTCGTCATACTTTCCCAGGTATTCGTCTGTGTTTGTCGGAGTGGTGTACATGCCGATATAAGTTCCGCCGCCTGTGTTCTTAACCTGGGCGCCGGTGGGCAGCGGGATGGAAACACCGATTTTGTTGTTGATGTTCAAGAAATTTGCAGCGACTGGGTCCAGGAGGGTGCTCGGAACGCAATAGCCTGCGGTTAGCAGCTTGATATAGTCTGGCAACCGGGGCCGGCGTTTGTTCCATTTACCAGCATCTTAGTCGTTTTTGCGGTGCCCGGCATGTAGATAGGGCTGGAAAGCGGGGCTGGCCCCCCGGGCATGTCCCCGGTAAAGTCGCCCAAGCGCTCGGCAGCCGTGGGCACCACGCCGCCTGTGACGCCGCCTGCTTGCACCTGGCGCAGACCGCCATAGCTGAAGAAGAAGAAGGCCTTGTCGTGCTTGATGGGGCCGCCGAAGGTTCCGCCAAACTGGTTGCGGTGGTAGGGGCTCTTCATCAGTTTGGTGCTGTCAAAGGGGTTCTTGGTGGGGGTCCAACTATAAGCGTTGAAATCGGTGTTGCGGTTGAACTCGAACAATCCGCCATGGAATTTGTTGGTTCCCGACTTTGTGAGCACCGTGACCACAGCGCCGGAGAACTGGCCGTATTGCGCCTCGAATGCGCTGGTCTCGACGCGGAACTCTTCCAGTGCGTCGGGGTTGGGAGCCTGGTTGCCATAGTTGCGCATACCGGTGATGTTGTTGCCGCCATCCAGATAAAATGCGACGGTTCCGTTGCCGGAGTCGAGCGAGCCGTTGACCTGGACAGCAGTGGACGCAATTCCAACGGTCATATTAGGGGTGCCGGCGGGGTTCGCGGTGGGGCTGGCGCTATTGGCCATCACGCCCGGTACGAGCGAGAGTTCGGCGTAGGCGTTGCGATTGACCAGCGGCAGGCCGATGATCTCTTCCGGTTCAAGGGTCCGGCCCAAGACCGCGTCGGTCGTATTGACCTGCGGGGGAGCCTCGGTGACCGTGACGGTGTCAGTCTGCGCGCCGATCACCAGCTTGATGTCAAGCGACAGAGTCTGGTCGACGTTGAGGGCGAGATTCTGTTGCACATAGCGCTCAAAGCTGGGAGCGTCCGCCTGGATAGTGTACTTGCCGATGGGAAGGTAATCGATACGGAACTGGCCATATCCGTTTACCGCTGCCGTGCGGGTGAACCCGGTATTCACGTTGGTTGCCTTGACCTTGGCCGTGTTGACCACCGCGCCCGATTGATCCATCACGTCACCAACAATAGATCCGGTAGTTTGCTGCGCTACAGCCGGCAGGAATGCCAGCCCAAGCAGCATTACGATACCTGCCAGGTGAAGGAACAGTTTCGGTCTCTGACTCACGAATGCCATGATCGACTGCCTCCGATAAATTGAGTTCATGTGTTGCTCCTTTATTCCTTCTTGATCTGCGGTCATGCCCAAAGCTGTCCGCATAGTCCGCTTTCCGACATTTAAGGATCCCTTCGCTGAAAAACGTGAAATGAGATCGCTGCGCGTCTTCAGTTCCAGCTTCACGTCCAGAATGAATGCCAAAAGAGGCCCAAATGCGAACGTGCCGGCATTCATCTGAAGATCAGCCCTCTCGCTCCTCCCACGTCCGGATCGCCGGAACCAATCAACAACATTGGCCGGAGATTCCGACGAGGTTAGGAATGAGAGTCAGATTGATGCGTGTAAGCCTAGCCATGGGATTTGTTCGGTGTCTTGTGATTTCTGAGTGAAATCTGTGTGATCGAGATTGTTAACAAACACCAACGGCAAGCGCAGAATGGGGAAAGAAGGGTAGTAAATCGTTTCGGGAGAGCGTGCTGCTCGCGACGTTAATGTTGTTAATGATTTCCGTTAAACATATGTTGGGAAAGAATTAAGGACTGTGAATGGCGGAGCGGCGGGCTGCTCGAAGAGTCAGCACTTGAGGCATTCATGTAAAATCACTATAGACGCAGGCCCGGAGTCGCCTGACAGATGGCAACTGATCTCAACGCGAGTGAGAGAGAGCGTAAAGAACTCGATTGGTTGTTGACTTCCGGAGTGTTGGGCCGCTCCCACAACCTCACTCAGATGTTGAAGTTCATCTGCGAGAAGCACTTCGAGGGTCAGGCTAGTCAGATCACCGAGCACGCGCTCGCCGTTGAAGCTCTCGGACGCAGAGAACGATTTCAATCCCCAGGTGGACACAATCGTCCGTGTAACCGCCCATCAATTGCGAAAACGCCTCCAGGAAATCTATACCGGCCCGGGAGCCTCTCGCTCGGTACAAATCCATATTCCAGCCGGGCAGTATGCGCCCTCCTTCGTCTACAACGAGGAACGAGCCTGCCAAGTTGTCTCCCTCCGGCACTGGAAGCGCGATGCCAAGTCTCTCCTCCGCCGAAGAAAATCGCTGTAAGCCTGGCACTGCGCGCCGGAAATGGCTGAAATTCTCGGACTCGCCCTGGCATTCTTTGTCCTTCTCGGAGGAATCCTGCTTGAGAGTGTCGCATACGAGGGCGCATTCGACCTCAGGCGCTCCTCCAGACCTCAATACGAGCAGTGTCGTGAAGGGGCATCCCGTACGAGCCTTATTGGGCAAAGGCCGCGGACCCTACATCGATCGCGCGGGGAATACTTGGATGCCAGGGATTTACTGCACAGGTGGCGCCAACCTTTCCGAAGCAAGCCAACCGATTGCAGGCACGGAAGACCCGACCATCTTTCTTGGCGGGGTTCGCGGCCACGCTCATTGCGCTCTTTCCCGTCGATCCCGGAATCTATGAAGTGCATCTGCTTTTTGCAGAAGCTTCCGACCTGCCCGAAGCCACAAACCGAGCTGTGTTTTCTCTGAATGGAGGCGACAACATCTCCCTCGATGTTGTCGACGATGCAGGTGGGGATTACATCGCAGACACGAAGGTTCTACAGGGTGTTCGCCCCGAAAATGATGGCACCATTCACATCGACTTCGTGAGCGAAATCTCTGCATTGAAAGCTGTCGAGATCCTTCCCGATGCTTCCGAAGCGTTGTTGCCCATAAGAATTGTCGCTGGATCGAATCCCTACAAAGATCACCAAGGGAATGTCTGGCTCCCCGACCGTTATGTCTATCGGAGGCCGCCCCGGACAAAGCGCACCGCTGGACAAAAAAGAACAAAAAGGTCTATATGATTCTCACCGAGTTGGGAATTTCCGGTATACGCTCCCGGTTGTTCCCCTTGAAAAATACCGGGTGCGGCTATATTTTCAGGAACCGTGGTTTGGCAAAGAAAACGCTGGCATAGGCGGACCTGGAAGTCGGGTTTTCGACGTATGGGGCAACGGCGCGGTGCTGCTGAAAGGCTTCGACATCCTCAAGGAAGCGGGATCAAGCCCCGTAACGAAGACATTTGACGATGTTCAGGCGACTGCGCAGGGAAAGATAGAACTCGTTTTCAAGCCTGTCGTCAACTACCCACTTGTAAATGCGATTGAAGTTCTTCCAGAGCCCAGCAAGTAGGCATCGAATCAAGACCGGATCGTTGCACGCCTCTGGCACACAACATTCTGGAGTGATCGGGTAACGTAACGCCTTTTCGACGTAGGCGTTACTGGCAATCTCCTTCATGTTTTTCGTATTTGACTGTGCCACAAGCCATGCCTTGGGTCACAACGCACTTTGACGAAACTCAAACATAATTCCCAACTCACTAACCAAGTTGACCGGGATGAATCCATGCCAACCTGATCCTGTTTGCACAGTGGCGAGTTAGCGAATTCTGAAATTAAAGGACCCTATTCCGTTCTCCGAATCACACTTCTCGCCTAGATTGAGGCTGGCGTTTGTTCCCTGCTCGGAACGCGGTGCAATTCCTTAGGTGGAAGCAGACGTGTCGAATTCAGGATAAATGTCAGCTCGGATGCCACGTGAATGAATGCGGCCAAGAGCGGGTTGAGAAAGCCGGCCGCGGCAAGGCCGATACCGATCGTATCGACGACAAGGGTGCCATAGAAATTCTGGAGGATGATGCTACGGCAGCTTCTTGCCACGCGAACGGTTTCCACGAACTTCATGAGATCGTTGCCGATCAACACGACATCCGCACTTTCGCGGGCGACATCCGTTCCCGCACCCATGGCCACGCCAACCGTGGCTTCGCTCAGCGCGGGCGCGTCGTTGATACCGTCGCCGAGCATGGCCACTACACGCCCTTCCCGTACCTGTTCCGCGATGAATCCGGTCTTTTGCTCAGGAAGAAGCTCTGCATGAACCTTGCGGATGCCGAGTTGACCCGCCACCGCTTGCGCAGTCTGCCTGGTATCTCCAGTAAGTAAGATGACATCGATCTTCATCCCCTGGAGGGCTTCGACGGCTGACGCAGAGCCAGGCCGCAACTGATCCGCAACTACCACCGATCCAATGTACTTTCCTTTCCGTGCAATCAAGATCTCCGTGCCCTCAGTGACCGCTCGCTCGGGCAGCGCCAGCCCCAATTCCCCGAAGAGCGCCCGATTGCCGGCAACAGTTTCCTCGCCGTTCACCTGCGCCAGCACTCCCCGTCCAATCCGGTATTCGAAATGAGCCGGTTGGCAGACAGGAATAGTCCGCTGCTCCGCGAGGCGGACGATCGCGCGGCCCAACGGATGTTCCGAACTGCTTTCAGCGCTAGCAGCCGCTTCAAGGAGTACGCGCTCGCTTAGGCCCGGTTCGGGGTTGACTTCAGTGACCAGCGGCATACCGAATGTGAGGGTTCCCGTCTTGTCGAGGAAGACGGTATTTAGTTGCCCCAGCGCCTCAAGGTAGATTCCACCTTTGATGATCGAGCCATGTCGAGCGGCACGTCCGATAGCGCCCAGGATCGCCAGCGGAGTTCCAGCGGCGATACCGCATGCACCGGCAACAATAATGACGGAAATCGTTGACTGGATATTGTGCGTGATCAGAAAGGTGAGCACCGCGGCTCCCAACGCGAAGTAGACCAGGTATCCAGCAAGCCGGTCTGCCATCTTTTGAATGGGCGCGCGGGAATGCTCCGCCTTTTCGACGGCTTCAATGATCTTGCCGAATGTGGTTTCCTTGCCGAGGCGGTCTGCGCGAACCTGAATGCTGCCGGCCTGGTTGATTGTGCCTGCGTACACTTCTTTGCCTGCAGTCTTCTCGTTCGGCATTGGCTCACCAGTAATTGCAGCCTCTTCCACGAATGAGTGACCGGCTACAACCTGGCCATCCACGGGAATCCCGCTGCCGGGACGAATGACGACTATCTCACCGGGAAGGATGGTCTGGGTAGGCACATCGACAATCTGGCCATCTCGAAGCACGCTGGCCACCTGCGGCAGGAAGTCCAGCATGTCTTGAATGGCACGCCGACCGCGTCCCACGGTCAGTCCTTCGAGAATTTCGGCGGCGAGCACGAAGGCAGTGATTACGAGCGCGGTAAAGAACTCGCCGATTGCCAGCGCGGAAACGAGGGCTATGGTCATCGACAGTTCCATCGTCATTCGCCGCTCGATGATGTTCTCGAACGCTTCCTTGAAGATGGGGTAACCGCCGATCAGCGCTGCCACAAGTCCAATCACGCTGACCCGGTGGAACGGCTCCCACAGATGGAACCAGACCGCCGCAGCCGCCACCGCCACGAAAACGACGCGGAGGATCTCGGCAAGTTCAAATGGATGGTCATGCTCTCCGTGCGTTTCGCTGTGCGCTTGTTCCCCGGCAGCGTGAGCAGACTGAGTTTCTTTACCTCGGCTTAGGCTGGTATCCGGCTCGCATGTCGTGCTCATGGGGCCTCCAATTAGTTGAGATATCTCTTCACGACCGCCATCAGCTCATCCGCCGCTTCCAATTGAGATGGACGGGTTTTCTGTTCCGGGTCAAGCACATGGAATCGAAGATGACCGTCGATCAACTCGGTCATCAGTCCATTGAGTGCGCCGCGGCAGGATGCGACGAGTTGCAGGATCTCCTCGCACTCAACTTCCCCATCAAGTGCCCGCTCGATAGCCTCGACCTGACCCTTGATGCGGCGGACGCGGGAAAGCGTCTTTGCTTTGTTTTTTGTTGTGTGCGACAAACATCCCTCCTGAATCAAATATAGTATACTCCACTATATTATATTGATGGACGTGATTTGGAGTGGTACGATGCTGGAAACTAAACGTCGTGTGATCGGCCAAATGATCGTTTGCCAGGGCTGCTGTTGCGGGGCGACCCACAAGGATCGTCCCGCCGTTCCGGCAGATTGGTTGAAGGACGAATGGCGCAAACGTGGCCTATTGAAACGATTTCAGCTTACGGTGAGTGGCTGTGTTGGCCCGTGCGACGTCCCGAATGTCGTGGTGGTGCATTCAGAATCCGGTTCGCAATGGCTGGGCAACATTACTCAGTTCAACCAATATCGCGCTCTAGTTGAATGGGCTATCAATTCGGTGGATGCTGGCCATTTGCTGGAGTTACCGCAGGAATTCAAAGAGCATCGAATGGAACCGTGGCGTTGAACTCGATTTGCAGAGACCAGTGACGAGGAATTAACTCTTGGCACATTCGGATGAGGATCTTTCGTCGATCACTATTCGGCCACATCTGCGCAACAATCGCCGCCCAAAGCCCGGCATTTTCGAGGTGGCGACTATAGTTTGCCTCGTCCTGCTAGCACTTCTCGTTCTTGTCCAAGTGACGCATGTGCATGCGATTGCAAGCGATGGAGACCATTGCCCAATATGCATTTTGATGCATTCACTCGTTCTGGGCCCAGGCATATTGGCCGGAGTCGTTCTGGTCAGGATTAGGGCCTCCACGCTTGTATTGCTCGAAGCCCGCACGATCATCCGATACTGGCATCCAACTCTCTATACTCGACCTCCTCCCACTAGCTGCTAGCGCATCTTTCCGATTCCCCTTTTACAGCCTGATCCCGTCTGCCGGTCGCCGCCTCTGGACGACGAGTGACGGGTCTTTTCTCACAGGCTGACCCCGAAACGGAACGAAAAACCATCGCGCAGAAGATGCCGCTGCAGTTTTACATCGACCTGCTCCGCACCTTCAGCCATCACATGGAGGCAAACGTGGCGCGAGTGATTAGTTTCGACAAAGGCAGCAAGCGACGGCTGCGGCAAATCCGATGGAAACGCTTAGAAGTCGTTAGTCTAGGCTTGCTTTTTCTAGTGACGATGATCACTATCGCTTTGGCCCTGGTCTGGATGGTTTCTCATTTTTCAGACGAGCCCCGGACCCCCCACCTTCAAGACCAGCGCTCGTCTGTTTTATTTGGAGACGAAACCACCATCTCATTCGAGTGAGCGGCAAGTTTGCTCGAAATGAGACACCAAGTAACATGTATTTCCAGCAGTCATCCAAGCTTGATAATTGGACTATCGTTTCAAGGCTCCGATCACATGGCGGATCCTGACACAATCTAAAGATGGATTCACTTCAAAGGACATCAAGCTCGACATGGTCCGTACCGCTCCATACACTTTTGGGATCGGCTAGCTTCTAAATCCTTGGAAGTGAACCAGAAGTCGCCGAATAACGGTACCTGGTTCCATTTTGGTTCTCCGAGATCGTGGGACTAGCCCTGGACAATCTCTGTTATTTCTGGAATTTGAGCCAAGATCTAGGCATGGAAGCCTCCCGAGATTTAATCGGGATTGGCGGGCTGGCTGGAGAGGTTCAGGGCTTCCCGTTTATACCGGTTTTGTGTACTATCTTGTTCAGGATGTTGCCTTGACAGCATTTCTGACACATTTACGAAGCCAAAGTGGTCCAAAGCTTAGCGCTTTGAAACTGGCAATTGTGGTGTGCCTGGTCCTTTTAATGCTGCTGGGGCTTTTTCATACGGCGGATTCGCATTCGACCGCCAGTGATGCCGCCCGTTGCCCACTGTGCATCATGATGCATTCGGTGGTGCCTTTTGTGGTCCTTGCGGCAGCGGTGGTCTTGATCAGGATCGGAACCCCGGCGCCGAAGCTGTTTGAAGTCCGCACGATTGTTCGATACTGGCATCCCACCCTCTTTACTCGCCCCCCTCCCGCCGGCTGTTAGCACATCATTCCGATTTCCGTTTTCAGTCTGAGCCCTCTTACTGCCGCAGCTTTGTCGGGTGAGAGCCATTCTTATTCTCGAAAATTGATCCCGAATCGGAGCGATGTTCCTCTCCAATGAGGATGCCGCGGCCGTTTATGCCACGGCCTGCTTCCCCACATCATTCAGCCAAGATTCGGAGGCTCCTTATGTCGCAACAACGCGGCACCATTTTTTACATTCTCCCGTCCCTGGTCTTATTCATCGTGGCACTAGGCTCACACGCGCAAGGAAACGCCGGCATCGTGCATGGCACGGTTACCGACCCAAGCGGCGCCGTGATTCCCAACGCAACAGTCCACTTGACCAACGAAGTCAGCCAATTCGACCGGACTGCATTCACCGACGCGACCGGCCAATTTGACTTTTCTAACGTGCCTTTCAACCCCTACCGGATCGACATTACTGCCAAAGGCTTTGCGCCGCTTAGCCAAAGCATCGAGATTCGTTCAACCGTGGGAACAAGTTTGAAGTTAGTACTCCAGGTAGGCGGAGGCACGCAGACGGTTACGGTCGAAGCTGGTGGCGATCTGGTTGAGAACGACCCAACCTTCCACGTCGATGTTGACCGCGATCTCTTCAACAAGGTGCCGCTGGAAAGCGCGTCATCCACTCTTAGCTCACTGGTGACTCTCACCACGCCCGGCGTGGCAGCCGACTCGAACGGCCTCTTTCACGGGCTCGGCGACCATGCTTCCAACTCGTTCTCCGTCGACGGCCAGTCGATCACCGATCAGCAGAGCAAGATCTTCTCCAACCAGCTGCCTTCCAATTCGATTCAGTCCATCGAGGTCATCTCCGGTGCGCCGCCAGCGGAGTACGGCGACAAAACCAGCCTCGTGATTGTAGCGACCACCCGCTCCGGTCAGGGCGTTACCAAACCAACCGGCAGCATCAACGCGTCGTACGGTTCGTTCGGGTCGGCTTCCGTAGGTGCCGATCTGTCCTACGGAGGCAAGAATTGGGGCAACTTCATTGAAGTTGACGGACTGAATACGGGCCGCTTTCTCGATCCTCCGGAGTTTTCGGTGTTCCACGACAAGGGAAATGAGCAGAACATCTTCGACCGCGTGGATTACACACTTTCGCAGGCAGATTCGATACATCTTGATCTGAATTACAGCCGCTCCTGGTTCCAGACGCCCAACACCTATGACAACCTGGGTGTGCAGAACGTGGTCAGCGCCGGCACCAGCGCCAATCCTGTGTTTGGTATCCTCGGCAACACCGACCAGCATTCCAAGATCGGAACATTCAACATTTCGCCGACCTATACGCACGTCATCAGCAACGACATGGTCTTCAACCTTGGCGCATTCGTACGCAGAGATGACTACAACTACTATCCGAGCCACAATCCACTTGCCGACCTGGGACCGATTCAAACTTCTTCCATTGTCCAGAATCGATCGCTGATGAATTCCGCGGTCCACTCGGACTTCTCCTACGTCAAAGGAATCCATAACCTCAAAGTGGGAGCGCAGTACGGGCAGACTTTCCTGCGCGAGAACGACGGCCTGGGCGTGATCGATCCCACTTATAACGCGCCCTGCGTAGACAGCAGTGGGAATTCGTTGCCGGGTTATTCCAACCCTTCTGCCTGCGACGGCGTCGTCTCGTTCCAGAATCCCAATTATCTTCCTGTCCTTGCTCCCTACGACCTTACCCGCAGCGGCAAGCTGTATAACTACTTCGGACACACAGACGTCAAAGAGCTTGCACTATTTGCCGAGGACGAAATCAAGGCTGGTAACTGGGACTTCAACCTGGGACTGCGCGAGGACGTATACAACGGCCTCACCGATGCCAATCAGACCGAGCCTCGGGTGGGAATCGCGTACAACATAAAGCCGACTACAACTGTTCTGCGCATCTCCTATGCGCGCACTTTGGAAACGCCGTTCAATGAAAACCTGGTGCTTTCCAGCAGCGGATGCGCCAACGCCGTTCTTTCGCCACTCTTGGCATGCACTCCAGGCGTGTCCGGGACGCTTCAGCCCGGTTACCGCAACGAATTCCATGCCGGTCTGGAGCAAGCTTTCGGCAAATTTGCTGTTTTCAGCGGCGAATACATTTGGAAGTACACCCACAACGCCTTCGACTTCAGCATTCTGGGAAACACGCCGATCTTTTTCCCCATCGACTGGCATAACTCGAAGATTCCGGGATATGCACTCCATGCCGACATACCGCAGTTCCATAACTTCAGCGCCTACTTCGTCGCGTCTTCGGTGGCTGCACGCTTCTTCCCGCCTCAGTCTGCCGGTGCGGGAGCCACTGTGGGCCAGAGCGGCACGCCGTTCCGCATCGATCACGATGAGAAGTTCAATCAGACGACTCACCTTCAATATCAGATAGGCAAGCGCGGCCCCTGGGCGGGCTGGAACTGGCGCTATGATTCGGGTCTGGTAGCAGGTTCGGTGCCTTTCGCTACCGACACGACAACTCCTGTCGACTTGAGCGGTCTCACCTTCGATCAACAGGCCGAGGCGGGCATTACGTGCAACGGCGTAGCGGCGACGCTGGCAGCAGGATTCCAGTCGTGCGCGCCTTCAAAATACTCGTCGTCACTGGTCAGTATTCCGGCGCCAGGAACCGAGAACGATGACAAGAACCCGCCACGAATCGCGCCGCGCAACCTGTTCGACGCCACCGTGGGTCAGCAGAATCTGTTCCACGGAGAACACTACAAGGTGGATTTCGACCTCACGGCCATCAACGTGACCAACAAGTACGCGCTGTACAACTTTCTTTCGACGTTTAGCGGAACGCACTACGTGACACCGCGGGCGCTGACGGCGAAGATTACGTTGAACTTCTAGTGCAATGCACCTTTGGGCAGGCGGTGAGCCGCCTGCTCGTCATTTTGGAGTTTCCCTTCATTTCCCAAATGAGGGGTAGATTCAACTTGGATGAAGAACAAAGTGACATTGCCGATCCTCTTTGTCCTGGTGGTAACAGGTCAAATGCCTACTGAGTTCTGCATGGTTCGTTGAGTGTTGCGAACCCCTGTTCACTGAGATTTAGCGTCGTGACCCAAGGGATACCTTTTCAGACGGCCGGATCGTGAGATCCGGCCATTGATTTGATAGGGTTTACGAGGCTGGTTTCTTGACCCCTTTTGCCCCAGGGCGAGGGGGCGAGCTCAGGCTGTTTTGTCGAGTACTTCCAGGACTTGCGCTTGGGCCGGCTGCATTCGAAGTACGCGTTGCACCGTCGCGGTTGAGATACGGTGGCCTTTTGCGATCTGGCGAAGGCTTTGGCCACGCTGGCGGTCTTGTTGGATTGCGGCGTTGTCCAGCACGAGTGGATTTCTGCCGATGTGCGTGCCTTCAAGCCGGGCGCGCCGCATGCCTGCGCGTACCAGCTCGATGATCAGGTTGCGTTCCAGTTCGGCAACGGCACCGATGATGATCACGATGGCCCGGCCCAGCGGGCCGCCGGTATCGATATTTTCCCGGAAGCTGATGTACTCGATCTGAAGACGATTTAGTTCGTCGAGGATATCGAGGAAGTGCTTCACCGACCGTGCGATCCGGTCCGATGCCCAGACCAGGAGAACATCGAACTTGCCGCGGCGGGCATCGGACATCATGGCATCGAGGCCTGGCCGCTTGGCCTTCGTGCCGCTGATTTTGTCAGTGTACTCATGAACGATGTCGAGGCCGCGCTGAGCGGCCATCTGGCGCAGGACGAAGTGCTGTGTCTCCGGATTCTGGTCAACGATGCTAACCCGCAGGTAGAGGGCGGCGCGCGTCATGCGCGCCGTCCCTTCTTCTGCGGGGCAGGTCCATGCTTGGCGACGTAGCCCTCGATGAACTCCTGAAGCACAACCGTCATCTCCAGACCTCGAGCAGCGGTTGCTGCCTTAAAACTGTTGTGCAGATCTGTTGGGATATTGATATTCACGCGTTTGATCCCTGTTCCTTCCTTCTTGATTGTTCTCACCCCCTCTCTCTGGAAGTGAGCATATATGGATGTGAGTACCGACCGCCAGTGCCCCGGATGGTCCGGGGCCGGCGGAAGGGCTGGTTTTAGTTTGTCCAGGCGCCGCGGCAGATCTGGATCATGCTTCCTATCTGCTCGGGCGCTATACCCAGCGCTGCCGTCATCGGCTTCAAGAACTCTGGATCAGGAACATTCCCGGACTCGACGGCCAACCACTCCTCGGCACTTATGCCGGACAGCAGAGCAATTACCTCCATGGGAACGCTGCTGTTCTGCCGGGCCTTCCTCATAAAGATGCCGAACAGCTGACCCCAGACTCTGCGGACGACATCGTTGAACTGCTTCTGATTGCGAATCTACATACTCATATACACCTTGCTCCTTGTGAACTCTGCCTGTCAAACGGCAGGCGATCTAAATTTGATTCCATGATGATCATGTACTCATGATGGCCTCTCACCAAAGCTCCAACACTAACTCACTCGGTAAAGAAGTTGATTACCAGGGATCAAGACAGATCGACAGCTTCACCAGTCGTTATTACGAGAAGGAGCTGAGCGCAGGCGTAGGACCATCCCCGTCCATGAAGGAACACTTCGGATATACCGAACCCTTCCGCCGCTTCGTCCAACACGAGAACTTCTCACCACAAGCCAACGAAATACCCAACACCGCTGCCTCATGGCTCCCCGGCGACGACTACTACGTCAACTTCCACGAAGGGGATCCCTTCATCAAGGTCGACGAAGGATATGCCCGTCTCCCCGGTGAAGGATATGCTGCACTCCATCCTGAACTGAAAGACGTAAACCAGGGGGGGGAACATCCTTTTTCCTTAAACGCCACCTTGGGAATCCGCTACCGCCGCTGCGCAGAATGCTTCTCTATATCCACATATACGAATCATTTGTGGCCAGCGCGCTCCGGCTGTCATAAATCACTGTACCGGCGTTTGCCCCGGTCAGGCTCACATGCCCAAAAACTGCGCCACTTGGCTCCATCCTGTTCTGGAAGGCGCTCAAAACTGATCCATCTACCCCATGGCTGGCTTCTGAAGCTGTGCCGTCAGAGTCCCGGCTGTTCTACATACTTTCAAGCCTTCCTGCCATGGGATTTTTTCGTTGCTCCGAGTACGATCTGTATCCGGCATCTGTTCTATCTCCAGCGAGGTGAATGATGACTTGGCCCTGGCCACGCATCCCGCATCAACTGGATCTGAAATGGGATATCTATATAGATGGGGTTCATTCCACCGCGCCGGCCGCTGCATGCGGCCTCGCTCTGAATGACTCGGGAAACAAGGCGAGAGCGTACCCTCAGATCGATTCGGATCCAAAATGGGAGGCATGTTTCTCGCCGGATATTGAAGCAATACAGGAAGATGCAATTCGACAAGCCGACTTCAGGGTACCTATCCGGCATCAGCGAGTGCATTGGCGATAATGTACTCATCAAGGGATGCGTAACGAGTCAATTGTCAGAGATCACTTGTCCGAGCAGCCGGTTTTACGGCCAGGTGAGACAAAGACTTTCGGGAAAGCCACAGATAAACGTTGACCGCCGCCGTGCAGTGCACAAGTGGTAATTGACGAGTGGCGGTGATACACCCGAAACACAACCTTCCGCGCAGTTGCCATTGAGGCTTCGTTGGACTTGCCTGCGTCTCAGCTCGAGCGCTGAACGAGCGCTCCAGACCAGTGTTCCACGTTCACACGGAAGGTTTCCCCTTAGTCAGATGGATTCCGTGAGCGTCGAGAAACGATTCCAGGGTCAGAGGAGTCTGTGACTCGATTTTCGCCTGATCGAGCACAATTCCAAATCCCGGTTCAGTCGGCAACGCGATGTGGGCCTTCACCGGCATCATCGGGTTACTCTCGAAGTGGTAGTAGTGTTCCATCTTCAAGATGAGATACTCGCCTAGCGGAAACGTCATTGGCGATTGGCTCGCGATGATGTTAATCGCCGCCCGCAGGCTATGGCCATGGGGAATCACCGGGACATCGTGCAGAGAGGCGACGACGCCGATTTTCAGCAACTCCGAGGTGCCACCGCACCACTCCGGATCTGCCTGCACGACCGAAAGCGCATTGGCCTCTAAATAGCGTTCCACCTCCCATCGTCCGTAGAAATGTTCGCCCGAAGCTATCGGAATCGTCGTGCTGCGATGAATTTCCGCGAAGCTTTCAATCTTCTCCGGGTGCGTTACTTCCTCCATCCAGCGCGGCCGGTATTGCTCTACTCGGTGAGCCCACTCCAGCGCGTAATTCTGGTCCCAGCCGCTGAAAGCGTCGAACATCAGCTCAGTATCATCTCCTACCGTCTCCCGCAGGATGCGTACCAGTTCCACGTTCTTATCCATGCCCTCGGGTCCCGAGCCAGGCCCATATCCAATGAACCACTTCTGAAATCGAAAGCCATTGTTCTTGTTGATCAGTGCTTGCCTGCGCACCGCCTCCGGCTCAAGAGAGAAGCCGAGGCAGCTCGCGTACATCTCAACCGATTCTCGCGTTGGTCCTCCCAGCAACCGGTATACGGGAATTCCGTAGTATCGCCCACGGACATCCCACAAGGCGTTGTCCGCTGCGCTGATCGCCATCATGAAAATGCCGTCGCGCGACTGCCGGTTTGAGCGATACATCTGGTCCCAAAGGGCTTCGCCAGCCAGCGCATCCTTGCCAATCAGGAACGGCTTCAGCTCAGCCGCCAGAATTAGCGCCGCATCCTTCTCGATCGGGCCGTATAGCCCATCCACTCCGGCTGACGTCCGAATGCGAACATAGATCGCGCTCGTCTTCACCGTGCGCATGCCCGAAGGCTTGTCCACGTAAGGAGGCTTTCGCAATCCATCGTAAATATCCAGCGGATTCACTTGTGCCTGACGGTTCACGCCACCTTCCTCCTGGTAGCTTCCATGCAGCTCAAAGAGCTCTACATCCTGTATCTTCAGTGGCCCACCCGTTGGCGAAGCATCAGGCCGCGGTGCAGCAAACGCATAGGTAAATGCGCTTGGGCTCATTGTTGCAAAGGCTGTCAACGCTGCGTTGCGCAGAAAAGAACGTCGGCTACTGGATGGAGTGCAATAAAGCGAGTTGGAGTTCATGATGTTCGGCCTCTTATCAGAAATTTCCATTAGATTTACCATTCGGAATTCGTCTTCCGAATTCTCAAAGTCGCGCGATTCGAAATATTCTTTCGTGCAGGAGTGCGCCGTGGTGAAGTTCCCTGCGTGGGTTAATTCTATTCGCTATCCATGCTGTCGGAGGCATCGGCAGCACATGCGTGATTCCCAGCAGCGGCCTGCGATATAGCAGATGTCCCCGCGCCTAACGCTCCCAACGCTCGCAACTACGTTTGACAATTGCTCCTTCTGACGCAGTCCGGAGACAGTTTGTCGCCGGACGGGAAGGAACCCCAAAATCGGGCTACTTCCGGGTGGCCGGTGACAGGCCCGGATCGGAGCGCGCTGGCCAATTTTTCACGTCAATGCTAGACTCCTCGCCATGATCAGGCACCGCTTTTTTGAAGATCTCCTATTGATCTGGTCGCAAACCGAACCTCCTTGCCCTTTTCGGGACTCGCGCGAGCTTCGCAAGATCGAACTCGCGATCGCATCACAGTCTACGCTTCGCCGCTATTCCAGCGGTTGCGGGGCCCCTCATTGACTCGCCCGGTTTCGCTCCCGAGTTGCCAATACTGTCAGAACATACATCACCGCGCGGTCTTCAGGGGATGACTGTATTTGATACCACAACAATATCGTGCCGGTCCCTTGGGAAGATGGCGTTCCTTCGCTTCCGGGCCCTATGTTTTTGTCTGCCTGGCGTCTTCAGGGGAAGAGGTCGAAGAGCCGTCGTCGTTTCACTTTGATAGGATTTGCCGGGAGGCAGACCGCTGGACCCAGGTCGCTGTACGGATACAAACTGATCCAGCTCTATTCCTATGAGAATCGCAAGAGCCTGCCTTTTGGCGATCTATACTAGGATGCGCCGGAGAAACGGCCGGCGGAACATCGTTCAAGGGATGAGACGTAGAAGTCGGAATGATCGCTTGAACGCATGAGAACGATTTTGTTTTGAGGCGGGGGACTGGTACAGAATGAAGGACACAGTTCAATTTCGCGGAAACTCGGTTGGGTCAAAGATCCGCCCCATCCAGAAAGTTTCGATCGCCGAGGAAATCGCGAAGCAGATCATGGAATTGATCTCAAGCGGCTCCCTCCGGCCCGGGCAGCGACTTCCATCGGAGCGCGAATTGTGTGAGCACTTCTGCACCAGCCGTCCATCGCTTCGCGAGGCGCTTCGCGGCTTATCTATTGTTGGCGTGCTGAACGCTCGCGTTGGTGACGGCACATCGGTGGCCGTTGACCCCGGAATTTTCATGCGCAAGGTCATGGAATGGAGCATGGTCACCGAGAAGCCCGACATCGACAACCTGCTTGAGGTTCGCCTTGCATTGGAAGGCATGTCGGCCGCGAGAGCTGCCAGGAATGCAACCGAAAAAGATTTGAAAGAGCTTCGCGAACTTGTCGCGAAAATGAAGGCTTGCGGCACAAACGAGGCGCAGTTTGCCAGTCTTGATGCGGAATTTCACGTGGTGATTGCCAAAGCATCCGGGAACTCACTGATCCTGAACCTGGTCTCCATGATTCGCAGTCAGCTGATTCGCGCTTTGACCAAGGCCCTTCGTTCTCCAAACGCAATTTTGCATTCAAACAAGGAACACACAACGCTGCTGAACGCAATCGAATCCCATGATGCGGACGCCTCGAGAGCTGCGATGCTCGCTCATCTGGAGGGGTTCCAACGTCACTCGATGGACGCCGAGAGCCGGCTGGATTCAGAAGCTGAACCGAAGTCGCTGAAAGCAGGCAAACCGCCTCGGAGCCGGACTCGAAAAAGCTGACCAGAAATAAAAAGCTGGGTTGAAGTCCGGGTTGCTGATACCGGATGTTCAGCCGTGCCGCAAATTGGACTTGATCGGCAGCTTCCAGCAACCTCCGATCTCATAGCTGACCAGCCGGCCAGCGAATATTTCCCATTGAGCGGCCCATTCGAACATGGATGGGACCCTTCGCCAGAGCCGGCCAATCGAGAATGACTGTCGGAATCCCGCAGAACTTGCTTTGTTCGATGGGTGGGAAGGTCAAGACTAGCGCACCCCCAAGAGCAAATCTGCAGCGCCCGTTTATGGTTTTGCCGACGGTGGCGTTTGGCAAAAACTAGTTGTGGAGACGCCTTACGGAGGCGTTCAAGGTTGCCGTTGACAATGGTCTGTCCATCTGTCTATCATGCCTTTCACTGACGACGGACAGTCATCGATTTACGTGAAAAGGGCGCGCCAATCTTCAAAGGCACATTTCTCCGGTGCCGCTACCCTGCTGGATTTCTAGAGTTTTTTGAACGGTAGAAACACCAATCCCCCGGGGTTTCTGACGATTGGTCAATCGGGATAGTATCTCGGAGCTGGACCGTTGTCGCTCAAACCGTGAGCTTAAGGCTGGTCAGCCTGGCTCATGACGCAAGCAAACTTAGGAGGAATTTCAATGAGGCCGATAGGAATGCGCATATTGCCGGCAGTCATCATCGCTGCCGGACTTGGTCTTTCAGCGATGGGTCAAACGACAAACGCGACACTCTCCGGAATCGTTCAGGACTCACAAGGAGCGGCGATCCCCAACGCCCCGGTGACTGCGACCCAGATCGATACTGGGCAGACCCGCCGTGTGCAGAGCGGTCTCGATGGGCACTACATCATCACCAACCTTCCCATCGGCCACTACCGGGTGACCGCAACGTCGGCGGGATTCAAGACGCTCATTGTGCCGTCCATTACGTTGCAGGTGAACCAGGCGGCCGAGCTGAACCTGTCGCTGGCTGTGGGGTCCAGAACGGAAGAGGTGACGGTCACGGAGGAGCTTCCGCTGCTGACCACGGACGACTCTTCAGTCGGGCAGGTGGTGCAGAATCAGTCCATCGAGAGCACGCCGCTGAACGGACGCAACTTCTGGCAGTTGGTCGCCCTGGTTCCGGGAGCCAGCTACACGCCGGGCGGCGAGGGATCGATCACTGGTGGCGGATCATTGCGTGCCTCGGTCGTCAACGTCCAGATTAATGGCACCGGCTTTATCTGGAATGGCTGGCTGATGGACGGAGCCGACATCACGGAATACGAGCAGGGCGGAACAAACATTCAGCCGAACGTGGACGCGCTGTCGGAGTTCAAGGTCTTTTCAGCCAACATGTCGGCAGAATACGGTCACACGCCCAACGTCGTAAGCGTAAACATGAAGAGCGGCACCAATAGCATTCATGGCACGGCTTATGAATTCATCCGCAACGACATTATTGACGCCCATAACTATTTTGCGGTCACGTCAAAGAACATTCTGAAGCGCAACCAATTTGGCGGCACAGTCGGCGGCCCGATCAGAAGAGACAAGATTTTCTTCTTCACGGATATTGAAGCGAGCCGCCAGACGCAAGGCATTACGTTTGCGGATACGGTGCCTACCGATGCGATGCGCACGGGAGACTTCAGCGCCAATACCAAGAAAATCAAGAATCCATTTACCGGCGCCAACTTCACCAACAACATGATTCCGGGAGGCATGATTTCAAATCAGGCCAAGTTCTTTCTGCCGTTCATGCCGACGCAGAGCCAGGCCAACTTCAACGCAGCGCAGGGCCTTGATATTTACAAGGCGGACATCAAAATTGACTCGGCACTTTCCAACTCGGATCATCTTCTGGGGCGCTACTCCATTGCCAACAACCAGGAAACCGACCCGAACCAATACCCGGCTCTCAAGACGCAGTCACTTGAGAGCAGAGCGCAGAACGTGGCTTTCAGTGAATCGCACGTCTTCAATGCCCGCTGGATTAACGAGGCGCGCGCCAGCTACTATCGCGACTACTTCCTGTTCAGCCAGATCCTGCCGGGCACAAATTTCGACGATGAAGCAGGCATCCAGGGCTACGACGTTGTGGACCAGAGCCCGAGTTTTCCCTACATCACTCTCTCTGGTTATTCCGCATTCAATGGTTCAGGAAACGGGAACAACCCCAAGTCGAACCGAATTCGTACATGGGAATACGCAGATACGCTCAGCTACACAAAGGGCAAGCATGAATTGAGCATCGGCGGGCAGATGTGGGTGCAGCGCCACAGCTTCTTCAACGGGCAGTCGCAGGAAGGCGTCTTCGGTTTCACCACGCAGTTTACGGGGGATGCTTTCGCCGACTACCTGCTTGGACTCCCCGCCTCCATCACGCGCTCCTACCCGCTGACACTCTATGGCAACCAGAACATTGAATGGGCGGCGTTTATCCAGGACAACTATCGAATCGCAAGCAACCTCACGCTGAACCTGGGATTCCGCTGGGAGTACGATCCATTCTTCCGCGGCGTCGATTCGGAGACGTCGGCATTCCTGCCTTCAACGACGACCGGATTCAATGCGTCCGGAAGCGGCAACGTGGTCATTCCCACCGATGGCCAGGGCAAATTCCTCGATCCAACCGCGCAGCCCGAAACGCCCGCGCTGATTCCTCTATTCGGCGACAGGATCACGGGAACGAATACCCTGCATTTGCCGCAGTCCATTCGCAAGACAGGTCCTGGACTGTACGTGCCACGCATCGGTTTTGCATGGCATCCGCCCTCCGACAACAAGACCGTGGTTCGTGGCGCTTTCGGTCTCTTCCCCGTCTTTCTTGACACCAACATGTCGCTGCAGTGGGCGCACGTGCCGCCGATCCTGATTCAGCAGACGTTCACCAATCCAGCCGCTGCGCCCTTGTTCGTGAACTCGGCGGCCACCGGCGAATTCTTTTGGTCGAATCCGTTCCAGTGGCTTGGCTCATCACTGGTTGCGCCCAATCCGAACCCGGGCCAGCCGTGCACGGGATCGAGTTGGCCCGGAGGCATTGGCCCGGCTCTGGCCAGTTGTCAGCAGCCAGCCATCTCCTCTGCTCCCACCACCTTCAATCACACGCTGATGTACCAATACAGTCTGGCGGTGCAAAGGCAAATCCTTCCCGATATGTCTCTCAACATTGGCTACGCGGGAAACAAGACATCGCATAACCAGTTGATCAGCGTTCCCGAGAATGTGCCTGCGCCGGGGCCGGGCAACGTGCAGAGCCGCCGGCCGTTTCCGCAGTGGGGCACTGCATCCATCGGCCTCAGCGATGGCATTGCAAACTACAACGCGCTTCAAGTAACTCTTGAGAAGCGCATGGGTGCGGGAGTCTATGCGCTGGTGTCCTACTCGTGGAGCAAGTGCCTCGACAACGGCTCGGTAGAGGGCGCTCCATCCACGCTTTCGCTGCTGAAACAAAACTACGGATTGTGCAGCTACGACATTACGAACAACCTGACCGTCAGCTCTGTCTATCAACTTCCGTTTGGAAAAGGGCGCGCCTTCCTCCACGACGGCAACTCCTTTGTCAACGGGATTGTCGGCGGCTGGGAACTGGCCGGCGTGCTGACGAATAGAACAGGTCAGCCTTTCACGCCGACTCTTTCCAGCGATGTGGCCAACACTGGTGTATCGGGCGAGTGGCCGAACCGCATCGGTAACGGCAAGTCGGCGCATCCTACGCCGAAGCAATGGTTCGATCCAACGGCGTTCGCAATTCCCACGCAATATACTTACGGCACCGCCGGCCGCAATATCTTGCGTTCCGACGGGCTGGTTGATGTTGACGCGACACTCAAAAAGATGTTCTCACTGGGCGACTCCAAAGATCGTCAACTGGAGCTTCGCTTCGAGAGCTTCAATCTGGCAAATCATCCCACCTTCTCGGCGCCCAATGCTACTATCGGGTCGTCCTCTGCCGGCATTGTTTCCAGTACGCTCAATGCCAATCGCATCTTCCAGGCAGCAGCAAAGATTTACTTCTAAAAAGGAAACTTCATGAGTGGGATTGATCGTCGCAAATTTCTTACCGGCGCCGGATCGGCAGTGGCTGCAATCGGCGCCGGAGTTCCTCATACCTTGAGCGCGCTCTCGACTGCGCCGGGGTCGCCGGCCCAGCAGGAGCCGGAAGCTCCCATGCCGACGCTGCCGAAGAACCCCGTCATCGGTATTCAAATTGACGCCGTATCTTTCCTTGACGAGGGCACTGAGAAAGTTCTGGACATACTGCAGGAAAAGGGTGGAGTGAATGCACTCTTCATGGGGACATTCAGCTACGGCACCGGCATTACGGGCCGGCAACTGAAGGGACATCCGTTTCCCGATCATGGCATTCAGCAGGACCAAGACTTTTCAAAAGGGCACGGGGGCAACTACGCAACACCACACTTGGAGTTCTACAAGGACACCGCCCTCAAGCCAGAGAAGGCGCCAGACTACGGCAACGTTGACTGCCTCGAGTTGGTGATTCCCGCGGCGAAGAAACGTGGAATGAAAGTGTATGCGTGGAGCGAGGACGTTTTCGGTTCGTCGATTCCCGGTATTGAGAAATTCCAGGAGCGCGACCTCTACGGCAAAAATGCACAGACCGTTTGTTTCAACAATCCCGATGTGCACAAGTTCTGGCTGGCGCTTCAGGAGGATCTCGTCAAGTCGTATGACATTGACGGCATCATGTGGGGCTCGGAACGATACGGGGCGTTCGGCAACATGGTGGAGTCGGTCCACAATCGCAACGGCAACGATCCGGCGCGCGTGACCTGCTTTTGCACGTTCTGCCAGGAGAAGGCCAAAGCACGCGGCGTGAATGTGGCGCGCGCGTTCGAGGGCTTTCACGCACTGGAGAACTGGGTGCGGTCCTGTCGTGGCGGTCAAAGGCCGAATGACGGGTATTACGTCACACTCTGGCGCATCCTGTTCCGCTATCCCGAAATCCTGGCCTGGGAGACCATGTGGAACGACAGCGTGCATGAGACCTACGAGGCCATCTACAAGCAGACGAAATCCATTCGTCCTGAAGTGCAGGTGGGCTGGCACGTGTGGCACGCGCTCAGTTTCAGTGCATTCTTCCGCGCGCAAACCGACCTTACCAAAATCAGCGACTACTCCGACTTTCTGAAGATCACGGTCTACAACAACCTGGGCGGAACGCGCATGGAGACCTACATTACCAGCACCCGGAATACTATGTATGGCGACATGCCGATCGATGAAGCGCTGCAGTTCGAATATCGAATCATGAATCTGCGCGAGCGTGGTTATGCGGAGTTACCCTACACGGGGCTTTCTCCCGATTACGTTTATCGTGAAACAAAACGGACGGTTGAGGACGTGAAGGGAACCAAGACGCAGATATGGCCGGGCCTTGACGTCGACATTGCCAACGTGGATCTGGATTTCAGCCGGTGCAGCCCGCCGGTGGTGAACGAATGCACCAAGGCATGCTTCCGGGGCGGAGGAACGGGCTTGGTGATTTCGCGCAAGTACTCCGAGATGAAGCTGGCGAACCTTGCAGCCGTTGGAGCCGCGCTGCGCGAGATGAGCATTTCCTGATGCGCTGCGGAAATCTTTAATCGCTCGAACGGGAAGGCATTTCGCCCGCTGAATTTGACTGGATGTCGAAGTGAAACCCTGCCTGTATCCTGGGCCTTGACCGAAGCGAACAATGGAGAGAACCAGCATGGACAGAAGGACATTCTTGCAAAGCGCATCAGCCGCCGCCCTGGCCACGGCTGTTCCGGCTCAGAAAGCGGCGGCTGCTCCCGTTACGTCAAAGATGATCGGCCTGCAGGTGGGGGCCGTTTCGTTTGTCGATGAAGGCGTTGAAAAAGCACTCGATGAATTTCAAAACGACGCCGCAATCAATACGCTGTTCGTCGCGACATTTACCTACGGCCGCGGCATTGCCGGGCGCCAGGTGCCGGGACAGCCATTGCCCGATCACGGCAAGCAGGCATACGACACCGATACGTTCTACGGCGGCAGTTACACCAAGGTGGATCAGAAGTACTTCAGCGATACCGTCTTCAAGAAATTCCGTGCGCCGGATTTCGGCGACTACGACGTATTGGAGGCAGTGATCCCCGCAGCGCGCAAGCGCGGCATGAAAACCATTTGCTGGTTTGAAGACGTGTTTCGCAAGGACCTCGAGAACATTCAGCAACTCGAAGAGAAAGAGCTGTCGGGAGAGAACGCGACCACTCTTTGCTTCAACAATCCGAACTATCGCAACTGGCTTTTGGGCATGTCAGAAAACTGGTCGCGGTTGTACGACATCGACGGAATCATGTGGGGCTCGGAGCGGCAAGGCGCCTTCTCAAACATGCTGGGAGCGAGCCACGGGCGCGCCGAAGGCGGCCATGTAACTTGCTTCTGCCAGTTCTGCGTGGCCAAGGCAAAGGAACGCGGCATCGATCCGGAGCGCGCTCGCCAGGGGTTCCTTGAGTTGCAGAAATTTGTTGTCGCCGGGCATCAAAGCAAGCGGCCCGTCGATGGTTATTACGTAACGCTGTGGCGGCTGATGCTGCGCTATCCCGAGTTGCTTGCGTGGGAGATGCTCTGGACCGACAGTCTGCGCGAAACCTACGCGGCCATCTACGGGAAGGTGAAGTCGATCAAGCCCTCGATCCAGGTTGGCTGGCACATCTGGCATAACAATTCTTTCAATCCCATCTACCGGGCCGAGCAGGACCTGCAGGCGATCGCTCCGCACTCTGACTTCCTGAAGATGGTGATATACCACAACTGCGGCGGCGAGCGCATGGCCACTTACATCGATAACATGCACTCCTCCATGTTTGGCGATGTGCCCAAGCAGGAGTTGCTCGACTTCCACTACCGCGTGCTGAACTACGAGGAACGCGGCCTGGATGAAATTCCGTACACTGGCCTCTCATCGGACTACGTTTACCGCGAAACGAAGCGCGCGCGCGACGGTCTTGAAGGAACCAAGACGCAATTGTGGCCGGGTATTGATGTGGACATTCCGACGGAAGAAAACCACAGCAAGTGCACGCCGTATGGAACCGAGAATGCTGTTGTCGCCGCGTTCAAGGGCGGGGCAGACGGCGTTCTCATCTCCCGCAAATACTCAGAGATGAAGCTGGCCAACCTGAAAGCCGTTGGGTCCGCGGTGCAAAAGCTGAAGCTGGCGTAAGCAAGGGGCGCTGACCTTGAGGCGCATCGCGGGACATGCACCGGAGCCGAGGTTTCGCTAGTGGGCAGCCGCGCCGGCTGATGACTCTTCCGCACTTGGCCGCCTCATGATGAAGGGCAGCGGGATGAGGAACAAAACCAGAATGCTGAGTACATAAAAGGAATTTGCAAAGCTGAGCACACTCGATTGCAGATCGATGCGCCCGGAAAGTTGCGCCAGGGCGTGATGCGCGGCCTGGACCGGCCCGACGCCGGTGGCTGCAGCGCTTCCCACCAAACCCTGGTATTGCTTCTCGAAAAACGGGTTGCCATGGTTGGTATGCGCGGTAAGAGCGGTGCGATGGATCTGATCCTGGCGGGCAAGAAAGGTCGTGAGCAGCGAGATTCCGGTGCCGCCGCCGATGTTACGCACAAAGTTGCTGATGCCGGAGAGCAGTGTGCCAGGTAGAGGCAGTTCGTTGACTCACTGGCAGGTACAGCAATGAGGCCGTGCGACGAGCAGAAGCGTTGATATTGTTCGAAATCCCGCCGGTAGCCCGATCGGGTCAGCAGCCATTTGGAGTTCATTCTCAGAGTGCGCACGCGCTCGAGAAGTGGATTGAGATCGGGCGCGGCCGAAGGCAGGAGAGATTTGGTAGTGGGCATGAGCAGAGTTCTTTATTTTGACGAAGGGTGGAGTAGGGTGGGTCTAGGGTTGCGGGACTGATCCGGGCAGCGCTCAGCAGAAGCCATATATATAGATAGGGGGCCGGTGAGCGGCGGGCGACGGGTTCTGAGGTCCGACAACGGGAGATTTCCGGACTCCAGAGCAGCCCATAGATCGGACCAAGATAGCTTCCGATTGTTAGCGAGAGCCAATGGTGAGCGTAGTCGTGTTCTGACCGAATACAACGAATCAACGCCGTAATGAATGAGTCCACCATCGACGCGCGGACCGCAGCCGGTTCTCAAGTCACTGTCCAAGAAGCCGGTTTTACGGCCAGGTGAATTGGATTCGTAAACACTGGCCGACATGATTGGCACAGAAGGCAAACTGGCGGACGATCTTCATACGGTGGATAAAGGAAAGATCAACGATATCCAGATCGTCCGCTGCTACTCTGGGAAGGGAAAGTAACCCTCCATTTACGCATACAGGGCGACGCGCTCATCCACCTAAGGTTTAGCGCCGGCACAAACATTCCAACTTGGACCATTACTTAAGTCATGTGCATGTCAGTCATCGTCATGCAGTTCCGCATATCATTCGATATTGTAAGAGTTGCGCCAAAGGGCCTTGTTGGCATCGACGACATGATCGACTCACTTAGCAATGAACTTTCGATGCCGAGCTTCGCAAGGAGATCCAAGGATCTCGAATGTGGCGCCTGAGCTTGCGAGCATCTACGATTGACGCCGAAACCATCGTCTGCCCGCCCTCACGGTAAGTTGGAACTCATCAACCGCAGCAACGGTCACGGCACGCCAACAAGATGTGGTGCCCGGTGCGGCGCTGGGATCAGGAAAATCCAGAAAAACGGTGACGGATCGTATTGAATTTCTATTTCCCTGAATAGTTCGAAACGAACTGCGGCCCGAAATCACTATTGATTCATGAGCAATCCGGTGTTGCCCGCTGCGTTAGCCCGCTGCGCCCATTTCTTCCCTGCCCCTCCGGAGTCCCCACGATGAATGAAACCGTTGTCGCTCAAGTGCTAGTGCAAACTACGGGATCGTTGAAGCCAGCGAGCTTCACGACGGTCGCCGATCTTGAAGAGGCCCGTACCATCCTGGCCCAGACACTGCTGCACGGGATCGCGCCGGCACTGCTCATCGCGAAGCCAGTTGCCGGTGCAACCGAACCGACGGCAGTGCATGCTGCTGTCTTCGATGACACGGTACACTCGGAGATCCAGAAGCTTACCGCAAATGTTGTCGCCGCGCATGATCCCGCTGCGGCTCCTGCGCAGCTCGGCTATCTGAGTTCGCTCTCTGCGCCGAGTGGCGCTGCGCCAGCGTGGGCCTCGGGCATGAAGGTATCTAAGACTCTTGGGCCGTTCGAGGACTATACCGGCATACCTTACTGGTTGCACATATTCAACCTGACGTTCTCGGTGCGATTCGCATTCGGAAATGCATCCAATGTGTTTGGCGTGTTCCCGGTGAAAGTCGACATCGGCGACACAGCTCAACACCTGGATCTGGGAGCGGGCAGCGTCTGGTTTCCGGCCCCATGGCTTGCCACCGGCTCGCCTGCCGGCAGCTTCACTGGATTTCAGATTCAAAGCGGGACTCTGGATTTCAGCGTCCCGGCCAGCCTCATTTCCGGAGTTGTGGTGTTGCCCGCCGGAGCGACTTTTACATTCACCGCGGAGCTCGCACCGCATCCCTCGCCAACGCCCGCCGGTGGTCCTGGCGCTGATAGTAATCATGCGAAAGTCCAGACACCGGGCAAGATTCAAATTGATTTCGCCGCGAATTCCGCCAAATTGATTTCTCTGGACGACAGCTCCCTGAACGCCTACGGCACAACGGTGAATTTCCATTGGAATCATCAGTTGCCGGCGTTTGCATCCGGGCAGGTTGCGATTGCCTGCGACCGAGATGTTGCCAGCTTCACTTTCGAAAACGTGCTGTCGACTGTCTTCATTCCCTCGGGCTCGGCCGCGATTGCCACGGGAGGATGGGCACTGCCAGCTCCGGAGACGACCATCGCCAACCTGGGCGACGCTGATGGCGCGGGATATCTCTATCTCGGATTGGGTTCCGGAATCTTTGCATACTGGAAGATGCAGCCTCAACCGTACGCATTCGATGGCGTGATTCTGGAAGCGTCGCCGGGAACATTGACGATCGCCGCCTCCTCATCACTCACAACTTCTACGACTTCCACTATTGAGTTGTGGGCGGAGAAGCCAGCCGCGCTGAACCGCAATTCGACGATCGATATGATTTACTCCAAGCCTTCGCTAGAGTATCTTTCGACAGCGAGCACGGAGTTGCTGTTCGCGAGCGGAACACTGAATGCGTATCTTGACCGGCCGCTCGAATCCAATGGCACACGCCTTCCTTTCCTCAAAATGAATGCGCTGGCCATCTTCTTCGCGGAAGCGACGCAAACTCGAGTCTTTCTGATCGCGGTTCCAACCACCAAGCCGTCGATCTACTTGAAGGAACTGTCCATCGCATTCAAGAACGCACTCCTCGGCGTCGAGCCACCATCGCTCCTAGTCTTTATCGGAACGCTGCAAGCGCAGACGGCTACCGTCCAGCAATGCCGCCTTGGACTTCTCTTCCACGCCTTCTGGCTCCTGCCCTCGTTGCCGGATCCCTACGCAGCCAGCTTCGACACAGTTGAAACCGTTCGATCGCAAGCGAGCGTGCAGAGCCCGGAGATGCTGCTTATTGAAATTCAGTGGGAAGGGTCGCCGAGCGCGCCAAGCATCCAGCTGGCGTTGGCGACTTCTTCGCAAACCGGCGCAGGTGTGGGATTTCTCGACGAGGTTGCCCGGGGGCGCCAAGCCGGCGGCCTTGTCCTGCTCGACCTATCGAGCCGAGCCGACCTTTTCGGTGTGAAGCTGGGTGTGGATTACGACGCGGGCGGAGATCAAAGCCTGCTAGCAAACACGCAAGGAGACGCTCCAGCTTACGGATTCACGGATCTTTCCCTGGCATTCAATCAGGGATTACTAGCCACGTTCGCGCTCCCACAGACTTCGTGGGAGCCGATGGTTTCAGAAGAACTGCCTCAAGGCTTGATCACCGCCGGCATCGACGCGGGCGACGGCGGCCCGTTGGTCGTCCATTCCATCAACTTCCAGCAACTTGTACCGCTGGCTCCAATTCCGGTGCTCACCTCGCAGGTGAAGAACGTGGAAGCGGGCAAGCCATTCCACGCCACGTTCAGCCTTCCCTTCGGACTTACTGCGCACATTGAGCAGACCAATGCATTGATCAAGTCGGGCTCAGGGCAGGTGCCGCAGATGTTCGCCAATCTTGGCGCATTCGGGCTCAATCGGCCCGATTTCGCGAGCCTTGATCTTCGCGGCGGCCATCAGCTCAAGGTGATCGCCCCGTCGAATACGACTCCACCCAACGCTGACCAACCCAACGCAAGCTTCGGCGGTTACACTCACGTCTTTCCATATCCGGCCAACCCGGGGCCATCAGGGTACGGCTACTCTGTGCTTGGTCAAGATGTTGGCCAGATTTTCGAGAGTGAATTTGGCAGCAGTACGGTTCCGCTGCGGCGGATTGATTTCTCAGGATATGGCGCGAGCATCTTCAGCGATTGGAGGGATGAGGAATTTCCCCCGGCGATAATCAAGGTGCAGTTCAACACCGTCACAGGCCGAACCGGCTATGAAGTGATCAAGGCGGAGACCATACTCTACCCTTATTGCGTGCGCCTAGTGCGGACGGTCACTATTCAGCGACAGTTGGCAGGATGGGTAGATCGGAAGGACTCGGGATGGCAGGCAGCAACGCCCGGTGAGTTTTCGTTCCTTACCCCCGAATTCACCGGCCATGTACACAAGGGCGCGGTGCTCGGCGTTTACAACGTTCGCAACATTCGCGACCTTGAAGGACCGAGCAACGTAATCACGGCCACACCCGCACCGCCGCCGCCGTTTACAGATCCATTCCAGTTCCGCAAGGTCCTCTTCGATGCTGAGATCGGAATCGACAGCCGCATCAGCGTCGTAGCTGGAGGTACAGTCAGTAACATCCTCGACGCATCCGGGAAGCCCATCAACCTTGTTCCTTCACGCGACCTGGTTGGCTATGTACAGTTGACTCCGGTATTCGACCCGGTGGATCCGGCCAACCTGGGCTATCTGCCTGGACTTGCGCAGATCGCCTCACTGATCGCGCAAAGCGGTGCGTTGACTCCCGATCTACCCTGCATCATGGCGGTAGCGAGTCTGGGCGCGCAGCCAGGAGTCGGCCTCCGTTGCACAACGGTTGAAGTGAACATGGCTCTCAACGGCGCCAGTTCGCCTGCCGTCGCGGTGGCCGTCCGCGGGGCACCGCAACTTCCGCGCGATGGAGCGTGGGGAGTCGGCAAGCGGGCATCCACTGAACCGGCCCCGCATTTGCTGCCGCCCAGTGCTTCGATTCCCCTGGTGCAGAACGCGGCCGACACAGCCGCATGGCACTTTTCCGACACGACAGACGTATTGCAACTCGGCACCCCGGACAATATCTACAGCTTTCTGCAATCGACCGGCACTCAGAAGCTTTTGTTTGAGCAACCGAAGGTTCCACAAGCCGGCGTAGCCAGCGGCAGCGGACAAGCGCCCGGTATTCAACTCCCTGCTGCGCCGAGTTTTGGCGACATGGGCGCGCTGCTGAATGCCACCGGCCTGTTCCCGGATATCGCCAATGCGCTGTCGCTGGTCACGGGCGCAGCAGAACAGATTGAAAATCTGCCTGACGGCCTCAAGTACAAGAAGGAATACACGTATCCGCTCGATCCATCCACTGCAACTGGGGCGAAGCAAAGTACGCTTGCCGACCTAGCGGATATCTTCAAGCTCGAACTGGCCTATGCCGACGCGAGCGGCGAACCAACCACGTCTCCCAAGCCTACGAAGATCACGCTTAATATCGATCCCACGGCATCCCCGCGCTGGTCGATTTCGATCACTCCTCTGAGCCTGCTTGTCACGATTCCATCGCTCTCTGCGAAACCGTTGCTGACCATCGTTGCTGGATTCGACGCTGACCCGACTGCGTATGTTGGTGGCTTCGTCGGAGATGAGAACACCAAACCACACGTCACCAACTTGAATGTGCAGTTCAGCAATGCGCTCGCCGCGATTCAAACCATCTTCAGCCGAATTGAGGCAATCGCGTCCTTTCTTCCAGGTGGCAAAGCCGCGGGCCTCCAGATTGGTCTTTCAGACGGCAAGCTCACTGTTCAGGACAGTTTCGCGCTTCCCACTCTGCCGCTTGGGCTGGGCGAGTTGAGCGGCATTAGTCTTGATCTAGGGCTTGCCATTCAGCTCTCACCTTTGAACGCTGGATTCACCGTGGGGATCGGCAGCCCGGACAACCCGTTCAACTGGATCGTATCGCCCCTGTCCGGCAACGGGCTGGTCGACATCGGCCTGAAGAACAATGCACCGAATATCGATCTGCAGGCTGGCATTGGTCTCGCCCTCGCGATCGATCTGGGAATCGCGTCGGGTTCAGCATCGATTGTGATCGCGCTCAACGTGGATGTGAATCCACCCGACATCACTCTGATGGTCCTGTTGACCGGACAGGCCTCTGTCGATGTTCTCGATGGACTCGCGAGCGCCTCACTCACGCTTACCGCCGGAATTGGCGTCACCGTCGACCCGCTACCCGTTCCGACAATCAAAATACTTCCTCCTCCGGAGATCGACTTCCCTTCCGAGACCATCACCATGATCGCCACTGTATCTGTCGGTATCCACCTCACGGTGGCTTGGGTCGCAAGTGTTGACTGGGACGGTTCGTGGCAATTCAGCCAAGGCTTTACCACCCCTGCAATCGACCTCAGCCTGTAGCACAGGAGCTTCCTATGGCACTCAACGATCTTCGCCTGAGCTTGATGACCTTCCCCCAGCGAGTGACGCCGTCCGGCGCGTCCTCGACACTCGACCTGCGCCTGCTGCTGTTACCGCTCGGAGATCCAACGGCAGCGTTGGATGCAGGCTGGCCCGCGTTTGCAGGAACCACTCTCAAACTCAACGCGTGCGTCATTGACAGCCTGGCTTCGCTGCCGACCGACAGCTCGCCCATCGCCCTGCAGGTTCCCTTTACCGCCGCCCCGCCCGCCAACGCAGTGGCGCTGTTTACGCTACTCAAGAAGAATCTGACCAGCAAAGGCGTGACAGTGAATACCAATGCCCCTGTCTCTCCCAGCGGCGTCCGCATCAAGAAATCGCTGCCGCCAAGTTACACCAGCGCGTTCCCGTTCTCTCAGCCGCGCACAAATGACCTGCAAGTTGGAGACGGATTTTGCTGCGCCATTCGTGGTCAAAAGCCGAATACCGATCCCAATCCGCCACAGCCAACCATCCAGTGGGGGCAGATACTTTCTTTTGCACTGCGTCAGCCCGTGCTTGCACAAGCTCTGGGATTGATCTATCCGATTTCGCTCAGCATCACAGCACCGCTACTGAAAAATGGCGGCTGGATTTATGTCACCCCCGACACCACTGCCGGAACCAATCCCTACACTGCCGAATGGCAGGCTTCCGGCAACTTTGATTTTCTTCGCCGTTACGCTGCGCGCATTCCCGCGATTGCGCCAGCCGAGGAACGCACGCTTTTCGCCGCGCAACTCTTCCCGGTCGTGGATGTTCCTGCGGGCAACTATGACGACGTCCAGGCGGAAGCCGAAGAATACGACGATGGATTTGCAAAGATCATCCACTGCAACCAGCCCGCCACCATCGACGCCGCCACCGCCAATGCCGACCAGATCGCTCCCGGCGCCGAAGCAGGCATTCAAATCGGATGGGACGATGAGCAATTGACGATCTGGTGCAATCGGCAGCTCGAATTGTTGCGATTCCGTCTGGGGGCCGCGGCGGACCCCAACAATCCTGAAGCCGCGATGGGCGTGCAGGGCTATCGCGTCGATGTGCGCCAAACTGCGGCGGACGCGTGGCAGTCGCTATGCATGGTAACGGGGACACTCCAATTCAACGGCACCACAGCAGACGCTACAGGTTCGACGACGTTGCCTGCTCCAAGCGAACTATGGATCGAGCCGACTCCTCTTCGCCCTACACCAACTGCTGGGCCCAATAACGCTGAAGCGTGGTTGCCGCTCTACTTTGCACAATGGCAGGGTTATTCGCTGGTCGTGCACGATGACACCACGTCAAAACTAACACCCGGCACAAAGCCCATGCCAAGTAGTTTTCTGCAGGCATTCCTCAGCAACGCGCCGGTGCTGCGCTATGGTCAGGACTACCAGTTCCGCGTGCGGCTCGCGGACTTAACCGGAGGCGGCCCGAATTCCAGCGATGCATCGACTAACCCCGCGCTTGCTCCAATTGGAAAATGCCATTTTGTGCGCCACCTGCCGCCCAAGGCCCTTGTCGTCTCACAAACGCCCGCGCCCACGGCCATCACACGCGGAACATTTCCAGCAGTTCCTTCTCATGTTCCGGTTCCCGATGCGACGCAGGCCATCCAGACGATCACCGTACAGCGGCCACGGCTTGGTTACCCCGAGGCGATTTTCGCAGGCGTAACTCCGACAACCTTTACTGGAGCCTCGCTCGATGCGCTGATTGCGGAAGCTCTTGCCAATCACTCGACACTGAACGTGCCCGACCCTGACGTAGACCGCTTCGCCATTACGGTAGAAGCCCGCATGCCCGCGCACGATACCGGAACGCCTGGCATTCTTCCTGACAATACGGATGGTCTTTATCGCGTGGTCTATCGCGTTGAGATTCCATTCAATGCAACCGCCGCCGACCCAGATCCGAGCATCACCATTAATCTCGACTACGAAGATATTCACCAGGTTTCTGATCTCGCCACGTTCACCTCTGTCGGAACCACCATTCCTATTCCCACAGCGCGCGATATCCGCATTCGACTGCAAGCTCTCTGCCAACCGCGGCCCAACTATTACGCCGACGCTGAACCGCCACTCGGACTGATGAGCGACTTTATCGTGCGCAAAGAGGCGACTGCGGAGACCGCTCTGTTTCCAGTGGATCCCGTGTCGCAAGTCAAAGCCATTTATCTTCAGCCTTCCGACAACATGGTCCAGCTGTTAGCCCAGGCTCTCGATCTGAAAGCCGACAACCTCGTGTTCACTGGAATGCCTGGCACGCGCACTGTGTTTGGCTGCTCACAGGCGTTGCGTCACACCCTGGCCTCCGATTACTCGTCCATCACTTTTGCCAACCAGCCCGAATTTCTCAATCATTGGATCGTCGCGCTAGAATTCAACCTCGATCGTGACTGGTCGTGGGATGGGTTCGCTGAACCTGCGTTCACCATCAGCCCCACCGGAACCAGCGGATCTCCAGGTACTGTGAGCTACCCGAATACCGTTTCGGCGCTGGCTCTCGGAGACCTGACGACTGTGCCCGATCGTACTACTACGCGCATTATTTTCTTCGATGCAGTGGAGCCCAAGCCAGACTTAGGCGATTTTCCGGCGGAGCTCAATCCACAGTGGAATGTCACGTGCAACTTCCCTGCTGCATCGCAATTCGTGCAGCTCTACACAACACGGTTGCCGATCACTGTTCCACCAGCGCAAACCCCCAAGATTGCCGCTACTGGAATCGCCCTCTCTCCGTTCCATCACGACAGTACCTACAGTTCGACAGATATCCGCCAGCGTTTTCTGTGGATCGAATTCGACAAGCCGGTTGCGGACCCCGATGACATTTACTTTGCGCGCGTCCTTGCTTCCGGCCCGGACCCATTGCTCTCCGTCGATCTGATCCCCAGTCCGCTCGCCGAACCTATTCCGCCGCCATTGCCTATCGACCCGGAACTCATCCGTGTTATCTCCCCCGGAGAAAGCGATGATGCCGCAGGCTTGGACGCGATGACGCAACTAATACCCGCCAGCTCGCACACCAAAGGGCTTCATTATTTGCTGCCATTACCCCCTGGCATCTCATCTGAGGCTCTTGAACTGCTTTCATTCTGGACATACGAGTTTCGAGTGGGGCACAAGTATGATCTTGGAAAAGATTCAGGAGGGACCGAGCACTATCGCTGGTCGACGGCGCAGGGTCGATTCGGCGCGCCCCTCGTTGTCACCGGCATTCAGCATCCAGCGCCGCATCTGGTTTGCGCAATCCAGCACACGCCTAAGGCAATCTTCGTCAGCGCACCTTACGCCACAACCGTCAATAACGGCGTGCGATTCATCGACACGTATTTCGGCGACCCGCGCACTGAGATTGTGGTCATGCTCTACGCCCAGGTGATGCAGATTGACGGTGAATCCTGGCGTAATATCCTGCTCACGCATCGCGTGCTGGTGCCGCAGTTCCCCGAGCAGGCGCCCGGGGAGTTCTTTGTCAGGCCGACTCCTCAGACACGTGACCTCATCGGTACAACCGTTTTTTCGCAGATTCATGTTGAATCGATCCTCGCGCAGCTCCGACTCTCCACACTCACTCCGCTCAGTGCTCTAGCTGTAGAGTTGTTCCCGGGAGATGACCTGGGAAAGTCGGACACTCGAGGACGAGGCAATTTGCAATCTCAGGAACTCCAAGCCGAATACTCATCCGCCGCCGTCGCCGACCCAGCTGGCAATGATGCGCTCGGTTCAAATCTGGGAAACCGGCGTATTCTCCGGACTTCCCCGCTCACGCCCGTTCCTGCCATCTGCTGATCTGTGTTGGGTACTCAATGTGGCTCGGCGTATCGCAATAAGGGCACGGACCCTCCCTCTCCGCCATTTATCAAGCTAGAGCGACTGCGCTCTATCTATATGTCCTCAGATAGCTGGCGTGGATGCAAACACTGGCTCGTCGGTTCCAATTGGCATCGGAAGTCCCCTCCACTTTGAGTCATCTTAAATCGGCGGCCTGGCCATAAAAAGCTAGCTGGACTGGATCCCCTGATAGGAAGGGTGTTCTTCATATTGACCACCGGTTTGCGTGCATGCAGCGCCTAAATGCATACGAAGCAAAGACGAACGCCAGGACGAGAATTGGATCAAATTTCTCCCAAGTACTGCCACCGCCATTCAGCTGTGAATAGAACGCGAGTAAAAGATTGATCGTGAGACCGGCATAAACCCACTCCGTCAATCGAGGCACATTGGGAATCAGAAGGCCCACGCCACCAAGGATGTGGGTCACGCCAAGCAGAGGGATGATATAGAGCGGGTATCCGAGTTGCTGATTGGCAATCCTCCATTCGCCGGGATCGTGAATTAGATATAACCTTCCGAAGTATACAAAGCTGACGACGACAAGGCCGGTGATTGCCATCGCGGCTATTTGAGTTGCTCGACCTGCCCGCGCGGGTTTATCTGTTGTCTGTTCAGTTTTCAAATTCAAAGCGATCCTCCTGTTGCGGTTTAAATGGTTTAAATCGTTATGCAATAAGCCGGCTCTTCGACGCGACTGAGATCAACGCGCTGCGTGGATGGGACGGCATCCGGAATGGCCTTTCGCCAGGACGGAACCGGACGATCAGCCGTCCAGTTCCTCCGGTTGCTGCCAAGACAAGAACTTTCATGTTTGACCTCAATCTTTCTTGACGTTCGCGGCGCAGTTCCCGAGGAACCGTGCTGATTCAGTTTGCCGGGCTCACGCCTTAACGCCGTTCTTTGCAGCCGCAAACACATCGCGTGCGGACGTCTTACCCTCTACGTGCTCTGTACCCGCGATTCCGAGGCCCATCCATCCCTCGTTAATGCCGTCATACATTTCTTCGGCAGGTCCGGTGTGGCCCTTGGGGATGCCGAACTGCTCGAACGCTTCAGCCCACCCTGCACGCGGGACTGCAAAGGCTTTCACGTCGAGTTTCAGCACTTCACCCAACTGAGCGGCCACTTCATCCGCGCTTACCATCGAACCGAGCTCGATGACGCGATGCCCTGACCACGCCGGCCCGGTCAAAAGCCTTGCCACCTCAGCGCCGATGTCGTCTGACCCGACCATCATCGATTTCCGGTTTGTCGGATTGTAGAAGACCGGTAGTGTTCCGCCCTGGGCGGCCTGTAAGCCGAAAAGAAAGTTTTCGAAAAAGCCGCCTGCACGCACAAATGCGACCGGAGATGGCAGGCTGCGAAAACCTTGCTCCAGGAGCGATAAGGCCGTGATCATCCCCAGCCCGCTTGTTCTATGCGCGCCCGTCGAGGAGAGCGCTACCACCCGCGGTGGCACTACCCCGGTCAGCGCCTCGACATAGTTCGCAATCACGTCCCTTGCTTCTCTGAAATCAGGCGAGGGAGCCCATACAGCCGGCAACATAACAAACGCGCCCTCAATACTTTTGAGCGCCGCCGCTATGGCTGTCGCATCGTTCCAGTCTCCATCGACCAACTCCACGCCCTGGTCTGCCCACTTCGCCGCTTTCTCGCGATTGCGCACAAGTGCGCGCACCTGTTTGCCTTGCTTCAGCAGATGCCGCGCCGTGGCGCCGCCAACTTTTCCAGTAATACCCATGACTAAATACATGATTGTTTTCTCCTTGTTAGAATGAAAGTGATGCTCCAATGCGAACGACAGAGCTTGTGAGTTGCGCAGCTAGCACTCCGCTAGTACCGTGGGTTTCCACGGTTATCTGTCGCATGAGTCGTGACAGGCCTTTACACAGCCGATCGGCTCGCCTCGATGGGAGAGGTGGTTGATCTTCGCGGAGGCCTTGCTATGTGGTCGTCACCGTCACGGCCTGACGCACATATTGGCTGCTTTCCAGTTGCTGCACCATGAAGGCTGCCAGATCGGCCCGCCCGATCTTGTGCGCCTTCTCGCCGCCCTCCGTGCTCAGCACCCTGGCAACGCCGGTCTTCTCGACGTCGGTCAGCATCGGCGGCCGCACGAGCGTCCAGTCAAGGTTGCTGCCTTCGATCTCGGTCTCCATGCCCGCCTTGTCTACCAGCAGACCCCGCAGAAACGTCTTCATAAGCAGGTGCTCGTTGAAAAAACCCGCGTTCTTGACACTCTCGCCCGCACCCACCACCGAAATCTTCAGCAATCGCCGCACGCCATTGCGCCGCATCGCGTCGACAATATTGTGTGCCGCGCTCGTTTCCATCGTCGTCACTTTCCACGGCGTCTTGCCGCCCAGCGCGTCGATCACCGCGTCCTGTCCGGCTACCGCAACATCGACCGCATCCGCGTCCAGCACGTCGCCCGCGACGACTCTGACGTTCGCCTTCTTGTACGGCGCGGCATCACGCACGAAAGCCGTTACCTTATGGCCGGCCGCCAGCGCCTCATTTACCAGCGCTCCTCCGATCCTGCCTGCTGCTCCAATCACTAGAACTTTCATCGCATTCTCCTTTTGCCTCGTATTTGGCCGCCCATCCAAATGAGCGATCTGACTATTAGAGGATCAACCTAACCAATGGTTGCAAAATCATCAGTGGTTTTGTATCCAATGGTTATAAATTAACAATCGGTCGCAAAAATCGTCAAAATGGACTAAGCTATCAAAATGACATCTACATCACCGAGTCGCCGGGTCGAGCGCAAGGAGAGGTTGCGGGGCGAAATCCTTGCGGCCGCCGGTAAAATGTTCGCCGATCGCGGTTACGAAGCCGTGACGCTTCGCGAGATCGCTAAAGAGATCGGCTATACGCACGCCGTGATCTATCAGCATTTTCCTGACAAATCACACATCCTTGCTGAGTTGAGCCGCGAGACGATCGGGCTGATGATTCAGAACTTCGACGCGATTGCCGCTCAACATCTTGCACCGAAAGAGCGCCTTTTTGCGACTTCACGCGGCTTGATTCAATTCTGCGTTGCCCATCCACAGCAGTTCCGCAACGTCTTCTTCGGGCCTGAGAGCCGAAACGGCGTCCGCGCTGGACAATACATCGACGACCTTGGCGCGCCGTTGTTCGCGCGTTTCGTGCAACTCTTCTTCGATGTTGCCAAGGATGAAGGATTGCCGAACAAGGATGACATCGTGATAGCCCACACCTGGTGGTTTACGATCTTCGGCCTAGCCACACTCTTTGTTATCCAAGGAGTTGTGCCTGGATTGTCTGACCAGACTCTCGTGATCGAGCAGACGATCGCAACGCTTTGGGCGGGCGTCCAGGCTGTTCCGCGATTGCCGAAGAGCGCAATCTCTAAGCGATCCGGCCGATCCAACGCCTCAAAGCGCTAAGAACTTCCGACTCCTGAGGAGTCGTTGGAGGTATGCCCGTGGCGTCACGGCATTTTCCTGCTAAATGCGCACGTCGCCTGGAGAGTTCTCGTTTTACCCCAAATCCCGCCAAGTCACTCATCGAGGAAGCGGATTCATGTGGACGTGTAGTCGGCTACGCGTCCACATGGTTTCCAACCTTTGCTCAGCTTTGGATTTCACTTCTCTCGGTAGCCGGTTATACGTCCAGGTGAACTGGATTTGTAAACACTGGCCAACTCCATTACTAATCTGTCCGAATGCTTCCAACTCACTGACGGCGCTCTCGGAAAGATAGTCGAAGAGGGCGATTTTAGTGATGCAGTTTGTCACGGCGAATGGAGGCCGTGCCCGAAGCAGTTGCGTGGCTTTGGACTGGCGTCCCACCGCGGTCATTCTCCCGGAACACGGGGACCCGTAGAATTACCCGGCCTTGAAGCGATCTATGATTGACCAGGCAATTTGCACAAAGCGAATAAGTATCGTGCATGGGCCGATTGCTGGCAAGTCTGCATTTTCCGTGCTGTGTTGGTGGTCCTGAGGTCTAGGCAAGGAGGATATGGGCGCAAGTCTTTCAGATAAAAGAGCAGACCCCGCCCGAAGGCGGGGTCTGATGCATCGGCATGAAATTCGCCTACTCTTGCACGATCGACATGGTCGCTCCACTGCTGTTTATATCGATGCAAACCATCTTTCCCCTGGTGGTCGATTTGACGGCTGCATCAACGCTGATTGCGTAGCACTCGACCTGTGTCGTGGTTGTGCCCCCACTGGTTATGTTCATGTCGTAAAGGCCGTAGTTGGAGCCGTCGCTTGAATTGAGGGCCAGGGCACCGGTTAGCGTGGCCCAAGGAGTACCGCTGAGCCCCTCGTCCCAGGACGCCCAGTACGCGCCGCCTTCATCCTGGGCGAAGTTGCTGATCGTGCCATCACTGGCCGTGGTCAGCACACCATCGGTCAAGTCGGATTCGTAGTTTCCACTTGGCTGCCTGTAGATCATGGCGCTGGCCGCGACGTCGCTGGTCGTCCAAGATCCTGAGGTCGTCTGCGGTTCCATCCATCCGATCAGGTTTAGTGTTCCGCCGCCGCCGTTGCCCTTGTCGCCAAGCAGCACCACGGCCGCGTTGGTGTCGTAGAGGTAGATATAGTCTCCAGTTGAGCCGGACAGTATGGTCCTGCCGGTGCTGGCATCTGTCGTGTAGGAGACCGTTTGGCCGTAGGTGTTGTCCTTATCCAGTGAAAATGCTCCTGCATTGTTATTTATGATTGAGTTGATAGTGGCTTGCTTGGCGCTGGAGCTGCCGGTCACTTGCGCAGCCATCGATTTGTAGGTCGGCGACGATCCAGAGACGTTTACCGAACCGCTCAGGTACATGACGGTAGGGCCGTTGATCGGACTACTGGCCGCGATGTTAGTTAAGGATTGAGCCCTTGACTGGCCGATCATGAAATCGAAACTGTTCAATCCATTGTGACCCGACATGGTCATCGAGAAGGAATCGCCCTTGGCGTCGTTGGTCTGATATTGAACCGAAAAGTTGGTTCCCGAGTTGGACAACATCATGCGTCCGTAGGAATCGGTCGCAGTGGTCGTAAAGGAGCCAGTGAAACGATTCGGCGTCTGCGCACCGGAAACCATGTCCTGTGTGACGGTGGCTGTACTGCCGCTGAAGACGGTCTGGCCGGCCGCAACCTCCGTGTTCCCTTGCGGGGTTTCGCCGTGCATGCCGAAGACATAGCTGCCGCTGGGCTGGATGCCGTTCAATGCGGTGGTCACCTGTTTGTAGCAGTGGCCGCCTCCCGATTGGCCGCTCGGCGAAGTGCCCGCATCGTCCATCGCGGTCAAAGCCAGTTCCTGGAAGACATTGCCGCTGAAGTTGCCGCCGGCAACGGACACGATCAATTGGCCGGTGCCGATGTTGATATACCCGCGGTTATCCGAGCCGATGGCGTATGCGCCAGTTATAGAGGGCAGGTAGTGGTACCCGCTGTATGGCGAGTTCTGGTCTATCTCACCTCCAGTGAGCGCACCATTACCGTTGGCGGTGAAGGCAAAGACCGCGCCGCCTCGATAAAGCGTGCTGGTGCCGTTGCCACCGGTTACGCCCCCATTCCAATAAAGATCGAGGTAGCAGGCGTACTGGCCGTTGAGCTTGCTATTGCTGGTTCCAACCGTCTGATCGACGACCGGCAGGCTGAAGGTTGTTGTGCCAACTTGCTTGGTCGGCGTGGAACTGTCCGTTACCTTGACGGTGACCGTGGCTGTTCCGGATGCGGTTGGCGACCCCACGAGTAAATTGTTCGAATCGCCCGCGAGCCCCGCCGGAGCATTGGTATAGGTGATCGAATAGGGGCCGGTGCCGCCTGTGATGGCCACCTCGCCGAAGGTGTACGGCATATTCACCATGCCCTGCGGCACGTAGTCTGGATTCACCGAGGCGGTGAGTGAAATCACGGAAACCGAGTAGGTTTTGCTCGCATGGAATCCGGTAACCGTATCCGTTACCTGAACCGCGAGCGTAATCGTTCCATAGGCGTTGGGTATACCCGCGAGCGCCAGTGTGCCGCTACCGTCGTTGGCGCCGGTCAGGCCGCCGCCATTGGCAAGAGCCGTTGCGGTGCCGGAGGCCGGAATCGATGCGTTGTTGACCGACCAGGTGTAGTTGCCCGAGCCGCCCGCCGCGTTAATCGCCGCCGAGTAATTCGCGTTGTAGTTCGCGGAATTCAGCGAGGTCGTGGTCAAGGTGAGCGCAGCGTAGACGTAGATGGTATAGCTCGCCGTTGCCGTTACGTTGTTGGAATCTTTCGCTTGTACGGTGAATGCCGCGCTCCCGGTAGTTGTCAACGAGGTGCCGTTGCTGGTCAAGACGCCGGCTGACGTCAACGTCAAACCAAGCGCTGCAAGGTTGCTGGCCCCCGAGGTTACAGTCCAGCTATAACCTCCCGAGCCGCCCGATGCTGTAAGCGTCTGCGAGTAGGAGGTGCCGACAACGCCATAGGTCAGCGTACCCGTGTTGATCGTCATGTTTGAGATAGCGATGCTAAATGCCTGTCTCGCCGTGTGGCTGGCTGAGTCGGTTACCACCGCTGTGAAGCTGGCCGTACCTGTCACCGATGGGTTGCCTGTTATTTGGCCATTGCTTGCCAGGCTCAGGTTGTAGGTGGGTAGAGTATTTGGGTCGCCACTGGAAACCGACCAGCTATAGCCGCCCGAGCCGCCCGTTGCCACCAGTGATTGGGAGTAGGAATTATTAACGGTTCCCGACGGGAGCGTGGTCGAGGTTGTGATGCTCAACGCCGAATCAACGGTGAAGCTGGTGCTGGCGTTCGCAACCGTGTAGTTGGATGTTGCTGCCTGGCTTGCGCCAAGCACGACCGTGCCTGCGCCGGTTAACGTCACCGTGTTTCCGGCAATGGTCGCAGGCCCGCTGGTCACCGAGTATGTGACCGCACCACTCGAAGCCGAGGTTGCGCTCACCGTAAACGGAGGATCGCCATAAATGTGAGACGGGATCGCTGTAAAGGTAAGTGCCGGCGTAGCCGGGCTGACCGTGAAGCTGATGGAAGCTGTTGCCGAGGTGAAATCAGTTGTAGATGCCTGGCTCGCCCCCAGCACCACTGCGCCGGCGCCGGTTAGTGTCACCACGTTGCCGGCGATGGTTGCCGGTCCGCTGGTCACTGAATATGTGACCGCACCGCTCGATGCTGAGGTTGCACTCACAGTAAACGGCGCGTCACCAAAAGTATGCGTTGGAATCGACGCGAACACCAGCGACGGCACGCCAAGGCCTACCGCGAAACTGGTAGTTGCGGTTGCCGTGGCGTAGTTGGCCGTAGCAGCCTGACTTGCGCCCAAGACAACTGTGCCCAAACCGGTGAGCGTCACCGTGTTCCCGGCAATGGTTGCCGGTCCGCTGGTCACCGAGTATGTGACCGAACCATTCGAAGCTGAAGTTGCGCTGACGGTAAAAGGAGCGTCGCCAAACGCATGGTTTGGAATCGCTGCAAAGGCCAACGTCGGCACACCAATGTTGACCGTGAAACTGGTAGTCGCCGAGGCAGTGGTATAGTCGGTAGTCGCTGCCTGGCTGGCGCCTAGAACTACAGTGCCCGCGCCCGTCAGAGTCACCGTGTTGCCAGCGACGGTTGCCGGACCGCTGGTCACGGAGTATGTCACCGCGCCACTCGAAGCCGAGGTCGCGCTCACCGTAAACGGAGCGTCACCGAAAGTATGCGTTGCAATCGCCGTGAAGCTCAGCGTAGCCGTCGCGGGGCTCACGGTAAAGCTGCTGGACGCCGTAGCAGTCCCGTAGTTGCCGTTGGCCACTTGGCTTGCGCCAAGCACGACCGTGCCTGCGCCGGTTAACGTCACCGTGTTTCCGGCGATGGTTGCCGGACCGCTGGTCACTGAGTAGCTGACGGCACCACTCGAAGCAGAAGAGGCACTGACAGCAAATGGAGCATCGCCGAAGGTATGGGTTGCAATCCCCGCAAACGTCAGCGTCGGAGTCTCTGGGTTAACGGTAAAGGTCGTACTTGCCGTTGCGGTAGTGAAGTTAGTGGTGGCTGCCTGGCTTGCGCCCAGCACCACTGTGCCCACTCCGGTGATCGATACTGTGTTGCCGACTATGGTTGCCGGACCGCTGGTCACTGAATAGCTGACCGCGCCAGTTGAAGCCGAAGTCGCACTCACAGCAAACGGTGCGTCGCCATAGATGTGAGTTGCAATCGTCGCAAAGGTCAGCGTGGGCGTCGCCGGGTTCACCGTAATTGAGTAGCCCTGTGTCGCCAAGTCTCCAAAGGAGTCGGCGGCCTTGACCGTGAAGGCGAAAGTCCCTGGTGCCGTCGGGGATCCGGCAATTGCACCAGTGGCGGTGTTCAGGTTTAGCCCTGTCGGTATGGCGCCGCTCGTCAGGCTGTAAGTGAGCGCCCCCGCGCCGCCGCTCGCAGCCGCGCTGCCTGTGTATGCCGCGTTATATGTCGCAGTGGCAGGCACTGCGCCGGTAAAGGCAATCGCAGGAGCTGGATTGATCGTAAGACCGAGCGTCACCGTCGCGGTGAGGGCCGTCGCCTTTCCTGCATCCGTCAGTAAGAACGTAAGGTTGGTACTTCCCACACCAGCCGACATCGGTGTTCCGGAGATCACACCCGCCGAACTCATGCTCAGGCCAGTTGGAAGCGTTCCACTCGTAATGCTCCAAACATAAGGGCCGATGCCGCCGCTGCCCGCAATCGTCGCTGAGTAGGCAGTTCCTACTGAGCCCGCCGCCAGTGCACCAGTTGTAATCGCCGGCTTTGCAGGTACAGTTATAGTGGCGGTCCCCGTCTTGGTACCATCTGCCACCGAGGTCGCTGTAATTGTAATCGACTGCGCTGAACTGGTTGCCGCAGGCGCCGTATAGGTTGCCGAGCTGGCCGTTTGACCCGAAAGGGTGCCGCCGGTCGCACTCCACGTTACACCACCACTGTTTTTGTCATTGGTGACAGTTGCGGTCAGCGTGATCGAGTTTGATCCGTCAACTGAAGATGCAGACGCTGTTACCGACACGGATGGCGGGGTTGACGAGCCACCGCATCCCGAGAGAAATGATGCCAAAGCAAAAATGATGGTCAGCAGCGACAACGGTTTGAAGTGCATCTGTATCCTCCGAAATGCCTTAAAGTCCTGATATTGATGAAAGAAGTGAAACGACCTTCAGTTCTGCGCAAACCTCTCGCGAACTGAGCGAATATTGCTGGGAACGACAGGTTTAGTTCACACGGGCACCAGCCGCTCATACGGTTCGCTCCACATCCCCCCAGCCGTGTCCCACGAAACCCATTCCATCCAATTCGTCAATAGGCGCGGCCTTCGGTTTCGAGACGCCCCGCTTGCTATCGCCGGTTGTACTTCAACCAGAGGCAGCAAATTGCAATTCGAGGAGAGTTTCGCTAAGCGCACTAAGTCTGTCCCGCAATCGAGTAATTACGCCGACAGAATGGAGTCCTGCCTACCGGCGAGATCGATCTAATTAGCTTCAGTGCCGTGAGCGTAGCGAATGACGGATGGCTGTGTAAGTGGTTTACCGTAAGACGGCTCACCAAAATCGAGGTAGAAAGTTCGAAACAGGCGGTGAGAATAGGACTCAGGAGGCCGAAACACCCCGTAAATAGGCTCAAAGTCTGCGGGGGTTACTTTCGTGATGCGTGCCAGAGTGTGGGATCGAAGCCATGCAATCTCACACTCCCGCGATTGACTCTTCGTTTTACGGTAAAATGGATGGTTACTTCGTCGCGCAGGTCGTTCGATGACACGGCAAGAGTTGCAGGAACTCGATTTACCGAAATCTGAGAACCTCGAGTCACTCTCCCGATCTCTGCCGAGCGATGAAGTTCAAGAAGCTCTTCGACGAATCCTGGCAAGCGATCCGTTCTTGCGCTCCGAACGACTCACTCATTTCCTCCGTTATATTGTTGAGAAAACTCTGCAAGGCCAATCAGGAGATCTGAAGGAGTACCACATCGGCGTCGAAGTTTGCGGACGCAAGGAGTCGTACGACACTCGTACCGATCCGGTGGTTCGAGTTGAGGCGCGTAGATTGCGCTCGGCTCTTGACCTTTACTATGCGCACGAAGGCAAAGAGGAGGCAGCTCGAATCTCCCTTCCCAAGGGAGGTTATGTTCCCTGTTTCTCATCCCAGGAAGCAGCAAGCCCGCCTCCAGCCGAGATCTCTCCAGCCCAGATCTCCCCACCGGAGCCGATCGCAAACCGAAACCGCGGATGGAGATGGCAACTGGCGGCGTTCGCAACTCTCCTGGTGGCCGGAGGGCTCTATTTCTTCTGGTCCGAGGTGTACAACCGTCCCGCTGCCAATTCCAGTACGCTTGTGCTGGCCGACTTTACCAATACAACGGGCGACGTGATCTTCGATCATGCCTTGCGTCAGGGATTGGCAGCCCAGTTGGAGCAAACGCCTTATCTCAGCCTTCTATCCGATGCCGAGGTGGCGCAGACTCTCGCTCTCATGGGCAAAGATAAGGACACACGGCTGACCGGGGATCTGGCTCGGGAAGTTTGTGAGCGCACCGGCAAGGCCGTCGTCATCGACGGATCGATCGCCTCTCTCGGTAACGAATACGTCCTGGGCCTGCGGGCAATCAATTGTCACACCGGGGAGATTCTGGATACCGAACAAGCGCAGGCCGACAGCAAAGAACACGTCCTCGACGCAATGGCCAAAATCGCTACGAAGCTCCGTCACCATCTAGGTGAGTCGCTGGCCTCGTTGCAGGAATACGATGCTCCCCCTGAAAATGTCACAACCGCCTCGTTGGAAGCCCTCCAGGCCTACAGCCTCGGTTTTCAGGTCCATGTCGTCAAACTCGATGAAGCCGGGGCGGCGGAGTTGTTTCGTAGGGCGATCGCTCTCGATCCAAAGTTTGCCATGGCCTATGCAAGGCTGGCGGTCTGCAACCTTAACATGGGCGAATTAGGACAGGCTGCGGACAATCTGCGCAGCGCCTATGATCTGCGCAAGCAAGTAAGCCAGCATGAACAACTCTTCATCCTGTCGCTCTATCACGAATACGTGACCGGTAATCTGGACGAGGCGCGTAAGACCTATGAGTTGCGCTCCCAAATCTACGCATATGACGATATCCCAATCGGAAATGCCGGAAATGTTTATTTCCAGCTCGGGTTATTCGACCGGGCACTCGAAGCAACCCAAGAAGCACTGCGTCGCAATCCAGGCAGCCGAATCTGGAATGGAAACCTCGTCAGCTCTTATCTCGCGTTGGGGAAATTGCCGGAAGCCAAGGCCGCGGCCGAGTCGGCGCGAGACCGTAAGCTCGATAGCCCGTGGCTCCATATTTGTCTCTACCTGATTGCCTATGAGCAGAAAGACCCGCAGGAGATGGTTCAGCAAGCCGCTCAATTAAAGGGTGCGCTCGACCTGAAAGATATTCTGCTTGACTATCAGGCGCAGGCCGCGGCTCGTGAAGGAAGGTTGAATGAGGCTCGCGCCATTTCAGCTCAGGCTGCCGCAATGGCATTGGAAGCAAAGCAACCTGACAGCGCGTCTCTTTACTTGGCTCAGGCAGCCTTGAACGATGCCTGGGCCGGAAACCGGAGCCTGGCCCGGCAGCAAGCTCAAAAAGCTCTTCAGCTCTCTTCTGGACGTGAAGGGGAAGCAATCGCCGGGGTGGCGTTCGCGCTTGCCGGCGACTCCGCCGAGGCACTGCGCGTTGCCAACGACCTCGCCAAACGCTTCTCCGAAAACACTATGGTGCGTGACCAGTATGTCCCCATGATCCGCGCCGCCGCGGCGTTGCACAGTGGAGCGCCAATAAGTAATGCTGGCGCGATCCTCAATGAACTTACCCCGGCCCTTCCAGGCGAATTCGGGTCTCACGCCATGGAACGTGTGGCCTATCTGACCTGTTATTCCATCTACTTTCGTGGCGAAACATATCTCGTCGCCGGGCATGGAGAACAGGCCGCAACGGAGTTTCAGAAGATCCTCGATCATCCCCAACTCACGCTTACCGATCCGGTGAGCGCAATGGCCATTCTTGGGCTTGCTCGCGCTTATGAGCTCTCAGGAGATCACGCCAAGAGCGTCGCCACTTTCAAGAATTTCCAGCTCATTTGGAAAGTTGCCGACCCTGGCCTTTCACCCTATCCGCGAGCAGATACGCAACGATAGGATGCGGCATTCCCTAAGGCAGGCGGTCACCCAAGAGAATTCATCAAGGCTTCGCGCCAACGAGCTTCAGCAGTGCGAAAGCGTTGTAGGAGAAGGTCGATTGGATTTTTGCGGAGCGCCAACCCTCTAGTTGCTGTCCAATAAGACGGATAGCCCGCTGCGTAGTCACGAGCATTCCGCATTGATGTAATCGATATTCGGCGAGCCAGAAATGACCGTGCGATCCCTGGGCTTTGATTTCGCTCTTCGCATACGAGTGGCCTCCCTGATACAAATACATCAGCCTCAGCGCGATGGTTCAAGACAGCACGATTTCAGTTGCTGCCGACACATTGACTGTGTTTACTAAACCGCTAGGCAATAGTGAGGCTTACACCCTCCGATCGGCCCAAATTCTACCAATTCCTGTCCGTTAGACACGATCGGTCCTGAAAAACGCCGCAGAGTGCAGGAATGCAATTGGAAGAACTGCGCGGCGACAAACCACTTGAACTAATAGTCGGCAACATGGACAATTGCCGGTTAAACGGCAAAGTGGATTGGATTTGTAAACGCTGGCCGACTCATGAGGGGTAATCGACCCCGGTTAGGGTCTTTTTAGCGAAAAGCTGATAACTGTTTCAGGTCGCTATTCGTAATGTTGGCTGCAGCCTGAGAGTCCACCTGATTCGCAAATCGAAACGGATGTTATTCAAATCACGGCGGATCCGGCAATTGTCTCTTAAGAAATCCACACAAAAGAAAAATCTTTCCGGTCACCGATGAGTTTTGACCCTCCCGCCGGTTTTACCCAGTAGAGAGGCAAAAACGGGCAAGCGATTGCCGCCTCCAAACCGGGCTCCCAGGCGATGGGTCTTTGTCGCTGGGGTGGAAAAGGAGATCATCATGAACATTTCACACAAAACCGTCTTGATTACCGGCGCCAATCGCGGCATCGGCCGTGCCCTCGTCAACGAAGCGTTGTTGCGCGGAGCAAAGAGGGTGTATGCAGGTACGCGCGGATCGCTCGACCACGCCGACGAGCGAGTAATGCCGCTGATGCTCGACGTGACCGATGCCGAGCAAATCGAACAGGCAGTCCGGCAAGTGGGCAGCCTCGACGTCCTCATCAACAACTCCGGAATCGCTCCTTATGACGATCTGAGTGATCCGGCCGTCATCGAGCAAACCCTCGCCGTCAATTTCTTTGGCATGTACAAAGTTTCACGGGCGTTTCTGCCCATGCTCAAGCGCTCCAACGGAGCCATCGTCAACAACCTGTCGCTGATGGCGCTTGCCCCCTTGCCGCTCACGCCCAGCTACGCCATTTCGAAGGCGGCCGCGCTGAGCATGACGCAGTCCCTGCGGGCGCTGCTGGCAAGTGAGGGAGTGAAGGTCCATGGCGTCTTCCTGGGCCCCGTCGACACCGACATGACGCGCGGCTTCGAGATCCCAAAGGCTTCGCCCCAGTACGTCGCGCACGGCATCTTCGATGGATTGCACAACGGCGAAGAGGACATCTTTCCCGATGCAATGTCTCAGTCCATCGCGGAAGGCTGGCGCAATGGCGTTGCCAAGGAGTTCGAGCGGCAGTACGCAGGCTTTGTGCCGCAAGGCGCGGCTGCTCTGTAAGAGAGTCGCACGCTTCGAAATACTCCTATTCAACAAAAGCAAACTCACATTCAACAGAATCAGAGGATGGAGGTTCGAATCATGAAGAAGGAAGGTTTCATAACTTCGTTTACGGTTGACCAGTCCCCCGAAGAAGTCTTCAATGCAGTCAACAACGTTCGCGGCTGGTGGTCGGGAGAAGTCGTCGGCGACACTAACAAGTATGGCGCCGAATTCACTTACCGCTACCAGAACATCCACAAATCCACTCAGCAAATCACGGAATTCGTACCCGGCAAGAAGGTTGTGTGGCATGTTACCGGCGCCGACCTGACTTTTGTCAAAGACAAAACCGAGTGGATCGGGACAGATATCGTCTTTGAGATATCGACGAAGGACGGCAAGACTGAGCTCCGCTTTACGCATGTGGGCCTGGTTCCCGCATTCGAGTGCTACGGCGGGTGCTCTGGCGCCTGGGGCGCGCTCGTCGAAGGAAATCTGCGCAAACTGATCACGACGGGCAAGAGTCAGCCGGACGTATTCGCATAACAGAGTGGAATTCCCAATGCGGCGTGCGGTCAACGCGGCACGTCGATATCACCCACGAATCCACAACGAAAAGGAGCAACCATGTCGAATCAAAGTTACAGCGCAAACCTTTCGGTCGACCAGCCACCGAAAGAAGCATTGGAGGCCATCCGGAACGTGCGCGGATGGTGGTCTGAAGAGATCGAAGGCAACACTGCCAAGGTCGGCGACGAGTTCAGGTACCATTACCAGAACCTCCACGCCTGCACCATGAAGCTCGTCGAGCTCGTGCCCGAGAAGCGAGTCGCCTGGCTCGTGACCGACAACCACTTCAGCTTCACCGAAGACAAGACCGAGTGGAAGGGCACCAAGGTTGTTTTCGACATCGCGAAGAAGGGCGGCAAGACCGAGATTCAGTTTACACATGAGGGTCTGGTCCCTGCCTACGAGTGCTACAACGTCTGCTCTGACGCGTGGGGCTCGTACATTCGAGGCAGTTTGAAGAGCCTGATCGCCACCGGCAAGGGGTCCCCTAACCAGAAAGAAAGCGTGGAAAAGGTTTAGAACGCTTCGGCGAAACCTGTGGTCGAGCGTCAAACGAAAAATGAAGGACACCCAATAGAAAGGAGGAGACAAAAGCAATGATTTGCCCAGTATGCATCGCAAACGCAGCAGCGGTGGTCGTCGGTGCAGGATCCTCGGGTGGAGTTCTGGCTGTCTGCATCGGCAAGATTCCAAAATTTTTCACAACGGATCGTTTCGGAATGGATCAAAAAGAAATGAGAACTAAGATGGCAACCGACAAGGAGAGAAACATGGGAAAAGGGAATGCGCATCTCGGAATGAAAACACCCTCAGTCGTGTCGCAGCAGGAGTGGGAGGCAGCGCGTCAGCAGCTTCTCGTGAAAGAAAAGGCATTGATGCACGCTCGGGACGCAATGGCCGCTGAACGTCGCCGGATGCCGTGGATGGCCGTAGACAAGAACTACGAGTTCGACGGACCCAACGGCAATGCAAGCCTGCTCGATTTGTTTGAAGGCCGCCGCCAGTTGATCATCTATCGCGCCTTCTTCGAGCCCGATGTGTTTGGCTGGCCCGATCACGCCTGCCGCGGCTGCTCACTCGGCGCCGACCAGGTCTCTCATTTGTCCCATCTGAATGCCCGCGACACCACCCTCGCCTGGGTCTCGCGCGCGCCGCAAGCGGCAATTGCGCGCCTGAAGGCGCGGATGGGCTGGGAGATGCCCTGGTACACCATGACCGACAGCTTCGACGTGGATTTCGGCGTGGATCAGTGGCACGGCCACAATGCATTCATCCGCGACGGCGACAAGGTATTCCGCACATATTTCATCAACAGCCGCGGCGACGAGGCGATGGGCAGCACCTGGAGCTACCTCGATATGACGGCGCTTGGCCGCCAGGAGACCTGGGAAGATTCGCCCGAGGGCTATCCGCAATCTGCGCCGTACAAATGGTGGAACTGGCACGACAACTACGAAGCCGAGACCGCAACTGACCCGCTGTGGATTGACATCATCACTGACCCGGCTGGAGCTGCCATCCGACGGAGCGAGGCTGAAGCGAAAACATGCAACTGCGAATAAGTGCAGCACCTATCCACCCAAAGCGTGTACAGCGATGGAGGAAGCCGTGGTTTCGTTGTGCGGCAAGAAGATGGTCGTCATCGGCGGCAGCCGCGGCCTAGGCCGTCGCGTCGTCGAGGCTGGCATGCGCAATGGAGCTCAGGTACTCGCTGTGGCACGCCAGAAAGGACCTCTTGAACAATTGGCTCGGGAGGTCCCAGGCGTCGCAATTCTGCCTCTCGATGCAACAGATGAGACGGCGCCATCCAAAGTATTCGACGTCGTCGAGCGCGACTTTCTTGTCCTCGGCGCAGGAGCCTTTCCGCCCGCCGCGCCGCTCTACGAGCAGAGCTGGCCGCAGTTTGCTGTCAATTGGGAGAGTGACGTCAAAATCGCCTTTCACTTTTGCAAGGCAGCGTTGTTGCGGCCTCTGGCCTCGAATTTTTCGGTCGTCCTCATCTCCAGCCGCGCCGCTCTTGCTGGCTCGCCCCTCTCGGGAGGCTATGCCGGATCCAAGCGCACCCAGATGTTCATCGCAATCTTCAGCAAAAAGAATCGGATCGTCTTGGGCTCGGCCTGCGATTCATGACCATTGCGCCGCGCATCATTCCCGACAGCAAGCTCGGACAGCATGTAGTCGCGGGTTATTCCCGCTATCTTGGCCTCACTGCTGCCGAATTCATTCGGGGTATGGCCGCCCCGCCGACCGCATGCAATGTCGCCACTGCTGTCATCGAGTTGGTTCTCAGCCCCGGTCGCTCCCTCGGAGATCTGTTCCTCGTCTCCGCGAAGGGCCTTGAAGCCGTGGCCTGAAAATAAATCCGTTGAAAACATCACAAGGGGGCTAATAATAGCGCAATGGCGACGGCCGAACCATCCCGTCAGCAGCAAGACCCAGGGCATGGCGACCAGCTCCATGCTGACCAGGCCTTCGAGCTGCTCGCCGCGCCGTTCCGCCGCGAAATCAAATTGCATTGTTACCGCATGCTCGGCTCCACTCATGAAGCTGAAGACGCGGTCCAGGAAGCCTATCTGCGCGCTTGGCGCAGTTTCTCGGGCTTCGAGGCTGGCTCCTCGGGCGAGCACGCGTCGTTTCGCGCCTGGCTCTACAAGATTGCCACCAATGCTTCACTTGATGCGCTCGTAACCCGAAAGTATGTGCAGCGCTTGCTGCCAGACCAGAAAACACCGGCCAGCATCGATGCGCGTGGACTGGGAGGCTCCAAGGCGATCGACATCGCGTGGCTTGAACCTTTCCCAGACTCAAATTTGGAAGGAATGGTCGACAGTGCGCCGAATCCGGAGGCGCGATATTCGTCACGCGAGGCTGTTCAGCTGGCCTTTGTCGCAACTATTCAGCTGTTGCCGCCGCGCCAGCGTGCTGCACTCTTATTGTGCGACGTGATTGGCTGGACTGCCACTGAAGCGGCCAGCCTTCTCGGCGGATCCGTCGCCTCGATCAACAGCGCCTTGCAGCGGGCGCGAGCGACGCTCGCAAGTCGCTATCACGGCGGACGATCAAGGGAAGCACTCCACCCAACTCCGGCGCAACAAATGGTCCTCCAGCGTTATCTGGAACTATGGCAGAGACTGGATTCAGAGGGTCTTGCGGCACTCCTCAAAGAAGACGTCACAGTGACAATGCCGCCCTGGCTGGAATGGTTTGCCGGGCGAGACGCGTTCATGTCCTTCCTTCAGAGTTGGCAGTGCAACGGCCTTCGCCTAATGTCGACAGGAGCCAACGGCCAACCTGCATTCGCGGTCTATGAAAGGACCGGTAGCCAGTGGGCCGCGCGATCCATCCACGTGCTCACCCTGGACCAAGAACTAATTTCCACGATCACCGTGTTCGGGCCTCCAATCGGGCCGATCCTGTTTCAATCGTTTGGACTTCCATTGACACTCCCGGAAGTCGCTGGCGCCGGTTCGTTTCCGACGCCACTCTTGAGGCACACAACTTTGCCGTGAAATGCGATGGCTTGCTGTGTCTGCCCAGCACGAATGCTTCAGGAGAAACGAAACTCTCGGCACGAGCCTCGAAGCCGCGGTCTGAAAATAATTCCATTGAAAGAGTCCGAGGAGGCCTAATAATACTGCAATGGCTATGGCGCAACCATCCCGTCAGATCAAGACCCGCGGCATGCCGACCAGGCCTTCGAACAGCTCGCCGAGCCGTTCCGCCGCGAAATCAAATTACACTGCTATCGCATGCTTGGCTCTTTGCACGAAGCCGACGACCTGGTGCAGGAGACCTATCTGCGTGGCTGGCGCAGTTTCTCCACCTTCGAGGCCTCGATCACCGACAGACACGGCTCGTTTCGCGCTTGGCTCTATAAGATCGCCACAAACGCCTGCCTCAATGCGCTGGAAGGCCGCAAGCACCAGCAGCGGTATCTGCCCGACCAGCTTCGCCCTGCCAGCCCGCCAAAGATGGAAGGCGGTCCTGCGCTCGACGTGCCCTGGCTCGAACCGTATCCTGACGCAAATCTTGAGGGCCTTGCCGACGCCGCGCCAAGTCCTGAGGCGCGCTTCACTGCGCGCGAGTCTGTGCAGCTCGCCTTTGTCGCCGCCATTCAGCAGTTGCCGCCGCGCCAGCGCGCCGCGCTCATGCTCTGCGATGTCCTCGGCTGGGCATCTGCCGAAGCAGCATCGCTGCTCGACGGTTCAACCGCATCCATCAACAGCGCCTTGCAGCGAGCGCGCGAGACCCTCTCCAATCGCTACTCTGACCGCCGGCCGCCGCTCGAATCCCAGCCAACTCCCTCGCAGCAAAAGCTCCTCGGCCGCTATCTGCGGGCTTGGGAAGGACACGACGTGGACGGTTTCGTGGCTGTACTCAAAGAAGATGCAACTGCCATCATGCCGCCGTGGCTGCAGTGGTTTACTGGGCGCGAGACCATCGGGACATTCTTTGCGGCGGCGTGGAAGACCTGTGCCGGCCTCCACTTGGTACCGACATCCGCCAATGGGCAGCCCGCTTTTGCAATTTATGAATTCTCCGCCGCAGATAAGCGCTGGAATGCACACTCCATTCACGTCCTCACGCTTGAGGGCGACTCGATTTCTACAGTGACTCTGTTTTTAGATCCTCATCTCTTTCAGCAATTCGGGCTCCCGCAGTTTCTTCCGGACAATGCGAGCACTGGATTGCGGAACCCTTCGCATCACGTGTAGCCGAAGCTCAGTTGTGCAACGCGGATGGCACCGATGGTGTGGTGTAACGTTGCAGACGAGACATGCTCCAAGTCTCCACTTGCGCAATTCGGCCAAAGCGGCCATTGAAGACTTCTTCGGCAGAGACAACTGAATAGGTCCCCACACGCCCAAGGGTTTGCCGATTTCCAGTGGGTGACCATCGGGTTGGGCGAAAAGTCGGCTGTACATCCAGGTGCTGCGGCGTCGGCTCACCCGGGTTCGATGCCGAGTTTGTCGTTGACCGCAACTCTCAAACGCTGCCTGCAACCAATATAGCGTTCAGTGGTTTGAACAGAGAGATGCCCGAGGAGAAACTGGATCTGCTCAAGTTCGCCTCCGGAATCATGGCAGAGCCTCGCGCATGATCTCCGCAGATCATGTGGCGCGAGATGTGGAATGTTCATGCTCGCGGCAGTCTTCTTGACAACGTGCCAGACTGTCTTCTCTGAAATGCCGTCTCCCCATGGCTTACCTGCACGACAGACACATCGAAAGAGAGGGCCTCTCTCGATACCGGCTACGGTTAACCAATCGTCAACCGTCTCTTTCACCCAATTTGGGACCGGAACGGTGCGGATGTGTTTTCCCTTCCCAATGAGATCGACGATAGCCCAGCGCTCCTCCCGACGCTGCAAGCTCTCAAGCGTCAGCTCGGCAAGCTCGCGGCGGCGCAAGCCGCAGCCAAGCAGCATGGCCAGGATCGCTCGATTGCGCTTTCCAGTAAGGGTCTGTCCATCGGGTGCTTGCCAGAGCGCGGTCGCCTCGCTCGCTGTAAGCCAGTTGCCCAAGCGAGAGCCCAACTTGCGAGCACCCTTAACGCGATGGATGCCGGCGGCCAATTCAGGGCTTAACAGTCCGCAGTCTGCTGCCTCGTACGCCAACCGTCGCACGGCTGCCATTCGCACGTTGATAGTCCCGGGCGCGAGGCCGCGTTCCTCCAGGTGAAAGCGATAGCGCAACACCACAGTCTTGTTGAAGGCCAATCGAGGTTCAGAACAGTACCAGGCAACGAACTCATCGATGGCATGTTGATAGCCCCGCACTGAGTCCGGAGAACCAAGGCTCCGCAGGACCTCGGCGTTCGAATGTTCGAGATCCTGAATACCAAGCTTGGCCTTTAGCCGGCTCTTCTTACCCTTTGTATTCGTTGGCGTTTTCCTCATGATTTCCGCCCTCCATTGCGGTAGATCATGAGGTTAATCGGTCGATGAGACATGTGCCTGCCAGTTCTATATCAGCTGACTGATATCCGGTTTTACATCTAAGTAGATAGGATTTGTAATCAGTGGCCAATTTTATCGTTCCCAACCTTGGTCGATTCCCGCCTCGGCGACTCGGGGTGAAGCGAGAATTTTCCTCACAGCGCTTTCGGCCACTTCCGTTCAAACAACGTGACAGCCAAGTTCGCCATGTGCTTCCCCTACTTGGTAATCGTGATGTCGATACTCAACGACTGCGCGGTTCCAGAGGCTGGGGTCGCGGTGACTGTAACGTTTGAAGTCCCAACTGGAGTGACAAAAAAGCCTCCTGAGATGCAGGCTGTCAGGCCGGTTATAACAGTGCTCGCGAGCAGCACGAGCAGCATGGGCCCTAACCATGGCCGCCCCTTGGCATGTACCTCCCTCTTGCGCAGGAATAAAGCCAATCCAAACAAACTGCCAGGCCACCATAAGACGACTGCTGTCAGGATGGCTCTTTTCTGCGCAGGAGGCGAGGTTGTTTCAAGACGAGCTAGTTGAGAATTAACATCTGTTACGAAGGTCAATTGAACGCTTACCGGCTGGTTGTCGCCGGTCAATGTGACAGAGCTGGCCGAAGCACCATCCAGGGAAAACGAGCAAAGTGAGTATTCGGGAAGGCCGGAGCAGCTCAACGCAAGCTTACCGGCATAACCACCCGATGGCGTAAAGATCAGCTTCGTAGTTCCGGTTTTCCCTTGAACGATGGTCAGGGCATCTGGGTTCGCGCTGATCTTGAGCGAGGGAATCTGCGTCGCGGAAATGTTGAGTGTGTATCCCTGCTGGGTAGCCTGGTCGTTGTCGGCATCCGTCGCAGATACTGAGAAACTGTAGGTGCCGGCCGAGGTTGAAGACGGCGTACCGCCGAGAACGCCATTGTTGAATGTAAGCCCCGACGGCAGCGTTCCGCTCTCAGTCAACGTGAACGTACCCGTTCCGCCGGTAGCAACAAACGTGACTGGACCATAGATTCCGCCAGCGAGTCCTGTGCCGTCGCTGCTATTGAAAGTCGCCGCGCTGGGGGTAATCGCAATCGCGTTGAACGCTCTCACGGTTTCGGTGTCGGTGACTGTGATTTGCTCAGCGTCGGCAACATCGGGGAATGTCTCTGTGTCTGTCACCGTGATCGACTCATTGTCGGTGACAAAAGCGGGAAACGCGGATGCGGCCTGGATGGTGAGTGTATATCCCTGCAGAGTTGCGGAGTCGCCGAGAGCGTCGGTTGCTGTGACTGAAAACGTATAGGTGTTTCCAATTGACGAACTCGCAGGTGTGCCGCTGAGAACGCCATTCGAATATGTGAGCCCTGCTGGCAGTGCACCGCTTTCACTCAAAGTCAAAGTGCCCGTTCCACCGGTCGCAGAGAATTGCACCGGCGTATAGGCGTGGGTCGCATATCCTGTCCCGCTGCTCGCGTTGAAGAACGCTGGGCTCGGCGTAATCACGATGGGCGCATAGGCTCTGACGGTTTCGATGTCAGTAATGGTGATCTTCTCCGAGTCGGCAACATCCGGGAAGGTTTCAGTATCCGTGACCGTAATGGTCTCGTTATCCGTGACGTTGGCTGGCGTCTGCGTTGAGGGGTTGATCGTGAGCGAATCGCTTACTCTTCCGGTACAACTGTTAGAGTCGGTCGCAGTCACCTGGATCGGGAAGGTGCCAGATTGAGTTGGAGTTCCGCTGAGCGCCAGTGCCGCGAAATTCATGCCGGTGGGCAATGCGCCCGATTCAGAGAATGTGGTTGTGCCAATGCCGCCAGTCTCAGTGAATGTAACCGCCGGATAGGCGGTGCCCGCCGTACCAGCAGCCAGCGTGGCGGGCCCAACCGTGATGGACTGGCACGCGATCACCAGCGAATAAGTCTGAGTGCCGGTGTTGTTGTCGGCGTCGGTCGCGGTGACTGTAAATGGAAATGTCCCGGTCTGGGTTGGCGTTCCACTGAGCGCGCCATTTGAACCGAACGTAATCCCTGCCGGAAGCGATCCTGTTGTCAACGCGAAGGTGACTGTGCCGGTGCCGCCGGTTGCCGTCAAGTCAACACTATATGGCATACCTTCAGTCCCTGCCGCAAGGGTCGTTGGATTAATTGACAATGACGGGCCGGCAAATGCGAACTTCATGATGAATGCGTTTATAGGGTCCGGATAGTTTGCGTTGGCCGTCAGGTTCGTCTTGAAAGCCCCTGCAGTGGTAGGAAACCCAGGTTGCGCTGCGCCTGCGACGTAAGCATTTCCGGTCGAATCCACAGCCGCCGCGTATGCATATGTAATCTCGTTACCACTGGGCACCTCAATGTATGTGGAATAGACCAGGTCAGATCCTGATGAGTTAAATACCGTAAGAAACCCATTCGTAGTGGTCGTCAGTGGGCCGGGCTGGAATGCATCGGACGTCGTGGGAAAGGTGCCCGCAGAGCCGTAGTTATCTCCTGCCACGTAGACCTCTCCCGAAGAATTGACGCCGATGCCATAGCCAGTGGTATGCCCGGGCAGGTAAGTCGAATAGACCAGGGCCGATCCGGTGAGATTGAGCTTGGTGACAAATGCGTCCGCTGCGTCCAACAGATTCGTCTGATAGGCCCCCGAGGTCGTGGGGAAGTTCGAGTCTGAGGTTTGCCCGGTAACGTAGGTATAGCCAGACGCGTCGACTGCCACGGCAAGAGCCTCGTTCGCGCTGGTGCCACTCGTTCCACTCAGAAACGTGGAGTAAGTAAGTGCGGTGCCACCAGGGTTAAACTTCGTCACGAACACCGTTACTGGGTCGCTGCTTGAAGTCTGGAAGGCGCCGGAAGTGACCGGAAATGTCGACGTTTCTGTGCTTCCCACCACGTAGGCTTCACCGGATGAATCCACCGCAACAGCCTCGGGTTTGTTGGAACCCGTGCCCAGATAAGTGGAATAGGACAGCGATGCACCACCGGAACTGACCTTCGTGACAAACCCCGTCCCGCCACAGGCTGTGGGCGAGACGCAGCCCTGGACCGGCTGAAAAGCCCCCGGCGTCGTGGGATACGTCGGCGAGGTTGTGGTGCCTGCAACGTACGCATTACCGTCTGCATCCACAGCAACTCCAAAACCATTCGTGGTGTGCACCCCGCTCGTCTCCGTCCCACTTAAGTACGTTGAGTAAACGAGACCCGTCCCTGTCGGATTCAGTTCCGTCGCGAATGCGTAGGTTCCACCAGCAGTCTCTGACGTTTTGTATGCGCCCTGAGTCGTCGGAAAATTGTTTGAATTCGTGTAACCGGTCAGATATGCATTGTCGGTAGCGTCCAATGCGATTGAGGTCACAGTTGTCGAACCGCCAGACGTGTCGCCGAAGTATGTCGAATAGACGAGAGCGGAACCGCTGGGATTTAACTCGGTGACGAAACCCGCTGTGCCACCCGGGTTGGGATAAGCCGGCTTGAAAGCGCCGGCCGTTACAGGGAAGTCAATCGACGTAGTGGTACCTGTTACATATACGTCACCCGCAGAGTCCACCGTGATGGCTTTCCCGGCATCATTGGCGGCGCCAGTGATGTTGGCTCCTCCCAAGTAGGTCGAATAAGCCAAGGTTGGATCAATCACGAGCGGTTGAGAGTGGTCGTAAGGGCCGAGGGCAAAACCGATGCGGCGCGGGCCTCGCAGCACAAAGTTGCCAGCCACTTCGCGGCGCTGGCCTTTCACTTCCTGATAGACGACCGGCTTCTCCAGGTCGAGTTCACTCTGCCCGACGCCCAATACCATGTCGCCTCGGGGAGTGATGCGCATGCGCTTCGCGCCTTCCACGTCGAGAGCGATTGCATGCGGGTCCGCGCCGGGCGCCACAATGAAGTCGTATTCAAGATGCTGTGGGTTGCCGTGGAAGACCGCATCCACGCCGGAATAAATGCCGCGATATTCTACGCTGGAATAGCTAGGCAGGTTGCTATGCCACTGCTTCGCATCTTTCCCCATGAAGTAGTTCGTCTTTCCGGGCAATTCATCGCGACCGTCAATGAGAGAAGTTGCGTTGGCGCCCGCAAACTTCAACCGTACATTTCGGACGATCGTCTTTGGCTGGGCCGTCTTTGCACCGGCCGCGGCAATGTTGGCTACAAATTGTTTTGCCTGGATCGTGGTTGGTTGTTTAAGAGAAACAACGGCTCCTTCATTGGTGAGAAAAAGCATGTAACCGGGAGCGCGGGCAAGGAATCTAACACGCGCGTCTGTCTGGCCTTGGTTCGCTTCGAATGACAATGGGAGGACTGCGTACATCTGCATAGCGCGAGCACGCACAGCAGGCGATAACGAAGCAGAAGCGGCCGCTGCGGTGCGATGGTCCGGAACGACCGGCTTAGAGAGAGCCTTGAGCTTGGCCGATTGCAGCATTGCGTGATGCCCTGACGCAGAAGAGAGATTCCGGTCGGCAGCTGGTGCGATCGATGCTGAAGTTCCCATGGGCGGAGGCTCGGCAGAGATCCGCGCTGCGCGGTGCCAGATGGCTGGAACGGCCAATCCCGCAAGTAAGATTGCGCCACAGGCAGTTGCCATAACCAGCTTCACGTCGGCTGTTCCCAGGCATCCGCCGGCAGGCGGTGTTGAAGGTTGCGCGTTCTGTTTATATTCCCTGTTCAAGGCCGGCCTCCGTGGAGATGAATCCATGACGGATCACAGACATCTGCGGCCGCAAGCTAACTGCCAGAAGTAAAGCTGATCACTACCGTCACCGAGACCGACTGTCCCGCAGTCACAGGCACGCTGGGTGGGTCGGTCCCCACACCATCCAGGTTTCTGAAGGTCAATTGGGGGGAGTCGATAAAGTTTAGGCTTGAGAAGCAGGTTTGGGCCGACGTGGACGGCGCACAAACAGCGTTCTGCGTGAAAACGACGCCTAGCGCGGCCGGGAATCCCTGCGGCACAATCCCGCTCCCAGCGAAGGTCAACGATCCTCCCGTGAGCCCGCTCCCGCCCTCCTGCGGACCGGTCAGCGTAAGATTCGAGGAGCAGGATCCAGAATCGAGACTGCTGCTATTCAAGGTGTCCTGGCAATCAGTCGATGCTGCCGAATTGGCCTCGGTGATGATGATCGCGTTCTGTCGGGCACTGTCTTGGAGTTGGACTTGCCAACTACCGGGAGTAACTACGCGGCCCAGAAGGGCTGCCAGGAGACCAGCTCCATTGATGGTCGACAGCCCGTTCTCAAACTCACGGTGGGTAAACAGCTTGCCGTCTGGATTCTTGACCTCGATGGTCCAGTGGCCGTGGACATGGATCCCTTCACTCTGGCCTTTCGCCGGAGGCTTGGCAGCCAATTGGGCCGGCGTTTTGGCGAGGACTTCAGAAGGCTTTGCGGTCGTAGCTGAGGGCGAGGCACTTCCAACTTGTGCGCGGCCGACGCAGGGGCTGGAAAGCGCCAGGACGAGAAGGGCGGCAAGCACCAAGCCCGGCCCGGCGATCTGTGCGATGACTCCGTGTTTACCGTTCTTCATGTTGTTTCTCCTTAAATGGTTTTGCGCCCGGCGCTATGCAGCCGGACCGTAGTGATGGAATTCTTTAGAGGCCCTGGTGAGGCTCAGGCCTGAATGTGAGGAGCAGATGGAAGCCTGGTTATCTGTTAAAGCGAAAACTCGGGGAGAATTGGTCCAGATGGAGCGAAAAATACTTTGCCAAACTTCAGTTACTGGTTGAAGCGAAATTCGTGGACGAATTGGCTCAGGCAAATCGATCTTTTTTGATATGCTGCTGCCAGATGACAAGCGCGGGCGAACTGCGCTTGTCATGGGCTATTCTTTTCAATCGGTTGGCAAGGCTGGGAGGAAAGCATGTCGCAACTTCCATCCAACCCCGTGAATGACCTGCTGGCGAAAGTGCAGGCTGGCGATGAGCAGGCGCTGCTTACCGTATTTCCCCTTGTCTACAATGAGCTGCGACGGATTGCTCATCGCTATCTGCGCAACGAACGCGCCGACCACACCCTGCAAAGCACCGCCCTCGTGCACGAGGCATATCTGCGCCTTGAAAAGCAAGGCGGCGGAGAGTTCAAGAATCGCGAACACTTTGTCGCTATCTGCGCGCAACTAATGCGGCAGATCCTGGTGGATTACGCGCGCAGCCGAAAAACTCAAAAACGGGATGGAGGCCTCCGCTTGTCACTCAGCGATGGGGTGCCGGGTAAAATGCCGAGCGTCGATATGATTGCACTGGACGACGCATTGAGCGAGCTGGCCAAACTCGACCGCCAACAAAGCAGGATTGTTGAATTGAGATTCTTCGGCGGCCTTTCCATTGAGGAGACCTCGCGGGTTCTTAATCTTTCTCCCACCACTGTCAAGCGGCATTGGGCCACGGCACGGCTTTGGCTACATCGCGAGATGAGCACCGCAACAGACCTATGAATCCGGAACGCTGGCAGCAGATTCGAGAGGTGCTTGAGAAGGCGCTGGAGTTGGCGCCGGATCGTCGCAGGGGCTTTCTCGACGCCACATGCTCGTCCGATCCACTTTTGCGCAATGAAGTCGAGGCACTGCTCGCATCCGCCGAAGACATGTCAGCCGGCTTCCTGCAATCCTCTGCGCTGGCCGAGGGGCTAGGTGCAGACATCGACGGGCCTGGCTCTGTCGGTGGGCTCGAACCCGGCCAGCTCTTCGCCGAGCGATTTCTGCTGGTCCGCAAATTGGGTGAAGGCGGTATGGGGCAGGTATGGCTGGCCGAACAGACCTCGCCGGTGCGCCGCCAGGTGGCCCTCAAGCTGATTAAGGCCGGTATGTACGACGAGACCATCGTTCAGCGCTTCCAATCGGAGCTGCAATCACTGGCGATGATGGATCATCCCTCCATCGCAAAGGTGTTTGACGCCGGCGCCACTCCGCAGGGTCGGCCATACTTTGTGATGGAATATGTGCCCGGCCTGCCGATCACGGAGTATTGCGATCAGGAGAAGCTCAAGATTTCAGATCGGCTCGAGCTCTTCATTCAGGCCTGCGAAGGCGTGCAACATGCGCATCAGAAAGCAATCATCCACCGCGATCTCAAACCGGCCAACATGCTTGTGGTCGAAGTAGATAGCAAACCTGTGCTGTGCATCATCGACTTCGGACTGGCCAAGGCGATCACGCCTCAGATTGGCGGCGAGCTGCTTCATACACAACTGGGGCACTTCGTTGGCACGCCGGGATATATGAGCCCGGAGCAGGCCGACTCTAACGTGACCGATATCGACACGCGCACCGACGTTTATTCACTGGGAGTCGTTCTCTATGAGTTGTTGTCTGGCTCGCAGCCGTTTCAAAACCCGCAGCGGCAGAAGCAGTCGCTCGAAGAGTTGCTGCGCAGGGTGCGTGAGGAAGACCCACCGCGACCAAGCGCCAAGGTGTTTGCCGATAGGGATTTTTCCGCAACAATGGCGGACACCCGCGGTACCGAACCGAAGCAACTGGCACGCGATCTGCACGGAGACCTCGATTGCATCGCGATGATGGCGCTGGAAAAGGATCGCGCACGCCGCTATGGCGCTGCCTCTGAACTGGCCGCCGACATTCGTCGCTATTTGACCCATGAGCCCGTCGTTGCGCGCCCGCCGAGTGCGGCTTATCGCAGCGGCAAGTTCATCAAACGCCACAAACTTGCGTTGGCGGTAGCGACGGTATTCGCATTGGTTGTGATTGCAGGCGCGATGGCGATAGTTCGTGAAGCGCGGATCGCCCGAATCGAACAGGCCCGAGCGGAGCAACATTTCGAGTCGCTGCGCAAGCTAACGAATTCAATGCTGTTCGAGTTTCATGATTCAATCGAATCCTTACCCGGCTCCACGGCTCCGCGCGAGCTGGTCGTGAGCCGCGCCCTAGAATACCTTCAGCAAATCGATGCGGATTCTCCGAACGACCCAGCCACTCTGCGTGACCTCGCTGCCGGTTACGAGCGCATCGGGCGAATCCGCGCGGAAGAGGGTCATCCCCACCTGGGCGGTGCCGGATCGTATCAACAGGCAAATGAGCTCTACGAGAAGGCGCTCGCCATTCGCCAAAGGCTCGCGGCTGCAAATCCCGGCGACGTTAACCTGCAAACCGAGTTGCTCGGTGCCATGCTGAACGTGGCGAGAATTGACGAGCAATTTGGCGAACTCGATCGCGCTCTTGCCCTGCAGCGTCAGAGGCTGGAGATCGAAGTACAGTTGGCCAAAAGCCATGACTCCGACGACCTGCGGTACAACATTGCCGCATCGTTTATCGGCATCGGAGAGTTAGAACTCTGGCTGGGCCAATACGATTCTGCCCTCGATAATGAGAGGCAATCGCTCACGATGAACCAGGCGCTGCTCGACAAGAATCCTGGCAGCCTTAAGATGCTCCGCGGCGTATGGCGTTCACGCGGCTGGACCGCCATGGTTCTTCGCTATGACGGGAAATTCGCCGAGGGCGCGGCCGAGTCTCGAAAGGCACTCGCCATTTCAGAGCAACTTGCGGCACGCGACCCGAATAACTCTGATTTTCAACGCTTTCTGATTGCCGATAATCAGAGCTTGTGTGAGTGCCTGGCCTATTCCGGATCTTTCCCCGAAGTACCGAAGCTTTGCCAAAAGGCGATTACCATCAACCAGGCCATGGTGAAGGCGGACAAGAGCAATGTGCAGGCCAGCGCGGACCTTGCCAATTCAACCATGACCATGGGACTGGCTCTCTACCTGATGCATAAGCCGCAGCAAGCACTGCTCTTTGAGCGGCGCGCTGACGCGATGTACCGTGAAGTAGCAGCCCATGAGCCCGACTCCGAATCAAATGGAGTCGACCACTCCGTATCCCTGATTTACGCAGGGAGAACCGAAGCCGATTTGCGCCATCCGGAACAGGCGCGCAAAGACTTTGAACAGGCACAGACGGTTATGACGCAATTGGTGGTACGCAGCCCGAGGCATCAGTATTTTCGAAACACGCTGGACGAGGCACAGTCAGCGCTCAAAGCGCTCCCCAACGACTCGGCCCCACTCGCCGTCCACTGAGTGCAAATCTCGCGCCTTCAACCGCGCCGAGTTTTGCAGTCCAGCCCCTATCGGGATGGTGTGACTTGGCCCTCTTGCTGGGCCCACGCAAGCGCTAATTCGATTTAGATGCGACCCTCCACCTCCGGCGCAGCGGCGTGACTCTATCTGGTTCATTCGGAATGGGCTGTCGATTGACGGTTAACATCGCAATATACTCGTCGAGCACAGGTTGAGCGCTGGTTTCGGGATCAGCACTGGAAAACGCCCAGGGTTTAGGAATGCGTTGCGCGTATTTCGCTGCAGCAACCCACAAGGCCGAAAAGTCGGCTTCTCGGACAAGTGCCCAGAAACCTGTTGTCAAACTTGCTGCCACAGTGCTGAACGATAAGGGAGATTAGAGCGCCATCCATTGAGTCGAGCCTCTGGTACGGGCACCGCCTTGGGGAGGCCCACTCTAAAGCAGCCCATCTGGTGCAAACCCAATTGGTTGGCTTACAGGACCGAACTATAAACCCGGTATTCTCAAAGAGCTTCAGCAAACCAAGCGACCCCCGGCCTGCGACTTTAGTCGATTCTGGAGCGGTCAGATCCTCAATGTTCAACACAGTTCAATGTCTTTGGATGTGGCCGCCAATTTTCGGGCACCATTGGAAAGGGGCCACCGGAAGAGATGTTGGGTACTCTAAAGGGCGGAAACGGGGAATTCAATTTCCCTGATACTGGAGTGATAATTCCCTGTTCGGTTTGCCATTTAAATTGCGCACTTGGCGGAGCAAATGGCCTTTATTCAGAAATATAGCAGTATCCTCGCACTGTTTCTTGGGCTAGAATTCGCAGAATTCCCTGTATTTTTCCCTGTTAGCAGGGAATTTGCCCGGAGAATGGTTCGCATCAGACTCGATCCACCGCCCTACATTATAAGTTGTTTATTTTGTTCAACTTAAAATCGAAAAGGCGCCCGCTTTTCCGGCCATTTCTTCAACTGGATGCCACCAGAGAATCCCTACTGTCAGCCCCATCCGGCCTGAAATATGAGTCTTTTCTCTGCCTTGATCGCTTGAAGTCCCCTTTCTCGGAGTGATGCCAAAGAGAGAATTCCGAGTCGCCTCCTCTCGCCAGACGGTCAATCGACCGGCCCGTCTTTGCTTCACTCCCCAGCAGCCGATCCTGATCATCAAGACCTTATCCGCATATACCCCAAAGAACGGCTGGTTTGGCAAAAATCGATTGGGTTCCGATTGCCGGTATCGGGACTTTACAGGATGTGTAACATCCCTTGGAAACTGTACCCGCGAATTGCCAGGCAGTGCGGCATTTCTCTAGATCAATCTAACGTGTAAATTAGCGTAGCAAAGGGCGCGGCGACTCACAGAAAAGCGGCGGGATCGTCGGCGACCACTGTAATGGGGGTCGTTAAATTTGGTGGAGCATAGCCAATGCCACTGCTTTCGCGGAGTTTCACCGAACCATGCAACAGGATTGGAGCATCGAGTACGCGCGGGCGTGGCTTGCGGAAGGGTGGCATAGCGCCGATGTAAAGGTGGCGCGTCCTGGTGCTCGCGCTCCACGCGATGCGCGGAATCCACTCTGCAATGTACCATGCACCGTGGAGGGATTTGTGCAGCATGCCTAAAGGATCCGGGGCGGCAGCACCCTCGGCGCCAAGTTCAAACCGAGAGCGGGCTGGGTCCGTGTGAAGGCCTTCCGCGATAGCTTCTCCCATCATCCAGCGAAAGGCGACCAGTGCGAGCTGCGATTCGTCAGGAGCATAGCCGCCACCAACATCTGAGTGAACGCCGGCGAACCAGACCTCCTTGAGGTTGGGGTGGGCTGGGTTCCACAGATTCTGCCGGAAGAAGCATCGGCGCTCGTCAATTGAGACGGCGTGGCGAACGGCGTCGACGGACGGATTGTTGGCGCTATACGGAACAGTGAGCGGGTTGTAGATCCAGCCAACGGAACTTACGGTATCGAAGATCCCGAGAAATTTAATGGGTACGTCGCGGCCGAAGGTTTGCTTGAAGCTATCCTGCAAAGCAAAGTCGGGCTCGCGGTCCTGCTGTGGATCCTTACTGCGAAGTCGAACATGGAGAATGGACCATGCATAGTCGAAGAGATTGAGCTGGTGTGGCTGAACAAGTCCAAGAGCGTGGATCATTGCCGCAAGCGCACGAACGGCATAGGCTCCACGCGAGAATCCGAAAAGATAAATCTCGTCTCCATCTTTGTAGTTCGTGGCCAGAAATTTGTACCCCGCCCCGACTGTCTCGTCGAGCCCCCATCCAACGGCGAGGCCGAGGATACGGGACGGAATCTTTTGCCACTCGAAAAGTGCTTCGCGAATGCCGAAGGTTCCAACACCCGGATCGTAAAAGGCGATAATCTCCGAGGGGTCGGTCGCGAGCGAGTGCAGAATCCGAATGACATTGGTTGGGGTATGTCCGAACTGGTTATTGGTGCCATCGAGAAGGACAACAAGTTGACGGGACATAAATGAGTCTCCAGTAAAGCGGACGCGGATGACCCTGAATCATCGACCGATCCGTCCGCCGCACGATTCAAAGCGGCCTATTTCAATTGCATCATCGCAACACAGTCTGGCGGTGTCCGCTCCGGTGAATCGGGAGTAACGGGCGTATCGGGCGAGTCCTGTAGGACCTTCAGATACTCGATGATCTCGAAACGTTCGTCTTTCGATAGCAACCGGCCAATCACCCCTGGCGGGCGCGGAGTATTGGATCCTGGCGGCGGATCATCTCCGCGGAATTGGTGACCCGTGTTCAGATTTCCCTGGAGTTTTGTGTTCATCCAGAAGCCCTTGCTTGCGCCTTCGGCAGGGTCGGTTACATAGCCAACCTTGACTGGATCAAACTCCCGCCGTCCTACATAGAAGCCAGAGGCGCGATCTTCAACGGGCGATAGCAGATCATAGAGGGTTGGCACCGAGCCGTTATGGAGAAACGGCGGCGTGGCCCAGACGCCTGCAAGGGGGCGCGGCTTGTACTCGTCCGTTACCTGAGGAATGTCGAGCGCGTTAAAACCAGCAAAGCACGCGTGCGTATCCCCCCCAATAAGGCCATTCAATTCGAAGGTGACGTGATGATCCAGGTAATACTTGTGCCGGATCATCATGCCGACCATGTTCAGCGCGTCGCCCGCGTTGAGCGCCCGCATATCTATCGCGCCGAGTTTCTGCGCAATGGACTCTTCGGTCACTGGCGATTCAGTCAAATAATATTGGAGCTGTTTTGCGTAGTCATCGAGCATAGCCTGGTCCACGCCCGGCCGTTTGCCCGCGGCTATCTCCTTTTTGAGCGCGGGAATCATGATGTCGTAGCGTACCCGCTGAGTTTCCATCTCAGTCTTCAGCAGCGGCATAACCTCGTCAAACGTGATGCCGGCGCTTGAAAGATCAACGGTGTAGTTATGGAAGTTTTCCGTCTCCGTTGAGTCTGTGCCCACGACATTTTGTTTCACCGTGCGGATGTCCCACATTGGATCGGAGGGCAGGCGGCCTGGCGAGGAAAAATTCTTCAGGGCCTGAGACGCTATGTGCGGACCGTGACACTTCGCGCAGATTTGATCGAAGAGTAATTTTCCCTGTTCCGCTTTCCCTTTATCGATGGGTCCGAGCAGATCTTCGGGCCAGCGCGGCGGCCTGAGCTTCTGAAGCGTGGCTTCAATTCGAGTCAGGTTTTCAAATTGCACAGAGGTCTGGTAACGCTGGTCCAGTGGAAGCGGGCGGCCATAGTCGTCAAAGAACTGAAACTTGGCGCCGACGCCGAGCGACTCACTTACGTTTCGCGCCAGCGGCTCGCTGACTGAGGCATTGTATTGAACCCAGTTGAACTTCCAGATATTCCACAAGTATGGGTAACTGACGGGGGCATTGCCGGTGTGATAGTTATTCTTGGCCGACGGAATGTGGTCGCCAAAGACCACATTGCTAATCCGCGTGAGGGCGTCGGTGCGGCCGTAGCCCTCCTGCACAGGGTAGTGGCCGGGCCGAGAAGAGCCCAAGAAGGTCGCCCCCAATTCCTTGGCAACGCCGGCCATGTTGCGCCAGAGCTTGATTTTGCCGCTGAGGTTGTTGTCATTCGGACCTAAAGATCGCCGCGCAAAGCGAAGGAACTTCAGCGGGTTGAGCAAAGTTTCCGCAACCGAGCCACCGACCTCCAGTTGGAAGCTCCCCGCATCGACATCGGTAAACGCAGCCATCGACTCGCCTCCGTCAATGCGGATCGCAGTCGTTTCTCCCGTAGTCTTATTTGTCACATTGAGCTGCCCGGTGTGGCAGGCGGCGCAGGTAATATCCACGACGTCGTCTTTGACGGTGTCGTCGTAGCGACGCGCAAAGCCGACGGGGAGCTGGTCAGGGTTTGCAGGCGTCGCGGCTGGATCTACGATGAAATCGAGCGACCGCATATTGTCGGGATCGGTAATGCGCGTTTTGCGAAACGGCCGCTCGAGATTCACAAACCACTTGTAACGAATCCCGTGCATTCCGGAGCCCTGTGCCGTGTAGTAGTAGAGTTCGCGGCCCGGTGACTCGCGATCAAGTCCCCAGCCCTGGTCCAAGTAACGCGTGGCGTCGACATGCTCCTGTGGCGGAAGGTTTCTAATGGCGTAATGGGAATAAATTGCGCCGCCAACGAAGTAACCAACAAGCAGGAGAAGGAAAGCCAAGGCGGCAAACCGTGGCAACCTCCTCAAGATTGAAGGATTCGACGGCGGAGCCGTTGGCAGGGAGTCAAAAACTTCGTCCGCGGTCGCCTCTCCGCTGCGAACCTTGTGGCTGGCCACCTCCGCGGCCCAGCGTGCGCGATTGATGCTTCCCAACGGCTGGCTGTCTTCCGTTGCGTGGTTGGTCACGTCGATGTATTTGGGCTCGCAGGCGGAAATCTCCATTGCCGACTTGGGCACCAGCGTGAGCCGCGCAACGACATGGAAGGGCGATTGCGCTTCCTTCCACTCGACACTCGCATCTTCGACCCAGAAGCTCGCAGCCCGGCGAAATCCCCACCGCGTCATCTTGCTCGTATCAAGGAGCTGGAGCGCGAAGTCGAATGAACTCATTTTCTCGTCTTCATTCAGATGACGAATGAGTTCATCCCGCATTGCGTTCGGGTCGCCTTGGAGTTCGTGCGCGGGATTGCCTTTGAGCGGAATCGCGGAAAACTTTACTGCCTCAAGCGGTCCGTTACGGAACGGAACGGTGCTCCAAAAGCGCACCGACTGGTAGGGGCTAATTTTGCCGTGTTCCTGCAGAATGCCGATGGTGGAAGCTCTTAAAAAGCGGAAGAAATCCAGCACCGAGAGCGACCAGATGGCCTTCAGCTTGTTCATTTTACTGCCGGCGCTCAACACCTTCATCAGAATCGCGAATGTGTGCGAGTTGTCGATTGGAAATGTTGGGTTGCTCTGCAGCGAGTAATCCTGAAATTTGGTGGTGCCCCCAACTTCGGCTGGAAGCTCAACGGAAAATGACATTGCCCGCAGGTCGGGCTTTCTATCCGGGTAGATAGTGGACGCCGCATTCGCAAAGCGGATGGTGGCCGGGTAAACGCCGGGCTTGGCGAAGATGCCCTGCGCCAACTGCTTAAATAGCGTCTGATCTGTGAACCGGGCGGCGAGGTCAAAAACTTCAAAGGTTGCGCGCGCGCAAACGCCTTTGGTGTGCGTGCCTCTGCCCAGCGGACGGTTTTGCGCCGCGGCAAACTGCGCCTGAACCTTGAGGATGCCGCGCACGATTTCCGCCGCGTCGAAGTCTTCATTGGGATTTTTCTGTTCGAAGTTCACCATGGGATCATCCGATCTGAGACAGAAGATTCCTAGCACGAATCAGGTCAGCGGTGCCCTCGCCTTCAGTAAACCAATTCAGGATGGGTGCAAGTGTAGCACGCGCTTCGTCTGGCTTCTGCCCCAATTTCAGTTTTTCCGAGAGTGACGTGGCCGCGCGCAGTTCGAATGATTTCGCCTGTTGGCGCCTCGCGTACTCAAGCGCCTCGCGAAGGCTTGCCTCGGCTGCCGCATCGTCGCCGTGCATCAGCAGCAGTTCGCCGCGTACCCGATAGAGTTCTGCGAGATAACCGCCCTCGGCGGTCCGCTCTGCATGCGCAAAGCCCTCGGCAATGGCTTGCATTCCTTCTTCAAAGCGTCCTACGCTGCGCAGGCAATCTGCCAGCAGGGCCAGGAAAGCTGAACGAACGAGCCCCGCGGAAATCGCCTTTTGTTTCGCAAGCGCATCGATAAGCACCTCGATCCCTTCCAGTGTGCGGCCCTGCAGGTGGAGCGCGTAACCCTGAAAACTGCGGCTCCATTCTGCCTCCTGGGGAAGTTCGAACTCACGACAGAGCGCCATAATCTCATCGCCAACGGCAAGGGCCTCAGCCGGATTGCCGCGATAAAGGTGAATGCCCTGGATTACTACGAGGGCAAAGGCCACCATGGTCGGCTGCGCCTGCGCACGGGCAATGGAAAGCGTCTCAGCTGCGCGTGCAAGTGCCCGGTCAGGATACCCAAGAGCCCACAGCGGTCTGCTCGACATGGCGCGTGCTGTGGTTCCAGGGTCCTGCCCGAATATTGCTACGTAGGACTTAACCTCAGACGGCTTATGCAGCTCGCGACAGCGCTCAAGCAGCCGGTTGGACTCGACCATCTCCCCAGTAAACTCCCGCACCACGCCTGCGACGTGATGAGCAGCCATGATGTAGGTGTCATTGCCGGAGCGCTCGGCCTGGCGCATCAACTCGTCGGCGTTGTTACGGCACTCAATCAGATCACCGCGAATCAGTTGGAAAAGTGTAGTCGCCCACTGCACGGGAATCAGTTCAGGCGGGTTTTCCAGATCGTTTGCCAATTTGCGCGCGCGGTTAAATGTCTGTTCTATCTCCCGCGTTGCCCATCCGGTGGTTGAGCGCAGCGCGATGCCGCGCATCATCTGCAACACGAGTTCCTGCTGTTTGCGCACCGGGCCTTCCGGCAGTGCCTGCAGCGCCTTCAGTCCGCGGTCAGCCAGCGACAAAGCCTCGCGAAACGCGAATAGACTGCACGATCGCGCGGCCGCCAAATAGAAGTACTGAGCGGCGGAGGAGAAATCGCGGGCCGCCTCAAACAGAACTGCTACGCGTGCAGCTACGGCTCCAACTTGATCTCCGTGACGCGCCACAAGCGTCTTCGCCACGCGGCCGCTGATGGTTGCGCGCCGTGTCGGCTGCAACGAATCGTAGAGCACATTTTGATAAAGCACATGCACATACTGGTAGTTGAGCGTGAGCGATCGATCGGGGAACTCGCGTTCTTCTCCGCGCCGAACAAAGAAGTGCACGCGCTCAAGGGTTTCCAGACGCTCTTCCACGTCGCAAGCGTCCATGTCGATCGCTTCGGCAACAACCACGGAATCGAACTCCGGGCCCTGAACACTTGCGGCCAAAAGGAGTTTCCGGTCCTGGACTTCAACCTGCTCGATCTTACGCTCAATCATCGCTCGGACAGATACGGGCAGGTTAAGAAGGCTCGTAGGCAGCGATTTCGCAAGTACCCACCTGCCTTCTGCCTCGACGATTCCCCCTTTGTCATGCAGATAGCGCACCAAATCGGCCATGAACAGCGGACTACCCTCAGTCTTGGCATGAATCTCCGAGGCAAAATCCGATGGAAATGAGTTAACCGGAAACTGCAGTGCCAGGTATCGCTCCACGTCCTTGATTTCAAGAAACGGCAGGTCCATCAGTTCCATCAATCCGCGCGACATCAGGTCATTGCGCACATGACGAAATGGACTTCCACGCAGTTCCATGTCGGAAAGCCGGTAGCTTAGAAGCACCAGCACTCTCATCGCAGAAAAGCGCCCCGTCAGATAATTAAAGATGTCAACCGTCGAAATGTCGGCCCAGTGCAAATCGTCAATGAAGAACACTAGCGGCTGTGCCTGCGAAAGCTCACTGCAGAGTGAGCTGAACTCTCGCTTCATCCGCTCCTGCGACGCTGCGGGCACGGGTTCTGCCGCACCCGTGCCCGATTCGCTCTCAGGGGTCTTGCCAGCGACCAGTCCATACCATGTCGGAGCGACCGTCTTCATAGTTTGTGCGCACGAAGACCCTGATGTGGGATGCAGCAGGCTTTCGAGTGCTTCCAGTATTGGCAGGTAAGGCTCTTCGCCAGCCAGGCGCTGCGAACATCTGCCACGCGCAACGATGGGCCGCTCTCCACGTCTGGGCAGATCGGCGAGGAAGTCTTCCAAGATGCTCGTTTTCCCGATGCCCGCTTCGCCGGTGACGCCTAAAATAAGTCCCCTGCCGGCTTTCACGCGCATGTAGTAACGCAAAAGCTGTTCGCGCTGTGCTTCACGGCCGACCGTCGTTCGATCAGACGCAGCTGCCAAATCCGCGGCATCGGCGAGCGGGCGATTCCAGTGATCCCTTTGAATTTGCTCCAATAATGCCGCGATTTCGGCCATGCTGGCGTAGCGATCGGCGGGCTGCTTCGCGAGGCATTTGAATACGATGCGTTCAATTTCCGCTGGCAAATGCAGTGGCGCGGGGTCATCACGCAGCACTGCGCTCATGACAGATGCCGCTGAACTCCCTTGAAACGCGCGCCTGCCCGAAAGCATTTCATAGAGTACCGCGCCAAGACTGAAGACATCGGAACGCTCATCAACAGGAAGCCCTTGTGCTTGCTCGGGCGACATGTAGGCGACTGTTCCTACCAATTCGCCTTCAAGACTTTTCGTCGCATCCAGGTCCACATTCGACACCCACTTTGCCAGGCCAAAATCGAGCAGCTTTGCTGCGCCTTTCGTGGTTACAAGAATGTTTGCAGGTTTCAGGTCGCGATGCAGTATTCCCTGGCTATGCGCTTCACCGATTGCGTCAACAATCTGCAATGCCAGCTTCACTGCATCTTCCACAGACATGGGACCGGACACGGGCTTGCCTTCCACGTATTCCAAAACCAGAAAGTTCGGCCCGATGTCGTAAATTTGGCAAATATGAGGATGGTTCAGCGCGGCAATTGCGCGGGCTTCGCGCTCAAATTGGACACTGAACTGGTGCGAGGACACCTTGATCGCTACATCGCGGTGCAAGCGAGGGTCGCGGGCGCGAAACACCACCCCCATCCCGCCTGCGCCGATGGGCGCCAGGATTTCATAAGGTCCGAGTTTATCGCCTACAGAGACGGGAAAAGCCATTTGATGAGCCAAGTCTACCCCACCGAAGTGAAGATTGCGCAAGAGTTATCCGCAGAAATAGAGGTTCTCCGATTGCCGGCCGGGCCCCAGCAAGTTCGCGTCACTGTCAAGCAAAAGGGGTTGGCTAATCTGAGAACTGTGAGGAAACTCACCCCGAGGAGATTGGCTTTTGCGTACATGTCTGAATTCCGCTGATAAGCACGAATGCCCCCAAGACTAGAACTGTCTGACGGAGGTGGCCATTGAAACGCGGCTGCTAGGTCGAGGTTACATTCGATATGAACCACTTGATCGCGAGTAAGTCCCTCGCCCGTGGCGACACAAAGAGAATGTCCTTTGCTGAATAATCCGCTGGCTCGACACAAGAGTTTCCCATGCCATTTCTGAACAAAGGCAGCGTCCGCCTCGGGGATGTATTCTCAGGGGTATTTTCGGAAAACTGGAATGTAACTCCTTTCTCATGACACGATTCGGACCCCTCCCTCTCCGCCATAGATAAGTTGTTTATTTTGAATAATTTACGAACAGAACGCTCCCTTTTTCTACTCAATTTTAAATTCTCGTCTCGGCCACAGTTCCCCGCCCGTTAAGTCCACTCGGACGGAATCTTTGTTCGCATATTCGATCTTCATGGAACGCATATCCATATATCCGATATGCCCAGCAATAAATCCGCGACCTCGATTCCAGTAGTAGGCGTCTTTCCCTTCTTGATGTCGCCACCAGGGCCTACTTCAGCTACCAGCAGATGGTTGATGGCCTCCTTCTCAAAGTTTATGGTCAATATGTTGACCTTTCACCCTTATAATAGACTTTAAGAGGTGATATATTGGCTGTTTATTTGCGAACGGTGCAAGAGGTGCAGACTGGAATTGCGGGGCGGTTCAAGGCACGGCGCCTCGCCATGAACCTGCCCCGGCGAGAACTGTCGAGGCGTTCCGGTGTGACCCCGAGTTCGCTCAAGCGATTTGAGCGCGAAGGATTGATCGCGCTCGATTCGCTTCTGAATCTGGCCTTAGTGCTCGATTGCCTCGACGATTTCGACAAGCTGGCCGTGGAACGACAGCCAATCTCAACCGCCCAAACGCTTGACACCCTACTGGCCACGCCGGAGTTGCGACGCAGAGCGACACGCAGTAAAGGACCTAGCCATGGCGTATAGCCCAATAGAGTTGCTGGCCGTCTATCTTGACGCACGAAAGCAACGCCGCAGGGTTGGTCGCCTCGCATTCAAGGATAGGCAGATCCTTTTCGAGTATGATCCATCGTTTATCGCTTCCGATATCGAGATTTCGCCGATCAAACTACCGCTCAAGTCTGGCATATCTATTGCCGACACCGCGATCTTCGACGGCCTGTTTGGCGTATTCAATGACAGCCTGCCGGACGGATGGGGCCGCCTTCTGCTCGACCGCACAGTGGAAAAATATGGTATCAATCGCGGCCAACTGAACCCGCTCGACCGGTTGGCTTATGTGGGACGACACGGCATGGGCGCTCTCAGTTACGAGCCGGAGTTGGGTCAGCAAAACATCGATGATGCTCCCTTGGCGCTCGACAAACTCGCTGATGAATCAGCCGCCGTGCTCGCGGGAGAAAATGAAGAGGTTTTCGAAGAGTTGCTGCGGCTCAATGGCTCCTCTTCGGGCGCTCGGCCTAAGATCGTGGCACAAGTGAGCAACGACAAGAAACGAATCATTCACGGCCGGCAGGAATTGCAACAGAGCTTTGCACACTGGATGATCAAGTTCTCGTCGTCCCAAGACGTGCGAGACGTGGGAGCTATCGAGTACGCGTATAGCCTGATGGCAAAGGATGCGGGCGTGAACATGCCTGAAACCCATCTTTTCTGCACGAAAAAGAACAAATATTTCGGCACGAAACGATTCGACCGGGACGGCGATGCCCACATCCATATGCATAGCCTTGGCGGCCTGATACATGCCGACCATCGCAGCCCCAGCGTCGACTACGACATGGTTCTGCGCACGACAATGGCGTTGACCAGAAATATCCAGGAAGCCGAAAAGGCCTATGCACTGGCCTGCTTCAACGTCCTTGCTCACAACCGCGACGATCACGTTAAGAATTTTTCGTACCTCCTTAATGCGAGAAACGAATGGATTTTCGCGCCCGCCTACGATCTGGTCTTTTCCTATGGCCCAGGCGGCGAACAAAGCATGCTCGTCATGGGCGAGGGAAGGAATCCCGGCGCCGCCCAACTCCAGGCATTAGGTAAACGGCATGGGATGAAAAACGCGCCGGATATTCTAGAGAAGGTAGAAAGGGCCGTAGCCAACTGGTTTCGTTATGCCGAACGGGCAGATGTGTCGCGAAAATCCACCAAAGAGATCGAGAGCAAAATCAAGTTGCAGTAATCGATGCTGTCGTGCTCAACGCTTTCCGTTTGGAATTCCTTCTCCAGGCGGCAAGACAAGCGGAAGTTTTCTGCTCGATGATTCAATTGCCTAGCGCCGCAGTTCCGGTTTTTCTGAACAATCACTGCGACAGTTTCCGGGATGTATTTTCGGGGGTATTTTCAGAAATTTGACGTTTAACTCCTTTATTATGAGACGATTCGCATCCCCCCTCCGCCATTTAGCTGTTTATTTTGTTGCGCTTAGATGTGAAGCAGCCGAAATTCGCGGGACAAGTTTGCGATCGATCGGAAACCCGGTGGTTGGAATGATCGCCAAGGGCTCCATGCTTATAGATTGCCTGAATTCAAATGCCTGCGGCGCGCCTTCCTGGGTGACATGGAAAATCTTCGGGCACTCGGGAAATCAGTCTGCCATTATGGCGTCATCGTAGGCATGGCTGTTCTTGATGGCGTGGTCGAAGATAGCGGGATTCGAGGTACGACCCGTGACCGATAGCTGTTGAATGTGTCGTTGGAGGTTGCCGCTATTGAACGGACCACGAGTGATGTTATCGAGCCAGAAGCTCTGGCCGATCTCATGAAGTTTCTGAGTAGCTTTCATTCCGCTTCTCCTGGGTGAAACGGTGTTGTGTTGGTGTATCCAGATCCGGTCCGACAGGAGAAGACGGAGCTCACAAACGCATCCATTCAGGCTTGACCCTCAAGCGCGTTCCTTGTTGTCTCCGGACTTCTCCTGGTGGCCGCCAAACTGGAATCGAAGAGCTGAGAGTACCTTTTCGGCAAAGTCGTCTTCCCCACGCGAGCTGAATCGTTCGTAGAGCGCAGCGCTGAGGACAGGAGCGGGAACCGACTCGTCGATGGCTGCTTTGATCGTCCAGCGGCCTTCCCCGGAGTCCGACACACGGCCTGCGAATTTCGCTAGATCCGGGCTATCGAGCAATGAGATGGCCGCGAGGTCCAACAGCCACGAAGCAATCACGCTGCCGCGACGCCATACCTCGGCGATGTCGGCAATATTCAGGTCGTAGGGGTAGTACTCGGGGTTGCGCAGCGGTGTGGTCTCGGCATCCACTGCCTGTTTCTGCCTACCGACATTGGCATGTCGGAGGATATTCAATCCTTCTGCATACGAAGCCATGATGCCGTACTCGATGCCGTTGTGGACCATCTTGACAAAGTGGCCGGCGCCGATCGGACCGCAGTGGAGATATCCGTGCTCTGCTGTGCCGCCAACTTTCTCCCGACCCGGTGTGCGTGGCGCCGAATCAATGCTTGGCGCCAATGCGGAAAAAATGGGGTCTATGCGCTTCACGACTTCGTCGTCCCCGCCGATCATCAGACAGTAGCCGCGTTCCGATCCCCAGACTCCACCGCTGGTTCCTGCGTCTATATAGTGGATGCCCTTGGGATTCAGTTCGGCGGCGCGCCGGATGTCATCGTGGTAGTAGGAGTTGCCGCCATCGATGACCGCATCGTCCTTTTCCAACAATGGTATGAGCTTCTCCAGAGTCTGATCGACGACGGCGGCGGGCACCATCATCCAGATGGCACGCGGCGCCTTCAGCTTCCTGACGAAGTCTTCAAGCGAAGACGCGGCAACTGCGCCGTCTTTGACAAGCGCCTCTGCAGCTTCCTGATGAACGTCGTAAACAACGCACTGGTGAGCGGCCCGCAGTAGGCGCTGCACCATGTTGGATCCCATCCTGCCTAATCCGATCATTCCCAATTCCATGTGTTTTCCTCTCTCGAGAAGAGTGCCGAATCGATTGAGACTCAGCTTAGCTCTTGTGCTAAATTTTCTGTGCTCCCGGTTCCCGTATCTGTTTTCGCCCTTCCGGGCTAAATCAACTGGCAGAGATGATCCAAGCGTGCGCCTTCGCGAACTCTGCAGTGGGAAACAACTTGGTCGGGCAGGGTACCAGGAAGCTGAGCAGTCTCATCATTTGTATGATCCAGTCAACGTCTGTAACCACGGCGACGCGCTCCCAGCGCGTGGGATGTTCCATGCCAATCTTCAGATCCTCCCAGATAGCGCCAGGATCGTAGCCAGAGAAATCCGCGGAGGTTGTATAGAGGAGGCGGATCTTGTCGTGACGTTTGAGCGCGTTGAGAATTGCCGGAACGAAAGTCTCATCGTAATCCTGCTTTGTAACCTGTCCCTGACAGGAAAGCGCAATTACATTATCGGGAAAGTTCTTCATAATTTCGATCATCGAATGTTCTCCGTTGCGTGCTCTACAAACATTTACGCACGACTGATACCGGACGCCGCCGGCTCGAGCCTTCTGGGCTCTTGAACGTTAGATGCCGGCAAATCTCAACCGCAGATCGGTGCAAGAAAATCGTCGGACAATTCCACTTCTTCCACCAAGGCCATCCTTGAGCAAAACAGCACAGACGACAACGTTTCAGGAGGGGATACTGTTTGCAGGCAGTTCGCTTTGGATTGCGGCTGCGAGATCGACCATCATTAGGCGCGAGTCACTCCTGGGCCGCAGGAATTTGTTTTAGGCGCCTCCCGATGCGGAGGACTCAGGCGGCAAGTTCATTGACGCTCTTGAACAGAGTCCTCGAAGGTTTACAAAAGACAACTCAAATCGAACTTGCCGAACCGAAAAGCTCCGGTCGGTTGAATGGTCTTTGGAGTAAATCGGCTTTGAATGCCTCAACGTCTGGCTTTTCTAATAAGCCGCCCTCCAGGCACAGCTCACCAATTTCCAACCCTCCCTGTGAATCGACATTCCACGAGAGCGATAAGAACCGGAGAACGGCCACAAGTGAAACCGAATCCAGCGAAGCCCGACTCGAAGCCTGATTCCAAGCTGTCGCCGAAAAATGACAAGAATGATCTGAAGTCCCTTCCCATGCCTGAGTTGATGAAAAAACTGGACTCTTCGGCAGATGGACTCACACAAGCCGAAGCAAAAAAGCGTCAGGCACAGTATGGGCCCAACGAGATTGTCGAAAAGAAAACAAACCAATATCTCAAGTTCCTCTCGTATTTCTGGGGTCCAATTCCGTGGATGATTGAAGCCGCGGTGATTTTGTCTGGGGCGGTCCGTCACTGGCTCGATTTCTTCGTAATCCTCGTGTTACTCATGTCCAACGCCCTGGTTGGATTTTGGGAAGAGCATCAGGCTGGAGATGCGATCGCTGCATTGAAGGCTCGGCTGGCAATCAAGGCGAAGGTCAAGCGGAACGGCAAGTGGGAAGATCCCAAAGCAAGCGAGCTTGTGCCTGGCGATGCAATGCAGGCAAATGCCTGGTCGACCTGAAGCGGCCGCGGTTTCCCAGTTTTCGCGTCGACATGTCCCCAGTCATCGAGCCGGAAAGTGACGTCGCTATTCTGCTGTACCTCAAAGACAACAATTCCACCGCCCGGCGAGTGGACAGTTCCGGCTGGGACAAATACGGCGTCGCCGGGCTTGGGAACAATGTTCAGTAGAGAATCGGCAATCGCACCGGTAGCCATGGAATGCCGGAGCGCGCCAGCAGTGGTACCGGGTTTCAAGCCCGCATAGATGTGGCTTTGCTGCTCTGCCTCGATCACGACCCACGCTTCGGTTTTTCCCGTTTCGCCGACTGGAATCAAGTCAGGATAGGCGTCGCTCGGATGAACCTGCACGGAAAGCATTTTGCGAGCATCAAGAAACTTGAGCAGCAGTGGAAACCGGCTGAAGCGCGGTGCCAGCTTGCCCATGAGCTGTTCCCGATGTTGCGCCATCAATTGACCGATCGTCTGTCCCGTGAGCGGCCCATTGGCAACGAGGCTTTGATGGTCGGTACGGTCACTGAGCCCCCACGCCTCACCGATTGGCTCGTCACGAGGAAGCGGAGCGGAGAGCAGGTCCGCCAAACGCCGCCCGCCCCAAAGCCGATACTGATAGCTTGGATCGAACCGCAGTGGATACAAAGAAACCTGGCTCACAGTTCATCACCCGACTTTCATCATCGAAGGCTTTCAATCAATGAGGTCGTGCAAAGATTGCAACAATGGTATTCACGAGCGTCCCGAACGTGAGGGGTCGCTCGCGGAAGCGGCTCGATGTGTAGATTCAATCCGCCGCACTTGCAGGCATCGCCGCTTGCCGATGGCCCCGTGGAACCCAAGCCAAGTCTCCACTGAGAACATAGACGGCGAGTGCCGCTGCCATAAGGAGCGCACCCACTCAGAATCGCCAGTCGCGATGCATGCGTGCCCAGTAAGGACCGGGCCCCGGCTCGCCGCTCTCGCCGTTGCTGCCCTCGTGATTGTGCCTGTTGCCTGTCAAATTGCCTCCATCGTTGCGGAATATTGACCCCGGCGCGCAGCCTGGTTGCAATGTGCGCGGTGATACAAAGCCTGCTGTGCCGCCGATACGTTGCTCTGCTGTCCCTTCCAGATCTCCAATGCGGGTTGCTGGATGGCGCGAGAAAACGAAAATGCAACCGCCCATGGCAGTCGCGCTTTGAATTTGGCATTGATCGCATTCAAGCGCGCTGAGGCCCGCTCTGCGGATTGACCGCCCGACAAGAATGCAATTGCAGGAACGGCCGCAGGAACAGCGCGTAAGAAGCATTTCACCGTAGCATCGGCCACTTCATCCACACTCTCCTGCCGTTCGCAGGCCAATCCAGGGAGCACCATGTTCGGCTTAAGAAGCATTCCCTCGAGCTTGACTCGCTGCGCAATCAATTGGCTGAAAACGGTTCGTAGAAGTTCATCCGTAGCCTCGAAACATCGCTCCAGCGAATGCTCGCCATCCATGAGCACTTCTGGTTCAACGACAGGAACAAGGTCAGCTTCCTGGCACAGTGCCGCAAAGCGAGCCAGGGCATGTGCATTGGCCTCAATAGCGCCCCAGCTTGGAATACCTTCGCCAATCGAAATCACAGCGCGCCACTTGGCGAAGCGGGCTCCCATTTTCGAGTATTCGGCGAGTCGGTCTCGCAGACCATCGAGGCCCTCAGTTACTTTTTCGCACGGATGTCCTGCCAACTCTTTTGCGCCAGCATCCACCTTGATCCCAGGAATAATTCCCGCGTCGATCAGGACCTGGATAAAGGGAGCGCCATCGCTCGTTTGCTGACGGATCGTCTCGTCATAAAGGATGGCTCCTCCTATGCATTCGCCAAGCCGTGGGGCGGTCACGATTAATTCGCGATAAGCGCGTCGAGCTTCAACAGTCTGCAGAATTCCTAACCCGGCAAAGCGCTTGTTGCAAGTTGGGTTGCTTTCGTCCATTGCCAGCAGGCCCTTATCGCTCCCGAATAGGGCCTTTACCGTATCTTCAAGTTGCTGCAAATTCATTTGTGCATTTCCACTCTTTTGGGGGAATTGGAGAGTCATGAGAAGCCACCACTGCGCTCACGCCGAGAATGGCAAGGAAAATCAAGGCTGCAAGCAAACTGCAATGCCTCGTAGGGAACTCCTTTCATCCCACGCCGCGATAGACCCGCCCCAAGAGTTGTCCCCGGAAGCGCAGCGCAGCCGAAGCGAATTCCTGCAGGTTTTCTAAGCGAGCACTTTCTCGCCATGAATTGTGCAGGAACTGTGCTCGGTTCCCGCGAGGATGTTTTTTGCGCTAACGACTGCGTCTTCGGGACCGTGAACAATAAGCACATACTTGTCAGTCTTCAGAGCCACTTCGTATTTGAGCACGCTATCCTTCGGAATACCGATGCCCGCCAGGCCCGCTCCGAGCGCGCTGACTCCGCCAACGACCGCTGCTCCTTCAAGCCCCGCGACGATCCACGCCACCAGCGGCCCAGCGACGAGAATTGGTCCCAGTCCGGGTATTAGAAACATCCCAGATCCGAATAGAAGGCCCCAGAATCCACCCCAAAACGCACCGATTGTGCCCCAACGCTTCATGCGATCTCCGGTGTTGTAGTAGCCGACCACATGTTCGTCCGGATGTGTATCTTTCCCAGCGATCGACAGGCTCTTCATATCCACGCCAGCCTCCTGCAATTCCTTGACGGTGTGTTCCGCCTGCTCGTGGGTATCGTAGATTGCGACAACAGAATTTGTAATGCTCATCGCGTTCTCCATATCTAAACGGTTGAATAATGAAACCATCGGGAGAATTGCTTCCGATCGGGCGACGCGTTGGCAGAGGAAGATGATCTCCAAACCAGCATGCGTTCCGTACGGAACGCATAAAATTCCGGATTGTAATTGTCGGAAGCGTCCGAATGTACGTTTCCTGCTTTTGAATCTAAGGTACTGAGCAATTAAGAACACTATGGAAATCATCCGCCGTCGCCCGTCTCTGATACAGCACGGAAACAAGCGGTGTGATCCATACCGATGCCCATGAATCCAGCTTGCGATTTCGCGAGTATGCCCACAGATAAAATGGCTGGACCAGGAAGGAATCCGAACCGTGCGGCTTGCGGCAATGTCTTCTTCTTCATTTTCTTCGGTCGTCTGGAGCGCACAAGAGCAAAGCCACAGCAGAGTGCCACGCCACCGAGAATCGCCGGCAAGAAATTGATGCGCTGGTCATTCGCCTGAATAGGAGACTTTAGAGGCAAGTTCTTATCCGCTTCCCGCCCCTAACCGGCAACAAGCGAAGTACCTAGAGTTTTGATTTTCTCGAGTTCGAAACCAGTGGATCGGAGGTTCAACTGCATTGTTCCCGGATTTCAAAGAAGTTTGGCAGTCAAGATGGAAAACATCTATTAGCTTTCGATGGGATAGCGCCAAAGATAAACCTGAGGTGGTACGCCCTGTCACCGAACGCGGTAGGCTCGTCGACAATATACGCAACGGCAGCAGCGGTTTGAACGTTGCCCCAGAGACCTGCTCTCGCCGTCCCTCCTTCGACCAGGCTCCATCCTCGCTGAGTGGATTCTCCATTCGTCGAAACTTCGTGCAATAAGAGTGCACGACGAGCTGCGCCCGTAATGTTGGCGCCGGCTTTCGGTTGTGTCTGGATTGTCGGCAACCAGGCCTCCACCACTTCGTCGACAAATGAGGCTGCGCTGGCCGATTTCGTCTGCGTCGGATCAGCGAGAAGTCACATGCAGGTCTTACTAGAGGAAGCAATCAAAGCGATAGGGCGAGTTTTCCAATTCGGTTCGGAGAAAGCGGATTTCATTCATCACGTCTTGCCGCCAGAAGAGTCTGCGGCCGGAACTGCGGGCGGTGTGAACTGTCCGTCGAGCAGAGGCCGGACGCGGTTCTGATTCCGATCGCGCTGCACGCCGAGGAAGGTTCCGAAGACGCGAGTTTTGACAGGGAGAACTACGTGGTCGATATGGCTGACGGGCGCAATCAGTTGGCCTTCAATCCGTGCGCCGGCACGCACGCGGTACCGGTGATCTATCTGCACTCGGAGCGGGACACCGGCAGGAATGGTGACAGACTGAGCGGCCTGAGAAAACGGACCGAGTCCGGCGGACAGAAGAAGAGCGAAATGTGACACAAAGTTCAGATTGGGCGGACTCATTGCTCCGAAGGGGCAGGGATTATTCCTGTATCAGCCAAAGGTCAGGGCTTCGCACGCCTCGTAAAGCGGTTGAGCACGAATTCGCGGACAAGGTTATCCAGCATGTCGGCCCCGAGGTCGCCAAAGCCATTGATCAGAACCAAACTGACGCCGCGCTCCTGCGCCGGGAAATAGGCGTTCGAAAGCGCGGCAGCTGAGAATACGCCGAGAATCTCCGGAAAGTTCACTCTTCGAGAGCCGTTGTCGCCGCGAGTTACGAATGTTGTTACGATCGCGTGGGCGGCTCGAGCTTTGCTGCTGCCCTTGCCTAAGATGAAGTATCTCGGATCAATATGAAAGACCGAGGGAAACACCGCCCGCGTCAACAATTCTCCCGACGCGTGGGTAGCATAGGCGGCACCATAGCGCTTACTGTAGCCCTCAAATCCACCGCCAAAGCTTGGGAAGACGTTTTGGTATTGCTCTGCTCCAGCGATTACTCCCGTCGTCAAAAAAGTAACTGGATCAATAAGCGTGCGCGCCGCCAACCTATATTTCTGTTCCGCAAGCATCGGCGGAGCATTCCAGTCGAAGCTCGAATAGAAGTTTGGAAACACTTTCAGTACGCGCTGCTGCTCCGCGATTTTGACCTGTTCGATTGAGGCCGCTCTCGAGTCCATCACCGTTACGGTTGTGGTTGCGGTTGCGACGCTGAGGACCACATTGGGTAGACTGACGGGTGTCTCCGGTCGCAATGCAATCGGTTCTGACACATACTTGGTCATTCCATCTCGGGATACGGTTACAACGTAAGTTCCCGGCTCCAGTGCAGCGAACACGAACTGTCCCATTGACCCCGATTTAGTTTGGCGCAGGATCTCCGACGTCCGGACCTTTGATATCTGAACATCGGCTCCTTGGATGACGTCGCCATTCGTGTCAAGCACGGTTCCTGAGACTGCCGACTTGAATGTGTGTGCTTCACTGAGTCCTTGCGGATGCGATGAGTCCTGATCTGAACTTTGAGCGTGCATCGTCAGGTTCCAGAACATTGGTCCTACCAGGCACCCGAACAGTAGAACAAATCGGCAGACACGGACCAATCGGTTTCCTCCTAATGCAAATCGCACTGACCGTTTGGACTCGATATGGAGGGTGGCGTAAGCACTGATGGAACTTCGAGTGGATGACAAGTTCGTCACGAACCCCACGCGTTCTGAGAACGTCAAGTCGCTAACGACGGCCCCATTCGCGCCAAATTGCCTGAGCCAGGTTTGACGATCGATGCTTTCGCTGTCCTTGCCGCTAATCGCTAATCTCGAGTTCGGGCATGCCCCCGCGGAGTTTACGCCCGAGGGAAGGTTTTACCACTGCTCAAAGGCGCCTGAATTAACGGCCCACGCTCATTCGTTGCGACGAGGTCCCTGTTCGGCCCGGCCTACTTTTCTGAACCGGTGTTCACTATTGAAGTCGAAGCCCCACTCAAGTCATTCAACACTTTCGGCACCCGAGAAACTATTCGTCGCTACACGGTCTTAGCCAACTAAGGAGAGGCCGCGCGCCTTTTCAAATTCTGCCTTCGCCTCGTCGGCATTCCCAATGGAACGATAGCGGGGCATGGAAAAGTGGAAAGCAAAAAAGCGCTTCCTACTTTTCCACGCCCCCGACTGCGGCGGCGAATCATCTAACTCGCCTTAACGTTCACTGGTTCGAAACCCTGACCGAGGCAAAACAGCTAATCGAAACCTGGCGACAAGAATACAATGGAAGTCGTCCTCACAGGGCTCTCAATGAGAGGACGCCGAACGAATTCGCCAATCAATTCGCGGCTAGCCGCGAATTGACTGCAACCTAAAACCGTCGAAGACTAACATTCAAGTTAGTTCAAAAAGACTGGGCCCCTCAGCCATGCTAACCCACGGGATCACGCGTCTTGAGCGATATCGAGTGCCAGGAGTTTTATGAACCGCCGCAAGTTCTGTCAAATGATTGCTGCAACAGCGATGGAAGGAGTGTCGCCTCTTAATCGAGCGCAGTCACCGACAACCTCAATATTTGCACCCAGGTTCTCCTGCGAAATCGGAACACTGAAGCTACCTTCATTCGACCGGTGCATCGAAGTGGTGGCCGAGGCCGGCTATCAAGGTGTGGAACTGACTGGGTATTTCCAAGAGTGGACGCCTGGGGAACAGCAGCGCCTTATGGGCAAGATGCATTCACTTGGCGTGATGATCGATATGTTGAGCGGCCTCAAGGCCTCTTTTGCAATTCCTGGCCAGACAGACGATTTTGTATTGCAGGTGACCAAGCACTGCCACATTGCCACGGGGCTGGAATGCCCTCAAATTAACATCAAGTCCGGCCCTAGATTAGAAGGCGTGAATCCACAGGCGCAATTCGCAGCCGCTATCGACAATTTGACACGAGCGTCTGATGCGGCGGCCAATAACGGAATCAATATCGTGATTGAGCCGATCGATCTGATCGAGAATCCCACGATATTCCTGACCTCGGTGAAGGACGGATTTGAGATTGTGCGCGCCGTCAATCGACCTAACGTAAAAGTCCTGTACGACTTTTACCATGAGCAACGCGGCGGAGGAAATCTCATCGAGAAACTAGAAAAAAACATCGACTGGGTAGGATTGGTTCACATCGCGGATGTTCCGGGACGGCATGAACCAGGGACTGGCGAGATCGATTACACCAACATCTATCGGAGCTTGGGAAAGCTACACTACGGCCATTTCATCGCAATGGAGTACGCGCCGACTACCGATCCCGTCGTCTCCCTCCGGAAGTCGAGGATAGAAGCGCAGGAGGGAATCGCGGAGGGACAGCGAGCTCGCTGACGCCAGCCATTAGATTTCGAACGAGGCTACGATAACGCCGAAGTTGTCACGTGCCCAGGCCACAATCGCGGGCTGGAGCAAGCTGACTGGCCGCCGCCCGAAACTCATGGCTACTTTACCGCAGCTCGGAAGCGCGTCGATAAGGCCGGTCTATTGAGTCGATAGGTTGTTTGGGAGCGAGGATGAGGATCCGGCTGAGGGCTTGGCGCACGATTTTCCGCCCTAATCGCCAGAGCCTGAAAATCCCTTTTTCCGGATAGCGCGTTCGGTCGACCTTCGCCGACTTTCGCAATCAATTTCCTCCTCCGTTGCCATCGTGAATCAGTCACCAGTTTTCAGGCTATTTCTGACGAAACAGAGGTCAGCTTCCGGAATGTATTTTAGGGTGTATTTTTAGAAAAGCGATACATAACTCTTTTGTTATGAGACGATTCTGGTCCATCCCTCTCCGCCAGGAAGTCTAAAGAATTCAATTTGCTTAACTTAAAATCACACAAGTGCCCGCTGTTCGGCCCATTTCTATTATTGGATGCCATCGGAGAATCTCTTAAGTCCGACCCGCCCGGAGTGAAAGAGAGGTCTTTTCAATGGGATGATGGCTCGAAGTCCCCATTTCGCGTGTCAGGTTCAACGAGTCGGTCAAAGTTCCGTCGTGTCCGATTGTTGTTCTTGGATCCAACCTGATAGTGTGTCCACGATGAACCGACGCCAGTTTATCCAACGGTCAGCGATGTTCTACGGAGCATATCTTGCGAACGCACGTTCGCAAGGGACTTCGTCTGTACCAAGACTGAAGATTCGCGAGATCCGGGCGGTTCGCCTGCGGGATGGTTTCAACAGCCGGTTTATACGGGTCTATACAGACCAAGGGCTTACCGGCACGGGTGAGACGATGGATACAGTCGGCGCCGAGGACATCGTCAACTCCTTCATGGGGCCGCAGCTCGTTGGGCGGGATCCGCTCGATATCGAGGGTATTCTCTTCGACCTTTGGGGCTGGAAACGTTCCTCTGGAGGCGCGCCTTCTCCTTTGTTCATGCGCGGCATGGGCGGCCCATACCTGAGCGCGATCAGTGGGGTCGAGATGGCGCTTTGGGATCTCGCGGGAAAAGCGATGAACGTGCCGGTATATCGCTTACTCGGTGGGCGTGTACGTGAGAAAGTCCCCGTTTATCTGCATGCTGCGAATCCCGACGAAGCGGTGAGCATCATCGCGGAGACAAAGGTCAAAGCACTCAAGATCGGGACCGACTATAGTCCCGACGCGTGGATTCTGAACAAGGGATTCGACCCCGGTAAGTTATGGGGCCTTCATCTGAATACCGCGCAGCTGGACGACATGGTGAACTTCGTTGGTGGCTTCCGGGACAAGCTGGGCAAGAGCTACGACATTGCGCTGGAATGCCATGCACGCTATGACGTTGAGACCGCGATTCAGCTGGGTCATCTGCTCGAGCCATTCCGACTGATGTGGCTCGAAGAGCCGATTCCAAGCGACGATGTGGACGCCATGCTCCGTGTGCGCAACAACACCCATGTGCCCATCGCAGCAGGCGAAAACATTTATAGCCGCTTCGGCTATCGCGAGTTTCTGGAAAAGGAAGCGCTCAGCATCATCCAGCCAGACATGTCAAAGACGGGAGGCCTGCTGGAGTCGCGACAAATCGCATCGATGGCCGAGGTCTATTCGATCCCGGTAGCTCCGCATGGCGTGGCTTCTCCGCTGGCTACCATGGCTTATGCTCATGTGTGCGCAACTGTGCCGAACTTCATGATTCTGGAATGGACATATTATTTGAACAAGCAATACACATCGCTGACTGATCCAGTCACGCTGAAAGAAGGCTTTCTAGAGGTGAGCGACCGGCCTGGAATCGGGGTGGCCATCAACGATGGCGCAGTCAATGAGCGAATGGAGCCGGGGTACAAGCCACTTTAAATATGCCTGTGCCGATCATTCAGTGACTTTGAGAGGTGGGAGCATCTCAAGCAAGCCCGACCGATTGAACAAAGAATCGAGACCTTCAATGACCGGCATTCTTAGGGCAAGGCCAGTCCTCTACTGAAATTGACAGTTGCCCCTGTTCAATGTTGACTGCACTAATCAAGGTCGAATGCGGACAGAATACAAAGAGTGATCCGAGAGCAGATACAGTGTCCGATGGTCTGGACCACCGAAGAGAATATCGTGCGGGCGCTCTGGAGTGGTGATTGTGCCGAGTAGCTCGCCATTGGGGGAGTAGACAAAGATTTGCCCGGCAGCGATATAGACCTTCCCTGCGGCGTCCTGGGCAAGGCTCTCTCCACCCCGCTCGACGAAAGTGGCGATGTTGGAAAGAGAGCCGTCAGGGTTGAGCGTCCCGCGATAGGTCCGTTGTTCAGCCTCGTTTGTTGCATAGAATGTCTCGCCCGGATCTCCCTTCACCAGGCCGTAGGCCTCGAGAACAGGCGCCCACTTGGTGCCGAAGTAGGTTTCACCCTGCACAAGCGCAGGGTCAGTCGGAATGAACAGGCTGCCATCCGGGGAGACGAACTGGAGAGCTTTGCGGCCTCCGAGCCCATTCTTGAACATTTCCTCGAGAGTGGTGTAGGTGTACGGCTGTGTGGCTGACAGCGTATTGGCAAAGTCCCCGTTGAACCAATAATCGACTGGGAGCGCAGCCGTTCGTCCGGGATGGTTACCGGCGGGCTGGGGTTGAAGAAGTGTAAGTTGCGGTTCCGTGTCTTCCGGCCGAAAGGCATAGGCTGTGAGATCTTTGCCACCGGAAGAAAGAACCACAAGGTTGTCGGATTTGTCGAAGACCAGATTGACGGGATCGAGCGGGGCATCGCGAACCACAACGGCATTCCGCGACTTGGGCGACCAACGGTAGATATGTTGAAAGTGTGCATCAACAAAGTAAAGATCGCCGGCGGAGTTGACGGCAGCTCCGGAGATGTTGAAGAAGCCGCTGGCAAGAAGTTCAGGCTGGAACCCTTTTCCTGCGAAGCCGGGAGGCTGCGGAGACACGGGCTTTGCCTGATTGTCAGAGAGATCGAGGAACGCAAATTCGCGATCGCGAACCGAAGCGTGCAGTGTCTGGTCTACGATCGCATCTTCAAACGGAACTTTGTTGGAACGCACCAACTGGCGGCAAGCGCCAGAGGCGTCACAGATGGCAACGGCGCAGTTGGCGTCGACGTGCACATTGCGGAAGTGAATGTTGTTGGAATCTGACACGCGCACCGCGTAGGGAAATGGCTCTTCCATGTGAGTGACGCGATATCCGTGATAGTTGGCAATGGTGATGTTGCTCGATCGATCGATTTCGAGCGACGAGGCATGTCCGCTTTCGCCGCTCTCCTCTTCAGTCTGAGGGGCGTAGATCCGCCAATTGTGTGCATCCCTTATCTGGATTTCGGCACGCACATGGTGCTCGCTCGACAACTCGTACACAAAGCCGGGTACGGTGGTGTTGGAGATCAGGATGCCGGCTTGAGCAAAGGTGTCAGGAGTCCAGATATTGGCGAAGGTTCCGCCGCCGCCATCGATCCAGAGGCTGGGGTATTGCGAGTCCCACGGACGATGCAAATCGGGATCGGCAGTGTGCGTGTTGTTATAAGGATTGATTCGGGAGCCATCGGGCGCATTGGTGCCGTGGCCGCCCAGAAAGCGAACATCGTCGACAAGGGATTCTCTGCCCGCGTGCCACAACAGGCCCGTGGCCCGGCTGTTCAGCCCACCGGTGTAGATGCCAAGACCAACGATGATATTGGCGCCGCCGGCAGGAGCAAGCAAGAGCGGCTTGGGAGAACCGGGCCCCTGAAACGCCGGCGTTCCATCGGGCAGGTCAAACTGGGTCGTGCTTGGATGGAGGCCGATCAGGACGGTGTCTGGGCGCAGCGTGAGGGTGCCCCGCAGCAGATAGCGGCCACTCGGGAAGTAGAGTACGCGATTCTGGTCGATCGCCTTTTGCAGCGCGGCCGTGTCGTCACTGTGTCCATCGCCAAGAACACCGAGGGCGTGGACATTGACCCAGAGTGAGGCATCCGGCAGCGGCCGAATGGCCGGCGGCATAGGCGGCGGAAGTGACGGAAGAGGCGCGGCCTGGTAGCTGGTGTTGAATGCCGCGAATGCCCCTGGAGACTCAATCCTGAGGCCATGGGAAAAGACACTCACCTGATAAGCTTCTGCGGCTTGGCGAAACTCGCGCCCGCTCTCGCGGAATTTTGCAAAGACCGGAGTACGACTGCAAAGAATGTTTTCGAAATTCACTTCGGTCATGCGGCTGTTCTCGTTGCTGATGAGAATGGCGGGGCCGGAAATGTTCTCAAAGCGCGCGTCTGATATCCAAAGCTGATCGGAATAGTGCGGATCGATGGAGATTGCTGTAGGGACGTTTTTGAACTGGTCGTGTATCAGAGTGAGGCCCGCTTCGTTCTCGCGGATGGCGGCTTCACGCTGACCGTCAAAGGTGGAGTCAATGAGAGTGAACTGCCAGTTCGGCGACGGTTTGCGGGCCATGATGCCAAACTGGCCGCCGTGAAAATGAAGATCCTCAGCCTCGTTGCCAACCTCGTGAATGCCGGCGAATCCAGAACCGATATTGAAGTCGATGTGGCTGAGATAGGTATGCTGGGCCGCATGAAAGCGGATTGCCACCGCGCCGCTATTGCCGGGCCCTATTTCGAAATCGACGTTGCTCATCGCTGAATAAAAGGTGCCGGGATTGGCGTCGGGCACTGCATGGTCAGGCGGCACAACACCGGGAGGCGTTGGCGGCATGTGGAAGCCGAGTAGCGGCACGCCCCCTTGAATAACGGTTCCGGAGTGGGGTCGCGCACCGGCGAAGAAGAACATGTAGGCAATGCCGTCCTGATAGCCCGGCGTCTTTTCGCCGAGAACAAAAACCGGGCGATGGCCTCCGTACCCGATGATGCGAATGCCGGGCCAGAGATAAATGGTCCTCGTAATTCGGTAACGGCCCTCGGGAATAAAGACGATTCCCTCGCCGCGGGTCTCCTGGAGCTTGTCGATGGCAGCTTGGACGGCCAAGCTGTCATCCGCCTTCCCATCACCTTGAACGTGAAAGTCCTCGGGGGTTAGATAAACGGCAGCGGGGTCGTCGAGACGTGTGGGATATACCGAACTCCCATAGCCGCTGACCACGCAGGAAATCGAGATCACAAACAGTACGGCGACTTTCATAAGTCCGCTCCAGCGGAGATGATTGGTTCAGTTACATGGGTCAGGCGCGGCGACCTATCCCCTTGCCATCGAGCCGTGACGAGAGATTGACGATGAGCCAGCCAATTGCGCCCAACGCGGAAAGCACTGTCGCCGTCAGAAAAGATGCCCCCCATCCAAATCAGTGGGCCGGGCGCGGTGCTCTTGCCTTCGCCAGCAAGGCGTCAAACTCGCTGCGCTCCATCTTCAGCCGCTCTGGATGAGCGTCGATCCACTTGGCGAATGCATCATACTTTTCAGCCGTCCAGCCTCCTTCAAACTGAGCCCCGTTCTTGCCTTCGCGATTGAGCTCAAAATTGAAGTCGTCTTTCAACGAGGTGAACTCCGCATAGCTGATTGCCTGTTCGGCAAGAATGGCCGGAATGAAGAGGACGCCTTCCGCCTTGCAAAGGACCAGGTCTCCCGGCAACACTACCGCGCGTCCGATGCGAATCGGGGCGTTGATCGAGGTCAAGCCCATATTGGCCCAGGCAGACGGATCGTACCCTCGATAGAATCCGTTGAAATCCGGGATCTCCCGATTCTCAGCCTGATCGCGAATACCGGCGTCAAAAACGAATCCTGTGTGAGTTTTTGCCGCAACGGCGTTGCCCAGGTTGGAACCGATCAGCGTGCCCTCGATGATTTTCCCGAAGCCGTCCGCAACATACACGTCGCCGATTTGCAGTTCGCTGATGGGCCAACTGTTGGTCCCGGAGCCTGCGCCCAGGATTCGTCCCTCTGCTTTGCCTTCCGCGGCAATCGCTTTCAGCATGTCGGGACGCGACGGCATGTATTGGGCTGTGAGCGCCCGGCCGGCAAAAGGCTTATCCATATGTAGGGCCTGCCAGCCTGAGTCGAATTGGTTGTCGTAACCCTGGCTGCGCAGAAATTCCCAAACATCTTCAATCGTCATATCCACGGCGCGCTTTAGCAGCGCATCCGGCAATTTCGGCCGGCCATCCGGGAACCGATCACCTTTCCAGTCCGATGTATAAAAGAGGATTTGATCCCGCGTCATGGTCACCTGGCTGTATGCAGGGGCCGCCATCAACACCGCGCACGCCAACAAAATTGCCGAGACTGTCTTCTTCATGAATCTCTCATCCTTCCCGAGTTGTCCCACTGCAGACTTTCCCACTTCCAGCCCAACAGCTGCCAGAGCGGCTCACCATCACTTCATATCGATTTTCTGAGGGCCTGGGGCCGGGACAACACGATCCGTTCGGTCAGGATCGCGTTGGTCCCACCCCATTGGTTAGTCGAAGCTGTTGCTTTAGCTAAAGAGCGCATCGTCCAATGACTGCACTTCGTCCCACATCGGCGTCGGCTCAAAATACCCTGTGCCCGGCTTAAGGTGGCGCTTCACTTCATCGTCGTTGAGCGTGATACCCAACCCGGGCGTATCCGGAACCTTGATATATCCCTTGTTGATGATCGGCTTCTCAATGCCCGTGACCAGATCTTGCCAGAAAGGCACATCGAGCGAATGGTTTTCGAGCGCCAGGAAGTTGCGCGTGGCCGCTGCGCAGTGAACATTTGCCATACAGCTCACCGGCGTTCCTGCAAAATGCATCGCCATGGGAACTCCATAGGTAAATGCCATGTCACCAATTCTGTGTGTCCGCAAGATCCCACCCGAAGTCGCAAGGTCGGGATGAATTTTGTCGACCGCGTGGTTGCTGCAGAGCTTCTCGAAGTCGGCGATTTCGTAGATATCCTCGCCGGTGAGGATGGGCGTCGGGCTCGCCTCTTTAATCTCCTTCAGCAGATCGGTGTAGTACCAGGGAATGACATCCTCCATCCACTCCAAATTGAATTTCTCGTAGGCCTTGGCCAGCTTGATGACCGACTTCACTCCGATGTGTCCCAGATGGTCGATCGAGAACGGAATTTCATAACCGACTGCCTGACGGACCGAGCCGACAAACTCGCACATTCTGTCGACGCCTTTGTCGGTAATCTCGGTGGCGACAAAGGGACTCGGTTGAGTGCGCAATTCCCACGCGCTTTGACCGGCAGGCTCCATCACCATGTCCTTCTGTCCATGCAGCAGGCGAATGCCGAAGTCCATCTTGATCCATGTGAGGCCCATCGCTACTCGCTGTTTGGCACGCTCGCCACACTCCTCCGGCGATTCCGACTCTTCAGTGTCGGCATAGATGCGGATGCTATCGCGCCACTTGCCGCCGAGCATCTGGTAGACCGGGATGTTGTATACCTTGCCGGCAATATCCCACAGCGCCATCTCCACAGCGCAAACGCCGCCGGCTTGCCGCGCGCCGCCTCCAAACTGCGCAATCTTCTGAAACAGAAAGTCGATGTTCAACGGGTTTTCACCGACAAGGCGATTCTTGAGCACCATCGCATACTGGTAGCCGGCGATGTCGCGAACCTCGCCCAGGCCATACACGCCCTGGTTGGTGTCGATGCGAATCAAAACGCATGGGCTCGGCCCCGGCTTGACCACCACCGCATAGCGCATATCGGTGATCTTCAAAGTCGACGGACTCGAGTTCAAATTCACATTCTTGATGGAAGACTGCGCGGAGTCGGCCACGGCTGATTGGCTGAGAACCCCACCGGCCATTACGGCCAGCGATGACTTTAGGACGCTACGGCGATTCATGTTGCCCTTGATGTGATCGGACATTTCTGCTTATTCCTTTCATCGTTGTGCGCACGTTGTATTGGTTAGCCTCGGGACTTCAAATCGTAAAAGAATGTCCTCAATGCATGACTGCCTCGTCGATGTTGACGCGCCGTAGCCCGCCGCCAGGTGCTTGGTGGTTTGCGGATTACCCGCCGAACCACCGCCCGAAACTGCGGAGCCGCGATAGTCCTAAGACTTGCTGTAGGAATAGTCGATCAGTGCCACCCAACCGCGACTCGCCTTCCACGGGCGATCCCTGCAGGCTCTGATCCGATTACTTATCCTCTTTCAGAATCTCTTCAATCTGGGCCTTCGGTACGGTCAGATGATCCTCATTTTCTTTCAGCCACTGGTGATAGTCCTGTTCGATCTCCGGTGACCATTTGGCATCGATCTGTCCAGCCGTGTACTTCTTCTCTCTGAGGCGCTGGTGTCCAAACGTGTCCTCAAGTCGAGTGCGTTCCGACTCTTTGACAACCCGTTCCGCCAGTTGCGGCGGGATAAACAGCACGCCGCCGTTCCGTCCCAGAATTACATCTCCCGGCATCACCGTTGCATGTCCAATCCGGGTGGGCCCGTTGATGCTCACCATGGTCGAGTTGAGCAGTCTTCCGCTGGCGAGACTTCCAAAATGATGCGAAGGGTCGTAGTAGCGGACAAAGGAGGTGAAATTCGGCAGTTCGTTCAGACCATTGATATCGCGAACCGCGCCATCGTAAACGATGCCGTTCCCCGATCGCGCATAGATGGCATTGCCTACGTTGTCGCCAATCGATGGGCCATCCGTTTTGAGGCCGAAATGGTCGGCTACATACACATCGCGAGGCTGCAGCATGTCGACAGGCCAGGCGTTGGTAGCCCCCTGGCGATTGTCCTTCTTCCCCTGGTCTTCAATCACCTTCTGAATATCAGGCCTGCCCGGCATCCATACCGCCGTCAGCGCCCTACCCACCAGTATCTGATCGGGGTGGATTGAGTACCAGCCATCTTCATACTGGTGGAGGAAACCGGCATTGCGCAACGTCGCCCACGCTTCTTCCAGAGTCACGTTCTTCATTCGATCGAGGATGTCGTCTGGCACCTTGGGCCGGCCATCCGGAAACCTTTCCCCTTGCCAGTCGGGAGTGTATTTGATCACATCCTCCCGCGTGAAAAACTCCTGCTGCGCCGTCAGGCGCGGAGTGAACGCCAGCAAGGCCATCCCAGCCAGCACGCCTGCAATCATCTTCCGCATCGTCTCTTCTCCCAAGCACCGGTGATCTGCAATGAATTACTTTTCAGCTTCAAACCAGGGCGTTCCCGGAATCTGAACCTTCTTCGCGGCATCCTCGTCCATCTCCACGCCAAGGCCAGGCTTGTCCGTGGGCGTGACGTGACCATCAATGATGATTTCGCCTTCCTTCACGAACGTCTTCCAGGTATCGAGGTGGTTGATCCAGTGCCACTCGCATGCCAGGAAATTCGGATACGTGGTGCATGCGTGAGCAGTCGCCATGACCCCGATCGGCGAGACCACGCAGTGAGGCGCCACGGGAATGTAGTAGGCCTGCGCCATGTTGGCAACCTTCTGGGCTTCGCCAAGCCCTCCCACCTTCTGGAAGTCGGGCTGGATGATGTCGACAGCCTTTTTTTCGAATATTTCCCTGTACCCCCAGCGCATGTAGATATTTTCGCCACAGGCAATCGGCGTAGAGGTTGAATGCCGGATGTCGGCCATGGCATCAATGTCTTCGGGTGGAACCGGCTCTTCAAGCCACATCAGCCTGAACGGCTCGAGAGCCTTCGCGACTTTCTTTCCGGTCGGGGCATCGTAACGGCCATGCATATCGCAGGCGAAATCCATGTTGGCTGGAATCGACTCGCGCACGTGCGCTACCCACTTGACCATGCGATCGATCTCGCCGTTGCTCGCAGTCCAATTCACGGAATCGAAGCGGGCTGGATCCGTTGCATCGTCGAGGTCGATCTTCATCGCCGTGAAGCCTTGCGCCTTGATCCACGGAAGCTTTCGGTCCGACTCTTCTCCGATGGGAACCTCCATATCCGAGTCGCAATAGATGCGAACCTTATCGCGGAACTTGCCGCCCATCAACTGATACACGGGCAACTCCAGCGCCTTGCCGGCAAGGTCCCACAACGCAATTTCCAAGCCCGACAAGGCCGTGATGTACTGTCCGCCTTGCGCGCCAGCGAAGATTCCCTGGGTACGAATCCTCTCCCATATCGCCTCCACATTGAGCGGATCGCGACCGATGAGCATGCGCCGCCAGCTGCGGATCAGTGACGCGGTTCCGATGGCGGCGTCCGTGGATTCTCCCTGCCCGTAGATGCCTTGATCCGTGTAAATCCTGATATGCGTCTGCGGTCCATGCACGCTGACCTGCGCGGTGCGCACGTCGGTGATTTTCAGCCTCGGCCGCTGAAACGGAGAACTGTTGGTTTCCACGGCGCTCGCCAGAGCGGGGAGCGAGAATGCCGAGAGTGTTCCCAATGCCGAAAGGGCTGCTCCTTTCAGCATTGACCTTCGTGTAGTTTGCGCCATTTTTCCGATCACCTTTCCTATGTTGAACTTGACCAAAATCAAACATTCATAATGGACCAATCTCTTGTGCCCAGAGGGGAACTTGAACCCCGCGGCATTTGAGACTATAGATCTGAGCCCAGTTTTGTCGATTTTGCACGAAATTGCAGACAGTCGAACAGTACTCGCATATCGCACATAATGGGAAATCCATCGACCCTAATTTGCCGAGAAACACCGGAAGAGGTTCAGGAACTCCGCTTGAACAGACAATCACGCTCAACGGCAACTGTCTGTTCAAGAAACGGTCTTACGCAAAGGATCTACCCGGTGAACCCAAGGTCTCTGGTTTGAGAACCGGGTTTCACTGGGTGAAAGCGCCTTAGAGATCGGACTTTAGAACGAGTACCTGGCTGCCAGCTGCAGATCCCGCGAACCTCCATTGGCGCTTCCTGAAGGCGCATTGGAACCCGTAATTCTGCCGGGTGTGGATGTGCCGGTGAGTTGGGAGTTTGGGTTGCCGAAATTGGTGTGGTTGAATGCGTTGAACGCGTCAAACCGGATTTGCAACTGGTGATGCTCGTTATAGGGCATGTTGAAGTTCTTGTCGAGAGACAGATCGAACCGTTGGTAGCCAGGGCCGTAGAGCATGTTGCGGGCCGAGGTGCCAATGAAGCCCGCTGCCGGCTCCTGCCAGGCGGCAAGATTCACCCATTGTCCGTTGTTTCCGGCAGTGCGGTTAGCCAGAACGAACGGTTGGCCGGAAACGTAATTCGGCCTCGTCGGTTGGGTGCCGCCAGTGATCGTATTGGTGTTGGCAAGGTTGTCGTTGTAGCTTTCGTTGTAAGGGACGCCGGACTGGAGGGTGATGAGGCCGCTGAGTTCCCAGCCGCCGATCACCGCATCCAAAGCCTTCGACGAAGGATCGAAGAGGAGGCCGGGGCCGACGGGCAGGTGGTAAATGGCTGAGACGACGACGCGGTGCTTTACATCGAAGTCCGATGGACCGTATTCGCAGGTGACGCAGAGGTCGTTCTGCGGGAAGAGCTTTGAAGATTGGGTGCGGATACCGCTCGTATCGTCCAGCGATTTCGCGAAGGTGTAGGAACTGACGAGATTGAATCCGCCGCTGAAGCGCTTGTTCACCTGGAAGGTGAAGGCGTTGTAGTTGGCGATGCCTATGTCATGCACCATCTGAATCACGCCATAGTTCGGGTAAGGTGTCCGATCCAGTTGGCTCTTTGGTCCTCCGCAACCCGAAACCGACGTCGCGGTGCAGGTGCCGGTGGTTTGGCCTGAAGGATAGTACCCGGCGGGGCCGAGCAAGCCGGCGGGAACCGTGTAGTTAGCATTTCGGAAACCATTGAGGTTATGGCTTTGCGAACCCAGATAGCCCGCCTCGAACTGCCAGTTCTGCCCGACCTGCTTTTGAATGTCGAGCAGATAGATCTCGGTGTTCTCGGTCTTGTTTTCGTATTGGTTCGCGTACGAATAGGGTGGGGGGATGACAGCTCCCTGTCCGGTGGCGATCGCATTGTTCCAGCCCAGGGTAGCCACGCCCGCAGCACCATTGCCCGAGCTCAAGGTTACGCGCCCGGCCAGGTTGCGAGCCACGTCAAAGCGAGCGTTGGCGGTGTCATGGTTGTAATACAGCCCGTAGCCCGCGCGAATGACGATGCTGGACGTGGGCGAGTAGGAAAGGCCGATGCGAGGCGCAAAGTCGAGGTAGGAAGTGGACACCATCGAATTTGGGTAGTCGCCGTTGGCGCACCGCGGCCCCGGCTGAACGGGGGAATTGGGATTGCCGGGATTGTTGGCCGAACCCACCACCCACGTGACGGCGATCCCCTGATACGCGTTGTTGCAGTTACCCTCGCGCACAAAGAAAGGCTGAAGGTTTGAAGGCTCCGGCCCGGCAACTGTGGGGCTGATGGGAGAGTTGTTGGAATGCATATTGACCATGAACTCGTTGCCCAGAGTGTCAAACCAGGGCGGAGTCAGTTCATAGCGCAGGCCCATCTGGATCGACAGCTTGGGCGTGATCTTATAGTTGTCGTCAATATAGCCAGACTCGACGTTGCGCACGTAATTGGCATTCGCGATGGAGACTGCATAGGTCGAATTATCAATTTGGCCGAGCAGGAAATCGGCAAAGGCGGAGCCGGTTCCAGGAGCAAGGACTCCAGGGGACGTGACCTTCGCGGTGGCGTTGGCCTGGAATACGAAGTTTCCTCGCGACTGCTGGTTGCCCAGCTCATTAAACACCTGGCGCTCGTATTGGAAACCGAGGTCGATGGAATGCTTGCCGTGCACCCAGTTGATGTTGTCGTTGACCGAGGTATCCGGGTCGGTGCCCACATAGGGACCGTCGGTGCTGTCACCAAGGCCGCTGAAGATATCCCCCGTGTAGCTAATGGCCGGAATGCCCCAGGTGGAAGGGAGTCCCGGTGCAAGGTTGGGAATCCCCACCTTGCTCACGGCGTCATTGACTCCCTGGGAAAATAGGCCGAGAGAGTTGAAGAAGTTTGTGTAGCCAAATGTGGCCACGTTGACCACCGTCGGCGAGATGGTCCATGTGTGGGAACCCATGTACTGGTAGTACCTGGTGACGATATTGCTGCCCACTGTTCCGCCCGACGTCGTGAACCCCGCTGTGGGGTTGGTTTCAAGGCCATTGCTGAAGCGGAACGCAAACTGCGACTTAGTCGATTGGTCGAAATCGCCGCGCACATTGAAGCCGTCGTGAACGTCCTTGGAGTGGGTGAGGAATGAATAATTGGTTCCGGTTTGACTATTCTGCGCTGGTGCGTCAAACAACTGGATGAACTTGAGAGAGATGGGATCGATGCGGCCGGCGAGGTTATTGTTCGTGAACTGCGTCCTGCCCGTGCCGTCGGGGTTGCCTGTGGCGGGATCGTAGATGGGCTTGCCGTAGCCGCTCAGATCGCCGTTCAGCTCGGCCTGGGTGGGCTGGGTCCTATTGGTTTGAGTGAAACTTATCTGCGAATACCACTCGTCGTTGACCATGAAAAAGAAGCGGTTCCTGCCGTTGTATACGTGAGGAATCCAGATCGGTCCTGTCAGTACGAATCCGTAGTCGTTGTATTTGTACGGGAGAACTTTGGGTGGAGGAGAGGGATAGTTGTAGTTGTATCCGAGCGCATCCACGTAGTTGTTGCGGATATAGTCGGATGCCGTTCCATGGAATTGATTGCCGCCGCTCTTGGAGATGACGTTGACCTGCGTCGCGTTGTAGCCGAATTGGGCCGAATAGACGCCGGTCTGCACCTTCATTTCCTGGATGGCTTCGATGGAGGGCTGCACCACATAGGTGTTGAAGTCCGGGTCGGAGTTGTTGACGCCATCGAGGGTGTAATGGTCGAACATGATGCGGGAGCCGCCCACCGAAATCGACTGGCTGGCGCGGGCGCCGCCCAATCGCGAACCGGCTTGGCCCTGAGTGGGTGATACGACGTTCGTGTTCGCCGAAACCGCCACCAGGTTCAGGTAGTTTCGATTGTTAATCGGCATCTCGGAAATGGTTTCGGTTGGAACCACGGTTCCAAGCGTGGGGGTATCTGTCTGCAGCAGTTCACCCAACGCCTGGACTGTCACCGTTTGCGTTACTTCGCCTACGGACATGGTGAAGTCTTGACGCAATGACTGCTGCATCTGTAGGTCCACGCGGGTTGAAACGATTTTGAACCCCGAGCGCTCGACTTTAATCACGTAGCTTGCCGTCGAGACGTCAGGAAACGTGTAGTTTCCTGCGGCGGTTGTCACCGTCGAACGGCTCGTGTTCGTGGCCGTATTCGTGAGAGTGATGGTGGCGTCCGGAATTACGGCGCCGGTCGCGTCGGAGATGTGTCCCGAGATGGATCCGAATGTCTGCGCCGACAATCTTGCAGACGTTGACAACACAACTAGAAATACAACCATGCAGCAAGCGAGCACAGCGCTTGACCGCGAGACGAACCTGCAAATTTGAAGAGCGGTCAGTGAGCGACCGGCCGCATTCTCTCTGACCTGGAATTTGGAGGTGAGAAAGGCCGCAAAATGGCCATTTTCTGACACACCACTTACTTGAGTTTTTAACATTGTCTCTTAGCCTCCGCTGCAAAATGCAGCCCTTTTTGAATTCAGTGAACGACCACCCGCACTTCTTAAATGGGGAAACAACTTTGTGCGGGCCCTTACAACGTGCAACCTGAGGGGAACAACGACCTGCGGCTCATTGGGATTAGCCGCGTACTTCCTAGGGGGCCCAAAAAAGGTGGAACACTCCAACGGACCAACAAATAGAAAGACTGCCCGCAGACATGCCGAAGTCACTCGTCAATTTGGTTGAAACTTTCGAGCGATTGCCTGCGTGTTGCGATACAAGTTGTGAACCGAAGCGGTACCCAGTTGTCCGGCACCGACAGCACCGGGCAGGAGAAGAACAGGGCCAGCATTCCAGCCGACGGGTCTTAATGCAGCACCATGTATGGATTTGTGCACTGCCCTACTGGTCACCTAAGCGTCAGGGTCGAGAATCGTAAACCGACCGTTTGGACCAGCATTCCAAAACACGAGCACGCTAGCACCGTAAGACGACCCTGCCTACGTTGGATACGGTATTCGAGGGCGGTGAAAGTCGAGTGATCCATGATTTCAATAACTTGTGATAAATCGATTTAACGTAAACAGTGAGGTATAGAACCTCCCTGGAGAGGCCACATCGTCGGACCGCGCACGCGGCAGTCAGCCTGGCAGATGCTCGGCGCATACTCCTGGCCTCGCGCCTTTCCCGGGCCAAAATGGAACAATTCTCCATTTCCCGAAGATACGGATTCAAGTAGAGTTGCATTCTCTGCGCCCGGGCCGACGGGACATCGTTGGGAATTCGCCGGACAGACAGCGGCTAACCGCGATTCTGTTGAGACAAGGGCAAACCATCAGACTGGCCCGGATCTTCCGGGAGCTTCCAGTTTGCCGAACGCCAAGATGCGGCATTGCTGAGGGGTTCCAGGCCGAATACTGCTTATCTGCAACGGACATCAAGAGTTCCCAGCCGAGATACCGGCAAGGGAATCGCCATTGAAAGAGCAAAGAAAGGGGAGTATGATACCTCCCTTGTTAGCGCATCGAGTTATTCGAGAGGCATTCGTCCAATGGCCATGACGCAAGCGGCCCACTCCCTGACGGTTCAACAGGTTGCGCTTCTACGGAAGCATTTGGAACGTCTTCTGCAAAGTTCGCACTTCTGCAACAGCAAGCGATACCCCCGCTTTCTTCAAAAGATTGTTGAGTGCACCATCCGTGGTGATCTGGATGAACTGAAGGAACGTTCACTCGGACATTCTGTTTTTGACAGATCCCCCGACTATGACACTGGCGCCGATCCCATTGTGAGAATTACTGCCGGCGAAGTGCGAAAGCGGCTCGCACAGTATTATCAGGAGCGCGGGCACGAGGATGCAGTGCAGGTTTCCCTTTCCGTGGGCACCTACATGCCTGAATTCCATTTTCTTTCGGAAGGAGAGAAACAGGAAGAAACGGATTCGCCACTGGAATATTCGCAGCGGAAGCCGCCTGCTGCTTCTCAACCCGCCGAAAACGCAATTGCGACTGCTTCAGAACTGAATCACGCGGCCGCAAGCGAGCCTCATCTCGCGACTAAAGTTACAGACCGCTTCAGGCAATTTCCATTTCGGGTCGCCTTTCTCTCTGCGGCCATTGCGATACTGATAGTCGCCGTCGGGTACTTTTCGATTCAAGCATATAAAGAGTCGCGCGCCAGAGCGCTGAATCGCTTTTGGGCTCCAATGTTGGCAGGCAATGATCAAGCGCCGTTTGTGATTGGGCGCGCGACGCTGGTGATGCCTGGGGACTCCGATCCATCCCTTAGAGCTGCTTTCCAGGGAATGAAATCGAAGATTGCGATCAGCGATGCGATTGCATTTTCACGAATTTGCGGGATCCTGCGAACCGAGAGCCAAGACTGCACGATGCAACTCTCGAATCAAGCATCCATAGCGGACATGAGCCGGCGGCCGACCGTTCTTATCGGTCTGCTCAACAACGAGTGGTCAGTGCGCTTGACCAGCCAGCTGCGGTTTCGAATGGATAGCAACGTGGATGCGGATGGCGTGACACACGAGGCCTGGATCTACGATGCCAGGAACCCCAAGGCCCACTGGGGGATCGACTTTGGCCAGCGACTGGATACGGTTACCAGGGACTTTGGGCTTCTTGCCAGCTTTGATTCTCAAGTAACTGACCAGCCGGTCATATTGGTAGGCGGTCTCAGTGCGCTGGGAACGCAGAGCATAGGTGTATTCGCCACCGACGAGCGATCTATGCAGTCGTTGGAAGATATGATGCCGTCCGGCAAGTCGTTTCGGAACGTCGAGGCTGTCATGGAGACAGAAGTGATCGACGGAAAGCCCGGGCACTCAAAGGTTGTGGCAGTCGACTTCTGGTAACCCGCCTTCCTGATCAGCTCATGTGCGCCTTTGCGAAACCACCGCAACCGTTCGTGGGCAGGAACGAAGCGTGACAGATCGCATCGCGGCCGGGGGAATACGCTCGACGTTTCCCTCTTGAGTTGGAGGTGCGCGTCCAGATGTGTTTCCGCCGACTCCAGGTAGACCCGATGCTAAATTCGCCCAAACTTCTTAACCGCTTCGAGAATTGAATGGAATCTCTCTATATAGGGGAGCGTGCTGTGTTCAGTGTCATCCAGGTGCTGAGCCAGAACCAGGACCTCCGCGGCACGAGCCCGCGGCACAACAACAATGCCATCCTGATCCGCAACGACGATATCTCCGGCGTTAACCACGATCCCTCCGGCCTCGATGGGCACGTTCTGACCGGCAAACCGATAATGAGAAACCGCTGTGGAGGGCACCGGTCCGGTTGAATAAACCGGAAAACCGATCTTTTTCAGTTGAGGAAGATCGCGAACGCCGCCATCGATGACTGCTCCTGCAAAACCGCGCGCGAACATGGCAGTGCCCATGAGTCCTCCCATCCCGGCGACATCTTGCCCATCCTCGACCTTCATGACGTAGACCGAGCCCGGCCCACCACTATCGATCGCGGCAAGCATTCCTGAAAGTGCATTCGGGTCCTTGTTCTCTTCCTTTTTGAGCATTACCGTGAGCGCAGTACCAGCAAACTTGGTCGGAAAGATCGGCTGCATTTTGTGAGACATGTAGTGTCTTTCATGAAGCAACTGTTCCGAGGCGTCCGACACGGAGGCGACCTCAACATGGCGGTACCCGTCCAACAGAAACGCCAGGTTATGTTGGTAGTCGTCGCGCGTCAACGGCGCATCGGCAGAGCTTGCAAACTGCAGACCGCCGAATGCGACCGAGACCACCACCCCGATCGAAAGCAGAATTCTAAGCCTGAGAGGCCAGCTGAAAACTGCGAACATGGGAAACCCCCTTGACAGACCATTAAATTGAGATCCAGGCAAACTGCGCACAACAATCCTAAATCTTCTGGCGAAACCAACGTCCATCAACCGAACGCCGGAGATCGAAGTCGGCTGAGCTGTCGAATCCACTCGTGTCAGCAATGAGCTCAGGCTCGGAGAAATGGATTCAAGACGAGTGCGTTCCGACTGTTTGACAACCCGTTCCGCCAGTTGCGGCGGGATGAACAGCACGCCTCCGTTCCGTCCCAGAATTTCATCTCCAGGCATCACCGTTGCATGTCCAATCCGGGTCGGCCCGTTGATGCTCACCATGGTCGAGTTGAGCAGTCTTCCGCTGGCGGGACTTCCAAAATGATGCGAAGGGTCGTAGTAGCGGACAAAGGAGGTGAAATTCGGCAGTTCGTTCAGGCCATTGATATCGCGAACCGCGCCATCGTAAACGATGCCGTTCCCCGATCGCGCATAGATGGCGTTGTGTCCGCTGTCGCATTAACGGTATTCTTCTAATTGATATATCGAAGATTTCGATCTATTGTTAGCTTGCCCACTGGGACGATTGAATACCAAAACTCTTCTGGAGCCCGGTTCATGAATACAACGATTGACCAGTGGGAGGTTCTTGAAGCAGTGGTCGAGCTGGGTAGTTTTTCTGCCGCAGCATCGAAAATGAACCGCTCACAGTCGACGATCAGCTACGCCGTTTCGCGTCTCCAGGAGCAGTTCAAGACCCCACTTCTTGAAATGAAGGGCCGGAAGGCGCAGTTGACAGAAACCGGGAAGGCATTGCTGGCGGATGTGGAGCCGTTGCTCAGCGGTTTTCGAGCGCTCGAACAAAGAGCTGCTTCTTTGGCAGCAGGAGGTGAAACCGAGATCACTCTTTCGGTGGACAGTGTCTATCCGGACGATCGGCTCTTTGCTGCCCTCGCAGAGCTGACGCGCGTTTATCCTCATACACATTTGAAGCTGCATCGCGGTACGTTTCTCTCCTCGGTGAACGAGTTTGCAAACCACGGCGCTCACTTGTGTGTTCTTGGAACGCCGACTCAAGAACATCTGATCAAGCCCGTCCTCGACATAAGAATTAGGGCCGTCTGCAGAGCTGACCATCCACTGAATGCTTTAGCGCGACCGCTGAAACGAATGGATCTGATTCAGCGCCTTGCGGTGGTGATAGAAGGAACCACCGGCCCGACCCCGAGGCGACAACCGCATGCTGCAGCACAACGACAAATAGCCGTGACCTCAATTGAATCTGCGATTGAGGCCGTACGAAGCGGGTTGTGCTTCGGCTGGCTGCCTGTTTACAGAATCCTCCCCTACCTGGAATCGGGCGAATTGGTCGGATTACGGCTGCCGACCGGCGTTGAGCGGTTCGCACGAATGTCTCTGGTTCTTAAGGATTTCGATTCGACCAGCAAGGAAATGAACTTCCTTGCTGAACTCCTTGGCGCGAATCGTGAGGTTGAGGTGATTTGATTCCGACAAAGGAATTCAGCCCGGCGGCCTGCCGTTAACGCAACCAGGAAATTTCAAAAACCCAGGTACTTCCAATCACCCCTGTTCGATTGATTCAGCTCAATAGGATCTTGCGGACGTCGCCTTCTGGGTCATTCATCATGCGACATTCATTGTCGAAGACCATGGTTTTGCAGCTATCCGGGTCGGTTGGTGTCCACGTCAAGCCCGGCTGGCTGGGATTTCCGGTGCGGGCGAAGTTTGCCCATGCAGTGGCCATCTTTTTCGCCAGCGCCTGCGCCTCGGGCGTGTTGCCCGTGCCTTGTTCGCATCGTTTGGTGTTGTCAAAGCAAAACGCAAGTTCGGCAGTGTGCCATGCGCCCGCATCTTCGAGCATGGGCGATTGCCACGTGAAGTAATATGCGTAGGCAGGCGCCGCTTTCACATCATGCTTCAATTTGGCCATCTTGACCACGTTGTTCCGCATCGAGAGGCTGTTCAATCCCGGACCTCCGCACATGTAGGACAGCGTGCGGATGCTCTTCTCCGGATGTGCTTTTTTCAGCCCGGCAACCAGTGCGGTCGCCTTCTGCTCGCCATAGAATTTGACGAGCGTGGCATGCCACTCTTCCTCGGTCGGCCGGGAGCGCATGTGGTTGCCCTCTTCGCTCACCGAGCCCATCAACATGGGCACGTTCTTTGAAATCTCCGGAGCGGCGTCGGAAAACGATCGCATCGTGATGACATTGCCGTCGATGCTGGGGCTCCAGCCGGCGCGCGGAGGTCCGAACGGTCCGGGCGCACCTGTGCCGGGAGGATACATCCTGGCCGAGACAGTGGCTGCCGCTTTCATCAGTTTCGGCCACTCCAACTTTTGCAGAGCTTCAAGGTCGTGCGCGCCGATGCCAAGTTCCTTCACGATCTCCCGCGCGTACTCTTTCTGCAGTTCGCTGGTTGGGATGTTGCCGCCGCCGCCCGACTGTACCGAGGCGCGATGAATGAGCCCAACGGCTGACGGCATGCCCAACAACGTCGTCACCTTGGAGCCCCCACCGGACTGGCCATAAATCATTACCTTGTCCGGATCGCCACCGAAGTTGGAGATGTTTTCCTGAACCCACTTCAGAGCCGCAACCAGGTCGGTCATGCCTACGTTGACGGATTCCCCGTAGGCAGAGCCGCCGACTTCGGAGACATCGAGGAATCCGAGCGCATTGAGCCGGTGATTCACCGAGACCTGCACCACGTCGTGATGTCGCGCCATCTGCGCGCCTTCATGCGAGACCAGTTCATACGACGAACCGAAGCTGTACCCGCCGCCGTGGATATAAAACATGACCGGGCGCTTCCCTGTCAGGCTTGGCGTCCAGATGTTCAGCTTGAGCATGTCTTCGCTCTGGTACCCATCGTCCCAGTCCTGAAGAAACGTCTGTTCGATGGCTGTCCAGTCGTGGAGGGTTTGGGGGCAGTTGCCGCCGTAGATCAGGGCCGGGTATTCGTCCTTCCAGGGAGTGGGCGGCTTTGCCGGCAGCCAGCGATTCACGCCACCCGTGTCTTGCCCATAGGGGATGCCCTTGAAAGTGAACACATCTCCCGCGACAAAACCCCTAACTTTGCCGTACTGGGTGTTCGCGACTGCTGAGCGCGGCGTCGAGCAGCCTCCGGGTTCCTGATGGACACCAGTTTTGGTGCTATCCGATGCAAGAGCCGGCTGCCCCAGCGCGATGCTCATTCCTGCTGTTGCCGAAAAGAGCAAAGCCTCACGACGATTTATAAGGACACGGTTGCCAGATTTTGACATAGAGACTCGATCTCCTCCGCTTGGTTACTTCGCGAACTCGCCGACCTTCGCGTCCGGACGATTGAATCGGCCTGTCCCGATCGAGACGCGCCTGGTTCCGCTTGATGAGAAAGCGTATTCCAGTGGAGGACAGTAGAACGCAGCCCAATTCGCTGTCAAGTTGAGGAATGCTGGCACCGCTTGAATGCACGCGCAATTTGCAATATCTAAAATATCGATGGAATTGTTCGAAAAATCCTTCTATTCAGCCGCATGCATTGTGGGTACCATGCGTTTGTCCAACGAAAGCGATTTACCTGCGTGTCGGGAAACGGTTTCCAGAAAATACCAAGCCACAAAATAGACCCTTGTGCAACGGAATTCTTCCTTCGCGATTACGTCCAATCAACCTTTGAATGCAACCGCAGGTATCTATATGAAAAGAGTAGCCTGGCTCGTTTCGAACACTGCGCTCGCAATGGGATGGTTTGAAGCAGTTGGCAGAGGACAGTGATCTACCTTGGACGTCGAGAATCGTGACGGTGAACCGGAACAAAGGGCGTTGAACAAGAACTAAAACGGGAGGAACTCAATGAAGACTCGATTTGCACTGTTCGCGGCGGCGGCATTGTCCGTCGGATTCATCACCTTGGCCGCAGCACAGCAGCCAGAGCCTAGCCTACCGGACCGGTTGAACGTAACGATCGACGCACGGCAGACGGCGGATCCGGTTTCGAAGTACATCTTCGGCAGTTTTATCGAACACATTGGCACCCTCATCTACCGCAGCATGTGGGCTGAAATGCTTGACGACCGGAAGTTCTACTTCCCGATCTCATCCAAGGATCCGCAGGTCCCAGCACGGTCGCAGGGCAACCCGATGCGCATGCCACTTCGCAAATGGCGTCCCGTTGGTCCAGACGAAGTGGTCGTGATGGATACCAACATGCCGTTCGTCGGCGATCAGAGCCCGAAGATTCAATTGGATGCTTCCAATCCGCATGGGATCCGGCAGAGCGGTCTGTCGCTGGTTAGCGGTAAGAAATACACCGGCAGGATCTATTTGCGGGGCACGCCCGGAACCAAAGTGACCGTTTCGCTTATTTGGGGAAGCGGTGAGAAGGAGAAGCAGACGATCTCTTTCGCCGCGCTTACCAACGATTACAGGAAGCTTCCGTTAAGCTTCACTTCAAAGGCCGATAGTTCCGATGCGGCTCTCGAGATTACTGGCACGGGGACAGGCAGCTTCCACATCGGTACTGTTTCCCTGATGCCTGCCGACAACGTGCAAGGATTCCGCCCAGACACAATTGCCCTTCTGCGCAAGCTTCACTCGGGCATGTGGCGACTGCCCGGCGGGAATTTCCTTTCTGACTGGGTCTGGTACGACGCGATTGGCGACATCGACAAGCGGCCACCTATGTTTGACCACGCCTGGAACGCCATGCAGCCAAACGATGTGGGCATGGATGAATTCATGACGTTCTGCAAGTTGATTGATGTCGACCCTTACGTCACGGTCAACGCTGGCCTGGGCGATTCGCACTCCGCCATGGAAGAAGTGGAATACCTGAACGGGTCTGCAAATTCCTATATGGGCGCCAAACGCGCCAGGAATGGCCACCCGGAGCCTTACCACATCAAGTACTGGAATATCGGCAACGAGCCTTGGGGCACGTTCCAGATCGGTTACACCGACCTAAAGTACTTTGTCCTGAAGAACAACGAGTTCGCCAAGGCGATGCGCAAGGCGGATCCGACCATCACTCTGATTGGCTCGGCAAAGATGCTGGAACCGACGGAGTTGAAAGGCGAAAATCGCTCCAAATACGTGGACAACCTCGATCCCATGTTCGGAACGGATATCGATTGGACCGGCGGTCTGCTGGCCAACAGTTGGGGAACGTTTGACGGCATCGCCCAGCATTGGTACGAGGGGCCTGGAAGGCACTTCGATATGAACAAGGCCAAAGCTCTGCCACCGGACGCACCATCGGACGGCGCTTACGTAACATACGATCCAACAACGATGGAGTACGCGCGCCACGCTGGTGATGTGATCCGCCGCCACGCCGAGGAATGGGAAGGTTATCAAAAGCGATTCCCGCAGATGGTAGACAAAAAGATATTCCTTTCCATCGATGAGTACGCTTACGGCGGTGGCGGTGGACCCGCCCGCGGGGGACCGAATCTCAAGTCGGCCCTGGCCTATGGAATGCTCTTTAACGAAATGATGCGGCATACAGATTTCATCACCATGGGAGCGCACACCATGGGCACATCCTCGCTCGACATCACTCCTACGGGATCGACAATCAACGCCCTGGGGCTCGTCTACGAGCTGTACGGCGAGCATTTCCCGGGAACGATTCCGGTAGCTCTTTCCGGCAACTCGCCGCAGCCACCCTCTGGAAATCCTCCTTACCTCGAAGAGCCCAAGACAAGCTCCGGCAGCCCAACCTACCCGCTCGACATGTTTGCCGCCCTCACACCGGACCATAAGTTCCTCACTCTTGCAGTGGTCAACGCGACAGAGAAAGAGCAGAAGTTTGATCTGAGCGCAGTTGGTGCGCGGCTAGCAGGGCCATCGACGGAATGGCTCCTCACCGGGAGCAGCCTGGATGCGGCTAACCACGTGGGTCAGCCCGCACAGGTTGCAATCAAGGAGATTCCAATCGGTAATGCTCCTGCGATGATCTCGGTTGCGCCCATCAGCGTTAGCATTTATCAGTTTCCGGTCGCACAAGCGGCGCAATGAAGATTGCCCACTGACCCGCCGACTCGATGTGCCGTAAACTCTCTACTGACGAAAGTCGTGGCGGTCGTGTGCCTTGCATCTCAACCCGCTTCAAGAACCATGGAGTGAAAATCATCATGCATCTGAAGTCTATCGGCGCGTTTTCTCTTTTCGTTTCGCTGGCGCTTGCCAGCGTCAGCCTGAGTTCTGCACAGGTTCAAACGCTGGTTCCACCCGTGGTCCCCGACGCGAAACCAGTGACGGTAGAACACATCAAGATTCATGGCGCATCGCTGGAAGGCAATTTGGAAGGCGACGCCGTTGACCGCGATGTATTTGTCTTTCTACCGCCCAGCTACCAGAAGGACAAGCATCGCAGGTACCCCGTCGTTTACGCGTTGCACGGATTTTCCATTGGCGCGGAACAGTGGACTCACGAAATCCATGTGCCGCAGACCGTCGAAGGAGCTTTTGCCCAGGGCGCAAAAGAAATGATCGTCGTGTTGCCCGACTCCAAGACGATGCACAACGGTTCCATGTATTCGAGCTCAGTCACCACCGGCGATTTCGAGCAATTCATCGCTCATGATGTGGTTGCCTATATCGACGCACATTACCGGACGCTCCCAAATCGCTTGAGCCGCGGGCTGGTTGGTCACTCAATGGGCGGATACGGCGCTTCACGCATTGGCATGAAGCATCCCGACGTCTTTGGCAGCTTGTACATCATGAGCCCATGTTGTATGTCGGCGCGGCCTGCCGGGCCTGTGAATCCGGAAAATGAGAAGACGCTTGAAGCGGTGAAGACGGCGGAAGATTCGGCAAAACTTCCGTTCGGCCTTCGGGCTCAACTGGCAAGCGCGGCGGCATGGTCGCCCGATCCAAAGAACCCGCCGCTTTACCTTGATCTTCCGTCGAAGGATGGCGTAGCCCAACCCGACGTTCTTGCAAAGTGGGCTGCCAATGCGCCCCTGGCCTTCGTCGATCAGTACGTTGGAAATTTGCGGAAGTATCACGCCATCTCCATCGATGTAGGCGACCAGGATGGGCTTCGAATCGACACAAGCAAGCTCCACGACATCCTGGATAAATATGAAATCCCCAATGATTTTGAGATGTATTCCGGTACCCACACGAGCGCGGTCGCCGATCGATTTCAGAATCATGTGATGCCGTTTTTCAGCAAGAATCTCTGCTTTGAGATTAAATGCCAGTAACTCGTCGAGACGAAGGCCAAGCAGTACTGGCGCTGAAGGCAATTGAGGCTGCACCGATTGATGCCCCGAACACATTCAGACAGACACCCTCCCGGCTCGATTGCATTGGGCAATTCCTCGAACTGAATCCAAAGGTGAATCGGTATCTCAACAGATCGCCCTCGATACTTTGGCGGTTTCCTATCCACTACATGCCTGGCTGGGATACCTGCGAAACTCCTCTCCGGTGTCCACATTTCCGCTGAGTTTCTCGAGGAAGACAAGCCCTGTACGAAGTTGCAGACACTGGGTGAACTGGACATGGACAGGCATGCCTCAAAGATTTCCACGCATATACCGTGTCGAGGGAGGGATCAAGAGAGTTCGTGCATGAGAGAAAAGCGTACGGCAGACGATTCTTTCTACCACGCCGAGGCGTGCCTTACGTAGCATATTATGCGCTTGATGAAGATTAAAAAGGCATACAACGCCGCACGATGCGAATGCATGGAATTATCTCTTGACAGGGCGTAAATCGCCAAATAGCATCGCCCGGAGAATTGATCCGTCTTTCGTGTGCAGAGTAATTTGTTTAGATGAAACTTTGTGTGCAGTTCCCGAATTGAAGCCGAGTCAGAGTGCAATCGAAATGTTTACTCCGCACGTCAGGTTGCCGGTTTCTTGGGTCAGGCGCGTGATTTTGAATTTGAAATCGAATCAGGGCCTTGTCGCGGTAAATGTGTTCGATCCTTAGGACCAACGACGCAAACCGTCGCAGACCGAGTCGCCTGCGAGATATTCAACATTAAGGCAACCGCGGAGAGAACTGGAAATGGCATCAGATGCCGCCCCAAAGATCACAGCAAATCCCTCACTGAAACCCTCCTGGAATCCTTTGTGCTGCACCGGTACGGATCTGCCGGTGAACCTTACGGTTATGGTGAAGATGCTCGCGATCGTATTGCTGGTAGTAAACCACGTACGTATCCTGCCTGATCCGTGGCTGCCTTTCGTGCCGCAACTCGATTTGATTCCGGGCCCTCTGTTTAAGCACACGCTGCAAGTCGTATTTTTATTCTCCGCGGTAGCCATTGTTTTTAATAGGCGTATTCGCATGTTCTCACTGATCCTGGGAACAACGATTCTGCTGGCTGTAGTTTCGTCGAAGGCATATTACGGGAATAACAAAGCCTTTTGCGGTCTTATGCTTTTTCTGGCCGGGTGTTACACACCGGGGGCGCCTAATTTTCTGAGCTGGCAGTTAGGACTTACCTACTTCGGTGCGGGGTTAAACAAGGCGCTCGACCTTGATTGGCATTCGGGAGTCTTCTTTGAGAACTGGGCTGTAAATCGTCTTCATCAAGGCTGGTACATGGCGGTTGACTCGGTGCTGCCTCCCATGTGGCTGGCGCGCTTCATGTGCTGGTCCACAATCGTCACGGAACTTGGAGCTGTCCCACTGGTGCTGATTCCGCGATTGTTTTTCTGGGGCGGATTGGCGAATATCTTCTTTCAGTCATGCCTTCTGCTTTTTATCGGCAACACATTTACGCTTTTCTTCTATAGCATGTGCGGGGCGACGTTTGCGTTGGTCACATGGCCGCAAAGCCCGCTGCTGATCGTTCATCCAAGCAATAGCGCGTACGCAAAGCGTTTACGGAAGCTCCTTCACTGGTGGGACTTCGATGGGAGGTTCCAATGGGCGGCGCGAGAGACGCCGGTTGGTTCGAGCGTGAGCAGTGCGGAAGAGAGCGGAGCAGAGAGCATTGAGCTAGTTGCCGGGGACAGAACTTACACCGGTTTTCGCGGACTGCGCATGATTATTCTCTACAACCCCGTTACTTATTTTGTGATTGCGGGCGCCATTGCAGCGGCGGGGGAGATGCAATCGGAATGGGCATCGATTTACAGAAGAGTGATTGTCTTTGCCTGCCTGGTCGTTCTTATGCCGCCCTTAGCGTGGATTTTGGACACCACGATGGACAAGATGGGCTACGCACCGCATGCAGTCGAGGCGACCAAATCGTCATCCCACACTTAGCCCGCTGAATTGGAGGTTCCATGGCTAAATCGTTTCTATCTAGAGTTGATCGATCATGGCGGGTTGGCGTGCCGGTGGTTGTTCTGCTGTTTCAAGTTGGAGCCATTGTGCATGCGCGTTCGGTAACCGCAAGGTATTTCTGCTGGGCTCCCTACGACACGCAAACCGCGTATACAGCGCACGCAATCGTGAACGGCCACGAGTTATCCGCAAAGGAGTTTCTGAGGCGGTATCGAAGGCCCGAGAACGGTACGGATAATCGCTCGCCTGAAAACGTCCTTGACATGTTTGAGCAACGCGAGGAGAAGGCCGAAAAACTCGGCGATCACGCGACGATCGACGTGACTTACACAGTGAACGGGAAATCGCCACAGCATTGGCGCTGGCCACTCCAGTCAGCGGGTACTCCAGCCTCTTGAAGCGATGAGCGAGGAAGTGGAGGATATCAGCCGGATTCGGCAATTCTGGAGTTGGCGGCCTCAAGAAAGAGCCCCTCATTCTTTCGGATGCAGAGGGCAATGATCCAATCGGAATTCGCTCGGTGCAGCATTTTTGTCTGGGGTTTGACCACAGAACCGCCAACTGCGCAAATTCAGGCAGGTTCATGGCCGCCTTCAGGCAGACGCTCGAGAGTTAAAATCGAGCGATTGGATAAACTCGTCTCAGTATGAGCGGAGAGGACAAAACCCAACTGCCTCCTAATCCATTCCGAATCTCTCATTCAGTTCTCCACGGCGTAGAACGAGGACCGGTATCCCCTCTATGACAAGCTATGACGCGATCGTTGTTGGCTCTGGACCCAATGGGCTTTCGGCAGCAATCGTCCTCGCGCGGGCCGGCCTCTCAGTCCTGGTGCGTGAAGCCAACGAAACGATCGGCGGATCCGCACGATCTTTGAATCTCACTCTGCCGGGATTCATCCATGACATTGGCTCCGCGGTACACCCGATGGCGGCGCTATCGCCGTTTTTCCGTTCGCTACCGCTATCCGATTATGGCTTGGAATGGATTCAGCCTCCATTGCCGCTTGTGCATCCACTGGATGGTGCTCCGGCTGCAGTGCTTTGCCGGAGCGTGGAGGAAACCGGAGCGGGCCTTTCTCCCGATGGCGCAGCCTACCGGCGCCTGATCGGACCGCTTGTCGACGATTGGGATTTGCTATGCGGAGAGATATTGGCTCCTCCGATTCATGTGCCGACAAACCCATTTGCAATGGCGCGATTCGGTCTGCGAGCGCTGTGGCCTGCCGCGCTGCTCAATCACTTCGCGTTCCGCGGTGAGCGCGCCAGGGCACTGTTTGCTGGGCTTGCCTGCCATTCAATCGTGCCGCTCGAGAAGGTTGGGTCTTCCGCGATCGGGCTGGTGATGGCGGCGGCCGGACATGTGGCCGGCTGGCCCATTCCGCGTGGCGGTTCGCAGCAAATAACAGAGGCTCTGGCAGCTTATTTACGATCGCTGGGCGGAGTGATTGAAAGCAACGCGCGCGTTGACTCGATTGAAAGTTTGCCGCCTTCCCGGGCGGTGCTCTTCGACCTGACTCCACGACAGGTGGCGCGCATCGCGGCCAATCGAATCCCCGATCGTTACCTTCGGAGTCTCCGCAGGTTTACATATGGCCCAGGGGTTTTCAAGGTCGATTGGGCCCTGAGCGGACCAATTCCCTGGATTGATCCGGCGTGCAGACGCACTGCAACGCTGCACATTGGTGGTTCCGCCGAAGACATTGGCATCGGTGAGCGAGCCGCATGGAGCGGAACGGCCGCCGAGAATCCGTTTGTGTTATTTGCGCAGCAAAGTCTCTTCGATTCGTCGCGAGCGCCGGCCGGTTGCCACACCGGATGGGCCTATTGCCACGTCCCGAGCGGATCGACATGCGACATGACAGATGTCATTGAATCTCAGGTGGAAAGGTTTGCTCCGGGATTTCGCAGCTTGATTCTCGCGCGCGCAACGAGGAATTCCGCACAAATGGAACAACTGAATGCGAATCTGGTTGGCGGAGATATTGGTGGCGGGGCGAATACGCTTCAGCAGCTCCTCTTTCGGCCAACCGTTTCGCTGGACCCATATCGAATTCCGGCCGAGGGCTTGTACATTTGCTCTTCCTCAACGCCGCCGGGAGGAGGTGTGCATGGGATGTGCGGATTTCACGCGGCCCGCTCTGCGCTGAAGCACACCTTCGGCCGACAGGAGTGACGCGAATTGAGGATTGCTGAAAGTCGATTCGAAACGAGGGATGCCTGCTGAGTCTCTCGAATCTTCTGTGATTGATTGGCCCTCGCTATTTTGCGTCGCGATGAATGTTGGCGTGCGGCCAGATGAAGGGCCTTGCCGAGTTCAAGGCTCTTTTTATTGGAACGTGTATCATGGGTGCCGTGCTCCGCTCAAGCAGGACTATCGCACTTGCGGCGTGTCTCTACGTCGATCGAGCATGATCATCACCCGAATCTGACCGATTTCGGTTTGGGAGTTCTCCAATAGGAGGGATAGAACCATGAAACCTCTGCAATTCCTGGTTATCTTCAGCCTGTTCTTTGGTCTTACATTGGAAAGCACAGCGGATTCACCGGCCATACAGGTTTCTATTGTTGCGGATCCCTCAGTGGGCGTTCCCGTTCGGCATGGATTAGACAAACTAGAGGCAGCGCTCAAGGCCAAGGGGGTTCGCTACGAAGAGGTTTCAAACCCTGAAGGAGCGCGCGGGCAGACGCTCATCATTGCGGCTCTTCCGGCCTCCTCCACAGCCGTCGCTGCGCGCATAAAGGACCTCGGCATCACAGTGCCGTCAGCGTCCGAGTCACTCGTCATCCGTATGACGAAGTGGAAAGAGAAGCCGGCATTGCTTTTGACCGGCTCCGACGACCGCGGCATTATGTACAGCCTGCTTGAGGTCGCTGATCGCATAGGTTGGTCAGCGAGCGTGTCGAACCCACTGAGTGAAGTTCGCAACACGATTGAGTCGCCATCTGTGAGCGATCGCGGGGTGACGGTCTACACAATGCAGCAGGCCTGGTTTGAACAACGGCTGCACGATGAGAACTACTGGCCCAAATACTTTGACATGCTGGCGAGTGACCGGTTCAATAGTTTCCGGTTGTTTTTTGGCTATGAGACGGATGGATACATGTGTCCCGCGTATCCCTATTTTGTGGATACCCCCGGATTCCCCGATGTTAAGGTGGTCGGGTTGAGTAAGGAGCAACAAGAAAGCAATGCGTCGGATCTTCATCGTTTGATTCGCATGGCCCATGACCGCGGTATCGGTGTCACATTGGGTTTCTGGTGCCACAACGCCCAAACCTCCACGAGCTCCAGCGCGGCGAGTCAAGGGCAACCTGGGAAAGTGGTTGGAATAAAACCCGGAGATTTTCTCCCCTATACGCAGACTGCTCTCGCCACGATGCTGCGTGAATTTCATGATGCCGATGGGACCCTGTATCTGCTGAATCCTGAATCCGGGCTGTCGTTGAAGGATGCGAAGAGCTTTTGGGGGGCACTCACCACGAGCATGAAAGAAGCCGCACCCAACTTTCAATATGAAGTCCGGGCCAAAGGTGTCTCAGACGACGTCCCCCAGAAGGCACTGGACCTGGGATTGAAGATTCATATGAATACAAAATATTGGGCGGAGCAAGTCGGTCTTCCTTTCCCTCCCAGTCACGTCCAGGAGCTCAACCAGTTTGAGCGGCGGCACAGCTACTCCGATATGTTGAAGGGGCCGCGAGATTACGATTTGCACTATACCCTCTGGACATCCGGAACTACGCGCATTCTGTTGTGGGGAGACCCCGACTATGTAAAGCGCCTCACGGGGACCCTTTCCATGGGTGGGGCTCACGGAGGCTTTGATGTAGCGGAACCGCTGGCCACGAAGATGCAAGGACACCCCCAGGACTTGAAGCCGTTTGATTTGCTCACGCCGCAGTATCGCTATTACGAATACGAGTTCCAACGTTACTGGCACTTCTTCCAGGTCTTTGGGCGCCTTACCTACAATCCCGCGACCCCTTCCGAAGAGTGGGACCGCGAATTTGACATGCACTATGGAAAGGATGCCGCTCCCTATGTCGAGAAGGGACTTCACCGCGCCAGTCAAATCCTTCCTGAAATCGTAGCCTACTGCTTGCCGGCGAATCGATTTCCCACTACCCGCGGATGGGTAGAAAGGCAGAGAGAGGAAGACCTAGGCAATTATGCGAAGACGGAGCCAAGTGACATAGGCCAATTTGAGAGTTTCAGCGACGCCGCCAGCGATATTGTTGATGGGCATGAATCCGCGCGCATCTCGCCGATGGAAACCAGTCGATGGTTCGCAGAAGCATCAAAAGATGTGCTCGACCTCGCAGCGCAAGCCGAGCAGCACGCCGGTCCGCATCCTAACAAGGAATTTATTTCAACTATCGTCGATCTACGGATTCTGGCGAATTTGGCTTCGTATCATGCTCATCGCATTCCTGCCGGCCTGAGCATGGCGCTTTATCAGCAGACCCACGACCTCGCTGCGCTGGATGACGCAATCAGCCATGAAAAGAGTGCGATCCAGGCGTGGCAGGGCATTGTTCAGGCGGCGGGGAACGTCTATAACTCCGATCTGATGATGGGCCAACGCCAAGCCGACATGAGTGGAAGTTGGAGAGATGAACTCGTAAAACTCCAGAGCGGTCTCGCTGCTCTGGAGCAAGAACGATCGGCGTATGTTCTGGAGGCGCGGCGTGAAAGTGGCCGCTATGATCTCGGTTCCGGTCCTATCCTTCCTGGCTATCAGCGGCTCAGTTTGAAGGAAGCAAACAAGTGGGGGGAGAAGAACGGCGGTAATCTCATCGAATTGCAGGTCCCGGATGGCCGTTACGAGGTAACTGTAGGGATCAAGGACGACAAGATGAGTCACGGTCCTATGTGGATCGAATTGAATGGTGTCGAATACAGCGATGTATTCAGCGTGCCTGCGGGACAAGAAGTAAAGAGAACAATGGAAACCTCCTCTGTCAACGGAAAGCTGATGATTCTCTTCGATAACGCTACCACCGCAGATTGGTATGCAAGCACGTTAGTCATCAATCGCGTCGATCCGGCCATCGCGCATGTACCGGTGCGGAAGATAGCGCCCGGTAAAGATCTTGTCTTGAGTGCCACTGTCGCCGGTATTGTTCCTGTTTCGACCGTAGGCGTCTACTACGGCGACAGCCGGCACGGATTCACCAAAGCAGAAATGGAGAGGGTGCAGCCACAACTGTATCGCGCAGTGATTCCCGCCTCAAAGATAACAGAAGGGATGTCGTATTTCCTCGAGGCAGAAGATTCATCTGGACGCATCGCTACATATCCCGACAATGGCCAAACCAACGCCATCTCAGTGCTCGTGACGGCTGACGATCAGCCGCCAATTCTGCACCAAACACCCCTCCTGTCTGCCGAACCGCGGCAACCGTTGCGCATCGTAGCGCAGGCGGAGGACCCCTCGGGAGTTAAATGGGTTCACCTTCTATATCGCGGGTTATCTCAACATCAGGACTATCAGGTTCTGAATATGTTACCGGACGGTAAGGCAAATGAATACGAAGCGACCATCCCGGCCGAAAACATCGATCCTCGATTTGACCTAATGTACATGTTTCAGGTTATGGACAATAAAGGAAATGGCAAGACTTATCCTGACCTTGCAAAAGAGACGCCATACGTCGTCGTCAAGGTCGATGATGCGACTGCCTGTAAACCCTGTACGGGCCAATGAGGCGGACTCGCGGCCACTGCGTCGAATGATCTCCTCGAGTCCGCCAGCTATAAAGCAAATTGCGCATGGATAACCTTGCCGGTGGCGTGGCGGGCAAGCCTATCTCTCCACAATCGCTGGCTGTTGCCTGCGCCGCAGCCGGCGTGGTCATCAGGGAGACGGATATCTTCAGATCTAGAACAATTCGGAGTTGCTGATGCTGTTGTTCATCGTGTTGATCGTCTTGCAAGCTTTCATTGTGCCGAGGATTGTCCCCGAGGATTTGTCGAGAGTGAGTCCACAGAGCGTTTTCGGCGCCGTGATAGGCGGCCGACATGCCTCCATGGTCATTGCTGCGCGATCAACCACCGACATCTGATTCTGTGCGAACTCTGCGCCGGCCTGAAAGGGGCTGCGCGAAAGATTGCGGGGGAGACAGGTGGAAGCGCCGCCGGTTTCCCTCGAAAAAGGCGCGCGTCCTGGTCTATATCCTGCTGTGGCGGATTTCGGATATCCCCGCAGGTGAATGGCTGTATGGTCCAGCCATTCGTATGGTAGGACCAATTAAAGATTCTTGAACCCCGACTATGCAGGGTTGAGCTATATCTTTCATTATGCGGCAGTTATTCGATTTGTTGCTGGTGCGGACACGCTGCATAATGCGTGGTAAATTGATTTACCCTCTTGACACTCCTCGTTATTGCGTTATTTAATTCGGGTCGATTGGATCCTGCCTTGGAGAAAGGGAGATGTGAAGTAAGCGATTTGAATATCGCTATTCAGCTGCTGAGCCCGACGCCCACGGCCATGAATTCCGAACAACCAGAAAGGCACGCCTACAGATTGAACGGCAACGGACGTGAAGACTTCTGTCGGCGCTGCCAGTGTGCAGTTCCAGCTTGCTGAACAATGATTCGAGGACGATTTCGACAAGGCGCGTGTTTCTGCGTACCTTGCGGGATGCAAAAAGAGCTTAGGGCGGAATCGGATTACTGGCGTATCAGCGCCGGAAGGAAGGTTCGGCCTTGGATATAACAATCTCTTGACGTTCTGACTTCCTACCCTAATATCTCGGACGGTGGCAATGTTTAATCGACGTGCTTTCTTGAAAACCGGGCTGGCTGCACTGCCTTTGACCTCATTCGCTGATCAGTCCTTGCCAGCACTGGCGGAATCCGGACGCACTTCGCCTGACTCAGCGTTCATGTCCAGCGCGTTACCGCTGGATTCCTCGAAGCCTTGGCAGCAGTTGATTCATCGCGTCGGTCAGCTGAACATGACCGAGCATGACCCAGTGGAAATGAACGTGGAAGAGTGGGCCGACTATTGGCAGAGCGTCAAGGCCGACGTCATCTTTATCAGCGTGACAGGCATTATTGCCTACTATCCGACGAAGGTACCATTCTTCAGGCGCGGCAAGTTCCTTGGCAACCGAGACTTTTTTGGAGAATGTTGCGACGCGGCAAAGAAGCGCGGAATGCGCGTTGTCGCGCGTATGAGTCCGGACCTGAACTGGGACGAGGCGCTCAATGCTCATCCTGAGTGGGCAATGCGCGATGCACAGGGAAATGCCTTGCGCAGCACTGAAGATCCAAGGCTGTTTCGCACCTGCATGTTCTCCACTTACATGACCGATTACATCCCCGCCATTATGCGCGAAGTGAACTCCCGTTACGATGTGGACGCACTCTACACAAACGGTTGGCCGCCTCTCGGCAACATGCCGGTCTGTGACTGCCAACAGTGCAGCAAGCTTCCTCCGGCCGACACCCCGGCCTATTGGGAGAAGTTCAACGAACGGGTTCTTTTCCTTTGGAAGATGTTCGACGACATTGCGAAGGAGAAGAGAGCAGCTAATTTCTACTTCGGCAACCTGGGCGCGGCAGCTCATGGCGCTCCCAACCTTGCGAAACTGGGAAAGATCTGTGACTGGTTCCACGCCGATAACCAGGGCCGCGGAGAAACCGACCCAATCTGGGGGTGCAGCATACAGGGCAGGGTGTGCAACGCCGTTCAGGATGGCAAGGTCGCAGTGAATTGCACGGCGGCCTACGCCACCGGAGGGGTGCGTTGGCGAAACTCAGCCAAGTCTCCGGCTGAACTGACCATGTGGTTCAATGAAGCGCTGGCCAGCGGGATGGTGCCCGACAACCACTTTGTTGGCGCAGAGAAGGGATTGGGAGAGGACCGGCGCATCACCAAAGTTGCGCGCAGTTACTTTCCATGGACTGCGCAATACGACCGGCACTTCACCAACAAGGGCACACTCGCGAATATCGGTGTCGTCATGGGCCAGCGGACGCAATTGTTCTATCGTCCGCCTGCCCGCACGCAGATGCGCGATGACATCAATGGCATCTACTACGCGCTGCTTGAGGGCCGCTTCGCGTTTGACTTCGTTCACGAAGACCGGCTTGAGCCGGAACGATTGAGCAAATATCGCGCACTGATCCTCCCCAATACCGCTCTTCTCAGCGATGAACAGTGCCGGCAAATTGGCGAGTATGTAAAGTCGGGTGGATCACTGTTGGCAACTTTTGAAACTAGCATGTACGACGAGAACAACGTTCGCCGTAAAGACTTCGGCCTTGCCGACGTTCTCGGCATTCACCGGACTGGAGACGTGATCGGCACCAACGGAAATCCATACTATGCCAGGATCGAAAAGCAGCACCCGATACTTGATGGATTTGAAGACACCAACTGGCTGCCCGGGGCGGAGAATCGGGTCCCTATTGCTCCTGTTGCCGATCCGGTCCTAACGGTGGTTCCGGGCTTTGTCGCTTATCCGCCTGAGCTTGCCTATCCGCCAGTGTCCCGCACCAATGACCCGGCGGTGGTGTTGCGCCAGCAGGAAAGTAGCCGTTTGGCGTACTTCGCGGGCGATATTGAGCGAACTATGTGGCGCTCCGGCAATACTGACCTGAGCGACTTGCTGCAAAACACAATCCGCTGGATTGCCGGCAACGATGCCCCGTTCACCATTACCGGCGATGGGCTCGTGGAGGCAATCGGCTGGGAGACCGAGGCGGGCTTCGCTTTGCACATGCTCAACTACACTAACCCGAACACGCATCGGGGATGGCTACGGAAGACCTATCCAATCGGCGAGCAGAGGATCAGAATGCACTTGCCAGCGGGCACAAAGGTCCCAAGCGTCCAACTACTGCGCTCCGGACGAGACATCCCCTTTCACATTGAAGGTCAAAACATTGAGTTTGTTGTTCCCCGAATCGATGATTACGAAGTTGCTGCGATCAATTCCATCTAGCACTTCGCCCGATGCAGCACCGAATCGTTGTTCGGAGATTGCATCGAGCGATCACCTAAACAGAGTGGGGGTTGGTGAAGATAGACCTGCAGTCCGTTTCCGGCGCCGGTGTGCAGTTCGATAAGGCAACGGTCGAGCCACAATCATTTCGCCAAACAACATAGGTCGGATCGAGATGGAAAGCCTGTATCCGACCCTCGAATCAAGGATAGACGTCCCTTGGGAGGGGGAAACCGTGATGCTGAAGCTAAGCAGATTGTTCTTTCTTCTAGTGCTGTTCCGCTTGGTCTCTACCGCAGCTTTTGCTCAATTTGAAGCTGCTTCAGTCGTGGGTACCGCTCAAGATCAAGGCGGAGCAGTCATCCCCAACGTCACTGTCGAGATCACGAATCTCGGCACAAATGTCAGGCGCCAGACGGCCACAAACTCCCGCGGCGTGTGGACCTTTGTCGCCCTGGAACCAGGCCAGTACACTGTCGCTCTAAAAAAGTCCGGATTCAATAATGAGACGCGGTCCTTCCAGTTATCGGTCGGCCAGCAGCTCAGCTTGAACATCACCATGATCGTCGGTACCAAGGTCGAGACAGTTACGGTCAACGCCACCGGCGAGATGTTGGAGACAGCTTCCTCTGAAATCGGCAACGTTCGCAGCACACAGCAGGTGGTTAATCTCCCGCTCAACAGCCGCAACTTTACGCAACTGGTGCTACTGGCGCCCGGTGTCGTCAATCACGGCCAGGGTACCAACTCGGTGAACGGAGGGTATAGCGCAGGCCGGGGCACCAATGGCTCCAACATCAACGGAAATCCCTCCGATCTTGGCGACTACCTGTTCGACGGAATTCAGAGCAACGATGTGGATACCAACGTGCTCATTTTTTTCCCTCCAGTGGATGCTATTCAGGAATTCAACGTTGAGACCAGCGCTGCACCGGCCGCTTATGGCGGCGCCCCCACGGTCATTAACGCGACATTTCGGTCCGGAACCAACAACCTTCATGGTGCATTGTACGAATTCGTTCGGAATTCAGATTTGGACGCCAAGAATTACTTCGACTCCCACACGGCCCCGATTCCACCTTTTCACATGAATCAGTTTGGCGCTAACCTCTCTGGACCAGTCGTCGTCCCTCGTCTATTCAACGGCAAAGACAAGCTATTCTTTTTCATCGACTATGAAGGGAAACGCCAGACACAGAGCCAGACATACATCAGCACCGTGCCAACAGCCGCCTTTAAGACAGGCGACTTCTCAGCGCTCAAACAGGTTTTGACAATTCCGGGAACCACCACGCCACTGCCGAATAACCAAGTGCAGTCGATCGATCCCACAGCGGCGACGCTGGTGGCTCTCTTCCCCGCTCCCAACTACGGCCCAGCGGGCGCTCTCGTCAGCAACTATCTTTACAATCCCATTCTGATGAACAACATCGATCAGGGCGACGTTCGCATCGACTTTCATACATCCGTCTCCTCTATCTTTGGTCGCTTCAGCCGTGAAGATCCCACCACATTTAACCCCGGCTATCTCCCGCCCCCTGCGATTGGCGGCGGGCCTAGTTATCCTGGCACCACCATTGCTCCTGGTAAGCAGGTTGTCCTCGGCTATGGCCGCTCCTTCGGGGCGTCGAAGTACTACGAAGCCCGTCTCGGATTCTCGCGTTTGACTGAACACATCATCGATGAGGGGTCCACGCTCGGGAATAATATTGCGGAGAAGTACGGCATTCCTAACGCAAACGTGGGTAGCTCAGCGGCAAACACGGCAGAGGCACAGGGATTCACAAATCTGGTGATTACTTCCAACGCATCCTTGGGGGACAATGCCGGAAGTATCACAAAAGCTAACAATGTCTGGGAATTTGACCAGGCGTTCTCGTGGACCCATGGAAAGCACAATTTCAAATTCGGCGGGAGCTGGGGCAGCGCCAGATATGCGTTCATATCACCCTCGCATCCTTACGGAACCATGAGCTTCTCCGGGGTGTATACAGGGTACGGCCTCGCTGACTTCCTCTATGGCCGCCCCATCAGCTCTCAGTTGGACGTCGCCCCATTCTTCAGCATGCTTCGGTTCCGCCCCAACGTCTACGCAGAAGATAGCTATCGTGTGACCCCAAAACTCACAGTGACCTACGGACTGCGCGACAGTTTCTACACGCCATGGCACGAGCGGTCCAACCGCTTGGCTTGTTGGGATCCGGACAATGGCGGCAGCCTGATAGTCGTTGGCTCAGGCACCGGACCGTGTCCCGGAGACACGGTTACCGCGGGCCGCTACACCAACTTCGCTCCGCGCCTCGGGTTTGCGTACAGCATCGATTCAAAAACGGTGCTGCGTGGTGGCGCTGGAATCTTCTACTCGTATGAGACTTACAATTCCAACCCGGAGGTCAAGAATGCTCCGTACAACGGATCCATCATCGCGACGAACAGCTCCGGTGCGGCAGGTTACGCCGCAGCTTCTCCAATCTCGGCCGGATTCCCGGCAAGCCGCCCGACTTTATTTCCAACCTTGGGCAGCGCCTTTCAGGCATACCAATGGCGGAATCCAAACACATCGGAAAATGAGTTCAACCTGAACATTCAACGGCAACTCACGTCTCATGATGTCATCTCAGTCGCCTACGTGGGTCAGACTGGAGTCCACATCCTCATCAACCCAAATATCAATCAGCCCGCACCGGGAGCTGGTGCCGTTGCCAGCCGGCGTCCCTTTCCCAGCTTCGCTAGCGGAACTCTGAATTGCTACTGCGCGAACTCCAGTTATAACTCGCTGCAAGTGCTCTATCGGTACCGCGTCTCTTCCGGTTTTGACTTCCAGGGAACCTACACTTACAGCCACAGCATCGATTCATCGAGCGGCTCCGCCAACTTGGCGGGCATCCAGAACCCGTTCAACTTGCGCCAATATAAAGGTAATTCAGATTTCGACACCCGCCACCAGGCTGTTCTGAGCTGGTCTTACAAACTTCCGTTTGGAAGCGGCATGAGGTTCGCTTCAGATGCTCACGGCATAGAGAATGCCGTCATCGGCGGTTGGCAACTAAACAGCATCGATTCATTTGCCACCGGCTCGCCGTTTACTCCAGTCATGAGTACGAGTCTGCTGAACACAGGCGGCTCGACTCAGTGGCCAAACCGCGTCGGCTCGGGGAAGCTTGCCAATCCATCCATCAAAGCGTGGTTTAATACAACAGACTTCGTTTCTCCCGGCAACTACACCTACGGCAATTCGCGTAGAAACATACTTTTTGGACCGGGAACCAAGCAGTTCGACATGTCCCTCTTTAAAGAGTTCCCATTGGGCGAGAATCAAGCGCGGCATCTTGAGCTCCGGGCAGAGACATTCAACATTTTCAATACTCCGCAATTCAACAACCCGAACTCTTCGATCGGCAATGCGGCAGATGGCACAATTACAAGTGCCGGATCACCTTTGCTGTTCCAGCGCGCATCGAGGGAAATTCAACTTGCTGCGAAATTGTACTTCTAGGACTCAATCCATGTGGCACGTCAGAATCTTGACGCGCCACGCTGATCTCCGTCCCAGGCATTTTGTGGCACCTATCGAGTTATCTGTCAGCGATTGCCTTCTCCAGGCCCGTCATATGAGGAATCGAGTGCAGACGCAAGCGATGCGGCGAAGAGTCAGGTGCCCGTCAGCCTCGAGGCCGTTGAACGCCCATCATCAGCGCCCGCTTCAGTGTCCTGGAGCGGGTTTTCATCCAGGTATTCCAGTGGTGTGGTATTGCGGATGAACAGCAGGTCGCGGATCGTGCGCTGCCAGAAGCGATTCATTCCATGTTTCGCGGCCGGGACGGCGAATCAGGAGAGCGAATGATAACAAATCGACGGGAGTTCACAATGATGGATGCGAGTACAGGCCTTGGGGTAGCCATGGCCTCTACATTTGGTACGCTGATCGCGGAGAACTCTAATCTCAAAGCTGCAGATGCCCCTAGCACCAAAGGATCAGGCGGGTCGGGCAGACTAACTTCGATGAGAAGGATCCGCTGCATGCCAATGTCGAGGAGTGGGCCGACTATTGGGCCTCGGCAAAGGTCGAGGCAGTGGCCTTCTCGGTGTCAAGCGCCAGCGCCTTCTATCCTACAAATGTTCCTTTCTTCCGGCGCAGGCCACTTTTAACAGCCGGAGGGGTAGATCCGGCCACTGAATTGGTTGGGCTTGTAGGTTGGGCTTGTGGATCTCTTTTTGTCACAATCCGCAGAGGACTGATTCAGGCTGATTTGCCAGGACTTCCGGCACTCGAGTTTGGGCTGATGGCGTTCGACGCAAACGGTGTAGCATCGCAGTTAAGATCTGATGCAATTTGCGATCTCTCGACGGCTCCGGGCCACGCAAGCAGTCAAACTGGATGTCAAGCTTAGCGGCAAAGCTCTGCGACCGAGGCCCTGAACTTCCAGCATTGCGCGTCAGTCGTTCCCCATTCCCCGTTTGGGGGCGCAAAGGCATCTCGGATTCCAATGACATTTATGGAGAAACACAGCGCCAATATGAAGGATGTATTTTCGGGGGTATTCTCAGAAAACTCACATGTAACTCCATCATTATGAGGCGATTCGAATTCCTCCCTCCCCGCCATATAAGTTGCTTATTTTGTTGTATTTAAGTTGGGCTAATCATGGTATCAAAGTTGGGCTTGCCAACCTCATTTACAGGGATCTAACTCATTCATGGCCTGCTGAGAGCTGGTTATTACGGGGCCCGTTCAATATCGGAACCGCCCATCGGGAATGCCTGGGATTTCGGATTCCATCGCAAACAAGCTGCCCGAAAGCCGATCGGCAGATCGAGCGCTGGTGATGTAAAGGGTCTTCAGGTCCGGTCCGCCAAATGCGCAGGTCGTGGGATTCTGCACTGGCAGAGACACGATGCGGTCCAATTTTCCGTCGGGCGCAATCCTGACGATGGACCCGCCGCCGTAGCGTGCATTCCACAAATAGCCCTGGGCATCAATGGCCGATCCGTCGGGAAGGCCCTGGTGGTGGCCTGCGAAGTGAACTCTCTCGCCCGAGATTGCTCCCGATGTTTCATCGTAGGAGTAGGAATAGATGGCGTTAGCAATGCTGTCACCGAAGTAAAACATCTTGCGGTCCGGGGTCCATGCAAGGGTGTTCGAAATACCGATTCCCTGCTTCCATTCGGAGACGGCGCCGTCTGGATCAATGCGGTAGAGAACCCCATCGGTAAAAGCGACATCGAGATTCTCGCCTTGCGGACCCACGTTGCTGCGCATGGTTCCCACCCAAAGCGACCCACGAGGATCGACGCGGGCATCATTGAAACGCATCTCCGGCGCTGTCGCGAGCCGATAGATGGTCTGTACGCGCGGGTGTGTGGCAGGCGACCAGAACCCGACCTGCGATCCCAGGACCAGAAGAAGAAGCTCTGGATCGGTAGTCAAACACACAGCTGTTACTGGTTCGTCGAAGATCCATGTTTGTGTTGCCTGGCGGGCAGCATCAAGCCGATGGACGAGAAACCTGTTGATGTCGGTCCAGTAAAGAGCATTTTGCTCGGGGTGCCAGACGGATCCCTCGCCGCAAATGTCACCCGCCGGCACGACACAACGAATCTCATCGGGCATCTTGATTCCCTCTCGCGCTGAGCCACGGTTAACATTGGGCCAAGCTCGTCAGTTGGCTGTAGCGGGCAAAGCATTTCAGAGCGATTAAGCTTACGGCCGCTTCGCAGTGAGTGCGATCTCTATCTTCTTTCCCGAATACTCCACCGTGGCATCGGCCTCATTGCTGACTTCTTCGCCGACCCCATGTCCGGCGCTGACCACAACAACCCGAAACTTCCGATGCTCAACCATCCCGGCGAATGTCCCAACCCGTTCGCCAATAGTAAACGTCCCCGCAGCTTCATTCCAGTGCATTGGGATCGAGGTATACGCGCCATGTTCATACCTGTAGCTGTCGCCCTCATCTTCATATAGTTCAAACGTGCCGTCCGCCCCGCGATAAACTCTGACTTCAATTGGATCTGCAGGCTTCTCTCCGGCATATTCGATCTCCGGGCCCAGCGGCACAATCGATCCTGCGCGCATGAACAATGGCAGTTTCTCGATCGGCGCATCGACTTCCAGTTCCTGTCCGCCGGAAACTTTCTCCCCTGTCCAGAAGTCGTACCATCCAGCCGCAGCCGGTAGATAGACGTCTCTCTTTTTTGCTCCCTCTTTCCAAACCGGGCTTACCAGGAATGCGGGGCCAAACATGTATTCATCCGCCAAGCTTGAAACCCTGGGGTCTGTCCGCCAATCCATCAGCAGTGGCCGCTGCATCGTGTAGTCTTCGTGCGTGACCCTCCACGCCAGCGAATAGATATAAGGCAACATGCGATAGCGTAGTTTGTCGTAGGTCAGGAGGACAGGCTCGACCTTGTCATAGGTCCAAATCTCGTTGCTGTCGCGATGTCCATGAGTCCGGAACATTGGGCAAAATGCGCCAAATTGGAACCAGCGCGCATAGAGTTCCTGATACTCAGGTGTGGTCATCGTCGCACCGGGGTACAAAGGAAAGTATCCGGCAACGTCCGTCGTCCAATATGGCATCCCGCTTAGCGCAAAATTCAGCCCTGCGGCAATCTGGTGCTGAAGGGCCCAGTTCGTGGGGTAAACATCGCCGCTCCACACGGTGGCGCCAGTCCGTTGCTGGCCCAGAAATGCAGAACGAGTAAGCATCATCACTCGTTTTTCCTGAGTTGCATTTTTCCAGTGCTCCGCAATGCCGGTGGTATGCAGGAGAGGATAGATATTTGTGTACATGGCGCCGTTGCCAATCGCCAGTTTCTTATCCAGCAACAGCGCGTCGGCCTCGTGCGGGCCCGAATCCGGTTCTGATGCGTCCAGCCAGAAAGAATCCCACCCCTGAGCCAGCAGCGGTCCGGGGAGTGACTTCCAGAAAAACTCCCGCGCAGCCGGATTCGTGGCGTCGTAGGTTTGGGTTCCCGGGATCTCCCAACCACTCGACCTCAACGTTAGAAGATTGACCGAGCCTTCATGGAAGAGCCCCCAGACCGAGATCATAGTGTGAATGTGATCCTGATGGAGCTCGTTCAATTCGGCTGCAACATCGGGATAGTTCGAATTGAAATCCAGGTCACCTCTTACCTTCCACCAGCCAGCATCCTGAACCAGGCAATCCAGAGGAATGTGTTCCGCCCTGTAATGCTTCGCAATCTGAAGGAACTCTGACTGCGAGGTGTAAGAGTCTTTCGACTGAAAGAATCCGTAAGCCCATTCCGGCAACAGCGGAGCGTGGCCCGTCATTTGCCGGTATTCATGGATGATGCCATCCATGTCCGGTCCATAGATGAAGTAGTAGTCCAGAGCATCCTCAGAGATTGAGCGAATGCCAAGTGCCGGCGGATACCGGTCATCGAAATAAGTTAGCGAGGCCGTATTCCAAAGCAGTCCGTAGCCCCTGTTCGAGACCATGAGCGGCACTGCTACGTCGCCATTGTCCTGGCCGAGTTCCAACGTTGCGCCACGGTAGTTGAACATTCCATTTTGGTGCTGCCCCAGCCCGTAAAGCCCTTCTGAGGTGGCCGGCATGAACCGGTCCTCGATCGTCAGCGTCTTCTCCCCGTTGAGTTCAACTGGCTCATAAGTACGCGGTATTGCCGGTCTTTCCCGCAGAAGCTCCGTTCCATCGGAAGTTGAGTAGAGAAGATTGCCGGCCTTGTACTCAATCTTGACTTGTAGTTTCGCCGTGGTCAGCCAGGCACCATCCTTCCCTTCTGCAAAATCAAACCGAGCGCCCGGACATGCTTTTGATTTGTCCAGCATCCATGGCTGCGCCGGCGATGCGCCTTCCACTGCCGCATTGCCCGGAGCGGCGACCACATGCACCACCGCGTCGCTGCAAACCGTTACCCTGACCGTCTCGCCCTTGAGAGATGCCTCAAATCCGTTTGTGGTTGAATGCGCGCTCAGCACTGCTTGTGGAGGTGTGGTCGCAGATTGCTGGGCGCCAACAGTTGCGGGAACCATGCCCAGGGCGATGAACCCGAGCAATCTTGCAGGCGAAATCGAACTTAGTGAACCCATTTCGCATCCCTTTCAAAGCGTTCCAAATGAGACTTGTTGTTCATCGGTGCAAATTCGCCACAAGGCATGACTGATGCGGGCTGAGACCGTTCGCTCCCCCATAGGGGATTGGAGCAAGGCAATATAGCGGCGCTATCCTTCGGCAGGTTCGATCTTCAGTGTCCAGGCGTGATCGCAGGGGCGGTTGGCGGGCTGCTGGAGATTTTCAGGCAACGTGATCGTGGTGCCCGATGCCGAATCGAATTTCCATTTCATCTCCGTTTCCGCGCCCAGCATCGTTACCCGCGATCTCTCTTTCGGCCGCACTGTCTTGAGAGTCACTTGCGCTCCCGGCCACTCGGTGAGAATCGCGTAGACGTGGCGCCGGTCTTTCGAGCGCGTATACCGCACCGACTCTCCCTCAGACCAGAGCGTGCCTTCGCGGGCCCGCGTTGCATAGATGGCTTCTCCGTTCACCTTGAGCCACGCGCCTGCGCCCTTCATCTGGCGAATGGCTTCGGGATGAAACTCGCCATGGGCGCTCGGACCGACCCCGATCATAAAGCCGCCGCCTTTGGCGGTAGAGTCCGCAAGGTTGCGCACAATCCATGCGGTCCCTTTGTATTTAGCTGCGTCGGGATCATACGAGAAGTCCGTACCCAGCGGGTAAATGGTGAACCACGGCCTGTCTGAAGTCTCTTTCGATCCCGGCACCACGCGCTCAGGCGTGTAGTAGTCGCCGTAGTTGCCAATGCCGCGATTGCGCAGCATCACGTCCGGCTGCAGCTCGCGCATCATCAAAAGCGTCTTGCGCAGCTCTGGCCAGACGCGGGGTCCGAGCCACATGTCCAGGCACAGCATGTCGATCCGGCCGTAGTTGGTGAGCAGTTCGAGAAGCTGAGCGCGATGACGCTCCATCATGCGCTTCACTTCCGCATCTGTGGGATCCGGAACGATAACCGCGCGACTCCCCAGCCGCTCCTGCATGAACTTGAAGCCGCGCTGGGTCATCCATTTTGAAGAAGAGGGAATCTGAAAAGGATGCGCGACGTAGGGTCGAAAGTCCGCGTCGTACCAGTCCGGGTGCGAGAAATAGAAATCGATCTTGATGTCGCGTTTGTGCGCCGCATCGGCGAGTTCCTTGACAATGTCGCGGCGAAACGGCGTTTCCATAATGGAGTAAGCCAAGTCGCAGGACTCGATACGTGGTCCGCCGGACGCAGTCCAGTTAGCGCGGTTCTTCACGCGGGTTTTTGTATCGAACATCGAGAAACCTTCGTGATGCTTGCTCGTAAATGCAAACATCTTCAGCCCGCTCTCGCGGAAATCGTCCATCCATCTGTCGGCGTCGAAGCCCGATGGATTCCACGTCTTGTAGAGGTCGTTATAGGCCTGCCGGTCTTCAAGCGACATGGTGAGGAATGGCCAGGACTCCGGGCCGCGATGCCAGATGGAATAGATGCCCCAGTGAATGCGAATGCCGAACTTCATGTCCTGAAAGGCTTCATAGGCGCTCGCCGGCGCATTGTGATATTCAGCGATCGGTGTGGTCTCGATGTAGTCGACATCGCTCAGCATGGAAGGCGGGAATCCGCGAGTCTGTTGCGACGACTGCCCGAGACCAGGCAAGGCGGAGGCTGCGGCCATCGCCGCGGCTGACGCTATGAAATCTCTACGATTCATCTGGACGGCTTTTCTGTTCACAATGCCACCTCACAACTCATTTTGAGCAAAGGCTTGATCCCGGCTCGATATCCTGACTTCAGCGTCAGGCGAAACCAGCCGAATCCAATCTTATGATATGAAATTTCAGAAAAGCTGTCAGGAAATAGCATTTCACCAAAATAAAGTGGAAATTTGCGATTCTTACACCAAGCGCGGCTCCATCTGATATGTCATCCTAACGCAGGCTGGAGAGAGTTGGCACTCTCCCAACGAGCGAGGGGTCATGGATCTTCAAGGGAAAGTCTGTCTCATCACGGGTGGCACCAGCGGCATTGGGGCCTCGACCTCGCTTTGCCTGGCCAGCAAAGGTGCGCTCATCGTATCCGTTTCGAGAACAGGTATTGATGCAACGCACGAGATCGCATCCAATCTCAATGCGATTGGCGCGAACGCACGATTCCTGGAAGGCGACGTTGCCGACCCGACGGCGTGCCGTAGTTTCGTTGAGCAGGTCATCAAGGAGTTCGGTCGCCTCGACGTTCTCGTGCACTCAGCAGGGGGAGCCGTGCCTGGAGGACTTTACGAAGTCACCGAACAAAGCTGGATGAATGCTTTTGCAGTTCATGTTCACTCAATCTTTCATTTGGCGCGAGCGGCGGCGCCGCATATGGCGAAGCGAAGAGAGGGGGCCATCATCCTCCTAGGTTCGGCCGCCGGACTCCGCGGCTGTTCTGGTGCGCTTGCCTATGGCGTAGTCAAGGGCGCGCTGCCGCAATTCGCGCGCAGTCTGGCTCGGGAGTTGGCGGACGAGAACATTCGTGTTAACTGCGTCTCACCTGGCATCATTCGCACACCGTTTCAGGCGCATCTTACCCGCGAACAGATCGATAACAACATCCAGAATCGGGTCCCCCTGCATCGGGAAGGCCAACCGGAGGAGGTCGCACAATTGATTGTCTCCTTGATCGAGAATGACTTCATCACGGGAGAGAACTTCGTAATTGACGGTGGGATGACGATGCGCATTGTTTAGCGCGCCGATCAAAGTTCAGCACTCTTCGGCAGTGTCCAAACGATCCATGCTGAAATCAACGGGAGAATGCCGAACAAGACAAACACTGGTTGAAATGAATACCGCTGAACCAGCCAGCCGGTGACGAGACTAAAGACCATTGCCCCGAAACCGGACCCCATGCTCGCAAACCCCCAGATGGATGCCACCGCTCCTTTCGGGAAGACATCCCCCGGGATCGCAAGCAAATTCGCAAGGGCGCCCGAGTAGCCGAACGTAGCAATTGAAATGAGCGCGATGCAAGCTGTTGGCCCTCGACTTCCTCCGACAAAAACCGCAGACACCATCAGCATGGAGAGGATCAGAATCGCAACGCGTCGCGTCGCCGCTGCTCCCTTTCGCAAACGTAATAACCCGGTAAAGAGCGCCCCTCCCGCCAGGTTGCCGACTGCGGCTGTAAAGAAAGGGACCCATGCCGTTTCTCCAATTTGCAGCAACGAAAAGCCATGAACGACCTTTAGATACTGGGGAAACCAGAAAGTGTAAAAATACCAAACCGGATCGCTGAAGACTTTGGACAGAGTGAACCGCCAAAGAAATCTCGATCGCAGGAGCACCTTTAAAGCAACAGGATCTGCCCGTTCTATTGCAGCCTGGGGTTCGCGATAAAAGGCCATCCAGGCTGTCAGCCAGACAAAACCCAGAAGGCCAATCACAACGAATGCCGTCCGCCAGCCAGTACTCAGCACAATCCAAGCGAGCAACGGTGGAGCGAGGATCGCACCGATCGCGGCTCCGCTATTGAAGATGCCTGATGCGAGGGAGCGCTCTTCGGCAGGAAACCACTCTGTAATCACTTTCACGCCGGCTGGATAGTTGCCTGCCTCGCCGAAGCCGAGCAGAAATCGGAATACTCCCAGACTGAGGGCACCAGCAGTGAAAGCATGAAGAACCTCAGCAGCCGACCACCAGGCAATCGTCAGGGCATATCCCAATTTGCTCCCCAGCCTGTCGAGAAGTCTGCCGGAGACTCCATTCATGAATGTGTACGCCAACATGAAAGCGAAGATGATCTGGGAGTAAGTCTCCGGCGAAATGTGGAACTCCCCCAAAAGCACCGGGGCCATGACAGAGAGCGTTTGACGATCGAGGTAATTGATTACGGTCGCCAGAAAAGCAAAGCCCAGCACCAACCACTTGCTTCTGCCGATCACGAACTCTGGCCTCTTTGTCATATTCCTTAAAGTGTCGATCCACGGTGTTTTCGATTGCTATCCTGATGTATCATCATATCTGACATATCACTTATAAGACGCGGATCAATGCAGGATTCTGACTTAGTTTTACCTGTGTGAGCTGAACTCGAATTTCTGATGAAGCCATATCCTGATGGGAAACCATCCTGGAAGTTAAGGAGCCAGGTTCTATGACTGCGAATTCCAACAAATCGGTAGCTCTCATCTCACCTGGTTATCTTGCCCCATTCATTACCGTCACTGTTTTGTTTTTCGTGTTTGGGTTCATCACCAACCTGAACATGGCGCTGGTGCCGCACCTCCGGTCCATCTTCGATCTGCACTACGCCTGGGCTATGCTTGCAGAGTCGGCATTCTTCCTTGCCTACTTTGTTTTTTCCTCGCCAACCTCAAAGCTGATCGAACTTATCGGATACAAGCGCACCATGGTCGTGTCGCTGTTCATCCAGGTAGTGGGTTGCTTACTATTCGTGCCCGCCGCGCAACTCAAGAACTTTCCGCTTTTTCTTACAGCGGTATTCGTCGTGGGGGCGGGCATCACCGCCTTGCAGACGTCGGCAAATCCCTATGTCTCGATTCTCGGCCCTCAAAATACAGCATCCGTGCGCCTCACCCTGGCGCAAGCTCTCAATTCCCTCGGCGGGTCTCTGGCTCCGCTTGTCGCTGGAGCATATATCCTTACCGATCCGCTCAAGACGACCAGCCAGACGAATATGGCCAACACAGTTCGCGGACCCTATATTGCCATCGCCGGCGCGCTCTTGATCCTTGGCCTGGCTGTGGCTTATTCCCGCCTGCCTGCGATTGCCACCACTCAATCGTTCCGTCCTGGCGATCAGAACGATGTAAAGTCTGGCCGCAGCATTTGGACGTGCAAGCATACGGTGCTCGGGGCCCTGGGCATTTTCTTTTACGTGGGCGTAGAGGTCAGTCTCGCGTCCATCGCAATCAACTTTTTCAAATCGGAGGGAATAAGCTCTCTCAAGACTGCATCGCTGCTTGTCTCGTTCTACTGGTTCGGTGCACTGATCGGCCGCCTACTGGGCACATGGATGCTTACGAAGATTAAATCGGGCATCCTGCTCGGTATTTTTGGAGGGGTGGCTGCGCTGTTGATCGCAATTTGCATGGTAACGTCGGGCCCGATCGCAATCTGGACGCTGGTACTCTGCGGATTCTTCAACTCGATCATGTTTCCCAACATCTTCACGCTTGGCATTGCCGACCTGGGGCACCTGACGAGCAAGGGGTCAGGCCTTATTATGAGCGCATGCGTGGGAGGAGCTGTGGTTCCCTTCCTTCTGGGTGCCCTGGCGGACAAGATTGGCATTCATGGCGCGTTCTTGATTCCAGTTATCTGTTACTCCTACATTGGATGGTACGGCCTATGGGGATCGACACCTTCACGCAGGCAGCCTGTACTCATGATTCCGTAGCTCACTTTATCGGCCTGACCAGCGAGTGAGTTAGTGACGTCTAGTCGAAGCATCCAGTAACAGGATCCAGTCGCCGTCGCCATCGTGGTTGTTCCCGGGCGGCGTGAATTGATGGAGTCCGCTGTTTGTAAGCGGCCGTCCTGCGATCGTCTGGAACTTCCCGCTTGTCGGGTCAAACCATTTGGCCGTTGCCGGGCCCTTCAGGCTCGACATGTTCACGGTGACCGTGCGCGGAGTCGGCATGTAGGCGACGACAAAAGAACCATCGGAGGTTCTGGCTGCAGTGCAGTAATCACTCAGGCTCACCCGCGTCTTGTAATCGCCATAGTCTCCAAGCCCGGCTGTGACAACTGTATGATCCTGGTCTGGTACGAGCTCATACCAAGGCAAAGAAGAAAAGAATCCCTTCCAAATGGTTAGCTGCGTAACTCCGGCGGTGTCGAGATAGTACTTCCATCCGGGTGAAAACGACCAAGTATAGAAATTGCCATAAAACTGCCCCGTGCTCCCACTTAGCATCGCCCAGTATTCTTCGCGCCGGAGTGTTGGAGGCGTCCCATAGTCAGGTGGATGGCCAACGTTTTCCTGATCGTAGTGCGCCTCCAGCAGGTAGACGGGCGCCGCCGGCTTTTGATTGTAACTGTGGATCGTCTGTATATATGTTGGAGAGTAGGTATAAGTACCGTTGAGATCAATGATCGGAATCCAGGTGGGATCGTCGAAAGATGAACTGTTCTCGTAATTCAATTCGACGGACTGAAGCTGCTCCGGAGCCACGGACTTGATTCCGTTTGCCACAGCTTCTACCAGTGCGTCATCTTTCGGATCCTTCCAGGTGATGAAATCGTTGCCGCTGATCCATGCAACATTTGAAGCCGCCTTGTAGCGATTGCCGAGATATTGTCCAAAGGAGTAGGCGCTCTTGAGTCCGTTATTGCGGAGCGTCGGAAGCCATCCGTTGGTCTCCATCGGGTCAAGGAAAACCAGGAGACCGTGCTTCATCGCCAGCATCACGATATGATCGAGCCGGATAAAATAGGCCTCATTCGGTTTAGACAGATCGTAGTATTCGTAACCTGTTCCCCCAGGGACAAAACCGATTGAATGGAAGTATGCCATCCACGGTTCTACTGTCTTTGTTGTCGGGAGAATCCTTCCCGGCACAGGTCACGTCAATCCAGCCCATGGTGTTAAATCCATGCGCCTGCCGGTCAGCGAAATAGCTATCCGCCTCTTTTTCAGTCAGCCGCGAAATCAGATCCTGCGGAGAATCGCCAACAATCAAGAACGGCTTGTTCTTACTGTCCACCAGATAGCGATGATTGGCGCTCAGTTTGAGCGGATAGGCTGCCGCGCTTGCATTGGAAGACTTCGCTGGCGCCGCGGCCGCCTGCCCTTTTGCCGTAGACGCGCTCAAACAAATCATTGATCCGATTGCGACGAGGAAGATTGACAATGCACTGTTCCGCGAAATCCCGATTCTCATTTCATCCCTTTCAAACAAACGGCACATGCCAGTCTTAGATAGCGGCCGTACTGCTTTTGAACGTGTGGAGCTTTCGAGAATGAATCCACCGCTATCCTGGCCATTTCAAATGACGACGGAGAAACTCAAATGTCCCTTTACCGTGAATCGTATGTGGCCCATTGAAGAATTCGATTTCCGTTCTGTCGCCGATTGCCATCTTGTCATAAAACTCGCGCACGAAGGCGTATTCATAGGCCACCTGCTCATCCACGCTCACCGGATCCTCGTGCCCGCGCTCAACCATGAACGGCCGCGGCGCCATCAGATTCGCCAGGTCCGCATAATTGACGACGTTGGCGAAATTGAATTCGTACATGTCGTATTCCTTGGTCAAGAGATAACTCTGTGGGGCAAGAACCGTCGTTGTCTTCCAAACCCACTCATTGAAATCTCCTGAGCAAATTGACAGCGCGTACCGATCCAGAAGCGGCGGCACGCGAACGGCTGTCTTCCCTCCGTAGGAAAGGCCGTAAAATCCAATTCGCTTCGGATCCACGAAAGGCTGTGCAGAGAGCCAGTTCAGCAGTTTGCTCATGCTGGCCAAGAATGAAGGAAAACAAAGAGAGCTTGAGTGGATGCCCCATTCGCTGAATGATGCGGAAGTCGTCGTTGCCGATGTAGGGGTTCTGTGGAGCATATGTGACGAAACCCTCTTCCGCCAGGCTCGCCGCGAAATGATGGTAAAAATGATCGTCGTTTTTCGGATCTGCTGTATCGATGGGCCGGCCTTCCAGCCCATGTTGGCAGACGACGACCGGGCGACGTTCACCTGGCTTCAGGTCGTTAGGCACAAGCAGTATTCCGTAGGCAAATACATCTGGCCACACATCAAGCATTACTTCATAGCCTTTGAACTTTGCCTCATCGAGAATCAAGCGCGTCCGAGGGTTGATAGTTTGAAGAGGTGACGATACGCGACCAATGACCTCGTCCCAGATATAGTCCCGGTAGAACTTTGTTGTTTTCTGCCAACTCTCAAGTGAAGATGTGTCTGCATTTTTCCAGAATTCTTTGCGGCAATCTGGAGATTTGCGAATCAAGGCCTGGGTAAAGTCCACCATCTGATTGAATTGCCGCTGCAGCCGCGGAGTCGGATCGAGGCTCGAGTTGACCGCGATGGGTGGGCTACCGGCTGGCATGGCCCCCTCACTCCGACCAAGCGACCGAAGGAATGCGTGCAACGTAGGCTCTGCACCTGGAAGTCCGCCCTCAATTGCAGATGAGTTGCAGTTTGTCCTCCGCGTTCAACTTTGCAAAGAAGACGCGCGCGCGATCAACCTCGTCCTTCACCGATTCCAATCGCGGGGAAGTGAGTTTCCCATTCGGGCAGGCATAGGGCTTGTGTACTTCAGTCTCCGCCGGTGGTCCTGCAACCTCCGGCCCCTGGCTCGCTTCCACGATCAGAGTTCGAGGGGCGATGAGACTGGCCAACTCCGCGTCGCCAAATTCCTGAACAAGACTCCATACGTCCCGATAGATCGGCTCTCTCCAGACTTCTTCCCGCTTCTGGAAGTATCCGCTTACCACAGTCGCGTCGATCCTTGTGTCCAACGCCGCGCTCGAAAGCGCCAGCAATCCACCTTCGCCGTAACCCATCACGCCGATCGGTAAACGCCGTTGAGCATTTTCCGACGCAAACCAATCCACGGCTGCGAGGATCTTTTGGACTTCGTATCCAATAATGTGACGCCCGACCTCAAAGGCCATCCGGTAGATCCACTCCCGATGCGGCATGTTCGTCATACCGATGCCCGGGATGCCTGAGAAGGTATCATCGCGATTGATGACAAGGGGAACTATGACTTCGCAGCCGTTTTCCGCCAGCCGCCGCGCGAATTGCTCGGCGGGCGAGATGCCCGGCGCCAGTCCCGCCAACATCTCGGGAGTCCAATCCGCATCGGGAATCGCGACGACCCGCGCTATGGGCGCGCCTTCAGGTTTGAGCAGACAGACCCTCCGCTTCGAAGCCATCCGAGTCTGCCGTTACAGGCGCAAAGACCGGCCAGCGCACCGCGTACACACTGTAATTTGTGCCTCTTCCAATTTCTGCTGGAGTTCCGAGATTTGCGACCAGTTCTGGAGCCTGCGCTGTGACTCGAGTATCCGTAGCTCCAATGATCTGCTGAAATCGTTGCCGGTTGGCCGCGACAGATTTCTCGTAAAGTTCAACCGATGCGTAGTTTCGCTTCCATCGCTCTTCCCGCCTGGCGGCCTCTCGCTCAGTTTCCTTCAGAAGGAATTGGTGGATTCCTTCCACCATTTGTTGAGCAAGATCGCCTTTCGCGGTCAAGGGGGCGGTGCCGGCTAACAATGAGTCCGCAGTTTCCGTCGGAATTCCGCTAAGCGAGTTGTTCATGGAAATCGCGGCAGCCTCCAGACGCGATCCGCAAAGGAGCCTGCCTCCCAGGCCGAAGCATAGGGTTGCCCTCGTGGACCGATTTACAAAGTCTCGTCGATTCATCTTGATCCGTTTGTTAGCAATAATGTACTGCTTATCGGTCGGCCAAGGACAGTGATTGCGCGAATTCAGTGCTCCGCGGCCTGAACTGGAGAACTCAAGGTTGCCCAGTCGGCTGAGAATGAACTCGGCTCGTTGGCATATGAGGGAGTGGCCTGACTCCCACCAATGGAAACAGGCTCTGCCACTTACCCGTGCACGATGAAACAGTTTTGAGCACAGCCGGCTACAGAGCCCGTTAAATCAAATCCGCAGAACTACCAGTAGATCTTAAGTGCGAACTGAATCTGTCTTGCAATGTCCGCATAGGAAAGCGATCCGAAGCTGGATGTGGGAGACGCGCTATAGGTTGAATTCAGCATGGGCCCCAGGTTTGAATGATTAAGAACGTTGAACATATCCGCCCTGAATTGAGTGCGCAGCTTGTCTCCGGTGTTGAACCACTTGGAGACAGACAGATCGGTGTTGTCAACGCCTTTATTGCGGAGATTGGAGAAAAAGCGCGGAGCATTGCCAAAGGTGCCCGCCGCGGCCTGCTGAAATGCGCAGGGATTGAACCAGTGCTGTGCCGTTCTTATCTGTGTGGGCCCAATGCATCCAGGATTACCTGCAAGATTGCCGGGGGTGTTTGGGTTGCCAACTACGTTCACATGCTGCCCGCCGCCATAAACGCTTCCGGCATTCAAGTTTCCGTTGATCGCGATCGGTCCGCCTTGTTTGAAGGAAGTAATTCCCGCAACTTCCCAGTTGCCAAGAACAGCCTCGACAGGCCAGCTGAAGTTAGAGCCATACTTCTTTCCTCTTCCCACAGGGAGTTCATAGATATAGCTGACCACCGCTGCATGTGGGACATCGTTGCCGTCGACGGACTTCTCCGCGGCCAAGTTGTAATTGTTGCGAACCACGGGAACATAGTCCAGGCTTACGGAGGTCGAACCAAATACATCGTCGAGCATCTTACCGTACGTGTATGTTGCCAATACAGTAAGTCCGCCTTGGCGATGTGTGTAGCGCAGGTCGAGGGCATCATAGAACGAAAAGCCTACATTTGCCTTGGAATTGGTGACCGAATCACAGTATTGCGGCATGGGCAGCATAAGCTGGAAAGCCGGAACTGTCGCATTGGCCAAATTGGCAGAAGTGCAGCTGCTTCCTGCAACGGCAGGCTGGCCGAAGAATGGATTAGGGACCTGGGCAGTCAAGGCAGCACTGCCGAGCGCGAGATCCTGCACGGGCAGTTGGTTGAGATTGATGGTGCTGAGCACCATATGCAAGCCGTGATTGCCTACATACGAGGCCTCGATGATATCCCGGTGCGTTGGCGAGTATTGAAGCCCAAACATCCATTGTTCGATGTAGGAAGATGGCCTCTCATGCACGGTTGCGGAAAAAGAATTGCCGATCTGCGACAGACCCCCCTGAGAGCTTCCGACAACGGGCGCAATTCCTTGCGGGAAAGGGTTGCTGAGGGTTGCCGAGGGATTGAGCCCACCGTTTAAAGAAGAAACGAGATTTGTTGTTTGCAGGTACCCAGGGCTGGCAGCGAATCCCGTAAATTCAGAGGGATAAAAGATCGCGAAACCACCCCGCGCGACAAGACTTTTTGCAGCCAGGTAGGAAAAACCAACTCGAGGCGAGACGAGGGTGAACGAGTTTGCGTAGAGCCCTCTGTTGCCGGGGCTGTTGTAGACCAACTGTCCGTTGTAGGGGCCGCCTGCGGTTACCAGCGCGCTGATGGGGTTCTTCTGGTTGGGTTCAAAATAGGCCTGATCGTTGTGCCTCATGGTTGGCGCCATTTGAAGATCGTAACGAACGCCAAGATTCAGCGTGAGCTTACTTGTTGCCTTCCAATCATCCTGGAAGTAAAAGCCGTAGTAGTGCTTGTCGAACGCGGGTAAGAGGGTGTTCCCGGTTGAGCCGCTTGCAACAGCACCCAACAGAAACGATCCAAACGCGTCTCCCGTTCCGGAGGTCAAGCTACCAGGATTCGGACCACTTGTGAAGGATTGATTGAAGTTGAAAGTGGTATGAACTAACCCTCCGCCGTTACCCTGGCTTACGATGCCCTGAAATCCGAAGGAGAAAATGTGGGCGGCGCGCACCTTGGAAAGATCAACGCTGATGGTTCCCTCGTTAAACGCGGTCACAGTTTGGCTGGCCTGCCCCAGCCCCGCGTAGTTCGAAATGCTGACAGTAGGGAAAAACGGCGAGATCGAGTCAAGCACTGCCGGCAATCCGAGGGTGGACGACTTGAAAGGATAGCCCTGGCTGACATTGTCTTCAGTCCACCGGTTCAATCCTACGTTCACGCTGCCATTGAATGTTGGACTTAATACCTGGTTGTAACCAAAGACGATGCTATAGCGGTTGTTCGGGTTTACCTGTCCGGGGCCTGCCGGGTCCGAGGCTCCGTAAAGAGGGGCATTCGCCACCTTGGCTTCCCACTTTCTGGAGTACCTTCCATAAAGTCGCTTCGAATCCGACAAGTTATGATCGACGCGAATATCCATCTCATTTGAGGTGGTGGGCACGGCTACGTTTCCGTAGAAGTTATTTGTTGCAGCGGTGTTAGTTGGGGCCGGGAAGTAAGACACGATCGCTTTGGCAACCGGGTCGATCAGGCTGGTGAGATTGTTGTTTGCAATTGGGTCGCGAATCTGAACCGTTTGGCCAGCTGTGCTGGTGGCGGTAGAGCAGGTGGAAACCACCGAGCGGGTTGTGAACGGATTGTAAATCTGCCCCGCATAAACCGGGCGGCACAGTGCATCTGTCCCCGCTGCGCCAGTCAGTTGCGTGCCCAGCAAGTTCGATAGATTCCCGGATTCCATTGAGCTGGTAGGTGTGGTGGCCCTCAACGTTGAGGAGGAATCCAGTCGCAGTCCTTCAAACGCACCAAAAATGAATGTTTTCTCCCGCTGTTTGTAGATTCCGGGTATGTAGAGCGGGCCGCCGGCTGTTGCACCATATTGGTTCATGCGGGTTGACGGCCTTGCAGATGGCGTTGAGGTTCCGTTGTCTTTGTTAAAGTAATAATTCGCGTCCAGGGCATAGTTCCGGAAGAATTCAAAGAGGTCGCCGTGGAATTTGTCGGTGCCGCTCTTTGTAATCACGGTGACCGCATTTCCGTCAGTCAGGGCATATTGTGCGGTGAACGAGTTTGTCTGAATCTTGAATTCCTGCACGGCATCGACGGACGGAACGATAGATTTCACCGTTATAGGCAATCATGCCGTTCCAGGTGCCATCCAACAGAAAGCCCGTCTGTCCCATGAATTGGCCGCCGAAATTCATCAGCGACAAATCCTGGTCGGCTGTGTCGGTGCCACCACCACCTACACCCTGGCCCAACCATCGGGCCGACGAGTCCAGAAAAAGAAACGCGGTGGCTCCGCGAAAGTTGAGCGGCAAATCTACCATTTGCTTCGAAGAAACCTCAGACCCCAAGTTGGCGTTGTCTGTACTGAGCAATGGTGTTTCACCGGAGACAACTACCTGCTCTGCGGCGCTTCCAACAGATAAAACGGCATCGAGTACAGCAGCCTGACCGACATCGAGGACGATCCTTCCCTGTTCGTAGGTTTTGAAGCCTGCGGCTACAACCTTCAGACTGTAGACCGAAGGCGGCAGCAGGCTGAAGGAGAAGGCCCCAGTTGAACTGGTCGTAAAGGTCCTGGTAATGCCCAGTTCCTGGCTCGAAAATGTAACTTTTGCGGCAGTGATCCTGGCGCCCTCCGGGTCGCTGATGATTCCGGAGACTGAGGCGCTCGAAGCCACAGTCTGCCCTGACAACGTCGAAGAATTGGTGACGAAAAACAGCACTGCGAATGCGAGAAGCAGCGCCAGACGTCTGGCGAACGGGGAAGATGGGATTCGAATCATTGTGGTGCCTCCTGAATCGTTTGGGGTTTCAACCGAGCGCTTCTGGGACATGAAGTCTTTCCTTTTTGAAGGCGGATGCAAATGCATAACCCTCCTATGTCGGGCCCGGGATTCGCGTAAAACTCTTTGGCGTCACGTCGGTTTTGGGGATAACTGCGATTTCAGTTTAATGAAGCATAGCCCTGATTTTTTGCGCGGGTCAAGCGTATTCCATGGTGAATTCGCACGATTCTTTATTAAAAAACTACGAGGCGTGAGGCCGAAATGAGTTGAATATGCGTTGTGGCCTCGACGCCCAAGGCTGAGAATGCAGCAATCGAGAAATGTGCGGAGTTCTTCATTTGCGCGGCATTTACAGTGATCTTGCATTGCGTTGATGCAGACAACCATGAAGAGGTGCTCCTTCTGGCAAGTCAGAATGCGAGCCAACGTGCAGATGTGGCGTTCGGACTTTCTGGCAAACCTATGCACCCAGTCAGCCGAGTCACCTCGGTGCTGCGTGCAAAACTCAAAGTAGTCACGTGCGCCGGCGTTGGTCATATTGACATTCCAGTTAAAATACGGTTAAATGTCTGTGATGGCGACCGCTAAATCAGCCAAAACTGAGGAAGGCTTTTCCCCTTCCCTATCGAATAAAGCGTACTTTCAGATTCGCGAACGTATCCTTCGCGGCGAGCTAAAGCCCGGCGAAGTGCTGTCCGCCAGGCGGCTTGCAACAGAATTCAAGATGAGCCTCCTTCCCGTCGCTCAAGCGCTGCGTCAGTTGGAAGGTGACAAGCTGGTTGAAAGCCGTCCGCGGGCTGGGACACGTGTGCGCACTCCTCATCCTGAAGAAGTGAGAGGACGATGTGTCGTCCGTGAAGCACTCGAGGCGCAATCCGCCCGTCTTTGCTGTGTGCAGGCCACAATGAAAGAGCGCATGGAGCTGATGCGCCTGGCCAAGCAACTCGACACACTCTACGACCGCTTCGGTCGTGACCATGACGAGGAACTTCAGTACATTGTTCACACCCAGCATTTTGAACTGCACATGCGGATAGCAGAGTATGCACGTTGCCCTGAACTGAAAGAAGTGATCGAGACGAATCAAGTTCTGATCTATAACTGGTTTTTTGATCTCGCCGCGAACCGCCGTACCCTTCCATCCGGGTTCCATACCCGGCTGCTGCAAGCTGTAACCGGCAAGGATCCGCTGGCTGCCGACGAAGCAATGCGAACCCATGTGCAATATGGGGTCGTAGAGGCACTTGAGCAGATTGTTCCGCAGACAACCAACGACTGGCGACTTCGGCGCGCGTAGTGAGCCCGAACAGTCGGGCTTCGAATGTGGCCGAATTGTCTGAGTTGCGTCGCGTCATAAACATACCAGTCGGATTGGCTGTGATTCGGTGATACCTCAATGTTGAATCGCCAGGTGCTGTTTGCCCCTTAGTTGCCAAAAACAAATTGATAGCCGTATTCGAACGGATTAAGTTTGCTGATAACCTTAGACCGCAGTGAGCCCTCCATCACATGCATAAATTCCTCCAGTACAGTAGGCAGATTCGTCCGACGCCAGAAAGACAGCAAGACCTTCGATGTCCTTCGGTGTTCCCAGCCTTCCCAGAGGAACCGCCTCGCGATATTTTTCCCGCAACGCATCGTCGCTCAAGAGCGAGCCGTTCATCGGAGTATCCATAGTTCCGGGAACAATGGAATTCACTCGTATGTTGTGGCGGGCGTGCGCAGCTGCCATTACGCGCGTAAGGCCGATGACTCCCGCTTTGCTGGTGCTATAAGCGGTGAGGTTTGGTGCACACCCATTCAAGCCAGTGGGCGATCCAACGTTGATGATCGATCCACCTCCCTGCTTCAACATGGGTGGAATCGCATGTTTCGAACAGAGGAAAGGGCCGCGCAGATTCGTTGCCATGATGAAATCCCACGTCTCAACGCTGAGATCCTGCGCCTGAGAATCGAGTTCGTAAGACAAAACGGCCGCGTTGTTGTAGAGAATATCTACGCGTTTGTAGCGGGTCAGTACCAGATCGAAGAGACTCTTGACCGAGGCTTCCTCGGAGATATCCGTCAGTACGAAGGCGGCTTCGCATCCAAGCTCTTGGAAGCGCTGTTGGAGCTTATTTCCCTCGATTTGGTTAGTGTCCGCTGCAATCACGATTGCGCCTTCGCGTGCAAAGCGCAGCGCAACGGCAAGCCCCAAACCGCTAGCTGCCCCAGTAACAATCGCTATACGTCCAGAGAGTTCCATCTGCCTCCTCGAATGGTCTATCGCATCAATGCCTTGTCATGTTGTGCTCAGAGGCAATGGGAAAGACTGACCTGAAGTTTGGATCATACTCCAATCATCATCGCCTCCTGTCTCTGACAATTTTCTAAACTTTTGTTGAAGCAATACGATTTTCTGAACCGCGCGCCAGGTCGGAGTTTTGCAAGATGGATTCGTAGCTTTCTTATAGTCAGCTAAGGTATTGGGTGGAACTATGGTAGAACCGTGATCGTCAGCGCTCCCTTTGAGACCTCGCCTAGAGACTCTCGCTGACGCCTCACCTAAGCGATATCCCGTTGCACTTCGGTTGCGGGCAGCCTCGGAGATTGTCGCGTAGCGGAGAAACCAATGATGTTTGCCGGAGATCTGCACGCCCCCGAGGGCCCCGTGGCTTTGCCAGACGGGACCTGGTTGATTGTCGAGGGTGGTGCTGATCGCGGCTGCGTCACGCGCTTGAGTCGGGATGGCCGAGACCGAACGATCATCAAGAAAACAGGGCGGCCGAATGGGCTGGCCGTCGATTATGGTGGGACGATCTGGGTCGCCGAGTCAAAGATTCCTTCACTGCTTAAGCTCACAATGGATGGCGAGAGTGAAGTCGCAGCAAGTGAATGCGGCGGAGAATCATTTCTGTTTCCCAATGATCTTTGCTTCGGCCCTGACGGGGCTCTCTATCTAACGGACTCAGGAGTACTGATAGACGGCTTTGCGCCTAATAACCAAGTCCGCAAGGACTACATGAATGTGGATTACGACGGAAGGGTGTATCGCATAGATCCCGAGACGGGATCGGTCAGGAAGATCGATTCAGGCTTGCGCTTCACAAATGGGATTGCTTTTGGCCTGGATAGCCTACTATACGTGAACGAAACGCTGACGGGAAATATCTACCGCTATGGCTGGCGGGACGGAAACATCGCGGGCCCTCGAGAGTTGTTCGGCAACGTAATCCGCGCGGATGCGCCGATTGGATGGAAGGGACCCGACGGAATGGCGTTTGACGAGAATGGCCTTCTCTACGTCGCAGTCTTTGGACAAGGTGACATTACCGTCCTTGGTTTGAGCGGCGAGGTGGTCAGGCGCACCCCAACGAGCGGCATGCTGCCGACAAACCTCGCATTCGCCCTTCCTCATGAACATCGAATCCATGTGACGGAATATGAACACGGACAAATGGAAACATTCTCCGTTGACAGCGACGGACTGCGCCTTTGGGATGGCCGCACGCAGGATGGACGGAGCGGAGCCGTATGAACGCATCTGCAGTGCGTGACTCGACCGTCTACGACACATCCCGGCTCAAGCGCGTCTTGTCTTTGTGGGATTTGATCTTCTATGGAATCGTCGCAGTCACTCCAAGTGCGCCTGCAACAGTCTTTGGATTGGCTGAAGTCAAGTCTGGCGGCTACGTAGTTGTCACCATTCTGGCTGCAATGGTTGCGATGGTCCTCACGGCAATCAGCTACGGAAGAATGGCCGCGCTTTACCCTTCGGCGGGATCAGCCTATGCCTACGTGAGCCGTGGAATACACCCCGTTCTAGGGTTCTTTGCCGGGTGGGCCATGTTGCTCGATTACCTTTTCATTCCACTCTTCTGCGTCATCTATGGAACTCTGTCCCTGCAGCGATTCTGGCCATCACTTCCCTTTGCTGCAGGCACACTGCTCTTCGCCGGCGGAATCACGCTGCTTAATCTGAAAGGAATCCGCTCGACCGCTCACGCCAACAAAGTCCTGCTGCTCTTCATGTTTTTTGTTCTCGGCTGTTTCATCGTGCTGGCCATCAAGTATCTGGTCCTTCGTCAGGGTGTCTCCGGCTTATTCTCTACAACGCCGTTTTACAATCCCGGCACATTCAAGGTGCGTTCAATAGCCTCGGCAACGTCATTTGCGGCCCTCACGTATCTGGGATTCGACGCGGTGACCACGCTCGCGGAGGACGTGGAGAATCCGCGCAGAAACGTCATGCTGGCGGCCGTCTCAGTTTGCCTCTTTACTGGGCTCTTCGGTGGATTTCTCGTTTACCTTGCGCATCTGGTATGGCCGGATTATGGCACTTATGCGAATGTCGAAACTGCTTTTATCGATGTCACCGGCCGAATTGGTGGCGTAGTGCTGCTCAAAGCCATGGCTTTCATGTTGGTGATAGCGAACATCGGGGCTGGCCTGACCGCGCAGGTTGGTGCAGCCAGATTGATGTTTGGAATGGGCCGCGAGAATGTGATTCCACGCCGGATTTTCGCCCGGCTTCACCCGGTGCGCAACACTCCCGATATCAACATTATTCTGCTTGGTCTTCTTGCCTTTGTCGGCGCTCAATTTATGAGCTATGAGCTAACCGCGGAGCTTCTTAACTTTGGGGCGTTTCTTGGATTCATGGGCGTGAACCTGGCGGTGATTTGGAAACTTTGGATTCGCTCTTCAGACCGGCACGCCAGAAGCTTTCTACTTGATCTTTTACTTCCTGCTCTCGGTTTCCTTTTCTGTGCCGTAATTTGGATTGGCCTCGGCAGTCCCGCCAAACTCGCTGGATCGCTATGGCTGGTTGTGGGCCTCGTTGTGCTGGCAACTCATACGCGGTGGTTCCGCGAGCCCATGATCATGTCAGACCCATCAACCTACGAGTAAGTGGAGAAGACGAGAGAGGGAGAAAAGTCAGCATTGAACCTGGAGCAAATCGTAACGCCTGCTTTGCTTGTCGATCTTGATGCCATGGAGTCGAACCTCCACAGGATGGCCGGCTTCTTTGCGGACAAGCGCTGTAAATTGCGCCCGCACTTCAAGAACCACAAGGTACCTCTATTGGCTTGGAAGCAGCTTCGGGCCGGAGCAATCGGAATAACGTGCGCCACTTTGCGAGAAGCGGAAATCCTTGTCCATCACGGAGTGGACAGCATTCTGATTGCGAACGAATTGGCTGGAGACGCAAAGGCAGAACGCCTGGCAGAGCTGTCAAAATTGGCCTCTGTCGTCGTGGCCATTGACAACTCAAAAAGCGCGGGGGATCTTGCAAGGGCTCAACGCGACCGCAAATCGCGGATCGAAGTTGTCGTCGATGTTGACATCGGCCTGGGAAGGTGCGGCGTAGCTCCAGGTGAAGCAGCGCTTCAACTAACCAAATGCGCGGTTGCCAAAGGGCTCACACTTCGAGGCGTTATGGGATACGACGGGCACTTCCAAGTAATGCCCCCCAGCCCAGCTCGCGACGAACAAGTGCGTGCCGGGAGCAAGACCCTGGTCGATTCAGCTTCGCTCATCGAGATTGCTGGAATTCCGGTCTCGATCGTGTCCACTGGTGGAACGGGCACCCATGCCGTGTCTGGAAACTATCCAGGAATCACCGAAATCCAGGCTGGATCTTATCTCCTTATGGATACAATCTATGTCAACCGAGGTGCTTCCTTCTCCCGCTCACTTACGGTTCTCGCCACCGTCATAAGTACTAAGGCCCCGGGACATGCCGTAATTGATTGCGGATTGAAAGCGATGAGTGGAGAGCGCGGACTCTCCGAGGTCAAGGATATGCCCGGCGTTTCTCTCAAGGCGCTTCATGCCGAACACGGTCTGCTCGAAGTTGACACGCATTCGCACGTTTCACTCGAGGTCGGTGAGAAGATTGAATTGTGGGTGCATTACAGCGATGCAACAGTAAATCTGCATTCAGCGATGTATGGAGTTCGTCATGGCAAAGTCGAAGAAGTCTTCCGAATTGAGCATTGATGGCCGGAAGCGCGACGCTTCCCCCGCCTTGCGCCCAGTGCGCTCGAGTGCAAAGTCTCTCCACACCAACATTTCCAAAATGCCGTGCAAGGATCACTTCAGCCTGGTAGAACCTCAAATCAACGCTGAGGGGATTCACAAATGGCCATTCGATGAGGCGTGTCCGGTTGATGTCCTGTTCCTAACAGGATATGGTGGCCAGGATGTGCGCATGAATCGTCATGGGTACTTCGAGGTCCTCTACCTGTGCTCGGGAACAGCCGAGTGCCGCATCCAGGACAGGCTTCTTCCGATCAATGAAGGTGACCTGGTCGTGATCGGCAGCACGCTCTACCATCGCATCGAGTGCCACTCTTCAGCCCCGGCCACGATCGCTGCGCTCTTTTTCGAACCCGACCTCATTCGCTGCGATGGCAGCAGTGATAGCGCCGAATACCTCACGCCATTCCTCCTGCAGGATTCGGAATTCCCCCACATCGTGCCTGCCGAGTCAGGAATCCCAAGGCAGGTCCTGGACATGATGCTGCGGATCCGCACGGAGTTGCCGGCCTCGTCAACCAGGGCTCGACTGGCGGTGAGGACTTACTTGAAGATGCTTCTTCTTTTGCTGGTCAATCAGTATGCGCCCTATGCCGGGACGGTAGAAATCTTCCAGCGCCAGCAGCGCGCCCTGGACAGGCTTCGTCCACTCTTCCGCTACCTTGGAGACAATTGCGAGGAGCCGATTCAGGTTCAGAAAGCCGCTCGTATCTGCGCAATGAGCGAATCTCACTTCATGAGCTTTTTCAAGCAAGTTACAGGATCATCGTTCATGAAGTACCTCAATCATTACCGTGTAGCTCGAGCCCAATCTCTGCTCACCAATTCAGACGAACCGTTGGCGAGCATAAGTCAGAAAGTTGGTTTCTGCGATCAAAGCTACTTCGGAATCGTCTTTCGCAAAGTCGTCGGCACCACTCCCGCCATTTACCGACGGCGCTTCCGAAACGAGAACCCCGCGATTCCTGAGAACATGCAGCGCGCACGCCCGGTGCTCGAAGGGACGATGTCAGTACCTACATCCCCACAACAAGATGCAAAGCTATCTGCAATTCCGCGGCATCTAATCGGTAAAGCTTAGGGCCGAATTTTGTTGCACACAATTTGAATTGTTGCGAGAACGTTTTAGTGAGCTCGAATCCGTCATGAGGTTGCCTGTTTGTAATGAGGCACCGGATGCGGATTGCGTTCCTCAAAGAGCGACTGATGCCAATAGGGATAAGCTTGCGTGCGTTGGCTGGCCCGGTCGAGCTTATCAACTTGTGCATGATTCAGATTCCAATCCGCGGCCATCAAGTTCTGTCGCAGTTGTTCCTCGTTGCGAGCGCCCAAAATCACGGATGAAACCGTGGGCCTCTGCAGCAGCCAGTTGATTGCGATCTGCGATACGCTCTTGCCTATTTCCCGGGCCACGTCGTCGAGCGCATCCACCACGGTGTAAAGATAATCTTCGGCTACAGGCGGACCGAAGTCCGCAGTCACCGGAAGGCGGCTGACTGCGGGTTTGGGTTGTCCACGCCGAAGCTTGCCCGTCAAACGTCCCCAGCCCAGCGGGCTCCAAATGAGCGCGCCAACTTTTTGATCGAGCGCCAGCGGCATCAGTTCCCATTCGTATTCGCGCGAAACAAGAGAGTAACAAACCTGGTGCGCAACATAGCGCGGCCAGCCATATCGATCTGAGATCCCGAGTGACTTCATCAGGTGCCAGCCGGAGAAGTTGGAGCATGCAATATATCGAACCTTGCCCTCGTGCACGAACGTTTTCAGAGTTTCAAGCACCTCTTCCACCGGTGTTTGCGCGTCGAAACCGTGCAGGTGGTAAATGTCAACGTAATCTGTGCCAAGCCGACGCAGGCTGCCTTCAAGTGAGCGGCGAAGGTGAAAGCGTGATGAACCAACATCGTTTGGTCCAGAGCCAAGCCGAAACGTGGACTTGGTGGAGACCAGCAAATTGTTCCGCTTTCCCTCGATCGCCTTGCCTAAAATCTCTTCCGAACGACCGTCAGAATAGACATCGGCAGTGTCAAAAAGATTGACACCGTTCTCGAGGCAAACGTCGATCATGCGGCGCGCTTCTTCCACCTCGGTGGTGCCCCAGGCCTTGAATAGCTCACCAATACCACCAAAGGACGATGTGCCAAAACTTAGAGCGGAAACTTTGAGGCCTGAGCCTCCGATTAACCTGTATTCCATGAATCCATAGTCCCGACGACATGGTGCGGGTGGCTATAAGAAAGCTACGAATGAATCTTGAGATTGTCCAGATGTCTCTACTATTCGGCGAAGGTGCAACAGAGCCAAAGGTTGGCAGAGTCAGTCTCCTGAGCCGTGTGTCTAACGGAATAGGAGCGGCGCAAAGTTTGCGAGGTTACGCCTCCACACCATCCACGTATGCGCACCCGGCGTCTCAATCTCCGTATGCGCAATGCCTTTCGATCTCAGCCACTTGTTGATCTTCAGGTTGATATCGTTCAGCGGGTCATCGGTACCACAGGCCACCCATAGAAGGTGCAGTTTGTCGTTTGCAGATGCATTCAACCCTGGAAACTCCTGGTCAAAGTTTTCACGCACGCCGCCGGAACTAAACGAACCAATCCATGAGAATTCATCCAGGTGGTTCAATCCAGCGAGTAACGATTCCGCTCCGCCCATTGAGAGACCGGCAATCGCCCGCGAGTCGCGGTCTTTCTTCGCGCGATATTCACGCTCGACCTGCGGAATAACTTCAGTCAGCAGGCCCTGGGTAAACATATTGAAGTTCCTTCCACGGATTTCGTCATTCCAATAAAGCTTGCCACGACTGGCCAGAAGCTCTGGACCTCCATAGGCCACCGGCATCACCACGATCATGGGCTTTGCCTTGCCTTGCGCAATTAAATTGTCGAGGATGACGTTGGCGAATGCGACCTCAGTCCAGCTGCTCGATTCTTGCCCATAGCCGTGGAGAAGATACAGCACCGGGTATTCCTTCTCGGAGACCGCATCATATCCCGGCGGTGTGTAGACATAGAAATCCCGCACATCGCCGATAACTTTTGACGTGTAGGTATGATGGTGCACCACCCCGTGAGGCACGTCGTTCACTTCCCATGGCAACGACCGCGGCCCGGGCACATGCACCATGTTTTCCGTTTGCAGATAATTTGGCAAAATCAGCGGATTCAACGGGTCAATTACTTTAAGGCCCGTGTCGTTAAAGATATAGCCGTAATAATCAGGTTGAAGAGGCGCCGTGGTAATGCTCCAGATTCCCTGATCGTCTTTCTGCATGATCACTTGCTTTTCGCCCTCGAGCTCAAGAAACACCTCCAACGAACGAGGTGCGAAAGCTCGAAACGTCACGCTGCCATCCTGATGAACTTCGGGAGAGACGAAAGGCGGTGGCACTGGTGGCAAACCCGGTGCTTCTCCGTCCACTACGGTTGCGGACCATCGTCCTCCGGGATTTCGGTTACTCCAGTGACCGGGCCACGACCATGTTCCGTAGCCAGTAATTTGATGGCCCCGCATTGTCCCTGCATAAACTGCCGTCAGGCCGTCCGAAACGCTCGTCGAATGGTCAGTGCGAAATATGACAACGCCGTCCGCATCGAACTGCCGCACTTCAAGGTTTTCAATGGCTCCATTGCGGCATCGCGAATTGCCTTCCGATCCATGGAACTCCCAATAACATCCGCCTTCGTGACCGGAAACGCACTGGTCCGCCTCGCACTCTGTGAGTAAATGCGGAATGTTTTCAACTGCAAGCGGTGGGGCCGGCCTTACGCCCTCCAAGGTGGCGGACCACTTCCCGATCGGATGCGTGCCATCCCAATGCCCACTCCAGGACCACACTACAGAGCCCTCAATGCGATTGCCGTGCAAGGTGCCCGTATAGACCGCCGTCAACCCATATGAAGAGCTATTCGGCAAGTCAATGCGGCGTATTTCAATTCCGTCCGCATCGAACTGCTTGATTACCAGCGTTGCCGAGGCGCCATCGTTCCACTCGCCCTCGCCTAACCATCCGTGGAACGTCCAGGTCCCGTCCCTCTGATCTCCTGCGGCGCACTGACCCTCATGACAGTCTACTTCCGTCATCGCTGCAGGGAGTTTGATTGCCGGTATTGAAGATGGCGGAGTGGTTTGAGCGGAGACAAATACGCAAAGCAGCGGAAAGAGAAAGGCGAACGCAGAAGTGGATTTCATATCCATCCCTAACCAGGAAAAACTTCCCTATATTCTTGAGACTCCAATGAAAGCGGGGTTTGCTCTGAACAACGCCTGAGACGCTCTGGTACTTCAGCCAGTCGCGTGATGGCTCGACTCCACGCAGCACAATGAGCTTACGTGCTATCGTAGGGCCGATTGATGGAAGGCGCCTAGTAGATTCCTATCAATCTTTCTTGAGAACCTACTGCGACGGGGGCCCGGTCGGTAGGAGGCTCAGTTTGAACCGGGTTGAACAATGAACGAAACCCACAATTCTCGAGGACGGTCTTGCGGAACATTTCAAGAATTGCGGAGAATTGTTATAGATCGGAGACAAATTCCATCCTAAGCTTGACATGTCGACTTTGCGAACTGTAATCTCGCCGACTTAGACGGAGGTTGCAAACAACCACCATGATCGGACTTGTTAACTACGCCAGGGAGCCGCACTCGGTAGAACTCCGTGAGGTACCCATACCTGATATCGGCGAGGAGGATGTCTTATTCAAAGTGGAGGCGGTTGGCATCTGCGGCAGCGATCTCCATCAATACGCCGGTAAGCAAAGCTGGAAGGTGAATTATCCCGTTGTCCTCGGTCATGAGTTCGCCGGGTCGATCGCAAAACTGGGAAGCCGTGTCCATGGCTTCAAAGAGGGGGACCGGGTCGTAAGCGAGACCGCTGCCCAGCTCCCGCCAGATTCTGCACTCATTCGTCAGGGTTTCTATAATTTGGACCCGCGACGGCTCGGATTCGGCTATGGTGTCAACGGAGCGATGACGTCCTTTGTCAAGGTTCCAGCGCGCTGCCTCCATCACATTCCGCCCACTTTGAGCATGGAAAAGGCTGCGCTCACCGAGCCATGCTGCGTGGCCTACAACGCTGTCTGCGTCAATTCGCGCATGCGGCCAGGCGACAGCGTTGCAATCGTTGGACCCGGCCCGATTGGACTGCTCTGCGCGACGATGGCGAAACTCTCTGGAGCAGGACATCTGATCGTTATCGGCACTCCAGCCGACGCCGGACGACTTGAGACCGCGAGGCAGATTGGCGCCGACACAGTGCTCGGCGCGCAGGGCGAAGATATTGCCGAGTGGGTCGAGAATTTCGGCGATGGCTATGGGCTTGATCTGGTCATCGATGCCGCCGGTGTCTCCGCGTCGCTGAAACTGGCGCTTGATATTGTCCGGCCTGCTGGGCAAATTACCAAGGTCGGCTGGGGGCCGCAGCCGCTCGATTTTTCTCTCGATCCGCTCGTCCAGAAAGCGGTCACTCTCCAAGGGAGCTACAGCCACAATTGGCCGATTTGGGAGAAGGTTATTTCTCTGCTTTCCAGTGGCAAGATCGATCTCAAACCGATCCTCAACCGCGATCTCTCCGCTTGAGGAGTGGCGCGCTGCTTTTGAAGAGATGCACTCAGGCGCGATCGTAAAAGGAGTGCTGCAGCCATGACCGAACCAATCCACGCCACGAGTGCGCGTCTGAAGGACCAAGTCATCCTTGTCACCGGCTCGACCACCGGCATTGGTGAAGGCATGGCTCGGATCTTTGCCCAAGAGGGCGCCAAGGTCATGATCCATGGAAGACGAAAAGATGCGGCACAGAAACTGGCTGAGGAGATCGGACAAAACGCCTCCTTCGTTATCGGCGCCCTCGAAGATCCACACGTCCCAGCAAAGCTCGTCGCCGAAACCATCGCTCATTTTGGAAGAATCGACGGTCTGGTCAATAATGCGGCAATCATGGCGCGCGGCGGCCTTGAGAACACTGACGCCGAAGCATTCGATCGGACAATCGCCGTCGATTTGAAGGCGCCCTTTCTACTCATCCAGTCCGCGCTGCCGCACTTTCTCAAGCAGGGTTCCGGCCGCGTTTTGAACATCGGTTCCATGAACGCCTATTGCGGAGAGCGAACGATGGTGGTCTATTCGATGTGCAAGGGCGCCTTGATGACCATGACCCGCAACCTTGCAGATGCGCATGGAGCCGAAGGCATACGAATCAATCAACTCAACGTAGGCTGGACCCTGACGCCGAATGAAATCGCGTTGAAGAAGACCGAGGGCCTGCCGGAAGACTGGCCATCCAGGTTACCGAGGGCCTTCGCCCCCGCGGGCCGCTTGCTTGCTCCTGAAGACATTGCGTGGGCTGCCGTGTATTTCCTCTCCGACGAGGCATCTCTGATTAATGGCGCGATTCTCGACATGGAACAATACCCGATGATCGGGCGCAATCCACCAAAGGAAATCGCTTGAACAACGCCTTGAAGCCCAGGCTGGCCGCTTTTCCCAAGTGCTATATGGACCAGTTGTGCGTTGATCGATCTATGACTGTTTTCGAGTGGATTGATCTTGCAGCCACGCTCGGCGTGGAAGGGCTCGAGTTTTATTCCGGCTTTCTCGAGGATGACGAAAGGTTTCTTGCCAAGGTCAAGCTTGCGCTTGAAAGGCACAACCTGGCCATGCCGATGCTCTGCTGCTCCCCCGATTTCACGCAGCCCGACCCCTTGCTGCTCGAAAAAGAGATTGAGCGCGAGAAGCGGATGATCGAAATGACCGCGATTCTCGGCGGACAATACTGCCGAGTGCTTTCTGGTCAGCGCCGGCCCGGACTCACGCGGGGGCACGGCGTGGCCCAGGTGGTGCGCGTGATTACTGACCTGCTGCCGTTTGCCGAGGAGCACGGTGTGGTGCTCACGATGGAGAACCACTACAAGGACAACTATTGGCAATACCCGGAATTCGCCCAGAAGATGGATATCTTCGTTGAGATCGTTGAGCAAATCAGTTCGCCCTGGTTTGGCGTTAACTATGATCCATCCAACACGATTCTTGCCGGAGAAGATCCACTCGTGCTGCTCGAGCGGGTAAAGCATCGCGTCGTCACGATGCACGCGAGTGACCGCTATCTCAAAAGCGGCACGATTGAGGACCTGCGCAAGGAAGAAGACTCCGTTGGCTACGCCAGTCGACTCGCCCATGGCGTTATTGGAAGTGGGATGAACGACTACGACAAGATCTTTGCGACGCTCAACTCGGTCGGATTCAATTCCTGGATATCCATTGAAGATGGCATGAACGGGATGGACGACCTGAGGGAATCCGTGCGGTTTCTGAGATCAAAGATCGAACTTCATTTTGGAAGCAAGGCAGAGTGACCATGGACACGATCGTTCAGATTTCCCTTGATATCACCAACATTCCGGAAGCTCTCGAAACCGCGCGCCTCGCCATGCGTGCAGGAGTTGACTGGTTGGAAGCCGGCACTCCTCTCATCATTGCCGAGGGCATGAACGGTGTTCGCGCGCTGCGCTCCGAATTCCCCAGCACCCCCATTGTTGCGGACTTGAAAACCATGGATGGTGGTTGGCTCGAGGCCGAATTAATGGCGAAGGCTGGCGCAACCCACGTTGTCGTCATGGAGCGCGCACATCCCGAGACCATCAAAATGGTGGTAAAGGCCGGCAGGGATTTGGGCGTCAAGGTCATGGGAGATAACCTCGGCGCCGAGGATATGATCGCGGCCGCAAAAAGACTTGAGGATTTCGGCTGTGACTTCGTCATTCATCACATTGGCTTCGATCAGCGCCGCGGTCTCGCAGCCGCTGGACAGCCATACCCGAGCCCGCTCGATCAGTTGCGAGAGATCGTCGCCGCAGTAAGCGTGCCCGTGCAGGCAGTCGGAGGGCTTACCATTGAGCAGGCAATCCGCACTCCCGAATACGGCGCTTCTCTGGTTGTCCTGGGCGCTCCCCTCACGATTGACGCCGACTCATTTAGAACCGCATCCGGCAATCTGGAAGATACACTTCGCATGATTTGTGAAAGTGTCCATGCCTATCGCCACGCAAGCTGAAGATTAGGATTCGATCACAGTTTTTGCCTGCTATTCCTCGCCAACACTCTTACGACAGATGAGATTGATAAGGGCCCTTGCAGGCAGCCCAGCTCGTGTGAGAATTTGGGCGGCGAGGTTGCATTCGCCACAATGGAAATGCGACCAACAACCGTCACCTTTCACTTTGCAAGGCTCGCAGTATCCACACGCCCCCCCACGAATCCACTCCAGAATTGTCTTGTATTCTTCGCTCAACTCGTTCCCAACCCACCGCTGGCCTCCGTTATGCGTGGCCGGGTAGTCGCCAACGTGGCCCGCACTGTCGGTCGGATGCGTGGGCTTGATCAAGATCAGGCTTTTGTCTGGATCCGTAATATCGTCCCCCGGGATGTATTTTCGGGGGTATTTTCGGAAAAGTGATGTCTAACTCAATTAATATGAGGCGATTCGTGTCCCTCCCCCTCCGCCATATAAGTTGTTTATTTTGATATGTTTCTGTCAAGTATAGCGCAGAATCGAGTGAGCACTTTCAGCGCGAGATTCTGCCGGGTAAGCCGACTCTTTCTGAGATTAGCTTTGGGAAGAGTTCACCCGGTCATGCCGTTCATCGAAGGTCACTGTAAATAGAGAGGGTCTACTGGGAGTTTGATTGCGACTCCGAGAACACTCTAACAAACAGGGTCTACACACAATCCTCGTGAACTCGCTCAAGCAGATTTCCGAATCTCCCCGATCTGGTCGGGGCAAAAGATGTGTGCGGTCTCTCCGTCAACGATTGCATTTGCCAGCAGGCGATTGATGAGTTGACGCATTTTGTCGATGAATGACGCGATCCAGAGCAGGAGATTCCCCATGAATCTGCAACTTGCTTTCCGCGTCGCCCGCGCGGCACTTCGGACAACTTGCCTTGCAATGCTCTGCTTCCCTGCCTGCTTTGCCCAGACAACCCCTGTCACGACTCAATTTGACACCACCAGCTATCCGCTGACAGGCATCATCGCTGCCAGCGATCACAACTATTGGAGTGTCTATCAGGGCGATCAACTTTGCGGCCAAAAAGGCGATTCCTGCGGGTCGATCGTCCAGATAGGCGGCAGCCTTGCAGACGGAGCATTCAATAACTATTTTTTTGGGGGAAGCGGTTTTCCCGTCCCAAAGGGAAACTACCCGATCGGGCTGATCGAGGGCCCGGACGGGAATCTTTACGGAGCAACGACGAGCGGCGGAACGGATGCAACTTGCGGCAGTAATGGCCAGGGCTGCGGCGTGTTCTCTCAATTCGGGTCAAGCCAGGGATACACACTCGGCTCAGGCTTTCTCCAAAACACCGTGGTCCACAACTTCACCAGCGCCGAGGCCGGTTCCGGCGGACCGATCATCCTCGGCAGCGATGGGAATTACTACGGCTACTCGCAATTCCAGTCCGGATGGTTTGGATACGCGCGCACAATCTATAAGCTTTCTCCCCAAGGTGTCTTTTCAGTGCTTTGGAACTTCTTTGTTCCACAGATTTTTACGAACGGCACCATACCAACTGGATTGGTTGAGGGTGACGATGGCAATTTCTACGGCACTACCCCTGCCAGTGGCGGCGCCGGTGGCGTCGGCGTGCAGGACGGAACGATTTTTCGTTTGACTCCGCAAGGCGGGCTAACCACCATCGCTGTATTTCCTTCAAACGGGTCGTTGGGCGCGGGGCCCGGCGGCCAGATGGTGGAGGGACCGGACGGCGCTTTCTACGGTACGACCGATGGATACGCCTACACCGGCCTGAGTGTCGCTCCCACCATCTTCAGAGTAGACAAGGCCGGAGACCTTAGCGTGATTCATACTCTCAGCAGCACCGAAGGCATCACGAATTTATCGTCCTTGATTCTGGGCAGCGACGGAAAATTCTATGGCGTCGCGTCTACAGGTGGCGATCCAACCCATTGCAATGCGCCGTATAACTATGGTGGCTGCGGCACTCTCTTCAGCGTGACTACGAGCGGCACATTTCAGGTCCTGTACAGCTTTACGGGCGGAGCCACCGGGGCCTTCCCCAACGCCGTTATTCAAGACGCTGAAGGCAACCTTGCCGGAGTGACCGGTGGGGATGGCAAGACCGGCAGCGCTGGCGGGACGGTCTTCAAGAGTACCTTCCCAACCGGCGCGGAGGTCGGACCGATTCAGATTACCCTCTTCAAGCAAAGCGACATGTCGCCGGTAACCTCCGCCACGCTCATCGACCCCAATACCCCGCTGGTGCTCAAGTGGAATGTCGCAAATGCATTTTCCAACACCATGCGCCAGTGCTTCGCTTTCTTCAGTGGCGATAACACAGGCACTGCCGAAGTTGTCTACACTCAACCTGATTGGAATGGCCAGCAATTAGGGGTGCCTTCCTCTTCGGGATATAGCGGACAAACCGTCGTCACGCCGGCCTATGCCGGGCACTTTTTGTATAACATGACCTGCGGCGGAGTCGAGACCGGGTTCTCCCCTTTACTCACCGTGCAAAACTCACTTGCCATCAGGACCGCCAGCCTTCCCGATGGGATCGTTGGCCAGCCTTACTCCCTCACTTTGGCGGCAACAGGCGGAACGACGCCGTACACATGGTCGCTCCTGACCGGCACTTTGCCGCCCGGCCTCACTCTCAACAGTGCAACCGGCGTCATCTCCGGGACACCTAAGCAGTTTGGCAGCTACCCGCCCTTCACACTCAAGGTTTCCGACAGTTCGCCGACCCCTCAGGTTGCGACGCTGGTGCTGACCATTAACGTGGACGTAGGTCTGGTTGTGAATCCTGCAACGCTGCCCCAGGGACAGATCGGCACCGTTTATAGCCAGACCCTCTCCGTCACCGGCGGCCTTGCGCCCTATACGTTGACCATTCCAACCAATACCCTGCCGGCCGGGCTCAGCTTCAATCCTGCAACAGGAATCATCTCCGGCACACCGACAAAGATTGGTCCGTCTACCTTCACGTTGACGGTGGCCGATGCGGAGAACCCGCAGGCGACAACCACACAGAGCTACACGCTGACGATTGTGAGCTCGATCCTGTCGATTACCTCAACAGCGCTTTCGAAAGCAAGCGTGAGCCAGGTGTTCTCGCAGCAAATCGCGGCCTCGGGCGGTGTGGCACCTTACACCTGGAGCATCAGCGCCGGGACTTTGCCGCAGGGATTGCAGCTCTCAACTGCTGGCGTTCTTTCAGGCACGCCGATCCAGTTTAGTGGGGGAAGCCCCTTCACGATCCAGGTTACGGATACAGAGACTCCGGCGCAGATCGCGACTGCCACGTTTACCTTGCCGGTGGTTAATACGCTCACCATCACGACGACCACTCTGCCGACAGCAATAGTGGGTCTGCCATACTCCGCAACGGTGAGTGCTACCGGCGGCCTTCCACCTTATATCTGGTCGGCGGCGGCGAATCTGCCGACATTTGGCCTCGCGATAGACGCCAGTACTGGAGTGATCTCAGGGGTTCCGATGTTGCCGGGTAACAATACGACGGGAAGTTATACGGGAGGCGTAGTCGTGAAGGATTCGGAGGGCAACCCGGCTATCGTGAATGGGCTGGTGACGCTCCTGATTCAAGCGCCGCCTCCGGCAACATCGACCACGATCCTTACCGTCTCCAACGCGAACGCCTTGGTGGGTCAAAGCGTGACCTTCACGGCAAAGGTGAGCGTATCCGCAGGCACGCCCACCGGAATTGTGACCTTCGCAGCCGGATCGAACACCATCGGAACGGCAACCCTGAACGCAAGCGGAGTAGCGACCCTGACGACCACCTTTCCTACAGCCGGCGTCTACAACGTGATTGCCTCTTATGGGGGCGATCCGGGTGATCAGGCAAGCGCTTCAGCGCCGCTCACCGAGACGATTTTGGCGCCATCGGTTACCGCGGCGTTTAGTCCAAGCAACATTACCATCAGCCCCGGCGCTTCGGGAACGCTAACGATCACCGTGACACCAACGGGAGGATACACAGGCACGGTGACTTTCTCGTGTGGCACACTGCCGGCACACGTTTCCTGCACCTTCGCTCCACCATCGATCACATTGACGGCGGGCGGCGGCCCTCAGACAGACACGCTGACCATCAACACCGCGGCGAGCACGAGTTCGATGGTGGTTTCTCCGATGAATCTGGGCAGAACGAACAGCCTTCTTCCAGCGATGTTCCTATGGCTGCCCGGTTCGCTGGGGGCCCTGGCCGGCCTTTTCCGTCGCAAACTGAAGCGGGGTTCTGCACTGAAATTGTGGGCCATCGCAATCATGTGTCTGGGATTGGGAGCAGCTGGAGCGAGCATCGGTTGCGGCGGTCCAAGCCTTGACGCGAAGGCCGGGACCTACTCAATTCCAGTGACGATTACGCTCGCAAATGGAAGCACACAAACGGTGAGTGCGTCGGTGACGGTTCAATGAGCGGACGACGGGCACATAATGCGTCACTGTTTGGGGCAACCATGTTCGACGCGGCTTCGCAGGGGGGATGTGGCATCGCATTTCGTAGCTCAATTCGGCGGCCCGGACTAGCGACCGGGCCGGCCGCAACTAGATTTTCTCCAGATCGTCTATACTTCCGGACAGGGACCCATCGATATGCCGGAAGCTGGAGAAATCACAGTGCTTCTCCGCGAATGGAACGCGGGGAATCCGGTGGCGACCGCTCAACTCTTCGAGCTGGTCTATCCGCACCTGCGGAAGATCGCCGGCGCACTGTTTCGAGGCGAACGGCCGGAGAATGTGCTGCAGCCGACCAGTGTGGTCAACGAACTTTTCCTGAAACTGATTCGGCAGCGGAGCCTGAGATTTGAGGACCGCGAGCACTTTTACAGTCTTTCTGCGCGGCTCATGCGGCGGATTCTCATTGATCATGCGCGCAGCGAAGCCCGACAGAAGCGCGATGCGGCACTTGTGGTGCCACTGGAGGAGGGCTTGGCGTGGGTCAATGCAAGGCCCGCAGAGGTGATGGACCTGGATCGCGTTCTTGAAGAACTAGAGCAGCTGGATCCGCGCAAATGCAAAATGGTTGAACTTCGTTTCTTTCTGGGCTTTACCGCAGAAGAGACGGCGGAGTTGCTGAGTACCTCAAAGGCGACGGTCGATCGGGAGTTGAGATTTGTGCGGGGATGGTTGAACGATCGCCTGCAAGCTCCCGGCTCGTGACGCACTTGTTGGCCGTTTAGCGCTTACCAGAAGTGCAGGCACGGAGAAACAGCCATGACAATGGACACCGATAATTGGCAGCTGCTCCAGGAATTGTTCCATCTCGCCGAAGCAACGCCCGAAGCTGACCGTGAACGCGTGCTGGCCGAGAAGTGTTCCGATGGAGCGCTTTGCCGCCGGGCGATGGAGATTTTCAAGGCGTCAACTATAGAAGGCAAAGACGAGCCGGAAGCCGACGAACCTGCACTGAATGGGAAGATCGGCCCTTATTCACTCATCAGGCATCTGGGAACTGGCGGCATTGGCGCAGTGTATCTTGTCGAGCGCATGGTTGGCGGCGCGCTGCAGCGTTCCGCGCTCAAGGTACTCGCGCCGCATTCAGCGGGTCCCTCTTTCGTCGAACGGTTTCGTCGCGAGCAGCACATCCTTGGCTCTCTGGATCATCCCAACATTACACGGATGCTGGATGCGGGACTGAGTGAACGAGGGCAGCCGTACCTTGTGATGGAATACGTCGACGGCAGCCACCTTGACGCCTATTGCGATGCGCACAAGCTGGGGATTAGTGAACGGGTGCGCCTGTTTATTCGGGTGTGCGACGCAGTAGCTTACGCGCACCGCAACCTGGTTGTGCATCTCGATCTGAAGCCTTCGAACATCCTGGTTACAACCGATGGCACGGTGAAGCTGCTCGACTTTGGCACATCGAAACTGATCCAGCCAGACAGCCTGCTGACGACCACCGTGATGGCCACGCCGGCCTATGCAAGTCCCGAACAATTGCGCAACGAGCCAGTGACAACTTCGTGCGATGTTTACGCACTGGGCGCGGTTCTCTTCGAATTGCTTGCGGGATCGAGACCAGGCCTCGGGTCTTCAGTTGCGGCAATGATCGAACGGGCGATACGAGAACAGGAGCCTGAGCGACTCCAAGATGCGGTTACTGGTCCCGCGGCAGAGTCTCGCGGGTTAACTGAAAATCGGCTGCGGCAGGTGCTGACTGGCGACCTGGCAACGATTGCACAGAAGTGCCTTAATGCGCGTGCAAGGGATCGCTATTCCACAATCGAAGCATTGACCACCGACCTGCAACGTTATCTGGATGGCAGACCCGTGCTCGCTCGCCCGCAAACGGCGTTTTACCGGATAGGCAAATATGTACGGCGTCACCGGGTGTGGGTGGCAGCGGCGTCGCTGGCAGCGGTTGCCATGCTTGCGAGCCTTGGCTATGGCGAATGGCGACAGCAACAGGCCCTGAGGGAAGGGCAACGCGCGCTGCGTATGCAGACCTTCATGTATCGGCTCTTCAAGCTTGCAAACTCGAACTATACGGGCAAGCCTGCGGCCACCGTGCCGGAATTCCTGGAACTTGGGGTGGAGATGCTGCCCCAGTACATCAAAGATCCTGCCGACCTTCGCGAGGCGCAGTTGGGCCTTGCGGAATCGATGTACGAGAACGGCGACCTGGATCGTGCGCAGAAAGTTCTTACAGAAACGACAGCCAGCGCAAAGGCTGCGAACGACATCCCTGCCGAGGCGGAGTCGGAGGCATTCTCGGGAAATATCGCCTTTGAGGAAGGGCAGATGGAGAGCGGCGAAAGCCTGACCGCGCATGCGCTTGAATTATCCCGCACAACAGGCGTTTCTCCGGCCGTTCGTGCGTGGAGCGCGATCTTCTATGCATGGAACCGGGATAACAACGGCTATCGCAGCGATGAAAATCTTCGACTACTGCAGGCAGCTGTGAAAGAGTGCCGCGACAATGACCTCTCTTCGCGCGAGACTGCCGACGCCTTGTACACTCTGGGCGAAGATCTTGAGTTGCGCGGCCAACTTGATGATGCCGAGACAGCTTTTAATCAGGCGCTTCAGGTCTACGGCCAGGATCCATTTGCCCTTTGCGAACAATCGGAAGTTTACGGGGATATGGCTTACATGAACGAAATGCGCGGCAACGTTCAGGCGAGTCTTCCCCTGTATCAGCGCGCCTATGAAGGGTACTCGAGATGCACGGGCGCGCAGAGCCGTGGGGCGCTTACCGAGCAAGAATATTGGGCCGGCGCCCTGATGAAGCTGGGGCGATCAAAGGAAGCTTTGGCGATGATGGAATCAGCCATGCCCACGTGGAGAAAGATGCTGGGCTCGGGCCCTGATTTGTCCGAGCCGCTCTTCTTTCTCTCCAAGGCATATATCGATACCGGCCAGTTTAAGCGATGGCGAGAAAGCAGCCGAAGAACTGATTGCGGTCCAGGAAGGAAAGGTCTCTCCCACCGATCGACGGATTGGGGCATCGCACCTGCTTTGGGCTCGCGCATTGGTGGGGCAGCATCGCGATAAAGATGCATTGGCACACGCGGAAATCGCCGACAGACTGCTCGCCGTCAACGCAGTTTCTGCGGGCGGAAAACAAATGGGCGCTGAAGCGCACCAGTTGCTCGCAGAGATCCGTGCCCGCCTTTCCAAATAGACCCCTCAACTGGTACTTGCACTCCCATTTCGAGTGGCTTAGGGTTGCATATTCGTCCATTCAGATTCTCCTTGAAGTGTGCTTGGCGGCTCAGGTCTTGGAGTTCCTTGAATGGACTCCCGCAAATATCAAGCTGAGGCTGCCTTTCCGGCAGAGCCCGGGGGAACTCCCAATTCGATCAGGTCTATAAATCTGGACAGAGGGCTGTCGCTGCTGCAGGTGGAGGTTTTGAGGGCGCTCTGCAAGTTCCGAACAGGAAAGAGTGAGCGAGGGTGGCCCACTTCAAGCTCGCATGCAATTCTTCCTGGAGAAACCCAGTTTCAGCTTCGGAGATGTATTTTCGGGTGTATTTTCGGAAATCTCACGTGTAACTCTTTGATTTTGAAACGATTCATGCCCTCCCTCTCCACCATCTAAGTTGTTTAGTTTGTTATATTTACATCAATCTAATTAGCCATTAAAGAAATACACTTGCGAGCCTAAATCAATAGGCGCTCCCACCAGTCAGAACCAGGCGAGAGCTAGTCTTCGCTGGGCTTCACTTAGTAGCTCAATAGCATCGACGGATTGCGGCGTTTCGAGTGCATCTCATGCCGCTGTGACAAAAGGGTCTAAAAACCCGGCCTGCAAACCCAACTAAATTAATGACAGAATTTACCCACCGGGCCGTCTGAAAAGGTATGCGTTGTAAGACACGGCGATGCACAGAAACTAACCATGGAAAGGCGCCGCCGACATCATCTGTGAACCCCGCCGAGACTTCATTGCTTGCATCGGACCGTCCTCAAAGGCTTACTCTTCGATTTGTCAGGCGGCTTCGATGGTGCTCCTTAAGGAGGTCAACTCTCAGACTTTGCGGTCTCAATCTCATACCGACTGGCTCCGTGGATCATCTCAAACGATGATGAGCCTCTTACCAGCTTTCCTTCTTCAGTTGCTGCTTCGACCAGAGATAGTCGGCAATTCGGTTGATGTCTTCGTCGCTCAGCACGTGCTTCCACGAGGGCATGTAGAGCGGCGGAGGTCGGGCCAGCCGTGTTATCCATGGGAGGCACTCGGCCGTTGCGGATAATCGCAATGACTTCGTCTTTCGTATAGTCGTCGGACACGTGAAGAAGCGATGGCACCTCGCCACCTTGTGCGTTGGGGTTGGCGACTCCTCCCTGCAACTCCGTCCCGTGACAACCTACACAACCAAAACGGGCGAAGTCCTGTTTGCCTGCCTCAATGGCAACTTCTTCCGGCGACTGAGAGCGGGGCTTCCCTGACAAGATCGACTTGAGATCGTCAGGCGTGGCTGTTTCCAGGTAGGCTACAAGCGCCTTGCGAGCATTTGGCTCGAGGTCGTACTCGGGCATGGCGCTTCCTGGATAGACAAGCTCAGGATTCACAAGCTGCTCGTCGAGCCATTCCATTGAGTGCCGCTTGGTGACACCGAGAAGGTCGGGGCCTGTTTTTGCGCCTACGCCGCCGACCGCATGACAGGAAATGCAGTTCTTTTCGATGAACAACTGCCGGCCATAAGCAGGGCCGGGAATGGAACGCATGCTTGAATAGAAGGTACCCATTTCTTCGCTGGTGAGCGACAGCATGTAATAGGTAAGATCGCGCGCCTGCTCCCTGGTGAAGTGGAAGTTGGGCATGGCAGAACCTGCAGAGACCGCATTGGGAGCAAGGAAATGTCGCTCGAGCCACTCCGGTGAGCGATGGTTGGCGCCTTCTTCTGTGAGGTCGGGACCGATGCTTCCGCCCACGCCATTCAACTTGTGGCAGCCGCGGCATCCCTGGGTTTCAAACAGGTGGCGGCCTTCCGCGAGTTCCGGGACATCGGGAACATCGCCTTCCTTGTGGCAACGGCCGCAGGAGGCGCGGATGTAGTCCGAAGTCAAAAGCGGTGTCTGCCAGAACTGAACGTTGCCGTGTGCGGCGTTCCTTTCCGTGGCCAGACCCTGGCCGCCGTGGCAGATTGTGCAGCCGAAGCGCGCAGAGACGTGCGGACCAAGTCCGGCATGGTAGCGGAATGGCTCAGGCGCGTCTTTCATGGTTGGATCGTCGACGCCCAGATGACAGGTGGTGCAGCGGTCCACGCGCTGCAAACCCGGAAGCAGGATCTGGTGAATCTGCGGCGGCGTTGCGAGAACGGCGGCCTTGGTTACTGCGTTTGGTTCACCCTGCGCTTCGAGCTGCAGAAACTGCTTTTGGTAGTTTCTCCACGATGGCGTATTTGCCTGCCACGCGGCGGCCAGAATCAGCGCAAACGCTAACAGGCTCAGCGCAAAGAAGAGCTGTTGAAGTCTCCGTTCCATTACTCAGCCCCCGCAACAACATGTACCCATGGTGGAACCAGTGCCCAGCCGGGACCGCGGAAGAAAGTGCCCACCACGATCAGAACCAGGTTGGCCACGACAAAGAAAGTGAACAACCAGAGAATCAGCTTGCGATCAGCAGGACGACGGCTTGGATTCCTGTCGAGATATGGAATCGCAATCAGCGCCAACACCATCAGGGCCGGCGCCACCACACCGCCCAACAAGGCAGAATGGCTCACGAGTTCCTGCAGTCCCAGAAAATACCAGGGCGCTTTGGCGGGATTGGGAGTCTTTGCCGGATTGGCCAGTTCTTCAAGAGGCGCGTTGAGAAAGATCGACATGGTCATGATGGTGGTGACCGTTGCCATCAGCACGACAGCCTCTCGGACAAAGGCATACGGATACGAGAAGACCGTGTCCGCCTCTTCTTCCGCAGTGATGGTTTCGAAGATCGGCTTACCGGTCACTACTTCCATCAACCCGTAGGTCTTGTCTTTTGAGGCTGCCGCCACGTCGAGAGCCGCGGTTTGCGCCGGAGCGCCGATAGTGACGAGCGCCTCCTGCTTTGGCGGCGTCAACTTCCACACCGGCCGCGAGAGTCCGCCGTCTTTACGCACGCGCCAGAAGTGAACGAGGGTGAAGAGGATGATGGCGGCCGGCAGGATTGCAACGTGGAGCACGTAGAAGCGAAGCAGCGCCGCCTCACCTACCGTGTGTCCGCCGAGGAGAATCTCACGTAGCTGCCCGCCAATGAAGGGAGCATAACTGCCGATATTAGTGCCGACGGTGATCGCCCAGTAAGCCAGTTGATCCCACGGCAACAAGTAGCCCGTGAACGACAGGCCCAGAGTGAGCAGCAGCAGCACGACGCCGATCACCCAATTGAACTGGCGCGGCTTCTTGTAGGAGCCGGTGTAGAAGACCCGGCACATGTGAAGGAAGACACAGACCACCATGCCATGGGCCGCCCACCGATGCATGTTCCTGAGAAACGGTCCCATGAAGACAACGAACTGCAGATCCTTCATGTCCTGGTACGCCTGGGGCGGATAGGGCCGGTAGTAAATCATCAGCGCTATTCCCGTGGTGAGCAGAATGAGGAAGAGAAAGAACGTGATAAAGCCGAGATAGAAAGAGTGCCTGAACTTGAGATTCTCTTTCTTCACCTTGGCAGGATGGATGTGCAGCCACACGTTGAGAAAGACCAACTCGGACTTTCCCTTGTCAGTGGACAGCGGATCCCGCCGCACGATCGATTGCCAGATTTCGCGAATCAGATTCATCGTTACACCATCAACCGGTAGCTGGAAGGCACGATCTTGTCCTTGTCGATGTTCAGTTGGCCATCGCGGGCCACGGTGACCTCAAACCAATTCAGCGGGCGCGGCGCAGGACCATGAAGCACGCTGCCATCCGCGCCAAAGACGCTACCGTGGCAGGGGCAATGGAATTTCTGGTCGCTGGAGAAATGCGCAACCGTGCAGCCGAGGTGCGTGCAGACAGCACTGGCCACCGCGAATCCCTTGTCCCGATCGCGAAACACAAAGATCTTTTCGTCCGCCATAAAAGTTGGCGGACCGTAGGGAAAGTCGGCGGGGTTGCCGATCTTGAAAGACTGTGGCGGCTCATAGAACACGCTCGGCACCAGGAACCGTCCCACCGCAGCCATGCTCACTGCGACCGCTGAAGTCAGTGCGCCTACGCCCAAGGTTCCCCAACTGAGAAATGCACGTCGATTCATTCTCATGCTCCCCTATTCAAAGACTTCGCGTTCCTGCTGCTCCAGGGATTCCATGGTGATGGCCCCGGTCGGACACCGCGCGGCACATAGTCCGCAGCGGATGCACTTTTCTTCGTTTTTGATGATGGCTCCGGCCTGGCCTGTCTTGAGTTCGGCGGCGGGGACTCCATAGCGCTGTTGAATCAGTGCGTCGTAACGCGCGTCGCCGCTGACCTGCACCAGGTCCACCAGGCGCAGACAACTCTCGGGACATACGTCCACGCAGCCGGCGCAGAGAATGCACTTCGATCCGTCGAAGATCGTGTTGACCTGGCAGTTGAGGCAACGCTTTCCTTCAGCGCGACCTTGTTCCTCGTCAAAGCCAAGTTCTACTTCGGCGATACCGATGCGGCGGTTGGCAGCCAGTACAGGCATCTTCTGGCGTGGAGTGGTGAGAAAGCCGCGCGGCATCTCCCAGTTGGGCAGGATGCGAAAGCGGCTGAGCACTGTCTTGGCGGTTTTTCCGCTGAGATAAACGTGAATGGAGCGCGCCGACTTGTGCCCGTTGGCGACGGCTTCAACGAGGATGCGCGGTCCAAATGCAACGTCGCCACCGGCAAACACGCCGGAGGCAGTGGTCATCAGGTTGTCGTCGATCTTGAGGATTCCGCGTGGCGTCACCTGCACTCCCTCTTCGCCGGTGAGAAACGAGAGGTCGGCCTGCTGGCCGATGGCCAGGATTACGCTGTCGCAGGGAATAATCTTTTCTTCGTCGCTGAATGCAGGATTGAAGCGGCCGTTTTCGTCAAAGACGGTGAGACAGCGGCGAACCTTGAGGCCGGTGACGATTCCATTCTCGCCGACAATCTCCTTCGGTCCCCATCCGTTGTCCACCACGATGCCCTCGTGCTCGGCTTCGTCCACTTCACCTTTCCAGGCCGGCATCTGCGCACGAGATTCAAGGCTGACCATATCGACTTCTTCGGCGCCCGAACGCAAAGCCATGCGCGCCGCGTCAAAGGCCGGCTGCAGTCCCTTGGCATCGTCATCCGGCTCGGCAAAATCTACCTGCTCATGGACCAGGCGCACGGCCGCGCGCGCCACGTCGATGGCCACATTGCCGCCACCCACTACAACTACGCGCTTGCCCAACTCGATCTCAAAGCCGAGATTTACGTTGATCAGAAAATCGATGCCGTTGTAGACACCCTGGAGGTGGGCCCCGGGAATATTCAGTTCGCGGCCTTTGTTCAGGCCGGTAGCCAGCAAGACCGCATCGAATTTCGATCTCAAATCGGCGAAGGAGATGTCGCGCCCAAGCGTGACGCGAGTGTGCAGCGTGACGCCCATGGCGAGAATGTTGTCGACTTCCATCTTGATGATTTCGCGCGGCAGCCGAAACTGCGGGATGCCCAGATAGAGCATGCCTCCGGGGACAGGCGCGGACTCAAAGACATCAACCGTGTAGCCAAGCAGGGCGAGGTCGTGGGCGCATGTGAGGCCGCAGACGCCGGCGCCAATGATGGCAATCTTCTTGTTTCGTTTTGCAGGGGGCGGCAACTTCTTGCGGGCTGGATCGTGGCCGGTGCCCAGGTTGTGGCGATCGGTTGCGTAGCGCTTCAGGGCGCAGATGGCGATGGGCTCGTCAATCTTGCCGCGCCGGCAGTTGTCTTCGCACGGATGCGCGCAGATGCGGCCGAGTACATAGGCGAACGGGTTGGGGGCGCGGGCAAGCAAATATGCTTCTTCATCCTTGGAGATCCCGATGGCCTGCACATAGCGCCCGCATTCCGTGTGAATGGGGCAGGCAGCGCGACAAGGAATATTCTTATCGAAATATTCCCGGTCCGGAACCCTGATGGAGTAGGTCATGCGTTCCCCGCTGAGGCGTTTTATGTTGATGAACTGTAATCCGAAGTTGAGGACTTGAAAAAGCCGGCGAGCGGGCCTGTCGCTCGCCGGATGTGAGGCACCGAAGCCAGCGTGTTGCAGGCAAGGCCGAATCGGAAATCGAGAGAAGTCCTAGTGTTGCTGAGCCTTCAGTTTTTCAATTTCTTCGTCGCTAAGGGACTTGGAGAACGCAGAGGGATTCTTGTCTTTGCGGTTCTCCTGGTCATAGGCGAGGAAGTCAAAGATGGTCTTTCCCTGGCTGTCGCTGATGCCGGAGTTCGGCTTATGCATCATGCGTTTGACATAACGCTCCCAATCCGGCCGAGTCATGGTCGTATTGATTGGGCGCGCGATGGTGTGACACTTGGAGCACTTGTCGGCAAACACCTTGTAGCCCTTCTGCTGATCGGCTGGATAGCTTGAGACGTCGATCTTGGCTGGTCCCTTGTCCTGCGGAAGCGTTACGTTGCTGCCGCTCTGCGCCGCAAGCATGAGCGGTAAAGACAGGCCTGCGATGGCGATGATGCGGATTCCCTTATGCATTTTTCAGTCTCCTCTTACCACATGAATCGAAAATCTAGTTTGAACAGCTTGTCAGTTGTACCCAGAAGCGCTACCGGATCACCGTCATGTTCCTGGTTGTAGCTGATGCGCCCCACGATGTTCCCCACTGAGGTAAGTGCGTGCTCGGCGCCGATACCCCATGCGCGGGTATGCATTGTTGGCTGAGTCGTGATGCTGGAGGTTCCGCGATCGATGCGCGCCATGATGACGGTGCCGGTTTTGAGGTAGTAATCTGCCTCGCCGCGGTAGGTGTCTGCGGTGTAGAACTGGTTCTTCGCGCCCTGCGTCCACTCCCAGTCGTCATGGCTGTGGATGTAGCCGCCGAGCAGGTCGAGCTTGTCAAAGAAAAGGTAGTTGCCGAATGCGCCGACGCGGTAGAAGGTTGGCCGATAGGTGAACTGATCGGGCGCGCCCGCATTCTGTATCTGGTCTTTCGATCCGCGATACATCATCACCGTGACGCCGCCGTCAGGACCAAACCAGTAGTCGGCATCGGCCCACACGTCCTTGGAGTTCTTGGTGGACGCATTCAGAATTTCGCTGCCGTCGGCATTCAACCCGTTGGTGACTTTGGCAGAGACTGCAAAGATGTTCTTGAAGTAATTCGATGCGTGCGTGTAACCGACAGTCCACGCCTACCGGATGCTGATCGAGAGTGAAGTTGATGGGATCTGTATTCGTAAGTGTGAATGCTGGATCAGGAAAGAGGTTGTAGAACATGGCTGCCCGCGTCCCCTCACCCTCCTGCATGTGAATCTCGCCGGCCTTGACGAAGTAGCTGTTGTTGGCCTTGCCGCCGGTCCATACGCCGAAGCCCTGCTCCAGGCCGTTGCCTCCGTCCTGGTACATCTCATAATGGCCAAAGTAGGAAAAACCGGAATCGGGCACGGCGCCGGCAACAAAAAGAGCAGCCTCGTCCAGGTTGAAGCTGGATGTGGTGGAAGTACTGGTCGGAGGCGCGGCGCCGGTTTCCGTGACGGTTCTTGTCATCTGTGACGCTGGTCTGGAAGATGACTGCGAAGGAGTTGGTCAAGCTGAACTTGATGTCCTTGTCCAACTCGGAAATCTTCGGCGCCGCTTTGGTGCCGTCCATCTCGTCGGGCGGCATGCGGTAGCCGAGCCGCTTGAACATGTAGCCGTTCTTGTTCAGCGCCGGCGGAACCGTGTGGCAGGTATAACACTTCACACCGAATTTGCGGGCAAACGCCGGAACTGCGTGTCCAGGTTGCGGCATCAGCAGGATCAAGCCGAGCAGCAACAGAACAGCGTTTGAAGCTGAGGTCCAGAGTTTCATGTGCGGTGGCTCCTGCCGTTTACATCTGCAACCAGGGAGCCAAAGCGCCGAACCTTAACTATCAGTCACTTGGCAGCAGTCTGCGGGCCGATTGGGGATTTCATTCCCCGCCTTCCGGCTCGGACTGGGGAGCGGATTCCCCAGGCTGCTGATCACGCTCACGCTTCAGGAGCGCGTAAAACGTCTTGCGGTCCACGCCTGCCTCACGCGCAGCCGCACTCACATTTCCGCCGCAGCGGAGCAGAACGGCATGCGCGTAGGAACGCTCAAAGCTGGCAAGATATTGTTCCCTTGCATCCTTCCACGGAAGGGCGGAAAGACTGCTGACCGCCTCCACCTGCGGCGCGTCCTCTTCAATATCTTCGGGGCCCAGCACTCCTCCGGAATGCAATGCGGTCATCCGTTCCACCACATTTTTCAGCTGGCGAACGTTTCCCGGCCAGCGCTGTTTGAGGAGCGCGTCGTAGAACTGCGGCGAACCGGAGAGGCTCTTGCCGTAGCGCCGTGAGAAGCGTTGAAGGAAGAAGCGTGCAAGGTGCGGAATATCTTCCGGCCTGTCGCGCAAAGGAGGCAGCTTGACCGTGACCACACTGAGCCGGTAGTAAAGCTCTTCACGAAATGTCCCGGCCTTGATCTTCGCCGGCAGGTCCTGATTGGTCGCACACAGGATGCGGCAATCCACGCGCACCGGTGTAAGTCCGCCCAGACGCCGCAAGACCCGCTCTTCCACAAAGCGAAACAGCCGCGTTTGCAGTTCAACGCCGAGGTCGCCGATTTCGTCGAGAAACAACGTGCCACCATCGGCGGATTCGATTAGGCCTTTCTTGGTTTTTTCTGCGCCGGTAAATGCGCCGCGCTCATAGCCGAACAGTTCGCTCTCAATCAGAGAGCCCGGCATTGCGCTGCACTCTACGGGCACAAAAGGGCCGTCCTTGCGCCGGCTCTGGTCATGCATGAACCGCGCCGTCACTTCCTTTCCAGTGCCGCTTTCGCCCAGAATCATGACCGTTGCATCGGTGGGCGCCGCTCGGCGGCATTTCTCCGTGAGTTCCAACATCACGGGGCTGCGCGTCTGTGCCGCATCCACTTCGCCGAGAGCTTCAAGCCGCCCTTTCAGCTCTTCCACCTGGTGCTCGAGGCGAGCGTGGGAGAGCGCCCGCTTGACCACCAATTGCAGATCCTCGCGCTTGAAGGGCTTCTTCAGGTAGTCGAAGGCGCCATTGCGCATGGCCAGTACTGCGCTTTCCACCGACCCGTACGCGGTGAGGAAGACAATCGGGAGGCCAGGATGGGCTTCGTGAAGCCGCGCGAATACTTCTTCGCCGGACATGCCCGGCATGCGCACATCCAGCAGGACGAGGTCAGGCGGGTTGGCAATGCACTCGGCCAGGCCTTTCACGGGGTCAACAAAAACGCAGACGACGACGCCCGGGGCGCGCAACATACGCTCAATGTTTTCACCAAGCGCGGGTTCATCGTCGATGACCAGAATGCGGCTCACTCAGTCGTTCCTCCTGCAAACCAGTGGTACGGCTGGCCTCGGGTAAATCGCGCCGGTGGCAGCTCGACCACGAAGCTGGCGCCGCCGCCGTATCTCATCTCATACCGGATGCGGCCATCATACATATCCAGCAGGCTGGCGGCCAGAAACAGCCCAAGGCCCAACCGCTCGCGACCCGTGCTATGCGAAACGAATGGTTCGAAAAGATGCTCCCGCAGGCTTTCCGGAACGCCGGGACCGTTGTCTTCAATCCGCACCAACACTCTGGCGCCTGCGGTGCGATATGGCTCAAGACGCACCCAGATCACGCCGTCATCCCTCTCTTTCAATGCATCCAACGCGTTGTTCAACAAACCACGAACCACCTCGGCAATCACGTGCTCCGGCACGTCCACTCGCGGAGCCTCGGCAAACTCTTCCACCAGCATGACTCTCCTGCTCGTTGCAGCCGGCTTCAAGGCTGCGGTGGCCTCTTCCAGAGCCTTGCGTGGATCGGATGCTTCAAAGATTTCTCCAGCGCGCTCACGACGCAAAGCCTGCAGCAATGTTCCGGCAATGTTGCTCATGTAGCGCGTCTCTTTGAGCATCTGCTCGAGGTCCGCACACAAGGCGGCATCTTCCTTGCGTTCGTCGAGCAACACTTCAAGCCGCCCAGCGACAATTGCCAGCGGATTGTTGAACTCATGCATGAAGCCCGCCGTGAACTGGCCCAGCAGCGTGAGTTGGTGGCTCAGCCGCGCCTGCCGGTCCGCAGCCTGCAGTTCTTCGCGCAAGCGGGCGGTGCGATAACGGACCGTGTCCAATTGCAGTCTCAGCTGCGCCGCATCCTCCTCCGCTTTAGCCCCAGTAGCTGTCAGTCGGCGTCGCAGTCTGAACATGAAAATCAGTGAAGGCAGAGGCGCTGCAAGCACACCTAGGATGGCAACCGTGATCATGACCATCGGGGTGGCTGGGATGGCCCAAAACGCGACGCCTAGCAATGGAAGGGTCCATGCACCGCTCACCCAAAGCAGAATGCGAACTCCCGCTGAGGCGGAGTTGAGAGCACCGGCCTGGCCTTCCTGTCCTGACATATCGCTCAAGTCTGGAATGATTGCCCCAACGACGTTGCATGTCAATGCAACCAAATCAAAAGGCTGTAAGGCGCGGCGACTGCCGCGAGCAGAATCTGGCAGCCCGCTTCTGCCGCCAGATTCAAATCAATGAGTAAGACAAGCTCTAAACTTCAAATGTTACCAGTCGCGCTCCGTTTGATTCTGGAAGAGCGGCAACAACTCCCGGGACAGCTACAAGCTGTTTCTCGCCAAATTGCAGTAGATCTTCATTTTCATTTCCCATCGTAATGACACCTGCCTCGGAGACCCGCTCGTCCTTAGTGGACTGCCCGGTAATTTGAGGGGCCCAGTCTTTTTGAACCAACTTGAATGTTAGTCTTCGACTGTTTTAGGTTGCAGTCAATTCGCGGCTAGCCGCGAATTGATTGGCGAATTCGTTCGGCGTCCTCTCATTGAGAGCCCTGTGAGGACGACTCCCATTGTATTCTTGTCGCCAGGTTTCGATTAGCTGTTTTGCCTCGGTCAGGGTTTCGAACCAGTGAACGTTGAGGCATTCATCGCGAAAAGTTCCATTGAACGATTCGATGAATGCGCTATCTGTCGGCTTGCCAGGAAGTGAGAAATCGATCTTTGCGCTGTTTTGGTAGGCCCAGAGATCCATCGCCTGACCTGCGAATTCACTTCCGTTGTCACAGAACTGCAGCTTCGGCACTCTGCCTTCCTGTTTCATCTTATTCAGCGTTCGGACCACATCGTCTCCTCGCAGGCTCTGGCCTACTTCAATAGCCACACTCTCCCGGGTAAAGACATCCGCAATCGTCAGGGACCGGAAGCGTCTTCCGTCCTGCAACTGGCCGGAGACGAAGTCCAGAGACCATGCTTGATCTGGAGCCGTCGGACGGAGCCGTTCTTCGCGATGCCGCACCGCCTTCCGTCGCTTCTGTGGCCGCTTCTTCAAAGCCAGACCTTCTTCCTTGTACAGCCGATACACCAGATGCTTTCCCACTTGCCAGCCTTCACGCCTCAACAGCACCAGAATTTTCCTGTACCCATATCGGACCCGGCTCTGCGCTATCTTGCGGATATGAGCCCGCAACTCTGTCCATTCCTTTTGGTGGCTCTTGTAGCGATAGGTGCCCCGCACCAGTCGAAGTATCTGACAGGCATGCCGCTCGCTGGCCCGGTACTGATCGCGCAGATAGTCGACCAGCGGCCGGCGCCGCGAGGGCTTCACCACTTTTTTCGCAGCACATCCTGAAGCATCGTCTTGTCCAGGCTCAACTCTGCCACCAGCTGCTTCAGCCGGCTGTTCTCGTCCTGCAGATGCTTCATCTCACGGACCTGGTCCGACTCCAGACCCACGTACTGCTTCTTCCATCGATAGAAAGTCTGTTCGCTGACCCCAATCTTACGGATCAACTCGGCCACTGGTACACCTATCTCGGGCTGCTTCAGAACAGCGACGATCTGCTCCACAGAAAAACGCTTCTTCTTCATCGCCAATATCCTCCACCCTGTCGGGCGCGGTTATGGCCGAAGACTAACATTTACCGTGGTGCAAAAAAGCCGGGGCCGATCAAGTCCACCCAGACTTCATTGATGTAAGAGGCGATCCTGGATGCCTGTGGTCCTTTCAGACGTGCGACCAGATATTGCGATTCAAATCGCATTCATTTTCCAACTTCGTTGCAAGACTTTCCTTCGTGATATGTGATTGCTCTCAGGAGATTGCAGTCACCATTGACGTAGTTGCATCCGGAAGCCAATCTTCAAATGAGTCAGGTTTGCCATCCCCCACCTAGCGCGCCATAGAGTTCAACCAGGGCCAGAGCTTCGCCCTGTTGCGCATTTACCAGTTGAAGCTGGGCCGCGAACAGGTTTGAATCGGTTGTCAGCACTTCGAGATAACCGGTAGAACCTCCCTGATACCGAAGACGAGCCAGCCGGGTCGCATCCTTTGCGGCGTCAACCAACTTTTCTTGTTGTTCGCGGTAGCCTCGTTGCTTGTCGAGAGCGATCAGGGCGTTGGACACATCTCGAAATGCGCCAACGATAGTTTTTTGATAATTGAGCACCATCTCCTCTTTGGTTTGCTGCGAGAATTGCAGCTGTCCGCGAAGTTTTCCACCTTCAAAGAGTGGCTGAGCTAGTGAACCGATGCCGTAGATGGTCTTGCCTGCAGGATCGAAGAGACTGGAGAAGCTATCTCCTCCTACACCTCCTGAAGCGCTGATCGACAAGTTCGGAAAGAACTGTGCGCGGGCAACGCCGATCTGAGCGTTCGCTGCGATGAGCGTCGCTTCCGCTTGCTGGATATCAGGTCTGCGCTCGAGAAGTTGTGATGGCAATCCAACTGGAAGATCCTGCGGTGGAGGCGCAAGCGCATCCGCATCCTGGAGGACAAAATGCCCCGGATTCTCTCCAAGCAGCAAGGCTATTCCGTTTTCTTCCTGTTGAATCTGTTCTTCAAGTTGAGGTACCTCTGAGGTTGCGGCGTAAAGCAGTTGTTCCGCCTGACGCACGTCAGATAAAGGCACAGATCCACCGGTTTCCAGTGTCCGCGTAAGGGCGACAGAGTCTTGCCTTGCTTTCAAGGTCTCCTTTGTGATCTGAAGCTGAGCGTCGAGAGCGCGAATCTGAAGATACGCAGTTGCAACCTGTTGCACCAGCGTTAGCCGAATTGCGCGCTGGGCCCACTCCTGCGCCAGCAATTGAGCTCTTGCTGCCTCAGTCTGCTTGCGATAGAGACCCCAGAAATCCGGTGTCCATGCGGCCGAAACATTCAACGATCCATCGACGAGGGGACTTGCTATTTGAGTGCCGAGCGAAGACGGTAGCGTTGCGCCGATTCCGGTTCCACCTACAGTGACGCTTGGAAATTGCTGAGAACGTGTGATCCTGACTTGAGCCTGCTGCTCGAGGATTCGTCGCGCAGCAATGCGCACGTCGTAATTGTTGGCGAGCGCCTTGCGAATCAGGGCCTGGAGTTCCGGTTCGCGATAGACGGCGGCCCATTGCTCATCGCCAAGTGAATTCCTGGCATCGCTTGAGACCTCGGCGCCATCTGCTCCACGAAACACGGGCGGAGCCATGACATTTGGCCGTGCGTATTTCGGCCCTACATTGCAACCGGAAAGCAGGCCGATCGCGCCGACGAGCATAGCAAAGAATACAAATCGTGGAGCGCGCATCATGCTTGCCCCTCTTCTGTGCCGGTGTTTGCGGCAATCTCTTGGCCTGAAGGAACACCGGGACCGCAGATTGAATCCATCGTCGTTCCCTTTCCGCCTCTCACCAGGCGATGCGAGAGAAACTCGACCACCGCAAATGTGACGGGGATAAAGATAAGACCGAGGATCGTTGAGAGCGTCATGCCTCCAACGACAACGGTGCCGAGGATCCGCCGGGATGCGGCTCCCGAACCACTCGCTGCCCAAAGCGGCAAGCAGCCGACGATGAACGCCAGTGCCGTCATGACGATGGGACGGAAGCGCAGGCGTGCCGCATCGAGGGCGGCGTCGCAGATACTTTCACCGCGCTCATAGTTCATCTTGGCAAATTCGACGATAAGGATTGCATTCTTTGCCGAGAGACCGATGAGCATTACGAGACCGATGGTTGCGAAAATATCGTTTTCAAAATGTCGTGCATGCAATGCCAGGTACGCGCCGAGAATTGCGACGGGAGTGCTGAGCAGCACGCTGAAGGGCAGGGTCCAACTTTCATAGAGGGCGGCGAGGATCAAGAAAACGAAGATCAAGGAGAGGCCGAAGACAGCCCACGACGGAATCCCCTTCTCGGCCTGTTGCTCCTGGAATGACATGCCGGAATAGTCGAAGCCTGCGCCAGCCGGCATGGTCTCCTTGAAGACTTCTTCGAGTGCCTTTCGGACCTGGTCTGAACTGTACCCCGGTGCGCCTGTAATATTCAGCTGCGCCGCATTGAATTCGTTGAACCGGTAGATGAATTCCGGACCAGTAATGCGGCTGACTTTGACAAGAGAACTGAGTGGTACCTGACTGCCGTTTGCACTGCGCACGTAAAACTGACTGATATTGTCGATGTTGGTTCGCGACGTCCCTTCCGCTTCAACATACGTCTGCCATTGACGGCCGAATCGATTGAAGTAGTTGACGAGATAGCCGCCCATGAAGGTTTGCATGGTCGTGTAGACGGAGGACAGTTCTACTTGCTGCTGCAGCGCCTTCTCCTTGTCAACATCTGCATAGAGCTGAGGGACCGCCGGCTGATAGGACGGAATTGCCGCTGCAATTTCCGGACGCTTTGAAAGTGCGCCCAAGAACGTAAAAACATTCTTCGTTAGAGTTGTTGGATCGTCAGAGCCAGAGCGGTCCTCAAGAATCATGGTGACGCCGCCCGAAGTTCCTATGCCCGGGATTGAGGGTGGAGGAAACGCGAACGCAATTCCATCCGGATTCCCTGCCAACTGCTTTTGAATACTGGCTTGAAGATATTCGAGCTGCTGCTCCTTGGTCTTGCGCATTGCCCACGGCTTGAGATTCACAAAAAAGAATCCAGCATTTGTGCTCTGCACCTGCGTCAAAAGGGAGAAGTCATTGACGGCAATTACACCTTCGATGCCGGGCGTCTTCAGCAGAGCTTCACTGATCTTCTGCTCAGCAGCATCAGTTCGCTGCGCTGACGCACCATCTGGAAGCTGCAGTGCGAGAAACATGTAGCCCTGGTCTTCAGTCGGAATGAATCCGCCCGGAAGACTTTTCCCAAGAGAGACTGCAACAGCCCCGATGACCAGGAGGCCAATCATTGCGAACGCGGACTTGTGAATCAGAACGCGTGAAGTCTTAACGAAACCGTCGGTCGTGCGGCTGAAGAACTTATTGAATTGACCGAATCCCCTATCGAGAAGGCTCTTTTTACGCCCTTCCAGTCGGGGCTTCAGCAGCAGCGACGCGAGGGCCGGCGATAATGTCAGCGCGTTGAATGCGGAGATGAGGACGGAGATTGCAATAGTGACGGCGAACTGCTGATACATGCGCCCGGTGATCCCGGGAATCGCCGCAGTAGGAATGAACACGGCCGCGAGAATAAGGGCGATAGCGACTACTGGACCACCCACCTCCTCCATTGCTCTGGCGGTTGCCTCTTTCGGATTCATCCCTTCATCAATGTGGTGTTCAACAGCTTCGACAACGATGATGGCATCGTCAACCACCAGGCCGATGGCCAGCACAAGTCCGAAGAGAGAAAGCGTGTTGATCGAAAACCCGAGGGCTGGGAAGATGATGAACGTACCGATAAGCGAAACTGGAACCGCAAGCAGGGGAATCAAAGTTGCCCGCCAGCCCTGAAGAAAGAGGAAGACGACCAGTACAACCAAGCCGAGTGCCTCAAACAGCGTGATCAATATTTCGTGAATGCCGGCAGTGACCGCCTTGGTTGTATCGAGTGGCACGCTGTATGAAATGCTCGACGGGAGCGATTGAGAAAGCTCCTTCATCCGCTGATTGACGGCGGCGGCAGTCTCCACCGCGTTCGAACCGGGAAGTTGATAGATGGCCATCACGCCCGACGGCGCCTGATTGTAACGAGCGGAAACACCGTATGCCTGGTCGCCGAGTTCAATGCGGGCAACATCTTTGAGGTGCAGAATCGACCCGTCGGAGTTGGCGCGAAGAATGATGTTTCCGAATTCATCCGGCTTGACCAGCCGTCCCTGCGTACGGACGGTATAGGTGTATTGCTGCCCTTTAGGAATCGGCTCACCGCCAATTTGTCCGGCAGGGTTGACGTTGTTCTGCGTCTGGATTGCGGAGATCACATCCGTTGCTGTCACGCCAAGCTTGGCCAGTTTGTCCGGGTCAACCCACACGCGAAGCGCGTACTGACCACCAAATACCTGCACACGAGACACGCCCTTCACGCGAGCAAGCTGATCCTGAAGATTGATGATGGCGTAGTTGGTCAGGAAGTCCTGGCTCAACTTTCCGCCGGGTGAATTGATAGCGACAATCATCAGCGGGGATGTCAGAGCCTTCTGCACCGTGAGGCCGGCCGTCGTTACCTGTGCCGGAAGCTGAGACTGGGCTTGATCCACGCGCAACTGTGCGAGCACCTGGTCAATGTTGGGATCGGTCTTGACATCGAAATCTACGAACAGTTGAACCACACCGTTGTTGGCGCTCACCGAGTTCATGTAGATCATGTTGTCGACGCCGTTCATTTGTTGCTCGATCGGTGTCGACACCGCCTGACTGACGGTCTTGGCATCTGCGCCTGGATAGGTTGCAGTGACAAGGATTTCAGGTGGAACGATGTTGGGGTACTGAGAAATTGGCAGCGTATACAACGAGACGATACCAACAACCACCGTGATGATGGCGATAACAATCGCAACAATGGGGCGAGAGATGAAGAATTTCGACATCGGTCACCTCGCCATCGCTTGAGTCGGGTTTGAAGAGTCGCCATGAAGCTCTACCAATTGCGGGTTGATGGGAGCGCCTTCACGTAGCTTTTGTAGATTGTCAGTAATAACGAGAGACCCGCTTGAAAGGCCATTTTCGATGACCCAGCTATCGCCGTATTGCGGGCCGAGCGTGACGTTATTCACATGGACGGTATTGTTTGCAGCAACTGTATAAACCTGTTCCTGCCCTTGGAAGTCATTGACCGCTGCCAATGGAACAAGAACAGCACTGTGCAGAACCTCCGTCTCGGCTTTCACCCTTCCGAACTGCCCTGGGCGAAGTATGTTGCCTGGATTTGGGAAGGATGCAGCAATTCGAATGGCGCCGGTCTGCGGGTTCAATTGCCTGTCTACAAACACCACATGCCCTTTATGCGGGTACACCTCTCCATCGGACAGAGTCAAAGTGAGAGGTATATTCGACGCTCCATGCAGCAGATCGCCGCCGCCCTCACCAGCCCGCTTTGTGAGAGCGAGATACTCGCTATCGCTGATTGAAAAATAGACTTTGATCGGATCGAGTTGCGACACCGAAGTCAGTACTGATTGAATGTTTACGAGGTTCCCAACCTGGATTGTGGCTTGGCCCGCAACGCCTGAAATCAGCGATCGAACCTTGGTGAACCCGAGATTGAGATTCGCAGTCGACACCGCAGCGTCTGCCGTCTTCACAGCAGCCTCGGCTTGCGCCTTTTGCTGTACCTCGTTGTCGAGTTGGCTTTTTGCTATTGCGCGAGCTTCTGCCAGAGGCGTGTCTCGATTCACGTTGATCTGGGCAAGCGCGAGTTGTGCTTGTGCCTGACCTAGTTGACCCTGCGCCTGCTCAAGTGCGGCCTCAAACGGACGAGGATCTATCTCAAACAGCACGGCGCCCTTCTCGACTTCTGAGCCCTCACGATAGTTCTGATGGATCAGGTAGCCACTCGCCTGAGGCTGAATCTGGGCATTGACGTAGCCATCGAGCGTACCGACCCACTCGCCCGAAATGGGAACGTCACGTTGCACTACTTTAACGACTGTTGTATTCATTGCGGCCGGAGCGTTAGTTGAACCAGCGTGGACATTCTTGCCACACCCTGAAACTAACCCGGAGCCAACGGTCATTGTTCCCGCGATGAAAATGAGAGCGGCAGTATAGATGGAAGGATTTCCAGCCCTTAGGCCGTTAAGCGCAGTCATACCCATTCTCCGTTCAAGCGTGAAATGTTCTCTTGGGGGATCGTTCGCGCCGCGAGACCACGTATGCGTGTCCAACTTTGATGAGTCTGTAACTGAGGCAGATTCAAAATGTGTAGCTGGTCCAGTTTTTAAACCCATCCGCCACCTTCCGCCGGACATTGCTGGAGCCAGCCGTAAGGGGGATTCGCCCATTCCCGTGCGTCGAGAGAATCGCGATCGGCTGATCAGCGCACATACGCTTCTCAGCTTGCAAGCCCCATCTGTCCTGGATTCGGGGAACTCGCCAAAGCCTTCTCGGCTCTCAGCCACCTGCACTGCGATTACTCAATCACGACGTGTATTCATTGGCATTTGCAATTCCACTGGGATGAAGTGATATTCAAATGGACCATGTTCAAAGAGTCCGATTCAAAAGACACACAAGAAGTTCGTGTGTTTAATCGCCGCCATTTTCTTAAAGCTGCCGGATCGGCAGCAATTTTGCCTGCAGTGCTTCCCGCTTTCGCAGCGCAGAGTTCGGCAACGTCAGCCAACAACCGCATCAATCTCGGCGTCATCGGGATGGGGATGCAGGGACCGGGCAACACCAAGGGCTTCCTGGCGTCAGATGATTGCCAGGTGGTCGCGGCCTGCGACATTGACAAGGATCATCTGGCGGCCGCAGTCAAGATGATCAACGACAACTACGGGAGCGAGGATTGCAAAGGCTACCACGATTACCGGGAGTTGCTTGCCCGTGAGGACATCGACGCCGTGATGATCGCCGTGCCGGATCATTGGCATGAGATTGTCGCGACCGAAGCCGCGCGCCGAAAGAAGGACATCTACTGCGAGAAGCCTCTAGCGCACACCGTCGCAGAGCAACAGTCAATTGTGCGAGCGGTGAAGGAGAACGGCATCATCTGGCAGATGGGTTCATGGCAGCGCTCGGAACCGACGTTTCACAAGGCCGCAGAGATTGTTCGAAACGGGCTGATAGGTACAGTGACTCACGTGGAGGTTGGCCTGCCAGACGGCCATGGGGATTTTGGTGGGATAGGAAAGGAAGCGCTGGCCAAGCTGGCGGCCAATGGCTTAACCGTGGCCAGCCTGACGGAGGTTTTGCCGGGTACGAAGGCCTGGGACTTGCTGGCCACCGATCCGCCTCCTGAATTGGATTATGAAACCTGGATTGGCCCATCGAAGATGGAGCCTTATATAAAGGCCCGATCACACATGGGCTGGCGCTGGAACTACAACACCGGCGGCGGGCAGCTGATGGACTGGATCGGCCACCATTGCGACATCGCGCATTGGGGTCTGGATTTCGACAACTCCGGCCCGTCAGAGGTGGAAGGGAGTGGCGACCTGCCGCCTGCCAAAGCGATCTATAACACGTCGCCGAAGTACCGCTTTGAGCTCAAGTATCCGCAAAATATCACCATGACGATCGCGGGCGGCTATCCCGACATCAAGATGGGCGCAAAGTGGATTGGCACGGAAGGCTGGGTGTGGGTAGATCGAGGCAAATTTGAAGCCTCGAACCCGGCGTGGAAGCAAGGCAAGAACCTTGCCCGCGAACTGCGGAAGGTAAAGCTTTACAGCTCTACGAATCACCAGCAGAACTTCCTGGACTGCATTAAATCGCGCGAAGCCACAATTACGCCGGTAGAAGTTGGGCATCACTCGGCCATCCCTGGGCATCTTTGCCTTATTTCGATGCTTGAAGGAAGAAAGATTCGCTGGGACGTGAAGGAAGAGAAGATTATCGGCGACCCTGAAGCAAGCAAGCGCCTAACCCGCGAATATCGCGGTCCCTGGAAGATGAGCTAAGCGCTTTTAGTCCGCAGCCGGGGGCCTTCGTTATGATGCCGCCGACAGCGTAAACTTGATTGAAAGACCTTGCATTTCGAGCTGGGTACGGAACAGGAAAACATGATTGATTCGACTGAAGCAAATCCGGCAGTCTGCCGGAATGTTCGATGGGACTATACGTTCGCCTTTCTGGCATTGCGTCTTTGGCTTGGCGTGCGAGCGTTGTTTGTGGGTATTGAAAAGTTTGGCGCTTATCACTCCGTAGCCATGCCACTCATCGATCCCACTACGGGCCAACCGGATCCGAGCGGAGTGTTGGTCAACGTCAACGTCAAGTCTTATGCGCTGGCCAATTATGCGGGCATCCCAGTTGCTCTCCGCGACAAATTTGCGCAAGAACCACTGTTTCCGAAATTTGTTTTGACGGCGTTCGACCGGATGCTCGGTCCGGCCTTCATTATCACCGGAATCATGCTTATTATCGGTCTCGGTACGCGCCTGTCACTGCTGGCGCAGGCCGCGCTCTTTATTGCGCTCACGGTCGGCCTAGTGCTGATCAATCAGGACGACGGCGTGGCGTGGCTTGGCATTCACATCGCCCTTGTCGCGGGGGCTTTTCTTCTGGCCGAACACAATAGATTTGCGGTGCTCAAGAAATGGTAGATCTGAATCGTCGCGATTTCATAAGCGCCACGGCTGTTGCCGGCGCCGGGTTGTTACTAGACGCGTGCAAGTCCGATTCCGCAGCAAAAACGGCGGTCGGCGGCAAGTCTTCGCTGAATACCATCAACATCGCTCTCATCGGGTATGGTGAGGAAGGCAAGGTGCTGCTCGAATCCTTGCTGAATATTGAGGGCGTCAAACTTGTTGCGCTATGCGACATTTGGGATTACCACCTGAACGAAGGTTCGCGGTATCTGGGTAAGATCGGCAACCAGGTCCGCACCTACGAAAATTATGAGGACCTGCTGGCCAAGGAAAAAGACCTTCAGGCGGTGATCATTACGACCCCGGATTTCTGGCACGCTCCGATGACCAATACGTGTCTCAAAGCGGGCTTGCATGTGTATTGCGAAAAGATGATGAGCAACACGATCGATGGAGCGCGCTCCATGGTGCAAACCATGCGCGCAACCGGAAAGCTGTTGCAGATCGGACATCAGCGACGCAGCAATCCGCGCTACCTTTTCACCTTGAACCGGTCTGCTGCACGAGGCGCAGTTTTGCGGCCGGCTGACGGCAGCACAAGGGCAATGGAACCGTGCCGTCAAGGAAGATTTTGGCTGGCCCAAAAAATACGAGATGCCGGCAAGCATGCTCGCCAAATACGGCTATAAGGACATGCATCAGTTCCGCAACTGGCGTTGGTACAAGGGACTTGGCGGGGGACCGCTGTCCGATCTGGGCGCACATCAGATTGACATATTCAACTGGTGGCTGGGCACGCCAAAGTCCGTTATCGGCAGCGGCGGACTGGATTATTACCAAAACCACGATTGGTACGACAACGCGATCGTGATTTACGAGTATCCGATGGAGAAAGGTGTGGCGCGGGCCACGTATCAGGTACAAACGACCACCAGCGCTGGCGGCGGTTATTTTGAAATGTTCATGGGTGACGACGGCACCATCAAGATGTCGGAAGATCCGTCACTTTGCGCGATTTACCGCGAAGCGCGGGCCACCGCCGTTTCATGGGACGACCTTGCCCAGAAAGGCTACGTTCGAGCAAAGCCTTCGTCTGCAGACGAAGCCGCAAAGGTGGACGTGCGTGAAACCGCGCAACTGGCGGAATATGAAATTCCAGTGTTCTTCAACAAACCGCCGCATCAGCCGCACCTGGAAAATTTCTTCAACGCCATTCGGGGTTCGGCAAAATTGAATTGCCCTGGAGATGAAGCCTTCAGCAGCGAATACTCAATCCATAAGGCAAATGAAGCCGTTGCCGCGCAGACGAGAGTTGCCATTACTCCCGAAGAAGTGAGAGCTTGAGATCATGATGAAAATGCTTTCCAGAATGCTTCCCGTTATAACTTTTCTGATTGTCGCAACCGCCGCTTTGGCTCAAAACCAGGTGGTTTTGAAAACAAAATTGCCTCCGCCTCTTTTTGTCGGGACGCCTGTGCCTCTCAATGTTGGCAATCTTGAGCCCCCTATGAAAGGCAAGCGGCCTGATTTTATGGTGCCTGTAGGCACGATCAACCTGGCGAGGAGCAAGAAGGTCACCGCCAGCGACAATGATCCCGACGTTGGTACGCTGGACATGATTGTTGACGGGGACAAGGACGGCAACGAAGGCTCATGGGTCGAGCTGGGCCCGGGCAAGCAATGGGTGCAGATCGACTTGGCGAAAAGAGCGGACATCTACGCCGTTCTCATCTGGCATTTCCATTCCCAGGCGCGCGTGTATCGCGATGTTGTTGCCCAGGTTTCCGACGACCCCACGTTCCGCTCCGGTGTCGCGACGATCTTCAACAATGATTTTCACAACGAGCTGGGCCTTGGTGCGGGCAAGGATTTCAACTACATCGAAACGTATCAGGGCAAGTTGATCGATGCCAAGGGCGTGAAGGGACGGTACGTCCGCCTGTACAGCAACGGAAACACGTCAAACAAGTTGAACCACTACATTGAGGTTGAGGTGTGGGGCAAGCCCGCGGCTTGAAACCTCCCGGTTGGATTCGCTGGGCGGTATTTGTTCTTATCGCGCTACTCGGGCTACTACTCCGTCTACCGCAGTTGGGCGCGCGGCCCATGCACACGGATGAAGCCGTCAACGCATACATCGTAGGACAATTGCTGGCCGGCGAACCTTTCGTGTACGATCCGCAGGATCGCCATGGCCCGGCTCTAGCGGCGTTCGCCCTGCCTCTGGCGAGAATACAAGGCGCAAAGGATTTCTCTGAACTCACAGAATCCGAACTGCGTCTGACGACCGTGCTGGCCGGAACGGTCACCGTCGTTCTTTTTGGTGCGGCAGTCGATATGTTCGGCTTTGCACCGTGCCTGATTGCGGCGCTCCTGTTTGCCTTCGCTCCCCTGCCGGTTTACTACGACCGGTATTTCATTCATGAGTCCATTTTTGTTGCCGCCATGTTTGGATTGCTCCTTACCGGTTGGCGCGCCTGCAAAACGCGTTCCACCGTGCAAGCCGTCCTTGCTGGAGCCTGCGCTGCTCTGATGCTCTCAAGCAAGGAAACCGCTGTACTTCACTTCGTCGCGCTGGTGGCTGCCGCAGCCGCCTTCTGGCTTTGGAACCTGCACGGAGCAACTTCCCATGGTTGGTGGCGTCCCAAAGCAGCGCTGACCTCGACTTTAGTATTCCTGTTGCTGAGCGCGTTGCTATACACATGGTTCGGCTCCAATCTGAAAGCCCTTCCAGCGTCATTGCACGCAGCGCACGACCTCAGTGCTCGAGCAGGTGGAGAAGGCCATGAAAAGCCATTTTGGTATTACGGGCAGCTCCTTGTCGGTGGTTGGTCCGGCGGATTGATCGTCGCCCTTGCCTGCATCGGTTTCTTGAAATCCGTGAGAAATCGCGAGCATTCCCCGTATGGGTTTCTCGCGCTTTATGCCGTCTTCCTCGCTATCATCTACATTCTGATTCCGTACAAGACGCCGTGGCTGGCCCTGAACTTTTGGCTCCCGATCGCTCTGTTTGCAGGCCGGGGGATCGTATCGCTCTGGCGCTTGCCAGTGACTTATCCTTCTCTCCGCGCGGCCGCTCCAGTTCTTTGCATCCTGGTGGGAGCTTTGGCCGCAGCTCTGATCGCACACGACACCCGGCAGCGGGTCTTTCTCCATCCAGCGGAGGAGACGAATCCGTATGCATATGCGCACACCTCAGAAGATTTGCTTGGGCTGCCACCTCTGATTGCGGAGGTGGCCCAGCAGCAAGCAATCCGATCGCCGCGTATCGCCGTTATTGCCGTCGATCCCTGGCCGTTGCCGTGGTACCTGCGGCATTTCTCTCAAGTGGGATTCTGGCAGCCCGGTCAGCAACCCAGCGAGGCTGATTTTTACATCACTTCTACTGAAGCTGCGGATCAGTATCAGGATCAATTGCAGCAATTTCATCCGGATTTTTTTGGCGCCAGGCCCGGTGTATTGTTCCTTTTGTGGTCGCCTATTCCGAAATGAGAATTCATGGCTGACATCCACCAATTCAACCATCGCGCCATGGCGACACACTTTGAGGTGCGCATTGCCGACGAAGAAAAAGCGTATGCCGCGCAGGCCGCACAGGCCGCGATCGATCTGGTGGATAAGCTGGAATCGCATTTAAGCCGCTTTCGCGCGAACAGCGACATGGCGCAGATCGCTCACCTTGCTCCCGGTGAGAAATTGCGCTTGAGTGAACCAGCCTTTGCCTGCCTTGAAATCGCAAAGAGAATGGAATCAGAGACAAACGGTGCGTTCTCCGCGACGGCCACAGCCTTGCAAACGCAAGCATCATTGCCGCAATGGAGTTTACTGCCGCAGGAGCTTTCCATCCGTTGTGAGAGCGGGCGGTTGCAATTCGATCTTGGCGCCATCGGGAAAGGATTTGCTCTGGACCGCATGGCCGAGTTGCTGCGTAACTGGGAGTGTTTTTCGTTCTTGCTGGTTGCAGGTGGCAGCAGCATTCTGGCCGGCGAACCGCCAAAACAAACGGTTGGCTGGTCTTGCGGCCTCGGCGATGACCGTTCGCCGAAGCGATTCTTGCTTACGCATGCTTCGTTGAGTGGCTCCGGACTTGCGGTAAAGGGAAACCATATTCTTGATCCGCGCACCGGCCAGTCGGCCCTCCGGCAAAGCCGCGTCTGGGCCCTGGCCGATACCGCGGCTGAATCGGATGCTCTCTCGACGGCATGCATGGTCTTGAGCGAACCGGAACTTGAAGAAATGATTGCGCAGGATCAATCATGGCTGTTTTTTCTGGAGACCGACAACGCAATTCGGACGATAGGAAACCGCATGCTGCCGCCACAAGGGTGATTTTTTGCGTTGTGGTTTTCCCGTCCCGCAGCTTGATCTGCTCGCAATGCCTGGTCGTTCGGTTTATCAAAAAGCAGCCTACACCCCGGCCGGTGTATTCTGTTGCGCATGTACAAGACCGCAGGAAAAATACTCCAATCGAATTCTTCGGAATCCGCAGCGACCTCGGGGGTCAACCGCCGCGATTTCATCAAGACTACTTCACTCGCTGCGGGCGCGCTTGCGTTTGGTGTGCCGTCACTTTTGCGTGGCCAGAATCTGAACAGCAAATTGAACATTGCCTGCATCGGCGCAATGGGCGGTAAGGGCCGCAGCGACACCGATGCCTGCGCTACCGAAAACATCGTCGCGCTATGCGACGTAGATTCGGGTTCAGAAAACTACGCACGGCAGACGACGAAATATCCGGAAGCGAAGTTTTACAAAGATTACCGCCAAATGCTGGGCCAAATGGGCAACCAGATCGATGCTGTGACGGTTTCGACGCCGGATCATCTGCACGCGATCGTGGCGTCGGCAGCAATGAAGATGAACAAGGCTGTTTATTGTCAGAAACCGTTGACTCAAACCGTTTACGAAGCGCGTTATCTGCGAAAAATGGCTAAAGATAGAAAGGTTGTCACGCAGATGGGCAACCAGGGCAGCGCTGCGGCGGGCTTGCGCCGCGCGGTCGAGACGATACAAGACGGACTCATAGGGCAAGTACACGAGGTTCACGTCTGGACGAATCGGCCGGTATGGCCGCAGGGAATGGATCGCCCCCAAGGTGAAGACCCGATTCCTGCTGCACTCGATTGGGACAAGTGGATTGGACCGGCTCCGATGCGCCCTTACATAGGCAATCGTGATCCAAAGGATTCAAGTGGAATTTACAATCCATTTAACTGGCGAGGATGGCAGGATTTCGGCACGGGCGCACTCGGTGACATGGCTTGCCATACGGTCAACTTGCCGTTCCGCGCGCTGAATCTCGGCTACCCGACGGAGATTGAAGCAACGCCATTCGGCAAGATGAATAAGGAGTCTTTTCCTGTCGGCACCAAAATTCGCTATCAATTTCCGGAACGCAAAGCTTCCATTTCTGTTGCGAACCCGCATCTTTTCCACCATCACCGATCGATCCGACAGGACGCGGTCATGCTTTGGTGGTATGACGGCGGCCAGCCGGATGCGACAGCCCCTCACGGTCATGACTTCAGCAACAAACCGCCGATTGAATTGACTGCCGACATCATCGCGCTGCGTGGTGAAGTTCCCGACAGTGGATGCCTGCTTATTGGAGATCAAGGCACGATCTTTTCACCCGACGACTACGGAACAAGTTTCTTCGTCAAGCTGAAGGGTGACGAAAAGTATATCCACTACACCAAGCACCCCGCGCTGGCTCAGTTCGCCGAACGCATCCCGCGCAATCCACACGGAAAAGACAACAATTCTGCCCATACGCAAGAGTGGATCACTGCGGTTAAGGAGAACACGCCGGAACTCTGTTACTCGAGCTTTGAGATCGCATCGCGCCTCACCGAAATCATGTTGCTCGGCTGCGTGTCGTTGCGGGTGGGAAAGAAAATCGAATGGGACGGCCCAAAGATGGTTGCAACAAACTGTCCTGAAGCTGCACCCTTCATCAAACGTGAAAACCGTTCCGGCTGGACTCTTTCCTGAGTCAAACATGGAATATGAGCACAAAGGCCGGGCAATGTGCCTGAACATTTGGTGAGCTTGCTTCACCAGATTGGACGATCGATATGGAGAGCGACAGCTCGTTTTGGAATCGGCGAGATTTTTTGAAGGTGGGCGGCACATCCGCAGCGGCTCTGGGCGTGGCGGGAGCCGCGGCGGTTCCGATGGAAGCAGCGCAGGCGCCAGTAACGCAAGCTGTGACGCCTGCGGACACGCCCTATCCCAAGCTCTCCATCATCACGCCGTATTCACCGCAGAAACTGGCCTTTGCCGCGCAGGCTGGCTACGAAGGAGTTGTGGTCACGCCGGGTCCGGACTTCAATCCAAACCTGAGCGACAGCGCGATCGATCAGATTCTGGCCACGGCGCGTAACGCAGGCATTCGCATCATCAGCATCGAGTACTTCGGTCCCAACCACACGGATCCCGATGCGGGCAAGCGCGCCGCCGCGCAGGCCGAATTTATTCGGGCGCTGGAATTCTGCCATCGACTTGGCTGCAAGTTTGTGGGCACCTTCAGCGGCGGGCAGCCTGGCGTCAAAATGGAAGACCAGGCCGCGGCCTTTGCTGACGTCTTCAACGAAAAATACCTGCCCGTTTGTGAAAAGCTCGACATCGGTATGGGTTGGGAGAACTATCCAACCGGTGTAAACTTTGCAACCTATCCTGCAGCAATGCAGGCAGTCTTCGACCGTGTGCCGAGCAAGCGGCTGGGACTCGAATTTGATCCGTCCCACTTAATGCGGCTTTACATTGATCCTGTCAGCGCTGCCTGGCACTTCAAAGACCGTATCCTCGCGGTCCATGCCAAAGATACGGAAATCATTCAGCCGATCCTGCAGCAAGTGGGCATTGCCGGGCAGGGGTGGTGGCGTTATCGGATTCCCGGACAAGGGATTGTGAAGTGGACGGAGTTCCTCACTGTGCTGCTGCAAATCCACTTCAATGGCGGCATCGCGGTGGAGCACGAAGACCAATTTTGGGATGCGCCGCACACCGCGAACCTTCCCGAATTTCCGCAGGAGCGGAAAGACGGGTTCATTCTGGCGCGGCGTTTTCTTGAGCAATATCTTCCTGGGCGCCAAGCATAAACACCGTGCGTGACAGTCCGATATCACTATTTCCCTTGGGGCGGGCGTGGGCCGCGACGCAGACTTCACTTCCTTGCCAGCCAGTGACCGATAAGCGTTTTTTCCCGGGCGCTGGTTTCGGTGATTCAAGCGAGCAACCCCTATCCACATGCGAATGACAGCGTCCTTTGTTATTCGCTGAATCCCGGGTAAGAGTTCAAACGCCCCAAACACTAGCATCCACTATCCTCTGTGTTTCGGCGTGAAAAAGCTGTGGCGAAACGGATCCGAAATCCCGCTCTGCAAAGCCTAATTAGATCAATGGACGGATTTGCCAAATCCTTCCGTATCGAAAGGTGGCCTTGTGAAACTTTGTCGCGACAGCAATCTGGATTTGCGCAAAGGATGTCCACTCCACTTTCGTTTCACTGGTCTGCTGGCTATCAATCGATGCATAGCCAACATTGAGCCTGTATCGCTCAAAACGTGTTGAATCTCGAGATTCCTCGGAGTCACTCGTAGGAGCAGATTTGATTGCGATCACCGGACGTTCTAACTCGAGGGTGAGGCGGTGCGCGATGCTGCAGCCGCAGAAATCGCCAACGCTATGGATGCGGTCCCTTCCCCAGCTGATGGCGCAGGTACCGATTCCAGTACATGATGAAACCAGTGACGCTCAGTACCGCAAGGCTCATGCCAAGGAGAAACCAGAAAATTTTGAAGGGCGTGCCCCACACCGTACCGAAATGCAGGGTGAACATCGACCAGAGAATCCAGTCTCCCGTCGTCTCGTTGCTGCCGTAGTGCCAGACCGTCAGGACACGGGCGCTGGAGGTTTCGATGGTGATTAGATCGCGATGGGCGAAGTTACCGGGATCGCGCAGATCCATCTGGACAAATACGGTGGAGTCGGTGAGCGAAGGGCCGTAAATTGCGAAGAGCCGCCCATGCGGTGAAGAGTGCTGCGCGGCGGCGACGACGTCTGCGAGCGTAGCGTGCGCTCCGATGTTCGGCGCGAGGGGCGGCAACGGTGGTGACAGCATTGCGCGCACAGGGAAGACAACATTAATGGCCGCTTCCAGAGGCTGGTACCAGGCAAAGTAAACACCGGAGATCGACCACCATGTGACGAATGAAAGCGTCCATATGCCGATGGCGTGGTGCGCGTCGAAATTGACGCGACGCCAGTGGCTCCGGAAGCTGATTTGAAATCCGCGACTCCAGTTCCTGATTCCCGGCCACCAGAGGAACAGCCCTGTGACACAAAGGAGAAGCAGAATCGCTGCGCCAACACCATTCACCTGCTCGCCATGCTCACTGCCGAGCAGCAGGTAAGTGTGGAGATCGTGCATCCACTCTACCCAGGTGCGCGGCTGGGAAAGGATCGTTCCGCTAACAGGGTCGGCGATGAAACCCAGCAGCCGATTATGCGCGTCAACGGCACTAATCTGAAACGCGGGAACGGCTGGATAGGGAGTGATGAGAAGACTTGCCCTGCAACCGGGACACGCCTGCGCAAAACTGCGCATGACCTCGGGAATCGGAGCAGTGCGCGAAGGGTCCAACGCGTTGAGGCCGCGGGGCAGCGTCGTGCCAGTAAGTTCGTTTTCAAAAACGAGGATGGAACCGCTGAGGGCGATCACAACCACATAGAGGGAAATGGCGATGCCGGCCCACAGATGAATCTGGAACAGCGCGCGGCGCAACCAGAGTTGGCGCGGGCGGTGAACCAGATTGCGGAGGAACGTCATTGGCGCGCTGCTCACTTGCTGGTGTGGGCATCGTACCAGGCGAGGATGCGGGTGAGCGAGTCGATCTGGTGCTCGCGCTCCGTGAAGATATGGGGCTCGCGCGGGTAGGTGACCATCTCCGCATCTTTTCCCATGAAGCGGAGGCCATGGTAGAACTCCTGCCCCTGGGAGGTCGGGACACGCACGTCGGCTTCACCATGGAGAACGAGCACCGGCGTGTGGCAGTGATCGAGAAACCGCACAGGCGAGTGCTGATCGTAAACGGCCGGGTTGGCCGCCAGCGGGCCAAAGTAACCCTGCGAAAAGCTGGGCGCAATATCAGTAACGGTGGCCATACTGAAAAGGTCGGTGACCCCGGCGCCCACCATTGCTGCCTTGAAGCGGTCGGTGTGCGTGACTGTCCAAGCGGTCATGAATCCGCCATAACTCCACCCGCCGACGACCATACGGTCTGGATCGGCGATGCCCTGCTGGATGAGGTAGTCCACGCCGGCCATGATGTCAGCGAAGTCGCCGCCGCCCCAGTCCTGGTAATTGGACTCGGTAAAAGCCGGTCCCTGTCCATCAGATCCGCGGGGATTGGCCAGCAGCACGACATATCCATGAGAGGCGAGCATCGTGGCGTAGTTGTACCAGTTGCCGTTGAAACCGACTGTCCAGGCCTCTTCTGGACCGCCGTGCACATGCACGACAGTTTTATAACGCGTGCCTACCTGATAACCGGGCGGCAGGACAACGACACCATAGATGGTGCGATTGTCGTTGGGATTTTTCCAGGTGATTTCGCGTTGGGTTCCGATGCTCCAATGTGCCACCTGAGGGTTGGTATTGGTGACGGCCTCGGCGGCGCCGTTTCTCCAGATATAAACTTCGGGCGGCCTGGCCGGAGCGTCGCCGAGGAAGGCCACGGTGTGGCCGTCGCGGCTGGCATGGAAGGCCTCCTCGGTGTTGACCGAAATACCCGGCAGCGGTTTTACGGTAAAAGAAGCGGTGTCGATCTCGACCGCCTCAGTGCGCGCGCCGACAAATTCGTCGACGATGAGATCGCTGCCGGGACCAGCCCAATCCATTTGAGCAATGGTGCCGGGCAGCTTGTCTTCAAGGCGGATCATGCGGCCGTCGGAAAGATTTTCGACGCAGTGCTCGTCTGTGATGCCGTGCAAGCCGGCGCCGGGCTGAGTAAAGCGAGAGAATGCGACGCGGGTACCGTTGTGTGAGAAGGCAGGCGAGGCGTAGCCCGAGTGTTCTTCAATGGTGCGCGTGATCGTTCCCTTGGCGGTATCGAAGAGAACGACTTTCGACACACGCCAGTAATCGTCGATTCGCGGCGTTGGAGAGACACGGGCGACGATGAGTGAGCCATCCGGCGACCAGTCGATGGCGTCAACATTCAGATCCTGCGTCGTGAGTAGCCGCGCCTGATGGGAGGCGAGGTCGTAAATCCACAGGCGGTCGTAGTGGTACTCGCGATCAATCAGGTTCTGGTCGTTCTTCGCGGTTTTGCGGGCACGTTCTTCGGGTGTATCGGCATCGGTGCGGATGAACGCGATGGATTTGCCGTCGGGCGACCACTTGAAGGCCCGGATCCCCCCGGGCATGTAGGTGAGCGGTTCGGCTTCCCCGCCGTTGAGGGCAATCCACCACAATTGCATCACGGGTTTGCTGGCAGCGATATCGTCTTTCGGAGCGTTGGGGACAGCTTTCGGGAACGTAGCGTCTTTGCGGTCGCTGCCGGGAGCGAGCGAGAAGTGGAATGGCGAGCCCGAGTCTTCCGCGAGAGGATTGGCACGATCGGAGAGGAAAGCGATGTGAGTTCCGTCGGGAGACCAATCCGGCGAGTCTTCGGCGGAAGCGCTATAGGCAAAGGGCCGCGCGGTGCCGGGCTCGCTTGTAGAGGTGAGCCAGATGTGAGCATCGCGATGCTTCCCGGCGGCCACGGGAGTATCGACGGTGTAAACAACCATGCCGCCGTCGGGAGAGATGCGAGGTGGTCCCAGGTGTTTGAGATTGGCAATGTCGGAGGGCTGAATCGTGGACTTTTGCGCGTGAAGTGTGCACCAAGACGCGCACGCGCAGAAGACCAGGACAAGTTTGGCGAGACGGCGACGCTTCGGTCGATGAGCACTGAAAAGCGCCGAGAGAAACGACGGATGAGGAAGACGCGACATCATTGGGCAGGCTCCGTAAGGTGAAGTTGCCAGGTGAGGAATTCCAATTCGATGGCCGTCTGCTCGACCTCGGCTTCGGCAGAAAGCGTTCCTGAGTGGCCAGACTTTGAGTCGTACAGCAGCAGAACGGGCTTTCTGGAACTGGTGGCGTTCTGCAGCATGGCCGTCATTTTGCGCGAGTGCGAAGGATCGACGCGGGTATCGCCGTCGCCGGTGATGAAGAGCACGGCAGGATACTTCGTCCCTTTTACAACGTGATGATAGGGCGAGTAGGCATACAGGATACGGAACTGATCCGCATTTTCGACTGAGCCGTATTCGCTTATCCACCAGCGGGCGATGGAAAAACGTTCGTAACGGATCATATCGATGAGGGGATAGCGCCCGATGGCCGCTGCGAAGAGCTCAGGATGCTGCGTGATGGAGGCGGTGACAAGGAGACCGCCGTTGCTCAGGCCCTGGATGGCGAGGCGTTCAGGCTTGGTGTAATGGTTGGCGATGAGCCAGCGCGCAGCATTCGCGAAGTCGTCAAAGGAATTCTGCTTTTTTTCCAGTTCACCGTCGCGATGCCAGGCTTCGCCGAATTCATTTCCGCCGCGGATATTCGCGACGGCATAGACACCGCCGCGCTCGATCCAGACAGCCTCCTCCGCGGAGAAGGCCGGCAACTGCGCCCAGTTGAAGCCGCCGTAGCCGTAGAGGAGGGTGGGCAGATTGCCGTCGGGTTTCACGTCGCGGCGATGCGCAAGAAACATGGGAACGCGCGCTCCGCCTGTCGAGGAATACCACACCTGATCGATGACGACGTCGCGCAGGGAGGCGGGAATGGCCGGCGCGGAGAGCGGCTGCACCTTTCGCGGAGGACCAAAGGATAGAAGCCGGTCGGCGTATCGAACGAAGTATAGGAAAAACTCAGCTGAGTTGAGTCGGGATCGGCATCGAGAGTGTCAACCGCACCGATTCCGGGCAGCGGGATGGAAGGCTGCGGACGGCCATCGAGCGTGTAGACCTGTAACTCAGAATGCGCGTTGCGCATGGTGTTGACGACGAGGCGATCGCTGGTGATGGCAATGGCCTCGATTGTTGCGTCGGGCATTTCGGGCACCAAAACTTTCCAGTGCTCCTGCTGCGGGTGTTCGAGATCGGTGACGACAACGCGGCCGCGGCCGGCCTGCCAGTTGGTTTCGATGTACAGATTGTGACCGAGAATCGATCCGTTGAAAGTGGCCGGCACGCCGGTGACGACTGGGACAAATGGAGCGGCCGAGCGACAGTCCTTGAGGTAGAGGTCGGTGGCTCCCGACGCGCCGTGCAGCACGGTTGCCAGCAGGTAATTGCCATCGGGAGAGAGCGAGGCGGCCAGCAACTGCGTGGCATCAAACTGCTGACCGAAGAGCTCGATATCGTCGGTCAGCGGCTGGCCAAATCGATGCTGGCAAAGGCGCGGTCCAGCCGGATCGAAGCGGACGTAGTAGACACTGGAACGGTCGGGGGCGATGGGCAGCGACCAGTAGAGATAGCGGGCCTCGGGCAGCGTGTCAGAATCAAGATCGCGTCCGGTGTCGACGTCCCGGAAATGGATGCTGAGTTGATCGCGACCGCCGCGTCTCACTCCATAAGCTACGAGACGACCGTCAGAAGAGACGTTAAGGAGCTCGACCGTATCGGCGGGATCGCTGCCAATGGAGGCTGCGTCGATGAGGAGGCGATCAGATCCTGCGCGGAGGAAGATAGAGGCTTTCTGCCGGCCAGCGATCTTTTTTTCGATGAAGCAGCGCTGATTGCGGCAGATGACGCGATGGGTTTCTTCAAGGTCAACCAACTCGCGCGCCTGGGCCTGGAACGCCCGGATGCCGGGCCGCGACGAGAGAAGAGTTGCGGTGTAATGCTGCTGGGCCGCGATCCAGTTGCGAGTGTTGGCGCTGGAACCATCTTCGAGCCATTGATAGGGATCGGAAACCTGCACTCCATGCATGGTTGTGACGACGGGGATGGCCTGCGAAGGCGGAGGAGGATGAACTGACTGCGCCTGCGCTGAAAACGCACCGACCGCTAAAACGAATGCGATGCAAAACAGTACCCGGAAAAATGAATGCCTGATCTCCACCGTTGCGCTCCTGCAAGTTGTCCACGAGTGGGCATGGAAGCCGCATGAATTCGACGACGCACAAATACGATTGCATGTCAGCCGGAGAAAGAGGAGAGGCGGTTGCTTCGTGTTCGTCCCTCGCGGGATCGAGCCCGAAGAACTGCCTCTCTTCCGGGAGTGAAAGAACTGGTTTAGAAGTTCAACTTGAGCGCGAACTGCAGCGAACGCGGCGCTCCGATTTGGTAGAGGCTGCTGAATCCACCGTCGGCGCCTCCTCCGCCAAGGCTGGAAGCGAGATCCTCAGAGGAGATGCCGAAGTAGGTGTTGACGGCTCCGTAGCTGGTGAGAATGTTTCGCCCGTCATTGACTCCGACGTCGCCAAACAGAGGATGGTTGAAAATGTTAAATGCTTCGGCGCGGAAGAGCAGGGCGACGTTATCGTGGATGGGAAAATCGCGGCGGAGCGCGATGTCTTCCTGCCAGACATCGAAGCCGCGGATTACATTGCGGCCCAGATCACCCTGAACAAAGCTGTCGCTTGGGGTGCTGAAGTGGGCGGGGTTGAAGCCTCTGCCACCGGGGCAATTCATTCCGCTATTGATAGCTGCGCAGGCGGCTCCAGTGATATAGAGAGGTTGACTAGTAACAACATTGGGACGTTGGTTGGCGGCGGTCTCATTCCATGCCAGGCCGAAAGCGAAGACGCCGGTGGTGAAGTTGATGGGCGCAGCGCTGTTGGCGCGGAAGAGGCTGTCGAAGGCCCAGCCGTTGGCGGCGTAGTTCAGGAAGGAATTTTCCCCTCTAACTTTCGGGAGTTCGTACGTGATTGCGGCCGAGACGGTGCTGTGAATGTCGTAGTCGGAGTCGCCGTAGTCGAGGCTCGGACTGTAGACGGTGTGGTATGGGAGGGGCAAAGCGACGCTTGAGCCGTTGTCGAGTGCGTGCGACCAGGTGTAGGAGGCAAGGTATTGCAAATTGTGCCATGGGTTCTGCTTGAACTGGACCTGGAGCGCGTCGTAGTTGGAGTAGTCGCTGTTGGTGATCACGTCGAGATAGTCGAAGTTGGGGTTGAGGCCCATGGGCGGGTTCAGCATTTCATTTCGCAAAAGGTCGCTGCCGTGATTGCCCACATACGTCATCTGCAGGCTGCGGGTGTTTCCCATGTTTTGTTGCACCGATACGTTCCACATATACACCCGCGGGTCGGCCAGATTTGGTTCGAATGCGAAGACGAAGGTGTATGGGGGGTTCAAGGTGAAGGGGATGGGAGCGGCAGCGGCCTGACTGAGCGGATAGGCACCCGCAGAGCCGTAGATATATTCGGACCGGCCATAAGGAAAGCCGAGTGTGCCTTGTGCGCCCTGCTGGTCGCCCAGGCCGTAGAAGACACCGCCGCCACCGCGGACAACGGTTTCCTCTCCCGGATTCTGGTGGACGATGTACGAAAAACCGAGGCGTGGGGCGAAGTTCGTCTTGCTCGCACTCCACAGCGGCGTGCCCTTGGGAGCAATGGTAACGGTGGCGGGATCGTTGAGGCCCAAAACAGTGTAGAAGGGATGGCCGGTGGACTCGGAAGGTGGCGGATCGTAGTCCCAGCGGAGTCCGTAGTTGATGGTGAGTCGCGGATGCACCTGCCAGGAATCCTGGGCAAAGAAAGATACATCGTTAAAGACTGGCTTTAGTTCAGTGGTATCGTATGTGTCGACGTTTGCGTAACCATTGGTTGGTATTTGCGTGGTGGCAAGCTCCTGAACGCTGTCAAAGTCATATCCGATGTCCCACGGGCGATAGCCGTTGGTCGGGGTTAGATGACGAATGTCCGCGCCAAATTTGAAAGCGTGCCTGCCCTTGGTCCAGCTCAGGGTATCGACATAATTGAGCTGGCGCTGATGGTTGGTTGCATCGTTGCCGACGTAATAGTCCGTAGTGTCGTCGTTGAAGAACAGCGAGAAGACCGACGTACTGACGGTGTAATTGGGATCGGACTGGAACAGATACGCACTAGTAGGAATGGTGGCGCCGCCGAACGCGATGGGGACGACGGTTGTGGCGCCCTTAGCGTGGCTGATATTGAAACGGAAGTCGTCGACCAGGGTTGGACTTAAGATGTACGTGGCTCCAGCGGTGATGGTGTTGACGTTTGAAGTGGTGCTGCTGAGGCTTGAAGTCGCGTAGAAGTCGAAGGCGCCATGCTGCTCGCCGCTGGACGGAGCGTCATCGCCGCGGACAAACAGAGTGAGCTTTGGACTAACGGTGTAATCGAGACGAAGGCTGGTTGCGTTGAGCGTGGATGGATTGGAGAAGCCGGCAAAGAACTCACCTGTCCATTGGCCGGGCAAGTCCTGGCCCGCGGATGGAAGCGGGTAAGCGGACAGCAGGGGTGCAACGACAGCCGCCGCCTGAGTGCGCGCGTAGGTGGTGGGGACAATGTTGATCTTCGACTCCGGGACGCGCAGACGAAGCCCTTCATAGGAAGCGAAGAAGAAGGCCTTGCCGCGCAAGATGGGACCGCCGACAACGCCTCCAAAGTCGTTCTGTTTCTCTGCCAGGCGCGGCAGGCCTTCATTGTTGTTGTACCAGGTGTTGGCGTCGAAGACATCGTTGCGGATGTACTCGGAAGCAGTTCCGTGGAACTTGTTGGTTCCGCTTCGGGTAATGATGGAGAGTTGGGCGCCAGGCGACCGGCCGTACTCGGCGTCGAACGAGTTTGTCTGGATCTTGTACTCCTGCATGTCGTCGACAGACACGAGGTTGTTATAGCCGCCGTTGTTGCTGGTAGCCTGCTGGGCGCCCGCGCCTGCCGAGCCAAGATAGACGTTGCTACCCTGGGTAATTCCGACATTGGCGCTGACGCCGTCGATGGAGAAGTAATTGGCGTCGGTGCGCTCGCCGTCGATGCTGAACTGACCTGCGTTCGTGTAGTAGGTCTTTGCCGTAACGTTGCCCGGAGTGAGCGCGATTAACGCCTGGAAGCTGCGGCCACTGAGGGGCATATTCTCGATGAAATGACGGTCGACTGTGGTTGCGACCGCAGAGGAAGTATCGATCTGGCCGGTATCTGCATCGACGGTCACGGTCTGACTGGCGGACCCCACTGTGAGACGGATGTTCTCCGCCAGGGTGTCCTGGGTGTGCAATTGGAGATCGGAAATCACGCTGTCACTGAAACCCGAAGCCGAAACGGCGATCTTATAGTGACTCGGCCGGAGGCTTGAGAAGGAGTAGCCGCCGTCCGATCCGCTCGTGGCTGTGCGCACGACGTTGGTGCCGAGGTCGGTGACAGTGATCGTTGCGCCGGCGATGACCGCGCCGGACGAATCCGTGACGTGGCCGGTGATGCTGCCAGTTTCATTCTGCGCAGCGAGTGGGGCACACGACGCAACCAGCAGCGCCAGTATACACATCAAGTAAATGCGGCTTCGTGTCATGCGGAACCTCCGGAGTATGAAATGAATTTGAAATGGACGTTCGTGGTTCGACCGTTGCTGCAATTGACGGGAAGCGATCTGGGCCCGTCCGGTGCGGCCTTACTTTTGCCGCGAGCTGTTTTGCCGACGGATCAGGGAAGCGAGCTCCAAATCCTGCGGCGAAGTGTGTTGCTCGAGGGTGCCTGCGACCGCGAGCGCATCGCGCAGCGGCTCGTCCTGCCCCAGCTTGAATTTGGCCTCGATGCGGGAAACCTTAATGCGGAAACCGGTGATAGCAGGAAATCGGCGCACGATTTCACTGCGCGGGATTTCGCTGGTGCGCCATCCACCCGGATGGTGCGACTCCATCCGGGTGGTGAGGTCCTCGAGCGATTCGTCAAGCTCTGCTTCGGTCTGCATCATCAGGGTTCCGGTGCAGTGAACAGCAGTGTAGTAATACGTCGGTGGCATGTCGCGATCGGGATACCAGCTGGCAGTCACGTAGCTCCACGGCCCCTCGAAAATCGCCAACACGAGCGTACCTTCAGTCCCGTTGGCAAGCGCGTGTACGTGCTCGTTGCCGCGCGCTATGTGACCCACCAGCTCTGTGCTCTCCGAGGCGCGATCGAGCAACAGCGGCAAATTGGTGGCGTACGGCACTTCCGCCCCGTTGCTCACAAGCAGCGCCCAGGGATTGCGCTCGATGAGATCGAGTGCATCCTGCGGGGAAACGGGTTGCCAGCACGGCCGAACAAACATGAAAGCGATACCTCAGAGAAGATTTACGAACGGTGTTACGAGACACGTAAACAACGGACGGCGCACAAAGTCTGAGTGAGAGAGCTAAGGCCGCACGACTTCTCCGCCGACGGCAGTCAACACAACTTTTGTGTTCTCGATCTGTACCGGATCGATATGAAAGATGTCTTCCGACAGCACATCGAAATCAGCAAGCTTGCCGGGCGCGATGGAACCCTTGATATCGTCCTGGCTTTCGGCGTAGGCCGAACCGACGGTGTAGGCGTGCACGGCTTGGGCCACGGTGATTTTCTGTTCAGGAATCCAGCCGTTGGGATTCTTGCCGTCGAGGGTGCGCCGGGTAACCGCAGCGTAGACTCCGGCCATTGGATCCATGGGCGCAACAAACCAGTCGGAGCCGAACGCCAGAATTGTGCCTGCATCGAGCAGCGATTTGAAGGCGTAGGTGGTTTCCGCGCGTTGGTGACCGATGCGATTCTCGGCCCAGCGGCCGTCGTCGATGCAGTGATACGGTTGCACCGAAGCGATGACGTGGAGCTGGGCGAAACGCGGAATGTCATCGGGACGCAGATGCTGGGCGTGCTCAATGCGCAAACGGCGATCGGAAGGGCCATCCTCCTGCTCGAGACGCTGGTAAAGGTCGAGGATGGTTTTGTTGGCACGGTCGCCAATGGCATGGACCGCCACATGAAGGTTTGCGCGATCGGCGGCACGAAGGTTCTGGTAAAACTGCTCAGTGTTGGCAAGCTCTGCGGTTGGAAGACCGGTGCTGCCGGGCGCATCCGAGTAGGGCTCGAAAAACCAGGCTGTTCCTGAGCCCAGCGATCCGTCTGCAAAGGCTTTGAGTGAGCCGATGACGAGCGTGTCGTTGCCAAAGTTGGTCATAATCCCAAGGTTGGCGAGGCGCTGGTAGTGGTCGAGCGGGAAGCGTGCCGACACGCGCACCTTCCATTTGCCTTCAGCAATGAGGCGCTGATAACCGCGGACGACGAGCGCCTGCAAATCCGCGGCTTTAGAGCCCGTGAAACCCATGTCCTGGACGCTGGTGACGCCGTTGTCGAGGGCATACTTCTGCGCGGCGAGCAACGCCTCATCCACCTGCGCATCGGAGGGAGGGGGTATCACGCGCTCCACCAGATCTTTCGCTGCATCCTTGAAGATGCCCGTGGGATTTCCGTCTTTGTCGCGCACGATCACGCCACCGGGAACATCGGGCGTATCTTTCGTGATCCCGGCCAGCTTCATGGCCAGCGCATTGGCCAGCATCATGTGGCCGTCGGATCGGTTGACCCAAACCGGATTGTTGGGAGTAAGGGCGTCGATCCACTCGTGTGTCGGCAGTTCCACCGGAGTCCACTTTTCCTCGTCCCAGTTACCGTCGAGGATCCACTCTCCGGCGGGTCGCGTGCGCGCGTAGGCCGCAATACGGCTGACAAACTGCTCGCGGCTGGCGGCGTCGCGCAGGTTTACGCTGGTAAGCCCCTGACCGCCCCAGAAAAAGTGCACGTGCGAATCGTTGAACCCGGGAACCACGCGGCGACCTTGGGCATCGATGGTGCGCGTGTGCGGCCCGATCAATTTTTCGATTTCCTGATCGGTGCCGACCGCACGAATACGATTTCCGAAAACGGCAAAGGCTTCGGCCTCGGGCTGCTGCGGATTTTCGGTCCAGACCTTGCCGTGGAGCAACACCAAATCCGCTTGCCCGTATAGAGGGAGCAGTGCCGCGCCACAGAAGAGCATGGAAGCCATCTTTAGCATGAGATTTCCAATCGCGCTGTTTGGGTATTTCAGGGACCGAAGTAAACGTTGTGCCCGGAGGGGCGAGCAGGGAGCAGTCGCAAACGTGGGGAAAACTGCTCCGGAGTTTCTTTGAATCCCGGGTTTCTTTAAAGTAGAATGAAACGCTGGATTGCGTAAAGTACCAGAAACAGTGAGAGCGATGGTGCCAGAGGATGAAAACTCCGGGGAATCTGATTCTTAACCGAGACTCCGACCGCTCAATTCAGGCGCAGCTGAGCGGTCAGTTCAAGCGGATGATCCAGACGGGCGAACTGGAGGCCGGTGAGCAACTGCCATCGACGCGGGAACTTGCCCATGAACTCGCGATCTCGCGGAACACGGTGGTTGCGGCCTATGAGACGCTGCAGAGCGAAGGTTATGTGGAGGCGACGCTGCGCCGCGGTTTCACAGTGAACAAAGCGGCGCAGGCATTTCGGACGATGCCGCTGCGTGAACGGGAGCGGCGGGAGCCCGAACGGACGCCGTCGCTGCCAGCCATGCCGGTTCCCTTCCGTCCCACGCAACCGGATGTCAGCCTTTTCCCGTTGCCGGTCTGGAATCGGCATCGTAACCGCGTGCTGCGAAGAGGCGCCAGCCTGCTGCAGTATCAGTCTCGGTTTCCGGTAGGACTCGATGAGTTGCGGTCAAGCGTTGCAAACTATCTGCACGATAGCCGTGGCGTGCGTTGCGGATGGCACCAGGTGGCGATCACCAATGGTTCGCAGCAGGGACTTTTCCTGCTGGCGCATCTGCTGCTGCGCCCGGGGCTTCGCGTGATGATGGAAGATCCGGGCTATCCGGGCGCGCGGAACGCATGGAAACATGCGGGCGCCACCATCGTGCCGGCTCCTGTGGACAAACAAGGCATCCGCCTTGCAGAAGGCGAGATACCGGGCGCAGCATTGATTTATGTGACGCCTTCCCACCAGTTTCCGCTGGGTGCGTGCATGTCGCTAGGGCGGAGACTATCGTTGCTGCAGGCGGCGCACGCAGCCGGCGCATGGATTGTCGAAGATGATTACGACGCAGAATTCCGCTATACGAGCATGCCCCAGCCCAGTCTGCAAAGTCTCGACGAGCATTCTCGCGTCATCTACGTAGGATCTTTCAGCAAAACGCTCTGCCCGGGTCTCCGCCTTGGGTATGTGGTTCTTCCGCCTGCTCTCGTGGAACCGTTCGCGGTGCTCAAGTCAACGGTTGACGACTATAGCCCGCTCGTCGATCAAGCTACGCTGGCAGCTTTTCTGGACAGTGGCGGGTTTCATGCACATCTGCGGCGCTGCCGGCGCCACTATGCGGAAAGACAGGCATTTTTTCTGGAGCAAATCGAGCGCCGCAAGCTGCCACTGAAGTTTCCAGTAACCGGACGCGGTCTGAATCTGGCCGGCCTGCTGCCGCAGGATATAAACGACGAAAGGCTGAGCCGTCGACTGCAAACAGTGGGGCTTGATGTTCCGCCGCTTTCGCGTTACGCCGTGCTGCCCATCCAGCCTGGCCTGCTGTTCGGACTGGCGGCGTTCGAAATGAAACAGATCCGGGAAGGCGTGGGCCGGATGGCGCGGGTCTTTGCCGCAATATCTCAATGATCCTGGTAAAGGTTCGACAGAGATGCCGATCTGTTTCCTGGATTTCTCTTTTGCGAAGTGTCCGCCCATTGCCATTCAGCCAGAGATCCTCTATCTATTAGCTTGAGATTACTCGGCAAACGCCTTGGGATGTTTGTCCATGCCCACCTGCGCAAGCAAGCGAATTGTCTCCCGCGCTTCCCGTACGGTGTCGTCCACGATCGAGGCAGCCGATTTAATCTCGCGAATGATTCCTGCGCTTTCGCCAGCATAAAGAGCACAAGCTTCCCAGTCGCCGCTCATGCCGAAAACCGGAGGCATATCGTCGTAACGTAGAATCTCCGCTCCTTGGTGTGAGCGACCGATGACCTCATTTTCATTCGGTCGCATACCAGTGTTGGGCCGTCCAGCCTTGTCCCATTCGTCGACGGTGGAATTCCTGAGAACGCGGTGAGGTGCATTCGGCCATCCGCCGTCGAATAGGCGAAGAATTTGTGTATCGCTCCCTTCGCAATGAATCAGATATTTCTTGAATTCCGGGTGTGCCAGGGATTCGATACTTGCCGCAAAGCGGGTTCCCATCCAAACACCCGATGCTCCAAGGGCAAGGGCGGCGGCCAGTCCACGACCATCAGCAAAGCCCCCTGCCGCGACTACCGGCACCGGGGCGACGGCGTCAACAACGGCGGGAATAAGCGCAATCGAGCCTGTGACGCCTCGAACGTGTCCGCCTGCCTCAAAGCCCTGGCAAACAATAACGTCCGCACCGGCACCCACAGCTCTGCGTGCCTCTTCGCAACTCCCGACGGTCACCATGGTTATCGCGCCCGCCCGATGCGCGAGAGAAATGTACCGAGACGGATCTCCCCAAAACAACGACACGATTTGCACCTCGGCATCGAGGCAGGCATTCAGACGATCGGTCTGGTCCCATTCAAGTACCAGATTGATCCCAAACGGCGCCTGGGTTGCCGCCCGCGTCTCAGAGATTTTGTTGCGACAACTTAACAGAGAATCCCATGACAGTGCCAGCGTCCCAAGGCCGCCGGCTTCACTGACAGAAGCAGCTAGTGCGGGGCACGAAAAGCTTCCGATCGGCGCCTGAATAATGGGAACACGAATCCCAAGCAGCGTGGTGAGCGGTGTAGCCATCGATTTCGGTTGACCCACACTGACAGACATTTCGGTTAACTCCCTTCGGATACTCGAATACAATCTCGCTAACAAGAGGCGGCCGGATTCCTCAGCAGTTCCTGTTGCAGATCGCTAGTAGTGTGCCGCAAAGAGGCAGATGTGGACTGTACAAGCTCACGAGCACCGAACCGGGCCGTCGAGGTCCACTGCCACAGCCTAGCATTTGGCCAATGCTCCCGGCTGGTTGACAAATTGGGAGATTACTGCAGACCCATCCAGACAAACGCCATAGTTTCCCCTCCTGCCGGCGACACGAGGCGTCGCGAGTTCTGATGCCAATTCTGATCAATTGCAGCGATAGCTTAGGATGTGTATTTTCCGAGGCATTCTCGGAAAAGTGACGTCTAACTCCTTTACTATGAGACGCCCCACATAGGTCGTTTAGTTTATTCCATTTACATCAATCAATTGGCGATTAAAGAAATCCCCTTGCGAGCCCAAATCAATAGGCGCCCCAATCAGTCAGGACTCGGCGAGACCCAGGCATTGCTGGGCTTCCTCTGCTGGCTCGATGGCGCAGATGGATAGCGGTGGTGCGAGCGCATCTCAAGCCGCTGCGACAAAAAGGGTCAAGAACCCGGAACGCAAATCCACCTAAATCAACGGCAGAATCTACGCATCGGGCCGCCTCGCAGCGACAAGAGCGATTCAACAATTGCCTTGAGATCTCGCCGCAAGACCTGTCCACAAGGGATCGGCTTGGGATTAAGATGTGAACTACGCTGGTTGCAGGGACGAGAAGCTGACCAGTAGATGGCACTCAAGGTGAGCGCTTTGGGCGAGAGCAAGATATGGCCGGATGCACGCGCCGCATTGGATGGCATCGTTCGGGACGGGATGTTGCTGGCAATCGGCGGCTTCGGCCTTTGCGGCATTCCTGAGGCTCTGATTCTTGGCATACGCGATACGGGTGCGCGCAACCTGACGATCGCCAGTAATAACGCAGGTGTCGATGGGTGGGGCCTGGGATTGCTGCTTGAAACCCACCAAGTGAAGAAGATGATCTCCAGTTACGTCGGGGAGAACATCGAGTTCGAACGACAGTTTCTTTCCGGCGAGTTGGAGGTGGAGTTTTGCCCTCAGGGAACGCTCGCCGAACGCATGCGGGCCGGGGGCGCCGGTATTCCCGGATTTTATACGCGAACCGGCATCGGTACGGTGGTTGCCGAAGGCAAAGAGCATAAAGATTTCGACGGTGTCATGTACATCCTGGAACGTGGCATTCGCGCTGACGTAGCCTTGGTGAAGGCTTGGAAGGCCGACCTGCATGGGAACCTTGTTTATCGCCGCACTGCGCGCAACTTCAACCCCAACGCAGCTACCTGCGGCAAGATCACCGTGGCCGAAGCGGAGATCATCGTCGAGCCAGGTGAACTCGATCCGGATGAGATTCACACACCGGGCATCTTCGTTCACCGGCTGGTGCATAATGCCAATCCTGAGAAGCGAATTGAGAAAAGAACCATCCGGGAGAGATAGACCAGTGGCATGGACTCGTAATCAGATGGCCGCGCGCGCCGCCCGGGAGTTGGAAGACGGCCTCTACGTGAATCTCGGGATCGGCATCCCTACGCTTGTGGCCAACTACATTCCGGATGGGATCACTGTGACGCTGCAGTCGGAGAATGGCCTTCTTGGAATGGGCCCATTCCCACGAGAGGATCAAGTGGACGCAGACCTCATCAACGCCGGGAAGGAGACGGTGACCTTCAATCCGGGGGCTTCCATCTTTTCGAGCGCGGACTCATTTGCCATGATTCGCGGGGGGCACGTCGACGTGGCTATTCTCGGCGCCATGCAGGTTTCCGAGCGCGGCGATCTGGCCAACTGGATGATTCCAGGAAAGCGAGTGAAAGGCATGGGAGGAGCGATGGATATTGTCTCGGGTGTACGGCGCGTCGTCGTCATCATGGAACATAACGCGCCCGACGGCAGCGCCAAGCTGCTTCGCAATTGCTCATTGCCACTTACAGGAACCGGTGTCGTCCACCGTGTGATTACCGATTTGTGCGTGCTGGATGTAACGGACACGGGCTTTGAAGTTATTGAGCTCGCCAACGGTGTTACACGTGATGAACTTCAACTGCGGACGGAAGCTGCAGTGCGATTCAGTGACGCTTTGGCTTAGGGCGCGAACCTTCTCCCAGTCCGGCTTCCGTTTTTCAAGAAATGCGGCAACCCCTTCGCGAAAATCCGCCGTCTCCCGCGAAAGCGCATTGGCCTCAAGCCCCTCGGCAACCGCCGCATCGAGCCACGCCCTGTTCTGCGCTGCCATCAACCGCTTGGTTGCCTTCAGTGATTCCGGGCTGTTCGCTATCAGTACGTCGGCCAACGCCTGCACTCTCTCGGCAAGCTTCTCCGGCGCGACAACCTCATTGACCAATCCGATGCGATGAGCTTCCGCCGCATCGACAATCCGCCCCGTCAACAGCAGTTCCCTGCTCTGCTTGTCGCCGATCTGCAACGCCAGAAAAGCTGACACGAGCGCGGGCACAAAGCCTATCCGCACCTCGGTAAAACCGAATTTTGCTGCCACCGTTGCGAGTGTAAAGTCGCAGATCGTCGCCAACCCAGCACCGCCGCCAATTGCCGCGCCATGCACCGCGGCGATCGTCGGTATGGGCATCTCATACAAGGCAAGGAAGAGCCTCGCGATCCGTTCCGCATCCATGCGATGCTCGGTGGCGCTCTTGTCTTGCATGGCTTGCAAGGCCGATAAATCCAGGCCTGCGCAAAACGCCTCGCCGGCACCTGCCAGCACCAGCACCCGCAAATCACTTTGGGCGGCTTCTTCCAGCACGACAATCAACTCCATCTGCATTTCGGGAGTCATCGCATTGCGCCGCACGGGGCGATTGAGTGTCATCGTCCTAACCGACCCGCGCTCTGTAACCACAATCGTCTTGTAATCCAATCGTTTCTCCCGTTCAGCGGACCGCTTTCCAAATCATCGTGTACTGTAGCTCGCGGCAATCTCTGCGCCGGCACGGATCAATTCGTCCAGTGGCCCCAACTTCGGCAGCGGTGCGCCACAGTTCGTCAGCGCAGAAAGCAAGGTTTCCGTGGGCATGTTGCCCACGAGCGCATCCTGCGCAAACGGACATCCGCCAAGCCCGCCGATGGCCGCGTCAAACCGCATGCAGCCAGCATCGTAGGCAGACTTCACGAGGGCTGCTGCTCTTTCCCGCCGTGCGTGGAGATGTACGCCGATTTCAATCTCGCGATGCGCTGAGATCACCGCAGCAACAGTCTCTGAGACTTGATTGGCAGACGCCAGACCCACTGTATCCGCAAGCGAGATTTGCCGGAGGCCGCTGTCGACCAGCAAAGCGCACGCGTTCATTACCGCGCCGATGTTCCAAGATTCGCCATAGGGATTTCCGAAGGCCATCGAAAGATATGCCACCACATTAAGGCGCTCATCGCCGGCCCGGGCAACGATCGCTCGCAATGCTGAAATCGATTCTTTCTGCGATTGATGCTGATTGCGTTGTAGAAACTCCGCAGAGGTCGAGTAAGGAAAACCAAGAGTCTGAACGGCGCCCGTAAGGATGGCTCGCTCCGCGCCCTTCTCATTCACGACGATGCCGATAATCTCAGCGCTGCTCTGCGGCCCCAACAGTTCAAGTACCCGCTCTGAGTCTGCCATCTGAGGAACAGCCGCGGGTGAAACAAAGCTCACTGCATCGATGTGAGTGAAGCCGGCGTCGATCAGTCTGCGCAGATAGCCAGCCTTGGCCTCGGGCGCGATCTGCACTGGAAGACTTTGCCAGGCGTCGCGGGGGCATTCGACAATCTTGACCGCTTCGAGCTTCACCGCTTCGCTCATCCATCCCTCAGCATCGATTGATCGATGTGAATCCCAGGTAGCATCAACCGCGCGACGGGTGCACCTTGAGGATCTCCCTGGCGATTACCATCCTCTGAATCTCGCTTGTGCCTTCACCGATCGTGCATAGCTTTACGTCGCGGTAATACTTTTCCACCGGATAGTCTTTGATGAAGCCATAGCCGCCGAATAACTGCACAGCCTCATCGCAGATGCGCACTGCCACTTCGCTCGCGAACAGCTTGGCCATCGCCGATTCGCGTGTCACTTTGCGGCCTGCGTCTTTCAGCACAGCGGCACGTTGAGTTAGCAGCCTCGCCGCATCCAACTCCGTGGCCATATCAGCCAACTTCCACTGAATGCCCTGAAACTCGGCAATCGCCTTTCCGAATTGCCGTCTTTCCTTCACGTAGGTCAATGCCGCATCCAGCGCCCCGCGCGCAATCCCGAGCGCCAGGGCCGCAATCGAGATTCTACCGCCATCCAGTACTCGCATTGCATCAATGAATCCCTCGCCTTCGACTCCCAGCAGATTCTCGGCCGATATCTCGCAGTCCTCGAAAATCAGTTCGCTGGTATCGCTTGCGCGCAGACCCAGCTTGTTCTCCTTCTTGCCTGCACTAAAGCCCTTCGATTCTCTCTCCACGATGAATGCTGACAATCCGTGCGTGCCTTTGCTCTTGTCGGTCACGGCGATGACAACCGCAACGTCGGCATAGTGGCCGTTTGTGATGAAGGTCTTGTTGCCGTTCAACACGTAGCGATCACCCTTCTTCACCGCGGTGGTGCGTGCGCTGCTCGCGTCGGACCCGGAACCGGGTTCGGTGAGTGCCCACGCAGCCAGAAATTCACCGCTTGCCAAGCGCGGAATGAACTTTCTTTTCTGCGTCTCGTTGCCGGCAAGAAAAATATGGTTTGTCCCCAGCGAGTTATGCGCCGCCATCGTAAGTCCCATCGACCCATCCACGGCCGAGAGTTCCTCGATGGCCAGCACATAGTCAACGTAGCCCAACCCCGCGCCACCGTACTCCGAGGGGACGATCACGCCTAGGAGCCCCATTGCGCCGAGCTTCTTAATCGCCGCGAGCGGGAATTCGCTCGCCTCGTCCCATGCCGCCACGTGGGGTGCAATCTCCTGCGCAGCAAACTCCCGAATCTCCCGACGCAGATGCTCCTGCTCCTCGGTCAGCCGAAAGGGATACAGCGTGTCGGTCTTACCGGACGACTGCAAGTCAAGTTGCATGTTCAGGCTCCTTCGCGGGGAATTCGAATGCCCTGCTCTCGTACTCCACAATTCAGATGCCGACCGCTGCATGGATCATGCAAACAGCCCCAAAAACCGACCTCAGGTTTGCAGAACTCCGGGGTTGAATCGGGGAATTTCCGGATTCAGCGCACATGCCTCCAGCGCCGCGATCAATACTTCCCGGGTTTGGGCCGGATCAATAATTGCATCAATCCAGAGCCGCGCTGCGCCATACCGCGGGTCAGCCTGCGCATCATATGTCGAGCGAATCTCCTCAAAGACCGCAGCTTTCTCCGCATCCGACAGCTGCTTGCCACCACGCTCCATCTGCCGGGCCCGCACTTCAGCCAGCGTGGTTGCCGCCGAGGCGCCGCTCATCACCGCATAGCGGGCCGTGGGCCAGGCAAACAGGAATCGCGGATCGTACGCCTTGCCGCACATCGCGTAATGCCCGGCACCAAAGCTTCCGCCCACGATCACCGTGATCTTCGGCACGACACTTGTGCTCACCGCAGACACCATCTTCGCTCCCGCGCGAATGATTCCCGACCACTCCGCTTCCTTACCCACCATGAATCCATTTACATCGTGCAGAAACACGAGCGGAACCAGGCTCTGATTGCAGTCCATGATGAAACGCGCGGCCTTCTGAGCGCCCTCGGTATAAATTACGCCGCCCACTTCCATTTGGGTCATTCCAGCAGACGGCCCCATGGCCACTGTCTGATTCTGGTTGGCCTTCTGGTTGGCAACGATCCCAACGGCCCGTCCGCCGATCCACGCGTACCCGCACAGCACCGTCCGGCCAAACTCCGCCTTGTACTCGTCGAACTCGCTGCGATCCACGATGCGCGCAATCACCTCGCGCATGTCGTACACGTTGCTTGACCCTGGCTCAGGATTCAGCAATCCATACACGTCCTCGGCGGCATACTTCGGTGCGTCCCGCACGGCGTCAAACTCACGGCGGCTAAATACTTCGGCCATCCCCTTGCGTGCGCCCATCTTCGCAACCAGCGACCGTATCCGGGCCAGACACTGCTCGTCATTGGGCTCCTTGAAGTCGACTGTCCCCGAAATTGCCGCGTGCATCGCCGCGCCGCCCAGTTCCTCAGGGTCTGTTTTCTGTCCGATGGCAGCCTGCACCAGCGACGGCCCAGCCAGAAACAAGCCCTGACCCTTCGGTCATCAGAACCGTATCTGTCATGACCGGCAGATACGCTCCGCCTGCCACGCACATACCCATGATCGCCGTGATCTGCGGGATTCCCAGCGAGCTCATCACCGCGTTGTTCCGGAAGATGCGCCCGAAGTCGTCGGTATCCGGAAACACATCCTCCTGCAAGGGTAGAAAAACGCCGGACGAATCCACCAGGTAGAGCGTAGGAATGCGGTTTTCCATCGCGATGGTCTGGGCGCGCAATACCTTCTTCGCCGTCATGGGAAAGAATGCGCCGGCCTTCACCGTTGCGTCGTTGGCCACAATCATGCAGAGCCGGCCGCTCACTTTTCCCAGTCCCGTGACCACGCCGGCGCTCGGCGCGCCGCCAAACTCCGCGTACATTCCGTGTGCCGCCCATAGCCCAAGTTCTCTTAATTCCGTTCCTTCATCGAGCAGGAGCGTAATTCGCTCTCTCGCTGTGAGCCGCCCTTTAGAGTGTTGCGCCTCCACAGCTTTTGTTCCGCCGCCGAGCCGGATCGTATCCTCTTCGGCGCGCAGCGAGGCCATCAACGCCATCAGGGCCTTCCGGTTGTTCTGCGCCCGCGCCGTTTCGAGATTCATCGTCGAATGCAGCACGCTCTCAAACTTCAGGTCCTCCGCCATTTCGTCTCCAGTGTGGTGCACAAGCAATTCCGACTTGGCAAGCCGCCCATCGCTCTTTCTCATAGACTGCTCCGGTAATCGTTCCGTTGCATATGCTGAACTCGATTCTGGGCAACCCGGCACATTCACAAGCGACCGCACGCGGCCAGCTGCTCTGCCTCGTGCATGGCCTCGTAGATCTGATCGAAACTGCTGACCGCAAACAGCAGTTTGTGCAGTTCATCCACTTTTACCGGGGTGTTGACCACCTCGTCCAGGGTAAAGTCGTGAATCGCGCAATGACCTTCCATTACATTTCTGCACTCGCCGTGTGAACTGATCAACCCGCTTCCGTATACTTTGATTCCATCACACTGCCGGATCAATCCAAACTCAACCGTATACCAGAAAAGACGTCCCAATTTCTCAAGCACTCCGGCATCCGAAGTGGAAGCACAGACGCGCCCGTAGTGTGCGAGAAAATCTGCAAATACCGGATGGGCGTGCATAGGCACATGGCCGAAGACGTCGTGAAATATGTCTGGTTCCGGAGTGTACTCGAGCGATTCGCGGCTTCGCAGCCAGGTGGTGGTTGGGAAACGGCGAGCAGCCAGCATCTCAAAGAATGCCGGCGCCGGAAGAAAGCCGGTCACTGGCGTAGCGTTCCAACCCGTGCGGGGCTCCAGACGCGCGTTGATGGCCTCAAGATTCGGCAGTCGATCACGCTCAAGCCCGATGATGGAGAAACCATCGAGGTACTCCCTCGCTGCGTGCTTTTCCAACTCCGGAAACGCCCGCTCCACCAGTTCGGCCCAAACGCCGTGCTGCTCTTCCGTGTAGGACGTATAGTTCTGCTGAATGATGTAAGGAGAAGCAGCGACAGTCACGGATTGGCAGGAAGATGAACGGGGGAATGCGTCCATACCGACCTTCTTTGACCCAGAGCGGATCAACTGGCTCAGGGCCAGCACGATTCAACTGAGACTTAGCATAGGCCTGCCAGTTGATTCAGAAAATGGCACTTGTGTGGAGTAAGGGATATAAATGCTTAACGGCATTAGGCATAATGGACAAGTTCCCTAAGGATTACAGGCGTATGGCGCACAGGACCGTTCCCACCGCAATCGACCTTGATGAAGTTTCCTGGAAGATATTGGAAGCCTTGCAACGTAATGCCCGCCAACCTTTCGCGGAGATCGGCAGGCAGATTGGCTTGTCGACTCCCGCAGTGGCTGAGCGCGTTCACCGTTTGGAAGAGGCAGGTATCATTACTGGCTACCATGTCACGGTTGACGCGGCCAAACTCGGCGCGCCCATCGGCGTGCTGGTGCGCCTTACTATTCCTGGTGGCGATTTGCAGGTTAGGCGCACAGTGGCTGCGATCAAAGATCTGCCGGAAATCAGCCGATGCCATCGCATCACCGGGCGATGAGTCTTTTGTCATGGAGGCACATGTTGTGTCCATTCGGCACATGGAAGCCCTCATTGACAAGCTATCGGCTCTTGGCGCTACCTCAACCTCGACGGTGCTCTCTTCGCCAGTGCAACGCCGGGACTACTCTGCAAAACAAATCGAGGCTTTCAGCAAATACATTTGATCCGGAAATGGTGCTGGAAGTGCGTACGATGAAGGCGGCGGCTCCGGGTTGCTGCGAGTCCGTTCCTTGCGCGGTTAGGTGGTTAGATGTCCACGTCGACAGGTCAATAGTTCGTTCATAACGTAGTCACGGTGCGAAATCTGCAACCGGCCAATCGAGCGGAAGTCTCTCAGGATCTGAGATCGGCCAATCTGAGATCAGTAGCGGTGACGGCGACAGAGATCGACAAAATGGATCCCTCAGATCTGAGCCGTGGCCGCACGAATAAGGTAATCCTACTAGCGCTGATTTGGTGCAGGCAGCGTTTCCCTCAGGACATGCCCTGGATTGTGACACAAAGCAATGAGAAACCACATACTCCAATCCCGAGCCGAACAACTTAATCAAGTAACGGTTGTTCTGAGTCTAAATCGAATACATCGCAGCGATCTCGTAATCGAGAACGCTCGGAATTGTAAACTCGATCAGGCCATTTGCGATCTTAAAGGGCACATTTGTTCCTGCCCGGAGCAGTTCAACGCGGGAAATTTTCATGTTTGCTGGAAGAGACATCTTCACCCGTTGCTCACCGATGGGGTAGTACTCGCGGATCCAACCTTTGAATGCGTTTGGATTCGTGTAGTTGAGCAAGTGGATGGCAATCCCTGCTTGGGTCTCCCATGCAAAGGTCTCAATCAGCCCTTTACCTTCGATCGTTAGGGGATGCTCTCCTTTTGAGACCCACTGGATCGCGTTCTGGAGAAGTCTACTGAGGTCTGTATTTCCAGATCGCCACATCGTGCGCTCAATGTCGCCCGCAAAATAGACCAACCTGCTTTGTCCGATCTCCCTGGCGACCAGGTCCGGAATGTCAGTCTTCTCTATGGGAGGATACGCGAGTTCGGGAGGATAATTCACGAAAGGCGGAATGACCGTCATCACCGGATTTTCCACTGGAGCAATCGGCTGAAGCCACTTTGCGCCGGGAAGCCAGTCAGTGTTTGAGAAGCCCTCCAGGATCGGATGCTGCCGTTCGATGCGCCCCATGAAACCGTTGCCGACTCTCGTGCGCTTTTCACCCGCTACGTGGATGCCCATCAGATCCGCAATGCCGAAGTCCTTTCGGCGCTCGTTGCGCTCATTGAAAAGGCTTGTCTCGAAGGATGCCATGATCGATCCGCCGCCTTCCGCGAAAGTCTTGAGGGCCGCGCACTCCTCATCACTCAGCAGCGCAATGTTGGGCAGAATCACGGTTTTGTACTTCTTGAGTTTGTCTGTCAGCAGATCCTGCTCGTGGAGAAAGTCGAAGACGAAGCGCCCCTCAATGAGCGCATAGTAGATGCCGTGGATGTTACCCATGGGATCCCCCATGTCCCTGGACCGATAGAAATGCTGAGTGCCCTGGCCCATGACCACGGCGATATCCGCGATGGAAGCCTTGTTCGTTAGATGGGCGTCGTGCTTTGCGAGCCAGTTGAAGTAGTCCCGGCCCGGTTGCTGCCAGCGGCGATCGGCACCCAGGCCTTCTTCGCCCCCGATAAAGTGGTACCACGGAACCATGCCGCTGGCGACGGTTTCGTTCATCCACATTTGCGCTTCTTCGGTTGACTTGTGGATGTTGCGCCAGCGCGGATCGCCGGTGGAATAGGAAGCTGTCACGTTGGTAGCGGTGTGGCCGTTCATGATGGCGTTGCAGACTCGTCCCTGCAACGTGCATCCCCAGATCGGGGTATCGTCGCCCCCGCGGCCCTGGTTATCACAGTTGTACCAATACGCTACTCCTTCCAGGGACTTCATGTTCGGTCCCCCAACGACAGCCCCACCCATGTTCGCAAAGAACAAGTTTTCCGGACTCTTCTCTTTGGCGATGGCGTCCCACATCTTCCACAGATACAAGACCCGCTCAGTGAACTTGTCCCAGTACTCGGGCGTGTCGAAGTGCGGCAAATCCTTGCACGCGTTGCAGTAACACTCCGGCATTCTTCCGATCGGCGGCCATGCGTTCGTGAAGAGACCATCTACTGCGTAGCGATCATTGACCTCGCGCATGATTGCGGGCATGTGCTCAGTCATGTAACTGGTAAACATGCAGGTCTCAAAGAGACGCGGTTCTTCAAGGCTGGGAATGGGGTTTCCTTGTTTGTCCCGCTTGAACCACTCAGGGTGGGCATCAAGCGCATCGCCCCAGTTGAGGTCGGGGCTGAAGCGGGCAATCACACGGATGTTGCGCTTCTTTGCCGCCGCCACGAGTTCGCCGGTAAAGTCGCGGCCATTGAGAAACTTTCCCTGGCTTGTGAAACGGAACCTTTGAAGGATAGAAAGCAAGAATGCCGGTAACGGAAACCATGACTACATCGGTCTTGAGGCTGGCCCAGTAATCCGCCCACTCTTCCACATTGAGAACGGCCGGGTCGTGCTCGGTGGAATTCACCTGACCCGCACGGCGAATCTTCTGATGCCAGGGAATGCTCTTTCCGTCCGGCGAGTCGGCGATAAGCCGTACGGGCACGGATGCTGCTGCCGCTGCTGCCGCCGAAATAGCCACAAATTCACGACGATTGATTTCCATCATTGATCCCTCTTTTTTGTCTTGTATGAATTTATCCAGCCGCAAAACAGGCCGGGGCCTGCATACGCTACTGAAACTTTGTCTCAGGCGTTCGCAGGCCCTGCCGATTTATCTGCACAACTAGAACACAAATCGTGCAGCACATTGAATTGCACGCGCAACATTGCTTGTTCCACTGGCGCGGTTAAGTTGCCCGAACAACGGCGACGAGTAAGTCACGTTTGGATCGCCGCCCCAGATCGGGTGGTTAAATGCGTTCAGAAGTTCAACGCGAAGTTGCAGATTCATGTTCTCGCGAATGTAGTTGTTCTTCGAGATGTTGATATTGGTTTCCGTGCCCCAGCGATCGCGGACGTGGCCGAGATGGAGTGGAACTGTGCGGAGCGCATTTGGTGGAAGGACCGTCCATGCGGGTGCCAGCCCGGCGACGGGCGTTGTGATCGTTCCATTCAATTGCGTGACGCCACTATTGAACATTTGGCCCCAACTCTTGTTCGGTACATTTGGGTTACCCGTAAGCGCAACGCCGGCCGGAGCAGACATTGGTGCGCCCGTTTGCCAGATTATGTGTCCCGCACCCTGCCAGCCAGAGATGAGCACATTGACAACCCGATTGGAATTAGCCAGGAACATCTTGTTCCTGCCGAGGGGCAATTCATACACCGGTGCAATGTCGACCCGGTGAGTTCGGTCATAAGGTGCAAAATCGTGAGCCGGCGAGGTCAAATTGCTATCCGCAAATTGGCTTGCCGCGGGTGTGGAAACGCCTGTTTGCGCCGTTGCCGTCTTGACGAACGCATCCTGCGGATTCAGGAATGTAAGTGCATCCATCGTCTTGCCGAAGGTGTAGGCGACAGTCGTATCCAGGTCATGCCAGGTGCGCTGCTGCAGATTTACCTGGAGTGCGTTGTACCAATAGTGTCCGATCGGTATATCGTTCTCCGTCACGGTTGTGAACTCGGGGAACGGCAGCAGAGACTGTTGGCGGCTGATGGTGGCGTTGTTGAGCGACGTGGCCGGAAGCAGGGTCTGGAACGGATTCGGCACCTGCGCTGTGAGGTAACTTGCAGTTCCTCCCAAGTTGCTGTTGCCAAGAGCCAGGTTCGCCGCGGACAGTGCATTGATGTTCAATCCCTGGACCGGAATCTGGTTGGCACGGCCTCCAGCGTAGGACGCGTCTAACGTCATTCGAGCCGGAAGTTGCTTCTCAAGTCCAAATGAAAAGACCTGTACGTTGCCGATCTTACCGGTTGGGTCAGAGAAGGAAGGCGCACCCCCGTTCATTGTGGCCAATCCGGCAGCCGATCCCGTGGGAAGAATTACACCCGACGGGAAAGGATTTGAAACCGTGTTGTTGATCGTCTCACCGCTGTTCAGGGTACCCACATACGGCGTGACCTGACTGAATCCGTTGCTCGTTGCCTGAGAATACTGTGGAATAAAGAAAATTCCCCATCCACCACGCACGACAACGTCGTTTCTCACTCGGTAAGCTGCACCGACGCGAGGCTGGAAGTTCGTCAGTTCCGTGGCGAAAGGCGATCTTCCGTTTCCGCCTGCGTTCACAAAGCCGAGGCCACCGTAAACATTCCCAGCGTAGGCTGAGTGGTTCATGGTCGCGGTAAGCGGGTTGGTCGCTGTGAAGTTGAAACCGTTGTTGAGCTGGTTATGCCTCTCGGTAAGCGGCGACTGGAGATCATAGCGAAGACCGGCGTTGATGGTCAGCCTGGGCGTCAGCTTGATGTCGTCCTGAACCCAGAAGCCGTAGTAGCCGACTTTGAAATCAGGCTTCATGAGCGTGTCCACTTCGCCTGTGTTAGCTCCGCCAAGAAGCATCGAAGCTATGCTGTTGCCGCTGGTAGAGTCCGCAGTCTGGTAACTCTTCTGCGTAAACCCGTTGGTGAAAGCAAACGTTCCGCCACCAGCGAATCCCTGGAAGCTATCGAACAGCGTTAGACGATAGTCGAAGCCGAACTTGATTGATTGGCGGCCCTTGATCAAGTTGATCGTCGGCTCCCCAGTCAGCGCAGTTGTGGGCGCAAACCAGATGTTGCCGGACGACTCACCGAGGTATTGATAGTTAGTGGCGGTCACATACGGGAATCGGCGTGGATCCTGGTATTGGTTTACGGTCGAACTTGGGAGACCGAGTTGCGTGTTGTTGAATTGACCCCAGATCGCGGGCAGGGGGGTCTGTACCCAGCGCGTAAGAGAAGCGCGCAAATCCAGAACCAGGTTCGGCGTCAATACGGTCACAGAGTCCGCAACGACATCGTTATTCGACTTGGTCAGGACGCGGTTGTCGCCGCCAATGCTGGCAAGATTATTTGAGACCTGATGGATGAACGCATTGTTCCATGCGTAGCGAACGTAGACTTTCTCCTTCTCGCTAAACACGTGATCTGCCCGGGCAAGAAGACTGTGGAATGTGTATGTAGTCACATTGGCGCCCAGGTAGTTGTTCTGCCAGTTCACGAGGGCAGTTGAATTCGTGTTGGGAAGCGGGTAGGCATTCGCAAGCGCCTTGCCCACGGAATCGAGTTGGCCCGGCGGGATTACGTTGCCCGCGAATGGAGTGCGAGTCCATGTACCATTCACTAAATGGCCCGAGGACGGATCGTAGATGGTAATGAGCGCCCCGCTGCTATTGAATGTCTGCGAGAAGTCACCGGCACGTTGTAGCGCGGTGGGCACAGACGTTCCCGAGACGAGATTGATATTTTGGTCATAACCTTCCCAACTATTGAAGAAGAAGGTCTTGTCCTTGCCGTCGTAGAGATGCGGTATGCGGACTGGCCCGCCCACCGAGTAGCCATATTGGTCGAGCGACTGATTGCTTTTCGCGGTCTTAGCTGCGTCGTTGGCCCAGGTGTTGGCGAACATGGGCGTCCGCTCAATAAAGTCGTATGCCGTCCCATGGAAGACATTGGTGCCACTCTTGGTGACCACTGAGATAATGCCGCCGCTGCTGCGCCCGTATTGCGCGTCAAAGGGAGTGGTCAAAGCTTTGAATTCGGCCACCGAGTCGACCGCCGGAATGTATGCGATGCTGTTCAGGTTCTGGTAGACCATGTCATTGGGAACGCCGTCCAGAAGGTTTTCTGTAGCGTCACCATTCATACCGTTGAACGAATAATTCGAGTTGCCGTTATTCGTGAAAGGGAGCAGATCGTATCGCTGCGTAATCTGGGTTACGCCGGGAACAGCCTCTACGAGTTCGATCGGGTTGCGAACGCCCAGCGGAAGCTCTTCCACGGAGCGCTGCGGCAGAACAACACCTCGGTCGGACTTTTCTGTCTCAAGCAGAGGTGCTTCGCTGGTTACCTCAATCGTATCGCTTTGCGACCCCACCTTCATATGGATGTCGACAGTCGATGCCTGACTCATGTTGAGGACGATCCCATTCTGGACATACGACTCAAAGCCGGCTACATCTGCCGTCATTTTGTAGGTTCCCGGATCGATAAACAGGAAACGATACTCGCCTTGGCCATTCGTAACCGCATTTGCAGTGACACCGGTGGCAACATTTGAAAGCGCGAGCTTTGCGCCCACGAGCGTTGCCCCGCTTGGGTCGGTGACCGTTCCGCTGAGCGTCGCGCGCGTCTCCTGCGCATTCACGGAACAAACGAGCATCATAACGAAAACGATGAAAGCGGTTGCGTTCAGAAAAATGGAATATCTTCCGAGGTGCGCTACATTGTTCCTCAGCTTTTGGATTTTTAGCAAAGCCGTCCGCCGTCTCTTAAATCTCAGTTCTTGGCTTGCCGTATCTTCAATGGATTCTGCTCTTGCCGTTCGCTGAAACATGTCGATTTGCCGCCTTTCATTGGAGCCTCTACTTAATGCACCAAACCGCTGCGCAGGACAAATCTTGCGTCGAGTTCTGTCGATGCGGCATCTAGACGGGCGCATGAACGCAGTTGAAGTTCGTGCGATCGCCAGTCGTGTTTGGTTTAGTGGCGAGAATAATAGGCATATGGTCTGACCATAGTCAATAGGCGACATCACAGGCGTTTGTAAACCATATCTATCTGGAAAATATTTAGCGACTGGGGTCGTGGCAGCCGTGTGAAAGAGACAGCCGGAGATCAGTTCGCAGGTCAGGCTCTAATGTCCTTTGGCCAGACCCATGGGTCCTTCAGATTTGAACCGGCCCCCTTGGAGACTAGTCAAGAATCGCTATCTCGTGGTCGAGTATGGACTTCACCTCGAATTGAACCCACCTTCCCTGCCGAAGTACGGGCGTAGTTGTCGCTCCCGAGACGGCAAGGAGAAGCCGCTGAGTCCCGGACATTCCTTCTGGCAGCTTCACTCTTACGGTCAGCGGACCCACCGGAATCAGTTCATCGACCGGTGCCCGCCAGGTTCCAGCACTTGTCAGATTGACCAAATGCAGCATGAGTCGATTTTGCTGACGATAGAGATGACAGTCAATTAACCCGGGTCCCTGCACCACCAGCGAAACTGTGTCCGTGGCAGCCCAGCGCACCAGGTTTGCCAGCAGATCGCCGTGGTCGGGAACATTGCTACGCTCATATCGCCGATCAATGTCAGCCGGCACGTAAGCGATCCTGGCGGCACCCTGTTCCCGAACAATTAATCCGGGAATCTCGGTGCGCGGAACCCGCATCCATGAATTCTCCGGGGGGAAGCTTGGAAATTCCGGGACCAGTGTAAGAAGGACGGTGGTTCCTGATGTAGTTTTAACTTCCGGTAACATGCCCCCAAACGTGATGATGTTGGTTTCTTCAAAACCCTTCAATACCGGATGACGTTGAGCAGACTTGACGGGCTCGTCTCCATGGTGCGGTCCGTCTACGTCCTGTCCCACGTCCGGAGTCAACCGCAAGTAGGTATGTTGGAGTCCAGCGGGGCTCCTTGGGCCGTACTGTTTTCCCGTGTAGTTCACCCCAAAAACATCAGCAAGCGCAAAGTCACTCCTTCGATCGCCGTAATCGTCGTATAGGCTGGTTTCGCCAGTAGCAACCAGCGACCCTCCTTTGCTTACAAAACGACGCACTGCTTCCACTTGTGAATCGGACATCGCCGCGAGGTTCGGAAGAATCAGCACAGAGAACTTGTCTCCGTCCCGCTCGATATGATCGGCGTGGACCGCCAGGTAAGGAATACGCGCCCTGATGAGCGCCTGGATCATTCCGTTGTAGGGAGCCAGGGCCAGTTCGTTCCCTTCGTCTCTGCCGTACCACTCCAAATTGCGCTGGGAGTAGACCACACCTACTGAAGCAACCGGTTGACGATCGACGAAATACTTTTGATTGGCCGCATACCAACGATAAAAAGGTTCAACGACCTTAAACTGGCGGCGGTCCTCCTGGTATCCGCCCACGTGATGCCACCATGGCTCGATGCTTCCTGCAACGCCTTCCACCATCCACATGCGCACTTCAGGAATGGGGCGAGCGGCCTTTCTGGGACCGTAGGTTGCCATGCTTTCCGCCGCAGGCTTATCCCAGCCTCCTAATCCGTGAACCCGCTTTCCGGTATCACCGTTCTCCTGGAACCCTCCGTCGTTCACGCGTCCCTGGTGATCCAGCATAATAATGTCGGCTCGCTCGCATAGTTCTTTCATGTCCCTGAAGCTTGCGGCGCCCTGGACGAAATTCCCACTCAGCATGCCGCTCCAAATGCAATCAGGACCACCCGCGGCTTTAGTTGTGCGACCAAATAGATCCCAAATTTCCAACCGCCGCTTATAGTTCCATTCGATCCACTGCCGATATCCCGGGTCGTCCCAATTCTTTTTGGTGGGCAGATCTTTCCCGCTGAACTCATGAAATTTTGATTTGCAGTTGACGCAGCAGCACATGCTCTCACGACCAAGGCCCGCCCAGTGGTTATCCGTAAACCCCTCGGGTTTTTCATGTGCGATGATTTCGCGCAGGATCCTGGGAATGTATTCCTCGTAATAGGGACCGTTGATGCATGTGGTGTAGAGGACGATGTCATCGCCTTGGGATCCGGGGCCAATACCTCCGCCCGGATCGAATACGCCGCGCATTGCACGCGCAGCGGAGGCAGGTGCTACAACCCCTGTGCGGTAGGGTTCTCCTGCCGCATCGACTGCAAACCAATCTGGATGTGCCTTGTAAAAGGGCTCGAAGGCACTCCCGCAATCCATGCGGGCAAATACGACGAGCCCATCCGCATGCGCCGCACGAACCAGATCGCCGTAGAGATCCTGTCCATTTAAGTACTTGGCCTGATGTTGGAGCGGTTCTTTCGTCGGATAGAAAGCCACGATTCCGCCGGCATTAATCACCATTCCCTGGGTTTGAGTCCGCTTCCAGTAGCTTCGCCACCATTCCACGTCATAATGCAGAGGATCAAGTTCGTTTAGATTGATCTGTCCCCATCGACGAACGCGCCGGTACCACGGCTCCGCGGATTTCTGAACCAGTTGGGCACTCGCCTCACTGTTGCCGAGGCCGACCAGACTAACAGCCACCGGAAGCACAGCCGTCATCTTGAGAAATTCACGGCGGGATTCCAAGTCATCCATCTTTTGCGATGGGTTCATGATCACTTCGCTCCTTCTTTCGCGGTGCTTAGATCAGTCACGGCAGGATTTCCAAGATTCGAGACGCACCTGTGCAATCTATATAAGACGCTTAGAAACGAGGTGCAACTCCATCCGAGTGACGTGCATGGATGAGCACCAGCAAACGAACTTCTATTTCAGATGTCTGAGATCTTCGACAAATGGTAGTGTGGTCCGACCATTGTGTCAACAGCCGCATGAGAATATGTGAAGCAATTGGACGAAAGACCGGCTCCTTGAGAACGTCGTAGAAAATCGTCTTCGAAAGGTTGCCAGAGAGTTTCGAGGTACGTCATTGAACGGTGACCGGCTCCGTCGAGGCGGCTTCGCCCTCACCTGCTTCGTTCACGGCTGCGACATGGAACGTATAGGTACCAGGCTTCAAACCGGGGATCACCTTGAAGGTTACGTGAGTCCCTTCTTGCAGCGTAAGCACGTTGCGCCCTGTGAAAGTTACCTTGCGCCCGCCGGGTTCCACGGTAACCTCATACGCGGTGATGGGGCTTGGCTGGTCGCCTCTGTGCTCCGCCGCCGGGCTCTGGAAGTGAATGCTGACGTTTCCATGCTCGCCGGGATGTGCCGAAACCGCGGCAGGAGCGCGCGGAGCGGCAACGGCGCGATTCTCCGGAGTAATGGCAAACGAGGGCATCGACGGGACGCTGGTTCCGGCGGCATTCGTCGCAGTCACAGTGAAGGTGACAGGTTGCCCGTTGGCGAGCGAGGAAACGCGCAGGTAGGCTACCTTCATGAACTCTTCCGCCGAAACGGTCACCTTTCCACCGGATGAGGCGGTGGCGGTGTAGGAGAGCACGGGAGCATTTCCGTTGGCCACCGGCGGACTAAAGGTGACATAAGCAAATCCGTTTCCGGGTGCGGCGGCGACGCGGCTTGGTGGTTCTGGCGCTGTTCTGGAAACTAGCTCTGCATAACGACTCTCCAACCGCTTCTTATTTGTTGGCTCAGGTCCCGCGTTGTCGAGGATGGAGCGTGGAACCTCTGCAAGAGAAGCGATGAGGTGATTGTCCTTCTCGGTGACGTTGCCCCGTGACGAATCCCCGTCTCCCTGCTGCCAGTAGTTATTCTCGACGAGAATAGGATCGAAGTCCTTGCCGTCCTGGCCGTCATAGTAGTTGTGATGGCGCGAGCCCCAGTTATCGTGATTGGTGTTGAACATGACATTGCCGCTGATGGTCATCATCGACGATCCATTGTCGGAATAGATCTCATGGCCGGAGTTGTACTGGTTGTAGATCACGTTGCCGGTTAACTTTTCCCCGTCGGCCATGTCTTTACCCGTGAGTCCCTGGGTGTAAATTCCGCCGCCGTCGGAAAGCACGATCATGAGGTCGTGGATCAAGTTGTCGCGGACGATGTTTCCCGCGGAATTGTTGGCCTGCCCGGCTTGTTTGATCTTGTCCGGCCAGCCGCCCCATCCCATGGAAATCGAGGCATAAGGAATGTGGTCGATTTGGTTGTGCGCGATGACGGTGTTTCTGGCGTATCCAACAACAATCGGAATGCCGCCGCGGTACTCGGCTCCGACATTGCGAAAGAGATTGTTCTCGATGCGGTTGTCCGAGGTGAATTCAGCGATGGGCGCCAGCGGAGTGTCGACGCCGCCGAGTTCGAGCCCGTTGGCTGAGATGTCGGCGAAGATGCAATCCTGGACCAAGTCGTTCTGCGCGCCATCGCCGAGCGAGAGGCCGGCTGCACCAAGATGAATGAAAGCGTCATTCACAAACTGAATGTGATGAGCGAATCGGAGATCGAGATTTCCGGGAGTTGGAGTCCAGGCTCCATACGGACAGCTACCATTTGGCACCAGGTTGCAGAGGGCCTGTCGAGAGTATCCGTCTGCGCCGGTGACCTGGTAATTAGCCTGAATCTCTGAGAATCCCTGGCTGCTGCTGGGACCGAGCCAAGTAGCGTAAGAGAATTGCAAACCGGAGAAGACGATATTGTGAACCGGGCCTGCGGCGCTGCCGTCGGCCTCGATCAGTCTCTCGAGCACCGGCATCTCCACATCGGCTGTGCGCATATCTTCGCCGCTGCGCGGAACGTAATATATCTGATGCGCGCCACGGTCGAAATACCACTGGCCCGGCGTGCCGAGAAGTTCGAACGCATTCTCCATGTATTCCGGCCGCTTGCCGACGCTCATGGGACCTACCAGGTTTGCGGTCCGTGTGCCGTTGGGCAGCATCACGCGCCGGGTCGAGTTATCCCAGCATGGCTGCGCCATGGTGATGTTGGTTCCGCTGATGGATTGAATCGGACAACGCGGCTCTGTCCAAGAACCAAGTCCTTCGGAGTGCTCTGACCAAATGCTGTTGCCGCCAGTGTAGACGAACTCCATGTCAGAGGGATTTTTCCAATTGGCCATGGTCGCGTCGGCCGCAATATATCCGGTAGCTGTTTCAGTGAGAGCAACCGGCACGCGGCCACGGGTACGTGTTGCGCGAACGCCATTGATGTACAACTGGCGCGAATTGGAAACAGGCGAAGGAACGGTAGCGCTCCAGAGGCGTTTCGTTGGGTCTATCAAATGCCAATGGTCAATGTGCACGGCGCCGCTGAGAATGGGGTGCTCGCCAGCGGCAGCGGCAAAAACCAGATCGTGGCCATTGGTTCCCGAGTCGGCGGGCAGCAGGCGTAGCGGCTCGGACAACCGGAAGGTCCCGCCGCGCAGCACGATACGATGCGCACCCGAGACATGGCTCAGTTCGAGAGCGCGCTTCAGCGTGAGTACGGGACTGACCTCGGTTCCTTTATCTGCATCGTTTCCCTGTGGAGAGACGTAAACCTGGCCCAGTGCAATCTGGGCGCCGAAAACAAGCGGAAGAACCTGCAACCGAAAGAAGGCAGCGATTTGCATTTTTGTCCTTTGGAATCGTGTGTGTCAAAAACTCTTTGGGAGGTGCAATTTTACTACTCTATCCAGCTGCAGAGTTACAATGCCCGCTCTGACTCACTGCGCCATCTCAGCCTTGTTTCTGCCGGCGCTCAGCTGCTCAATTGCAGCCTCGTATTTTGGGTCGTGATACACCGCCTCGGCACGTTGCAAATCTCCGAGCAGCGCACGGCCATGAAACCCGCCGATCTGTTTGTAATCCCATGGCTTGGCGCCAAGCGCATAAGGCAATAGAAAATCGAGCGCGGCGCGAATGCATCTACCGTCAGGCGTCTTGTAACTCCAGAGGTCGACGCCAACCTGCTGTCCAAGCCAGGCGAGCTGCATCAATCCATCCAGATTTCCGATGCTGTAGCTGAAGGCGTTGGTTCTGGCGAGCTCCAGAGGTTCGCGCCCGTCGGGTTCAATCTGCACCGCAATGCGCCGGGACTTTACGCGATTGAGGGTATCGATTGCAAGTTGTCTGTCGCCGATGAAGAGCGCGTAATCCGTGACTTGCAGATCGTACCAGGTTCCGTGGTTGTTCTTTGCGGCATCCTCGGCCTTGCCCTTGTCGCTGGTGCGCATCCAATGGAGAAATTGCTCGAACCATGTCTTCATGCCCTCCTGATCGGCGGCGCTCCATGCAGTCGAACCGGCAAGCAGTCCTACGGCATCCGCCGCCGGCATCAGGAATCTTGTTTCAATCAATCCGATGCCGCGGCCTGTGTTGATGCCCGGGATTCCCTGGCCGAACTCGAGGTTAGGATTCATGCGCGTGGCAGGATCAAGAAACCATGTGCGCAGCAGCAGGACGGCTCGATCGGCGTATGCCGCTTTTCCAGTCAGGTACCAGGCCAGCGCCAAGGCCCGCGCATCTTCTCCCATGCGCCCCATGTTGTCGTGATCGGTGATCTTCTTGATTTCGGGATTGTGTTCGCCATCGCGACGAATGTAAGGCAGGCCATTTGGTTTGGAAGGGTCGGGCCAGAAATACGGAGCCTGGCTCATATAGTCGTGCTTGTCACCACTGGGCGGAACAACCCCCTTCTGCATGACGGAAAATGGGCCTTCCGCCATCGCCTTATCCGCGGCTTTGATCGCGGCATTCACGAACTCCTGCCTGTGCGCGTCGTCTGGAGCAGCCGACTTGATTTCTGCAAGCATCTTTGCATTCAGCAGAAAGACGCGGGGCGGAGAAAGGACCGCACCAAGGTTCTTCGGAGCCGCCACGGGTGCGGAGGTTTGTGCTGTGGAAGAAAGTGGGAATAAAAGAGCCAAAGGGAATACGAAGAGGTGCAAACGGTGCCGAAGATTCATGCGAAGACACTCCTGGAACGGCTACACGATGTTGATGCGATGGCGCTCAATGGAAAGAGCGGCCAGTTTGATTGGTTCTCGACAGGCGCCGTGCATTGCCTGATGCGATAAGGTACGTTGCCAGTTTCGGCTGGAAGCCGGATCGGGCGGGCCGGCGCCGGAGAAGTATCCCTAGCGCCGGCTGAAATGCGATTGGTTTGCTGGCTAGAAGTTTAACCGCAGCGAGAACTGCAACTCGCGCGGCCCGTTGGCCGAGGAAGCGCCCACCCCGCCGGGAGCGACCTGTTCCACGCCGTCGGTCGTGCCTGGGTTGGTGAAGCCCTGGTGATTGAAGACGTTGAAGGCGTCAAGGTTGAAGCGCAGATCCGAATGCTCCGTGATCGGAAAGATCTTGAAAAGAGAAGCGTCGGCCGACCAGTTCATGGGACCATTCAATATCGTATGCGAGTAGGGATTCCCTCCATAGACTCCGCCTGGGTTAGGAGCATAAGCAACGCCAGTCAGCGTTTTGCCGTTCAGCAACTTGATGTTCACGTCGTTATCGCCGAAGTATTTGTCTGTGACTGCCTTGCCGCCGGATGGCGCGCTGCAAACGGTGTCGATAGGACTCTGAGAGGGCAGCCAGCCGGAGGGAAGACCGCTGACCACTGTTGACAATCCGGCTGCGCAGGCATTACCTGAAACCGCCGTTGGAGCAATATACCCGTTGAACCACTCATACGCTTTGTAGCAGTTGCCGCTGCGGCAATCGGTGATGGGCGCGCCGTGCTTGTAAACCTTGAGCGGATTGGTCGGTCCCCAGTTCCCGTTGTTAACTGCGAAGTCTTGTGAAACAAAACTGCCTGCGCCCGCAAGTTGGAAGCCCCCAACAACTTCATCCATAAATCGGTTCGCGTTGCCCAGGAAGCGCTTGCCGCGCCCGAAGGGTAGGTCGATAATGCCGTTGAACTGCACGTGCTGCAGCGGAATGCTGGTGTCCTCCTGATAGTTCTCATAGCGATTCATGGCGCGAAAACTGGCATAGGGAGCAATGCCTGAAGGACGGGCCGGAGGAGTTGCAGGAAGGATACCAACGCCGGCACCTGCTGCAATCGGAGTCACAATGCCAAGCCCGGAGGTGACGTAGGCCTGTGTGGGATAGATATTGCCGTCGCGGCCACCGTTGCCACCCACCCGCATCGGCTTTTGCCAGTTGTAGCTGATCTGATAGGCGACGCCGTGATGGAAGAGTCGCTGGAAGTTGGCCTGAAAGATGTTGTCGTTCGACCAACCGCTCTTCAACTGTTCCCAGCTTCCGCCGCCGTAGGTGGTCTGGTCGTAAACCCCGAGCGCTGTCGCCGCATACTGATTTGACCCAATTACCGATCCTTGCGGCGTCGTCGTGCCGGTGAGAACTTCCCAGCTGTACGTCGAATAATGCTCGTTGTAGTCATAGTTCTGGTCCATGTTGTTTGCGTGGGTGTAGAGGTAGCTGAGCCGCAGAACTGAATTTCCCTTGAGGGGTTGGTCGATGGTGAAGGCTGTCTGGGTGACGAAGTTCGGCGGATAGTCCGGATCGACGTTGTAGATGCTGTAACCAGGCAGCAAGGAATTTGTTGTGTTGCTGTTGATCACGTTGGCACTGTCCACGCCTACGATCGGTACGCCGGTGCCGCTGCCTGTTTCGGTCGTCCATGGATTTGAAGCGGAAAGCACGGTGCGCAACTGATACTGCTGGATGCCGTCCGGTGACTGGTTGGCAGCGTTGTAATTCATGCTGTAGCCGGCGGTAAACGGAGTAGCTTTGTTCATGTTGATGGCATACGAGCGGATGGGCTCGGGATAGATGTACCTTCCGTAAGCTCCCCTCAGAACCGTTTTCCATTTGAAGGGCTGCCAGGCCAGGCCCACGCGCGGGCCGAAAGTGAAGTTGGAATTGTTTGCCAGCGTGGTCGGCGGCATTCCTGCTTCCTGGGCGGTCTCGAACTTCACGCCGTTGTTGATGTCGTTGGTAATGACGGCTTGAGTCGTGAGACCTTCGGCGATGAGCTTGGCCGGTGTAGTGGCCAGTACGACCGCGTGGTTCGCCAGATCGAAACTCTCCTGCATCCCATACTTCGACCACAGTGCTGGATGCGCCTCGTAGCGGAGACCGAGATTGACAGTCAGATTATGCCGGACATGCCAGTTGTCCTGGAAATAGCCGTCGAACTCCATCTGGTGCAGATGCTGATAAGGCGGCTGGATGTTGACGCTGTAATTATTGGAGGAGCCTATGAACAAGTCGGCATTTGCATTGCCGGTGTTGGGCGTATTCGAGTAATTGGTGCCTGACGTCGGGTTTTCCAGGCCGGTTCCGTTGCCGCCGAAATCGACGCCGTCCTTTGACTCGTCCGGCAGGGATCCGAAGCGTTCATGCCGGAAGCGGCCCCCGAAGAACATCTGGTGCTTGCCCACTGTTTTGGTCAGGTTCTCGTCGATGTCGCTAACGATCGAGTCGACTGCGTATTGGAACATTGTGCCCTGCATGGGAGTGAGAATATGGTTGCCGGAGCCGATGAATGGGAAACCCTCTTCGCCGAAGTTGTTGGGGAGCCCCAACTCCTTCTCGAAATTGGCGTGGGGCGTTCCGCCGGCAATGTTGTTCTCAGCGAACCATGTCTGGCTCAACACGGTTTCAGAGAAGAACGTCGGGGAGAAAACGTGCGTATAACCGATCGCGCCATCGAACAGATTGGTGGCATCGATCGAGAGACTGCTGGCTCCGTAAGGGAGACCGTCAGCCGCGAGGGTCGGTTCAGCGGCAGTTGGGTCGTTGCGATTGAACTCGTTTGTATACGGCTCGTTTCCAAATCGCAGGTAGGCCCGGTTGTTCTCGTTGAATTCGTGATCCAAGCGGAAGTTGATCTGCGGAGCGGTATCGTTGCCAATTTTCGGACCAGAAAGATTCGTAGTGACCAAAGGGTTATTCGAGCTGTTCGGCAAGGGCGTTATATCCATGAAGATCTTTGCGTCCTTGGGCTCGAGGTTGGACGGGATGCAATTGATGTTGCCGTTGCACATCGCGGGGTTCCCAGGTCCCTCGCCGTATTCCTGGGTGTACGTCTGGCGCGGCCAACTTCCGTTCGGCCCTCCGGCCGGGTTAGAGGTTGTCGTATTCGGGTCGTAAAGAACCTGCAAGATGTTCGAACTCGTGGTCAGTCCGCTGAAGTCGCCCGCTCTCATCGCCGGCGTCGGGACTTTCATGTTCTGGTAGGAAAAGCTGCGAAGCGAGTAGCGCTCATATGCGAAGAACCAGAAGCTCTTATTCTTGCCATGGTAAACGTGCGGCAGAATGATCGGGCCGCCTGCAGAGGCGCCAAATTCGTTGCGTATGTATGGAGGAGCAACAAAGTTGGAGGGATTCTGGCGTTGCCTGGAGATACCAAAGGCGTTGTTACGCGAGGTTTCAAACAGTGTGCCATGAAGTTGGTTGGTTCCGGACTTGGTGCTGAGGACGGCAGTTGCGGGGGTCGCATACTGTGCACCGGAGCCGTCGGTCTCCACATGGACCTCCTGAACCGAGTCCGGATCGACCATTTCTGCCTGGCCCGTATGGGTTCCGCCGAATTCAGGATTTTCCAGGCTGGCGCCGTCGGTCACATACTCCATAGCCTGGCCAAACAGACCATTGGGGCAAGAGGAAGATTGTGAGCAACTGGACAGCCCCGGCGTGGTCTCCTGGACCAAGCTGATCAGGTCGCGCCCATTCATGGGCAGTTGGTTAATTCTCTGGTTTTCAAGGGTCGAGGTGATCGCGCCGTTGTTGGTGTCGGTAAGTTGAACGGTGTCTGCCGACACTGTCACCTGCTGAGTCACCGCGCCCGGGGTTAACCTGGGGTTGATGACTGCGGTTTGACCCACGAGCAGATCGATGGTTTGCTTGCTGGTCCTCATTCCCGGCGCCGAGGCAGATACGGTATAGCTTCCTGTGAACAGCCCCGGCACCTGATAAAAGCCAACGCTGTTGGTTGTCGTATCGGTAGAAACGTTGGTTGCCTGGTTCGCAATGTGGACTGATGCGCGGGGGATCACGGCCCCGGTTGGGTCCGTTACCGTGCCCTGAATGGCGCCTGCACCGCTTTGGGCTAGAGCGTTTGAGCAGCAGATCGCCAATCCAAGAGCAACCGCGATGGCGAGAATTGAGCCATTGCATTTTTTGTGATTGTGCGTCAGAAACCTGGCTGAATTTTTCATCTGAATGCTTCCTCCTGAAGACCGTTGATTGAGTGCCGTGGTCGTTACGATTGAGGCCGAACTGGACCATGGTGCGACGGGATGTGAGATGATCTAAACCTTTTCGAAAACGATAACGTCAACGCTTTTGTTGCTTGAACCAAAAAAAGCCGCAACCGCAGATTCCGCCTGTGAGGAATTTTTCTCGTGTTGGGCATAAGGATTTTCAGCTTGCTTCCTTCCGAGGCTGGCCGCAACGGTCGGGATCTGGGCATTCGAGGTGAGCATTGTGCGGGGAAAAAGTCTAGCCAAACTTTGCAAATGTTGTCTCCAAGCTGCACGCAGCAGAGGCGGTCAACGGACGACTTTGAGGCAAAAGGAGAGCACCTCCGAACGGCATTTCGCGCGCATCCAACATTCAGGGAGTGGAACAAGCTTTGAGTAGTGAATTAACGTAACGGCAACGGAGAAGTACATTAATTTACGTAAAAATATTTATTGTTCAAAGACTTACGACAGCATCGCTTCTGGATTTCCCTCAGCGAAGACATAGATTTCATCCGTCCCGGCGCGGATATACATCAAAACGATGCGGATTTGCATCATAGGCCTTTAGAGTCGGCTCACTGAAATCAGGCCGGCGCCACCTGAAACTGCGAGACAATTCTTTGACGGCAAGTAAAAACATTGTCCAATTCCGGGGCGACGAGCCGGTCCTTGATGAAGACTCCCGCTGGATATTGGCGAAAAGGGTGGCGGGGAGTTCTGCGCTTTCGCGGGCCACGCAGCTTCGAGCCATTCTCCTCTATGTTGTTCGCCAGGCTATTCTGCAGCCCGAACAGCCCATTCACGAGTCAGATATAGCGCATCGCGTGCTGGGGCGGCGGATGGATTTCAATCCGCTGGACGATAACATCGTCCGCGTCCAGATGGCGCATCTGAGAAAGAAGCTGGATCTTTATTTCTCCACTGAAGGCAAGGCCGAAGAAGTGGCGATCGGCATTGCGCTTGGCAGTTACCAGCCCGTGTTCAGCAACCGCATCCATCCCGCCTCGACGTCCAAAGAGCCACCAGAGGTTTCTCTTGACGATATAGAAGGTCGGTCGAGGACCGATGGCGAGGCTGATGCCCGGCTTCAAGATCCCGTGCCGCGGCCGCAGCCGGCTTCTGTTAGGCGCCGATGGGCGCTTGCACCCCTGATAGCAGTTGGACTCGCAATGCTTGCACTGGCCGTTTGCTGCGTCGTTTTATGGGTCCAGAACCGTGCCATGGAGCGGTCATTGAACGCAATGCAGGGGTCGATTTACCCGTGGAAGTCTGCGCCATCGCTCGCAGCCTTTTGGTCCGAGTTCCAGGATGCGAATCGGGACACCGATATCGTGATGTCCGATGCATTCTTTAAACTTGCCCAGGACATGACCAAGAAGTCATTTACGCTCAATGACTATCTCAGCGGCAACTACATCAAGCAACTTCATGCCCAGGAAAAGAACCCGGATATGCTCAGCGTTCTAAGCAAGGTCGCGTCCTGGAGATCGTCGAACGAAAACCACTTAAAGCTGGCTTTACGCATCCTGGCCTTAGACCCGCTTCACAAGAACATGCATCTCTATTACGCACGCGACTACAGACCGGATCTGATCCGACAAGACAGCGTAATTCTTCTTGGCAGCCGCCTCACGAATCCCTGGGATGACTTGGTCGAAAGCAGAATGAACTTCGTTCCGAAATTCGATAGTAATGACATTACCACCATAACCAACCTCGCGCCCGCCACCGGCGAGCAGGCGTTTTATGCTCGGACCGACAACGTCGGATATTGCCTGGTGGCCTTTCTGCCCAATTCAAGCAGCAAAGGTAAAGTTCTTTTGATCGAGGGCACAAGCGTAGAATCCACCGAGGCTGGCGGAGACTTTGTCCTATCGGAAGACTCATTGTCCAACTTCCAGAAGATGCTGAACGTAAATAAACTTCCATACTTTGAAATGCTGCTCAAGACATCGCAGGTGTGGGGCACTCCTCTCACGGCAACCGTTGAGGCCTACCGGACCTATCCCAACCTGAAATGACCTCTCACCAGGTGCTGCCAGTTTCATCTCATTACCGATGGCAGACCTTCTATTGCTCATTAACTCCAGGATTTCAGTTTGCCTTATCTCAACGGGCCCGTAGTTCGGCGGGAAGTCCACCGAGAGCGTCTGACTCTGGCGTAGCCGAAATACGCTCACTATTCGAACAATACTTACCTGGTGCCGCTACGATAGTTCCCTTGATTTTATTGAGTGATTACGTCAGACGAAACCCCAGCCAGGTTCATTGTGCCGAATGGTACAAAGGGCAACAGGAACTTGAAAGAATAATGCACCTCCACATTTACGACGCAGGCCGGACTGTTTTTGCCCTGAGTGGTGTCGCAGGTTTGTCCGGTTGGATCTGTCCCAGGCCAGGTTGTCGTCACACTAATTCCAGATGGGCTGATTCCGGTGGGCGCGATGCTGTTTACGAAGCTGGTAACGTTTGAGCTACTTGCGACGCAACTGTAGGACGTGTAAGAAGAGCAGGATGTGCTACCCCAGGATGAGCCCCGCACCATGGCGTAGCGAGTTGCCTCTTTAGCCGCATCTGTTACAAAGTGGTCGGCGTAGAACGCCATGGAACACACCATGATGCCAAAGATAGAGGTCAACAAGAGAGACAATGTAAGCGCGAACTCTAGAGTGGCCTGGCCGGATTCGTCCATTGCGCAAGTAAACGCAATTGCCCGCAGCGCATTGATGTTCAACTTTTTCACCTTCAATCTCCACCTGATCGCAATCGCGCGCTCCGCTGTAAAGTGAACGATGCTGGAATTCCAGGATATGGGAGCAGTGGCTTGAAGGTCGCCGAAGTCGTAGCCGCCACATAATTCACGTAATTATCGCTGCAAGATGGCGGAGCTGTGCAGTCAACAACAACAGAACTTCCATCGTGGCACTCGCATCCATAACTCGCGCTCGTTGAAAGCGTGGGTATATCGGAAGCGCTAGATGACGCGGCCATTTGGATTCCACTTAGGTCTGTGGGATTTTTTAGTCCATACACTGCTGCGGCATCAGCCGCCGACGAAATGCTGATTGCATAGTAATAGGCTCTTCCGAGATCAACGAGTACAACAAGCATTAAGAGCAAAAGCTGCAAGGCCAGCGCGAGTTCAACCAGGCTCGAACCTCTCTCGCCGACCAGGCAGCGATGACAATTGCTGCGATCATCCGTGATTGCGCGATTAATTGACATCAACTCAGTAAACCTCTCATTGAACTAATGCGACATCATCGCCATTTAGAGGCGACCCGCTCTCAAGTGCAGAATAGTCATTTCCAAATGAACTTATCAGGCCGCCAACGAGACTGATATCCTTCGCGACAAGAATGTTATAAGAAGCTGAGAGCGCACTCACACCATAAGAAATAGCTGCATCTGGCGCGTAAATGGCTCCAGCTAAACCGCTGCCTTGTGCGAGAGCGAGAAGAAAATTGCTTTGACTCGTATTTCCATGAGCCTCAAAAGCAAGAACACCTCCATACTCCCCATCTGTCGGTGCCGACAAGTTGAAGTCGCTGAGTCCCAGCGTAGATGGCGCAGTTATCGAAAATCCATTGACTGAGGAATTTGAGCCTCCCTCGCAGTAGAAGGTAACCCCTGTCCCGGTAATCGTGGAAAGCGCACTGATCGTGATCGTGAGGCCTCCTGTGGTTCCGAGTCCGAGTAGTCCGCCGCTGCCCTGGCGCAGGATATAAGTTCCGGGATTGAATGTGATTGTGCTGAGAAGCGATGCAGTGATGTTGATGCCGCCACAATACACCCCCGGGTTGAACACGGTATTTGCCCCGGTGCCAAGTAATATGCTCACCTGCGATGGAGAACCCGTATAGGGACTATGCGTCGTTGTTCCGCATGGATCATTGGCGCTTGCCGGCGCCGGGAGATAATCAAGCGGATCGCGCGGATTCGGCGGGGCAACATGTGTGTGGGGAGGCGGATGCGAACCACATAGAAGGCCGCCAAGCAGACCAGACGCGCCGCCTGTGACCTGAATACTCGGCGCAGTGATGCCAAGCCCAACCAGGCACTCCAGTGCAGCGCCGTTGTCAGATTCGTCGACTATGCCGCATCGTGAGTTGAGAAGTACTCCGACACCCAGGGCAATCGCACCCGCTGCGCTCGGATCCAGTGCATAGATACATGGGCCTCCAACGCCGTGCTCCGCTTCCGCGCGCGTCGTCAGGGTTACGCTATTGATTCCCAGGATTCGAGCGAAATACGTTGGCACATGATCGGTGACTACCGCTTCGACATAGTTCAGTTTCTTCACGCCTCTATTTGGATCGTTCGGATCGTAGCAGGATGGATTGTCAATCATCAACGTCAAGCCACTGCCGGGCTGGCCGGAGCAATTTGTGATGAACTTGTCGACGGTATATCCGTTCTCAGTCATGGCAGCTTGAGCTGCAGCCTGCATCGCATCACAATTTTCTATTCCTCCGCAGATTCTCGCCTCCGTCGCAGCAGCGAGCGCGGCCGCGTCAGCGGCGGTCTGCATATTCCGCTGCATGTAATGAAAATGCCCGACATCCACACCAAGCCCAATGAACCCGATCAACGCTGTCATACATAGCAGCGTAAACACGGTAGCCTGCCCGGACTCATTCCGAAAATCATCGGCGGCTCGGCTTGCGAGCCCCTTTCGACGCGTGGTGTATGTGGACTTAGCCATTTCAATTCGCAAAAACAATCATCGGTTGCGCAGCAAATGGGAGAAAACCAACAATTAGATCAACCGCCCCATGAATATTCCTCCTGAAGACAGGATTGTCAGCTAAACAGCGTGTGGAAGTCATGTGCAATGCTCAATGCCGCTGGCCCAAGGATCACGATGAAAAGGCACGGAAATATGAGAAACACAAGCGGGAAAAGGATCTTGATTTTCAATTGTGCAACCGCTTCCTCGGCTCGTTGGCGCTGCTGCTGCCGAAGATCATCAGCAAAGGTGCTCAATCCTTTTGTTACCTGCGTTCCAAAGCGATCAGCTTGTACCAGGAGACTGACAAACAAAGCGAGCTCGGGCAGCGTCGTCCGATCAGCGAGATTCTGCCACGTCTCAAGCCTTGGGCGGCCGGCGCGTTGTTCCAGATGCACCCGATGCAACTCTTCGTGGAGAACCGGGTGACTAAGAATTAATTCGTCACTCACGCGCAGTACAGCCTGATCAAGACCAAGCCCGGCATCAACACAAATCACCAGCAGGTCGAGCGCATCCGGCAGGTCCCTCCGAATCCTATTTTTTCTGTCGCGTATTGCGCGCTCAAGCCAGAACGTTGGCGCAAGAAATCCAGCTAAAGCGAAAACGAACATCCACAGAAAAGTGTTGCTGTGCACCAGACTTCCAACCCACGCGAACACAAGAGGAAAGAACACCTGAGCCGCGAGATAGAAGTCTGTTGCGCTTGCATTCCAATAACCAGCCATGGCGAGTCTTCGCGCAGTGGTTTCGCTGGGCATGAGACGTAAGCGTGTCCTTACCCTCTGGACGATGGACAAGATGCCATCAAGGAACTGCTTCTTCTGAGTAATCAGGGTGTTCTTCTGGGATGGGTGAAGAGTCACTTCAACTGCACGTTGAGCTTCCCTACCGGGCCTCAGGGCTATCTGCAGAAATAACAAAGTCAGCGAACCGAAAACAACGACTGCAAATGCACCTATAAGGAATGTTTGTAAGTGCATAGACTAGACCTCAATTCCGTGAACCATTCGTTGGATCACAAACACGCCTGCCAGCAACAGCACGATGCATGTGTAGAGCATGTACCGCCCGGCCGGATCATGGAAAAATGCAGTTGAGTAGTTTGGGCTGATCCAATTGAGACCCAGCATTACGAAAGGCGGAAGAAGCCCCAATATCCAGCCCGTTAATCGCCCCTGTGCGGTCTGACTTCTTATCTCGCGCCGAATGCGAACGCGATCACGGATAACTGCACTCAGACGATCTAGCACACTTGGAAGATTCCCGCCAGCTTCTCGCTGAACGAGAATGGCTGTAACCATGATCTTCAAGTCAATGCTCGGAACCTGGTCAATCATCTGATTGAGTCCTTCCCGCAGAGGAAGGCCGTACCGCTGCTTCTTGAACACGTCGGCAAACACGGCGTTCGCCGGTGCCGGGGTCTGCTGGGCAACAATGTCAAAACTGCCTATGATCGATTGGCCAGCTTTCAGCGATCGCGAAAAGGTATCGATGCATTCCGGTAAAACGGCGTTAAATGCTGCCAACCATTTTTTCCGGCGGTGGTAAAGATAAATAATCGGTAGCGCGCTGGCGGTTGCCGCCAGTGCCGAAGCGATAGGGAAAGTTATGGCGAAATACCAGCTAATCGCGCATGCAGCGCACGCTGAAGCGAACATAAGTCGAAATAGGGCCTTGAGAGAAATGGCCACATGACTCTGCGCAATCAGTTTTCGCAGGAAGCTCAGGATCCTGACGTTTCGGATAATCAAACGAGAATGTTCGTCCGGCATTCGAGCGCTAAGTGGTAACGCTCCACCCGAACTCGAGTCTGCTCGTTGCAGGGAACTTTGCGACCCAAGGGCGCCCCAGAACCGCCGCTTGATGATTGTCTCCTTTGCAGTAGGAGAGGTCGCAAGCATAACGATACTGAACACGACGATCAAGATCGCAAAGAAAACTGACCAAATCGGTAGCATTGTCATCCTCAGACGTCTAGCGAGTGATCCATCATTCCCTGGGGTAACGAAATTCCGGAAGCATTCAGCTTCTCAGTAAAATGCGGAATAATGCCTGTTGAGAAAAAGCGGCCCTTCACTTTTCCATTCGGACCGGTATCCGTACGTTCGAACCCGAAGAGGTCATTCATAGCGATTGTTTCGCCGTGACAACTCGTAACTTCGGAAATTTGGGTAACTCGGCGGCTGCCGTCGCTCAGTCGGGCAATTTGCACAATAAGTTGAATGGCTGATGCGATCTGGGCGCGGACCGCTCGTTCGGGAAGCCGATGATCGCCCATCATCACCATTGTCTCGATGCGTGAAAGCGCGTCTCTTGGCGTATTGGAGTGAACGGTGGTAATTGATCCATCATGGCCGGTGTTCATTGCCTGAAGCATGTCCAGGGCTTCTTCGCCACGCACCTCGCCGAGCACAATTCGGTCGGGACGCATGCGCAGAGCGTTGATCAGAAGTTCCCGCTGACGCACGATTCCATGCCCTTCCATATTTGGCGGACGGGTCTCCAGGCGGACAACATGGCGCTGGCGCAACATCAATTCAGCGGAATCTTCAATCGTTACGATGCGCTCATTGGCTGCGATAAACGAAGACAGGACGTTCAGCAGAGTTGTTTTGCCCGAGCCCGTGCCTCCCGAAATGACAATGCTCACTCGTGCCTCCACCGCACAACGCAATAGATCGAGCATGGGATCTGTCAGTGTCTTGACGCGCAAAAGATCTTCTGCCGTGAGCGGTGAGTCTCCGAATCGACGGATCGAGAGGACTGGTCCATCAATGGCGAGAGGAGGAATGATCACATTAACGCGTGATCCATCGGCAAGGCGTGCATCTACCATTGGGGACGACTCATCCACACGCCGGCCGACAGCCGAGACAATCTTGTCGATCACATGCATCAAGTGTTCATTGTCATGGAACTTGATGTCGGTTTCCTCGAGGAGCCCGCCCCGCTCTACATAGATGGAATCGTAGCCATTCACGAGAATATCGTTGACTGTAGGATCGTGAAGTAACGGCTCGATTGGTCCCAATCCGAAGATTTCGTCGACGATCTCCCGAGAGAGCATCTCTCGTTCCGCGGTGCTTAAGGGAATTCCGTACTCGCTGAGAAGGGCCTGAATTAATGCATGAAGCTGTTGTTGACCAGCTCTGCTTTGATCACAGTCATTGAGCTGATCCAAATCAAGGCGCTTCAACAGTTCCTTGTGAACATCGGACTTGATCTGCCGCTGGATGGCATCTGGCACACCGGTCTTCGCTCGAGCTAACAATGCGGGGCGTTCCGTAAGGGAGGAACTACTGACGCTCATTGAATGCAAATCCTTTCTTCCATAGCGGAGCACTGCCTGATGTGCGCTTGAAAGTCGACAGTAGTTTGTTTTCGTCTATTTCGTCGAAAACGGTGGATGCACCGGCAACCTGCGCGACCCATTCAGACAACTTTGCAGTAAATGGAATCTTTCGGCTTGGCAGGAGGGGTGCGCCGAGGTTGCAGGCTCGCACGAACTGAAAGCCCATCGAGGGAACACACATCGCGATTGGACGTCCTGTCGACTTTTCAATTTGGTCTGGCTGAATCACGTCAGAGCGTGAAACGCGATTCAGGATCAACTCCACTTTGTCTAAAGTTGAATCCCGAAGTGCAAGCTGGGCAATATGCCTCGATAGATCTCGAATTGCCCCTACCTCAGGGGTCAGAACGAGATATAGATGTTGAGAGGCTGCGATAAGACTTGCACATGGTTCCTCGCGCGGCGTGCCACAATCAACCACGATGTAATCAAATTCGCCCCGAAAGAAGTCGAGCGCCTTTGCAATCTCCTCCTCATTGGGGGTTGCGGCATCTACGAGAGTATCGGGCGACGTGAGGACGGAAAGTCCGCTTGAGTGCTCGGCTAGAAAACCATCCAGGAGTTCGCTATCCAGCCGGTCTAGATTCCGCACAACATTTCCAAAGAGCGATTGGTCACCGTTCATGCCGAGATAGATGGCTACGTGCCCGAGTGCCGGACGACTATCGATCAGCAAGGTTCGCTTCTGGTAGCAATGAGCAAGGTACACCGCAAAATGAGTCGCGATTGTTGTTACTCCGACTCCGCCCTTGACGCCGCAGAAACTGATTACCGTTCCAGCCCGCGACTGTCCCCCCTGTGCGGAAGTCCGTTTTCTGTCAAGCCGATCAAAGAGTTCTATAAGGGAGTTGGACTGCAACGGAAGGCTGAGAAACTCGCAACATCCGGCACGCATCGCGTTCAAAATGCTTTCCGGATCCCGTGCGCGCCCGATTGCCACAACAGAGATCTTACCGGGATACGTCTGCGTCACGTACTGAGCGCTTTCGATAGCCTGGTCAGTAGACCGGTCAAAATCAATGAAGACGATGCTGGACTCAGATGTGTTGATTGACGAGAGGAACAGTGGCCTGCGCGCTTTCGAAAGATACGAATCGCATTTCATGAACGACGTGTTTCCCTTGAGCGTCCCAACTGCATGTTCTAGTTGCGCGCATAGATCCGGCGCCACGTTAACAGCAACAACTAAAGTGGCTCCGGCGAAATCTTTTTCAGTGAAAATCGACACATTCATCTCCTAACGAAAATCCGCGGCTACTTCTTTTTTCCCTGTTGAAGCGTGGCGTCAAAGGTGTCAGGGATCAGATCGGGTACTGGAAACGCTGGCTCGGAAGGTGATGCCGATGTGGAAGCGGGATCGATTATTTCCGGCGTAGCTACTACCACAAGCTCCGTTCGCGTATTATCAATCGACTTCGATTTGAATAACTCACCCAGGATCGGGATGCTGGCGATTCCGGGCATCTTGCTGTATTGATCTGTCGTTCTGCGGTCGAGCAAGCCTGAGATAGCAAAACTTTGCCCGCTCTTCAACACGACTTGAGTCTCAGCTCTACGCGTTGAGAGCGCTGGAATTTCATACCCACCGATGGTGACGGCGTTTGAATAATCGAGAGCACTTACCTCAGGAGCGACCACAAGCTCGATCGTTCCATCAATATTCATCTTTGGAGTGAAGTCGAGTTTGACGCCGAAAGGCCGAAACTGAACGCTGATCGACGCAAGACCACCTGAAGTTCCTTGAACGACTGGAAATGGAAACTCTCCTCCAGAAAGGAAGCTCGCCTTTTCACCATCCAATGTAGTAAGGGTCGGTTCAGCGAGAATCTGCAATACCTGTTTATCCTCCAGATCCTGAAGCATCGCCCCCAAATTAATCGAAGAGTTGTACAGAATGAGATTGAGAGGATTCGCGACCGAGACAAGAGAATTTCCAATGCTGGTCGTAGTTCCGGAGGTTGTTCCAGCGGCGGAACCGGAGCGAGACGCTGTGAGTTGGGAGGGGAACTGCATTGTGGAAGTTTGAGCCAGTGTGTTCCCAGACATACTGAATAGGTTCACCCCCAGCTGCGTTAGCTTTGTCCTGTCGACCTCAAGGACGCGAACCTTGAGTTTGATTTGATGTAGGCGCGACGAATTGACGACGATTGAATTGACAATGACCTTTGAATAAAAGGCTGCCAGTTTGTCTGCTGCCTCTGAAGCAGACGGACTGTCTACGATGCCAGACAGCAGAACTCGTTCACCGTCGCTTACAACGTGGATATCCTGACCGGGCAATTTTCCGCGAAGTGAGGACTTGAGCCCGTCAATATCCAGATCCGATGAAATGATGTACGACTTTGACCGCCCCGACTCGTCCGAGACAACCAATGAACTGACGCCAGGTGCTTTTGCCGTGATAAGGACTTGATTGGGGTTCTCTGTGTAGGCGGAAATAATGCTCGGATCGGAGTAGTAAACGCGGGTTAGTTTCTGCACACTATCAACCACAAGGGAGCGATTAACCAGTACATGAAGCTGAGTTTCGTTTGGGCTTGTTGCTGAAAAAGCCGCGGAATTGTCGACTTTGCTCACGGTTGATGACTCGTCCATGCCGGCCTTGCCGGATTGGCCACAGCTACGGTTGGCCGCAGAAGTCAAGATAACCAGCGGCAGCACGATCGCGAGAATGGTTGAAGTTACAGTTCCCTGCTTGATCACTTGAAGGTCTCCGTTGTTACCTTATCGCCGGCTACAATCTGAATTGAATATTGTGGGAGCGGGACCTGAACCGATTTTTGAGCAGTTGGCCTCGGCGGTGCTTTCGGCTCTTCGCGCGGGCCTAGCTCAGTCATGAGCACTGGTGACACTGTCGGTTGATTCGAATCTGATTCATTCCTCAGAATGAAATGGACTTTCCCCTGGGCGCTCGCAAGGACCGCCTTCTCTGCGTCGCGGGGCGATACCAGCAGTGTTACAACCCCTACGGGCGTCGCCTTTCCATTTGGATCGGGCTCCATTTTTTGACCCGTAGCGAGTACCTCAACATCTTGTAGAACGATGGAGGTGAGGGGGGAGTCAGAATTGGCCGTGGTAACCAAAACATCGACATGCGCACCCGGGGCCAGAAAACCCGCAACGCCAACGATCTCATCCGAGCGAAGGGACATGGCGCGCATACCGGAGGGAATTTTTTCACTTAGCCCGACGCCAGAACCGGCAAGTGCCAGTTGCCCGTCTTGTATTGGCTCTCCCGCGGCGAGGGAATAGCGGACGGCGCGGCCCAACACATCTTTGGTATTTGTAAAAGCTCCGGTCAGAGGGTCAGACGCAGGCCAGTTCCTTTGGGCAAGGTCCTGGCTTTTTAGAATTTCGCCTGCCTCGATCTTTCGGGTTGTGACGATATACTGCAGGTCTTTGGTACGAGCTGCACTTGCCTTGCCGATCGCCTTACTGAGCCACACAGTGAGAGTGACGGAAATTGCAAGAGCAACGGCGATCGCTACAAGAACTCGGCGTGTTTTCATTTCTTCGGATCCCCGTCCGTCACAGTTGAGTCAGCCAACTGTGGCATTGCACATCGTTCGATACGAGCGAATCGAACTACGATCGCTTCTCGGCGGCCATTCGCTCTCGCCGGTTCCTCATGAGAGAGCTCAGCGCGCTTTCAGTTTCAGCCAGAAATACAGATTGAGGCCGAACTGATCTTTGAAAACACATCGTTCCGAGTCGAGCGGGGAAAAGAGAAAAAAGTGAAAGACAATTTCGCAATGCGAAAAAGCGTTCAAGTCATGTTTGCCGAAGGTTCGCAGGACATGAATCCCTAAATAGTGTTAATCAAGTGTCGTTAGAGGAATCCGTCTCTCAGGGATTCCCCGATAGCGAAATCAGTTGAATTCACTGCAAATCTATCTATCGACAGGACCTTTGGAGACGCCCCGCATCGCGCACACAACCTGCGAATGTTTTCTTGTGCGTTCAATTCGCTGATCACGTCAGGCTAGAGACGGAGTGCATTGGCAGCCAGACCTGACATCCATCCGGATGGTCTGCCGGAGTGATCGGCCCGTGTATTTCTGAACCAGCTGGAATGTTGGTGTTTTGGGGAAAAGTTGAGGTATATCCGAGGTCCTTCCCGTGATGATTTCGCATAAAAGAACCACAGGTTTTGAGGCGGTCGGATCGAGCAGATCCGACTGTGCATTTGGCCATCTTCCTAGCCTCGCAGGCGGGCCCCCGGGCGGACGAAACCTGATCGAGTCTCTGAGAAGGGGTCTCCCGACAGGAACCGAGCCTGCAGGATTTGGGACTATCGGGTTTCGTGCAAGGAAAAAAATTCCACGGGTTCACACTCTTTCCTTGCCTAACTTCCATTTCCAGTGGAAGATATTCTCTGCGCCCTTCCCCTTTGCGCGCGGTGAAAAAGGAGGTCTGTGGCCACATGGGATCAGTTGGCTCCTCCCGTTGGGGAGATCGATGTTCTATGGATTACGGCAGGCCTTGGCTGCGACGGCGATACCATTGCCATGACAGCTGCGACGCAGCCCAGCATCGAAGACGTCGTCAATGGAGGCATACCGTGGACTCCCAAAGTCAACTTACATAACCCCTTCCTGTCGCAGGAGAATGGAGACGAATTCCTGCATCGCTTTCACCTGGCAGCGCAGGGAAAACTCGATCCGTTCATCCTGGTCATCGAGGGCTCCATCCCCGATGAGACCAACAAGGCGGAAGGGTATTGGGCGTCGTTGGGCACTGATGCTGCAACTGGCCAGCCGATCACGACCTGCGAGTGGATTGACCGTCTGGCTCCCCACGCGTGGGCGGTAATCGCGGTAGGCACATGCGCAACCTATGGCGGCATCCATGCGATGGAGGGCAATCCGACCGGGTGCATGGGCCTTCCGGATTATCTTGGCTGGCAGTGGAAGTCAAAAACCGCAATCCCGATTATTTGCGTCCCCGGCTGCCCTGTGCAACCGGATAATTTTATGGAGACGCTGCTTTACCTCCTTTATATGACTCAGGGGCGCGCGCCCATGATTCCGCTTGACGATGCCCTGCGCCCCACCTGGCTATTCGGAAGTACGGTACACGAAGGCTGTGATCGGGGAGGATATTACGAGCAGGCCCAGTTTGCGGAGGAATATGGGTCCCCGCTCTGCATCGTGAAACTCGGTTGCTGGGGGCCGGTGGTGCAATGCAACGTGGGCAAGCGCGGGTGGATGGGCGGCATTGGTGGTTGCCCGAATGTGGGCGGAATCTGCATTGGCTGCACGATGCCCGGCTTTCCGGACAAATTCATGCCGTTTATGAACCAGCCTCCCGGTTCCCTGCTTTCGTCTGCCGCTGTGCAAACCTATGGGCGGGCCATCCACGCACTACGCCGGTTCACGATGGCATCGCTGAACAAACCGCCAAGCTGGCGCCGGCAGCGAAGTGTACCCGGCGACAATAACTCCCATCAAAGCAATGAATGAAATGTTTCTTGCTGAAGGGGTGAGCGATGGTGTTGCTCGCACAATCCGAAAGACAGAATCTACCACCAGATGTGGAGCAGGATGGTGGGACACTTCCCGTCCCGTCTGAAGTGCGTGACGCCGAGGCGCTCCTGCTTGGGTTGGCCGCCGTGTTCGGCGGGCCGGACGGCATGTCCGTCTCGCCCTTTGACCGTTCCGCGCTTGCTTCCGACCCAGAAGGCTCGAATCTCGAGGCCAGATATCGCGCGCTCCTCGAACAGATTCCAGCCGTAGTATTCATGGTTTATCTCGATCGCGGCGTCAGCGAGGCCTACGTCAGTCCGGAAATCGAGGCCACCCTCGGCTATTCCCGCGAGGAGTGGCTTGAAGATCCAATCCGCTGGTACGAACACATTCATCCGGACGACAAGCAGCGCTGGAGCATGGAAGCGGCAAGCATGTTTCTTTCCGGTCAGCCGCTCCGTTCCTCTTACCGCGTGATTGCGCGGGATGGCCGCGTCGTTTGGTTCCATTGCGATGCGCGCATGGTGCGTCGTGCCGATGGCGAGCCGTGGTTTATTCACGGAGTGGCCTTCGACATCTCCGATTTGAAGCACACCGAGAATGCGCTGCAACAGGAGCGGAACTTCGCCTCCGCAGTTCTCGAAACGGTCGGGGCTTTGGTCATCGTTCTCGATCCTGAGGGCCGCATCGTGCAATTCAACCGCGCATGCGAACGCACGACCGGTTACTCGCTCGATGAAGTGCGCGGCCATCGCATATGGGAATATTTCGTGCTCTCCGAGGAGGTCGAGCGATTCAAATTGAGCTTCTCATTTCCACGGGCCGATCAACTCCCCCAGGACTATCAAAGCCGTTGGGTTACTCGAGAAGGCGAGCAGCGTTTAATAGCGTGGTCCAGCACCATTCTGCCCGGTGTCGACGGAGCGACCACCTACGTCATTGCAACCGGAATCGATATCACCGAACGCGAACAGCTTGAACGCGCCCTGTTGAACATCAGCGCCAGGGAACAACGGCGCATTGGCCAGGACCTGCACGACGGCCTGGGTCAACACCTCACGGGCATCGCCTTCATGGCCAAGGTTCATGAAGAGAAGCTGACCCGGATGCAGGTGGCCGATGCCGCCGATGCCGCCAAGATCGTGCGCCTGGTCAACGAAGCGATTCACAAGACGCGCGAACTTGCGCGCGGCCTGCTTCCGGTTGTCTCTGATGCCCACGGTCTGATGTCGGCGCTGCAGGTTTGGGCAACAGAGGTCGAAGATCTTTTTGGAATCTCCTGCCGCTTCGAATGTGAACCAGCCGTCCTGATCCACGACGACGCCATGGCCACTCACCTTTACCACATCGCCCAGGAAGCCGTGAACAACGCCCTGAAACATGGGCGTGCCCACAACATCCTCATCCGCCTCTCGGCAGAAAACACGGTGGGCGCACTCCTGGTGACAGACGATGGCGTAGGTATGCCGGCAAATCGAACCAACTCTCAAGGCATGGGACTGCAGATCATGAGTTATCGCGCCGGCATGGTCGGCGGGCGGCTCGAGGTGCGAGCCAACGAAAGGCAAGGCACAGAGATCACTTGCCTTTTTCCTATCAACCCGGCTTAGCAGGTTCAAATGCACATGATGATGAATCACATTCTGGAGAAGACATTCCAGGTCGTCAAGAAGACAGTGCTGGTAGTCGACGATCACCCGCTCATGCGGCAGGGCTTATCGATGCTGATCAACCAGCAACAGGATATGGAGGTGTGCGCCGAAGCTGAGGAGGCGGTGGCTGCGATGCAGGCGATCGTGCTTCACAAGCCCGACATCATGATCCTTGACATCTCTCTTAACGGTCCTGATGGTCTGGACCTTTTGAAAAACATCCGCTCAACCTATCCGGATCTGCCAGTGTTGATTCTCTCCATGCACGATGAGGCTCTCTACGCGGAACGCGCCCTCCGTGCTCGCGCCAATGGCTACATCATGAAGCAAGAGGCGACGGACCAAGTGCTTGTAGCCCTGCGCCGCATCCTCAATGGTGAGGTCTACCTAAGCGAGCGCATGTCTAACAAGATGCTGCAGCAATTCGTTGGCGGTGCTCCATCCCTGATGCAATCGCGAATTGCGTCACTCTCAGATCGCGAACTCGAAGTGTTTCGGCTGATTGGAGATGGCCACGGAACGCGCAAGATCGCCGAAGAGCTGCATCTCAGCGTCAAGACTGTGGAGACCTATCAGGCACATATCAAGGAGAAACTGGCCTTGAGCAGTGGGCGAGAGCTCATTCAACACGCCGTTAATTGGAAGATCCACGAGACCACTCAATGACTTCTCAAGCTCTCTCTCGGCTTCTTCTTGTGGTCCGAACACATACCGCTCTTTTCTCCGATTTCGTGGGCACGAACGTGCATTTTGAACTATCAGGAAATCCCTTAGCCCCTGGAAAGACGAAGTATTACGAAAGAATAGGGCTGGTCCCTCTTGTTGGCATATCGCGAGGAGTGTTTCGATATCCACGGCTGATGAGAGCGCTTTCCCCTGTTCTTCAAGAAAGACCGGCGCTTGCAATTGCCCCATTCAGGAACGGGCGCCAAGCAAGACAAAACGCTTGAGTCACGCCAGATTTACGAGAGGTCCCGGCGAGAACTTCCCTGATCGCCGACCGCGGCCGGTACTGTGAAGGCCCTTAACCGATAAGGCCGCGTCCGTCGTTTCTATCTGAGTCCCGATCGGGCCGAACTGTGTCTTGGACTTGCGCCGAACGGCGCAGCCCGTGCTTTGAAAGCAAGACCAGCCTTTACCCCAAAGGAGAACCCGGGTTATGACCCCACAATCAGCTCCTTACGGTCGAGTCACCCAGAAAAAGCCGGCAGTGGCCGAACTCCACATCGTGTGGATCACCGCCGGGCTCGGGTGCGACGGAGATTCAGTCTCCATCACCGCGGCCACGCAGCCAAGCATTGAAGACGTCTTGCTCGGCGCGATTCCGGGCCTTCCCAAGGTCCACCTGCACAATCCCGTGCTTGCCTATGAAAACGGCGACGACTTCCTCAAGTTCTGGTACGAGGCCGCGGCGGGAAGACTGGATCCGTTTGTTCTGGTCGTTGAGGGTTCCATCCCCAACGAGAAGATCAAGAAAGAAGGTTACTGGGCAGGGCTCGGCACAGATCCGCATACCGGGCAGCCCATCACCACCAACGAGTGGATCGACCGGCTCACGCCCAAGGCCCTGGCCGTCATTGCTTGCGGCACCTGCGCCACGTATGGCGGCATCCATGCAATGGAAGGCAATCCCACCGGTTGTATGGGCCTGGCCGACTATCTGGGATGGGATTGGAAATCGAAGGCCGGGCTTCCCATTGTGAATGTCCCCGGCTGCCCGGTGCAACCTGACAACTTCATGGAGACGGTTCTCTACCTGCTTTACCAGGTGGCGGGCATGGCGCCTATGATTCCGCTGGATGAGCAGTTGCGTCCCACCTGGCTCTTCGGCAAGACCGTGCATGAAGGCTGCGATCGGGCCGGCTATTACGAGCAAGGCGATTTCGCCACCAGCTACGGCTCGCCCAAGTGCATTGTCAAGCTGGGGTGCTGGGGGCCGGTGGTGAATTGCAACGTGCCCAAGCGTGGCTGGATGGCCGGCATTGGCGGCTGCCCCAACGTGGGAGGCATCTGCATCGGCTGCACCATGCCCGGGTTCCCCGACAAGTTTATGCCTTTCATGGACGAACCCCCAGGTGGCAAGCTGTCGAGCACGGCCATCGGCGTCTACGGCAAAGCCATCAAATCTCTGCGCGCCCTGACGAACTCAACGGTCAACAAAGAGCCAAAGTGGAGGCATCCTCGCGCCGAACTCACGACTGGCTATCACTCCAGCAACTACTAACCCCAGCAAAGGAGACATGACCATGGCGACGATTACAACGACGCGCAGAGAGGAAGCCTCAGACAAGAGCAACTTGGTGGAGATGAATTGGGATCCGATTACCAGGATCGTCGGAAGCCTCGGCATCTTTACCAAGATTGACTTTGGCAAGCGCAAAGTGGCTGAGTGTCACAGCACATCCTCCATTTTCCGCGGCTACAGCATCTTCATGAAAGGCAAAGATCCGCGTGATGCGCACTTCATCACCAGCCGCATCTGCGGCATCTGCGGCGACAATCACGCGACATGCGCCACCTATGCCCAGAACATGGCCTTCGGCGTCCGTCCGCCGGCGATAGCTGAGTGGATCGTGAACCTCGGCGAAGCCGCCGAATATATGTTCGACCACAACATCTTCCAGGACAACCTGGTCGGCGTTGACTTCTGCGAAAAGATGGTGAAGGAAACCAATCCCGGCGTCTGGGAAAAGGCGGAAAAGACCGCCTCACCTCACGCCGAGTTGCACGGTTTCAAGACCATTGGCGACATCATGAAAGCGCTCAACCCCTTCACCGGCTCCTTCTACATCGAGGCATTGCAGGTGAGCCGCATGACCCGCGAGATGTTCTGCCTTATGGAGGGCCGCCACGTCCATCCTTCGACCCTGTATCCAGGCGGCGTCGGCACCGTGCCCACCGTGCAACTGTTCACCGACTACATCGTCCGGCTTATGAAGTATGTCGAGTTCATGAAGAAAGTCGTACCGCTCCACGACGATCTGTTCGACTTCATCTACGAGGCTATGCCCGGCTACGAAGAAGTTGGTCGCCGCCGCATCCTGCTCGGTTGTTGGGGATCGTTCAATAACCCGGAGGTATGCGATTACACCTACAAGAAGATGACGGACTGGGGCCGCGGCATGTATGTAACGCCGGGCGTGGTTGTTGATGGAAAACTGGTCACCACGGACCTGGTTGACATCAACCTCAACATCCGCATCTTGCTGGGCAGCTCCTACTACGATGATTGGGACCACGCCCAGACCTTCGTCCAACAGGATCCGCTCGGCAACCCAGTCGATCAGCGTCACCCGTGGAACCAGAGTACTTTCCCCAAGCCGCAGAAGCGCGACTTCAAGGAGAAGTACACCTGGGTCATGTCGCCTCGCTGGTACGACAAGCGGACTGGAGACTATCTCGCGCTCGACACCGGCGGAGGTCCGATAGCCCGGTTCTGGGCGACGGCACTGGCTGGCCTCGTGGACATCGGCTACATCAAGGCTACCGGCAGCAGCGTCAAGATCTATCTGCCAAAAACGACCTCGCTGCCCGATGTCGAGTTCGAGTGGAAGATTCCCAAGTGGAGCAACGCAATCGAACGCGACCGCGCGCGCACATACTTCCAGGCCTACGCGGCCGCGGCGGCGCTCTATTTTGCCGAGCAGGCGTTGGCCGAGTTGCATGCCGGCCGAACCCGCACCTGGAACGACTTCAAGGTTCCCGAAGAAGCCATCGGCTGCGGTTTCCACGAAGCGGTACGCGGCGTCCTCTCGCACCACGTGGTCATCCGCGACCACAAGATCGCCAACTATCATCCATACCCGCCAACTCCCTGGAATGCCAATCCGCGTGATTGCTACGGCACGCCCGGACCCTACGAAGATGCAGTTCAGAATACGCCGATCTTTGAAGAAAACGGTCCTGACAAATTCAAGGGAATTGACATCATGCGCGCTGTTCGTAGCTTCGATCCATGCTTGCCCTGTGGCGTCCACATGTACCTGGGCAACGGCAAGGTGCTTGAAACGCATCACTCTCCAATGTTCGGCGTGCAGCCCTAGGCTGCGTGGAAGCATCCCACTCGACCGTGAGTGTGATCGTGATGAACCGGATGTCCTCAGACATTCAATGAAGTCACGGACACACTCACCTTCTTTATCAAAGGAGGCGTGTGGCAAACGGCGATTTCCAGGAACAGGTAAAGCAGCTCGGGAATCTTATTGCTCAATTTGAGAACTTGCCCGATGGACCCCAGAAAACGGCGGCCAAAGAGCTTGTGCAACTCCTTATGGATGTCCACGGCGCAGGCCTTGAACGCATGATGGAGATCGTCTTTGAAAGCGGCGTGGCAGGGCCGGACCTCATCGACAAGCTCGGCCAGGACTCCATCACCGGCAGCCTGCTTCTCCTTTACTCGCTTCATCCCGATGACCTTGAAACCCGCGTGCAGAAAGCCATTGAACGCCTGCGGCCTCGCCTTCGGAAACTTGCCTGCAATATTGAGCTTGCTCGCGCGAACGAAGGAAATGTGCAAGTACAACTGGCGAAGGCTGGTCACAGCTGCGGGTCTTCCAGCAACGATCTCAAAGCGATTGTCGAGGATGGCATTTACGAGTTTGCTCCCGATGTCGTCACGCTCGAAATCCTCGGCCTTGAGGAACCTGGAGCTTCCGGTTTTGTCGCATTGGAAAGCCTGCTGGGCCAACAGGTCGTCGCCGCGCCACCAGAACTTTCGTCGCAAGCCGGAGGCGCAGATTGAACCTCATCCGGCAGACAGCTTGCGAGGTGCGCTATGCCTGAACAGCCAGCTCTTGGCTTCGACCAGGCCTTCGGCGTTCTGCGCCAGTTTGCCCGCGCTCGCCGCCAGGCGCCCCTCGCCGTCGAACGTTGCGAGCTTTGCAGCGCAGGCCTGGGCCGTGAACATCCGCATCTCATTGAACTCGCGACGCGCCAGATTCACTGCGCATGCGATGCCTGTGCGTTGCTCTTCGACGGCATTGAAGGCGCGCGCTACAAGCGCGTCTCCAGGAATGCCCAGCTCCTCAATGAATTCGCCATGACCGATGGTCAATGGGAAAGCCTGCTGATCCCCATCAACCTTGCGTTCTTCTTCCAATCGAGCATCGAGGGCCGCATCGTCGCACTCTATCCCAGCCCGGCAGGCGCGGTTGAATCATTGTTGCCCTTCGACGCATGGAGTGAGATTGCAGACAGCAACCCCGCACTGCGGATGCTGCGTCCCGACATCGAAGCCCTCCTCGTCAACCGCGTGGGCCATGCGCACGGCATGACCAGCGCCGAGTATTACATCGCCCCTATCGACGAATGTTTCAGGCTCGTTGGGATCATTCGCAGCAACTGGCGCGGACTTTCCGGAGGAACCGAGGTCTGGTCAGAGATCGGCGGCTTCTTTGCGGCCTTGCGATCGATCGCAGAGCCTGTCATGGGAGGCCGCAATGCCTGACTTCAGCTTCACAATCGAGAGCGCGGGCGTCGTCCCGTTCGCTGCCGTCCCCATGCTTGCCTTCCAGTTGAGCATCAGGAACGCCGTGCCAGACGAGAAGATCCACACCATAGCCCTCCGGTGCCAAATCCAGCTTGAAGTCACACGCCGCCGCTATGCGCCGCAGGAGCAGGAGCGCCTCCTCGATCTCTTCGGCCAGCCCGATCGCTGGAGCCAGACACTCCGCAGCCTCCTGTGGACGCATGCGAGCGTGGTGGTTCCATCTTTCGAAGGCGCCAACACGGTGGTCGATCTTCAGGTCCCTTGCACGTTTGACTTCAACGTCGCGGCCACGAAGTATTTTGAAGCCCTGACCGAGGGCGAGATTCCCCTGCACATGTTGTTCAGTGGGACTGTCTTCTATTCCGCTGCCGATAGCCCCTTGCAGGTGGCTCCCATCTCCTGGGACCAGGAGGCGCGCTTCAAGCTTCCTGTCAAAGCCTGGCGCGAAATGATGGAGAGCTATTACCCCAACACCGTGTGGATCAATCTGCGCCGAGATGTCTTCGACCGCCTCCATCTCTACAAGATGGTGCACGGCATCCCGACGTGGGAACAGGCGCTTGAACGCGTGATGAACAACGAAGAGCTGAAAAGTGTTGTACTCAGCAACGGAAACGGAGAGGTCGCCAAATCATGAATCTGGAGCGGGTGGAGAAGATTGCTGAAGCCGTGCTCTATGAGGGATACATGCTCTATCCCTATCGGATCTCCTCGATCAAGAACCGGCAGCGCTTCAACTTCGGCGTGCTCTATCCTCCCTCATGGTGCGAGCGTCAAACGGGATCGGATGCAAGCTGCATGCAAACGCAATGCCTTCTCAGACACACGCCCTACACAGGCCTCACCGTCAAGGTGCGCTTTCTGCAAATTGTCAAGCGTTCCATTGGCAAGCTCCTCGATCCCGGCAGAGAACCCGTAGGCATTGAGCCTGGCTTCACTCTGGTTGATCGCCTCGAGGTTGCCGGCCGAGTGCATCAGCCTTGGCAGGAAGCCTTCGAAAGAGATCTGAACTATTCCGAGTTGAACCCTGCGGCGCTCTCTTCCGTCGCTAGGAGAACCTTCACATTCCCCGAAGAGCGGCAAATCGAATACCTGCACGACGAGCAAGGACAGGCTGTTGGAGTGATCGTGCGCGAATGGGAGGAACTTAGCGGGTCAGTTGAGCTCCGCGCAGAAAACCTCCGCGATGAGGTGGTCAAGGTCACGGTGCGCGTCCAGAACCGCAACCATTTCGATTTTCTGCTGCCTTCCGATCTTGCCGACCGTGAAGCGGTCCTTCCTTATTCATTTGCCTCTGCCCACACCATCCTCGGCGCCGACGACGGAGAGTTCTTTTCCCTGCTTGAGCCTCCCGAGGACGTCGCGGAACTTGTTACGGAATGCCAAAACGTCGGGACCTGGCCTGTGCTTGCAGGGGAACCCGGCGAGGCCGTGCTGTCCTCCCCCATCATCCTTTACGACTACCCACAAATCGCGCCAGAAAGCGCCGGGAATCTTTTTGACTCAACGGAAATCGACGAAATCCTCTCTCTGCGGATCATGACGCTCACCGAAGAAGAGAAGCGCGAAGTGCGCCAGTCCGATGACCGCGCGCGAGAGATTCTCGATCGTACCGAAACTATGCCTGAAGAACAGCTTATAAAACTTCACGGGGTGTTGCGAGGCCTGACTCCTCAGAGAAAGGAGATTCAATGAGGCAGTGGGAATGGAGTCTTCTCGAGGACAAGGCCTCGCTGGATCACGTGAACATTCGCGGGGTCGAGGTAAGAAAAGGCGACCGCGTGCGACTGCAGCCCAAGGAAGGCGGTGACATTCTGGACATCGCTCTGCGAGGCCAGGTTGCAACCGTGGAGAGCATCGAAGAGGACTACGAAGGCGCCCAACATGTTTGCGTCGTTCTTGACGACGACCCGGGGCGCGATCTGGGCATGATGCGCCAACCCGGCCATCGCTTCTTCTTCAAGTCGACGGAGATCGAGCCAATGGAGCAACCGCAGCATGATCCAGCTCAAAAGCTCCCGACGACAAAACCACGAATCCTCATAGCCGGTATTGGCAACATCTTTCTCGGTGACGATGGATTTGGCGTGGAAGTGGCGCGGCGCCTTACCAATCGCAATCTGCCGTCCGAGGTGCGTGTGGTGGACTTCGGCGTGCGCGGCCTCGACCTCGCCTACGCTCTGCAGGATTCCTATGAGACCGCCATCCTCATTGATGCATTTCCGCACGGCAAGGCCCCGGGAACAGTCTCTCTGGTGAAGCCCGACCCTAACGACATTGAGGCTTCGCCCGACGGTTGCGTGGAGCCGCACAGCATGCACCCAATGAATGTGCTGCGGATGGCCAAAGCAATGAATGGATCCCTGGGCAACGTGCTGCTGATCGGTTGCGAGCCTGCAACTTTTGGTGGAGATGAGGGACAGATGGGACTGAGTGAGCAGGTGAACCGGGCCGTCGATCAGGCGGTGAGCAAGACGCAAGAACTCGTAAACAGGCTTCTCGGCGGCGAAGCAATCTGAAGCAACCCCAATTCGGAAAAAGGAGAACTGAGATGGCAATGGATCTGATGGAATCGACAGCAAACGGAACGGAAAGTGACAAGAGCACGCTCTACATGCTCGGCGGCGTCGCCATGATCGTGTTCGGTGCGGGACTGATTCTATCCAACCCTGTGGTTCGCCGTTATATGACACAGTTGGGGGTCGGGAACCTGGCTGAGGCTGTCATGCCCGACGTCGAACGATATTTCAAACTGCGCGCCATGTAGCGCACCGCGCGGATAGCCGGAAGCGAACAAACGTACATCACAAACGTATATCCGGGAAGGGAGTCATCCTGAACGTGACAGATTCGGTGGAAACAACAGCACCACGTCTTGCTCATTTCGTAGTGGATTCAAAAGCCAGCAGGTTCACGGTGCAGGCGTTCGCCACTGGAATCCTTTCGGCCATGGGTCACAGCCCGACCATTGCCATTAGCAGGTTCACTGGCGCGGTTGATTTCAATCGCGAGGGTCTCACCGGCAAGGGGCTTAGTTTAACCATGGATGCCGCCTCCTTGAGTGTGCAGGATGACATGAGCGATAAGGATCGGCGGGAGATGGAACGAATCATGAATCAACAGATTCTCGAAGTCGCCACCTATCCGACGATTTTGTACGAGGCTCCGGCATTCACGATCACTCGAATTGAGGAGTCGTTGTATCTTGCTGCACTGAGCGGCACGCTTAACTTTCGTGGCGTTACCCACAACCAGCCGGTGAGCGCACGCATCGCAGTATTTGGAGATATGCTGCGCGCATCAGGCGACTTCACGTTGAGGCAATCCGACTACCGTGTCAAACCCGTTGTCGTGGCCGGAGGCGCCTTGAAACTGAAAGACGACCTCAGGTTCTCTTTTGAAATTGTGGCGCGCACGCAGTAGTAACGAGTGCGAAGATCCGTCGAGGAAGGTGCGTTATGTGTCTGGCCATACCAGGAAGGATTGTCGAGCTTCTCTCTGAAGGCGCAGAGTCGGGGATTGTCGAAGTTACCGGCGTCCGGCGCAGAGTCCAGCTTGGTCTGCTCGCCGAAGATATGCCGAAGCTCGGCGACTGGGTTCTGATTCACGTTGGATTCGCCATGTCCAAGATCAGCGAGTTCGATGCGGCCGAGCAGATGCGTCTCCTCTCCATGCTTGGCGAGGCGGAGCAAGCTATGGAGGAGGTTCGCGGTTACGGCATGGAAGACGGAGCCAGGCACAAGGGTGTAGAGCAGAAAGTTCCGACCAGCCTTGGTTCTTGAAACACAGGCTGCAATGGTAATCCGGGAGATCGACAATGCGCTATGTGGATGAATTCCGCGACCCTGAATTGATCACGAAAGCATCAGACGAGATTCGTCGCCTCGCCGACCCCTCCAGGCATTACCGCATCATGGAGGTGTGCGGCGGTCACACCCATGCCATTTATCGTTTTGGCCTGAAAGACATTCTGCCTGAGAATATCGAATTGATTCACGGCCCCGGCTGCCCGGTCTGCGTTTTGCCGATGGGCAGAATCGACGATGGCCTCTCCATCGCCCACGAGTCCAATCGGATCTTCGCCGCATTCGGCGATATGATGCGCGTTCCTGGCGCGCATGGCAGTCCTTTCGAACACAAGGCCCGCGGAACCGATGTCCGCATCGTCTACTCGCCCGCAGACGCGCTTGAACTGGCAAGGAAAAACCCCGAAAAAGAAGTCATCTTCTTCGCCATCGGATTTGAGACGACTGCGCCCTCAACAGCACTGACTCTGATGAGTGCGCAATCGAAGGGCATCCACAACTTCTCTGTCTTCTGCAATCACGTCACCATTGTCCCGGCGATTCGCGCCATTCTCGATTCACCCGACATGCGCCTCGACGGCTTCATCGGACCAGGTCACGTCTCCACGGTGATTGGTTGCCGGCCGTACGAATGGATTGCGCGATCGGAGGGCAAGCCTGTCGTCACATCGGGCTTTGAACCGCTCGATCTTCTGCAGTCGATCGTCATGCTGCTCGAACAACTCAAGTCGGGCGAAGCAAAGGTCGAGAACCAGTACAAGCGCGTCGTTCAATGGGAAGGCAACCGCGCCGCGCTGAAGGCCATGGCTGAAGTCTTCGAATTACGTCCATACTTCGAGTGGCGCGGCCTCGGCTTCATCTCCCAATCGGCGCTGCGCATCCGCCAGAAGTATGCGGAGTGGGATGCCGAGCAGCGCTACCCGGTTCCGGAGACTCGCGTCGCCGATCCCAAGTCGGCACAATGCGGCGAGGTGCTCAAGGGCGTTCTAAAACCCGCGCAATGCAAGCTGTTCGGCAAGGAGTGCACCCCCGAACATCCTATTGGCGCGTTGATGGTTTCCTCGGAGGGCTCATGCGCAGCGTTTTACAACTACGAGTTCCGGAAGTCACTGGTGACCTCGATCAGCGCAGTAGCCTGAGCGGCAACGGTCACGTCGCAAAGTCTGCGCCGCAGGTGCGCTTCCGCGATCTTCAAATCGAAATGGCACATGGAGCCGGCGGCAAGGCCAGCCGCAGATTGGTCGAGGGACTTTTCGCTCCCCTGCTTCTGTCCGGCGCCTCGGACCGGCTCGCCGACGCTGCCCACATCAACATCAATGGCACATCTGTTGCCTTCACCACGGATAGCTTTGTCGTCCATCCGTTGACCTTCCCGGGAGGCTCCATTGGCGAGTTGGCGGTGAATGGAACCATGAACGATCTGGCCGTCTCAGGCGCGAGAGGGTGTTTTCTGGTCGTCACTTTCGTACTCGAGGAGGGGCTTGCCAGCAGCGTTCTGGAGTCGGAAGTGCGAGCCATGTCCGCTGCTCTTGAGAAGGCCGGCGTCACCGTGGTCGGAGGTGACACCAAGGTTGTGGAACGCGGCAAGGCGGACGGCATGTACATCACCACTGCCGGCATAGGCAGTCCGATTCCCGGGGTCCACGTCGATGTGCGTACGGTTCGCCCGGGAGACAAGGTACTGCTCTCCGGTCCTATCGGCGATCACGGCATCACCATCCTGCTTGCGCGCGCGGAACTCGACCTAGAAGCAGACCTTTGTTCCGACACGCGCTCGGTACTTCCGATGGTTGAAGCTATGGCGGCCCAGGCCGGCCCTGGAATCCGCTGGATGCGCGACCCTACCCGCGGAGGCGTCGCCACTTCGCTCAACGAATTGGCACGGGATTGCGGCCTCGCCGTCGAATTGCAGGAGGAAGATATTCCTGTGCACGACACGGTGCGCGGCGCCTGCGAACTTCTCGGTCTCGATCCCTTGCACATCGCTAACGAGGGCCAGTTTCTTGCCGTCGTCGATCCTGCATTCGCTGACATGGCCCTGAACGCCGTGCAACAAATGGACGGTTGCGAGGACGCACGCATGATCGGGCAGATCCGCGAAGAGCCTGCAAATGCCGTCCTTGTCAAGACTCACTATCATGGTACGCGCATCGTCGAAATGCTTGTCGGTGACCCGCTGCCGCGGATCTGTTAGGGGCTTTCATGCAAACGGCAGTCAATCTCGCAGCGCAGATTGAAGACAGACTGCTTCTGCGCAACCAGATCTACGAGGACTTCTTCACCAGTCAGGCACACACCCTGGCCGAAGCGTGCCGTGCAATGGCCGAACGTTTCCTGCGCGGCGGCCGGCTTCTCGCCTTCGGCCGCGGAGCCTGCTCTACCGACGCCCAGCACGTCTCGGTCGAGTTCGTGCATCCGGTCATCGTCGGCAAGCGCGCCCTGCCTGCGCTCGATCTCTCCGCTCTCATGCAGCCATGGCTCGATGCCATCCTGCTACCCGACGACATCGTCATGGGTTTCGGTCCTCCGGAAGGCGATCCTGAAGTCTGGTCGGCCCTGGCTTCGGCCCATGCGCGCGGGGCCATGACCTTCACTCTTCCCGGGCCCTCCGGATCCTACGCATTGCAGACCGAAATCCGGGATCCCTACATGCACCAGGAGTTGGTAGAGATCTTCTACCACACGCTCTGGGAAACCGTGCATGTCTTTCTTGAACATCGCGAACTCGGCCAGGATGTTGGCCAAACAGAGTTCCTCTACCCATTCCTCGGGCAAAAGAAGCAAGAAACCTCGACCATCGTGGACGATGTCGCGTCATCGATCCTGATGAAGGTCCGCGATGACACCAGGCTACGCACGCGCCTGGCCAAGGAGGAAGCAGAGCAACTGGCCAGCGCCGCTGTTGCCATTCACGAAAAGCTCGTGGATGGTGGCAAGCTCATCATCTTCGGAAACGGCGGCTCGGCAACCGACGCGAACGACTGGGCGATGGATTGCGTTCTACCTTCAGCGGGGCGTCAACGGATTCCCGCCATCTCGCTTTCCATGGAGCCGGCCATCGTGACAGCGCTGGCCAACGACGTGGGAACGGAAGTCATCTTCCTGCGCCAACTCATGGCCCAGGCGCAGTCTGCGGATGTCGCAATCGGTATCTCCACGAGCGGCGGCTCGCGGAACATCGTGATGGCCCTTGAAGAGGCGCGCAAACGCAAGATGCTAACCGTAGCCCTGCTCGGCAACGATGGCGGAGAAATCGCTCGCCGCGGACTGGCCGACCACCCCATCATCGTGCGCAGCGACTATATCCCGCGCATCCAGGAGGTGCAGGCTTCCGCCTATCACGTCATCCTGGAGGCTCTGGAGGTGTTGAACCGTGACCACGCTTGAGCTCTATGGTTCCGAGCATTGTCAATACACACAAGAACTGCGCGACTGGCTGGAATGGACACGACGCGACTACCGCGAGTTTGACGTCGAAGCAGATCCTGAGGCGAATGCGCGCATGATCGCTCTCACCGGCGGAGGGCGCAACGTCCCAGTGCTTGTTGAGGAAGGCCGAGTGATTCAAGTGGGATGGCAGGGCCGTAGCTGCGTTGTCGATTGTGCAACTCGTCCGTAAGAACCTGAGAAAGCCTCTCCACCGCCACCTGACAAGTATCCAGGACCTACAGTCCGAATGGACCTTCCAGGTCGTAGGCAATCGCCAGCACGGAGGATTCCAGGGCATCTGTTCCCGTTTCCCATTCGAGCCAACATCCACGCGTCGGAGGTGCAAAGCCGATTTCGTAGGAGGGCGGGAGGGCGGCCAGGAGTCGTCCATCGCGATAGATCTGAACACAAGTATCGTCGCGCACGGCCATGCGATAGAGACCAGAGGCAACGGGTGGGATTGCATCTTTCAGCGGTTGCCAGTTGCCCTCATGCCAGTAGAATGCGCCCTGATTTGTGACCCTCAGCCAATATCGGTTGCACATTGTGCATCCACTGCGCACAAATGCGCGAAGGATGAACTGATCGTTGTCCGAGTTCCCCAGCAGGATTTTGGACTCTACGGTAAATCCTCTCTCAATGTTGAGCGTTTCCATCGCGCCGGTTCGCTCATTGGACCAGCGTGTCCGGGCCACATGATATCGGTCCATCTGCTGCGCCGTGAGCGCAACCGAGAGCGAGGACTTGGTTGCGAGTTCCCGCACAGACGGCATGGGGTTGGGATTTGCCGGCGCAGCCTTGATCCACGCCAGGTTGAAAGCGTAGTGATTCATGCTGCTGATAACATGGATCACGCCGTTGCGTGCCTGGGTGACTGATACGTATCCTGTCGGTTCTGCAGTGCCCGGGCCCATATAAATTCGCGAGTTGCTTATGCCGGTGATTCCGTGGTCGCCGTTATCATCGTTGAGCAAACGACGCACGGGCCAAGTTTTGCCATCGTCATAGGAGACTGCGACGATGAGCTTTGCGAGTTCGCGATCAGTTTTCTTTGCTGCCTGCAGGTTGGATACGTCCGGTACGAAAGTCGCCAGCAAAAGCGGGCCTTCCGCAAGACGCGTCATGGAAAGACGCTGTGTGTAGGTGATTGGCGGAAACACTGAGGGCTGCGCCTTCCAGGTTTTTCCGTAGTCGTCGGAGATGGAAATGGGCATGTGGTTGTCCACGTTTGCGTCGCGGCCAAGAGCCATCAGGCGGCCATCGCTGAGCTCGACAATTCCGGCGTGAATGCCATTGATCGAGCCGCCTGTGTCCTCCCAAGTCTTGCCTTCGTCCTTGCTCAACCACATGGCTGTGCTTTCCGGGTGTGCATCTGCGCCGAAGATCCAGTAGCCGTTGCGCAGACGGACAATTGGCTGGCACACCATATTCCGAAGGCCAAAGTCAGGAGCAATGTAGCGAGCAGCAGACCAGGTTGCGCCGCTATCGTTTGAAGTTCTTAGAATAATCTGAAGAGGCTCCCAGAAATGCGACAACGCCGTGCCGTTGAGATGGTAGAGAGTGTCATTGCCGTCAAACCAGAGAGCCGGGCAGTGGTCGTTGCGGTCGGGTGTATCCCAGAAAAGGTACGACTCTTCCCATTCGTCCGCCCCGAAGGGAAGACGTCCGACGGCAACGGATAACTCCCGCCCTTGTTCGCGTGCGCAGGAATACCATATCGCGAGCAGGTCACCGTTGGGACATTCGGCGATCGAAGTGTCGTGGTTGTGATAGTGAAAGAGCGGGCCGCGCGCATCCTTTGGAATCTTGACGAACTGGCGCGGGCCGACGAAGTAAGGTTTGGATGGATCCGGTCCGCGCATCACTTCTGCGAGTGCCCGCTGCTTGACTCTTGTGGGCGCGATCTCCGCTGGAAGACTAACTTGCGTACGAACCGGCCGCGGATCGCCGCAGGCAACGCGAAATCCGATGGTAAAGCCTCGAGTCTCCGGCAGCGAAGCAGAGCGGTTTGCCGAGCGAAGATAGTAGGCAAATGTGCCATGGCTGCCTCCGCGGGTCACTTTGAATCGGCTGCCTTCATGACCGACTCCAAAGCGGCTGATCGCCGCAGGATAGGGCGCATACCAGTCCTGTACCCACTCCTCAACATTCCCGTGCATTTCGTAGAGGCCCCAGGGATTTGGCGGCGTCTGTCCAACAAGCAAGCTCACCTTGTCTTCCGGAGACTGAAAATCAGTCACGTGCGCGTTTTTCAAATAGAAATCGGGTAGCCTGTCTCCTGTCGAAAAGAGAGTGTGCGTACCTGCACGCGCGGAATACTCCCATTCCGCCTCGGTTGGTAAGCGGAAGGGCTTTCCTTCGCGCTCGGCGAGCCATTTGCAATACGCTTCGGCATCGTGCCAGCTGACATAGATAACAGCCTCATCGTCCTCTTTGGAGAAGCCGAACTTTCCACGCAGTTTCCGGTGTTCCGGGTCGAATCGCTCGTACTGCGCGTTTGTCACCTGAGTCACGCCAAGATAGAAAGGCAGGTGAATCCCGGTGGAAGCAGTAGGATGTTCGTCGGGGTCGCTATTCTCAAACAGGACATCAGAGAGCACAAAACGGGCCGGATCTCCGTGCGGAAACATGACCTCAAGCTCGGCACGCGTCATGTAGGCAAGCGGTTCGCACATTCCGAGTGGGATCTTGTTCTGCTCGCCCATGAGGAAGTTACCCGGCTCAATACGAACGTACTCTGCGCCGGTATGGTCCAGTAGCGAAGGTTTATTGAGCAGCCCCGAGCCAGGAATGCTGCGCATCGAAGCCAATTGCGTAACAGCAGCGCCGGCCTGCATGAAACGACGGCGAGACCAAAGCGGCTTGATGTGAGCCATATCGGGTTTCTCTTTAGAATCTCTCACAATGGTTACCGGGCCTTATTAGAAACGGTATGTCTCAATCCATTTGTCATAAAATTTGCGGGCCGCATCCTCGAAGTGAAAGAGCCACGAAGGATGGGGCCCGCAGTTTTCGTTGAGTGATTCAATCGAAGATGCGCTAGAACTTGTACTTCAGCTCAAGTTCGATTTGGCGGGGCTCAGACCGAGTGCTCTGCACATAACCCCATGAGCTTCCACCACCGGTGGTGCGCCCCTGGTTGTTATAGCTGGTGATGTTGCCCACGTTATATGCATTTGCCTGGAACATTAACTCGTGGGACTCATGCAGCTTCCAGTTTTTTTGCAGCGAGCTGTCCACCTGGCGGAATCCCTGCGCCCGTTCTGAGCCAACGCTTGCAGTTCCAAAAATAGGCGCGCTCCCTGCGCCCGCGACGGCAGGCTGGCCATATGCGCAGATGCCGTCATCGGTACCGGACAGACCGCAGCCGGCGCCCACCTGGCCTGAGTTGTTTGCAGAGGCATCGGTACCCCATGCGGAATCGAGCAAGTGGTTAGGTGAGGTTGCCGAGCCATTCAGTCCGGGGTTGGGAACGTAGGAGCCACCGCCGGTCGTTTCAAACCAGCCATCCAAAATGCGGCCGGAAACCTTCATGGAACGATAGTGGTTGGCGCGCCGCGTTCCCGCACCAGTGGCACCGCTGGCGCCATTGGCCGTAATTGTATTCGGTTGGCCTGAGAATAGAACCGCGCTGCCGGAGACTGTCCATCCGCCGATGACCTCGTCGAGCCAGATGGGAACATTGCCGCCAAACTGCTTGCCGCGGCCGAAGGGCATCTCGTAGACCCAACTGCTGCTCAGCATGTGACGGCTGTCGCTGGCCGACGGGCCGTATTCGCATTTGAGGCAGAAGTTATTCTGCGGATCGCCGCCCGCGACGTTGTTGTCGTTCACGGCGATTGGGCCTGAGGTGTCACCCAGAGCTTTGGAGAGTGTGTAGTTGACCTGCAATTCAAGCCCATACGAGGGACGCAGGCGATAAACGGCTTCACCTGCGTTGAAGTTGGAGAAAGCTTCCGACTCATAGAGTTGCACGGAACTGGTACCAATGGTGACATTGCCGGTGGGTGTGCTGATGGTGGTGGTATCGAAGGCTGCGCTGGAGGGCGTGGCTACCAGTGTCTCCTGATTGATGTTGCGGACGTCACCGAGGTGCTGCGCGACATTGCCCACGTACGCGAGAGTGACGCTCTGCTTTCCGTTGATCGCGTACTCGGTCACCAGCGAGTATTGCGGCTCCCACATCGGCTTGAGTTTGTTCCACACGTTGAACGAAACGCCTGTTGTTGTGGCTCCTGAAGTACCAAAGCCATTTGTGACAGCGAACGGTGAGCCCGCGGTAGTGGACGTGGGCGCGTTTGCGGTGGCGGCGATACCGATGTGGAATGGCGCGTTGCCGACGTGGTTGTGGATGAGGTTGTAATCCATATAGCTTGTGACGCCGACGCCACCGCGGACGACAAGTTTCTTGTTCATGAAGTCAGGGTTCCATGCAAAGCCGAGGCGCGGATCGAAGTCAGTATAAGTTGGCGAATAAAGGGAACGGCTGTGACCATTTGTGCCGGCGATTTCCAGAGCGCCGGTAGAAGGATTGATGTCAGACAGCTTGTTGTTTACTTCATAGAGGGGCTGGTCGTATTCCCAACGCAGGCCGTAGTTGACGGTGAGATTCGGTGTAATCTTTAGATCGTCCTGAGCAAAGACGCCGAGTCGATACTGGCGCAGGCCTACATCCCCAGTCTGCAGAGAGACCGAGTAGCCGGAAGAGTAATCGAGGAGGAAGTCAGCGAAGTCGTAGCCGACGGAGTGGCCAAGCGCGGGATCTCCGGTGAACGCGCCACTGTAGTTGAAGCCCCCAAGTAAGCCGCCTGCATTGTTCTGGTAAAAGTTGTTTTGCGTGCGGAATAACTGCGCACCGAACTTGCTGATGTGGCGGCCGTGCGACCAAGTTAAGTTGTCACCATAACTGAACTGGTTGTCGAGAGCCAGATTGGCGCTGCCGGCGGTACCGAAGGATGAGACGCCTGTGCTGTTGGTGTTCTCAGTAAAGTTCTGAGCGCTGAAACCCGCGAGCGTGTTGGGCCAGGGAATGCCTACCGCCGCTTCGCCGGCTCCGAACTTGCCGGAAAGGTCGAGCGCATAGGAGTTGTACCCCATACGGGTGAAGCCGGTGCGGGCTTCATTCACAATGTTCGTGGAGATTGTCCGCGTGTAAAAGAGGGCGAATTGCTTGAAGGGAAAATCGTTGATGGTCGGGAACGAAACCGGAGAGATTGCGATCGTGGTGCCGTCGTCTGCTTCGCCTTCTGACCATCGCGCGGTGATGCGGTTCTTGTCTGTGGGCGTCCAGTCGATCCTTCCGTCGCCCTGATCGTTGCGGGTAAGCGATTTGCTCACACCCTGGAAGTTGGCCGTGACGGGGGCCACTGAGGGGGTCACATTGGGCAACGGTAACAAGCCCTGGTTGGCGAAGAGAAACTTGGCTACTGGATTCTTGATGGGCACCAGATTCTGGTATGTCACGCCGCCAATGGTCTGGTTGAACGGAGCAAAACCGTTCTGGGAATCGTAGAGTTGAGGAACGGCGGAGCCGAAGTAGGCATATCCGGCCAGCGGCGAGACGCTGGTGTCGGGCGAGCCGCTAGCCGCCGTGGTGTAGCCGCGCCATGCGTTCAAAGGCACATTGGTTCGGCTGAAACTGGCGGTTGGCTTGCGATAAGCCTCATAGTCGGCAAAGAAGAAGAGCTTCTTGTGCATGAAAGGCGCAGGTCCGCCGGCAGTCGCGCTGTAGATAGCCTGGGTGTAGTCCGATCGGGGAGCAAAGGTTGATCCGGGCAGGACGCGCTTGTTCTGGAACAGGTTTGCATCCATCAGGTAGTTCTGCAGATAAGCTTCCGCACTACCGTGATATTGATCGGTGCCACTCTTTGTAACCGTGATCATTTGCGCCGAGCCGTCGCCGTACTCGGCGGCAGGCACATTGGATACGATTGTGACTTCCTGCACCATTTCCGGCGCGATGTTGTAAGCCGGTGTACCGAATCCGTTGCTGAGGTTGGCGCCGGTGTCGACGATACTAATGCCATCAAGGGAGAAGTTGGTGGTGTAGGTACGATTGCCGTTGATGTTGGGGAGGGTCGCAAAGCTCTGGACGCGCTCGCCTGAGTTGTTCGGGCTGCTTTGCCCTGCGCCATTCCACTGATTTCCGTCGGCAACGGTGCTGCCCGGCATCATCTGAGTCAACTCCGCGAAGTTATGTCCGTTGATCGGCAGATCGTTGACCAGGGTCTCAGAGATAGTGGACTGGATGGTGCCATTTTCCGTGTTCAGAATTGGCGCTGTCCCGGCGTCCACGCTGACCGAAGTGGACGCTGACCCAACTTTGAGTGAAATGTCAACCTTTGCGTCCTGCGCGACTTCAAGCGTGATCGGTGGCGTAACCGCCGTGGTGAATCCCGAAGCCTGGAAGCTGAGCGTGTACTGGCCCACCTGGAGGAACCGGATACTGTAGATGCCATCCTTATTTGTCGCGGCCGAGGTGGAGACTTTGGTGGCGACATTGGTAGCAGTCACCTGAGCACCAATGACTATGGCGCCGCTGGGGTCAGTGACTTGACCGCTGATATTTCCTGTAATGGTTTGGCCCCATGCCATTCCACAGAGCGCGATCGCGGTTATGGCGACGGCCAATGTCCTTTTCATTTGCATGTGGTGATCCTCCAACAGTTGGTGAAGTCAGATTGACCTGCCGCAGAACTTGCAGGAGTTTCAATCTCTCTGCAGGCCGGTGTACCCCGGGCGGAAAATCTGGGAAGATTTCGCCGACGCCGGAGAATTAATCAATCATAAGTCCACAAAAAATGAAACGTCAACAGTTTTCTAGTACGATTTCAATTTTTATGGAACATCTATTGAGAGAAATGCAGATTTTCGCCATTCGGTTCGAGTTTCAAGAACGCATGAGGCGATGCAAACCGCAGGCAGGGGAGGCTCTACGCCGCAGGCGCCGGATTCATTGGGCCTCGGCTGGGCTGAGCGAAGAATGCCACGAAGAGCAGTATTGCTCCAGCCGCAATATAGACAACGGAGACGATAGCCATTGCGTAGCCGAGGCCGTAGTGAACTGCCAATAGGCCGACAACCAGCGGAGCCAAGCCGCCTCCACCGAGCCATCCCACGGTATTCATCCAGCCGGCAGCTGCGCCACGGGCGGCAACCGGCACAACGTCAAAGAGAGATGCAAAAATGTTGGCGTCGAAAAGACCTTTGAAGAATCCCCATGCTGCGAGGCTGCAGAGGAGCACGGCAATCGAGCTGGTTTGGCAGCAGAGGAAGACAAATGGCGCTCCGCAGAACACGCCAACTGCCTGCACCAGGACTCTGCCGTAGGAGCGCCAGCGAATGAGGCGATCTGCGAGCCAACCGCCAGTTACGGTTCCTGCCATAGAGCCCGTTTGTGCGAGGGCTGTGGCCGTCAATCCTGACATGGCCAGGTTTAAATGAAAGCTTTGATAGAGGTAGGAAGGCATCCAGACGAGGAGGACAACGGCCACGAAATTTGCACATGCGAATGCGGCCATCAGGAGCCAAATCGCCGGCGTGCGGATGGCGAGCTCGGCGAATTTGGCAAATCCCAGGGGCGGCACACATTCAGTGCGCTGCGCAGCCGGGTTATGAAGTTCCGTGGCCCCTCGAACAGGCTCCACCAGATAGCGGATGAGTACGAATCCGTAAAGAGCACCGGCTGCGCCAAAGCAGATAAATGGCCAGTGCCAATCGTATCTTTCCGCGATCCAGCCGGCACAGAATCCGCCCATGATGGTTCCGGCATAAACGCTGGTCTGGTGCAGCCCCAAGGCGCGTGAGCGGGTATGCGGGCCATGGTAATCGCTCATCATGGAGAGCGAAGCGGGGAAATATAGACTCTCGCCCAGCCCCATGGCGCTACGCATCAGCACCAGGCTCCACAAACGGCCGGCAAGCGCGGTGGCAACGCAGATCCAACTCCAGAATTCGAGACCGCCAACGACAGCGGTCTTGCGGCGTACGCGATCGACGACGTATCCAGCAAGGGGCGCCGCAAGGCCGTAAGCCCAGGCGAAAGATGAACCCAGCAGCCCCAGTTCGGCCAGGTTAAGATGCAGGCGCGACTGCAGCAGAGGAAAGACCGAGAAGATGGCCTGACGATCGGCATAATTGAGGAAGCCAACAACCCAGAGCATCCCGACGACCTGCCAACGGTAACCGTGTGAAAGCTCGGATTGTGATCGAACAAATGGAATGCGGGCCTCCTGAGTGCTCCAGCTCAGCCTTGAGAGCATGAAAGCAGCCGGAGGGGCCGCTTGTCTATCAAATCCGCCGCTAAAATTGACAATTTCGGAACAATGGTTTCATTTATTACTTTTTGTTTCACTTTTCTTGAATTGGTCGTATACTGGCTTTCGGTAATGCATTCACTACCGCAAATCCCGGCCCTTGCGGGGAATCATCCCCCCTATGGTCACGCCTCTGGAAGGTGCGGACGCGCTTGATCGAGCCGGCCTCGAACGACTGATTGAACACATGCTCTCTGGCGGCGTCCACGGCCTGTTTATACTGGGCACGACCGGCGAGGGACCCGCGCTGAGCTACCGGTTGCGCCGTGAACTGATTGAGCGAACTTGCGCGCAGGTAGCGGGACGCGTCCCGGTGCTGGTAGGCATTACCGACACCTCTTACGAAGAGAGCTGCGCACTGGCTGCATATGCCAAAACTGCCGGCGCTGATGGTGTGGTGACGGCACCGCCCTTCTACTTTGCAGTGAGTCAGGAGGACCTATTCCGTCTGGTGCAGAAGCTGTCACGGCAGGTGGAACTGCCGCTTTACCTCTACAACATGCCCAGTCTGACCAAGGCATGCTTTGCTCCTGAAACTGTGGTAAGAACCGCAGAACTGCCGAACGTATGGGGTCTGAAGGACAGCTCGGGCGAGCTGGGTTACCTGCGCTCGATTGTGAAGCTGATGCGCGGGCGGCCAGAGTTCACGATCCTGATGGGTCCTGAGGAACTGCTGCTGGACAGCCTGGAGATCGGAGCGCACGGTGGTGTTTGCGGGGGTGCGAACCTGTTTCCTGAGCTGTTTGTCTCGCTTTATCGAGCTGTGCTGGAAGGTGATATCGAGGCAGCAGTCAAACGGCAGCAGCGGGTGCGGCAGATTGGCGAGTTGCTCTATGGAATCGGTGAGGCAGAATCGAGCTACCTGAGGGGTTTGAAGCTTGGGCTGGAGCTGTTGGGCATCTGCAACAGCACTTTGGCGTTGCCTTTTGTTTCCGCGGACCCGCATCGGCACGGCGCCCTTCGAGAGATATTGAAAGAGTATGTGTAATGTGAAATGCTTACCTACAAAAGGTGGAATCAAGCTGATTATGCCGAAGACCAAGCAGCTGAAGCCGCGTGCTGCAGTGCACCAACCTGCAAAAGAGCCGAATGGTGAGAGCCGTTATTTTTCGCGAGCGGTGGGAAAGGCGATCCAGATGCTGGAATTACTGTCGCGCAGCAGCGCGCCTTTAAGTTTGAACGAGTTGACTCGGCAGACCCAGCTGACAAAGAGTTCGGCATTCCGGTTGCTGCAGACGCTTGAGACGCTGCACTACATCCAGCGCGACGCGAACGGACATTATCTCTCTTCGCAGGGGAAGGATGCGGGGGTTTCTACCCAGTTCCTCAACGAGTATGTGACGGCGGCGCGCGAGCCGATGCGCAAACTCAATATGGAGTTCGGCGAAACGATCAGTATGGCTATGCTGATTCAGAATCACATCGAAGTGGTTCACGTGGTTGAGAGCGCCAACCTGATCCGCATGAGCAACATTGTTGGCCGGATTCTGCCCCCACATGCCAGTTCGATGGGCAAGGTGATTACCGCGTGGCAGGATGCAGAGACGCGCAAGCAGTTACTGCAAAGTTATGGTCTGACTCGCTTCAACGAGAACACCATTGTGGACGAGCAGTCCATCGAGGAGGAGTTCGAGTTGATCCGCACCCGCGGCTACTCGACAGATGCCGAGGAATCAACGCCTGGCGGGCACTGTTTCGGCATGGCAATCTTCTCCGAGCCATCCAAGGCCGGCGCTGCGCTAAGCATATCGATGCCGAAATCGCGTATGCCTGCCGACGAGGCGAAGAAGCAGCGTCTCATTCAAGCCCTGAAGAACGTGGCCGAAGAGATCGCGAAGAAGTTAAGGAAGCAAGATCAGACAAGCGGAAAAGTAGCCTGACCGGCTGCTTAACGGCTCCAGGAACTGCTTGGCGATCAGGCCTGTTTACCATCTTTCACGCCACGGACCCAGAGTGCAGCGACATCTTTGCAATCCTGCAACTCAATTGGCGTAGCAGGCGCAGGGGTCTTGACGTGAAAGAAATCCGCTCCTTCAACGTTCTTGAGGATGAATGCGGGACGCGCATCGTCGGTCATGGCCGAGATCTCAACATTGCTAATCTCAATATTTTTGACATGGCGGATATAGAAGCCCTGCGATGGCATGTCGCCGAACATGTTTGGCTCAGGGTATTTGTTCTCGTCTTCGGCAGGCTGAATCGCAGCTTGCTCCTTCGTTCCTCCACCGCGATGTTGTATGTAGATGTGGTGGAGTTTGACATCACGAATTTCAATCCCCGGCACACCTGTGATAATGCAACCCAGGTGCGAGGCTGCGTTGGAGCAGACAATGTTACTCAAGATGACTCGCTGCAGAGTGCCGGTCCTGGTTGATTCGGCCGGTCCGCGAAGACGGCTTCCCAGACGCATGAAGATGGGTGCTGAGACTATGTCGCGCATGGTGATGTTCGTGATGGTGACGTCTTCAAGCAGCGCGCCATCCACCGTTTCGAGCGCAAGTCCCTGACAACCATCGAGAACACAATTCGAGACAGTGATGTTCTTGAATCCGCCATTTGATTCCGTGCCAAGTTTAATGCGGCCCGTATGCGGAACTTTGACCGATGGATCGAACTTCTTCCAGGTTCCGTCAAGCATCGCACCAAGCTCATAGGCCCCGGTAACATAACAGTTGGTGATTTCGAGATTTTCAGTTGCTCGGTTGTATCCAAGCGCATAACTGCTCTTGGGAACGATGGCGTCATCCCATGGCGAATTGACCGCGCAATTTGCAACGCGTACATTGCGGCAGCAGTCGATGTCCATGCCGTCACGATTCGTGTCGATTGAGAGACCGTCGATCAAGAGATTATCCACCCCGGTCGCCAAAATACCGAACCAGCCTCCCTTGAGAATCTGGAAATCCTTCAACACCACATTGCGACAGTTCTTGAGACTAATCGATTTGTTGCCGACACCCTGCACTCTGCGGTTGGCTGGGTTGTGGCTGTCAGGACTGTTGCTGCGCACCAATCCCCTGCCCCAGATCCGCCCCGGACCGTAGACTGAAATATCGTGCAGGTCCTCTCCCCAAATGAGACTGTTGTGCCAATGATTATGGCCGTAATCCTGGTAGGCTTCCCAGGCTTGCACGGGTTCCGGCTCATCGTACCCGCCAGTTTGACCTTCAGGCAGCGGATCGGCCGCAATAATGACCGCGCCCTGATCCAGTTTCAATGCAACATTGCTCTTCAATCTGATTGAATAGCAGAGATACTGACCAGCGCCGAAGTGTACTGTGCCTCCACCTGCCGCTGCTGCCGCTTCGATGGCGCGATTGATCGCCGGTGAGTCGATGGTTGTGCCGTCGCCGGCAGCGCCGAATGCAGTGACAGCGACAATACCCACCGACGAACCCGCCGCATGCGAAGCCGCGCTCTGCGCGCGAGCCGTTTCCGCCAGCGGCGGGGCAATAACCGCCGCCGCTCCTGCGATGCCTGCACCAGCCAGCTTAAGAAAATCCCTGCGTGCCTTTGTCTCCATTTTTTCTCCAGTCATCCAGTTGAATACTTAGCTTGTATTCGGCAATATCCTGCTTTATCCGCAGAGATTTTACTCCCTGAAACGGCACTGCACTTGCAGCCACTTCACTCGCTTACAAATTCCCATCAGGATAGCGAAACATGCCGCGTCATACATTGCGAAGAGTGATTGATTTTTGTGTAGCGCCGTTCTTAAACGCAACTGCAGAAGCGGCTCGAGACAGGTCTCCGCCTTCGACGATGATCCCGTCATTGGCTTCTCCCTTCAAGTTGCAGGAACACAGAGGATGGAGTGAGAACGCGCGCCGCCGTAAGCAGCGTCTGCTTTGAGTCGATGAAGCGCAGCACCGACTCTGCTTCGGTATTGCCCTGAACGCTGAACACCATTGATGAACGCGTCTTCCACATGGTCGAAAATCACCGCGGGGCGCAGGTCCGGAGTGCTGACTTGGAAGCGCACGTTCTGCAGCGTGATGCCGCGCGCATTTCTCGCGTAAAGCCCGTAGGCGGGCATCGGACCCAAGTTCGAAATACTCGCCGAAGACCTTGGGCACGTCGCGCCGCGCCGCTTCCTCGGCCGTGCCGCCACCGCCGAAGGTCAGATGAATGTTGTCGAACGAGATGTTTTCAAGCACCGAATCATTGACTGAGTTGAGAACGATGCAGGAGTGGACCCTCTCCCGGCCTGTCTGCCGACTCCCAGGGTGCATTCAGAAAGCTGATGCTGGAGGGTTGGTAGTCACTGTGCCGTGAATGTTGCTGAAGGAGATATTCCGGACGACCACCGGGGCAATTCTTGTCGTTCGGGCGGCGGCAGCCTTCCCCCACGCTGATGCTGATCGGCCCCGTCACATCGTTCAGCACCAGGTTGGAGAACGAGATGTTCTCGAACGTCGAGCCGGGATCGCCCTGAAACTTGATGGGACAGCCATACACTTCGCGAAGCACGCAGTTGGAGACGGCGATGTTCCCCGCGTGACCGCCGCCGAAGCGGAAGACCGACCAGCGCGTGCTGAAGTAGGAGTTAGTGACCGTGATGTATCTGGCAGGAGCCGAACATGGCGCACGCATCGTCCCTGCACTTGACGATGCAGTTGCTGACGGTGACATGTTCGGCGCTGATGAAGTGGAACCCGTCATTGTTGCCGTTGACGCGATTGTGGATGTAGATGCCGTCGAGGTGGATGCGCTGGCTCTCGATGATGCGAATGCTGTGGTAGGCGCAATCGAGCAGAGAGATATGTTGCGGACCGAGAAGTTCTCGCATTGATAGATCGAGCACATGGTAGGGACGCTTATTCCCACCGAGTCCGCTGGGCGGCGGCGTGCCGCGAACCGCGGAATGAAACTGAGCACCCTGGCCATCGATCGTGCCCGGGTCCTTCGATGGAGACATTCTTTGCTTTCACCGCAAAGAGCAGCGCCCAGTTTCCGTCGTTGAGCGTCGTATCGCCGTGAAGTGGAATCGCATCGACGGCGTGGTATTGCTTGCCGTCCCCGCTTCCCAGCAGCGTTCCTCCGGCTGCGATGTGCAAGGTCACGTTGCTCTTCAGTTCGACGGTGCCAATCACGAAAGTGCCGGCCGGAACGAGCACCGTCCCACCGCCGTCGCCTGCGCAGGCATCGATCGCAGCCTGCAGAGCCGCCGTGTCGAGAGTTGTTTTATCGCCCTTTGCGCCGTAGGTGCGAATGTTGTAGACGCGCGCACCCAAGTCGTCGGAATTCACGGCTGGCCTGGTGCGCGCGGAGGCTGTGGTTGGATTTTCAAAAAGGCCTGCCGCAACGACGGCCCCTGTTGCGGGCAGTGCCAATTTGCGGAGCCAGTCGCGACGCGAGAGAAGTGGATTACAGCCGTCCGGGTCGAGTGGATTCTTCACAAGTGTCTCTCAATCTATCCAGCACTTATGCGCAAGGCAAAAGCACGGTCCAAGTGTCGATTGTCACACAATCGGCGCACCACGATAGGTGCGCCGATTGCAAACGTTAGAGGTTAAGCGGATCAGAAGTCGACCCGCAAAGCGATCTGCATGGTGCGCGGTCCTCCCACGCCGCCGACACCCGGCGTATCGTTCATCTGCCCAAGGTCAGAAGCCGAGGCGACGGGTGTTGTGCCTACAGCTGCGTTATTGAAGGTCGCTGCTGCGTTGCCCGCAGAGAATTGAGTATGGTTGAAGGTGTTGTAGGTCTCCACGCGGAGCTGCAGCTTCAAGCCTGTTTCGTTGAGTGGGAAGTTCTTAAGGAGCGCGGTGTCGAAGTCGGTCGTGCCCGGAAAGTAGAAGTTGACCTTCGGGGAGAAAGATGCCCCGGCGGGCAACGAGTACTGCGTGCCTGAGGGATTCGCCGCGGTACCGACAGCTCCTGCATACACCCCTGTAAAGCAGCTATTGTTGAACCAACCGCTTTGTTTCTTCGGCGCGTTATGCATCGGATCGCAGGTGAGCGCAATGCGCGCACCATCGCCTCCTCCGGTGATATTGGGGTTTCCGGTCACTGACAAACTGACCTGACCGGGCGCACCGCTGCGGTGGGTCACGATGCCCGAGAGCTGCCAGCCATCGAGGGCTTCACGAGTCACGAATGTTGTCCCAGAGGCGGCTCGCCTGCGGCAACTGCCAAAGGTAGTTGACGGCGAGATTGTGGCGAAGGTCATAGCTCGCAGGCCCATAGTTCCAGGCCCGCACGTTCTGATAGACCGCGGAGGTGAAGTTGTAGGAATCGCTGCAACCGGTGTTCGAGCAGGTGCCATAGTCCAACGTCTTTGAGTAGGTATAGTTCGCTCCGAATTCGAGGCCATTGTGCAACCGCCGCGTCACGCTTACCTGCAGCGCGTTGTAATTCGACGACAGATCGTCCTGCTGCATGTTGATCCCGCCGAAGCCGGGATAGGGGCTGAAGAAGGTCTCGGGGAGCTGCGAGTATTTGCTGCAAGTGCCTCCGCTCGTTGCAGAACAGTACTGGTGGCTAAAGAGGAAGTCCGCGCCATACGGGACTTCGTTGACCGGCACGTAGCGGCTGGAATGCTGGGTGGTGGTGCCGACATAAGCGACGTCAACGACCGTGCCGAACCCAATGTCACGCTGCACACCAAAGCTGAACTGCTCGGTATACGGCAGCGGCATGTGGAAGGGCAGGGCGTGTCCGATGGAAAACGGACTGTTCAGGTTGCCGGCATTCACGTAGTAGCTGGATGAAGCTGAGTTGATGCTGGTGTAGTACTGCTTAGGGCTGTTGGTGCTTGGCGCGTTGTTAGTCAGGTCGCCTTCCTGTCCTGAACCGGAGCGCGCGTTGTAGAAGATGCCGTAGTGACCGCGGATCACCGTCTTACTGTTGAGCGAAATGGCAAAGCCGAAGCGCGGCTGCCAGAAGAGGCCCTGGTTGTACACGGTTCCCGAAGGATAGCCCGGCGTGTTCGCGTACAAAATACCGTTGTTCAGATTGCCGGTATTGGGCACGGTCAGACCGCTGTAGGCTGCGGGATACGTCGAAATACCCGTGGTCGGGTCAGTCGTCGTACCGGTCGCATTCGGCACGTAAAGAGCCGGCGCCTGGGCGGGATTGTAAAGACTGGGAACAAAGTTGTTGCCAACAAGGAGCTTCTGCGCCATCGAGAACGAGGTGCGCATACCGTAGTCGAGCGTCAGGTGGTTGTTGACTTTCCACGTATCCTGCGCATAGAAGTCCAGCACAGTGGTGGTCGGGTCGTAGCTGATCAGCTTGGTCGTCTGGCTGTATGTGTAGAGGTTGCCCAGCAGCACATTGCTGTAGGCGAAGTTGCTGTCGTTAGGATTCGACGAGTTTTGGTCAAAGGCGAATGTTCCAACGCGGTTATGGTTGGTTTGCAGATAGGTGTCCTTCTCGTAGTCGAAGCCGAACTTGTAGCTATGCGGTCCACTTACTTTGGTCAACCCGTCGCTGAATGCAAGGTTGAGCACATTGTCGTTGAACGGAAAACGCGAGTCCCATCCATAGGAGGGAATATCTCCTGAAACGCTGGACACGCCGCCAAAAGTTACGCCGGGGAAGAGGTTAAGAGGGTTGACCCCGGAATAGAGCGAGGGCAGGTTGAATCCCGATGCCCCGAGTTGCACCTTTGCGATGTCGGACGTCTTGTAACCCGAGTACTCGTTCCAGGCTGAGGCTCCAAAGTTGAACTCATTCACGATAGTTGGGCTAATCGTGTAAGTTACGTCGAGTGCATAGCTCGGTTCCGTGAGCTGATAGTTGGCCGGAAATAGCCATGTGTACTTGTTGGTGGTAGAGCCATAGCCGTTATTGTTGATGGTCGCCTGGTTAACGTGCGAGTAAAGGTGCAGTTTCTCGGTTGGATCGTAGTCGATTCGAATGACCTGCTGGTTGTACGACTTATCCGAAGAGTTATTGGTGGTGTAGTTATAGTTGTTCAGAGTAAGGGTAGGGTTGTCGGCGATGTAGTTGCTGGGATGCGCCGCAATTGTGTTGTTGTACAGAATCTGCATCAGAATCTGTCCCTGCCCGCTCACCACGGGAACCTGGTTGTTGGTAAAACATGCCGCACCGCCGCCATTCGCCTTACACGTTCCTGACAGTGACGGATTCCTGATGCTCAGCAGCGTATCGACCTTTGAATTGGTCTGATAGGTATGTGAAAAATCTCCATTCAGTTCGGCCTGAGTCGGAATCCTGAAGTACTTTACTCCGTCGGGAGAACTGATCGGCGCGTCTTCAAGGGAGAAGAAGAAGAAGAGCTTGTTTTTTGCGGTATTGAAATGGCCGGGCCAAAAGACAGGACCGCCGATGGTGCCACCGAGGACGTTGTAGCGATAGCGCGCCCTGGGAGTATTCGCTCCGTTAAACTTGTTTTTCCAGAGGTTGGCGTTCATATCTTCGTTACGGAAGTATTCGTAGAGGCCTCCGTGGAATTTCGAGGTGCCGTTTTTGGTAACGAAGTTAATGTTCGCCCCGGATACCTTGCCATTCGCCGCAGAGTAACTTGACTCGAGCAGAGTGACCTGCTGGATTGCGTCCATGTTCGGCGGCGTGTCGAAGGTACCGCCGCCGCGTGTATTTCCGGGTACGCCGTCGACTGTGACCAGGTTGTATTGGCTGTTGACCCCGTTAACCGTGGGCGTGGCAGTGGTGCTGAGGCTCTGAGAGCCACCGCCGCCCACCACGCCAGGACTGAGCCGTGTCAGCGCCATAGCATCGCGACCGATCGCAAGCAGGTTCTCCATCTGAGCGTTGTCGAGCACCGAAGACCGCTCAGCGCTCGAAGTCTGGAGCGGCGTAATGTCGGCGTCCACCGTGACCGATTCAGAGACTTGGCCAACCTGCAGGGCGAACGTTCCCGCTGCAAGATTCTGCGAAGCGCTCAACACCAGGCCAACCTTTTCAAGCTCCTTGAAGCCCTGAGCTTTGACTGTGATGGCGAATGTTCCCGGCTGCGTGTCCGGGAAGAGAAAATCGCCACTGGAGTTGGTACGCGTAGTGGCGGCGACATTTGTGGCTTGGTTGACGAGTGTGACCTCAGCTCCAGGGATGACTGCGCCACTTTTGTCGACGACACTGCCAGAGATGGTTGCGCTAGAAGTTTGCGCGCTCGCGTGGAGACAGGAAACGCTCAGCACGCATGCAATTGCTATTAGCCTCAGAATGGTTTTCATTTCGAAGGTCCTCGATTCAACATTTCTTGTTCTGGCCCGGTCTATGATCGGATGATTTTGTTCGATGAATACAGTGCTTCGGAGGTGATAGACGTGGATGAATGCGCGTAACGAATACGTATACATTTTGACGCAAAGATTCGCCTTATTTTGCTCTCAGCTCTTTCAGCCCATCCGGTTTGCATTTACGCCCTCGAATTGGAAATTCTTGTTCGCATTCCCAGGCGATGCAGCGTCTGATCCTGAAGTTCGATCGCTTCGGGTCGAAGAACGGCACCTCAAATATGCGCACAAAACACGACTTTAACGTTTACGCTATCGCTTCCGATCCTGTCAAGAAATCTTTTTTGGCCCTGCAGAACCTCCAGAACGGCGACATGCCCAGGAACTCTGCACCGGAAATCACGACTTCGCAGTTTCTGATGAGGCGCCAGAGGGATTGGCGTTGTGGCACCAACTCATTCAGATCCATTGGCTTGGGCCGTTCGGAATAGAGTGATTCGAACCCGGGACATCTGGCATGCGGATGTAATATGCTCACACGGTGCAACCGACGCCCCCAAATGCGCTGGCACTCCTGATGATAGGTGCATATCTCGGCGCGGCCATTGCGGTGGGATACATTGTGGGCCGCCGCTCGGAAAGCACGGCAACATTTTTGCACGCTCGCGGAGCACTGCCAACCGCGGTGGCCGCACTCGCCTTCCTGGCCGCAAACTGCGGAGCCCTGGATATTGTGGGGATCGTTGCGGCGAGCGCGAAGTATGGCGCGCTTGCACTTCATTTCTACTGGCTGGGCGCGATTCCCGCTATGGTATTCCTGGCTCTAATGATGATGCCGGTTTACTTGTCCAGTGGCGCAATGACGGTTCCTGACTTTATTCGAATTCGCTACAACGACGCGACTCACATACTAAGCGCGCTGTCTCTTGCGACCATGATGATCCTGGTGGCAGGGATCAGCATGTACGCGATTTCGTCTGTGCTTCATTTACTCTTTGGTTGGAGCTTTTCAGCGATTTCTATTCTTACCTCTTCCGTCGTGCTGTTTTACGCCTTGAGCGGAGGCCTGAAGGCAACAATTTACAACGAAATACTTCAGTTGTCATTGACAGTCGGGGGACTCCTGCCGATGTCTATTGCCGTGTACCGCGACTTTCATGGAGTGCGCGGGATCATGCGGCAATTACCCGTAGCCATGACACACATTTGGACTGGGCTGCCTGTGATACAGCCTAAGACTGCGACGATGGATGTGTTCGGACTCGTTTTCGGACTGGGCTTTGTGCTCAGCTTTGGCTATTGGTGCACAGACTTTGTGCTGATACAGCGTGCCCTGACGGCGAAGACATCGGAAGGCGCCATCAAGACTCCGCTGTTGGCGGCCGTGTTCAAGTTGGCTTTTCCATGGCTGGTGATCTTCCCAGGCATGGCGGCAGCCGCGCTTCTAAGCAAGCATAGAGGGCAAGCACAGTTCGATCAGGCTCTGCCGCTGCTGATAGAGCACTACTACGGTTATGCATTGATTGGACTGGGAATCTCCGCATTGCTTGCAAGTCTAATGTCTGGATTAGCCGTCAACATTACTGCGTTCTCGACGCTGTGGACTCATGATCTTTACCAGATGCACCTGCAGCCAAACAAAAGTGACGCGCATTACCTGCTGGTGGGGAGAATGTCTACAGTGCTGGCCGCATGCCTTTGCGTGGCTACTGCCTACCTGGTATTTTTCTTCAACAACCTGATGGACTACCTGCAGCTTGTTTTTTCAATTTTCAATGCGCCCATGTTTGCAATCTTCGTGCTGGGGATGTTCACAGTGTGGGCAACGCCGACGGCTGCCTTCTGGGGACTCCTGGGCGGAATATGCACGGCCAGCGCGCACTGCCTTGCGATTCGCTGGGGACTCATCAGCTATGGAAGCCAGATGCTCGGGGACTTCTACGGCGCAATCTACGCCTGGACTGCTTCTGCCATGATAACCGCAGTTGTAAGCACGTTTACGGAGGCAAAGTCGAGAGACGAACTCAAAGGAATCACCTATTTCACCCAGGTTGCCGCGAGAAAGCGGATTCCTCCTATAGTTTGGGCGCTGGCTGCTTCAGTACTGGCGGTCTGCGCCGTATTGAATTTCATCTTTCGATAGACCAACGTACATTACCCGAGAGCGCGCGTAGCCGATTATTGTCGTTTCTTCACTGGCCCTGTCGAACTCCGGATCACGAGTGAAGTTCCAACCTTGAATTGCTTCCCTTCTGCTTGCGGATCGGGGATGAAGGCCTCAAGCGCGTCGACGAACTTTCTTGCGAGTTCTTCACGAGGCAGGCGCAAGGTTGTCAACGGAGGATGCACGATGTCGCTCAATTCGATGTCGTCGAAGCCAATGATTGAGAAGTCCTCCGGCACTGAAAGCCCTTGCCTATGAATAATGCGCAGCGCTCCAATGGCCGTCAAATCGTTTGCGGCTATGACCGCCGTGGGACGATTCTTCAAGGCCAGAAGTTCAGCCATCGCCTTTTCACCGCCAGTGATGCGGTAGTCACCGACTCGAATGAATTCTGGCTCAGTCTCTAGATCGAACGCCCGCATAGCGTTCATAAACGAACGCCGACGGTGATCAGAGATCGTAGGGCCGCTCGATCCGCCGATGTATGCGATTTTCCGATGACGCAATTTATGCAAATGCGCGACGGCCTCTTTCATACCCCCCGAACTGTCAACCAGCACATCACTCAGACCCTTGCCAATTAATCGGCGATCCATTGTCACCAAGGGCACGCGATTGTTGATCATCGACTCGATCGGCCCAGTCTCAATTTCCGAAGCGAGCAAGGCAATGCCCTCGACCTGGCGGACCAGCATCCTGTGAATAGTCGCTTGCATCCCCGGTGCTTGACCACCGGCGGTAGCCATCATCATATTGTGATTCGTGCCCGCAAGTATGCCTTCGAAGCTCTGGATGAATTCCGGAAAGAAGGGATTGGTAATGTCCGGAATAATCAAGCCGTAGGTGTTGCTTCTGCCATATTTGAGGGTGGTCGCACTCCCATTTGGAATGAATTTCAACTTTTCGATTACGCGACGGACGCGCTCCGCAGTCGCCGGCCTCACGATGCTCGATCCGTTGATGACACGGGACACGGTTGCGCTCGACACACCTGCAATCTTCGCGATATCGCGCATGTCCATAACGTTGGCCCTGTTCAGGCAATGCTTTTCGGCATAATCGCCCTATTCTCATTGGCTAATGCAATTACATATACTACAACCGCGAAAACCTTTATCGTAACCCATCTGCGAAATCCTCCGGTTCCCCGCCAGTCAGTGACTCTTTACTTCCGGGCCGGATTGAAATTCTTGACTGTATACTTTTCGTTTCCACCCAAGCTTTGGGAGTCAGTGAACGGGAACACGCATCTTGTGCTACCATCCTGCGTTGTGAAAACTTTGCTCGCAATTCCGCTGCTCACTCTCGCCGCCTTCGCGCAAACGCAATCCTCAGTCCACCAGGCAAAGATGCCTGCTCTCGCGGAACACCCTTACATGGGCTGGAGTAGTTGGTCGTTCCTGCGCGGTAAGCCCACTGAGGAAAAGGTGAAGGCCGAGGTCGACGCGCTGTTTGCCGCCAAGCTCCCTGAACTCGGATACCGCTATATCAACATCGACTCCGGCTGGTCTGACGGCTATGACGATCACGGCATCCCCAAGCCGAACCTCACCGTTTTCCCCGACGGCATGGATGGCTTGGCCGCGTATCTTCACAGCCGCGGTCTCCGCTTCGGTCTGTATCTCGGTCCTGGCATCAACCAGAAACTCTACGATTTTAATCCCGTAATCGCAGGCACAACCGCACATATCCGCGACATCATCGATCCAACCCAACCGGGCAGCACGCTTCGAGGAACTCACAAGCTCGACATGAGGAAGCCCGCGGCCCGCGCTTACATCAACTCAATCGTCCAGCAATTTGCTCGCTGGAAGGTCGATTTCATCAAGCTCGACTTCGTTGGCCCCGGCGGCGGAAACCTGCCCGCCGACAACCGTGAAGAAGTTCGTCAGTGGCACGCAGCGATTGTTCGCTCGGGCCGCCCTATCTGGCTTGAGCTCTCCAACTACCTTTCAATAGATGAGGCGAATCTTTGGCGTGCTACTGCCAACGGCTGGCGCATCGAGAACGATATCGAGTGTTACGCCTGCGGCCGCAGCACGGACCCCGCCATCAAAGGCAACTTGACCGATTGGTCTACCAGAGTCGTCGATCGCTTTGCCGACGTTCGCGAGTGGTATCCCTATGCCAAACCCGGAGGCTGGAACGACCTTGACTCTCTTGAGCTGGGCAACGGCAATAAGGACGGCATCACACCCGCCGAACGGCAGTCTATGTTCATATTTTGGGCTATCTCCTGCGCACCTCTCTACCTCGGCAGCGATCTCACTCACATGGATCCGGCGGACCTCGAACTCATCTCCAACCATGACATTATCGCCATCGATCAGCGCGGAATACCCGCCACCCCACTTGACATCCAAAGTCTGCGCAATCGCGTCGGCCAAGCGTGGATCACGCTTTACCCCGATGGATCCGCCATCCTCTCACTCTTCAACCTCGGTCCAGATACAGCATCAATCAAGTTCGACTGGGATGAGATCGACGCGCTTCGCAACACGAACTTCGCACAACACCCACCGAGACTTACCGACCTCATCGATAAAACTGAACTAAAGCCGTCGGCGGACGGAATCGACATCTCCCTGGATTCGCATTCGTCGCGCATTTTCCGCCTCATCCCAACAAAATAGGGTAGGTCGCCAGGTGCGGAGCGGGCCCGAGTGAAGTTCTCGTGGACGATGGATTCATCACCGGCCTTCCTTTTGCGCGGACTGGTTCTCTTGCGGAGTGAGATGGTAATGGCCGCCGCGCACGGTTTGAAGCAAGATCTGTCCTGAGCGCGCCTTCAACCCAACCGCTCGGCCCGCGACATGGACGATCTCCGATCCCCATGGGCTCGCAATAGTCAGCGGCCCTCCGGCCTCGCTGATGATGTCGACAAAGTCTATTTTGCCGTCGTGCAGCACGCTGGAAACAAGGAAGGCACCCTTCGCCCGCAGCCGCGTAAAGGACGCATCTCTCTCTGCGGGCCAGTCAGGAAAAAGGCGAAGCACACCGCCTTCGTGCTGCAACAGCATCGAATCGAGAGCTTCGATGCTGCCTGCTGTTTCGATGCCCCCGCCCCCCTGAAAATCGGTCAGATTGCTCGGCCGCCAGTGATACCGAATCGCAGCATCGAACTTCGTAATCAAATCCTCGGCCGGCCAGCCGATGCGCGCCGCAATAGGAAATATCTTGCAGAACCCGTTGTTGCTGTTTCCTCCTTTCGTCACGCCCCATGAGTCCATCTCTTCCATGGAGTTCAGCGCAATCTGCAACTGCTTTGCATCGCCTCCGATGGCAAGATTTTCGCCGGGAAAGACAAGACCCTCAAGGTTGATGGGCTGGTCTCCGGGCGCAAAGAGCCGCGGGGTTCTGACGCCGCTTTTGAGGGCACTCGCCATGTAGAAGACAGTCTTTCCGTTGACATCGCCCTGCGGGTAGGAGCTCAACTCGTCGGAGAATTTCTTCCAGATGGGACGCATGCCGGCATCCGTTTTTAGGACCTCGCTCATCGCAACCAGCTCGCTTTCCACGCGATGCGCAAACCCCAGATCGAGGTTCGGATTTTCATCGTCACCCCCCTCATGCGCGGAACTGTGTTCGAACATCCAATGCTGCCCGGAGGCATCGCGCACGGCAAAGTCGCGCCAAAACTCATCCAGTTCCCGCAGTGCTGGGTAGAGCTTGGAGCGCAGAAACTCCTTGTCCTGCGTGTATTCGTAGTAGTCAATGACCGGCAGAAAACTGAATGTGGCATTCGACTTCTGGTCGGAGGGCAACCTCTGGTAGTCCTTCAATACGGCGACGGGCACTGGCGCCGGCGGCCTGGCAATTACCGTGAAAGGCGAAAAGGTTCGCTGATAGGAAACGCCCTTGTAACCGGCCTGAGCGGTGCGGTTCTTCTGCCATGGAACCTGAGCCAGCACCATGCGGTTATACGGCTCCGCCAGATCCGCATGATTGCTTGAGAACACGCCATAATAGGGCGCTTCCTCGTTGTAGTTCATGAAGTAGCGACCACCCCAGCCGGCATTGTCTGTAGTGATGAAGTTGCCCCACAGCGATGGAGCCGGCTTGCCGGGCCGGCTGGAGCATCCGATCACGTAAAGCGATCCATAGTAGTAGTCTTCAAGAACCGGATCATGCACTTCAACAAACGACTTCAGCCAGAAATGCTTCCACCAATCGAGATGCGCTTGTTCGAGCCCCCTCAAGCCGTCCATGGAAATCCGGGCGGCGTGCGCTGAAGCAATTCTCGCTAACTCCGCCATGGTAGGACCGTTCTGACCGATTCGAGCATCGCTCTCAAATGCGGTCACGATCTCGACAGGCTCATTATCGCTGAGCTGGAATGTGCCGGTCACACGTGTGCCCGCATGCGCTATGTTGGAAAAACCAGCGCCCAGCAAGTGGACTGCGACTGCTCCGCGGGCTTTGTAGTCTTGTGCGCCCGTCAGATCGTTTTCGCGGCTAACCCAAAGGACACCGTCTTGGTTCCCCGCCGCTGCCGGGAGCGTGACATGGGGAGCCGCGTCCGGCGCAGGCATGGATAGATCGATGACAATGGGCAACGTCCTGCCTGGTGCGTCGCCGCCGGTGCCTTCCGCCCATATCTCGGTCACAAATACGTTTTCGCCGTCTGCCGTCCAGGAACGCATATGCACGGCTCGGCCACCCATCTGCGCGGTTGAACCTACCTCAGCATGGAGAATGTCCTGGTCCATGCTGTAAACCTGAATGCCCCCGCTCTCAGGAAAGTTGGCTAGCGGAGCGGAAGACGGAGAGGAAACGGTCATCGTTCCGAAGGAGAGGATCGAGACCTCGGGTGCATTGTGACCTGGGTTCCAATGCGTGCCCCAGAAGTCGCTCTTGCCAAATCGGAAGGTCTGTTTCGATTTGTCGGCATCACCCGCCACGACGCCTATATCCCCGTTGCCCATCAGGGCGCCAGCGGTGAACTTGGGAGTTACGAGATCTGCGGGCGGCTCCTTGCTGACCCCGTGAATACGGCCCACGATTCTTTGAATTGTCACCCAATCGTCGACAGAAGCGCTTTGCGCCGAGCAGAGTATGCCTGGCCAGACAAAGACAAACGCGATGAGCCAGACAATGGAACTGGTGACGACAATCTTCCTCATAAGACCTGCACCTCCTTGTATCTCCTGGCAGAAATTTCGCTAGCGGTCCGAGTAATGGATACGTATACAGACAACATCATAGAACGCATTGCCGGGCTGTGCCTCGCCAAACTTTGATCCCGCGACATCGGGATTTTTCGATAAATGAAACCGAAAGATCAATCAAATTCTTTGACAAGGTCTTAAAGCTGAATTTCGTTTCAGGTGCCCGGCAACGGAGTGACTTCCTGGACTCTTCCGCTCACGGCAGGTGAGCCAAGCTTCGTACCCTACTGGTTTGACGGTAGGCCAATGCACTGTAGACGATTCCCACAAGGATAACGATGTAGAACTGGATATGGATGATTGTTGCCGACAAAGTGAGCCCTACAAGTGGCAACCATGGCGCACTCGACCGCCATGCAATTCTCCGTGACTTTGTTTCGAATACTCCAAGAATGAACAAGATTGTGAAGAACGATGCAATTCCAATGCATGCCGATCCCATATCGACTTGCCATGCCGGGGGTTCACTGGCAGGGCTTCCCCACAACTCCTTCAAGTCCGGAAGTGTAGTCTCAACGGCAATGAAGGTACACACGCCTCCAAACAACGCCATAAGAAGTGTTTTTGGCGTGCGATCGATTTCGTGGTTCGGCCGCCTCTTCCGTTTCTCCATCCATCTCTCCAAGATGGCGATCTGATTCTCAGCTTCTAATTGTCAGGACAGGACATGCAGCATCTACTACGATTCGGAAGGCTCCAGACGTTCTCATCTCCATGCTGAGATGTGAAGTCTTCCGGATACCCAGCACCAGAAGGTCGATGGACCGTTCACTGATGTGCTCGAGGATCTTATCGTGCGCTCCGCCTACTGCCACATAAGTTCGGGGATCGCAGAATTCTCTGGCACATAGAGGAACAAGGGAGTCAAGAGCGCCGAAATAGCGAGTTTGAAGGTCGGCTAGCCGGTCTGGATGTTCAATCACGTCCTCCCGAATCACATTGAGTACATCAATCTTCGCTCCGAAGACCTCAGCGAATGTGACGGCATAGATCGCAGCACTAGCGGCCGCAGCGGTAAAGTCGGTCGCAAAAAGGATCCTCTCGAACGGGAACGTCTTTGACGTCAAGGGCTGAACGTGAGGGCCAACGGTAAGCACCGGCCAGCGCGTTGACCGCAGGATTTTCTCCGCTACCGAGCCGATGATTCCGCGCTCCAGCCGGCCTCCGCCATGCGTTCCAAGGACAATCAGAGACGGCTCATGCGTTTCCGCCAGATCTGGAATCACATCTTCCGGATCTCCTTCCAAGAGCATCGGAATGACTTCCACAGAATTTGTTCCAAGGAGAGATGCCTCTTTCGACAGAAGATGCGACATGTCCTTTCTCTGCTGGCTCAATTGTCTATCGCCAACCTCAACCTCTATGGCGGCCTGCGCTAGCCTGAAGGCATGAGCCACGAGCAGTTTTGCTGAGAAATAGGCGGCCATGCGCGCGGCGAAAAGGCCTGCGTTCTTGGAGCAAGGAGAGAAATCCGTTGCATAGATAACCGCTTTCAGGTCCAATTCGGGTCTGCCTCCAATCACCGGCATGGCTGCTACCTCCTTGAAGTCAAGCTGAACTTCCGAATATTCTGCACGGTCAACATCGCCACGGCATAGAAACGGGATGGAAGAAAGGAAAATCCAACCACGCCGAAGATGACAGCGCGGTTTTCACAAGGCTATTGACCTGTTTGGAACCGCACTACGGCCAACGCCGTCTGATATGCGTAGCGAGCATTGGTGTAGGCAATCTGAGCCTGTGTTTGTGCCAGTTGCGCCTGGGTTAGTTCCACAATGCCGCTCAAGCCGATCTTGTACCGTGCCTGTGAGAGATCGAGCGCCATGTTCGATTGATCCAACATCTCCTGCGTCACGCTGATGCGCTGGAATGCGTTCTGCGCATCGAGAACCGCAGTGCGTAAATCGCGAGCAATGACATCGCGCAGGTTCCGCACCTGCTCTCCGGCAGCGTTAGCACGCAGCTTTGCCTCCTGTGCACGGGCGCTGAACAGGAATCCATTGAAGACTGGAATGTTGATGTTTGCGCCAGCAGCGCCATACCAGGACGATTGAATCTGATCCGCGCGCACGGGAGTGCCTCCCGCGGCAGCCAGCGCGGAAACGGTCGGCAACCACAGATCACGCTCAGCGACGCTGAACCGCCGGGCTGCGGTGTAGTTGTCGTTGAGCGCTGCGAGATCGGGGCGCGTGGATAACGCCGTCTGCAGCAGGGCATCCGCATCCTGGGGCGCAGGTTCGGGATTGGGGGTTGTCTCATCCACAAGCGTGTATTGCACATCTTGCTCGGAGCCTAACACCGTGTTGAGACTCGCCATGGCGTCGGAGGCTGAGTTCTGAGCGTCGAGCAAAAGCAGTTTGGCCTGGGAGACCTGAACGTTCGCAAAGCTCAGGTCGAGATCCGATCTCAGTTTCGCTTTGGCGAGAGCACCAACCTGGTCCACAGTGGCCTGGCGTTGGTTTACGGTCTCTTCCGCCACCTTCAGGACCGCCTGACTGGTCAGCGCCCGATAGAACGCCTGATCCACAGTAAGTGTGATATCGAGTTCGGTGGCCCGCTCGTTTTCCAATTGCGCCTTCGCATTCGATTGCGCGCTCTTGACCAGGTTATGTGTGCGTCCAAAGTCGGTGATCAACTGGCTCACCGTCAAGCCGCCCGCAGCGCGATCGTAAATTGAGGGATTGTTGAGAAAGCCGGCAGTGATGCGGCTGTTTTCGTGCGCGCCGACAGCGGTCATGCTGGCGGTTGCGGTCGGCAACTCGCTGCTCCGTACTTCGCGGGTCACTTGCGCCTGCGCCAGCGCAATGAGCCGCGCCACACTGATGTTGGGGTTGTGTTCAATCGCCATGCGCTCGGCGTCGGCCAGCGTCAGTTTCGGTCCCTGGCTTGAAACAGGCCCAGCAGTCGTTTGTGCCGCCGGGATGTTTAGCGAAGGCAATGTGGTCTGTGTGGCCGCCGACTGTTGCGAGGAGGTTGCAATTGGAAACAACGCAACCAGCATCAGCGCACACAAAACGGGAATCAATCTGGTCGTCCAAACTTGAGGCATGTCTATTCCTCCGCGATCGCGGTCTTGGCTTCGTCTCGCCCGTGGATCACCAGGTAGACAGCTGGGACGAGGAACATGGTCACAACAACGGATAGGGCCAATCCACCAATGATGGCCCGAGCCAGCGGCGCATACTGCTCGCTGCCAGCCTCCAAGCCCAGCGCCATCGGTATCATGCCGAGCAGCGTAGCCAAAGAAGTCATCAAGATGGGGCGCAGACGAACCTTGCACGACTCTACAACCGCTGCTTTCAGGTTCATGCCCTGATGGTGGAGGAGGCCGGCGAATTCAACAATCAGGATGCTGTTCGACACGACGATGCCGGCCATCATGATGACGCCCATCAGCGACATGATGTTCAACGAGCTGCCCGTGACTAGCAGAATGAGCGCGACGCCCGCCAGTCCCGGTGGAATCGCCATGAGAATGATGAAAGGGTCGATGAAGGATGCAAACTGGGCCATCAGAATCAGGTAGACGAGCAGAATAGCGATGATGAGCCCGACGCCGAAGTCGTGGAAGGCCTGGTTCATGCTTACAACGGCACCCCTCACGCTAATCACCGTGTTGCGATCATGCTTTGTGTCGGCCAGAAGACGATTGATTTGCGCACCTACACCCTGAAGCGCCTCGGTCTTGGTGGCCACATAAATGTCGATCACGCGGCGAATCTGGTTGTGGTCCACTTCAGTGGGAGTGTTGATTTGTTGGATATCGGCAACCGCACCCAGCGGCACATAACCTGCAGCGTGATCGCCGCTAACCTCCTGCGCGGAGTCTGCACTAGTCATCCTGCCTTCCTGCATTGGTCCGTAACCAGCAGGGCGCACCCCGCGCAGCGGGATATTCTTCATATCCTCCATTGACATGTTGTTGATCCAGCTGTTCGCGTACTGCACCGTTACCATATAGTTGTTCCCACTTTTGGGGTCGATCCAGTAGCTGGGGGCGACCATGCCGTCAGAAGTGAGCGCAGTAATCACGTCGTCTACCACATCCTTGGCCGAAAGCCCAATCAGACTGGCGCGTTCACGATCAATATTCAGCGCCAGGCCGGGATAATCGATGCTCTGCGGAATGTACACGTTGCTCACGTTCGGCATCGCTTTGATCTTCGCCGCAAGTTGCGTGGCCATAGCATACGAACTCTTCATATCCTGCGATTTGATCTGAATATCAATAGGCGCCGGAAGTCCCTGGTTGATCACCGAATCGACAAGCCCGCCGGCCTGGTAATACGCAGAGAGTTCCGGCATCTCCCGCGAGACTTTGTCCTGTACGCGGCGCAAGTACTCGTAGCTCCCGACACTATGGCCCTCCTTCAAGCTCGTCTGCACGAAAGCCGTATCCATTGATGCATTGGTTGTATAGATGGCAGAAAGGTCCGGGTAAACGCCAATGTTGGAGACGATCATGTCCAGATCCTTGGCCGGGACGACACTGCGGATGATGCCCTCAACCTTGGCGATGTAGTCGTTGCTCACTTCCAGCCGCGTGCCGCTGGGCATGCGCACGTCGATGATGAATTGTCCTGGATCGGTGCGAGGAAAGTACGCACGGCCAATAAATGGAACGGTCAGCACGAGGAGCACTACGACACCACCGAAGATCGCTGCCGTCGTGAGGCCAGGCCGCTCCATCGCGCGCATAGCAAGCCCCTCGTACCAGTTCAGCATGGCCTGGAACTTTTCGTTGAATTTTGTCTCGAAACGCGTAAAGAAACTCTGCCGAGATTGTTCGCCTTCAACGTCTCCGTGCAGACGGATGAATTTGGCGCAGAACAACGGTACCACCGTCATTGCGAAGAAGTACGATGCAAAGATCGAAAGCACCACGCCCAGCGCCATCGGAGTGAAGATGTATTTGCTCACGCCGGTGAAAAACGTTACCGGAAAAAACACGATCGAGGTGGTGAAGGTGGCGGCCAGCACCGCCATGGAAACTTCCGTTCCACCTTCGGCTGCCGCAACCTCCGGCGTCTTTCCCATTTCCATATGCCGAAATATATTCTCGAGTACGATGACGCCGTTATCGATCAGCCTTGAGAACACCAGCGCCAGGCCGCCTAAAATCATCGTGTTGATGGAACCGCCCGTGTAGCCGGTAATCAGAAGACAGACCACCATCGAAAGAGGAACGGAGAGGATCACCGCAATCATGGCGCGCGGACTGCCAAGAAAAACCAGGATCATCACTCCGGTCAGCACGAGCCCAATAAGCGCTTCTTTGGAGACATTCTCGATCGCCAGCTTAACGAAGACCGACTGGTCGAATACCACTTCCGTCTTCAGCGATTCAGGAATATCGACCAAGTGCTTGATCGCGGCCTTCATGCCGTTGACGATGGTAATCGTGTTGCTGTCCCCACCTTGTTTGAACACCGGTACGTAGACTGATCTCTGTCCGTCGATGCGTACGATGTTGTACTGAAGTGCGCCGGAATCGACGGCCTTGCCGATGTCAGCCACCAGCACCGACGAGTTACCAACAGATTTCAGCGGCATCTGATTCATAGCGTTCGCATCGGGAAACTGGCTGTTGGCGTAAATGTTATAGTCCTTTGAACCAATGCGCACGTCGCCAGCCGGCAAGATCAGATTCGAGCTGTTTACCGACGTCACGACATCGTTCAGGCTCAGGTTGCGCGCCTCCATTTTTAGCGGGTCCACGTAGATCTGGATCTGCCGGTATGTCCCTCCATAAGGTTGAGGCACAGACGCACCCTGCACATTCGAGATCTGGTTGCGCACCTGGAATTGCGCCAGATCCTTCAGACTGGTCTCATTCAGTCCCTGGCCTTTCAGCGTGACGAGGCACACGGGCTGCGTCGAGGCATCCATGCCTAAAACCACCGGCGGAAGTGTTCCCGGAGGCAGGCGGCGCAGATCGGCCATGGCCAGGTTGGCAATGTTGCTCAATGCTGCGTTGGGATCGGTGCCCGGCTTGAAATAGATCTTAATCAGGCTGACACCGGTCAGCGAGCGGGATTCGCTGTGATCGATGTTGGCGCCCAACGTAAAGAACCGTTCAAAGGTGTTGGTAATATCTGCTTCAATCTGCTGAGGCGGCATACCGTTATAGAACGTCGCAACCACAACCACCGGCATATCAATCTTCGGAAACAGATCCACCGGCATCTGAGCGATGTTGACCACTCCTACAAGCGAAACCAGCAGGCAAAGCATGATGATGAAGAAGGGGAACCGGAGAGCAAATTTCGGCATTAGTGCGCGCCTCCATTGCTTGCATCGGCCTTCATATCGATCATGCCGCCAGTCTCCTGCACGGTCTCCGAGGCCGACGTAGCCGTGTCAACCGGGTTCACTACTTCACCTTCCTGGAACTTATCCTGGCCGCCAACTACTACGCGGTCGCCCTGGTTGAGCCCGCTGGTGATCTCGGCGAGTTTCGAGCCCTCCAGGCCCACGGAGACGTTGCGAATATGGACATGGTTGCTTTCATCAAGAACGTAGACTGTCTCCTGCTGCGCGTTCAGCACCAGGGCCTCCACGGGAATCGTGACAACGTTGCTCACATGCCCCAGCTGCAGTAGCGTGTTGGCGTACATGCCTGGCGAGATGGACAGATCCTTGTTCTCCACATCCACCTCGGTTTCCATGGTTCGAGTCTCGAAGTTCACTTCGCGGGTGAAGCGCACGATTTTTCCGGTAAACGATCGGCCGATTGCGTCTACCCGAACCTGCAACTGATCACCTATGTGGACATATCTCACATCGTCCTCAGGCACCGGGATGCGCAAGCGGAGAAGGTTGCTCTGCGAAATGCGGACGATGGGAAGTGCCTGGTCATTGGAGTTGGTGCCGCCCTGGATCAGTGCGCCGGTATCCGCGTAACGCCATATCACAACTCCATCCAGTGGCGCGGTGACATTGGTGTAGTTGTGCAGCGCCTGAACGCGCTGATTGTCTGACTGCGCTGCGCCTGCGTGTTCCTGCGCCGCCGCCATCGCCGATTTAGCTGCATCAACCTGCGCCTCCGATGACAGATCTTTGGCCTCGGCATCGTCCAGTTCCTGTTGCGCAATCAAACCAGGCCGGCCCGCTGCTGCCTCCTTAAGCCTCTGCGATGCCGCATGCAGAGCCGCATGCTCAGCTTCTGCCCGATTGATCTCGTGCTGCGCCCGCGTGATCTCTTCCTTGGTCTGTTGCAGTTGGAAACCCGTTTGCTCCAACTCCGCCTTCAATTCCGGGACCTCAAGAACCGCCAAAGTCTGGCCCTGATGAACGATGTCGCCAATGTCCACATTGATGCGCGACATATATCCGCTGACCTTGGGGTGCACATCGACAACCTGGTAGGGCTGAAACTGTCCCGCCAGAGTCAAGACATGGGAGATATCGCCCCGCTGCGCCGCCGCGACTTTTGCGGATGGAACCGCTTTTGTCCCAGTTTCTGAGTTGCTATCCGACTTGTGGCAGGCAACGATGCTCGCAGTGAGCGGAAGCGCCAGACCAATGGCGTAAATAAAGGAGGCTAGCTTTCGCATGTCTAGACCGCACCTCTTAATCGAATTCTGTGAATGGTGAGAAAAAACGGGCGTGACCCTTTCTCCGTTGAGGACGACACGCGACAACCGGCCAATTGGCCCGGGGCGCATGCGGCAATCTAGTTGTGGTGAGAGGAAGAACTAGGCGAGAATCGGCGGGGGCCGAACAAAGAAGTTTTTCGATAGGCCACGACGAATATGCCAAGCACGATCCGTGCGCTGTCCCCTTCGGCCGGATTTTATCGGGTTCAATACGCTGAGTGCCAGCAATAGAGCGAAGAATCCAGCAATCGGAGCGCTGTACATAGTCGTAGCGGAGGTTTTCGTTGGAACTACGAGTGGGGTTCCCGTCGTCCCAGTTTGCTCATTCCTGGAAAGGAGCTTGGCCTGTGGAATCTGACGAGAAGACGCGTGCGGTGGATCGTAAAGGGAAAGCTTATATTGCAGGCCCCAAGTGAAGACGCAAACAGCCAGTCCCAGGTAGAGGAGCATCCCCATGAGACCTAAAGGCCGAGTTGCATTTCGATGTTTCACTTTCACCTAGATATTGATTGAAGCCTACCCCATTTAGGCTGACGCGATCCTGGATCGCGCTGTTTCCGCAACAACCTACATGTTATGTGATATCACAATTGAGCAAATAGGTTGCTCTGCATTCTTCAAAAGGCTGCTTGCTGGGACAAGAATTGGTCATTTTTTCGTTACTTTCTGCCTTCTCACCGGGGATATGGTCAAAAAAGACGTCCCAATTGGCCCGGATTTTAAGGAGTCTCCTCTGCCTCGAAAAGCGAGTCCGCGGAAAGTTGTGTCTTGCCAGAATTCCATTCAAGAGAGAGGTCGAATTAGGCACCGATTTCTCACCGATATGGGTTGACGCGACTCCGCAGAGTCCTACCTGCAGTAAGGCTGCAAAAACACAAGGAAACTCCGGGCTGCAAAAAGACAGCTTGACGGATTGGCCGGCGAGCGAAACGCGTGAGTTCTGCGCAGGTTACCGCGCGTGCGTGAGAATTGCGGCTGCAACGGACTGCAGAGGTAACACCTTGTCCACGCCATTCAACTTGATGGCTTCCTTGGGCATGCCAAAGACGACGCAGGTGGCCTCATCCTGGGCAATGGTCATCGCGCCAGCCTGCTTCATCTCAAGCATCCCGCGAGCACCATCGTCCCCCATGCCGGTGAGAATCACGCCGACAACATTCCGTCCTGCGTATCGGGCGGCAGAGCGGAACAGCACGTCCACCGAAGGCCTGTGACGGCAGACCAGAGGTCCGTCCTTGACTTCGACGTAATAGCGCGCACCGCTGCGCTTGAGCAGGAGGTGGTGGTTGCCAGGAGCGATGAGCGCGCGCCCGCGAATGACGGTGTCGTTGGTTTCAGCTTCCTTGACCGTTATGTTGCACAGGCTGTCGAGCCGGTTGGCAAAAGCCCGCGTGAACAGCTCGGGCATATGCTGCACGATCACAATGCCTGGCGTATCGGCAGGCAGCGCTTCCAGGACTGCCTTCAGTGCCTCAGTGCCGCCAGTCGATGCGCCGATGACAACAACTTTCTCGGTTGTTTCGGCCATGGCGTGTGTGGCGGGGGAGAGAATTGCATCCGCGGTGAGCTTGGGTTCCACCATGTGGCTCGGACCCGGAGTCCGCAACCGCGCTCCAGCGGCCGCTTTCACCGCTTCGCAAAGCTCGATGCGCGAGTCTTCAAGAAACTGCTTGGTGCCGAGCCGCGGTTTGGTGACAATCTCCACCGCCCCGAATTCGAGCGCCCTGAAGGTGCTCTGCGCGCCCTCTTCGGCCAAACTCGAGCAGATGACCACCGGGATCGGATGCTGGCTCATGAGCTTCTTGAGAAAGGTAAGCCCGTCCATGCGCGGCATCTCGATATCGAGGGTAATGACGTCCGGCACCTGCTCCGCGATGCGGTCGGCGGCGACAAAAGGGTCACCGGCCGTAGCGATGACTTCGATCCCAGGATCAGACTGCAATACATCGCGCAGCGTCTGGCGCACTACTGCGGAGTCATCAACGATGAGAACGCGAATCTTGTTTGCACTCATAAGCCCGACCTCAACGCTTCCTGGTAGAGATTCCTGTTGTCGAATTGCCATCCGTCAGTAGCTGCTGCCTAAACGCTGGGGATCGATCATACCCCTGCAAGGAATCAGAATCACGAGTGCCGCTGTAAAAGTACTTCCCCCGTCTCAGTGTTGAACTGGATATTGACGCCGCGTTTACCACCCAATGAAGATGCAACGACGGCAAAGCCCTCTTCCGCTAGAACCCTCATGGCAACTTCACTGTTTTGCTTGCCCACCGTCGGTCGCATCGCATTCGCGGTCATGACCAGCACGTCGCCCCCTCCAAACAGTTTCACTTCGATCTCGTTACGGTTGGCGCCCAGCGCATCGAACTGCCGGGCCAGATCGCGAATCGCAAAGTCTACGTAGCGGCGGCCTGCGGAACGGCTCAAAGACGAGGCAAGTTTGGGTGGGGTGAGTGGCAGCATTGGATGGCAGAGCGCACCCAGGCCTAGACGTGGAACCCGGAATGCAATGCCCACGCAGGAGCCGAGCAGGGTCTTCAGAATCGTCGGCCCCCTCACCAGGTGCGATTCCCCAGGCTGCACGCAAACTTCTGGTAATTCACCGTCAGGCTGTGGCATCGATCCTCCTGTACAGCGCCGGTGCCACCGGGCTCAGTGGTAGATCCATGTCGTGCAGCGTCTCGGCATGGCCCACAAACATGAACCCGCGCGGGACCAGCCTTTGAGACAACTTTCTGAGAACATTCTGCTGCGTCTGCCGATCGAAATAGATGATCACATTGCGGCAGAAAATCGCATCTGCCTTTTCCGAAATGCGGTAGTCTGCATCCATGAAGTTCAATCGTCGAAATTCGATCAGACGACGCAACTCTGGCACGACCCGCACTTGGTTTGATCCGGGCTCGCGGCTCATCATCAGGTACTTCTTCTTCAGCGGTGCTGGAACTGGAATCACCATGTCCTTCGAATAGACACCTAACTCTGCCTTCGCGAGCACGTTCGTCGAGATATCGGTAGCCAGGATTCTGAACCGGAACCCGGGATGGGTCAGCGCGTACTCACTCAGCACCATTGCCAGCGTGTAAGGCTCCTCGCCGGACGAGCAGCCGGCGCTCCAGATCAGCAAGGGTCGCCCACCTCCATCGTCAACAGTCAGTTCCGGTAGTGCCTTCTCAACCAGAAAGTTGAAATGTCCCGGCTCGCGAAAAAAGTCCGTCTTGTTTGTCGTCACCACATCGATCAGGGGAACAAGCTCCTCCTTCAACCCCTCTCGCCCGAACAAGTACTCGCAATACAGGGCAAAGGAGCCGAGATCGAGGGCCTTCAGGCGCCGCTTGATGCGCACCTCGAGCATCGTCTTCTTTTCAGAACCAAGACGGATGCCGGCCTCAGCATAGACAAGGTCGCAGAGGCGCTTATAGTCCCGAGCCGATATGTTCTCGTCGTGATTGCTCATTGTATGAACGGGGCGGGTTTGCTCACCCGCCCTGTCCTCCTTCTTACGCGGCCACTTCGACCATCGATTTGTTTTGTTCCTGTCCGCGAACGACTGCTAGCTCCTCGGCAGAAAATACGCGATCGATGTCCAGAATCATGATGAACTGGGTGTCGCGCTTGCCCATCCCCTTGATAAAATCCGTGCGGATCTGGGTCCCGATTTTCGGCGCTGGTTCAATCTGATCCGGCTCCAGGTCGATAACTTCTTCGACTGAATCGGCAAGCGCACCGATGACGGTCGCTTCGTTGTCAAGCAACACCTCGACGACCACAATGCAGGTGTTGCGCGTGCTTTCAGTCTTCGACATCTCGAAGCAGAGCCTGAGATCGACTACCGGCACCACGCTTCCCCGCAGGTTGATGACGCCGCTCATGAATTCGGGCGTTCTGGGGATGGCGGTGATAGTGGTCAAGTCAAGCACCTCCCGGACCTTGGCAACATCGGTCGCGAAGACCTCGTTGCCCAGTTTGAAGGTCAGGTACTGCCGTGTCTCCGTGATTTCGCTAACGCTCATACTTCAACTCCTCTCTCATTCGGAAGACAGGTGCGGCTCCTCACGCGAAGAGCCGCGCCCCGCCGGTCAGTAACGCTCGAACTCGCCGTCGAGATCATCGTGTTTGTCCTTGAGCCGGAGATTGACTCCGCCCGCAGATTTCGCACCGTCGTGGACGCTCGGTTTCGCTGCCCTTGCCGGCGATCCGATGTTTGCCTGCTTTTGCCGGCTTCCGTGCCCGACTACCCTCCTCGTCGCCGGTATGGAAGAACGAGAGCGCGCTTACGAGCTGATCGGACTGACCCGTCAGCTCCTCGGTGGTGGAGGCCATCTCTTCAGAAGCGGAGGCATTCTGCTGGATCACCTGCTCCAACTGCTGGAGCGCCTTGTTGATCTGTTCGGCGCCGGTATCCTGTTCCTTGCTGGCGGCAGAGATCTCCTGCACCAGCTCTGCAGTGCGCTGAATGTCGGGCACCAGTTTGTCGAGCATCTCGCCGGACTTCTCCGACACCTTCAAAGTGTTGGCCGAGAGCTGGTTGATCTCGCCCGCAGCCTTCTGGCTGCGCTCGGCGAGCTTGCGCACCTCGGCTGCGACCACGGCAAAACCCTTGCCGTGCTCGCCGGCACGCGCCGCTTCGATGGCCGCGTTAAGGGCAAGCAGGTTGGTTTGGCGGGCAATCTCCTCGATGATCGAGATCTTGTTGGCAATCTCCTTCATCGCGGCCACCGCTTCAAGAACCGACTTGCCGCTCTCCTGCGCGTCCTTGGCGCTCTTGTTCGCGATCTTGTCGGTTTGCTGCGCGTTGTCGGCATTCTGCTTGATGTTGGAGACCATCTCTTCCATCGAAGAGGATGCCTCCTCCGCCGCGGCGGCCTGGGCGCTGGCGCCCTTGGACACCTGGATGGATGCGGTCGAGATGGACTGGCTGGCTGCCGATACCTCTCCGGCAATCGCTCGGATGTCGGAGACCGTCTGGGTCAGCCCGGCCACCATTGAACTCAACGCCTGCATCAGCTTGTCCTGTGGTGAGCGCTCGCGAACATTCACCGTAAGATTGCCGTTGGCAATCTCTTCGGCTGCCGCAGTAATGTCGTTCATGGCCACGATGAGCGTGTTCAGGTTGTTCTTGATCAGGTATTGAAGTCGCCATGGTACGTATCGGTGATCTGCGGCGGGATGTCTCCTTTGCTGATCTGCTCCACGTACTTGGCGGAGAAATTCAATGGGCCAATAACAGCGTCCAGAATGTCATTGACGCCACGCACGATGTCCCCGTACGCGCCCGTTGAATTGATCATGTTTGCCTCGCTCGGAAAGCTTGCCGTCGTTTGAAGCCTCGGTCAGCCGCGCCAGTTCCTTCTGCAGACTCTGCAGAACCAGAGCGACATTGTTGATCGCCTGTTTCATCTTTTCGTGGTCGCCCTTGTAGGTCTGGGCGATCAGCTCGTCAATCTTTCCGTTCGACACCTGCGCGAGAATGCGATTGCCTTCGGCGATGGGCAACAGGATGGCATCGAGCATGGCGTTGACGCCGCGCACGATCTCCGCGTAGGCGCCCTGGAACTGCTCAGGCTTGCCGCGGTCGCTCAGTTGTCCTTCCCGCGAGGCATCGGTTAGCCGCACCAGCTCCTTCTGCAGGCCTTGAAGCACCAGAGCGACATTGTTAATCGCCTGTTTCATCTTTTCGTGATCGCCCTTATAGGTCTGACTGATCAACTCGTCGATCTTGCCATTCGACACCTGCGCGAGAATCCGATTTCCCTCGCCGATGGGCAACAGGATTGCGTCGAGCATGACGTTGACGCCGCGTACAATTTCGGCATACGCGCCATGGAACTGCTCCGGCTTGCCGCGTTCTGAAAGCTGCCCTTCCTTCGAGGCTTCAGTCAGACGCGCCATTTCTTTCTCGAGTGCCTGCACAACTACGGCCACGTTATTCACAGCCAGCTTCATCTTTTCGTGGTCGCCTTTGTAGGTCTGGGCGATCAGTTCGTCAATCTTGCCAGAAGATATCTGGGCAAGGACCCGATTGCCTTCGCCGATGGGCAAGAGAATCGCATCGAGCATTTCATTGACGCCCTGAATCATCTCGCGATGAACGCCATTGAACAGCGTTGCCTTGCCGCGCTCGGAGAGGCGGCCTTCCTTGGAAGCGTCCACCAGGCGCATGATCTCCTGCAACACCTCCATCGAATCGTCGTCAACAGTCCGCTTCGATGCGCTTGAACGATCCTGACTCCCGTGCATGTTTCCGCCATGACCGTTTCCGGCGCCGTGCGCCTTCCGGTCTTCACCTACCATTGTTGTCGCCATGAAACTCGGTCCTCTCTCGGGCGAATCCCGTTCCGTGTTCGTCCATCGGCCACTTCTCAGTTGCCCGACGCGCATTTTGCGGGACCCGTTTGTTGGTTCGTTATTTGACTTGCGCTGGTGAAGAGTTCCAGCGCCGACGAAGCGCTAAGCATTCAGAAGCACATGATCGTTTTGCTGGAGGTCGCGCAAGGCTGCGGGACGTCCCCGAGAGCGGTGCAGTGTACCTCGGACCGCATCCTGCGCCAGACGTTCCGGATCCAGAATCAACGCCACCGTTCCGCTGCCTAGAATGGTCGCGCCCGAAACCACCTGCACGTGCCGGTAGAACCTCCCCAGGTTCTTGATCACGGTCTGGCAGTTGCCCAGTACCTGATCCACCACGAAGCCATAGCGTCCCTCCTTCGGTTTCAACCACCATGATCTGTTCGACCGCGGGCCGTTCCGAGCGAATGTTGAATTGCTGCCGGAGCCGTATGTAAGGAATCAGTTCCCCGCGAACACTGGCCAGATGCTTGCCGTTGGCGCGTTCAATGTCCTGCTCCGTCAGCTCAATACACTCAAGCGCATTGGCGAGTGGCAACACAAAGTACGCATCGCCCACGCTTACAAGCAAACCGTCAATGATGGCCAGCGTGAGGGGAAGGCGCAGTGTGACCTGGGTTCCCACGCCCGGTTTGCTGACCACGTCGATGCTGCCACGCAAACTGTCGACCCGTTGACGAACGACATCCATCCCTACTCCACGCCCGGAGACGTCGGTGATGGATTTGGCCGTGGAAAATCCGGGCTCAAAGAGGAGGGCGAACGTCTGGGACTGAGTAAGCGTCGCATCGGCCTCCACCAGTCCTTTTTCAATGGCGCGATTGCGCACAGCTTCAGCATCGATTCCGCCGCCGTCGTCGGAGACGCTGATGAGGACGCTGGCTCCGGAGTGCCGGGCAGCCAGATGGATGGTTGCAGCGGTGCGCTTACCGCATGCGGAACGAACCGCCGGCGGCTCTATCCCATGGTCCATGCTGTTGCGGATCAGGTGCATCAGCGGATCGCTCAGCTGCTCGATGACCGTCTTGTCCAACTCGGTATCGGCGCCATCCATGGTCAGGACGACATCCTTGCCGAGATCGCGGGCGAGGTCGTGAACGAGCCGGCGAAACTTTTCGAAGGTGGCCCTGATGGGCAGCATGCGGATGTTCATGGAGTTTTCGCGCAGTGCGGAAGTGAGCCGCTCGATTTCTTCAGAGACCGCGGCTACATCGGGATCGTCTCTGCGAGCGGCAAGCTCGCTGAGACGAGCTTGCACCGTGACCAACTCACCCACCAGATCGACAAACTGATCAAGTTTTTGTGCCGGGACACGCAGGCTGGCGGAACTGTCTACCTTGTCATAGGTCCGGCGGCCCGGCTGTGCGGAGCGGGGTTCCTCGAGTGCCTGGGCAACTTGGTCGCTCGCGGCCTGGCCGGGTGGGCGCGGCGAATCCTCGGCAGCAGGTGCGATCAGCAGTTCGCAAGCGTCTTCAACAAAGATGAAAACGTCGCGGATTGCGTCGCGCCCCAGGGAAGTGGCAAGGACCATTTCCCAACTGATGTAGCAGCGCTCGGGATTCAACTCTGCAAGCGGGGGCAAGTCTGCCATGACGACCCTGATCGAGAGGCCGCCGAGTTGCCGCAACTCGCGCACGAGCAGGAAAGGATTGGCGCCATTCAACATCAGATCAGGTCCGGGGGCAAAGCGGACATGCCACTCTCGAAGCGCGCAGTCGGAGTCGGCCAGGGGAGATCTCTGGCCGGCGGGCGACGTAATCGGCCGGGCCGCAGCCGGCAGGAGTGCAGCAGATTCCTCGAGTTGGGCAAGCATGCGGACGCTTGAAAGAATGGAAGAACAGGCGGCGTTATCGGCGGGCGCTTGTGGGTTTTCTTCAACCATGGCGCGGATCTGGTCTAAGGCGGCGAGGGTGAGATCGATCAGCTCAGAGTTGATGGCGAGCTTGCCATTGCGTACCTGGTCAAAAGCGGTCTCGAGGTTGTGAGTAAAGGCAGCCAGCTCTTCAAAGCCAAACATGGCTCCGGAGCCTTTGATCGTGTGCAAGGCGCGAAAGACCCGGCCGATCAGTTCCATGTCAGCGCGATTTTCGTTCAGCTCAAGCAGGGCCGCCTCAAGGTCCACGACAATCTCCCGGGCTTCTTCACGGAAGCTTTGCTTGAACTGGTCAGCGTTATTCAAGATGGTAGGAACCATGACCCGTTGAATCCTCTTACCTAAACAGCCACTGGAAAGCTATCGAACCCGACTTCTTTGAGGTTGGCAAGAATAGTCGCCGGCACCGGTGCGACGAGGGCGAGCTCAACGCCCAGAGACCGGGCTTCTTGATGGGCGGCCCAAAGCAGCTGAAAGCCGGTCACATCGAGAGTGGAGCAGCGATCGAGGGTGATGCGCACAGGCTTGCCTGACTTGAGCGCACCAACCAGGGCGGCTTTGAGCTCAGCCGCGGAGGTGATGTCAACTACACCTTCGAAGCAAATGGCAATCGAATCATCGTGTTGTTCGTGAGTAATTCCCAAGCTGGACTTCCTTATATCTAAGTCTGCTGGCCTCGCGACCAATTGAGAGAGAACGTTGAGAGACTGAGGCGCACATGGAGCCTGCCGCAGGTCTGTTTTTGAAGGAGCACATTTTTGAACACCTGGTGCCGCGGTCACATGCATTAGGTTTGCAGTAGATCCGGGCAGAAGAAGTTTTCAAGCTCCCGCACTTCGTGGTCTCCCGTTCAGAAGCATTTGATGAGTACATTTTGGGACTCTACTGGTTAAAGTTTTCCAAGGTAGGCATGGCCACGCGGCCGGTCTTGGTTTCGGATTAAGGGTCGTGCAGATACTAAAAGAGCTCAATGGCCGGGCGAGCCTCTTGTGTGGCTGCGTGTCCGCCGCCTGCCACGGCCAGGTGCGTCACTGTTTGGCTTGCCATGCGGTATTGATCGAGATGAGCTGCCAATAGTTGAGTGAATGTGCGGTCGAGCTGGCCATCCCAATGGGGATCCCGGAGCTTATCGACGAGCGTCAGCATGTGGTCGCGCACTTCAAAGAGGGTCTGCTGAACGTGTTCCATTCTCTGGCGCAAGACATCCTGGAACTGAATATGGCCCAGAGCATCAGAGAGACATTCAATGCTCTCAGCATAGCCAGTATCGACTTCAGAAATGACATCGAGAAGCAAGGCGCAGTTTTCGGTGAATTCGTTCTGCATTGTGCCCAGCGCGGCCATCAGGTCCTGCATTGCGCTACTGGCGTTGTACTGCTGAAGAGCGGACTTGGCGACAGAGACCTCAGAATCGACGCGTTTACTGGTGGAGTTGATTTTGGTGGCGATATCGGCGGCGGCCTGGGTTGCGAGGACTGAGAGTTTTCTGACTTCTATGGCAACGACGCCGAAGCCGCGCCCTGCGGCGCCAGCGCGGGCCGCCTCGATTTCTGCATTGAGGGCCAGCAGGCTGGTTTGCTGGGCGATGGAGGTGATGACCTTGATGAGCGGGGTGAGCGAACGCACTTCTCCCGCCATGCCTTGGATGCGTTCGAAGTTGGATTGCATCTCAGAATTCTGCACGTCGAGCTGCATCTCAAGCGCAGCAATGACCTCGCGATTGGACTCGACGCGTTGTTGAGTACTCTCCCGCAGCGCGTTGCTGCTTTGGATGGATCGGGTGATGTGGGAGCGCTTTTCAACAGAGCGGGAGTTGAGGGCTCCGATCTGCTCGATCACCATCGTGACTTCGCGTTCGGACTCGGCAAGCGAGTCGCCAATCTGATTGTGCATTACATCAAAAAACAGGCGGGACTCGGCGAGTTGGTCCTGTACGGCATTACGGGATGCAAGCATGTGGGAGATCTGGTTGAAGGTCAACTTTCCGAAGGCCCACATATCGGCCACGGAACTGCGCGCTTCAATCCAGTGGCTCAGCTTATAGACGATGCCCGGCACAATGATGAAGATGAACAAAAGTCCCGCGACGTGGAGCCTGCAGGCGGCAAACTCTTGTCCCACGACCCTGGAGAGGAGGAACCAGAACAGGGCAAGGAGCGCGGAGCGGACCGATGTTTCGAGGATGAGACGTCTGCTGATCTTGCGGAGGCGCTGCTGGCGATGAAGTACGCTTTCGTCGGGATCGATTGCAGGCTGTTCGGAAGCGGGGGCAGCTACGGGTGTGTGTACTGTGATTGAAGATGCCGCCATGCGTTACGCTCCTGGTAGAACCTTTCTGATGACTGCAACGAGATCGTTGCCAGACGCGGGCTTGACGAGCCACCCGGTCGCCCCAGCTTTCTTGCCTTCGTCGCGCTTGGACGCCTCACTCTCAGTGGTGAGTGTGAGGATGGGCACGAACCGGAAAGCGGGCATCGCGCGGAGGTTTCTGATCAGTTCCATTCCACCCATGACGGGCATGTTGATGTCGGTGAGAATCAGGTTTGGCTTGATGCCGAGTTGGATCTTTTCGAGCGCCGCTTTTCCGTTGGCCGCGGTTTCCACCTGGAAACCGCTCATCTGGAGGGTGGTTTTCAGGCTCATCACCATGGTGACCGAGTCATCTACAACGAGAATTGTCATTGCCATGCGAGCTCCTGGCGGTTCAAACTGCAGCGCGGCTTCAAGAACGGTTCGCAATGTCGCGGCTTCCGTGCGACCGGACACCGCGATATCGACAGCGATGCCAGCTGCGAGCCCAAATTAGTATAGGTAGCTCATCGGCTGCGGTTGTCAGAAAATCAGAGATGATTCCCGACGGCTGCATTTCTTCCTTAGACAGGCGTGACGCGCTCGAATCTTTAGAGTTTTCTCATCTGCCGACCAGGCGCTTCTGAGCGGTGAGAACTTCCAAGTACAAAACCCGCCAGGTCCAGACGGCATTTGCGAAACGGACCCAATTTCAAAGTCCGCCAATTTTGAGGGATCGCAGTCGAAAACTGCGCTAGCGTGGATCGATGATTGTCAGCCTTAGCGCGCGCTCAATGACCAAGCCTGGCGCAGCGCCGTGCGCCCGCCGTGGAGAATGAACATCATTTCCGGATCTAGAGTGCGCTCTGTCACAGCGCCTTTGCGATCGATTTCCTACAACTCACGCAGGGAGACGGCAACGGGGCGCAGCGCGGCGCGCACCGCGGGCAGCAAGCCGCCGAGAACGCCCATGGCCAACGCGAAAACCACTCCCATCAAAAGCAAGTCGAAAGTGATCTTGAAGGCAAAGGCTATATTCGAGAAGGTCGAGAAGTTCATGGTCTGCGTGGTCATGCCGTTCAGCGGAAGCACGGCTAGACAACCGATAATGCCGGCGATGAGCGAAATCAGAAGCGCTTCAAAGAGGAATGAAAGGATGACGCTCATGCTGGAGAATCCGAGCGCACGCATGGTGGCAATCTCGCGTCCGCGTTCGGCGACGGCCGAGTACATTGTGTTGAGAGCGCCGAACACCGCGCCAATCGCCATGACAGCGGCCACCAGCCCGCCGAGCACCGTGATCAGGCGTGTCATCGCCGAGGATTGCTTCGCGTAGTACTCCACTTCGTGCTCGACTTCCAAATTCAACTGGGGATCGGAAGTGATTGAATCCTTGAATTGGTCGAAGGCTGCGGGCGAAGTGAGGTGAACGGTGGCAGATTGAAAGATGTTTTCCGGGCGCTTGAGCACCTCGTTCAGGATGCGAGCGTCGCACCAGATCTCGGAATCGAACGACGATCCACCTGCATCGATCACTCCAACTACCTTCCACTGCCCGCCGCCGAAGCTCACGGTGTTGCCGACGGTCAGGCCTTGGTAGGTTTTGGAGGCATTCTTGCCGACGACGAGCTCATCCAGGCCGGAATGGAACATCCGCCCTTGAACGACCTTCACGAATTTGCGGATTTCCAGCACGTTGGGAGAAACACCGCGAACCTCCACATTCGCGTCTGTGCCTGTGCTGATCAGCGGTATGGGAACGACGCCAACGACTTCTTGTGTGACCAGCGGCTGGCCCGACGCATCGCGCGCGACACCCGGTTTATCCTGCACCAGCTTTATTGAATCGAGAGTGATGCCGCCCATCATTTCCGTGGTTGAGCCGGCGCGCATCACCAGCGCATCGTCAGGGGAACCGGAGGACACAAGTGTGGCCTGGAATCCACGCGCCAGCGAAAGCATGGCCACGAATACGCCGACCGTCCCGGCAATGCCCAGAATGGCCACGATGGTTGAAGTCCAGCGCGCCCGAATGCTGCGGAAGTTATAGGAAATCGGTACCGATCCGATCAGCGGCGCCAGCAGACCGGCAACGATTCCGCCCACGATAATCAATATCAGGAGCAAGGCGGCGACGGCAGCCAGAGTGATGACTATACCGAAAAAGATCTTTGGCATCATGTTCAAACCCTCCGAAGGGCATTGATCACGCTCATGCGCATCGCGCCATAGGCGGGTAGAATTCCGCTGGCAAAACCGACCAGGAGGGCAGCGATCACACCGTACGACAGGGTTTTCGCGGTAACCAGAAGCGGCGGCAACAGGCCAGCCATCGATCGGCTAAGCACTGGAATTGCGACCAGCGCCAGCAGCAAACCCACACAACCGGCAAGCGCGATCACCATTGACTCGGCCAGGATGAATCCAAGGACGGCGCGATCCGGGAATCCGATGGCCTTGAGCACACCCAGTTCACCTGTTCGCTCGCGCACTGAGATGGCCATCGTGTTGCCGGTGACCAGCAGGAGTGTAAAGAAGACGACAGTCCCGATCGACGTAATCAGGAATTTGATGTTTCCGAATTGCTTCACCCAGCCCTCGGCAAACGCGGATTCCGTCTCGGTCTTGGTTTCGTAGGGCGAATTCAGGTACATGTTGTCGATGGCCTTGGCGATGCGCGGAGCATCGTCCGGGTTGGCAATGAGCGTGGTGTACCAGCCAACCTGGCCTTGAATCCGATCGGGTACGCTCTCTTTGAAGTATTCCCACTGAAACCAGAACTGGGTCTCGTCATCTTCGGGCTTGGCACCGTGGTAAACGCCGTCGATGTTGAATTCGAAGGCCTTGCCCGCCAGCCCATAGATGGTTGTCGTGATGGGAATGCGATCGCCGATCTTCCAGCCGAAGCGCTTCATGGTGGCCGCGCCAACAATCGCACCCTGGCGATCTTTCAGAAAGGTGTTCCACTGATCATCGGGAACAATGAGCTCCGGGAAAACCTGGCGTTGGTTCTCGGGGTCGATAACGAACTGCGGGAAAAAGTTCTTGGGATCCTGATAAACGCCGCCAAACCAATTGTCGTGAGTAACATACTTCACGCCCGGAATGCGCAGGATTTCATCGCGGTACGACAGCGGGATGGTGTTGATGATGGAGGTGCGATTGATGGTGACGAGACGATTCGCGCTGACAACATCGGCTCCTCGGCTGAAAGCGTCGTTCACCACACCCAACAGCGCAAACAGAAAAAGTGCAACTGCGAACGAACCGATGGTCAAAATCAGCCGGGCTTTCTTGCGAAACAGGTTGGCCAGAATCAGCCTGCTGAATTTCATCAGGCACCTCCCGCGACAGCGCCTTGCTGCGCCGCTGCCTCTACCAGCACGCCTTTGTCGAGATGCAGTGTGGTATGTGCCTGACGGGCAACCACCGGGTCGTGGGTCACCATCAGCACGGTCTTCCCGTATTCGTTCACCAATCGCTTGATCAGTTCCATCACTTCGTCGGCACTTTTGCGGTCCAGGTCGCCGGTGGGCTCGTCGCAGAGCAGAAACGTAGGGTCGGCGATGATGGCGCGGGCAATGGCAACACGCTGTTCCTGTCCGCCGGAAAGCTGGCGAGGAAAGTGGCCCATGCGCTCGCCCAAACCTACGATGGAAAGGGCGGTTTCAACGTGCTTGCGGCGTTCGGCCTTGGAGAGCTTTGTCAGCAGCAAGGGCAATTCGACGTTCTGGAACGCGGTGAGCACGGGGATGAGGTTGTACATCTGGAAGATGAAACCCACGTGGCGCGCGCGCCAATCGGTCAGCTTGCCTCGGGACATGTGCGTGATTTCATCGCCCGCTACGCTGATGGTGCCGCGTGTGGGAACGTCGAGGCCGCCCATCAAGTTGAGCAGTGTGGTCTTTCCCGAACCGCTCGGTCCCATGAAGGCCACGAAATCGCCCTTATCGACGTCAAGATTCAAGCCCTGCAAAACGTCGATGTCCTCATTGCCGCGGCGGTAGGTTTTGTCCAAACCGCGCACTTGAATCAGACTTCCAGCTGATCCATTGCCATCCACGCGTACCATGATCGACCCTCCTTGATTTTCTCCATCTCCGCTTGCTGGCCGGAATAAAGCTATCCCCTGCAGGGCATTCGAGACCCGAAACTGCTTCACCAAATGACAGCCAACTCAGGGTTAACTTGCAAGAACCCCGCTAGCGCTTGACCGACACCGTTTCGCCATCTTTCAAATTGGTTGGCCCATCAACTACGACTGTATCTCCAGCCGTGAGCCCCGCAAGAATCTGCGTTTGCGCGCCGTCATTCGCGCCCACCTTCACGGCACGGCGCTCGACGTGGTCGCCATTTACCAGGAATACGATCTTCTGCTCGCTATCATCGTGAACCGCATTCTGCGGCACCATTACTCCCGCCGGCGCTTTTCCGCTTTGCTTCAGCTCTTCCCCGTGAAATGTGACCTTCACGCCCATATCGGGCAGGATGCGCGGGTCCAGTTTGTCGAACGCAATACGCACCTCGACCGTCGCCTTTTGCCGATCGGCCGTAGGAATGATGGTGCGCACGTGGCACGGAATCTTCCAGTCCGGGTAAGCATCCAAAATCGCTGTCACGTCCTGGCCTTGCTTGACGCGCGCGATGTAGTTTTCGTTGACGTCCACTTCGATTTCATTCGAAGCCATATCAACAATCGTCGCGATGCCCGTACGCGTGAAGCCGCCGCCGGCCGAAATCGGCGATACCATTTCTCCCACCTGCGCATCCTTTGAAACGATAATTCCGCTGAAGGGAGCGCCGATGACGGTGTTATCCACAGCCTGCTGCGCTTCTCTGATGCGCGCGTCCGCCGCGAGAACCTGTTGCTGCGTATAGTCGATCTTCGCCTTCAGGCTGTCCGCGGCCATCGTTGCATTGTCGAGCGCTTCCTGAGTCTGAACTCCTGCCGCCCTCAATGCCTCTGCCCGATGCAACTCAATCTGCGCGTTCTTCAACTGCACTTGCAGGTCGAGAATGCTCGCCTGCGTCGCATTGCGATCTGCTTTTGCAGATGCGAGTGCCTTCTGCACATCGGAATCGTCGAGTGTCGCCAGCACGAAGCCCTTGGCCACGTGCATTCCTTCGGTAAAAAAGACGCCCGTCACGCGCCCTGTGATTTTTGCCGCTACTGTAGCGCGCCGCTGAGGTGTGACATACCCGCTCGCATTCAGCAAGGCCGTTGGCCCGGTGTCGGTGGCCTCGACCGTGGCGACACGCACCGACGGCGTCTGACGCATATAGGCATAGCCTGCGCCCGCGATTACGAGCGCGGCAACCAGGACGAGAACAACAATCGCGATGCGCGCGTTCGCTTTTCGAGCGCCACGCTTGTGGGCGTCAATGCGCAGCGCTCCAAGATCCGGTCTTACAGGTGCTTCAGGCATAGTCGGTCAGTCAATCTACCCGCGATTTCCATTATGGATTACTTGACAGCGCAATGGTACCTGCCGAGGCATGTTTCACTTCAACTATTACTACTACGTGCATACTTCGACCCCGGTTCCGACGGTCCGGTCAATTTTCCCAAATCCACGCATTTTTGGAGTCTGGGACTGGCCATTGCGAAGAACATTGTTTTCAATGATTTAAGTTTATTGCAGGCAGACCATTTCATGCCGGGGCGTAGATATCAATTCGGCTAAGGGAGGGTGGAATGCCTCACCGGCCTAGAATTATTAACGCTCTGTTAACCCCGAAGTTCTGCAATTACTTTTGCAGCGCGAACAGGGGCAGGCATCAGGCTCCGATATAGTCGATATGGCCGCGCGCGCCCCCACGGCTCGATCGGAAGGATATGCCAATGCTTTATAGACCAACACCAAACCGTTTTCTGCGCAGCATGCGGGTCATCGCATGGATGGCTGGGGCCGTCCTGCTTCCTGCGATCATGCAGTCGCAGTCGGCCAGTCCCAGCTTGCAGCCTACTGCGCAACAACTCAAGCAGAAAGCCACCGCACAGAACGTTCCCGAGATTCCCTACGAGTCCGTGCCCGGCTTCTTCAAACTGCCACCCGGACTGTATTTGGGCGAGGCGATGGGCGTCGCCACCAACTCGAAGGGTCATATCTTCGTCTTCACGCGGAGCGCTACAACGCGACTCTTCGAGTTTGATCCCCAAGGCAAGTTTGTGCGCGAAATCGGCCATGACTTGTATGGCTTCGTCTTTGCCCATGCCGTGCGCGTCGACCGCTACGACAATGTCTGGGTCGTGGATGAAGGCTCAAACATGGTGATCAAGTTCAATCCTCAGGGGCGGGTGGAGATGGTGATCGGCCGACGGCCGTCTGCCAGCGCCGGCGCCACTGAGATGAGTGACCGCCCGGGCCCGCTGAACACTCCGCCGCTTCCTTACGTGCTCGATCGTCCTACCGACATCGGATGGGATGCGCACGACAACATTTTCATCTCCGATGGCTACGGAAATGCCCGAGTGGTGAAATACGATTCCGACGGACGCTTCGTCGCGGAGACTCCCGGACTCGGCAAAGGGCCTGGGCAGCTTGATCTGCCGCACAGTCTACAAGTAGACAATCAGGGCAATGTCTACGTTGCCGACCGCTCCAACAATCGGATTCAAGTCTTCGACAACGATCTGAAGGTCAAGGCTATTTATACCAATGTGGGCCAACCCTGGACTCTCTGCATCACGCCGGGGCCTCATCAATACCTGTATTCGTCCAATTCCTTTCCTGACGTGAGCAACTCTGTGCTGAAGCCATTCACGGGAGAAATCTACAAGATGGAGTTGGATGGAAAGATTCTGGGGAGATTCGGCAAGCCCGGCAAGTCACTTGGTGAGTTTTCGACTACGCATGGCATTGATTGCCGCTTCGACAATCAATTGTACGTTTCCGAAATTACAAGCTGGCGAGTTCAGAAAATCATCCTGCATCCAACCGCGGCGTCATCGAATGGGGGTCAACCATGAATAGCCTAATCAATAAAATCTTCCGGGGTTTGATAGGTGCATCGCTTACTGCATTCACACTCACTGTGTGTGCGGAGCAGCCAGTGGCTGTCACGCCCAACCTAAAATTCGATTCGGTCCCAAATCTTTTGAAAATGCCCGACGATTTGTATTTGGGAGAAGTCGCCGGCGTCGCGACGAATTCCAAGCATCACATTTTTGTCTTCACCCGCACAGGAAGTGAAGTGATGACTTTGGGAGGGTCGCGTGCATTTCTGCACTGTGGCTCTCGGTTGTTCGAGTTTGACGAGAATGGCGCCTACGTTCGAGAGATTGGGCACGGCATCTACGGATTTATGACAGCACATGCCGTGCGGATTGATGCCCAGGACAATATCTGGGCGGTCGATGAGCAATCCAACATCATCATCAAGTTCGCGCCAGATGGTGAATTCCTGATGAATCTCGGCCGCAAGCCCGAATCAGTTGCCGTGCCTGCTCATGCGCCGGCGAAAGATTCCGGGCTAGGAATCCCGGGCGACTCCTTCAGTGGGCCCACGGACATCGCGTGGGATGCCAAGGGAAATATCTTTGTCGCCGACGGTAGTGGCAATGCTCGCATCGTTAAATTTGACAGCAACGGCAATTACATCAAGGCGTGGGGTGGCCGCGGCGCTGGCATTGGCCAGTTCGACGACATTCACACGCTCGCGGTAGACACGCAAGGCAACGTGTACGCGGGCGATCGCGGAAACAAGCGGATCGATGTGTTCGACAACGATGGAAACTACATGAGGAATATCCAGGGCATTGGTGTTCCGACAGCAATTTGCATATCGCCAGGTCCGCTTCAATTCCTCTATAGTTCGAACTCCAATAGTCCGATTGATTTTGACCACGGCGAAATCTACAAACTCGACATCAATGGGAAGATCCTTGGAAAGTTTGGAACTGCCGGCAAACGCCTGAAGGAGTTTGGATCTGTCCATGAGATCGACTGCCGAGAGAAGGACGTATTATTCGTAGGCGAACTTGGCAACTGGCGAGTGCAGAAGTTGATTCTGCATCCCGATCAATAGCCGTGATTCGAACAGTGTGAAACTGAGGCAGCGTTAAGGCATAGAGCTGTTACAGATTGGAGGCGGCATTTGGACCGTCTCGAATGATGCCGGGGCCCGGTTCATGAGTAAATCGGCTCCAATCGATTCGTGATGTAGGCGCCACAGCGTTCAAAATCAGCACGGGGCCCTAACGGAGCCCGGTCAAGATCGACGCAGATCCATCCCTTGTAGTTCACACTTTTCAGGACCCGGTGGCATGCTGGAAAATCGATCTCGCCTTCGCCCAGGTCGTGAATGCTCGACAAGATGCGCTCTTCCGGTGAGTCTTTCGGACGGGCCGTCTCGTTAGCTTGAGGCTGGTCGGTGCTCGGTGTCTTCCACTTCGCATCTTTGTAGTCGAGAAGCTTGATCCGATGCTTGTATCGTTCAAGCGTACCCACCACATCGCATCCCGCCAGGTCAAGGTGCGCAGTGTCCGGCGAAAGACCGAAAAGTTTTGGATCTGTCATCGACATGAACTTTTCGATCTCATCCTGGGTTTGCACCATCTGGCCCATATGGTTGTGCAGGCCTGCTGTAAATCCCATTTCGCCGGCGAGTTCGCCAATCTGGTTACAGCGAGCGCACAATTCCTGAAACGCCGCGGGTGTGCCCGCTCCAGGCTTTGTACGGGCCGGCGAAAAAACCATGAGGCGGTTCGCGCCGAAGTCGGCAAGGAACTTCATTGCGTTCCGGGCACTCTCCAGAACATTCGGCCGCTGGGAAGGGTCTTCCAGCGGACCGTTGAAGGAGACAGTAACCACATGGAGATCGCGCTTTGAGAATTCACTTTGCATTTGCGCGGCTGTTAAGCCATATTGATCCAGAACATGTGGGAAGGGGGCGAGGCGGATGCCGATGAAACCTGTCTCCTTCATCACATCGAGAATGTTTGCAAACGGACCAGGCGGCAAGGAATTCCAGACCAGGGAAGAGAGCGCCCACTTGATTCTTCGATTCGCGGGCAAGTGGTTTTCTGCGCTCGCCAGAGCAGCGGGCAGCACGGACAGCGATGCGATAAAGTCCCTGCGGCTGATCATCCTGACCATCATAGCAACTGAACTCTCTACTCATGCGATCAACTGATCGCCGACTTCCAAAGAATGGTCATCCAAAGAGCGCAGTGTACTCTATGATCAACGACTTTCGGTTGAGTAATCTAAAAATATGCAGACATTGAGTCAACTACCGCTAAGTTCTCACGGCAAACCTGTCGATTCCTTCTCGAAAGGTGATGAGCTTGAGAGGGCGCTGTCAGGAGAAGTGCGGGGCGAAGTTCGATTCGATCGCGGAAGTCGCGCGATGTACGCGACCGATGGCTCGAATTATCGACAGATTCCGATTGGCCTTGTAGTTCCGCGCGATGCGGAGGACGTGAGGGCTGCTGTCGGCGTATGTAGAAAGTTCAACGCGCCTGTGCTGGCTCGCGGTGCGGGCACGAGCCTGGCTGGGCAATGCTGCAACATTGCTGTAGTTCTGGATTTTACGAAGTACATGAATCGAATCCTCGAACTCAATCCCGAAAAGCGGTATGCACGGGTTCAACCCGGCGTGGTCTTGGATACACTGCGCAATTTGGCAGAGCGTCACCAACTGACATTCGCGCCTGATCCCTCCACCCACAATCGATGCACGATTGGTGGAATGATCGGCAACAATTCCTGTGGAACTCATTCTTTGCTCGGCGGCAAGACCGTCGACAATGTCGAAGAGCTGCGGATTCTTCTCTACGATGGAACGGAGATGACGGTCGGCGGCGCCGAAGAGAATGAACTCGACTCCGTCATACGCGGGGGCGGACGGCGCGGAGAGATTTACAGCAAGCTACGCGGCCTTCGCGACCGATACGGCGACCAGATACGAGCGAAGTTCCCCCGGATCCCCCGCCGCGTTTCCGGCTTCAATCTGGATGAGCTGTTGCCGGAACTGGGTTTCGATGTTGCGCGCGCACTGGTTGGAACGGAAGGCACGTGCGCGATTGTTCTGGAAGCCAAGGTGCGTCTCATTCCAAGTCCACAACATCGGGCGCTCGTGGGCGTTGGATACAAGGACGCATTCATCGCCGCTGATCATGTTCCGGAGGTTCTTAAATTCAATCCAATCGGTTACGAGGGGTTTGAAGGAGCCATCGTCGATGGACTCCGCGCTAAAGGTGCTGCCAAGCTCGACTTGCTTCCCGAAGGCCGCGGAATCGTCATGGTGGAGTTTGGCGCCGACGATCCGGAACAGGCGCGCAATCTGGCGCAGCAGCTGATCGATCGCTTGAAGGAAGGCCCTGAGGCTCCAAACACGCGTCTCTACACAAAGGAAGAAGCGCGGCACGTTTGGAGTCTTCGCGAATCAGGCCCCAGGGCTGCAGCCTTTGCTCCGGGCGCTAAGGCCCAATGGGAAGGCTGGGATGACGCTGCTGTCGCTCCCGAAAAACTTGGCGGCTACTTGCGCGACATCCGCAAGCTACTGGACGAGTATGGCTACACCGGCGCATTCTACGGCCACTACGGGCACGGATGCATTCACATGCGCGTCAGTTTTGATTTCCAGAGCGAGGCGGGCATTCGCGACTATGGAACGTTTGTCGAACGGGCCGCCGACTTGGTCGTGAGTTACGGCGGCTCTCTTTCGGGCGAACACGGAGACGGACAATCGCGCGGGGCACTGCTGCCCAAGATGTTTGGTCCTGAGCTGATGAACGCTTTTCGCGAATTCAAGGCGGTGTGGGACCCGTACAACAATCTGAACCCGCACAAAGTTGTTGATGCCCACTTGCCAACCGAAGACCTCAGGCTGGGCGCGGACTACAATCCGGAGAACCCAAAGACTCACTTCAAGTTTCTCGGCGACGATGGCTCGTTTGCGAATGCAGCGGCTCGATGCATCGGAGTTGGGGCTTGCAGAAAGCTTGATAGCGGCTCGATGTGTCCCAGCTACATGGCGACGCTTGAGGAAGAGCACAGCACACGCGGCCGCGCCCACATGCTTTTCGAGATGCTCCAGGGAGAAGTGATCGAGGATGGCTGGAAGAATGAGGAAGTCAAGAGGTCGCTCGATTTGTGTCTTTCCTGCAAGGCGTGCAAGTCAGAGTGCCCGGCCAATGTTGACTTAGCCACTTACAAGGCGGAGTTTCTATCGCACTACTATGAAGGAAGGTTCAGGCCCCTCAACGCCTACGCCTTCGGCATGATCGATCGATGGGCTCGACTCGCGGCCATCGCACCACGCATTGCCAATGGCTTGAGCAATGCTCCCGGTATCAATCAGCTGCTGCGAAAAGCCCTGGGACTTGCGCAGCAGCGAGAGATTCCTCAGTTTGCCCACGAAAGTTTTCAGCGTTGGGCCAACAATCGCGGCATCCCCGACTGTGGCGGCCAACAGCCTAAGGGAACAGAAGCTTCAACGAACGATGGTCGCGAAGTCATTCTTTGGGCGGATACCTTCAATAATTACTTTCGCCCGGGAACGAACCAGGCTGCCTTCGAAGTGTTGACGGCTGCAGGCTTCAATGTGAGGGTACCCCAGAAACACTTCTGCTGTGGCCGCCCGCTGTACGACTTCGGCATGCTCGATCGGGCGAAGAAGTATCTGCAGCGGATCCTGCATGTTCTGGGACCGCAAATTGACTCCGGTCTACCGATCGTCGTGCTTGAGCCGAGCTGCGCATCTGTATTTCGCGACGAACTCACAAATCTTTTCCCAGACGATCCACGCGCCAACCGCCTGCGAAGGCAGACATTCCTGCTCAGCGAGTTTCTTGCCAAGGCCCCCGGCTATCAACCGCCGCGACTCTCCGAGAAAGTTCTCCTTCACGGTCATTGTCATCACAAGTCGCTGATGAAGATGAATGACGAAGAGGCGCTGCTCCGCGAAATGGGCGTTGAATTGACGTCGCTGGACTCTGGCTGTTGCGGTATGGCGGGACCGTTCGGATTTGAAAAGGACAAATATGCTGTGTCACAAGCGGTGGGAGAGCGAGTCTTGTTGCCGGCGGTGAGAAAAGCGGGCGAAGAGACGTTCGTACTCACGGATGGTTTCAGCTGCCGCGAGCAGATCTTTCAGGCCACGGGACGGCAGCCAGTTCATCTGGCAGAGTTGCTCCAGATCGCGCTGAGGCGATAGTAACCTGCAAGAGTATCTCTTTGCGAGCTATGCAAGGCTTCGGGCAAGAGTTTGCAAAGCGGCTGTAACGCCGCCTTCTTTGTGTGGAATCTCAGCCAGTCGAAGACCCATCTCAACACCGCTCAGCGTGCCTGCCAGCATGAGATCGTTGAAACTGCCCAGGTGCCCAATGCGAAACACCTTGCCCGCCATCTTCGATAGGCCTGTCCCCAAGGACATATCAAACTTCTCCAGGATGATACGTCGCAGTTCGTCTGCGTTGTACCCCTCCGGCACAAAGACGGCCGTAAGTGAGTTCGAGTATTCGTGCGGATCTTCGCAGACAATTTCAAGACCCCATGCCTCGACCGCGGCGCGTGTTGCTTCTGCATGGCGCTGATGGCGATGAAAGACATGGGGAAGGCCTTCTTCCTGAAGCATCGCTAAAGCCTCTTTCAGACCATAGAGCAAAGTCGTCGCAGGAGTGAACGGAAAGAACCCGCTGCGATTGGGGCCGAGCATTTCGTTCCAATCCCAATAAGAACGCGGTAAATTGGCGGTTTTGCTCGCGGCAATTGCCTTTTCAGAAATTGCATTGAAGCTGAGGCCCGGGGGCAGCATCAGGCCCTTCTGCGAGCCGGCGACGGTAACGTCCACTCCCCATTCGTCATGTCGATAATCAATGGAACCGAGCGAAGAAATTGTATCCACCATGAGCAGGGCCGGATGCTTGGCCTGATCGATAGCGTTTCGAATATCCGCGATCGAGCTGGTTACTCCGGTAGAGGTTTCATTGTGGACCACCATAACGGCTTTGAAAGTATGTAAACGATCGGCGGCCAAGCGAGATGCTACTTCGGCTGCAGATGCACCACGGCGCCAATTTCCAGATACATATTCCACTTGAATCCCGAAGCGTTCCGCGAGTTGCCGCCAGAGATGCGAGAAATGTCCTGTCTCAAACATCAGCACGCGATCGCCGGCAGAGAGCGTGTTCACGATTGCCGCTTCCCAGGCGCCCGTGCCTGAAGCGGGATAAATGATCACGTTTCCCGACGTTTGGAAAACAGGCCGTAAGCCTTCGAGCAGCTCTCCGCCGAGCCTTGCGAACTCAGGTCCGCGGTGGTCGATTACCGCGCGGTTCATGGCGCGCAAAACTCGATCGGGTACATTTGTGGGTCCGGGAATCTGCAGAAAGTGCCGACCAGAGTGAATCAATTCAAGTCTCCTGGATAGATGATGATGCAAGGCGTCGAACGATCAAGGATGCGTATTATCTTCGGGGATCTTTATAAGGGAGCGAGGCCGGCGTGGGGATTCGTGAGCCTTCCGCGCAAGTTTCACCAATAGTAGCAGTCCTTGTGAGCGCCTGGCATTGTCGCCCAGGATGCACCTGATTTGAGTGTTTGAAGCTTCTCTGACAGAGGAGAACGCAGCGCGTGAAAGATCTGGCATTCTGGTTTGCGATTTGCGGAGTCGAATTTTATTTGAGGGGTGTTTGGGGGGTGAGGCCGCGCACGAATCGGGAGATAAACGTAACCATTTGTGGTACATCGGCAACGTTAAATGTTCGCATTCATACGACCCGAACAGCTTGAGATGTTCAATCCGATGGTTATGAAACAGATCGAAATCTTTTATAAAATGGTTACGATTTTCGAGATACTTGACCTGGAAATTCAGTGAAATAAGCTTTTTAAAACCCAGTAATTTCGCATTTAATTCAACCTCCTTAATCTAAATTTCGCGAAAAAATGCTAATTGCGCGTTTATTGCGCTGAGTAACGTGCTGGTTGGGCCTTACGTCCGGTTTTTTGACGTCATTTCGGCGTGTTTTGCGAGTCAGGAATGCACCGAAATTGGTGCAGATTTGAAGGGAGCAGGGTAACGAGGGGCTGAGGGAGCGAGGGACCGAAAGGGCCTGCTGGGGGAGTTGGTTCTTTCCCGCCGTTCCGCTTGAGGCTGCGGGAGTGTATGGCACCCGCCCTGGTTCCGAGGGTCCAGGGTCGAGAGTGGTCCGCCCACCGAGTATTGTTCAACTTGTGTTCGAGTCGCCGGTGATATTCCCGAAATCACATTCAGTGCGCGAAAACTTCCCACAAGCCGACTTTCGGGGAGTAATCAAGGTTGTTCTTTCCGGTTCCGGTCAACGGGATTGCGACAATGCTCTTTCGCTAGCGGGGGAGTTCCGGGCGAAAGTCCTGACAGCTCCACGGAAGATAATGAGAAAGCACAAAATGCAAAGAGGACATCGCAATGGTGGCTGAAAACGACATCAAGACCCGGGCGTACTTTCATTTTGAGAATCGTACTGGTAAGAGATGGCAGGACTCCAATTCAAACTGGATTCAAGCAGAGGCAGAAGAACAGGCCTTCGCAACCGCAAGAGCCTCTGACATCAGCGGCGAACTCTTCACTTATCGACCCTTATCCCAAATGATTCCGATGATCGTCATACCAGCGATTGATCAAAAGGTGGCAAGTGGGGTCATCAGCGCCACAGCTCTACCCATAGAGCTCAAGCGCCTGCAAATTCTCTGGCCCCCATCAGCACCTCCCGTGGTTCAGGTTAATGACGAAGTCCAGATGATTGTTGAAGGGGTTGCACGGAGGGACGTAAAGGCTGGCGATCCCATCTATACCACTGACCTAGTTGCCGGAACCGCACGCCTCATTCCTCCAACGGTGAATGAAGCGCCTGTCGCGTATCTGCTCCTCCTCTCGAGCTTCATGGATTTGAGATTTTATTTTGATTTCAGCCCCAATGCGCCTAGCTGGAATCCCGAGACCCAAATGAAGCCGCCGTATGAGTTTCAGGAATTCGCGGCCCGGGATAGTTTCATTCAGGCTCACCCGCCGATGCCATTGCTCACGAGACTCAAGCAGCTCGGCTGGCCGCCATCACCGACCTACTATCCATCTTTGGTTCATGCCATGGCCCAGCCGGGCGGTGAAACTCCCCAAATGATCTCCTCGACGATCATTGCTATCCATGGCCCCCAATACTGGGCGAGGCGGATCGCTCTTTGGAGTGAACTTAAGATTTTTTCGACGCGCACTACATACATCCGCAAAGCTATCGAAGAATACCTGGAAAGTGATTATGCCTCCGCGATCTACGTCGCAGTTCCCCAGTTCGAAGGGCTCATAAACGACTATGTGCGGTCTTCTGGAGGCTCTGTTGCGAGCAAATTTCGGGACACATTGGGTGAGTTTGAACGTTTGATCGTGTCCAGGAAGGTGCTTCTATTCCCGCGCTTCGCGCTAAAGCTTGTCGTGGACTTTATCGACAGCGGAAGCTTTTGGAACAACACGAGCACGATCGCCGACCCGACGCAAGAGATCAACCGTCATGGAATCGCGCACGGAGTCTTTACTGACTTCGAGACCCAGGAACTCGCGCTAAAATTCCTGATCCTGTTTGATTGCGTTGCAATCATCCTGATTCAGGACCAGCTGATTCGCGGAGTTCTGAATTAATGGCGATGTAGCCGCCTTCCATATGGAGGTCGTGGGAATAGCTCCCGATAAACGCGGAAGGATTCAGAAATAAGTTATTTCCCGGATGGTTGCCGGCCTTTCCGTAACTTCAGAATTCGAGTTGGGGAGGGTTGACGATGATTCGGACGGTGCCTGCAGATTGGGACGGCTCGGCCTTGCCTCGCTACGGGTATTGTGCCCGCAGGCAATTTTTCAACAGGCGATGGCGGCCATGGCGGAGGAGCGCCGGAAGTTCCGAGGCGGAGGCGGAGGAGTGGGAATGCATGCGCGCCTGGCTGGAGTGGCAGGCCTGGGCGGAAACGGGCCTGGGCGCGCATCTTTGCGCGCTCATTTTTGAAACAGCAGCGGTGCAAAGTGGATGAGATTGTCGCGCCATACCAGGGAGACGTGCAGCCCCGGCGTTTCAATCTGGGTGACCGGCATGCCCTTCGCCTTGAGGAAGGCGATCATCTTGCGGTTGGCATCAATCAGACCGTCGTCGGTGCCACAGGCGATCCAGAGCAGCTTGAGGTTGGCCGTCTTTGGATCAAGCGCGGCGAGCTGGTGCTCGTAATCGAGGTTGTGCACCGCCGAGGAGAAACCACCGATCCATGCGAACTTGTCGGTGTTGTGCAGGCCGGTGTCGAGTGACTCAAGCCCGCCCATGGAGAGGCCTGTGATGGCGCGCCCCTCGCGATCGCGGGAGATGTTGTAGGCGGATTCGGCCATGGGCATGATCTCATCGATCAACATACTCATGAAGAGTTGCGTGTTGTGGTCGACCGCGGCGGGATCACGCCAGATACTAAAGCCGTTTTCGACGAAGCTCATGTCGCCATAGCCGAGCGGCATCACGACGACCATCGGTTTGATCTTTCCCTCGGCGAGCAGGTTGTCGAGGATGAAGTTCGCCTGCTGGTCCTTGACCCAGCCATCCGCAACCCCGCTCCAGCCGTGGAGGAGATAGAGGACGGGATACGGCTTGGCCGCGTGAGCGTTGTAGCCCGGCGGCGTATAGACTACGACCTCTTCCTGATTGGCCGGGAGCCCATGGGCAATCTTCGAGGTGAATCGATGCGTGTGCACGGTGCCGTGCGGAACTTCCGTCTCATCCCACGGCTGCGGCGTCTGGCCCGGGACCTCGACAACATTGCTGGGCGGGAAGGCGAGATTCGGGGCGACGCGCTGGTTCTCGGGATCGATTCTAGGTTCGCCGCCATCGAGAAAACTGTAGAAGTAGAATTCAGGAGCGAGGGGCTCGGTGTGGTAGGTCCAGATGCCGTCGTCCCCCTTGGCCATGGGGATGGGCTTGGCTACACCTTCGAGGTTCAGCTCGACCTTGGTGGCGGAAGCATCCTTGAAGCGGAAAGTGATGCTCCGATCTGTATTCACTTCGTGGGAGAGCAACGGCGGAGGTGCGGCGGGCCTGGAAGCGGGCTTCTGTGCAGAGATGGCGATAGTCTGCATAAGAAGCATAGCGGCTAGCATGTGCTTGAGTGGCATGCGAAAAGTGTACTCGATGCCCCGAGCCTCGGTCAGCTATGAACGGCTCCAATTGTATTTAGTCATCGACTGCTACATGGATTGGAGGCGGACCAATTGAGGTAGATGGGATTGCCCAGAAGCCAGGTCTTTCCGTCTGTACCGACTACCTCTGCACGAAACCAATGGCGGAGGCCATCACTTGCCCAAGTCCAGGAGAAAGTCTGATCATTCGATGAGATATCGGTAGAGGCGGTCTGAGGGACTTCCTCTCCATCCTTTCGCCATCGAATTTTTCCGCCTGTGGCGGCGGCTACGCGCAGTTCGAAGTTAATGGGTTGGCCCTTTGATGCTTCGAGTGTGTCTCCGGCGTGAACAACCTGATCTCCCAGGCGCGCAGTCTCTTCGAGAAGTCTGTCGTGAGTTCCTGCGAGATCAATAAATACATGCCCGGCGCGAATTCCTGCAAGAATTGCCGGCGTTGAGAGTTCGTTGGCGAAGACAACTGTGGTTGGGCTGCCGATGGATCCTTGCTGGTCCAGCGGCTGCATCGGCCGGTGGTTGTCACTGCCTCCAATGCCGGTGAGCCGGCAGCCTTGGTTCAACTGCTTATTCCAAAACGGAATGTCGGAGATACCGGATTTTACGCTGCCTCCGTTGACGGCCTCTACGGCCGTCAGGAGCCGCATGTCGACCCTTGAGGCTGGCGTCCATCCACAGCCCATGCAGATCTCGCCACTCGGAGCAGAAGGGTGATTGATGGAGGTAATCCCGCCGACTGCCTGAGCATTGTTCAACAATGTATTCATGTCGGGAACCTGACTGCTGCCGAGGCGGAAATCGAGAAAGTCAGTCGTGCCAAGAAAATTGATGTGACCCTGGAAGGTGGTGATCTCGCGTCCTGGAATCAGCAGCACCTTGTCGAAGTAAGGCTGCAGCTCGCGCATGGCATCGTATTGCGAGGTCGCATTGTGGTCGGTGATGGCGATGAAGTCGAGACCTCGACGGGCCGCGGCATCCACAGTAAAGAAAACAGGACACGGGACCATTTTTCCCGACTGGCTTGGGCACCCGCCATCGCTATGCCCGGTGTGCAGATGGAGATCGCCGCGAAACCAGGCAGGTCCGGTGCGAAGTGGCGAGCGCAATGCCTCGGGCTGCTGCGCGACCGCACCACCGCGTGAAAAATACACCTGCGCCGTGTAGTGCGATTGCGCATTGGGGCGGATGTTGGGCACGCCAATGAGTACGTTCCACGAACCCGCAGGAATCGGCCCGGGAAGGCACGAGGGGGTAGCATCCGTGAGCCCGATGGTGAGCATGGATTTGTTTCCGCCGCTCCAGCAGCGGAGTTGAGCGGGATCAAGCAATCCAAGATCAAGCGCTGTGTGCTCTTCCTTGCCGGTGTAGGTGAATGTCAGCGTTACGCGACTGGTGTTTGCAGGCACGTTGAAAGGCACTTGAATGTAGGTTTGGTTTTGGGAGCCAACTACTACTCCCTGGAGAACCAGGTCGGGCGTTGAAGCAGGAACCGGGGCGGCCTGCTGGCTCATGCCGAATACCACAGCAAATGGAAACAGAAGAAGGATGAAGGTGCTGCCGGCAAATGTACTTGTCCGGCGAATTCGTCGTTCGGTCATTGTCACCGATCCTAACCCAAGCCCAAAGGCATCTCTCCTAGATGACGCTGCGACGCGGGTCCAGCCCTTTTTGAAGACCCGAGGGCCGGGAGGCCCTCGGGACAGCCCGTCTGGAGACCGGCGCTACGCGTTCTCGCGTTTTATTGAGACTTGGCTTCCATCTCCTGCGGAGGCTCGGTACGGCCCAGCGTGTCGAACAACGGCTCGGCGGGCGCGATAGATGGATTCTCCTCTGCAGACGAAATCGCCAGTATACGAATCTTATCGTTCGATGGAAGCGTAATCGACTTCGCGTCACCTGTTACATCGATTGGGTACGCGAACAGATAGGAGTACTCATAAGGCTGATTTAGCCCGGTAGCCGTGTGATGGTGCGAGGCATACCAGGCCAGGCTCGCCGTCTTTATGTAGCCCGCTTTCAGGCCCACGTAGTCTTCGGGATAGCGGGGAATGACCGGACGCTGTTCGCGCGCCGCCATATCCGGAGGGGGCCACACAGCGTGATTGGCCGAGATGGCCCAGTCGCGCTCCGCAGGAACATTCCAGATGCGCGTATCCCACTGGCCGATGAAGCCACTCCAGTCCTGTATCTTCAAATCGACTTTCTTTGTACCGACCTGGAAGGAAGCGATCTGGTCGCCGCCAGTGGCCGCGGCAAGTATGTAGATGCGATTGAAGCGACCCGCGGGCAGGGCGATTGTCTGGCCCTTCGCAACCACTGCGTTGGGCACTCCGGTTTTTGCCGGCTCCAGCTTGAATTCCACTCCGTGATAGTGGATGGTCGCGGGCAGCATCTCGGCAGGCATCGCGTTGCCGGCGCCATCGAAGCCGCCGTCTGCGGTCGGGGTGTCGTCGTTGCTCGCAACGGCGAGATCATAATGCAAGGGCACGGGCTGGGAATGGGTCGATTGCAATTTCGCGCCGGGTGCGGCGAGGCGGATTGCAAATGTCTTCGGTTGATAGGCCGTGAACGAGGTCACAAGCTCACCGCCGCTGACGTTGGCCGAACCGACTGGCTGCTCCTGGGCATTGATCTCGCGAGCCGCTGCAACCGGTCCGGCAAACGAAACATGGACATCCTCAGCGGGCTTGCCATCGAGTTCCACCATGCGCAGAATCACTTCGTCGCTTGCCTCGGCTTTTTTCAGTGCGAGCACGCGAATACGGGAGTTACTCAGGTGAACGAGAGAGAAACTGCTGCCGAGTTCGCCAGCATGTTTCGTTGCTTGAAACGCAATCAGAGGGTCGTTCAGCCGATACGCCTGCCAATCCGTTTGAGCTTGCTGCCAGCTGCCGGCATGGCCAGCCAGTCCAAACGAAAACTCGTGGTGACCCCAATCCTGATTCGCCTGGTCGGTGTATGTCGCGGGCCTTCCATTGGTGGAAGGCGTGATGCCCGGCGTGCGCAGCAAGGTCAACCGCAGTGTGTTGTCGTTCGGCTTATCAGATCCATTCTTGAAGTCCGTTAGAAGAGTGGTCCCGAAGCTGCCATCTTTATCGGCAAGGTCGATCCAGCGGTGCGATGCAACCTCAAACTGACGCTCCTGCGCATTCGATCGCTGAATCGTTCCAATTTCCCAGTTGTACGTCGCCGTTGGATTGCTCGCACTGAGAGGGAAAGTGGCCTTGAGATTCGCCGCCAGTGTGCGCCAGTCAATCGCATTCGTGAATTCAACGCGATTGCCTGCATCGCCTGCTGAGAGGCTGACCGTCTGGACAAACTTCGAACCTTCAGCCTCGCGTGTGACCTCGAGCGAAACGCGCACCGGGCCATTCTCCTTGATGCGTACCTTGGCGGGTCCTTCGACATAAGCGCGTGGTGCGGCCTGCTCCTGATCGAAATCCATATTCCACGCGGGGTAAACCTTCGGTATGTCGGTTGAGATTGCGAGCCGCATCGGAGCAGACAGCAACTCCTTGTTCAGGCTTTTGTCGAAGATGCTCGACACATCGCCCGCCGCATTGATCTGCACGCGATAGCGATCGTTCTCGATTGACGAATCGGTTGCTTTCAGGCTGGAGTGTTCGTTTGCTGCCTCAGCGGGTACTACTCCGTAGACTGAATACCCGACCGATGGGGTCTTCGCTACAAAAAGAACCTTGCCATCCTCAAACTGTGACGGCACTTCCCTTCCCTCGTGATCGACAACCCGGACTGCCTTGGGCGTCACCATTCGGAAACTCCACATGCGCTTCGACAATGTCTTCTCTCGCGATGTTCAGCGGGTTGAACACAACGATGGGAATTCCATTCACTTGCGTGTTGAGCCCGGAAGCGATCGCTTCGCTTGCATCCGTAAATACGCCGGCAAACTGATTCGACACGATGATGTCGTCGTTCCATGCAAACTGATACGCGCGGGGCGTCGCCGTACCAGCAGCCGTATCGTGAAAATGCCCGGCAAGCTCGAGCATCCAGGCATCATTGATTCTCTGCTGAGGATAGGTCCGGCCTCCCATCCATGCGGCGGCAACCGATGCCTTCTCTGCATCGTCTGCCAGCAGTTCGTTTTTGAGAACCCAGCGTTTGTGGTACGCCTCTGAGGTGAGGGAACCGGCAGAGTGATTGATGAGTTCGAGATCGCCCTGGTATTGCGGCAGGCGCGTAGCCATCGACGGTGTGATGTCATTGAACATCTGGTCTGCTGCAGACTCGATGACATGCACTGGGCCCAGCCCGACCCTGACCGCGGGAGCGCTGGATGCGGCTGCGGTCGGCGTCTGCCCCATGGCGAACGGGGTGGTTGGAGGCAACGGCAGCACCGTCTCACTCTTTGTGACGATGGCTTCAAGAAGCTTGACGGTAGATTCCTGGGTCGCGCCACCGATGTCTCCCGTGCCAACGTAGTGGTAGTCGGCGAAGATGCCCGTTACCTTGCCATCGATATCGATACGCTTGACCCAGTTCTGTTCCAGCGCTCGCTGGCGCATGGCCACGGCGCGTTGCTGCTCTGGAGTCAACCGCGCATTCTCCTCGCTTGTGAGTTGTGGCGCCGAGGCCGAGAGCGGGCCGGTGGGTTCCTGGCTCAAGTCAACATAAACGTTGCTGCCGTAGCCGCCGGGGTTCAGGGCGGCGATCACTCCCTTTCCATCCGGGCCAAGCCACATGCCGACATTGAAGGGAATACCCTCGGGAGTTTGTTCCGGTGAGTCCGGTCCACCGACTTTGGGCGATGGTTGCCACTGCGCGTTCAGCTTTTGTGTCGAGAATCCCTTCACGCCGGCGTGGGCGAGAATGCTTGGCAGCGACGCGGGAAAACCAAAGCAGTCAGGCAGCATATATTCAGTGCTTGCCTTGCCGAAGTCTTTGCGAAAATAAGTATTGCCGTAAAGAATCTGGCGGAAGATGCCTTCCGCGCTGGGAAGGTTGACGTCGCCTTCTTCCACCGACGACCCTGCTGGAAACCACCGTCCTTGAGCGGCGTACTGTTGCATCCGCGCATAATCGGCGGGATAGTACTCCTTCATCAGGCGGTATCGGTTGGCTCCGGTCCAATTGAAGACGTAGTGCGGATACTTGTCGATGTAGTTGAAGTTTACCCGCATGGTCTTGAGCAGGAACTCGCTGATCGTTTGCGGAAACTCCCAGCGCCACTGGGTATCGAGATGCGCGTAGGGCACCACAAACAAAGTGGGTGTCCTGGTAATATCGGGCGCCGTCATCGTCTGCGAAGCAACGGGCAAGGAACAAGCGGCGATCGCCGCCACAAGGCTGATGGATCGAAGCAGCCGGCAGGGCATTCCAGGTGCAGACAGCAACAGCGAAGATCGTTTCATTGGGAGGGTGTCCAGCCGCACCGGTACCGCATGGAGGGCTCAGTTTGAGATGCGCGCTCTAAGAATAAACCCCACGCGTGCGATGCACGCATGGGGTTTGTTGGATTCTCGCCGTCCTAGAACTTGTAGTCCAATCCAAGTTGAATGGTGCGAGGGTTGCTGGTGGTCTTTGCTGTAACGCGGCCAAATGTTCCAGAGGTCGGATTCAGCTGAGGACTTGCCCAGTTGGGATGGTTGATGAAGTTATAGGCATCGGCCTTGAATTCGAAGCCGGTCTTCTCGTTGATCGGGAAGTTCTTCCTCATATTGAGATTCCAATTCTGGAACCCCGGTTGATAGACGGAATCGCGAACACCTGGCGTGTGAACGAAGGTATTTGCGGTCGGCGGCGTAAAGATGGTCGAACCGTCTGGATTGACTGTGCTGAACCACTGGCCGGTCTGACCAGAGTAGCCGGCAAATTGTTTCTTCAGCTTTGGAGTCCCGTTCATCTGGAAGAATTGACCCTCACTGCCGCAACCAAAGCTTCCATACTCGCCAACGCCGGCGTAGTCCTGATTGTTTCCGATTCCGCAGGGCACACCCGTCTGGAATTGGGTGTTTCCGCTGAACTGCAAACCGCCCAGAACTTTGCCTGCGAGGGTATTCTGATTTTTAAAGAACGGCAGGCTATAGGCGTAGTTGAGCACAAGGATGTCGCGCGTATCGTATTCCGAGGGCCCCCAAAGACCGGTTGTGTCAAAGGTATCGGGAACGATATCGCGATAGTTGGAGCCGTTGTCCATGCTCTTTGAGAGGGTGTAAGACACCTGGACCATGAAGCCGTTCGCGAAGGGACGGTTCCAGTTGAACTGGAATGAGTTGTAACGCGAACTGCCGTTGCTCTGCTCCTGCTGGATGAATGCATACCCGCGGTAGGGACGCAGATAGTTGAGGTTTTTCCCTGGGTTTGCTCCGACGGCACCAATTGCCGGCTCGTTGATGTCGGCCACCCGCCAGTTATACAGGCCGCGTCCACCGACATAAGCAGCCGTGATCATCCCCTTCCAGAAGATGGCCTGTTCCACGGTCACATTCCAGTTGTAGCGCTGCGGAGACTTCAGGTTCTTATTGAGGGTAGTGGCCAGAAGCGGGGCCGCGACGCCGGTTGCAATGCTGCTTCCGGGGTTGTCGACCATGTCATTTACGCCAGTCGATGGGTTGACGGTAACGGTTGGCTGGAAGGGTGAGTTGCCGCCCGGGAAGACGTTGTCGAGCAGGCCCATGCGGGTGGCAAAGTTGCCGAAGCCGGCGCGAAGCACCGTGCCATGGGTTATTTGAAGCGCGAAGCCCAGACGCGGCTGGTAGTTAAAAGAAGTGTTGTAAAAACCCTTCTTTTGGCTGGGAGCAAACAGGGCGGAGCACGAAGAGCCATCGCAATCGGTGGCGTTCGGCTCAGCACCAAGGACTCCGTGCTTGGCCGCGGAACTTGGGAACGAAGCATAGCCCGGGATCACCATGCCGTTGTAAGGATTGCCGGTCCCGAGGATCACGTTTCCAGTCGTGGGATCCTGCGTGACTGCACTGCTTGTGCTGTAGGCGGAAGGATCGAAGTAATCCGCATTTCCCCAAGCCGGCGTGTAGGGCCCCAGAATGGAGACGCGGATGCCATAGTCGACGTGGAGCCTGCTGTTGACCTTCCACGAATCCTGCACAAAGAACTCGTCCGTCCGGCCATGCCAGTTGGTCTCGGCCCTCTGTCCGATTTCGGTGTAGCTGTCGGCGATGCCCGTGGCCAAATTGGCGATAGCCGCGCCGGTGGTCGCGCCCAGATTGGCGTGGTTATCTGAGAAGAAGAACGTACCGTTCTGGTTGCTGGCGCCTCCGGGGACGGTGGAGACGTTGATCTGATCGTTGTCGATCTCGCCTTGATAATTGAGGTAGTAACCGCCCTTGAGCGTGTGATTTCCCCATACCTTCGACAAACTATCAGAAGCCGTGAAGATAGGACCATCCGAGTGCGAGGGGTAGGGACCACCAGACAGGCCGTAGAAGCTGTCTACACCCGAAACGGTGGGTATCTTGGCAGGCTGGGCTTTTTGTGCAGCCGGGAATATATACGGAAAGGTGATTCCCAGTGTTGAGCGGTTGAATCCGGCAAGGGCCGTATTCACAGGAATATAGACGTTATCAAGGCTGAGCGTCGCACGAGCCTCGTTAATCATCGTGGGCGAAATAGTCCAGGTCCAACCCAGCACGTTGGTCTGGTTCGGACGGATGAAGTACTTCCCCGTCAAACCTGAACCCTGATCGAACGGCTGATACTCATTGTAGGTTGCATCCTGACGACGGAACTCCAGTTTATGGCTGTCGTTGATGACCCAATCGACGTTGACTTCCTGCTTCCGCTGGTTTTGGGGGTGGGCAGCAGTTGCGATCCAGTTCTGAGTTCCGGACAGATATCCGGGCGTCGGCGTCGGATAGGCATTCAAGATTGCCATGCCGTTCGTGCTCCGTTTGCCGACGGGAATGATATTTCCCGTAAACGGCACGCAACTTGGACTGGTGACGGTGGGGCATGTCGCCGGATCATACAGCTGGTGAGTTCCGGAAAGCCACGGATTGGAAGCGAGGAGTTCACTGAAGTCGCCCATACGCATTTTTGCGGTGGGAACGGCCTGTGTTTGAGTATCTGCGTGGCGATAGCGAATCCAGTCTTCGTTGACGAAGAAGAAGAACTTATTTCGCCAGCTATCCGCCATCACTTTTGGAATCCATGCAGGTCCGCCGAACGTGAACCCGAAGTTGTTGTAAACGAAGGGCGTGGTAATGTGATATGTCGTAGCAGAGTGATTGCGAACCCAGTCATTGGCATTCATGACCGAGTTGCGCAAATATTCGTAGGCCGACCCGTGGAAGTCACGCGTTCCACTCTTCGTAACAATGCGTAACTGGCCGCCCGCAGCGTCACCGTACTCCGCCTGGTAATCCGTGGTGATGACCTGCATCTCTTCAGTTGCGTCGACGCTTGCGACCCCGATGATGGCGCCGCTGCCGCGGGTACGAACGGCTGGAGCGCCGTCAAACGTTACCAGCGTATCCTGCGCCCGGGAGCCGTTGATCTGGAACGGAGTACCGCCGCCGACGCCGAAGTTGAAATCGCCCAGCGTAGAGCCGCTGCGCAGGCCGGGAACAAGCGAACCCATGTAGAGCGGGTTACGGCCATTCAGTTCCTGATCGCTGACCTGCTTGCCTGTAATCTCGGCCTGCACCGCGGCCGACTCGGTCTGCAATACCTCCGCGGTTGCCGAAACAGTTACCTCTTCCGTCATTGCGCCGATGGTGAGGGGCGCGTCCAAGTCCAGCGTTGTGTTGGCACCCAGTGTGTTGTGGGTGCTGGTGTATTTCTTGAAGCCTTTTACTTCCGCAGTCAGGGTGTAGCTGCCCGCGGTCAGATTGGTAACGGTGTAATGGCCCTGCGCATCTGCAGTTGCCGCATGAGCCTCACCCGTTGCCTCGTTGGTGAGTACAATCCTGGCACCGGGTACAACAGCTCCCGACGAGTCCTTGATAAACCCGCCGATCGTCCCCTTATCGGACTGAGCAAAAGCCCCTGCCGAGGACAGTACGGTGATCGAAACCGCACACACGAGACTAGTCAGTAGCCTTCGCATCCATTGACGTTTCAACATTTGGCTCTCCTCTTTCTGAAGTGTTTCGTTTGTTGGCCGTCCATATTTGGACGACGTTGACTCTGGCGATTCAACCTTTTGACTTGTGATGGTGCAGCCAAACCAGTTCCGCAATCTCGACCCGGCAGTCCGCTCGCGTTAGCGCTTACCAGCAGGAACGCATTCGCCAATACCCATATTCATTAGGGACAAATTGTTGCTCCCAAATCAAAGTCGCCGGAGGGGAATTGATGCATCGATTGCACTAGACATAGCTAGCAGCGAAACCTTAGGTCACTTTCTTTTTGTGGGAAAGTGTTTACCCTGCGTGGGTGACGTGTATACACCTGTGATTTGTTCTTGTATTGCATTGATTTAAAACTGCTTGCCAGTTGTGTGAATAGTTGTTATTCTTGCCCGGTTGACCGGCTTCCCGGTTTGCATTCATCGCCCATTTATCGAGTAGCCTTATCGTCGAAATGGGGAATGCTGGCGTGATCTCGCTCAATTGAAGGTGAATGCGATGGAACGATTGAACGTCATTCGGCAAGAGCCAAAGATGGTTGTTCCTCAGCAGACGTGGCCGATCGGGCTGCAGGACGATCCGCGCTGGAGCCTGGCCCAACGTATCGTTTCCAGCGCTCACTTTGCCCGGTCCCCCCTGCTGACGCGGTTCTTGCTCTATGTGACGGCGGAAACCCTCGAAGGCCGGGAAAAAGACATTACCGAGCATCAAATCGGTGTTCACGTCTTTGACCGCCGGCCCGGGTACAGCACCATCGAAGACAACATAGTCCGCAACTATGCGCGCCAATTGCGCAGACGGCTGGCCGAGTTTTTTGCTGGAGAAGGCAGCAAAGAGCCCCTCCGAATCGATATTCCTCTGGGGGGATACGTTCCGGTTTTTGTTCCGGCTTCAGAGCACCATCCTGCCACGGAGATGCGCGCTCTCCCGGTATCAGTAAGCGTTCACGCTCAACCTGAGGAACCCATTGCCACGGTACCAACCGCCAGACCGCAGCTAGATTGGCGACGCTGGCTGATCGCAGGAGTTGTGGCAGGCGCATACAGCGCGGCGCTCATCTGGACCACATGGTCGTTTTCAGCACGTGTGAACGCGCCGCAATTGCGTCCTCCTGAACCGGCCCATGCGCTTTGGACAGCGCTGTTCAACGGCCGGGTGAATACCTACATCGTCCCGGCCGACGCCGGCTTCAATCTTCTCGAGGACCTGTCACGAAAGCCTTTGCAGCTGGCCGACTACATCAAGGGTGACTACCTGGAACTGCCGCTTGAGGGGGTCGATGCGCACAGCGCAGACGATTTGCGCTCGCAACATTTCACCAGCTTTGTGGACTTCCAGACTGTGGCTGCGTTGGCGCATCTTCCCGAGTATGACCCTGAGCGGACCTTCCTCCGTTTCCCGCGCGACTTGCGGCTTGACGATCTGAAGAACGACAGCGCTGTTCTCATCGGGTCGGTGGGCAGCAATCCATGGGCATCGATCGCCGAGAGCAACACCAACTTCCGTATCGTCTATCGCCAGGGCATGGAGGGCGCAACGATCGTGAATATGAAACCGCAACCTGGAGAGGCAGCCTCGTATGTCAGCCACTGGAATGCCCCTGCGCACGATACATTCGCGCTGATCGCGTTTATGCCCAATCTAAGCGGCAATGGGCATCTGCTGCTTTTGCAGGGGCTTGATGTGGCCGGGACCCAGGCGGCAGCCGAAACGCTCTTTCACCCAGCGGCAATCCTGCCAATACTGCGGCAGGCAACCCGCCCGGATGGGTCACTCCGTTTCTTCGAAATATTGCTGCGCTCGACAAGCATTGATTCCAATTCGACGGGGACCCAGGTTGTGGCCAGCAGGGTTTATTAGCTCATGGCTTTGAGTCGGCTTGGCTGAGGACTGCATGAGCGAGGCTTGCGGTCGCGGCCAAGGAGTCGCGCCACGCGACTCTTAGCGACCGAGTTCTTCGCCTGCCGGAGCCTGTTCTATACTCGGTATCACGATTGTGGATGAAGCGGGCACAGCGACGAATCCATCACCGAGCGAGCATACGCGATCGTTCGATTTCCGCCTTGCAGTGGCGCTGATTTTTCTCCTCCCGGCTATCTGGTTCAGTTGGAAGACCGTGGATGGGCTGGCGGAGCGCCGTCTCGTCCGAACCGATTTGGCTGAGATCACAAGCGCGCGCTACGGAATCCTGAGCGCCGACCAATGGCGTACGATCATTGGCCCGATGCTCAACGCGCAAGTAGACAAGATCGATCTCAAGGGACAGAGCAAGGGTTTGCGGCCCATGGTTGAACGTTCGCTGAACGCCCTGCTGGACAACATCAAGACGCAGATGACGCAGCCCAGCGCCAAATCCCCGGGCAAGCCCGCAGTCAACCCGATGTTCGTAAACATGATCATTAATTCGTTGCGCCCGCATGTGCCGGAGTACACCACCGTGGTGATGGCGGAGTTGACCAAGGGGGATACGCAAAAGAGCTTCAAGGACTCCATCCGCGTTGTCCTTGCCGATGCGGTCAAGAACACGTTCGCCACTACGGACATGACCGCCTATAACGCCATTCTGAAGCACTATGGGTGCTCGAGTGGCGCGGCATGCGAAGAAACTCTGGGCAAACAGATTGCGGAATCGGACAAGCAGCTGACTCGCGACTATCTCATCGTGCTGGCATCTGCGGCACTGGGATTCATTCTGCTGATGGTCGGCAAGCAGACGCTCTCGCGCGGCGCCGTTGTGGTGCTGATGCTGTTCTGCCTTGCGATGCTGGCCGGCGGCGTGCTGAGCCCGATGATGGAGGTGGAAGTTCGCATCACAAAGATTGATGCAACGCTGCTGGGCACGCCCGTCGAGTTTCAAGACCAGTCGCTCTACTACCGCAGCAAGACCGTGCTTGAGGTTTCCCGGACATTGCTCCAGATGGGCCGGCCGGAGATGACGGTGGTTGGCGTCCTTGTGATCCTGTTCAGCGTGGTCTTCCCGACGCTGAAGTTGCTGGCGCTCAGCGCGAGTGTCTTCCGGCCGTCTCTGTTGCGCACCAACCGCCTGGTGAAACTGCTGGCATTCGAGCTATCCAAGTGGTCCATGGCCGACGTGATGGTCCTGGCAATCTTCATGTCATTTGTTGCGTTCAACGGAGTGATCGGAAGCGCGTGGGACGGATTGCGCGAAATGCCGAACGTCCAACAGGTGCTGATCCCGACGAATGCTTCGAAGATCTTGCCCGGGTATTACCTGTTCATCGGCTTCTGCGTGTCGAGCATCCTGCTGTCGAAGAAGCTGGAGCACGGGATCGCTTCCGCTTCCATCTCGGAATCAAGCTAGACCTGCAAATGATGCCGCAAGCCCGCTGCCGGCGGCCTGCGCGATGATTTGGACAAGCGAGATTGTCTGTGTAGAGATGTCGTCACAGCTCAGGCAGGCGATTTGCAGACTCGGGCCTCGCGCATTTACCTCTTGAGGTCCGAGTCATCCTGACCGAGGTCCTTGCGAGGCCCCGAAATGAAGTTGTGGCGCGGACGATTAGTGATGTCCGCCGCCGCTGGGGTGAGAGCCGCCTCCACCACCACCGCCGGCACCTGCACCACCGCCGGCACCTGCACCACCGCCGGCACCTGCACCACCGCCGCCACCACCACCGCCAAAGTTGCCGCCACCGCCACCACCGCGAGCTCCGCCGCCTCCACCACCACCATAGTTGCCACCACCGCCACCGCCTGACGGGCGTGGAGCCGATGGAGGCGGACTATAGGTGCGTGGAGCCGGAGGCGGTGTATAGGAGCGGGGCGCCGGCTGCGGGGTGACATTGTTGTTGATGGGACGGCCGGTGGACCAGCTGTCATGAGCGCCGGGCGGTTTGCCTACGCGTCCGCCTGGAGGGACGCCGGGAACAGGCACTCCGATATTCGCGTTCGAGGCACCATTGGCCGCACCGGGCTGAGAAACCACCGCATTGGGCGGAGGAACGTTGGGAACCGCGGTGTAGCGGGGCTCGGGCGCCGGTGTATAACTTGCTCGTCCACCACCCCGGGCAGTACGCAGGTTGCTCGACGGGTAATCCTCGGTCCTGGTCCCTTGATAACCGCCCGCAGGGTGATAGACAAATCCGGAGGTCGATGGCTGATAGTGTTGCTGAGAAGGCAGTGGACGCATTGGCGCGACAGTTGCGCCGGCAATCTGAACAGGTGAAAACCGATTGCGCACGGGCAGTGAACCGGACGCAACGAAGGGGCTGTGCTTTACCGGAACGATGGGGGCGAAGTGGTTTCCAGATCCGCGAAGAACCGGCCGCTGGATCTGGCGATAGCCCCGGGGGGAATTCCCAATATTCAGGCCGCCATAAACGCCGTTCCGCCACCATGGATGACATCCGCCCATGCCAACGCCGGGCGCCCAGCCCCAACCGAATCCGTCATAGAAGTTCCATGCACCGCACTGGTAGGGCAGGTAGCCCCAGGGATAACCGGAGACAAAGATGTAGCCGTAGCCCGGAGTAGCCATCCAGCTTCCGTTGCCGTAGGGATCGAATCCGGGGTCGGAGGCGTCATAGGGCGACCAGACGTATCCCTGGTTGGGAACGTTATACCAGTTGCCGTTGGAGTCGAGGTCGTTCCAAGCCGGAGTGCTGTTGTTGGTAAGGCTATTGGCTGCACCGGTCTGGTCGGCGGCTTGGGCATTGAGCGCCTGATCGCGATCAGAGTTCCAGGAGTCCCAGGAATCGGGCTCAATGGAATCAGAAAGGTCGTAGTGGCTTGGATCGGTAGCGTTGAGGGCAACGCTCTGACCGCCATGAAGATCGACAGCCAGGGAGTTTCCGCGCTCCAGGTGGGCGTTACCTGAGAAAACGGCAAGTTCGCCCGGAGGGTTGTCGAGCTTGACGCGCATGACGGTGAATCCGGTGGCCGTGGCCGTGCTGTCACCGAAGGCAACACTCATCGAAGTGCCCTGGGCGCCCGGCTGCAGTTCGAAGTAGGCGAGGCCGCCCTCAAGGCCAACCGAGGAGCCCAGGGGTCCGACGACCGTGAGCAGCAGCGCGCTGCCGGGAGCCAGGCGGACGACACTGCCGTCGTCAAACTGAATCTCCGCCTTGCCGTCATCGCCGGTCTCAACGCGGGTTCCTGTAAACAGCGGCGCATTGACCAGGGCTGGGTCGGCGAGTATCTGGCCGCCCTGCGAGATTCTGACCTGGCCCTCGACGCTGCTGAGCCGAGCTGCGCTCGCGGCCGATTGGGTTGTGTCGTCTGCCCTGCTGACGGGCGCCAGCAGAAGAGCTGAAATTGCCACCGCCGCAAATCCCGCCGAAGTCATAAACCTATGCCTGATCATTGTGTGCCTCCGCGTACGCACCCCGACATCTAAACGCATCCAACCTATATAGGACACCTTAGAGGACCAAAATGTCGCGCTAAATCCGCGACAAAGTGAATTTTACGCTCCCGCGTGGGCCAGTAACATCCGGGCACGCTTTCTTACCCTGTCCATCACCGCCTCATCGCCGGCCAGGCGCTCAAGGATGTCGCGAATGACGCCTATCTGACGTAACCGGCCATCTTTCTGGGCATCAACTATGTATTCGGTCTCCTGATCCAGGCCGAGAGGGTCATGCTGGAGCAAAAGCTCAAGCCGGGCGCCCTCGCGAATGGTCTCGGCAACGCCCACGAGCGCATCGCCGAGGTCCGCGATTTCCTTATCTTTCGAGTAGTTGAATGTGCAGCTACCCTGCCCTTCCGGTCCGGTGTAGCTGAGCTTCTTCCAGCCCTGAAAGGCAACCTTCAAATGGCTGTCGCAGTCCTGGTGGAACAGGTTGTGGCGGCGGGCCACCTGAAACACGTGCGCGGCGAAATCAGGGCTGACCTTGATGTCGCGATCAACGTCGGGAGCATCCATCGGCTGGGAATCTTTGGACGGAGCGATTCCGTGATCGGAGTGAAAATGGCCGGTGCCATCTGGATGAAGGATCAACGCCCAGTGGGAGGGGCTCATGGCGGGACTGGAGAAATCGACCGTAATGACCGGATCGCCGGCAGGATACTGCTGAACCTGGGCCGGCTGGGCCAGTGAAAAGGGTACGGCGAGAGAGAGCGCAAAAACCGGCATGAACAAAACCCGATTCATTTTGCGGCGCTCCGAACTGGGTTTTGGAGCGGATTCTGCAGGCCGAGGGTTTGCGCTGTGTGAATGTGGCAAATGGCGATGGCGAGGGCGTCTGCCGCATCGGCAGGTTGCGGCAATTCAGCCAGATTGAGAAGGCGAGCCACCATGAACTGAACCTGCTCCTTTTTCGCAAGACCGTAGCCGACCACGCTGGACTTGATTTTAAGAGGCGCGTACTCCGCCACGGGCAGACCCTTGCAGGCCGCGGCAAGCAGGGCCACTCCCCTTACCTGGCCCAGCTTGAGCGCCGACTTGGCATTCACTGAATAAAAGACCTCTTCAATGGCGACAACGTCAGGCTGCCAACGCTCAATTTCTGTGGAGAGCTCGCGATATACCTGTTCAAGACGCTGGGCGGTGGTTTTCGTTTTGACGAGCCGGATGGCTCCCATGGCTTTGAAGAGCAGGCGCTGCTCGCGCGCAGTTTCGTCCGGCTCCACAACGCCGTAGCCGGTTATCTCGGTTCCACAATCGATTCCAAACACCCGCATCGGGTCCAAGTGTATCGCAGATGGAGGTATCTCATGGCAAAGGAACGCCTTCAATGTGCCGGGGTGTACAAACCGCCGATCGGTGCGGTTTTTCAACAAGGCAACTCCGCGACCCGGAACCCGAAGGTTAACGAAAGTTTGATCAAAAATCACACCAAAGTCTTATTCAAAATCCAAAATCGTTGTTTAATCGTATTAAGCATGAGAGTGTGATGGAGAGACTTTCCCCCAAGTCGATCGGGCACGACGCCGCTGTGTGGCTGCAGCAGGGCATGTCACCCCAGCGCCTGGCTCTGACACTGGCTCTCGGATTTGCCATCGGCTGCATCCCCGTGGTCGGCATTCCAACGGTACTTTGCGCGGGTCTTGCACTTTCTTGCCGGCTTAACCTGCCGGCGATCCAGGTGGCCAACTATCTGGCCATGCCGGTGCAACTTGTCATGATTGTGCCGTTCGTCAGGATGGGCGGATGGCTGCTGGCTTCAGGATCGGCGCCTACGCCTTCGACTCGGGAGATCTTGGGGCATTCCCCCTTCCAACTGGTTACGCAGATGACGAGCCTGGCCGAACACGCGCTGCTGGCGTGGGTTGTGATGGCGATTCCCGCGGTGGCGGTGATGACGGTGATGCTGACCGTGGCTCTGCGGCGCATTCCGGCGCTTGCCCCTGTTGAAATCGGCGACTGACGGCGAGCAGGCGCTCGGCGGTCGGAAAATAAGAAGGACAATTTCAGAGAAGCGCTGACGTCGGATGCGGGCTTGCGTGCATTCGCAGCGCGATAATACGCCTATGGACGGAAACGAGGGCAAAAAACCGAAGGTTGCAATCGTGCGCCGCCTGACGGCTGCTGATGCGGAGGAGGTTGCCGAACTGAGCGGCCAGCTTGGGTATCAAGCAGACGCAACCGTGATGCGGCGACGGCTGGAAGCAATGGCCGACGACCCGGACCGGGTGGCGCTGGGCGCAGTGCTCGACGGGCGGCTGGTGGGATGGATTGACGGATTTGTCGAGCGGCACCTGCAGTCAGACGATGTGGTTGACATCGGCGGGCTGGTGGTCGGTGACGGGGCAAGGGGTCAGGGGATCGGCAGGCGGCTGTGCGAGGAGATTGAGCGGTGGACGCGCGAGAAAGGAATTGGACGGGTGAGAGTTCGATCGCAGATCAAGCGCGAGGATGCGCACCGCTTCTATCTGCGCGATGGATATGAGAAGGTGAAGACCTCGCTGGTGTTTGAGAAGAGTGTCGGGTGAGAGAGCCGCGAGCGACCTCCCACTCGGACATTTTTATTTACCGGCGTAAGGATCGTTCACCGGCACAGCGCTGTCGACCCAGGCGGTGTAGATAAGGTCGCGCAACATGCTGGCTCCGGCGGCGATGCGCTCGGCGGTGAAGGCGCGCGACTCGGGCGTTCCCTCCCCGATGAATCCGCCGGCCTTTTCCAACTGGTAGACCTTTTCGACATAGGTGCTGGTGTGGCGGAGGTAGGCAACGTAGGCGTCGAAAACGTCGCCGTCGATGGCCTTGGTGGGCGTCATTTGCGCCAGCACTTCAGGAGCATGGATGTTTGCCGCGACGAAGGGCCCCTCAAACTGCCAGTGAATCTGATGCGCGGTGGTGTAGCCGTTGGGATTGGGTCCGGTCCAACCGTTGTACTGGATGGTGGTGTGCAGGGGCTGCGAGCCGTCGCCCACGTAGTGGCCCAGCCAGCCGGCGTAAAACAGGATTGCGTCTTCGACTTGGCGCGTGTCCTGATGATTTGCAGTCAGGTCGCGATACTGGCGCATGGCGGCCTTCAGACGCTCCCAGACTTCATCGGTCACCCAGGGCTGGAGGCCTATCTTCTCAGGGCGCTCGCCGGCGGCAAAGACCTTGGCTTCAAAATCGAGGCGCTTGTGCGGCAGGGGGCCAAGTGCATCGGCCGGCTCGAAGTCAATAAAGTGTTCGGGAGCCTGGGCCGCGACCAATTCGGGTTCCGCAGGAGAACGCCAGCGATCGGGTTCGGGGCCAAGATACTCAATCTCCTCGATCGCAGCCTTGGTGCGGAGGAACTCAGGCACCCCTGAGGGGAGGTTGTTGACGGCCAGGCGGTTGATGAGGCGATGGCCTTCATTACCCCAGGCGCGGGCTGCGGCGGGATGAAGGGCAAGGCAAGCGAGAATGGCAAGGGCAGCAAGAAGACGCGGTGCAAAAGGCTTGGAATGCATGCAGCAAGTATAAGACTCGGCGCGCATGCCGCAATCTCAGGACCGGACCACGGTAGCGCCTGTTGGGACAGGTTCCGAATTACCTAGAGGAACGAGCTGCAAACGCATATACTACGTGCAAACTGTTGCATATGTTGCCTGCAAGCAGTGTTGATCGCAGAGGCCCTGTGTTTGCGGGTGCAAGACGCACGGTATGGAGCAACTGAGGGAATCAATGGGGGACCCAGCAGCGGAGACAAAAGAAGCCGGCCATGCGCAGGCTTCACCGGCGGGCGCGGGCAGAGCTTTCATCCTCTGGACGGTGCTGGCGGTGGCGGCCCTGCTTCTGGCTGCGGGCGCAGTTGTATTACGCCTGATTGCCGGCCCCGGCTACGATGGACTGCTGATGCTGGCTGCCTGCGTCGCCGCCGTGCTGCTGGCTTTGCGGCTGCCCAGCCGTATCCCCAGCAACACAGCGGCGCAAAAGCGCGCAACAGATAATGAGACTGTTCGCTCCGCACCCCAGGAGATTCTCGATTCCGCCGGGACGGCTGTGGTGGTCGTGGGGCTGGACCGAAAGCTGATCTATGTGAACCCAGCCGGTGAGCGATTGCTGGGATCCGACGCCAGCGAACTGGTGCACGACTGGAGCCTTTCAGATTTTCTGGCGCCGGGCGAAGGGGCTCGCCTGGTGAAGGAAATGGAAAAGCTCTGCGGCGTGGACCGTCCCGCAGAGGAGACTTCCGCGGGGCGCATGAGCGCCTATCTGAATTGTCTGCGCGCGCTACCACCTAGCATGGTTCCCAGCTTTGACGCGCAATTGCGCCGCAAGGATGGGACGGTTTTTCCCGCCACGCTGCACATCTCCGCGCTGCGTGACCATGAGGGCGCCATCACCGGGCTGGTGGCGGGAGCCATCGACCAGAGCTCTACGCTCCACAAGGAACAGGCGCTGCGCGAGTCGCAGGAGCGGTTTCTTGACCTGTTTGAGAGTTCAAGCGAAATGATTGCGACACTGAGCCCGGCGGGCCGGTTCCTGTACGCCAACCCCGCGTGGAGGCGGACGTTTGGCACGGACGATCACTCGCTGATGGCGCTCGACTCGTTTGAAGAACTCTTTGGGCCGGACTATCGAGGCGAAGTGGCTGCGCTGTTCCGGCGGGCTCTGGACGGCGAGTCGATTGAGCGTGCGCCGTTGCGGTACCACGCGCGGGATGGCCGGGTGCTGGAGTTTGAACTGAACCTGAGCCAGCGCCAGAAAGCCGGCAATCCACTGGCGGTGCGCTGCCTTCTGCGGGATGTAACCCAGCAAAAGCAGCGCGAGCACCGGCTGGCCCTGCAACTAGTCGTAAGCCAGATTGTGGCTGAGAATGCCACGCCGGAAGTTGCGACGATGCGGATCCTTGAGGCACTGTGCCTCTCGCAGGGCTGGGACCTGGTGATCACATGGCGGGTTGACGCCAAGCAGAAGGGGCTTGAGTTTTCGACAGCCTGGGGTGCCGCCGGGCGCAAGGCTGAGGCCATGATCCAGGAGAGCATGGGGCAGACCCTGGCCAGCGGGGCGGAGCTGCCGGGACGCGCCTGGAAGGATGGACGCCCGGTATGGATTGCCGACCTGAATTCGGTGCCCCTCAGCCCGCGCATTCAAGCCGCAATGAAAAAGGATATGGTCTCCGGCTGGGCCGTTCCCGTGCGCGTGGGCAATTCCGTGCTGGCGGTCCTGGAGTTCTATTGCCACTTCAAGCTGCGGGAAGATCGCGAAGCGATGGCGGCGATTGAGACCGCGGCGGCATCGCTGGGGCAGATGCTGGTTCGCTCGCAGGAGCGGGGCCGCGCCGACGAACTTTACCGGCAACAGGAGATTCTGCTGGACTCAGTTGCGGACGGGATTTGTGGGCTGGACCGTCATGGAAAAGTCAGCTTCGCCAATCCGGCTGCCGCGCGGCTGCTGGGAGCGACGGCTGCCACGCTTACCGGAAGACCTGTTCATGAACTGCTGCACGGCAAGGCTCCGGCCAACCGCACATGCCAGGAGGATTGCGCATTGAAACGCGCCGCAAGCCGGCAGGCCGCCTCGTCGGGTGAAGACGATATTTTCCGCGCGGATGGAAGCTCATTCCCGGCCGAATATGCGCTGACGCCGATCTTCGACCAGGGACGATTTTCCGGTTCGGTGCTGAGCTTTAGAGACATCAGCCAGCGCAATGCGCTTGACCGGATGAAGGACGAGTTCATTTCCACGGTGAGCCACGAGCTGCGCACGCCGCTCACGTCAATCCGCGGAGCGCTTGGATTGCTTTCGTCAGGAATGCTGGGAGAGGTGAATGAGAAGGGGGCAAACCTGCTTCGCATCGCCATGACGAACAGCGAACGGCTGATTCGGCTGATCAACGATATTCTCGACCTCGAGCGCATCCAGAGTGGACGGGAACCGCTGACCTTCAAACCAATACAACTTTCCGATATCGTGCGCCAGGCGATTGGAGACATGCAGCCGGTGGCCGACTCGGCGGGCGTGCAATTGATCCACGACACAACCCAGGCAGAGGTTGATGCCGATCCCGATCGCCTGCTGCAGGTGCTCACCAACCTACTGTCGAATGCGGTGAAGTTCTCGCCTCCGAATTCGACAGTGTCGATCATGATCAGGCCGGGAGTGAGTGGCATAACAATGTCGGTGATCGATCACGGGCGGGGCATTCCGGCCGACAAACTGGAGGCGGTGTTCGGAAGGTTTCAGCAGGTGGACGCATCTGACTCGCGGCAGAAGGGCGGCAGCGGACTCGGATTGGCGATTTGCCGGACAATCGTACTGCAGCACTCGGGGCGAATCTGGGCCGAGCGAAATCCGATTCGCGGCACCACGTTCAGAGTCTTTCTCCCCTATCATCCGGTTCCGCTGGAGACGCCTGCAGGATTGCCGGAAAACGAGACCGGCCATGGGACCGTGCTGCTGGGTGGAGCGAATGTGGATTCGCGGTTGCGCATTGCAGCGCAGCTGACGGGTCACGGATATCGCGTGGTGGAGACGGGAACGCTGGAGCAGACGCTGGCCGCGGCTCACGACGGCGTGGAAGCGATTTTGCTGGACACGTCGCTCGATGGAATGAATGGCTGGGAGATTTTGCCGATGCTGCGCAAGCTGGATCCGGAGGCGCGCACGCCGGTGGTGCTGCTGAGCGTTGACAATCCGCATACCGCGAGCGCGATAAATGATGGCGCGGCGCTTGGCGTGGCGGGATGGGTGGCCAAGCCGATCCAGGAAGACGCGCTGCTCAGTGAGCTGGCGCGCGTTCTATGCGGCCCGGGCGAGAAGGCGCGCATTCTCATTGTCGAAGACGACAAGGATCTGGCGGGCGTGATCGGCGAAGTGTTTGCCCGCGACAGCATCTCTGTCAAGCTGGCGCACTCACTGGAACAGGCGCTCGAGGGCTGCTTTAATTTTCAGCCACACCTGCTGGTGCTCGACATCGGGTTGCCGGACGGCGATGGATTTAACGTGGTGGATTGGCTCAGGCAACACGAGTCTCTCGCGCAACTGCCGCTGGTGGTGTACTCAGGCCGCGACCTTTCGCCAGCAGAGCGGCGCAACCTGACGCTTGGGCCTACGCACTTTCTGGCCAAGGCGCGCGTGCAGCCGCAGCAGCTTGAAGCACTGGTGCTGACCATGCTGCGCAGCTCGCGCCGGATGGAAGAAACACCAGCAGAACAGTAACGAGCCGCAATTCCCTTCCCCTCTATTCCCCCTTCTTTCCATTGCCCAACTCGATGCCTGCCTGCGCCTGCGCGGTCGTTGTCCATCGACATCTGCAGCCGAAGAGCCCAGAATAATTAGAGAGGTGTGCTGCAGTGCCGCGCAAAGTGCTCATCATCGACGACGAAGACGACATTCGCGAAGTGGCGGCGCTCTCGCTTGAGAGCGTAGCTGGATGGGAAGTTGTGACAGCGAGCTCGGGAGCGCAGGGGCTGGCACGCGCACAGGAACACAAGCCCGATGCCATTCTGCTGGACGTGATGATGCCCGGCATGGACGGCCCAAGTACGTTTCGCGAGCTGCGCGCCAATCCGTTAACCGCGAAGATTCCGGTGTTGCTGCTGACGGCGAAGGTGCAGAATTCAGACCAGCGCCGCTTTGCCGACCTCGGCGTTGAGGCTGTCCTGTTCAAGCCGTTCGACCCACTCACTTTGTCAGCCCAGATTGCCAGCGTGCTGGGCTGGAGCTGAGCTGCACACTGCCATGGAACGCGAACAGAAACCTGATGAACACGCAGATCCGAAACTTGCCGCGAGTGGAGAGTTGTCCGCGGCGATCGATCGGTTGTGGGTCCGCTTTCTGCCTGAGATTCGCACGCGTGTGGAACTGCTGAAGAGTGCGGCTGCGGCTTGCGCGGCCAATTCGCTTTCTGCCGACGATCGCGCAGAAGCTATTGCTGCGGCGCACAAACTGGCTGGATCGCTGGGTACTTTCAATCTGACGCGGGGGACAGAGCTTGCGCGCGAGTTTGAGGTGCTGGCCTCGCGCGACGAGACGCCTGAAGGAACTGCCGCCAAGAGGCTGGCCACCATTGCCGCAGAGCTCGGCATTCTTATTGAGAGCCGCAGCTAGATTTGCGCGGGCTGTCGAGACTTACGCGCCCGAGAGATCGCGGCCCCGGCGCTCGGGCCCGAATCCGCAGATGACAAACAAAACGGCGATGGTGCACAGCTCAAAGGCCGTAAGTGCCCATGAATAGCCGAGGCGGTTGCGCAGGGCAAATTCAATGCCCACCGATGGCGCGCCAAATAACATGCCAAGCTGGTAGACGACGCCGGGAAAGAGACTGCGCACACTGTCGGGCGATAGTTCATTCAGGTGCGCAGGAATGACGCCGAAGACGCCCTGCACGCCAAATTGCATGACGAACGACCCAAGGGCAAGAACAGTCAACGACGAGCCAAAAGCCCACGCAGGAATGGAAAGGGCGGCGAGAGTAAGAGCGAGCATGATGGAGTTGCGCCTGCCGAATCGCTCAGACAGGTGGCCGATGGCGAGGCAGCCTAAGAATGGCGCCGATGTTATAGAGGATTGTTAGATTGGAAACAGCAATCGTGGATAAGTTATGCGCTGACTTGAGAAAGTCGGGATATAAGTCCTGGGTCCCGTGCGAGAGGCACGTGATGACCGTCATGAGCAAGACAAGATAAAGGAAATCCTTCTTGTATTTGAGCGGAGTGCGCAGGATATCGGCAAAGCCTGCCGCGCGATTCTTTTTCCATGCGGCTGGTTCGGGAGCTAGGACAGTGAGAAGCGCGACGACGCCTGCGATGATGAGCGCGACGAGGAACATCCATCGCCAACCAAGGCGAGGCTCGATTGTGCGCATGGCGACGGCTGCAAGCAAGTAGCCGAGAGAATAGCCAGCTTGCATGATGCCGGAAAAAAGACCGCGCCAGCGTGGTGGCGAACTCTCCATGACGAGTGAGGCGCCGATGCCCCAGTAGCCGCCCATGCCGATCCCATAGAGAGCGCGGAAAAGAAGAAAGACCGTGTAGTTTGGAGCGAACGGTGTGAGCGCTGTGAAGATGGAAAAGAAGAGCACGCAGCCGATGAGAGGACGACGTCGGCCGAAGCGATCGGCGATGGAGCCAAGGATGAGCGCGCCAATCGGCCGAGTGGCGAGGGTGATGGTGATGCTCCAGACAATCGCGGCTTTGTCGACGCGGAAGTTTTTGGCGAGAGCATCGACTACGAAGATGAGAATGAAAAATGTGAAGGCGTCGAGGACCCAGCCGAGAATTCCCGAGCTCACGGCAAAGCCCCATCCTGCGGGGAGCGGCGGCGCGGGATTGGACGCAGCCGGCGATAGGATTCCGGCACGCGCGGCCTGGGGCGAGTTATCCATGCAGCGGTTCCTGAAGTTTCATCTCCACTAGAGCCTCGGCACGGTGAGGCCGCCGTCCACGAGCAGCACAGATCCGGTTGCGTACTTGAGTTCGCCTCTGGCGAGGAGACACACGGCGCTGCCGACGTCGGCGGGTGTTCCCCAGCGCTTTTCAAGGAGCAGGCCTGCGTCAATCAGCGCGTCGTACTTCTCGTGAACGCCCGCGGTCATGTCCGTGTCGATGATACCGGGGCGGACTTCGTACACGCCGATGCCATACTCCGCGAGACGGACGGCCCACAAGCGCGTGGCCATGGCGATTCCTGCCTTGGAGATGCAGTAGTCACCGCGATTGACGCTGGCCACAGTGGCTGAAACCGAACTGATGTTAATGATGGCGCGATGGACTTGGGCACTAGCCGACTGCTGGCGAATCATCCATGAGGCAGCGGATTGCGTGAGGAAGTAAGGCCCCTTGAGGTTGGTCGCGATGAGTTCATCGAAACTCTCTTCGTGGGCTTCGAGAATGTCGGCGCGGATGCGGGGTGCAATTCCGGCATTGTTTACCAGGACATCGAGCCTGCCGAAATTATCTTCGACGGCAAGCAAGAGACGCGCGCGGTCAGCTCCGCTGGCAACATCGGCCTGGACATAGATGGAAGCGGCACTCTGCTGCTTGATCTGATTGAGGGCGGACTGCACCTCGTCATGAGCGCGCCTGCCACTGATGACAAGCGTAAAGCCGGCGTCGGCCAACTTGAGCGCGACGCCAAGCCCGATGCCGCGGGCACCGCCGGTGACCAATGCGACTTTTGTCTCGCTCTGCATCTTCGCTCCTTTCCTGCTTGTGCTGAAGCAGTGCTAAAAGAAGGTGTAGTAAGTTGAATCAGACAATCGATCGACGAGAAGAAGAGCTTCGAGCAGGTGATAGTCTCCCCACATGCTTGACTCGCCGCATGGAATTTTTTGTGTGGGTGGGATGTAGTCCCAGCCGTTGGGCCGATGATAGACGCTGTGCAGCAGAATGCCTTCGTGATTCGGATCGACGGATAGGTAGGGCTGTTGGATCAGGCGTTCGACGATGGCAAGACCGGCCTGCATATAGGAGCGGCCCGCATCGCCGAGCAGATGGCCGAGGCGCAGAAGGCCTTGAGAAGCGATTGCGCTTGCCGATGAATCGACGGGCTCGAAATCGTTGAAGGGATCGGCGGGTCTGGCCTTCCAGTCGCCGAGGAGATGGAGCTGTGGCGCGCCGGTGTCCCAGTAGCAGATGCCGTCGAGCGCGCTTGCCTGGTGGATATAGAAGTCGCAGGTGGTGCGAGCAGCGCGCTCGAGCATCGCGCAGGCTTCATGTTTTGTCGGGAAGGCCTTCGGCGGCAAATTCGCTGCTCAGGCAGCGATTGGATGAATTCAAGCTGCTCAGAGAATCCAAGCATCGCCCAGGCCAGGCCGCGCGTCCAGGTGGTGAATGGAGAAAAGCCCTGCTGCGAAGAAGGACAGCGAAAGACACCACTGGCCACGTTGAAAATGGTTTCGTGGACGGTGCGGCCACAGAGTTCGGGCACATCGTAGTGGTCGCGGCCTTCGCCGTAGTAGATGTTGAAGGCCGCCGATGTCTTGGCGTGCGCCAGAAGCCTGCCGAGGAGATTGACCCGCTTGTCCTGCTCGCCAACCAGGACGTGGCCAAGAAGATGAGACAGGCCACAGATGCGCAGAGTGCGCATCGTATCAATAAACAGCGAGTGGCTGCCGTTGAAGGAGTGGATATAGCCGCCGTCGGGAAGCGCAGTCCAGCGCGAGGCCTGCACGGCTCCGCTGACTTTCAAAGCGAGCTCGTAGAAGTTGAGCTCCCATTCGTTTGAAGGGATGCGGCCGGCGAGCATGAGACGGCGCAGATGACCGTAGGTGGAGATGTTGTTGAAGCCGTGGTCATGGACGCCGGTATGAGTGAGGTGCTCGGCCATATCGTCCACGACATGGCGGCGTGCAAGGGTCAGGAGGCTCGGGTCGCTTGTGAGATCGAAGCAGACGAGAGCGTTGCCATATTGAAAGCCCTGCGTCCACTGGGTCCAACTGCGCGCCGTGTACTTGCCGGCGACGGTGAATACAGGCGCGCCATCGGCCACCTTCCAGCGGCGCTCGAGCATGACGGTTTTTGCGGAGGCAATTTCGAGCGCTCGCTTGATCGAGGGCATGAGTGCCTGCGGCGTTAAGCGTGTTGCTCGATTTCCACTTGCATCCTCTCAGCTAGACAAACTTTTCAAAACGTTCGATTACCTGTTTCAGAACTTCGTTGGGATCGGAATCCCAGATGGCTTGATTGAAAATCTCCACTTCGATGGGGCCAGTGTAACGGGCTTTCTCGACGAGCAGGCGGAGCCCTTTGTTATCGATGACGCCGTCGCCCATGAGGCCGCGGCCGAGAAGGACGTCGGGCAATGGAACCAGCCAATCGGAGACGTGGAAGCCATAGATGCGGCCTGCGGATTGAGCAATGAGTTCGGCGACCTGCGGGTCCCACCATATATGGAAGGTGTCGAGGATGACGCCGACTTCGTGTGCGCCATAGGGCGAGGCAAGCCGAAGCGCCTGGCCGATGGTGGACAGCACGGAACGATCTGCGGCATACATTGGATGGAGCGGCTCAAGGCCGATGCGCACACCAAGCTGGCGCGCATAAGGAACGAGAGCGGCAATTCCGTCTGCAACCATCTGGCGGGCTGCCTCAATGCCGACACCGGCGCAGCCTCCGACCACCATTACGAGCGAGTCCGCATGGAGCGCAGCAGCTTCATCGGCGGCACGGAAGTTGTCTTCGATATTCTTTTTCCGTTCGGCCTCAGTGGGCGCGGGAAACATGCCGCCGCGGCAGACGCTGGAGACGTGCAGTTGCGCGTCGTTCACCTTGCGCACGCAGGCCTCGAGACCCGCCTCCTGAATCTTGTGCCGCCATAGCGCGATGGAGGGAACCCCCTGGCGCGCGCATGCCTCCACAGCCTCGCCGACGTTCCAGCTTGAGGTCGTGATCTGGTTGAGCGAGAGCCGTGACTTATCTGCCATGGGCGTCATTCCCCGAGGTTGTTTGCTGCCGGTTATGAGCCAAGAGTGAGGTCGGGGACATCGACCCAGCGGCGCTGTTGCCACGATGCATGCGCCAGTTCGGCGAGTTGCACGCCGCGAGCGCCGTCGAGGAAGGTGTGAGGGAAAGGCGCGTCCGCAAAGACGTGGCGAAGAAACATCTCCCACTGCACTTTGAAGGCGTTGTCGAACTCGGCGTTGTCGGGAACCTCGGCCCACTGATCGCGAAACTTGAAAGGATTGGGAAGATCGGGATTCCAGACAGGCCGTGGCGTGTTGACGCGGTGCTGTACTTTGCAGTCGCGCAGGCCAACTACGGCGCTGCCTTCAGTGCCGTCGACTTGGAGATTGAAAAGCTCGTCACGATAGACGCGCGTAACCCAGGAAGAGTTGATCTGCGCGAAGATGCCGCCCTTGAGATCGAACATGCCGTAGGCCGCGTCATCGGCAGTGCACTTGTAGGTTTTGCCGCTCTCATCCACGCGCTGGGGAATGTGCGTGGCGCCGACGCAACTGACGGACTGCACCGCGCCGAATGTGTGGTCGAGTACGTAGCGCCAGTGGCAGTACATGTCGAGAATGATGCCGCCGTCGTCTTCCTTCTTGTAATTCCAGGAGGGGCGCTGCGCGGTTTGCCAATCACCCTCGAAGACCCAGTAGCCGAATTCGCCGCGCACGGTGAGGATGCGGCCAAAGAAACCAGAGTCGATGAGGCGGCGAAGCTTGCGGATGCCGGGAAGGAAGAGCTTGTCCTGCACCACGCCCTGCTTAATGCCGGCCTTTTGAGCAGCACGCGCAATTCTGAGTGCGCTTTCCATTGTGGTGGAGAGCGGCTTTTCGCAGTAGACATGCTTGCCGGCGGCAATGGCTTGGAGCACATTCTGTTCGCGAATGCCGGTGGACCCGGAGTCGAAGTAAATCGTGTCCTCGGGATTCGCGAGAGCGCGGGCGAGGTCGGTGGTCCAGCGCGAGAGGCCGTGCGCGGAAGCGATGGCCTTCAGCTTGTCTTCGTTCCGGCCGACGAGGATGGGGTCGGGCATGAGGATGCTGCCGTCAGAAAGTGGAAGACCGCCCTGATTGCGAATGGCGAGGACTGACCGAATGAGGTGCTGATTGAGTCCCATGCGTCCGGTGACGCCGTTCATGATGATTCCGGCCCTGCGCTCGCGCATTGCTGCTCCCATTGAAAATGCTGACGTATCGACGGAATCGTATCACAACGATCGCACGAGTATGAACGGATGCTTGAAAGCCACTAGGGGATCGCGATGGGCATCAGACCGGAGTAACCCAGAGGAGGGGCTGACGGACAGGAAAGTTGCGGATGATTTCGGCGGTTTTAGGGTCGGGCGAGAGCGTGCGCCAGAGCGCAATGTACTTTGGCTCACGGTAGGCGAGGCCGGCGAAAAGCAGACTTGGCTGGCGATTGGGCAGGTCATCGAAGTATTCGACATCGTGCGCGTAGGGCCACTTGCTCTTGTCCTGAATGAAGGGGAACATGAACTCGACCGCCTGCTTGTAGCTTAGGCCGCCGGGCAGCGCGAATTGCCAGAGGTTGTCTGGCGTGCGGTCGGGCGTGGAAACGATCTGGCAGATGATGGCCAGCACGTCGAGATCGAACAGCGAGTAGCTGTAGGGCTTGGTACGCGCGAGTTCGAGAGGAAAGCTGCCGTTGGGCGCGAGCTGGTCGGGTATGAGATTGTTGCGGAAGCGGTCGCGGCAGAGCGCCGTCACTTCCCTATTGCCTGTGAGCGCGGCGAAGGCTGCGGCCTGCGCCACCCAGCAGGCTCCGTGATTGTTCTTGGCAATCTCCTCTTCCTTGCCATTTTTTGAATTGCACATCCAGTTGAGGTATTGCGCGAACCAATCGCGCACGGCTGCGGACTCTGCCTCGGAAAACACGCCGGCCTTCTCAAGGTGGCGCGCTGCGCAGCTGACTTCGACCAGATGGAGAGTGTCGATGACGCCGGTACCGCGTCCGGGAGTGATGCCGAAAATGGCTTGGGCGTAATCAAGTGACGGGTTCATTTTGGTGGCAGGGTCGATGAACCATGCGCGCAGATGGAGGGCGGCGTGTTCGCTATAACGTCTGTCATGCGTGATGAGCCACGCTCCAGTGAGTGCCGGAACGTACAGGCTGAGGCGGATGAGGGCTTCGCGATGGTCGTTGAAGTTGGCGGGATTGGAGAAGCCATCGCGGCGGATGTAAGGGCCGCCGGGGTTCTTTGGATCGGGCCACCAGTAGTCGCCTTCGGAGAAATAGTCGTGTTTGCCGCCCTGGCTGCGCGGCGAAGAGAACTGCGTGATGGTGACGGGAGGCTGCGACAGGTATTCGTTGGCGGCGCGGAGAATTCGGTCGCGATCGATGTGCGCGATCTCGTGTGCGGAGATGAGAGGAGTGGCGTGGCCTGAAGCCAGCGCGGGCCGGGCTGTTGATGCTACTGCTGCAGCGGCAACAGTGGCACAGAAATCGCGGCGGTTCATGATTGGCAATCTCCGAAATCAGGCGATAGTGACGAAGTCGGGCTGGACACCTTCGGCATTGACAGCAACGACGGACTGGCCGCTGTTTCGAGCAATGGAAATGTGGGCGCGCCCGTTGTAGAGTTGGATCACCCGCGAGCCGGTCGAAGTGCCAAGGTTGTCGATGAGGCGCCCATTGCCTGCAAGCGAGAAGCGGACAACATTCTTTGAATCGAGGCAGAGCACGCCGTTGGCGTCGTAGAGAAGGGCTTCGACTGTGGCAGTGTCGTTGTCGCGATGAATTTCCGTCAGCTTGAATTTTGCCGGCTTGCCCCATTGGGCGGTTTGATATTCGAGATCGATCTCGTCCGTAACGGTGAGGGTACCTTCTGTTGCAACCACGCGGAGATGGTTTTTGCCGGCATTGAATTTCACCATCCAGCGCAGGCCGGCGGCGGGAAAGTCCTGACTGTGGCGATTGCGAATGCCTGCGGATTTTCCGTTGACGAACAGTTCTGCGGTGGAGCAGTTGGAGTAGACCTTCACCATGCGCAGTTCGCCCTCTGCGCCCCAGCGGACGGGCCAGGAGTGGCCGTAGATATGCGCCATTGGCTTCTCGCTCCAATACGACTGGAAAACGTAGTAGCCTTCCTTGCGCGTCATGTCACGCTCAAGCAGGCCCTTCTGATTAATGCGCGGCACGGGATTTTCAGCGCGGAGCGGCGTGGTGAAGTCTTTGAAACACCATTGTGCGGACCCGGTTAACCAGGGCAGGGTCTCCTGTACTTTGAGTATCCAGTCAAAGAGATTGCAAGCGTAGTTTTCAGTCCAGTTGGCCACGCTGGGAATCTTGAATGATTCAGCCGGTGGCACAAAGTCAAAGCCGTTGAGATCGATATTACGTTTTTTGGAATCGGTTTCGGTGGCAGCGCGGGCAATGGCCAGGTCGGGCAACTCAGAGTGACGGCCTGCATGACTGTCGGCGCCCCATTCGATGTGAATGAAGTGCTTGACGGTTTCGCGCGCCTTGGCGATGGAGCTTTCGTAATCGGTGTAGATGCCGGAGTACCAGCCGTTCCAAATGGAAGGCGAATAGACGTCGGGGATATCCCGAGCAAAGTCGCAGCGGCGAATGGAGGTGACGCGCGATGGGTCCAGCGAGTGTGAAAGCGTGTTCATCTCCTGCATGAATGCGCGGATCGCGGCGTGGTCGATGGAGGGATACTCGGTTGGCCAGTCATCCTCGTTGCCAAGCCCCCACAGAATGATCGATGGATGATTGAAGTGCTGATCAATCATGTTGGCGAGCATGCCGCGGGTCTGGCGCTTCCACTTTTCGCTCACCACGCCGGAACGGCACCAAGGCGCCTCTTCCCAAACGAGAAGGCCAAGCTCATCGCAGAGCTCGAGTACCAGACGGGGCTGTTGGTAGTGGCCGAGACGGATGAAGTTGGCGCCCATCGCTTTGACCAGCTCGATTTCCTCGCGAACGAGATTGTCGGGCTGGGCTGCAGCGTAGCCGGCGTGGTCCACATGGCGTTGCGTGCCGCGCAGCGCCAATTGTTCGCCGTTCAGCTTGAATGGACCGTGATTGACCCACTCGGTGTGACGGAAGCCGAAGCGCTCATTGACGGCGCATGAACCAAACTCCGTTGTGCCCTTGACGGCGCAGGAGTAGAGATGCGGGTGAGTGGGGGACCAGAGGGCCGGTGAATCGAGGCTGAAGGAAGCGATCTCTGTTTCGTCTTTCCACGCGGCGATAGACGGCGACGACTGGTGAACGAGTTTTCCGTCGGGATCGGTTACCTGAACGGAAAGTGCGACGTTGCCAGTGACCGCGGTTGGATTGAAGAGGCGGGCCCGGATGCTGACCTTGGCAGGGGAGCCCGGTGCGAAGACGGGCGCGATATGAACGGCCTCAAGCGAAACAGCCGGAGCATAAATGAGGTGCGCATGGCGGTAGAGGCCACCGTAGAGGCTGAAGTCGCTGAGGTCTGATGGAGAACGATCGAGGTCCTGCGAATTGTCGCACAGAACGGAGATGGCGACTCCACTCTTGTTCGTTGCGGTGAGACCGGAGCTTTTTGCAGCCAATGCAACTGCGTCCGTAATGTCGTAAACGAACTCATCGTAGCCGCCCACATGCGTACCGACGAGCGTATCCCCCACGAATACATGCGACGTCTGTCCCGCGCCTTCAAAGTGAATGAGCGTGCGGCCGTTCGGCAGTGGATTCGCTATGGGGATGCGGATGCGGTACCAGCCATGGCCGCGATAGTAGGGCGTATCCGGATCGCACGCATCGTAGTGATTGAAGCAGTGCGGAAGAGATACCTTTTCCCAGACGGCGATTTCGTCTCCGCGCCACACTTCCCACGGCTCATCCAGGGGGCCCTGATAGTATTCCCAACCGGAATCGAGAGACTGCGATGCTGCAGCTGGGCCGGCATCGGCAAGAAAGGGGTGCACCAGCGAAGCTGGAAGGCTGGTGCTGCTTTGCGCGGCTGCTGCGGCCGCTGCAATGGACTTGAGGAATTGACGGCGGGAGGTCCCCGGGACTCGATCCGACATGACTGCACAATTCTATACCTGCCGTCGATGCGGATGGGTTCAGACGGAATCGACGGCGGGGCGCTGCGGCGAGAACGCTCCTTCATGTGTTCTCGCCGCAATGCATCGGCTCGCCTTCGCTTACTGGACGACGATTGTGACCGCTTTTGTCGATCGTCCGTATTGGTTGGTCGCGTTCAGAGTGTAGGTTGTGGTGCCAGCGGCAGTGGGGGTAAACGTGACACTTCCGCCGCGGACGCCACCCAGTTTATCGATAAAGTCATAGGAATCGTTGGTCGTGCTCCACGTGAGCGTAACCGGAGTTCCTACGGCAACAGTTGAGGCTGAAGCGGTAAAGCTGTTGATTGTCGGAGCTGGCCCCGTGGGAGCCGTGTTGGCGTCCCAACCGGGCCATGACGGAGTCATCTGGACGACCTCAAAGTTCGATCCTGCGATGTTCTTCAGATTCCCCAAATCGTCGTCGTTCCATCGTGCATCGGGAGCTCCCTGGAAGAAGATGGCGCTACCATTGTCCGCGAGAATCATGCCATATTTCTTCATCGCGGTAAGGATCACCTGATTCGACGCCGAGAATCCTGAGATGTCAAAGCTGGCTTTCAGGCGAATGCGCATGCCCATCACGTTTGGTGATGAGGATGACAATCCCGCAGCATGCATCGCGGGTTCCACAAAATATCCACCATTAGAATCGCTTCTCGTCTCGGGCAGCGTAAAGCGGATGGCATGTTTAATTGCGCCTGCCGCGACTTCGTCATACCGGATCAGACCAGGAAAAATTGGCAAGCCGGCGGCATCGGCAGAACTCCAGCCCCAGGGCCGTTGTTCATAATTCTGAAGGTCCCAAATGGTCTCGCCATCGGCAGCCCACGCTCCATTGCACCTTTCCGTATTAAAGGTTTCATACAGCATGCATCTGTTCCTGTCCAGAACCAGAACATGTTGGTCGCCGACGTAGTTTCCTGGACCTCCAACGCAGTCTGCCGGAAATCCCTCGATCGGAGCCGTGCTGGGCATCGGTTCTTCGGCATCATCGCTCTGGTCGTTGCCGACTCCGCTGACGCTGACCAACGGTGTGGAACCAGAGTCGACGACAACGTAGGGAATGCCATAATTTCCGTCTGCTACTGACGAGAAATCAGGGTGCAGATAGTTACTCGAGAATCCAGCGACGATTGTCGCGCTATTCGGATCGACCGGAGATGCAGAGATATCGGTGTTCCATGCAGCCGTCGCCGGGAAGGGCACGAAGCCGTTGAGGCTGGCTCCGTTGCCAAGACTCATGCCGCCGCATGTAGGCCCACTGCCTGGCACCGTGACCGTGACGACAAACGTGCCGGACTTGGTGGCATCCTGCGTAGAGGTTGCCGTGATTGTTGCGGTTTCAGCGCCGGTATTGGGTGGCGTAAAGGTGACGCCTGTTCCGGAGGCTACATTCGTCGAGGTGCTGAAGGTCCCGCCCCCGGTTGGGCTCACCGATAGATTCACCGTGTTCGTGAAGGCTCCTGTGCCGGTGACCGTGGGAGTGCACGTTGCGGTTTGCACGTCGGTGATGGACGACGGTGAGCAAACCAGGGTTACAGCAGTGATGGCGGGCGTTGCGGCCGTCACCGTGATGTTCGCCGAACCCGAGATGTTCGTAAATCCCGCCACGGCCGAGTTTGCAGTGCAACTGGCGGTCCCTGGCCCGGATGGTGTGAAAACTCCGCCTGACGTAATGGTTCCGCCGGTGGCTGTCCAATTGACCGCGGAGCTGTAGGTTCCCGTCCCCGAGACAGTGGCCGCGCAGGTTGTCGTCTGCGTGGTGGTGATGGAAGGCTGCCCTACCGCTACCGCGATCGAGAGGATCGTGAAGGGGGCGGAGGTGACCGTGATGTTCGCGGAGCCCGAAATGTTGGTGTAGCCAGCTTGCGCGGAATGAGCCATGCAGCTTCCGGTTCCAACGCCCGACGGCGTAAACACTCCGCCGACCGTGATGGTGCCACCAGTCGCTGTCCACGTAACGGCGGTGCTGAAAGCGCCAGTTCCCGATACCGTTGCCGAGCAGGTTGACGTTTGTCCCGTAGTAATGGAGGGCGGAATTGCAGCAACTGTAATTCCGGTAACGATAGCAGATGGCGACGTGACCACGATCTGCGCGGAGCCTGAGATGTTGGTGTAGCCAGCTTGCGCGGAATGTGCCGTGCAGCTTCCGGTTCCAGCGCCTGACGGCGTAAACACACCGCCGGCCGTGATTGTCCCACCGGTCGCTGTCCACGTAACGGCGTTGCTGAAGGCGCCAGTTCCCGATACCGTTGCTGAGCATGTCGCGGTTTGTGCGGTAGTAATGGAGGACGGAATCGCTGTGACTGTAATGCCAGTGATGGTAGCCGATGGCGCAGTGACCGTAATATTTGCGGATCCTGAAATGTTCGTGAAGCCAGCCTGCGCGGAGTGTGCCGTGCAGCTGCCGGTACCAGCGCCGGACGGCGTAAACGCTCCGCCGGCTGTGATGGTGCCGCCAGTCGCTGTCCAGGTAACGGCGGTGCTGAAGACGCCAGTGCCCGCGACCGTTGCCGAGCATGTGGAGGTTTGTGCTGTCGTGATGGAGGAAGGCACGGCTGCCACGCCAACGGACGTAACTGTGATCGCCGTTTGCGGCGCGGTGACGGCAATTCTGCCTGTGCCGGATACGTTGGTAAATCCCGGCTGGGTTGAGTTTGCAGTACATGTTGCGGTGCCTGTGCCCGTGGGCATTAACACTCCGTCTGGCGTGATGGTGCCGCCCGCCGCTGACCACGTAACAGCGGAGCTATAGGGCCCTGTCCCCGTGACCGTAGCGGAGCACGTGGATGTTTGTGCGGTCGTAATGGAAGAGGGCGCGACGGCGACGCTGACGCCAGTGACTGTGGGCTGGATGCCCGGAGTGGCGATGGCGATTTTGGCTGTTCCGGATTTTGTGCTGTCCTGTGTCGAGGTGGCCTTGATTGTGTCAGAGCCTGATGCGGGCAGCGAAGCAGGCGCAGTATAGAGTCCAGAACTCGTGATGGTACCTGAGGCTGCCGACCATGTAACGGCCTGGCTAAAAGCGCCAGTGCCGGTTACTGTCGCCGAGCATTGACTGGTTTGACCCGTTTGTACGCTGGTTGAAACACAGGAGACCGTGACCGAGGAGACGGCGGGAGTCTGCACGAGGGTTGCGATGGATCCGCTGCAACCTGCCAAAGAAAGGATTGCGATAAATAGGAGACCGAACGATGCTTTCCGCGCCATCATGCCTTAGCCCTTTCATCAGCCGGATCAGCAGCGGTCGAGCGGCCAATAATGGGCCGCTTCTAGAAGAAAACTCCAATGCTGATTCGGTCGTGCCAAGGCTTTCTACATATGCGGATAACGGAAAAGTGCAAGTCAGATGGATAAAGAAACCACGCTGAATAATGACTGAGCATAGTCGATCTACGAGGTCTGCTGAGGCTGTACCTTGCAGATTTCAAGACCTCTTGCGGTACTAAAGTACTGGATTTATTTCTGCCGATTAGCCGGCAGAGCAAAACTTGCGCAGCCTCCTATTCCTCAACTGACACTTTCTTGCTCTGCTCAACTGATCAATGATCAAGCATCGACTCTTCTTGACGCAGGCGCAGCGAAACTGTCGGTGCAGCACCGATGCACTCACCGCTGATCATGATTCCCGTTCAATAACTGACTGGGCTCATGGCATAGACGTTCGCGATGCTCAGAGCGCTCGAGGTCCGTTTGCTGAGCGTCCCGACCACTGCCGACCCCCGTTATTTGCCACGAATGATCGGCATTGCTTGACCCCAACCCCCTTTTTGTGAAAATTCTTGTGCGCGCCTGGGCTTCAAACCCACCCGAAAGTGACCGCGACCACTCCCAATCTCGCATGCTGCCCGCCCGCCAGGGTGCACTAAAGTGCGCCTGGGCTTCGGCTCCAGGAGACTGATTCCAAGCCATTGGATTGAATCGGAGAACCCGGCGGAGCCTCGCCTCCAGAGACTCGAATCTCGCGTTCGCATGCGGCACTTCACGAAGCAAGAATGGCCAGTTAGTAACTCTTTCTTGAGTTACCAACTTGATGAATTTGAGAACTGAATGGGAGCCCCCGGTGCAGCGAAAGCCGCATTGCTCATCACGATGCACTGCCCTAGATTCGGACTTGAATTACACAGGCCGGGTTCAGATTGATTCGCCTTCACGGTATCGCTGCTGATGAGTCTCTTCGGATTTTCGAAACAGACTCACCAATCGAAGAACCCCCACCCATCGGGCAAGCACAGGACCCAGGAGGTAGTGACCTATGCGTGACCAGACTCGTACTCTTTCGGCAGTCTTCTGCAGCGGGGGCTTCGGAAGTCTGCATTTGGGCGCAAGAACTTTCAGCAGTCTCGCACTGCTGTTGCTTTCGTTCGTCAGTCCCGAGCATTCTTCAGTCGAAAAGCAACAGGCGCCCGCAATCATCCACACGGCAAGCATAGGCTGCGCGACAACGCAGCCGTGTTCAACTTCATCAATCACCGCAAAATCGCTGATGATCGCGTCATGGTACGGCAAGAAGTTTCAAGGCAGGCTTACGGCGAACGGAGAGTTTTTTGACAAGGAAAAGCTGACGGCGGCTAACAAGAACCTGCCACTTGGAAGCATCGTCAAACTGACGGTTCCATCGACCGGCCGTTCGGTCATCGTACGCATCAACGATCGGGGTCCCTGGATCAAAGGCCGTGACTTCGACCTTTCAGAAGCTGCCGCATCAGCACTCGGCATTCATAAGCAAGGCATAGCTGGGCTGGAAGTCGCGGTGCTGAGCGCAGATCCTCGCAAATTCTGAATTCAGACACGAAGCCACGATGAAGTTCGTTTTTCAATAGAAAGGATCAGTTTCCCCAGATCGTTCTAACCCGGCCGGGGTAGAGAGGATTCAAACCTCCAGCCCCCTGGTCACGAACCAAAACCCTCAGCTTCCACTTCGTACAGTTCCTGAAATTTTGATCCCAAATGGCAGGAGAGCATTTTCCGCCTCAGAACCGGCGCGATTTGAGCAGAGACTAAAGAGACTGGTACAGCCTCGTAAGGCCGGGATCGTTGGGGAATAAATGGATTCCAAATCGCACGGCTTCCGCAGCAGCTTTTGGATCCCCCAACGCATTATCGACCTCGTAGAGCAAGGCATAGGGTTGCGGGTCAACATCCGGGAAGAATCTCTGCACGAACTCCAGGTTTTTTCGCGAGTCGTCGTACTTTTTCTGAAAGTCGAAAATCTGGCCCAAGTTGAGGTGCGTCTCGAAATTGTACGGGTCGCGTGCCAGACATTCGTTCATGGCAGCGACGGCTTCGTCCAGCATTCCAGCGCGTTTCAGCATCTCTCCAAGCTCGGCATAGGCATCGGCACCGGCGCGTGGGTCAGCCTTAATAATCCGGCGCTGAATCTCTGCGGCTTCGATGGGATGGGAGGTATCGCTGTACAACTGTTCCAGCGAGCCGAGCGTTCTAAGATCATTGGGATTTTTCTCCAGAACGTGCAGAAACTGCCGGCTTGCGAGGTCCCGGTTTCCGGAAAGCCTATTCACCTCCGCGAGCCCCCAAGCGGCCATGACCGAATTGGGATCGGCGGCGAGCGCAATTCCAAAGGCGCGTGCCGCAGAATTGTAGTCGGTGTGAGCAATGGCGTCACGGCCCAGGGAAATCTCGTCTTCCGGCGAGGGTGAGTCTTTGTCAAGTGCACTCACAAAGCGATCCGCATCCGCGACGTCCCCCCCGTTCAGCGCAGTTACGGCGCCAGCCGCCAGTACTGAGTTGAGCTGATCGCTGGTAAAGCCGGGCAGGTCAACTTTGGCCTGCGCATTGTACAGCTCACTCAAATTTTCCTCATCGAGACCGCGAACCAGCAATGAGCGCGGAGCACTGTATTCGAGCGAGGTGCGATCGTCGGTATCAACTCGGCCGTTAGCAGCGAAATTGCGAAGAGCTCTATCGCCAAGTAAATAGAATCCGAACAGACCCTCCGGCCTCTCCATGCCCATCCACTCAAAATCGTTGCGGAGGACAGGATTTGACCAAAGCGTTCGCATGCGGTCCAGGATCACCGGGGGCGCAGGCGTCGGAGCTACCAGGATCAAATCAGATTTGACGCCATGCCACAAAGAGGCGTCATGAAATTGTGAAAGAAACGTCGCGAATACTGTGCGAAGGTCATCGGGATAAAGTGAATAGGATTGCACCCATTGAACGAAAATGCCACCGGGGGTCAAGCGATCCTGAGCGGCCCGATAAAATTCGCGCGTGAAGAGCGAAGCAACTCCCTCAATCCACGGATTCGAGGGCTCTGAAACGATCAGGTCGTAGCGGTTATGCGTGTTGAAAAGAAAATTGCGGCCGTCATCGTAAATGATGTGCACGCGTTTGTCCTTCAATACATTACGGTTCAATGATCTCAAGTGGGGCGCGGCACCGATGACAGCCGGTTCGATTTCCACGCAGTCCAGTCGTTCGATTTCCGGATAGCGGGCCAGTGCTGAAAGCGTCATACCGACGCCAAAACCTATAACCAGAACTCTGCGTGGCGCCGGATGCGCAACGGCGCCAATGTGACCCAGCATGAGTTGAGTGTTCAAATCGTTGGTGGATGCATCGGTCTTGCCGTTTGTACGGAGCACCTGAATGTCATCTGTCTGCCCTACTGAAATCGTCGCATTCAACCCATCGGCCCAATAGGTGACGTCAACCATGTGTGCCTTTTGCTGCACCGGAAGTGGAACAGATTTTGCTCCGCTATTCCAATACAACAGTGTATTGAACGTCGCCACAGCGGGGTCGTCAAAGCGGTGTGTCAACACAACGGCTCCGGCAACCGCCAACGAAAGGAGACCACACCCGAGTCCGGCGAATCTTGAGACGCGTATTCGTTTGCCGGGGGAACTTCCGAATTGGATTTCCGCGAGCGAAAGCAGAATGGCGAGACTTGCGTTCACTGTCGTTGTTGCGACCAGCAAGCGAAAACTTCCCAATTGAGGCAAGAGCCAGAACCCAGCGACAATCGCGCCAACGATTGCACCCATGGTGTTCCACGCATAAGCACGCCCAACGAGCGCGCTCTCTCCGCGCGGGTTTGGCTGCTCTGCCTGATCAGGCAATCTATTTTTGCTGTCTTCTCCCCCTGCAATCAGTAGAGTGACCGCCGGAAAATTGAAACCAAAGACCACGGCCGTGGGCAGCATCGCGAGCGAGCTTACGACGAATTGCGCCAGCAACACCGTATGAAAGGACTCGTCATTTGTGCTCAGAATGGAGGCCAGCACATCAGGAAGGCGGTTGAAGAACATGAGTGCCGCCAGAGCCGCTATCGCCGTCATTGCTTGCGTCCAGGCGAAGATCATGGGAGCGCCGGCACGGCGACTCACTCGCTCGAACAGGGCGCTGCCCAAAGCGATGCCGGTCAGGAATGTCGCAAGCATGATCGTGAATGCATAGGTGGAGCTGCCAAGTTGGGTTGCGAGCAGTCGCGTCCAGCCGATTTCGTATGCCATTGCAGTGGCGCCGACAATTGCAAAACATATCAGGAGGAGACGTTGCGGCAGGACGCGGCGGGCTGCTGTGCGTGTGGACTTCGCCGCCAGGGACCCTTGCTGCCGCGCGGAAGGTTGGTCCAGGATCATTTTGCGATTCTGGCTTTGCTTCGCGGGCATTCGGATCAGTGCCTTTGTGGACTCCTTGCGTACGAGACGAAGGGCAATCAGTCCGGCACAGCAATTCAGTATTACTGCGATGCCCAGCGTGGCGCGCATTCCCAGGTTTGGGAGGAAGACAAAGCCTGCGGCGAGCGTGCCGACGACGGCTCCCAATGTATTCACCCAATAGAGGCGGGCGACCCCTTTCCCAAGTTCAGCAGAGCGCAGTTCCAATGCCCGGACGAGCATTGGCAGAGTGCCTCCCATGAGGAACGTGGGCACAAAAAGGACAGCGCAGGCGCCAAAGAATCGAATGGCCAAAAGCCACATTCCCGAGGACTGATCAGAAGCGAGCAAGTGATAGACGTCGCGCACGCCTGCGATGCCGGCCAGGGAGACTGCTCCACTACCGGCTACGGCGAGCTCCAGCCATCCGTAAGTTGCCAGGGGTTGAGGCCGGCTTTCACTCCACTGGCCAATCCATTTGCTGCCGGCGGCTAGTCCGCCCATAAACACAGCGAGCACTGTGGCGAGGGCATATGCGGTATGTCCGAACGTCAATCCAAGTGCTTTGGTCCAGAGAACCTGATAGATCAGCGCCGCAGCTCCAGACAGGAAAAAACAGAAGAGCAGAGCCGCGAATGACTCGATGGCTGGGGACGGCTCGATGGCCGTGGGCATTTTGGAGATTGATTTACGGGAGCTTTTGGCCATCGGAGAGAAATCTTATCTCGAACCCAAATTCCTGTCCACGTCTTAGACAGTCATCCTAGCTAAAATTGGCAGGCGAAGTTTCTCCCAGGCTCGTAATGTGCGGAACACGTAGGCAAACCGGACGAGTGAGTCTACTTCAGAATCCTATGGTGCAACATTGAATACGATGGGGGCTGACACGTGCAGGCCACGATTCGCGAGGCTTCGAATCATGGCCTGCCCCTTCAATGTTGCCTGGAACTTCATAACTCCGGCAAATGTACCCGACTTCCGTCCAGGCATGTGGAGCCGAAAAGTCGAATGCCGGATTTTTCACACTTAGAAGTTAAACGTGCCTCCGATCCTTGCCACTCGAGGAGAAATGATGGTACCCACGACCCCGAAGGTGCTGGCGCCGGTTTGGTAGTTGGTCTTCACAGAAGCACTGGTGTTCAGGATGTTGTAAACCTGAAAATTCGCTTCAAAGTGGAATCGATCCTTAAGCGTGAATTGCTTGGCGACCCGTACGTTCATCGTGCTGATCATGGGCCCTCTATATTGTCCGAATGGGCCCATGCGGACGGTGGTTGCTCCTTGTTGAAGTGCTGAGCTGTTGAACACAGAAACCCGCTGTCCCGCACTGCCGGATTGCGCGCGGTAGAAGGCAGAGAGTTGGAAGCCTAACGGAAAATGGTAAACTCCGTCGCCTCGGAGCTCCCAGTTCCAGGTATCGTCGATCGGGAAAGAGTCGTCGTTCGGACTGCCGGAGATACCCGCCGTTCCCTGAAGCCACCGATGGTCCTTCGTCATCCAGTAGGAAGCGAAGCCGTCCCACCTTTTTGAATACCGCTTGGTCACAGCCACTTCAAAGCTGTTGTATACATCCGGGCGATTCGAAGGATTGTTGACCACTTCATTTTGGCAAGATTCCGGAGCTTTACACATAGGTGTAGACCGTCACTGGTGTGGTAACTCCATTGAACGTGTCTGAGAAAACGACAGGCACATTGTAGGTGTGACCGACGTCGATGCCGTTGCCAACATAGGTGGCGGTAGGATTCTGCACACCGGCGTTTGTCGCGCTGTCGTACATGTTAAAGACGGAGTGGCGAACGTAGCCTGCATTGATGGCAACATTCGGAACCAGCTGACGCTCAACCTTCAGCGTGTATTCATGGGTGCGGTCCTGCTTCAGCCCGGTATTGAGTATCTGGCTTGTTCCGCCTGTTTTTGCAGTCGGTGTCAAAGTCGGCAAAGTAGCAAGGAATGCCGGCGTCGCGTCGCAAGCATACTGGACCGGAGCAAGAGGATCAGTGGGACCGCAAGGGCCGGTCCAGTTGAAGGTTTCAGTCTGCGCCGCATTCGGATTGAAGGTGGCCGCGAACGTATCACCCATGGTGTCGCCAAACAAGCCAAACGAACCTTTTACCACTGTCTTTCCGCTGCCCGTTATATCCCATGCTGCCCCGACACGAGGTACCACGTCAGACCAGGTTAAGATCTCCTGTTGTGGAAACGTCTGCGCAGGAAATATTGCACTGAATTGGCCAGCCGGCTTGCTCTGCTTGGGATAGAAGGCGTCGAACCTGTCGTAGCGGAGTCCCAAGATTGAGGACCAGGCGCTTGAGTGACATCGTGTCAGTTCCATAAAAGGCCTGACTGTGCACGTCGTTGATCGTGGTTGGAAATGGGTAGTTATAAATGACGATCTTGTTAGGTTCGCCATTTTGGAATTCGAGAAGGTAGTCGCCGCTGGGCTTATCCTTGAGCACCGTAGTTCCTGCCGCTTCCCAGTCAACGAGAGTGCCGACACTGATCTGGTGACTACCGCCTAAGAAACGCCTCGACGGGAGATAGCTTGCGGTGATCTTCATTTCATAGCGGTTCTGCGGCTTATTCTGAGCCTGCGGATACGGTCCTGTATAGGACTTGGTGCTCAACTCTTCTTCGCTTGGAGATCCGGCGAAATCGCTGCCTTTCGTAAAGCCATATTGCCCGATCTCACTTGCCGGTTCCGATGTGTAGTTCACGTGATATCCGCCGTAGCCAAACATGCCGTCGAGTACGAATCGGGCGCCAATGACAGTTTGAAATTCACCGTGCCATGAGTAGCCGGGCTGGACCTCGTACTGTGACGAGGGCAGTGGTACGGTTGGCGATGCACTATTGGCGGAGAGAAACTTCTGACCCCACAATTCGGTGAAGATCAATTTGGTGCTGGGAATCATCTGATAGGAGACCTTGTAGTTGTACTCCTCCAGCGACGAAACGATGCTGGCTGCCTTGGTACCTGTGCAGGATGAGGCAAGCCAGCAGTTTCCAGTACCCGGGCCGCCTACGAAGCTTGGCGAACCTTGGTTCACAGCTTGCTTGCTATAGCCACCATAAAACCAAAGCTTGTCTCTGATGATCTTGCCGCCAATGTCGGCCGCATAGTCGTAGTAGCCGGAACCCAGGATCGGGTTGCCGAATTTGAGATTATTGGGTGGCGCAGCAAGAGCCGATGTGATGTTATTGCCCTGGAATGACGGGTTCTCATAATCGCCCTGCACGTCGCCGTGAAAACTGTTACCGCCGGATTTCATCACTGCAATCTGCTCAACTCCGGCGAAGGGTACATCGGCGTTGTTGCCACTGGTTTTGAACTCGACTTCCGCCATGGCCAGCGAGTCCAGATAAACCGAGGAGTCGGAGTCTTTAGCCGTCGAGCTATTGATTCCCTCCAGAAGCAGATAGGGCGTAAGCACGACGCCATAGGTCACAATCGGCTGCCGATTCGCAAGATTGCTATCTCCCACGTCCGGCGCTCCCTGCAGGCTTACACCGGCGGCCATCGGCAATAGTTCCTGCATGCCGAGCCCCTTGGGCGTATCCTTAATCTCCTCCAACTGCAAGGTTGCCGTCGCTGCCGAGGATACAGTGTCCACGACCGGGCCCGCTGCCTCGACCTCAACTACCTGCGTGACGGATCCAACGCTAAGCGCGGCATCGATCTTGGCTGTAAATCCGACGCCGAGGTTGATCCCTGAGCGAACTTGCTTTGAGAATCCCTTCGCATTGAACGTCATGTTATAGACGCCGGGAGCGGGAAGCTGCAGAAACTTGTAGTTGCCCTGGGCGTCCGAGGTCGTTGTCAATTCGGTGACCTGCAGCGCTGAGCTGGTGATCGATATCGTAGCCCCGGGAATTACACTGCCGTTTGAATCCGCCACCACTCCGATGATGCCGGCACCCTGTCCCTGTGCCCAGGCGAACGTCGCCGAGGCTAACAGAACTACGGCCAGGGTGACGGAGTACGCTCGCACCCAAAGATTTTTTCCGCTCATTTATCCGCCTCCAGAATTAGAGATGTTTGTGGTAACCGTGACCGGAATTCAATCCTGCGCGCGTTCGGCTGAGCCATTGAATACAGCTTCAAATCAATGACTCCAGAGAGGAGTGAAAACGAGCGGAGGCCTGACTTCCGGTAAAGCTGGTGCAATGCTGTTGCACACGTCAAAGAACAGATCGTTAAGGCCACAAAACGGTTCAGAAACAAAGTGTCGATTCAATCAAACTCGAGACTCGAGTCAAAGGGCCTTGCTGAACGGCGGGCGCAATCGCCCGCCGTATCCTTATCTCAAAGTCACTTCATGGCAATCGGCTGAACATAAGCACCATCTCAGGCCGAGTCCCAAACGGACAGGGCTTCTTACATACCACTGTTTCTCGTTCTTGCTGTCGCATACTTCGTATGACCGGCCCTTCCTCAAAACAGGAAGGGCCGACCGACCATTTTCGATTGCGCCGAGTTTTCGGCACTTATTTGATCACCACGGGGTTATCCCACGCGCCGCTCTCCATGGTGTCCCATACCGAAAGCCGGGCCCACTTGGCGCCGGTCGCGTCGAAGGGAATCTTCAGCTCTTTGGTTCCGAACGGCAGGGTATCCGACAAGCTGACGATCTTGTGGTAGGTCTTGTTTCCATCGCCCCACGCAAGATCGGCGAACTGAAGCGGGTAGGTGTATTCAATGCCGGCGGTATAGACGGCGCCGGCGCCACTGCCCTGAACCCCCCAGTTGTGGAAAAGCACTTCGCCGTTGGTGCCGAAGAGCTGGTTATTCCGCAAGGCGTCGATGATCGGTGACCAGTCTTCGTTGTAGGCGGGCACCTTATCGAGCTTGACGTAGTTGACCGCCAGCGACGAATAGGACTCGTCGTCGGGCCACTTGGTGTAGGTATCGCCCTCGGTGATCAGGTTCTTCGGTTTGGGAGACCAGTTATTCATGTTGTCTTCTGTATCGAAGCAGCGCGTTTGGCACTCTTCGGTCCACGACAGATCGCCGGGCAGCGATTCCCAGGAAGCGCCAACCCAGCGGTCGCTCAGGAAGAAGTCTTTGTCCTTGTACGCATCAGGATAGCCTTCGGAGCTCTTGGTATTGGGATGCGTGGTCCAGGCGACGGAGTTCGTCTCGTTAAGGAACTTGAGGACGTCCGCCGTCGAGCCGAGGTGGTATACCTTACCGTATTCGGGTAGATTCTCTTCAAACGGTACGTCTGGTGGACGGAGTTCGCCCTGTGTTATTCCCCCCGTTCGGTTGCCGTAACGACTGTGCGAGTAGTAGACCGGCCTGGAGGTCAGAATCCACATGTGGCCGCCGGTGAAGGCATTGGCCTCTTCGCCGGGCATCACCAGGAAATCCTTGTCCGAGACGCGCTCGGAGCCCTCGAAATAGGCCTTCTGTTCCATGAAGCGTTTGGGGCCTGGATCCTGGGGATCGGAATCGTCGTGGAAGTCGCCCAGATAGATAATGTTGATGCCCAGGGAACGGAAGACAGCGACCCACGGCGGCTGGTAATCGAGGTCGTTGCGCTCGCGGAGTTGCTCGTTGAAATCCAGGTGGAAGTGGCCTTCCATGGTCTTGTAGCCGGGCAACGGCTTGAATGCATCGTCGTGGGTGTAAGCCATCAGCGCAGTGCGCGTGGCCTCATCGCCGCGGGCGCTCAGGTAGTAGTACACCGACATGCGCTGCTTGGTGCCGGGAGGCGCGTTGAACAGGGCCATGTTGTAGACATCACCATGAGAGGTGGCAACCCGTCTGTTCCATTCTGCGTCGGTCTCGCCCCAGGGATGGTATCCCTCGTTGTGCTCGGGCCACATGACCCCGAGCGCGAACGAATTCCCGGTGTCTTTGCGGTAATACACCCAGCCAAGGTTGGTTTCAACCTCGCGCGAGAAGAAGAACTTGTGCGGCGTGGGGAAAACGGCCAGGGAACCCGAACCCACATCCAGAATCTCCATGCGGTTGCGCGCGCGTAAGTTGACCGGCCCCTGGTTGACGTGTCCGCCGAAGTACTCGTACTGCTGGTGCTGGGCGTTGTCGTGCCACGCCAGCTTGGTGTCCGCGGTGATGGAGAAGCCCTTCAGGCCGGCCTTGTAGATATAGGCCACCGAAGGCTCCTGGGTAGAAGCCACTGCTTCCTGCCGCAGCAGGTTCGTTCCCTTGTAGGCGATAAAACGGAGATCGCCGGAGAAGATGCCCAGCTTCAACCCATCGAAGGTGACCATCAACTGGTTTCCATCTGTTCCCAGCGTGCAGGCGCTCGTTTTGAAACTGGAAGAACCGTGGGTAATATCCGACTCAGAACGCAGCTCGACAGCTTGGCCTTGGCCGATAGCGCCGGGAACCGTCAGTGGCGCGTCCCAGAAGGTGTTCCACTTGCGCCGGTCCTCTTCTTCCGGCGTGTCAATACCCAGCGACTTCAATTCGGCGCGCTGTGCCGACGAGATGCGGCGCTTGCCGGTCGTCACCTGAAATTCCGGCGTCAGATCCTTGCCTAGCACGGTCCATCCGCCGCCCTGGCGTGCCGCAAGTTCTTTCACCATCGGAGTACCGTTCTCAATGTCGAAGGACGCGCGTAGTGTGGCCCCGTCTTCACCCGGCCAGGTGAGGGTAACCATCCCCCCTTTTGCTTCGGCCTTCATGCCTTCGGCTGGCTTATAGCCGGCTGCGGTCGTGCAAGTAAGCGACTGTGCGGCCGCGATGCCGGTGAACAGAGCAAATACCAAGACAAGTCGATGATTCTTCATAAGAAATCTCCAAAGAGTGTTATGCCACGATTGAAAGGTCTATACCACGATTAAGCGGTTATGCAACCCCGGCAAAGCCCGGGGGTTGCGCCTGCTTAATTTGAAGCTGCTCACTCGACACGCCCGGCCAGGTCAGAGTTAGGGAATCCCCGGATTGCTCAGCTGACATGCCGGCGGCGGGCTTGTAGTTGTCCAGGTTGCATTTGCCGGTTTGTGCAGCCGCTACACCGGTAGGTAAGGTCAAACCAGGCATTACCCCGCGAAGTCGCATTGAATTGTTTCTCCTTAAGCTTCTCAAAATCATTCAGATACGGTTGATCTGGCAACTGCCTTTCGCTGCCCGTTCTGTGATGGCGTCGCAATGTTTGCAGAACTCGCCGGGGAAGGACGTCTTTTCGTCACCGGAACACTATGCCCCCTACGATCAAGATGGCAAGCTTTAACAAGCTACACAGTTGTTTCGTGCCTGTTACATACCAGATTCGGTTCCCAGCAAGCCCATCAGGCAGGGAACACCTTTCCATAAACTTCAAGTACCGAAGGTATGCCCGCGGCGCTCGCGCCCGAGAGACGCCATAATCGACGCCAATGTGAAAACGCTGATCGCGGTTAATGCCATGGCTGTGGCATAACTCGTCTTCTGTGCGTAGACCGCCTCGATATACACCACTGAGCTGGCAATTACACCGGCGCATTGGTACGCAAATCCTGGAAGCAGCGCCCGCACGGAATTAGGTGAGAGCTCTGCCAGGTGCGCCGGAATCACCCCCCAAGCTCCCTGAACCATAAACTGCATCATGAAAGCACCTGTCACCAGCAGGAATTGGTTGGGTGCATATGCCCAAACGGGAATGACCAGAGCACCCAAAATGAATGCCGAAATGATCGCTTTCCTGCGCCCCCATTTGTCTGAAAGGTGTCCGAAAAGGATGCCTCCCAATATTGCTCCGACGCCGGAGAAGGCCGTGATCGCGGCGCGATGCGTTGGAGTGTAGTGCCACTGACGCTGCAGGAAGGTCGGATACATATCCTGGGTCCCGTGCGACGCGAACAGCATCATGCTCATAAACAACAGAAGGTAGAGAAAGAGCCGCCAATGAGAAAGAATCTCGCGGCGATGTTCTGTCCATGTCTGGGACGGGACGGCAGTCTTTTGCCAGACATCCGACTCTTTAACCCGGAACCGGATGAACAGAACCAATGCGATGGCCGGCAGGCTCCCTAGGAAGAAGAGTGGCCTCCAGCCGAATCGATTAAAAAGGCAGAAATAGCTGAGGGATGCAAGCACATTGCCGGCGGCATAGCCTTCCTGAAGCATTCCGGAGATCACTCCACGCTTACCGACCGGTGCGCCCTCCATCACCAGGGACGCGCCTACCCCCCAGTTGCCCCCCATCGCGATGCCAAACATCCCGCGTACAATCAACAACATCGTATAGTTGACCGCGAAGCCGGTGAGAACCTCTGCCACCGCGAATAGTCCGATGTTGATCATGAGCGGAACACGGCGCCCATAGCGGTCGGCCATCACCCCAAAAATGAATCCCCCTACCGGCCGAAAGGCCAGTGTCATGGTAATGACCAGGGCAATCTGGGCATCCGACTTGTGGAAGTCACGCGCAATTGCTGTGAGGCATAAGGTAACCAGAAAAAAGTCGAATGCGTCCAAGAGCCAGCCGGAAAACCCAGCAATCACTGCTGGCGGAAGGCTCATTGTCCTGCGGGACAAGCCATCCGCGCGCAGATCAACCTGTTGTATCGACGCTGATTCCGCGTCAAGCATAGCCGCACCTCAAATGGGATGCGCCACCTACAGGTTGAAATCCGGGAAGCCTGTGATCGGGGAAGCGCAGCTAATGAGCGCTTGCACAATACCTCATGCGAGTCGATTAGCTCAGTTGAGAATAACGGGCGGTTTCAATTTGCAAAGCACAAACCAGTTAGCAACAGGTTTGTCGCTGGCAGCTAACAGTTCCATACGTGACGAAACTTTGGGATACACTCGGATATCGACTTTTTCGTTTCGCAAATGAGGCTCCCGGCGGCCGGTTGAAAGGCCACCTGGCCATCGGAAGGTACCCGCAGGCTTGGAAATGCAAGTCGAAAAACAATCGCCTGCGATCAGGCTCGGCGCAACGCGGCAAGCTGATTCGACGATGGGACGACATTCTCGGTCTTGGGAAAAGGCGCGACCTTTCAACAGTCCGTGCTATTGACCCGTCTTAAGCTCTCTGCCCAGCACGTAGGTGACTTCAGTCGGTACTTCGTCCTTGAAATTGACCTTAAGCAAGACCTGAAAATAGCGCGGCACATGTCCGCCATTTGACTTTCTCAAGTTTCCTACAAGCTCCCGCACACAGGCCGGATTTGTGAAGGTCTTTACAGCAGCCACATAGCCCGCGGCCCTGCTGCTGGTAAAACTTTCCACGTCGTTCCCTCCGAGCGGTCCAGGGAAATGCGTCACCAGAGCATAGGCCACCCCCTCTTCAGAAGGGGCCGTTGAGTACTTATCGACAAACAAATCAGGCTCGTTGGGGCCGGGATGGATGTTGCGGATTCCCTCTTTTACGGGCTGCAGCTGGGCCTCAGTCGGCATGGCATTTGCTTGTTCGTCGAAGAAGAGATTCTGAACCCCGACAAACAATACGTTGTCATTTGCCAATTGTCGAAACGAAAGATCGCTGGTCTTGACGACTGAGATGTCCTTCTCGCGCGATCCAAGAAGCTTTTCGATCAGGAAAGTCGAGTCCACTTCTCCGAATGATGTGTAATACCGGCTCGGTTGGATATGAGTGGCCTTCAATACATTGCTAAGCGTCCCAACCTTAGGCGAAGACTTGACGTCTTTCCAGGTATTGAGTGTCTTATCTCGATAGTAGATGCCGGTGTTCCCATTGAACTCGACAAAAAGTGGGTCCTCGATGGCGATGATCAACGGCCGGTCGGTCGTGATAAACGGCCGCCACAAGTCTTCCATATCCGCATCCCATCCCGGCGGATAGATAATGCTTGTCCCTTTTGCATTCGCGGTCTTGAATTGCTCGTACCCGCCGATTGCAAGCGCAACGGTGAGTACCGCGCAAAGGGAAACGACAAAGCGCGGCAGACGTCCGAATAGACCTTTGAATAGACCCGGCGGCGTTGGCCGGGGCGTCTCCATCTCGGCGGCTGCAACTGGCTGCGTTGGCTCAGGAAGTGCCGCAGGCTCAGATACGGCGCACGGGCGTTGCTCAAATCGGAGCTTAAATCGCCCCTTTGGCAGGTCGATGACAAATGGATCGTTCACGCCCTCTTCGCGGTAGTATTCCGCAAGCTTTTCCCTTAGCCTTCGCACTTGAAGACGAACGGCTGAGTTGTGGCATGGGTCGTAGCTGAAGTGCTTGCCAAGCCCGTCAGTTGCGATGCTGTATTCCTTTAGATTGTTCGTTTCTCCCGCGACTGACTTGTCGGCCAGGAACTTGAGAAGCCTTCGCAGAACTTCGGAACTGTGCAGCGCATCGCTCTGCAGGATCCGTTCGACCTGGTCCTGTATCGCGACTCTTTCCGCGAAAGATATCTCGGTCAACATGTGCCCTCCGCTCGGTTGGAGGCCGAGTATCGAAGCAGCCTGGGAATTGTTTCTTGCAACTTCTTGCAACTAGAGCCGTGAAGCATCTAGTTGAGATTTCAATCACCCGATGAAACCACCACAAGAGTGGGCGGACCTCCTCATCGAGGTTGCTTATCAGCGTTCAACAATATAATCCCAGTACAATGCTGTCAATTGGTATGGCCATTGGCCGCCATAATGCTGTAACCGTCCGGCTGACAAGATGCGAGCTACCAAACTCTGACGAATGGTCTGCCTGGAAGCCGGGCGCGGGAGATGTTGGTCAGTTGTCTTGAGGGTTTGGATGTTGGTGTATAAATTACATACTCAAGTTGCTGCTCGATACAGGCGGCTGTCTTTCTTTACCTGGTTGCCAATTGGAGTTGTCACCTATGGGCACTGAGTCATTTCCCCTGAAGGACTCACCATCATCGAGAGCATGCAAGGGGCCGGCTTTTGGGTTGGGGCATCAAGTAAATGCGCAAAAACGCTTGGCCAGCAACGGATGAAACTTCCGCAGCCTCCGCTTAAGTCTTTTTGAATGCGATGAAAAGAATGGTTAGGGAGAACGGATTTGAACCTGCGACCCCTGTCCCGAGTTGAGAATGTCACTTGGAATCAATGGTTTCTGAATCGTAATCCCGGCGCCTCAGTCGCGCAAACTCACTTTGAATCTTATAGATAGCTTCCAGTCGTTGTCGTTTGGGAACCCCAACTGGGAACCACCATGTGGCCCCCCTCTCAGCATTTGAGGGGGACTTCTGAGCGATCATCGGATCTTGAGCAGTCAATTGGCTCCATGTTGGCGGAGGCTCAGACCTTTCTTTGAATCGAACCCAAGAGCTACTTCTGCGCATTCAACACCGAATCGTGCCCGTTTGCGGCTGAAGGATTCACCTGCGCATTCAAGAAATTAGTCAGGTCTCCGATATCTTGATTGCTTCCAACCATAGGCGGCATGAAACGGCGATAGGGCGAATCGGGCTTGTAGTCGTGCAGCATGGTGATGAAACTGCCGATGTTTGCTGAGTCGCGACCGGCGAGGAGTTGGACCATCGGGCGATAGCCATTCAGAGTGTGGCAGGAGCCGCACTCGCCACGGAAGATCGCCTCGCCGCGCGAGTAACTGCTGGGAACAGAGTTGGGAATCCCCTCCCAGGTCCAGTTTGTATGCGCCAGATAGCCCTGCTGATTGATGCGAGGTACGTAAGGTACGCGAACACCGTTCGAGAACATCCAGCGGCCAATGACATAGGGCTTGCGGAGCATTTCGCGCGAGTATTCGCCGGCGCCCGTCGCCATGAGCGCAAGTAGCAGGATGGCCATCGCATGGGAGAGATTGAAATCCACTGGATTACGGTAGGCCAGGTAGTAGGCTACGCCCACGATGGTCGCCGAGGTGACAACAATGATCAGCGCGATGCGGGTCACGGTGGAGAAGGTTCCGGAACCGATGGTATCAATTCCCAGTGTAAGGAGAGCGCGCTGTGAGGCGGGAACCATGAACAGATACCAGGCCATGAGGAAGGGCGTGGCGACGAATGACGGCACCAACCAGCGTACACTCCACCGAACCAGGGAGGCCTTGAGCGCGGGGTGCTTGTCGCCGTGAATGGTGCTGGAGGTGATGAGCGCCCAGACGCCTGCCAGCGAGGTGCAAACGCCCGCGCGCAACAGCAGACTTGGCCAGTACGTCGGATTGAAAAAGGCGTTCCAGAACTTGCTGGCCTCCTGGCCAGTTCCTGCAACGGCGAGCCAGGTGTCGCCGGGCGTGAGCATGAAGGCCAGAATGCCGTTGATGATGATGAGCGTCGCGACCGAGGCGCCCGCGTAGACCCACCCCACTGTGAGGTGGAGCTTTTCATCGATGCGGCCCCAAGTGTAGTAGTAAACAGCGGCCGTAGCTAATTCCACCAGGAAGAAAACCCACTCGATGGCCCAGCCGAAGACAAAGTTATGGATGAGCGTGCTGGTTGCCTCAGGATGCGTGAGGCCGATGGCAAACCAGATGCCGACGCCACTGACAGTCCCATAGATCCCGGTTACGGTAAGGAAAAATTTCGAGTGTTTCACCAATTGCTTGAGCCACTCTTCACGCAGGTATGGATCGGTCATGCGCTGGGCCTTGCGCTCGGCCATGGGTAGATACAGACCACCGCCGACGGCGAACTGCGAGATCATGACATGGAAGATGGCGATGATGCCGATCACCCAGCCGGAGCCAAGAATTGGGATTTCCCAGAATGGATAATTCATCGATTACTCTTCCTTACCGGATGGTCCAATAGCCGATAACCGTGGTGGCCAACAGCGCGAAGACTGCGAGCAGGCCAAAGTAGTGGGCGGCGCGGGCGCGCTGTCCGGATTCTTTATTGATGTCGTAGAACGGAATGAAAACCCACAGCGCGATGCCGATTGTGAAAATAAGGATTCCCGCGATCTCTCCCGCCTCGCCGGGCAGCACGCTGCCGAGCAGTTTGAGCATTTCAAACGGGCTCATAAAGTACCACTCGGGATGAATGCCGGCGGGCGCCGGAACAAGTGAGTCGGCCTGTTTACCAAGAGCCCAGGGGAAAACCGAGGCAAGCAGGGCAAGGATGTTGAGCGAGATGAGCCACATGGCCAGATCCTTGACCATGAAGTTGGGCATGAAGGGAATGCTCTTGCGCTCCGCGGCCGGCCTTGCTTCTTCAGCAGGCGGCACGGCGTTGCCATGGCGCTGCACAAGCCAAAGGTGGAAGCCGAGCAGCGGCAGGAACAAGGCTGGCAGAACCACAACGTGGAGAGCGAAGAAGCGCTGTACGGTGAATTCGCTGACGTCAGGACCGCCGCGCAACATGTTGGCGACACCCGCACCGATGAAGGGGATGGCCTTGGGAATCTCCAGGCCGACCTTGGTAGCAAAGTAGCTCAGTTCGTCCATGGGGAGCAGGTAACCGGAGAAGCCGAAGACTGAGGCAATTCCGAGAAGCGCCATGCCGCTGAGCCAACCGAACTCACGCGGCTTGCGATAGGCCTTCATGAAGAAGACTGAAAACATGTGCACCAGGATGGAGAAGATCATCAGGTTCGCTGACCACGCGTGGGCGGATCGGATGAGCCAGCCAAAATGCATTACGAATGTGATCTGGCGGACCGACTCATAGGCTTCTGCCCCGGGACGGTAGTAAACCAGCAACAATACTCCGGTAAAGCACTGAACCAGGAAGAGGAACAGCGAAATGCCGCCCCAGTAATACCAGAAGGACTGGCCGTGAACGGGAACCGTCTTGTGGCGCGCAAACGCGGCCAGTTCGGAGAGGCCGAGACGCTCGTCGACCCAGTCATAGACGGAAGCTGATACGGATTTCGAAGTCATGTCTTATCCTTTTTCGCTATGCCCTGGAAACTTCTACGTCTGCTGCGTTGACGGCCACCTTGTAAACCTTGAGGGGTTTGGGAGGCGGTCCGCTGACATTGGCGCCGGTGTAAGCGTTATAAACACCGCCGTGGCAGCCGCAATGAATGCGGTCGGCCTGCGGCTCATATTGCACCGTGCAACCAAGGTGCGTACAAACGGCCGTCATCGCAATCCATCGTCCGTCTTCATGGTGAATGAGCATGGTCGGAGAGGTTCCGAATTTGAACATGAGTACGCTCCCGAGCGGCAGCTTTTGCGCGTCCTTGAGGGTAACCTCAGTGACGGCGGTAGCGGAGAGAGCCATCTCTTCCGGGGAGGCCAGATAACGGTAAATGGGATAGGCGAGGGCAGCGGTATACACGACGCCCGCCGCACCCGCTGCGGCCAGAAAGAAGCGCCGGGTGTTCCGTTCCGAGGGTTCCTCAATAATTTGGGCGAGCCCTTGACGCTGATTTGGAAGACTGATGGGTTCACTCATACTGATGCTGCTCCCTCCATTACTTTGCTGGCGCGCGCCACCACGGAAACGAGCCATCCGATGACACCCAGACCCGCGACGAAGAGGACGAGGAAGATTCCCACGACGCTCCAATTGGTCACGACCGTGCGATCCCACACATCCAAACCTTTGCTCAGCAGCGTAAGGTCTCGCACTCCATCGCGATAAACCGTGAACATGATTTCAATCAGCACGGCCAGCAGCACACCTGTCCAACCGAGCCATCCGGCGGAGATTTTGGCAAATCCGGCGTACGCAGCGATGAGCACCGCGAGCACAACGAGGGCCAGCCAGCCATACCCTGCCAAGCCGGCAAGTTTGTAGAGCGGATAGGCCGATTGACCAGCGAGTCCTGCCTTGACCACGGCAGGCTGAACACCTGCGGCCCAGAATCCAGCCGCCAGATAAACCAGCCCGAAGACCGCGGCCACTTTGCCGCCCACGCCAGCGACGAACCGCTTTTCATCGGCAGTGAAAGTACTGCGACCGGAAAGATACAAAAGCCAAAGTCCGCCGATGAAAAAGCCTCCCGCAAGCATTAGCAACCAGCGCGGCGTGAGGGTTGGATCGCCGGTGGGAAGGTAGGCGCCCAGGGCCGAAGCCGAGTACATTTGGCGCCACACCTCGGGACGCAACATCAAAGTCATGTTGGTAGAGAGCAATCGTGCAACAAGGCCAGCCATGAGCCATGCGATCAGGCCGACCGGCCAAGCCGACTTCCCTTCGTCAAGCTGCTGCGCGAATCGGTAGAGCAGACGGTAGAGCAGCATAAGAATGAGGATGATCGAGATCCAGTAGACGCCAATCAGGATGCTCGATGTGTAGAGTGCCCGGCCGTATAGCACCTGAGCGAAAAGCAGAGGCGGAACACCCAGATTGATCACAAACGTCATGACCACTGTAAGTCGCCGCGCGATTGCCCGTGCGGTTGTGAGCGCATGCGGGCTACCCCGGAAAAGACTGAGGAGGACAGCCAGCAACAGGCCACCGAGAAGCATCTCCACGGCAACAAAGTGCAACGATAACGTAACGATATGCAGCAGTTTTAGCAGCCATATCGGCGCCGGCAAGGGAATTGGGTCTACTGCAGGAAATGATTGCATGTATGCCTTGAAGCTCCTTCGTTCTTCGTCCTTCGACCATTGCAGCCCGGAAAAGTTCCATTCGTTCCTGTCGGCCAGACAGCGACCATCCCTGCAGAACCCTTTTCAGATTTCACAAGGCAACACCTTTCAGATTCTGTGTGTTCACCTGATTCGCGGAGGCCAACCTTTTGAAGAACGTGGCAGCCGAACCACGCCGATTCGAAAACAGATCGCGCCCATTGCCGGCCTTGCTCTGCAGATTATCGGCAAGCGCCTGGCCAATAAGACTGGCCGCATCGACGAATCGGCGATCGGCAATTCTGTAATAAACCGATTGGCCGCGCTGTTCGGAGAGAACCGCTCCTTTGTCCCGCATCAGCCGAAGGTGCTGCGAAGCATTGGCGACAGAGATTCCCGCGCTTGCTGCGATCGCAGTGACCGGGCTTGGCCCATTCTGGAGCGCGCAAAAGATGCGCATCCTGGTTCGGTGAGCGAGCGTGGTAAAGAAGTCTCCCAGGAGATCGCATGCAGCAGCAACGGGAATCTTCAGTCTTCTGGCTGCCATCCGTTCCTCTCCGGGTTCTCGCGCATGATTGCGCAATTGCGCAACCATGTGATTCTTGCAACGGGTTCATGTTAAGCAGAGCCTCGTTGGTCAATTTGTGATGGCGATCACATCAGGGAACCGCAATACCGGAGTTCTGCCATGAACTCCGGCCCCGAACCCCGTTCGAAATAAATAGAAATCAATTCCCGGTGCGGAGCTTTCCATCCGTTAGAATCCTCGCCCGCAATCCACCCCGCCCCCACATGGCCGCTTCTGCGCCTGGGGCAATTGCCTGGTCCATCCAGTAGCAGGGCTTGCACTCACAAACACCTTCAAATTCGACACCCTGGAGTGTGAAGCGCTTGCCAACAAGAGCGTTCAGATCCATTCCTTCGGTGATGACATTGCGCCGCGTGATACCGGCAGATTGAACACCTACACCCAGCGAACGGCAAACGTCCTGAAATACTTCGCTCGAGAAAAATGTAATCTCCCCTTTATAGTTCTCCTTGTAATCGAAGAAGCGGTCGCCGCGGACCCCATGGCCAGCCACGCATTCAATTTCGCCCACTTCCAGCAGGGGATTCTTTCCAGCCACTTCGCCATGATGACCGAAGAAATTATGACCGGGAGAGATAAATAGTTGCCTAATTGTGACTGCATTGATGCCTTCGGATTCCTGCAAACAGCAGGATGCTGTTGAACAATCCAGGAAGTTTCCGCTTTCCATTTTCAGCAGCCTTCCTTCTTCTTTCTGCCTTGTGAACCGGCCTGCGGTTTTGCCCCAGCCGCCGCTGGCACTGCGGTGGGCGCCGGCGCCTCCGGGGCAGGCATGACCGGCGCAGTGGCAGTTGAAACAGCTGCGCCCTCCACCTGTTGCGCACCTCCGAAGTACTTAGCTATCTGCGCGTCCCTGTTCAACGTGGCTGTGTCGACCCCCGGTACTTTTTTTGGAAAAAGCACGGTGTCCTTCCACGCCTGCATCCCGCCGGCCAGGGAGTAAACGGAGCGGTAGCCCTGCGCCTCCAGCAGGAACCAGGCCTTAACCGCCTCGGTTCCGTCGTCTGAGCACAGGATGACTTTCTCATTGTGCGCGGCAAAGTCAGGCGTCAGAGACGCTAGCGGGATATTTACTGCGCCGGGAATGTGGTAGGCGGCAAATTCCTTTGCAACGCGCAAGTCAACAAGCTTGTAATCGTCACGCCCCTGGATGATCCAGTTCGCAAGAACGGTGTTCTGAATGGAATCGGCTCCCTGGGCGGCACGGAGCGCCAGATCTTTAGTGTCGATGGTTGTGTGGCTGCCACGGTATGGGTCCCCGGCGACCGCAGCAATCAGGCCGCAAGCCACCAGGCCCATTGCAAGCGCGCGAACGGAAGTGAGCCGCCACGACTTGCCGATGAGTGTTCCCTTGGGATCGGGCTCCTTGCCGCCGAATTTTTGCTCCGCCCACTCTCCGGCCATAAATGCACCCAATGCCATCAGGACAACGGCAAAGACAATCAGTCCATAGGGAAGGTTGAAGAGCCGCGGCAGCGTGATCTGGCCCATCGGTGTGATGGTCACGAGGTTCTGCACATACGGATAGAACTCGGCGAAGCCCAACAGGCCTGCGATCATGCCGGCCACATAGACCATGCCGTCGATACGGCCTGTTACCGCGGAGACGCACGAGGTGCCCGGGCAGTATCCGCCGATCACGAAGCCGAAGCCAAGCAAAAGACCGCCAACGATCTGCGGCACGAGGAATGTCGGCACCAGGTAGACGAGCGACAGGTCAACCATACCCAGGCGCGACAACAGGTAGAGTCCGGTCATCGCGGTGATGATGGCAGTGAACATGACCTTGAGAACGCTCAGATCGCGGAGATAGAACTGCGCCGCTAATTTGCGACCGCTGCCAAAACCGGCGCGCTCAAGGAAGAAGCCAAAGCCGATGCCGATGACGAAGGCAATGATGAAGCTGACTTCGTCGCCGAAAAGTCCGAATTTGTAAAACGGAGCGTTCATGTCAGATCCATTGCTTTCTGAAGAAGTAAGCCAGAGCGTATGCGCCGCCAAAGACGCACCACATAAAAGCCCAACTGCCCACGTTGAGCAGCGCGCCACCGGTCAGCGCCTGGCCGCTGGTGCAGCCCAGCGCAATTTTGGCGCCGATGCCCATGAGACCGCCGCCAATGAAGGCGAAGAACAACCGCGATCTTGTGGTGATGCGCGGACCTTTTTCCACGGAGAATTTGAGGCGGTTGGCCAGTGCACCCGACAGGAATCCTCCAACAAACACGCCAAGGACTTCAAAGACGAGCCAGTCCTTGAGGGGGCTGCGCGAGCCGTCGCCAAGATACTCGGCATAGAAGGCATTGTTTTCAGTGTGCGCCGGAGCAACCGCATGCGCAGCGGTCGCGACGACCGTGGTAAAGGCGCCGGATGCGCCCAGACCGCGGCCCATGATCACAAACGATGAAAGCAAAACCAGACCGAGTCCAAATCCGGCCCAATAGGAGTTCCAGTAAGGCTTGGGAGAGCGTTCAATGGTATTCATGGGTAAATGATTCCTTAATTCAGAGCCTGGAGCCAGTGACTTTGCTGACCGGCAAAGACGAGAATAAAGCGAAGTGCAAGGCCGCCAAATACCACGAGCATTGCAGGCGCCAGCGTGTGCTGAATGCGATTTTCCAGTTCAAGCGTTTGAAGCACGAGCGGAAGCAAAATCCCCATTCCGATTACAAAAACCCAGAAAACAGCAGCATATGGTCCGGTAAGGAGCAGGGCGGCTGCATTTTGCTGGGCGCCGGTAGAACTCAGCAGCCCAATGAGGAACAGGCAGAGCAGACCAAGTTCAATGGTGAGGAAGCTGTTGTCGGCTCCGGCAAGCACGGGCCCGACCTTCTTGTCGAGCGGATGTGCCTCCACAAGCCGCGCCAGCGAAGAGAGCAGGAAGTCAGCAAACGCCGGGCGCTCCTCGTCGGGTGAAGTGAGCACTAAAATACCATGCAATACGGCCGCCGCCGTTGAGAGACCTGAGAAGAGAAAGAGCGGACCGAGCAGCGCGCTGTTCCAGAGCGGACGGGCACCCAGCGTGCCCAGCAGAATTCCCGTGTAAATGCCGAGCGCAATGCCGACAAGCATGTTGGAGACACCGATGGCCAGGACAAGTTTCTGCCGAGCGAGGATGAAATCGCTCCACGCCACAAGAATTGGGAACCGCCGGGCCAGGGTGGGTATCGCCTCGGGCAGATGGGCGAGCGTGTTACCTAACAACGCCGGATACACGAGCAGCAGGATCCAGGAGCCCCACGACATGGGCGAGGTGATCTGGAAGGTGGTGTAGAGCCGCCACACATAAAGCTTGTGCGATAGATCGAGAAAGAGCACGAACATGCCGAGACTGAGAAAGACGAGGGCGGCGATCGGTCCGATGGTGCAACAGACCAGGGCCTCACGGTGCCTGGGACGCATGGCGATCAGTCGTACGCCAGCGATGATCATGAGTCCGGCAACCAGTCCGCCAAGGAAAAGATAAATGGGGATCTGCCACTGCCAGACATGAAGCGAGGGATCAACCAGCGGATTGTGCCGTGAGACGGTAAGTTCTGTCAGCGCGATCATAGTCACTCAAGTTAAGTAGAAGATGCAAGGTTTGGTGCCCGCTTCCGGAATGAGCGAGTGGTGCGGGCGCGAGTTGAGCAGGCGGCTGACTTCGGACAGCGGATCGTCGAGATCGCCGAAGTGCATGCAGTGCGTGGGACAGACGGAGACGCAGGCGGGGTCGAGACCAACCTCGACGCGATGGATGCAGAAAGTGCACTTGTCCGCATATCCGTCGGGATGAATAAAGCGCGCATCGTATGGACAGGCAGCCAGGCACGCTTTGCAGCCTATGCATTTCTCGTGCGTGACCAGCACCACCCCGCCGCGTTCGTGCACATGGCTTGCGCCCGTAGGGCAGCAGGAAACGCACGGTGGATTGTCGCAGTGGTTGCAACGTTCGGAGCGGATCTCGAGTTGCACGGTAGGAAATTTCCCGTGCGCCTCTTCGACGATCCAATCGCGGCTGAAGCCTTCCGGCACACCGTTTTCGGTTTTGCAGGCCACGACGCAATCGTGGCAGCCAACGCACCTGCGGGTATCGATCACCATGCCATAGCGCGACATCCTCAGGCCTCCGTCTCGATGGTTACAAAGTTCACGTTCACACCCGTGCCGCCCATGAGTGGATCGGTCTTGTAGCGCGTAATCAGCTGGGCATCGCTTGCGCCTTTGCCGAATGCGAAGCGCAGCTCCCGGGAGGTGTGGCCGAAGCCGTGCACCATGTACACACAGTCGGGACGGATGCGTTCGGTGGCCTTCACCTGGATTCGGTTACTCAATTGGCCATCCTGATTGCGGAGCCGTATGTAATCGCCGCTCTTCAAACCAAGGCGTCCGGCCTCGGTTGCATTGAGCCATACGGCGTTCTCGCTCATCACGTCCATGAGCAGGTGGTTGGTCTGCGTGCGGCTGAACGAGTGCATCGGCGCGCGGCCAAACAAGAGCCGGTAAGACCCAGCAGGCCCTGGCTCAGGCCTCGTATATCTGGGCACAGGATCGAATCCGGCCTGCTTCAATTGCGTGGAATAGAATTCGATCTTCTTCGACGGTGTGTCGAATACCGCAGGCGCACCATCTTCGAAATAGATCGGAGGCTGCTTGCCCAGGATGACGCCGTTACGCTTCAACTCGTCGAAGCTGTAACCGCCGGCCTTGAGGCGCGCGGCAAGGTACTCTTCAATGTCGTTCCACGGATAGTACGCGCCCAGGCCCAGCTTTTCAGCGAGCCTCTTCGCGATCCACCAGTTCGGCTTCTGGTCGCCGGGTGCTTCAACGACGGGCTGGCGCAAGGCGATGAATGGATGCTTGAACGCTTCCGAATGCAACTCGTCATGGCGCTCCAAATAGGTAGCTTCGGGCAAAACCACGTCGGCCCAGCCTGCGATCTCGCTCGGAATGGTATCGACGACCACCAGCAAATCCAGCTGCTGCATGGCACGGATGGTTTCTGCCTGGTTGGGCAGCGAGTTCATCAAGTTGGTCGCGTAGACCAACCATCCCTTGACGGGGTACGGCTGTCCGGTGATCGTGGCTTCGCGGATGCCAGTGCTGATGGTTTCGTTGGCGAAGGGATACTTGTTGTTCGGATTGTCGACATCCGGCTTGCCGGTTTGGGGATAGGGCGGATGCGGATAGGCCGGAACGTCCATCTTCGCGGGCATGTATAAACCGCCCTTGCGCCCCCAGCTTCCCAGCAGTGCGTTCAGCAGGGCGATGGCGCGGCTGCGCTGGGCGTCGTCGCCATACCAACTGGAATGGCGGCCGGGATGAATCAGAGTCGCCGGACGATAGCGAGCCATCTCACGGGCGGTGGCGCGAATCGTTTCGGGATCGATGCCTGTCTCCGGGTAGGCCCACTCAGGCGTGAAGGCCTGGATCTCCGCTGCAAACTGTTCGAATCCGAAGCCGTACCTGTCGACATACTCCTTGTCGTAGAGTTTTTCGCCGACGATCACATTCATCCACGCAAGCAGAAGAGCGAGATCGGTTCCCGCCTTCACAGGCAAATAAAACTTGGCCTTGCTGGCCGCAACTGACAAGCGTGGGTCGGCGACGATGAGACTCACGCCGCGACCGACGGCGTGGGCGAACTCCTGCACCTGGGTGTTGTGCATGTTCTCGCCAAGATGCGATCCGATGAGCACGATGCACTGCGCATTCTCAATGTCTGTCCGCTCGGGCGATCCAACGTCGTCGCCATAAGTGAGCGTGAATCCGACGTCGCGCGGCCCACGGCATTGAGCAAAAGATGGAGCCGCAATATTGTCGGTACCGTATGCTCTGAGCGTGTGCTTGAAGAAGGTCCCGCCAAGTCCGTGGATGAATGCCGCGAATGACTCGGGACCGTAGTTGGTCTTGATCCGCTGCATCTTCTCTGCAACAAAATTCAGCGCTTCATCCCAGGTAACCTCCTTCCACTTCTCTTCGCCGCGATCGCTTACGCGAATCAGCGGAGAGCGCAGACGGTCGGGGTCGGACGAAGCAGCGATTCCACCTGTTCCGCGAGGGCAAAGACGCCCGTTGGAGAGCGGATCGAGAGGGTTGCCTTCAATCTTCCAGAGCTTTCCGTCGCGCACGCTGGCGATGGCGCCGCACTCCCAGAAACAGACATTGCAAAAGGTCGGCACGGTGCGCAATCCACTTTGCGCAGCGCCACCACCCCCCGCCATCACCCGGCCCGCACCCTCAATGGCGCCCGCTGCGGCAATGGTGCCTGCACCGATCTTCAAGAAACGACGGCGGGACAGATTGCTCATCGTTAGCACGCCCTCATATACGATCTACACTTAGGTGTAACCTGCATACAGTGACCTGGATCACTACCGTTGTGGATATGCCTCATCTCATAGCTCCCTGGGGAACTTCCCTTCCCTGCGCTTCAGCGACCGCCCAGTCAGGCAGTCGGCATTGCAGGCTCAGGGCGGCCTGGTAATTTTTGAAGTCCGCAAACACTGCGGCAATCCGTCGATCTTTCTCGTTGTGGCATTCCAGACATGCGCCGACGAGCAGGATGTTCTGCTGCTCCTGCAACGTAAATGGCCGAGCGTTTTTCCGCGTAGTTGTGCCGATTCCGGGTTCCTGGAGAAATCCGATCCAGGCATCCATTGGCAATCCATCCTGATCGCTGCGCGGATAGGCCGGCGTGAAGGTCCACTTCCCTGTGCCACCTTTGACTTCATATTTCAATCGCCCGCGACCGTAGCCGAGAGCCGCAGGATTCATGTGGCAGGAGCGGCAGTTTCTACTTTGCGCCGATGTTGTATGCGGAGATGAAGGCGCAAAGAGACGGTGAAAACCACTCCCGCCCTTCGTTTGCCCTGAAGGAAGTTTCAGGTTGAGGATCATACCGGGAACAAAGGTCGTGATCCGCTCTTCACGTTTCCCCTGTGGTCCGGCGCTGACTGCGATGCCGAGGGGCGGCGCGTCGCTTTGGTAGTCCCCTGCCTGCTCTTGCCAGGCGCCCTTGACGAATTTCCCGGCAAGGTAGTCCCAGCCCTGCTCTCCGGAATCGAAGCTGGTGTGGCAACTGATGCACTGCGGCGCCCAGGCCGAGTGGCAAGCACCACATTCGAGGCGCTCGTGCATTGAGCCGAAGCGCGCACACACGACAGCGGCAGGCTTCGCCTCAAGAACTTTGGCAGACTCGATCAACGTAACCTGAGGGCGACCATCCTTTCCCATGAACACGTTGGCGTAATCGACAGCGCCAGATTGCGAAACGACAAATCTGCGTCCAGGATCGTTCAGCTTGCGCATTGGAACGATTTGCTGTGTCTCCGCATCCAGTTGTGAGAATTCCTTCGCAGGAGTCGCACCGGCAGCGTGGCAATCCGCGCAAGAGATTTTTACTGCGTCCTGTTCGTGTGCGTGCGCAATGCCATCGCTCATCACCTCGGCGGCTACGTGGCAGTCAATGCACGTCATGCCTTTCTCGAAATGAACATCGGCGGGATGCTTCTCGAAGACTCGTCCATCGGTCAGCAGCCGAAACCGTGCGGGCCATCCCGGCCTGGCCTTTGCTGCCGTCTCATCCAGCAGCGTCTCGTGCCAGCCTTCGTAGTTGGTGGCGATGCGGCCGGAACGGCTGTGGCATCCGAAGCAGGCTTGCTGGTGCACATGGATTGAAATATCAGGATGATGCAGCGGCGCCGACGGGCCGCCGCGATGTTGCAATTCAGCCGCTGCGTTTGAGTCGTAGCTGAGATGGCAAGCGGAGCAACCGCCGCCACGGCTGGATTCGTTGATCTGCCCCGGCTGCTCCTTGTCCTGCCCCAGATGACACGAGGCGCAGAGGCCGCGGAGGTGCGTGTCTGCCGGAGAGTGGTTGAGTTTCGCGACATCGAAGTGCGCATCAAGGTCGGCGTTCTCGCCGAACACAAATTTGTCCACGGACACCACGCCACTCATGGTGTTCATCAAGGAACCGCGCACGCGCCCTTCTACCCCGCCATGACAGTTGCTGGCGCCGCAGGTCCGGTTGACAACGGAGAGATTTCCCGGCGTAAGCGTCATGCCCGCATGAGCGAGAGTTTTGTTGAGCGTGAAGGGATTGCCAAGGTGGCAGGCCGCGCAGCCGAGTGTTCCAGGCTCGTGCGCGGGTACAAAACCGGTCATTCCCTGGTGGCATGCGAGGCATCCTTCGCGCTGCCCGCCAACCATCGGCACGGTCTTCGCCAGCAACGCCGTATCCGCTGGGATGTAGGCTCTGGCGGAGACGAAGTGCGCTTGATCGGCCCAAACTGCTCGGGGTGATTCCAACCTCCATCCGTCGCCGCGAAAACCGATGCCCACGACCGTTAGAACCATGTATGCGAGCGCGGCGGCTGCCATGCCCCATCTGAGCCAGACGCGCTGAGGCGGTGAAACGATCGGCAGCGCAATCAGAACCAGCAGTCCCAGCAGCGCCAGCCAGACAACGATCTGCGGCCACGGCAGCAAGTGCAAAAGTTCCTGCAACCCAACCAGGTACCACGGCCCTTTCTCAACCGCGGTTCCACGCGAAACCAATCCCGGAACCAGAAACAGGGCGAGTGCCATGATCGGTGGCAGCGTCCACAGGACCGCCTGCGCCCGCGGCAAGATGCGCCGCGCGTGTTCGATGGTCACCAGCCAGAGAATGAGCGTGGCCGTGCACGCATGATGAAGGTAAACGGCGGTCAGATCGGAGCCCGAGCCAGTGAACAGTTGCGAAAGTGTCGATCCGATCAGCGGCACGAACCCAAGCATTGACCGGAGAATCTGTACTGCCTGAACGGCGGCCGCGTCGCCACGCAAAAGAAAGCCCGAGAGCATCGCGCCCAGAGTGACGGGAAGGGTGAGGCTAAGCCTCCACCACATGCCAAGAGAAACCGTGACCTCGCTGCGCCTCAGAAGGTGATCGATGAGGTGCGCAAGCGTGAGAACCAGGAAGGCCTGTGCAGACCAGTAGTGCAAGCTGCGAACGAAGACTCCGGCGGGATTCTTGAGCAGAAGCAGGGCAAGCGAGTCCATCGCGGCACCCGACACGTAAGCCGGCACCAGCATGATTCCCGTCAACACGCAGACGAGAAAGGCCGCGAAGGCAAGCATTCCCAGCGGTGGAATGCACCGCCAAAACTTGCCGCCGACTTGCTGAGGACCAATCATCGAAAGCTCAGGGCCTTTCATTGCGTGTTCAAGGCCGCTCAAGCGCTATTCGCAGCGTCGCGCGGGCGCGGTCCACTTCAAAATGCAAAGGCTGCAGGCCGCGCCTTGCGGGACCACGCAGTACTTCTCCTCTTGTGTTGAACCTGGAACCATGGCAAGGACAAACAATCTCGCTGTCTTCCGATCGGTTGATCCGACAGCCCAGGTGTGGGCAGGATGAAGAAAATACGGCGAGCTGTTCGTCTCCGGAAATCACGATAGCCCGGTCGTAGAATCGGATGCCATTGCCCTCAGGGAGAGGAATCGTCACAGTCGTCTCTGCGTTCTCGGGCATTACCGCAGTACGCTTGGCCAGATTGCTCATCAACCACAGCCCACACGCGCCCAGAGACGCGAACCCGGCTTTCAGAAAAAGACGGCGCGGACTCGAAAGAGATTCTGTCATCGGAGCTTTTGATTTATGCAATTAGCTTAGTGAAATGCGACGTCCCTGCCTGCATTCATACGCGTTGGACGGAACAGGCCAGCCTGCCCCGCCCAACGCGTTGATCAGCCTAGAAACTCTTACCCAACCCGATTGTCAGCGAGTTCTCGTGCATGGCGCTGGTCACTGAAGTTCCAGCGATCGCTCCCTGCGCTGAGATCCAGGGACCGGTGATCGAGTTCTGGAAGGCATGATAGTACGTGACGTTCAAATCCCAGCCGCTGACCTTCTGCACGACGCCGCCAGAAAGATGATGCTGCACGATCGCCGGCGCAGGTGTGTTGAAGAAGGTATACTTTGCAGGCACCGGATTGCCCGAGTAGTTATATCCAACAATGATCTTTGTGGAACTGGCGACCTGCTGCTGAACGCCACCGCCCACGGCCCAGATATTCTGCCATCCGAAGCCGGCAACCGAGCCATCGGAGTTATAGCCACTTTTGCTGAAGCCCACTGTGTTGGCGTAGTCGAACCAGCGCGCGTCCACTCCGATCTTTGTGCCTTTCGACGGCGCAATGCCCACGCCCATCGAGATCAGTTGCGGCAGGTTCATCTTGAAGCTCATCTGATGCTTTACGCCTGTCAGGTCCGCGCGATTCCAGTGGAAGTCCCTGAACCAGACGGGAGAATGGTAGGCAGCACCAATGCTGACCACCTTGCTGACCTGGTAATGCACACCGCCGTTGAAACCAAACCCGAAAGCCGGCGCCTGGTTTCCGGCCGACAGGTAATAAGGCATCGTGCTGCCGGCAATCACCGGTGCGGAAAACGGCGCGGGGATGACCTGCAGCATCGAAAGCGCGGGGACCACCGAGAAGCCTGCGGAGAGGCGATCGCCGATCTGTCGCGACAACCCCATGGGCACCGTGACCAACATATAGTTTGAGCGTATGCGGCCAAATCCGAACCCGTTCGGCGCCTGCGGCGTAAGGATCGGATTGGAGAAGTTGGTGTTCCCAGGGTAATCGACACCGAAGCCACTGACCGCCAGCATGGCAATATGGTAGGCATTGGCGCTGCTCGCGGGATGATAGACCAGGGCCAGGCCCGGCATCACCGACATGTCGCGATGACTGACTGTTGTTCCCGAAAGGGTGCCGGCGGGCATGCCCGGACCAAATGCATTCGCATTAACTGTGCTCGATAGCGACCGCCAGGGATCGAAGAGAGTTCCATGAATCTCGAAGCGGTGGCCTTTGAATTCGGTGGTGCAGGCCGGGTTCCAGGCAATTGAACCAGTGGCATCGAGGCAGATGCCTGTGTCGGCTCCGCCCATCGCCTCATTCACAGGGCCGGCACCGTGCAAAAAGTGTCCATCCGTGGCGATGAGGTTAACCGGCCAAAACAGCAAAATCACGAGTGTCAGCAGGAAGCTCGAAACTGAACCTGCCCATCCGATTTGCGATTTTTTCATTTTTGTCCCCGCGAGACCGCCCTGATTTCACCGCTCGATTCTTTTGCGGCGGAAACGGAATCTCGACGCCGGGGAATAGCACGTACGCGACCAATTCATTTTTCTTTTATATTGAATAACCTGCCCACGACACGAGAAGGCGCGTGACACGAAAGGTCGCAGCAATTCGTTCCATCTTGAAACAGATGGTTGCAACGGGCTCAAGGCTTACTCCAGTCCAAGCTCCCGCATTCGCCGCCACAGCGTTGAGCGACTCATCCCGAGCTCTTTGGCGGCATCCACTCTTTTCCAATGGTGCTTCTCGAGAACGGTAAGCAACTGTTCAGCCTCTGGAGCCACAGCGAGTTCCGTGACCGGTGGGACGCGATTTGAATGTGACGCCGCGGTTGCTTCTCTCAATGGGACCGGGTGGGACGGCTCGCGAATCTCAAGCGGCAGGTCCTCGGGCAGGATTGTTTCTCTTCTTGCGACGACCACCGCGTATTCGATCACATTTGCCAGTTCGCGTATGTTGCCGGGCCATCCATAGTCGAGCAACAACCGCATGGCCTGTGGTGATAACCTGCGCACCAATCCTCGCTGCAAGGTGACGCAGTTCAGCAGGTGAATGGCCAGAGGAGAAATATCTTCGCGGCGCTCGCGCAGCGGGGGAATCTCAATTGGCACGACGCACAACCTGTAATAAAGATCCTCGCGCAGGCGGCCGTGGCGTAACGCTTCGTGAAGGTCTGCGTTGGTGGCTGCAATAATGCGCGCCGAGGCAAACCGCGGCTCGCTTTCGCCCACTCGCTCGTATTGGTGTTCCTGCAGGACGCGCAGGAGCTTGACCTGGAGCTGCTGGGGAAGATCGGCGATCTCGTCGAGGAAAAGCGTGCCGTTTGAGGCCAGCTCAAAGCGTCCCACGCGATCGCGAACCGCGCCGGTAAACGCTCCGCGCACATGTCCGAACAGTTCAGACTCCAAAAGGTCGACGGGCAGCGCTCCGCAATTTACTGCTACAAACGATCCTCCGCTGCGCGTCGAATTCTGGTGAATGGCGCGCGCCACCACCTCTTTGCCTGTGCCACTTTCACCAGTGATCAAGACGGTTGCTTCGCTGTGCTGCAAGGCCTCCACCAATCGGAAGATGCGCTGCATCGCCGGAGAACAGGCCACTGCTCCGGAACAGAAGACCGGCCCATCAGGGCAAGTTTCGTGCTCTTCCGCGGGCCGCAGCAGGATCAGGTACCGCACCATCGGGTCGCATATCGAGGAGTGGTCTGAAAGCATCGGCGCGATGGTGATCGACACCGGGCATGCACTTGAATCGTCGAACTTGAGCGTGGCGCGCCAACCCTCGCGGACCTGCCCATCGAGCAATGCCTGACGAAGCGGCCCCCGCAGGCCAAACAGGTCTTCTCCCAGCAGATCTTCTACCGACCGGCCACGCAGGGCCGCAGAAACTCCCTGTCCAAGAAAGCGATCGAGAAGGCTCGATGCATGAAGAATGCGAAACGAGGGGTCGAGGCAGACAAAGGCCCTGCCCACTGAAGCCAATGCCCTCGTAATTCCATGCAGAGCAGCCTCTGTTAGTGGATTCATTGCAGGCTCACAAACAGGCGGAGGAAGGGCAACCGGTGCCGAAACCATGATTAAAACTCCTTCTCGGCAATCCGGCTTTTCTTCTCTTTCAACGCCAGAAATACCGCCCAGGCATGAGCAAGTTCAACTCCGTCGGCGCTGGTCAACTCAGCCTCGGTAGTGATCACGCGCTTATGATGGCTTGTCATCCATCCCCGCACGCGCACCGTGCGTCCCGACGATACATGATGCCGGAAGCGGACGCGGAGTTCAGCTGTGAGAGCCGCGGCCCCGGATGCATCGACGACCTTGGCCATGGCTTCGTCCAGGACAGTACTCACCAGCCCGCCATGGACGATGCCAAGGTAGCCTTCCATCTCCGGCCCAGGAGTCAACTCGGCACTCATCTCGCCGCTATCGCCTTTTTCGAACAAGAGGTGCAAGCCCCGCGGATTTTCCGGACCGCACGCAAAGCAGGACACTACCGGCAGGAGGCCGGTCTGATTCACTTGCGCAACTTCCTCTTTTTCTTGAGGCATTCCCGTTTCCACGAACCTCTTCCCCGCTTCGCTAACCACAATCAGTGACTGCAGACGTGACCGCAGGTGTGTTCAACTGACGCTAATGCTCCATCCAGATAACGCCGCACCAGCGTCGCCGCATCTTCTGTAGGAGCCCCAGTGATCACTTCGATTGAAGCCTCCTGCAACAGGGAGAGTGCACGAGTTCCCATACTGCCGGCTATGACGAGAGTCACACCTTGGTTCTTCAGCCACGGAGGCAAAAGGCCAGGCTGATGCTCCGGCGCCGGAACGCAGGTCGTCGCGCGCACTTCTTTTGTTGCGGAATCGACGTCGACCATCACAAACTTCTCGCAGTGCCCAAAGTGCAGCTCCAGCCTTTCCCCTGAAATCGGAATGGCTATTCTCATTGCTACTCTCCTTGTTTTGTTAACAGGCCCGTTTTGGCTGGCAACCAGAAGGCCGGACCAAGTTGGCACAGGCTTTCTGTTCCAGCCGCCTCGCTGCCGCTCATTAGATGTAAACCACACCTATACCATACCAACACGCCATGTGCCCTGTAACAGCGATCACATTCTGAAATAGATGTATCTCACACCTAAGTGCGCTATAGTGATAGGTAAAGGCAGTCGAATTCAGCGGTACAGTCATCAGCGGAGCCCCTCATGCCACGAAAACTCTGTGTGCGCCATGGCAAGGAGTATCCCTGCTCCTGCGGAATGGGCAATCTTTATCGATTCGTGGAGCCGGTCGTTCTTCTTCTTCTACGCGACAAGGGACGGTCCTGCGGCTACGATCTCTGTTCCGAGCTCCAGGAGCATGCACTCACCGATGCCGAAATCGACAAAGCCGCTCTTTACAGGACTTTGCGGCAATTGGAGGCGAATGGCAATGTCAAATCCGCCTGGGAGGAGGGACAAGGCGGCCCGGCGCGCCGCGTCTACACGCTTACCAAGGAAGGCGAACGTCACCTCGAAGAGTGGTCGACTGTCCTCGAACATCTCTCCAAGTCCATGACCCGCTTTGTCCGCGAAGCAAGAAGGACCTCGCGCAACCGAGTTGCCCGCACTTCCCGCAAGACATGATCTACATCGCGGCTTCAGTGGGAATGTCCATTGTGCCGGGGTCTTACCTCACCCACAGGATCGGCTCAGCGCAACAAGAGATGGAGAAGCACGCGAGAATGAAACTTGACAGACTCCACGAAGTCTCTCAGACTGCTCTCCAGTGAAACCTGCAAGACGGAACCGCCTTGTGGTTTCGGCCCTTGATTGAAAGTGCCGAGGCCAGGACGAATACCGGGAAAGAGAAAGACATGTCCCGAGTGGTGATTTTGGGAGCCGGGATTGCCGGCCATACCGCAGCCTCCTACCTCAGCAAGTGGCTAGACAGTTCCCATGAAGTTGTCGTGGTTTCGCCGCAATCAACCTACAATTGGGTTCCTTCCAATATCTGGCTTGGATTAGGCCTGATGACCGAACAGCAGGTCACATTCCCCCTGGGGCCGGTTTATCAGCAGGCGGGGATTCGTTTCGAACAAGGCCGTGCTGTTGCGATTCATCCGGAAGGAAGCTTCGAGGACATCCGGCCGTTTGTCGTCGTGGAGAAAAGTCCCCCCGGACAGGCGGCTGAGCGCCTCACCATCCACTACGACTTCCTGATCAACGCGACCGGCCCCAAGCTGAACTTTGCCGCTACTGAAGGACTTGGGCCCGGCAAACATACCCTGTCGGTCTGTACACCCAGTCACGCGACCGAGGCTGCCGAACACTTTCTTCAGTCTGTCGAAAGAATGAAGCGGGGAGACCGATGCCGATTCGTCATCGGCACCGGTCATGGGATGTGCACCTGCCAGGGCGCTGCCTTCGAGTATGTGGTTAATCTTGAGTTTGAGCTGCGCCGCCATGGCGTTCGTGACAAGGCCGACGTCGTCTTCTTCACGAACGAGTACGAGTTGGGCGACTTCGGGATGGACGGCGCCTTCATCCGCCGTAACGGGTACATCACCCCGACGAACATCTTCACCGAGTCTGTTCTTGCCGAGCGGGGAATCTGGTCTGTAACTCGCGCTCATGCTCAAAAGATTGAGGCAGGCCGCCTGATGTATGAGAATCTTGCCGGGGAAGAACACGAGCTGACCTTTGACATGGCCATGCTGCTGCCGCCATTCGCCGGCGTGGGATTGCAGGCGTTCGACGGAAAGGGCGGCGACATCACCGCCCGGATGTTTGCTCCCAACGGGTTCATGAAGGTCGATGCTGACTATAACCAGAAGCCCTATGAGCAGTGGAAGGCCGCGGATTGGCCGCGGAGCTATCAGAGCCCGGCATATCCCAACATTTTCGCCGCAGGAATAGCGTTCGCGCCCCCACACCCCATCTCACGTCCCCACACCAGCCCCAGGGGCACTTCAATCTTCGCGACAGCGCCGCGCACCGGTATGCCTTCCGCGACCACCGGCAGAGTCGTTGCTCGAAGTATCGCCGACATGGTTGAGGGGAAAGACGCGCCGCTCCACACAGCATCCATGGCCGAACTTGGAGCAGCCTGCGTTGCGTCTTCCGGATCAAGTCTGTTGAAAGGCACTGCGGCATCCATGACGGTCTTTCCGATTGTCCCCGATTACGATCGCTACCCCAAATATGGCCGCGACCTTAAATACACAACTGGAGAGATCGGACTGGCGGGTCACTGGATCAAGCTGATCCTTCACTATATGTTTCTTTACAAGGCGAAGCTGCGTTTTGGCTGGCAATTGATTCCAGAATGACGGGCATGAACCCGCCCACTACAGACAGGAAGGAACGAGCCGTTATGGAAGATATCAACACGAACGTGTACGCCACGCAGCCCACGGCCTTCACGCTATTTATGAGGACGTTTCTGCCGTGGCAGCTATGGCGCTTCTTGAGCATCAATCTCAAAATGATGATGTTGATCGGAAGAGAAAAGCACTGGCACAAATAAGCCGGCCTGAAGAGATACTGACTGATCGACCTTTAAACGGAGACATGGTCGTAGCAGGGCAAGCAGGAAAGCAGAGTAATGGCAATATCGAACGGCCTTCTTTCAAGTTACGGATATCTTCTCCTTTTCATCTGGATCCTGGCGGAACAACTTGGAATTCCGCTGCCGGCCACGCCGGCACTACTCGCTGCGGGCGCCCTAACCTCACACCACGAACTAAGCTTTTGGTTCGCGCTATTGGCCGCGCTGGCCGGCTCTCTGATTGCCGATACTGCATGGTTTTTCATCGGCAGAAAATACGGCCATCAAGTGCTGGGAGTTTTGTGTAAACTCTCCTGCGAGCCTGCGGTCTGCATCCGGCGAACGCGCGAGGCGTTTGATCGCAACCCGGCAACGACGCTCCTCATCGCAAAATTCGTGCCGGGATTGGGAACACTGGCTTCGCCGATAGCCGCCCAGAACGGCTTGAGTTTCGGGTACTTTCTTCTTTTCGACAGCCTCGGATCCGTGTTTTGGCTCGGCTCGCTCCTGGCGGCCGGACGATTCTTCGGTGATGTACTCAGGCGAGATCCTCGACTTCTCGATTGGGTGGGCCGGTTTTCCGGTTTGCTGCTGGCCTTTGGAATTCTTGGATTCTTTTTGTTGCGACTTGTACGCCGCCACAGGATCGTCAAACATATGTTCGCCGGGCGCCTGGAGCCTGAGTCACTCAAGCGCCAACTCGACTCGGGCGGGAAAGTCTTCATCGTGGACCTTCGCCATCCTCTGGAATTGTTGCCGGATCCCTTCACCCTTCCCGGCGCCGTCCACTTTTCCCCGGAGTCCCTGGCTGCTCGAAGCGATGAGATTCCCCGCGACCGCGATGTCGTGCTCTACTGCACTTGTCCGAGCGAGGCAACCGCTGCAAGGACCGCCATGACTCTGCGCAAGCTGGGCGTTGAGCGAGTACGTCCTTTGCGTGGCGGCTACGGCGAGTGGAAGCGGCTCGGATTCCCTTTAGAACCGTTCCGGCAAGAGCTCTTCACTCGGCCGGAGAAATCCTGAGCCCTCAGCAAAGCGGCAACGCGACATGCAGGCCCGCTCCAATTCTTCTGGAAACCAACCCTTGCACATTACAAAGCGATTGGCTGACTTGTTTTGTCCTAGGTCTCGTCCGATTCCGAGTACGGGAGGCGATATCGGATTTGGTTCCACGTCCGCAGCCATGTTTATTTGTACGCCTTTTGTAACGGATTCGACATTCCATGGCTTTATTCAATTGAAAGGCATTATCCAAGGACACCTCACCCGATGAGCAATTCCATAAATCGATCTTTGTGCCTCGTTCTTCTTTTCTCAATTGGGGGAATGGCGGCAAACGCACAGGGGCCACTGACCCTCCGACAAGCCATCAATCAAGCTTTGGGCCAGAGCCCCGATGCCACGATTGCGCGCGCGGACAGTATCGACGCTCGCTCGGCCGCCAGCATGGCGCGTACCGCGCTCTTGCCTCAACTCACTTTCACTGAAGATATTTCCCGCGGCAACGATCCTGTCTATGCGTTTGGAATGCGGCTCCGGCAGCAGCAGTTTACTTCCGCCGACTTCGCGCTCAACGCATTGAACCGCCCACAGCCGATTGGCAATTTCTCCACGCGCTTCTCGGGCCAGTGGATGGCGTTCGACTCTTTCAAGACGCAGAAGCAGATTCACCGCGCAGACCTCTTCAAGCAAAGCGCCTCTTCATCCGCTAAGGCGGTAGATCAGCAGATTGTGTTCCGCGTGGTAGGAGCGTATCAGCAAGTGCTTTACGCGCAGAGAGCGATCGATGTCGCTCAGCATGAGCAGGAGACTGCGGCGGCACTGCTGAGTTCCGTGGACGATCACGTGAAGGCCGGCCTGGCGGTGGAATCGGATCGCATGTCGGCGCAGGTGAATGTGGCTGCGCGCAACCAGGAGTTGATTACAGCGCAGGGTGAACTGGAACTTGCCTGGGCTTCGTTGCGCGAAGCAATGGGCACGCCGGACCTGAAGGAAACTGAGCTCAAGCCAATCGAGCCGCACACGTTTCCACAAGGCGTAATTGAAGACGAGATCGCAACAGCCGTCAAGACGCGGCCTGATCTGATGGCGCTGGGGCAAGCGCAATCGGCGCAGGCATCGGCGCTGAGTGCGGCAAAGTCAGACTTTGGACCGCGGGTCAGCGCATATGGCAACTGGGAAGAAGACCGCACGTCCTTTGCAGGCGCGGGCGGAAATAACTGGGTGGCTGGCATGCAGATCAGCCTGGACATTCTGCCTCTCGGCAAGCGTGACCAATTGGCCCGTGAAAGCGCGGCCAAGCAGAAGATCGACGCGCAAGTGACAGCCTCGCAGCAGCATCTCCGAATGCAGGTTAGTCAGGCGCATATTCATCGCAAGACAGCTGCACTCTCGCTGGCAACAGCACGAGCTGCAATGAGCGAATCGGCGGAAAGTCTTCGCATTCTCAAGAACCGCTACAGCGCCGGCCTTGCCACGATTACCGATCTACTGCGGGCCGAGGACGCCGAGCGTGAAAGTCAATCCAACTACTGGCATGCCGTATATGGAAATGCCATGGCCTATAGCGAACTGTTATACGCAACCGGGACCCTGACGCCCGATGCCGCGGAGGAATTGCAATGAAGAAAGTAATATGGTCGAGTTTACTTGCCGCTTCCGCGGCATTGATTGCCGGCTGCCATAGTGGTGAATCCACGGCATCACCATCGACTCCACAGACCGTGGAAGCGCGCGTCGTTGAGAGCCTTCAGCAGCAGGTACCGCTGAACCTGGGTTCCACAGGGTCGGTTCAAGCACGAGAATCCGCATTCGTCTCCGCGCAGGTGATGGGGCGCATCCAGCAGGTGCTGGTTCGGGAGGGAGACAGCGTTCGCGCCGGGCAGACTCTGGTAGTTCTCGACGACGCGGCGATTCGCTCTTCAGTGGATCAGGCGCAGGCAGGCGTGAAGGCGGCGCAAAGCGCACAGGCTGCCGCGCAAACCAACGCTGCGCTGGCGACGAGCACGTTAGACCGCTACAAGCAGCTCGATGCACAAAAGAGCGTAAGCCCGCAGGAGTTGGACGAGGTATCACGGCGCGCCGAAGCCGCGGCGGCCAATCTTGAAGCCGTGCGCGCACAGACTGACGCGGCGCGCGCTCAGGAGAGCGGAGCACGAACCATGCTGAGTTACACGCGCCTCGTCGCTCCGTTCGCTGGCGTCGTCACGGCGAGGATGGCTGATCCCGGGACTATGGCCGCACCGGGTACTCCACTACTCAAGATCGATGAGGCTGGACCGCTGCAACTTGACACCGCGGTGGATGAGTCCGCCATTGGCGCCATTCACAAGGGAATGAAGGTAGCGGTCACCATCGATGGCGCATCATCCTCAAACCAGGCCGGAACTGTAACCGAGATCGTTCCTGCAGCCGATCCATCCAGTCACAGCTTCCTCGTCAAAATCGACCTGCCTTCCTCGGCCCAGATGCGCTCTGGAATGTATGGAACGGCGATGTTCGCTAACGGCACCAAGCAGGCAATCCTCATTCCGCGCTCCGCGGTTGTTACGCGCGGCTCGCTATCCTGCGCCTATGTTCTCGATGGCCAGGGGGTCGCACAGCTCCGCTACCTTACTTTGGGCGCAGCGCAAGGCGGTCTCGTCGAAGTTCTCTCCGGCGTCTCTGAGAACGAAAAACTCGTTGATGCACCTTCTGACCGCGACCTCGCCGGCAAGCGCATAGAAGCGAGTGCAGGGGTCAGGCCATGACGCAAGATCTTGGAATCGCTGGGCGCCTTGCAAAATCGTTCCTCAACTCCAAGCTGACGCCGCTCTTTATTGCCGCGTCGCTGGCTCTTGGAATTTTCGCGGTTGCCATCATTCCTCGCGAAGAAGAGCCGCAGATTCTTGTTCCCATGCTTGACATCACCACCGCGATGCCGGGAGCCACTCCAGCCGAGGTGGAGGAGCGGGTCACGCTGCCTATCGAGAATCTGGTTCACCAGATCTCGGGCGTTGAATATGTGTACTCAACTTCAGCGCCAGGACAGAGTCTCGTCATTGTTCGCTTCCTGGTCGGCACGCCGCAGGAAGATGCGCTGATCAAGGTTTACAGCAAGCTCTACTCGAACTTCGATCGCATGCCGCCCGGAGTCTCCCAGCCGCTCATCAAGGCTCGTTCCATCGATGATGTGCCGATCCTCGCCATGACGCTTTGGGGCGAGCACTACAACGGCTATCAACTACGGGCCATCGCCGATGAGATGCAGCACAGCATCGAGCAGGTTGGAGACGTGTCGGAGACGTCGATCATCGGCGGCCTCCCCCGCACCATGCGGGTCGTCCTCAGCACTGAAAAGCTCAGCGCCTACGGCTTGTCGCCAATGGCAATCGTCGGGCATCTTCAGGCCGCAAACGCAAGCGTGCAGGCCGGCAGTTTTTCAGAAGACAACAAGGAAGTCCGCGTCGATGCCGGCAACATTTTCACACAACGCGAGGATCTGGAGGATGTAGTTGTTGGCGTAGTTCGCGGCAGTCCAGTGTACCTGCGCGATGTGGCAGACAAGATTGTCGACGGGCCTGCCGAACCGGTTA